>CAVXMQ010000021.1:0-181864 GCA_963762995.1 uncultured Acidobacteriota bacterium | reverse complement strand
CTTCGGGCTGGCGAAAGCCGCGCCAACTGTTGACGCCGCGGCGTCGATGCAGTCGACGCAAGCACAGGGGCCGATGGTGCAGACAGAGCCCGGTGGCGTTCTCGGCACCGTGATTAACATGTCCCCCGAACAACTCCGTGGCGAACCGCTCGATGAGCGGACCGACGTCTTCTCCCTGGGCCTGGTGCTCTATGAAATGGCGACCGGGCGAAGGGCATTCACCGGCGCGACCAGCGCGGTGATCTCCGCGGCGATTCTGCACACGCCGCCGCTGACACCGCGGGTCGTCCGGCCCGGATCTACCAGTTGGGCTCGAGGACGTCATTCTCAAAGCCATCGAAAAGGATCGTGAGCTGCGCTATCAGCACGCGTCAGGCATTCGCGTCGACCTCCAGCGTCTGAAAGCGGCCACGGATCAGCGGGTGACGCCGGTTGCGCCGCTGCCGCCCGCCAGCCGAAAGCTGAATCGTCTCGTGAAGCCTGGGATCGCTGCTGTCGCCGCACTGGTGGTTGCGGTGGCCGGGTTCTTTTTCTCCAAGTCAGCAGCGGCCGGCAGCGAAACCGCTCTCCGAGAGAGATGTACTGGTACTCGCCGACTTCACCAATACCACCGGTGATCCAGTCTTCGATGGCACGCTGCGCCAGGGGCTCGCGATCCAACTCGAACAATCGCCATTCCTCAAAATCATGGACGACGAGCAGGTGCAATACGACCTGCAGTTGATGAGCCTGGCTCGCGGAGTCGAATCACCAACCAGATTGCTCATGATATCTGCGTGCGAGACGGGGCCACGGCCACCATCGGCGGTTCCATCGCGAGCATCGGTACGACGCTACGATCACGCTGCAGGCGATCACGTGCGACGGTGGGGGACGCTGGCTCGGGAGCAGATCCAAGCGGACGATAAAGAGCACGTCCTGAATGCGGTGGGAACCGCGGCGACGGCCATGCGCGCCAAGCTTGGAGAATCCCTCAGCTCGATCCAGAAATCGAATCGTCCGCTCGAACAGGCGACCACGCCTTCGCTGGAGGCTCTCCAAACCTACACCGCCGGCTACACCGAGTTGAGTCAAGGCCAATTTCTCCGGCGGTTCCGTCGTTCAAATGCGCGATCGCGTTGGATCCGAATTTCGCCTTGGCGTATCAGCTGCCTCCCGACGTCTTTCAAAATGCTGGGGACAGAGCGGCGCGAGCCGAAGAAAAAATCGCAAGGCGTTTCGCTGATCGACCGCGTCTCCGAGTTTGAGCGACTCGGCATCGCGGCCTGTTACTACCAGTCGACTGGCGAGTTGGACAAAGCCATTGACGCCTATCGAGTGGCTATCGGGAACTATCCTCGCTTCTGGGTATTTCCTAACCTCTTGAGCGAAAACTACATCGACACTGGGTCAATTCGAGGACGGCCTGAAGGAAGGTCAGGCGGCGATTCGGTTGCAGCCGAATGTTGAACCTCCCTATCGACGCCTGTTGGACGCCTATATGTGCCTGGATCGGCTCGACGAGGCCGAGGAGTTCGCGGAGCAAGTGCGGACGCTGGGAATCGATGGAGGGAGAATTCATCAGCGGTTTCTGGAAATGGCCTACATCGAGGGCGATGCGGCCGCGGTCGCGAGGGAACTCGATGGTTGGCAGGCAAGCCGGAGGATTACCTTAGCCTTGGCTTGCAGGCGGCGTATCGGAATGTTCTGGGCCAGCGCCTCGAGTCGAGCATTGTACCAGCGAGCCGCAGAGACAGCGTTGCGACAGGGGCTCCGAACGTCGCGGCCGACCTCGAAGACGCCAATGCGCGCGCAGACGCGCTGTCGGGGAATTGCGAGACCGTACGTCGACTGGGGCGTCCTGCACTGGCGCTGGCCCTGTGCGGCGATGCGGCTCTAGCGGAGAAGCCCGCTGCGGAGACATCGCAGGTTTCTCCGAATGGGACCATCTGGAATGCGGTGCAACGACCCGCGATTCACGCGGCTATCGAACTCCGCGCGGTCGCCCGGCCAAGGCGGTGGAACTCCTGGCCATCCGCCTCGCCATACGAGCGCGCTGTATCCCGAGGCCGTGTACTTGCGAGGTTTGGCTTACCTTCGTCTGAGCAAAGGCGCCGAGGCAGCCGCCGAGTTCCAGAAGATCCACGATCACGAGGGAGCCAGTTGGGGCAGCACCTGGCGCTATCCGAATCGGGGACAGGACTATCGCTTTCCTACCTTGGTCTCGCGCGCGCCTTTGCGATCGGGGGCGACACGGCGAAAGCCCGGAAAGCCTTCCAAGACTTCTTCGCACGGTGGAAGGACGCCGACGAGGACCTGCCATTCCTCATCGATGCGAAGAAAGACTACGCAGGGCTACGCCAATAACCACCAGGAATGACCATTGGGACCAAGCCGGCGGCCGACGTCATCGTCGACCCTTCGCTCGTTCGTGCCCTCCTCCAAGAACAGCATCCGGACTTGGCGCATCTGGTGCCAGTGAAGGTCGCCGAGGGCTGGGACAACTTCCTTTTCCGCTTGGGGGACGAGTTGGCCGTCCGTTTACCTCGTCGAGCGGCGTCTGCGACGCTGATCGAGCACGAGCACCGGTGGCTACCTCAGTTGTCCGCACGATTGCCGGTGCCGGTGCCCGTACCGGTTCGTGTCGGGGTTCCCAGCGCCACGTTCGGCTGGTCGTGGTCCGTCGTGCGATGGCTTCCCGGCCAGAGTGCCCTGCGTGCCGCCTTCCTGGACTCGGTCACAACAGCCACAACGTTGGAGCGCTTTCTTTGTACGCTCCATCAGCCCGCGCCGGTGGACGCCCCGCGCAACCCGTGGCGAGGTGTGCCGCTCGAGGCGCGCACCGCCGCTTTGCACACGCATCTCCAACAGTTTGACGGCGTCGTCGACCGAACCGCGGTGCTCAGCCTGTGGGATCGCGTGCTATCGGCGCCGAAGTGGCACGGACCTCCGCTGTGGATCCACGGGGATCTTCATCCGGGCAACCTGCTGGTGAGTGATGGCCAGCTGTCGGGTGTGATCGACTTCGGCGATCTCACGGCCGGCGATCCAGCAACGGACCTCTCCGTTCTCTGGATGCTACCGCGATCGATTCGCTCGAGGTTCGAGGCATGGGCGGGCGAGGACCCAGATGCAGTGAAGTGCGCGCGCGCGGCTGGGCACTCGCCCTGGGATTGGCGCACCTGACTCAGTCTCACGACGATGCCGCAATGACAGCCCTCGGCCAGAGGACCTTCAATGCCGCGCTGGATGAACCATAAGGCACGCTTTCTGCGCGGTCCTATCGCGTTGCCAAAGCCGCGCCTTGTGCCGCCTTCGTGATGATGGCCGCGACGGCCTCCGGTCGAGATATGTAGATCGCATGACTCCCCTTGACCTCTGCAACCGTTGAGCCTGCGCGCTTGGACATCGCGCGCTGAGCATCGGGAGGGATCATCTTGTCGTCGGTCGCGACGAGATACCAGCTGGGCTTCGTCTTCCACGCTGGCAGCGTGACGGCGCCGTTTAGAGCTTCGAGTCCCCACGGCACCTGAGAATCTGCCATGAACGCCGCTTCCGCCGGGGCGACGTCTGCGGCAAATGACACAGCGAACCTCGCCCTGTCGAGGAACAGATAGCCGTCCTGAGGCGGAAGAATTGGCGGCACCGGAGCGCCGGGCGGCGGGTTCTTGATCAGCGACGAGACCGACTCGCCTTGGTCCGGCGCGAATGCGGTGATGTAGACGAGTCCGGCGACCTTGGGATCGTTGCCGGCCTCCGTGACTACAACACCGCCGTACGAGTGGCCGACCAGAATCGCGGGCCCATTCTGCGCGGCCAACGCGCGCTTGGCAACCGCGACATCGTCAGCCAGCGACGTGGTTGGATTCTGGACGATGGACACGTTGTAGCCGTCCTTCTTGAGAAGGTCGTAGACGCCCTGCCACCCGGACCCATCAACGAACCCTCCGTGGATGAGAAGCACGTTCTTGACACCTTCGATGTTCTGCATGAGGACCTTCTCCTCCTGATGCGGTTCCGACCATCGGAACCAGTGTCAATCCTGGCTAACAAGGCGGCTAAGAGTCCTTGTAAAGCCTCCTAAGAAAGCTAAAAATTCCTTAATGCGAGAGGGGGCTTCGATTCTCGAGTTCGGCCCATTCCGTCTCGATCTCCTCCGTCGCTCACTCGAACGCGACGGACAACCGATCGCCCTCTCTGGCAAAGCCCTGGAGATCCTGGCAGTCTTGCTCGAACGGCGAGGCGAGGTGGTCGACAAGAACGACCTGATGCGTCAAGTCTGGCCGGACACCGCAGTCGAAGAGAACAACATCACTGTTGCCATCTCTGCGCTGCGCAAAGCGCTCGGCGAAACTCCTCATGCCGCCAAGTGGATCGTGACGATACCCGGCCGAGGCTACAGTTTCGTTGGCCTGGCCGCGTCGCAACCGATTCGCTCCGTGGCGATTCTGCCGTTCAGCGTCCTGAATCAGGATGGCAGGAACGAGTACCTGGGCCTTGGACTGGCCGACGCTGTCATCACTCGGCTCGGTAACACGCCACTCATCGTCCGGCCGCTTGCAAGCGCGAGCCGATTCGCCGGCCAGGATCCGATTCAGACAGGGCGCGATCTCCAGGTGGACGCAATCGTGGTCGGGAGCGTCCGTACGGCGGACGATCTCATTCGAGTTTCAGTCCACCTGTTTCGCGTCCGCGACAGTCAGCCCCTATGGGCGCAGAATTTCGATGTCACCACCGATCACGCGTTTACTCTTGAAGATTCCATTTCCGAACGAATCGTCTCCCACCTCTCAGGGCGACTCACTGGTGAACAACAAAGCGCATTGAACAGGCGCAGAACGGAGAACCCGTCCGCGTACACCAACTACCTTCGCGGCCGTTACTACGCGAAGAAATACTCGGAAGACGGATTCCGCAGGGCCCTCGACTACCTGCAAGCCGCCATCGACAGCGATCCAGGCTATGCCCTGGCGCATAGCGGATTGGCTGATCTTTTCTACGACGCCTCGAACCTGGTCTTTCCACCCAGGGACGTGATGCCGAGAGCGAAGGCCGCAGCTCAACGAGCGGTTGAACTCGACCCGTCTCTCGCTGCGGCGCATGTGTCGCTCGGACTGATCGCCTCAAAGTACGAATGGGATTGGGAGGCGGCCGAGCGAGAGTTCCAGGCGGCGCTCGCCATCGATCCGAACCTCGCAACCGCGCACCTGTGGTTTGGCACCTATCGCGCGCAGATGGGCGACTTCAATCGCGCGATCCCGGAACTGCAGCGCGCGCAGGAACTCGATCCGCTATCGGGTGAAATCAATGCGTATCTCGGGCTTGTCCTGTACTGGGCCAGGCAATACGACGACTCGATAAATCAGTTCCGTCAGGCCATCACATTCGATCCGACCTTTGTCCCCAGCTATGTGTGTTTCGCCTGGGTTCTGGCCGCAAATGGCGATACGAAGGCCGCTCTCGAGGCCTGCGGGCAAGCCGTCGAACGCCAACCGAGCGCATGGACGACATTGGCCCTGGCTCGAGCCCAGGCACTCGCAGGCGACCAGGTGACCGCAGCCTCCACGATGGCTCGCGTCGGCAAGCAGCCGGCACGATTTGTTTCCGGCTACGATCGAGCCGCCGCCTATGCTGCGCTTGGCCAAACTGACGAGGCCTTCGCGGCGCTTGAAGACGGTTATCAAGCTCGCGCGGAGTGGATGGGCTATCTGAAGGTCGATCCACAGATGGACACGCTTCGGAGCGATCCGCGCTACGCGACCTTTCTCCGGCGCCTGAACTTGTAGCGGTCCAGGCCAACGATCGGAAGTTTTAGAGTGAAATCCGCGCGGCACTCTAATCGAGACCGCTTTGATGGCTGCAACGTGAACCGCTGCTAAAATTGGGCGCGCCCATGATCAGAGGCGCAACTACCTGGGACGCAGCGTCTTTGAGCTGCAGAAGAGATTTGGCTGGGTGTCAGGGACGATTTTCGCAACTGGCTGGTGACCGCTGCGTGAGGCCCGCCGCCGCACCTCTTGCCGTCGAGCGCCTTGCCGATCGTGTCGGTCAACTTGATGGATTAGGCACCTCCTGCGCCGGAGACGGTGTGGTCGCGCGTCACTCGACGCTCGTGCGACGCCGTGCGCGACGCTTGTCTACTTGGAAAGCACCGATCTCCGGAGCTCGGTGCCCCAGTTCTGCACCACTGCGATCTCCGTCAGCGCTCGAGCCCGCGGCTGGTACACCATCAGGAAGCGGCGACCGTCAGGCGCTGCAGCGTAGGCTGCACCCTCGTTGTGGAACGTGTTCGACACGAGCGGTGCAGAGGGTGAGACGACCGGAAATAACGCTCGTGGAACTCCCAGCGTGAGCGTGTCGCGAGGCTCCACCGAGACGACGCGCAGCTCTATGGTGGGACCGGCCTGGTCCGCTGCGCGATTCTCGCGATAAAAGAGGGCCCGGCCATCCGGCCTCCAGAGTGGCTGATTACCGCCATTTGTGGTGACGCGTCGCCGGGCGCTGCCCGAGGGAAAGCGGGCAATGTACACCTGTGCATCGGCGCCTGCTCCTCCCTCGACGTACGCCAGCCATTTGCCGTCGGGCGACAGTGCGGGGCTGTGCTCGAAGGTATCGGTTGCCAGCACCGCCCGCGGTGCCGAACTGCCCGGCATCCGAGCGTAGATGTCGGACGCGGAACCGCGAGTGACGACGTACGCCAGCATGGAGCCGTCCGAGGAAAAGGATGGCGATCGAAGCGCCCCGTCCTGGTGTGAGCTCAGCACCGTTTCGCTGCCGTCCTCCGCGTCGACGAGCACCAGCTGATTGCCTCTGCCGACCGCGAACCGGCGGCCATCCGGATGCCACCGTGGCGTTAAGCCGGCGACCTTCAGACCAGTCGGCACTCGCCGGCGCATGTCCCACAGCAGAACGTGTCGTTGGCTGGCAGCGACGGTGACGACCGCGAGAGCGGCCGTTGACGACAGGTCTACCGCGCTCGAACGGGCGGGAAGTTCCCCAGCCGCGGACAGGGTTCCCGACGAATCGACCCACTGGAGCGTGGGCGGCGGCGTGGGGATATCGACCACGTAAACGAGAACGCCTGAACCGGAGACGGCGACCTGTGGAACGCGCAGCCCACTGTCATAGGCAAACCCGCCCAACACCGGGCTCGGCGGACCAACCTTGCGCCGGGCCGCGTCGTAGGCGGCGGCCATCAACAGGCGGTCGCGTTCGAAGATCAGGTAGCCGGAAGCGGTGTGCCCGACGGGACGAGCATTCTCGAGCAGCACCGCAGACTGGCCGGTGCTCGCGTCAAGGATGTCGATGCGCTCAAGCTCCTTCACACGCACACCACAGAGGATGTCGCTGCGGTCCTGCACCGCGACCAGCGCGGACACAGTATGGTCCGGCGTCGCGATGCGCTGAGGCGTTCCGCCGGCGGCCGGGATGCGCCACACTTCCCTTCGTGCCGCGTTGGTGTAGACGATCTCGTTGCCCCGCCAGAGCACGGAATCGAACTTTCCAACGCCTGTGACGAGTGTCTTGGGCAGCCCGCGGTCGAAACCGACAGTCTTTAGTGCTTTGTCGGTGAGGAAAGCGACCGACGCGCCGTCAGGAGAAAAGGCGGGTCGCACGCCCCCCTCGGTCCCCGGAATCTCCTCGATAGCGCCACTCGACAGCGTGCGCTGATGGAGTGCGGTCAGGCCTTCCATGCGCAAGGCCATGACGATCCGCCTGCCGTCCGGTGACACGCCGACGTCGAGGCTGGGACTGGACAGGCTCCCGTACGGGTGGTCTGGCGGGAGCAGCACACTGAGCCGAACGGGTTCCGGCGGGCTATCGGTCGCCGGTCGGACGATTACTCCACCGAACCACCCGGCGGCGACCAATACGCTGACCCCAAGGCCGACATATAGCAAGCTCCGCCATCGCACCGATGCCGCCGCGGTGTTCGCACCAGTTGCCACCGTGAAGGCGCCGCCCAGCGCAAGGCGTACATCGCGCATATCCGACAGTCGCGCTTGTGGATCCTTGCGCAGGCACAACCGGAGGGTCTGCTCGGCGTGCGGCGGGAGATCCTGCGGGAGCAGCGTAAAATCGGGATCCCGCTCCAGGACCTTGGCGAGCGTCGACGACAGGTCGTCGGAGTCGAACGCTCGGTGCCCGGTCAGCATTTCGAACAGCACGCAGCCGAACGCCCAGATGTCGGCGCGGCGGTCGGCGGCCTTTCCCCGCGCCTGTTCCGGCGCCATGTAGGCAGCAGTGCCGAGAATTATGCCTGCCTGGGTCGCTGGACTGGTGATGGTCGGAGACATCGAGACGATCGGTTGTCCCGACCCGCTCGACTCCAACGCCTTCGCGAGGCCAAAGTCCAACACCTTCACCACGCCATCGGTCCGCAGCGCGATGTTCGCGGGCTTGAGGTCGCGATGAACGATGTGCTGCTCGTGGGCGTTCTCGAGCGCTTCTGTGATTTGCCTGGCGAGGGTGAGCGCTTCCTCTACCGGCAACGCGCCGCGGGCGAGTCGGGCGGCAAGCGTTTCGCCCCTGACGAGTTCCATCACGAGCGCCGCGTGTCCACCGAGTTGCTCGAGGCCGTAGATCTGCGCGATGTTTGGATGATTCAGCGACGCCAGCACCTGCGCCTCCCGGCTGAAACGGGTCAGACGGTCGGGGTCGGCCGCGAACGAGTCAGGAAGGACCTTCAGCGCGATGTCGCGATTGAGCTTCGTGTCGCGCGCGCGGTAGACCTCGCCCATGCCGCCCACGCCGAGCAGTTCGGTGATCTCGTATGAACCGAGGAGAGTGCCAGAGGCGAGTCCCAATTCGGTGCGCGGATTATATGACGCTCACCGGCCAAGACCCGCGGCGTATTGCAGCGCTACATCCCAATGGGGCCACGCGCCGAGCGCGATCCTCTGGCCGTTCACGCGGGCGGCAACATACGCCGACCAGCGGTGTCCGATCTCATGAACGGCTGCGCGAGCGAGCGTGTATAGAACGAAATGTTTCTTGGGTTTCCGACTGGCGCAAGGCCTCGTAACGCTGCGCCCCTGAGCTGTGTTCTAGCGGAAAGGGAGACGTGTATCTGGCTGAGATGGCTGGGACGTAGGGATTCGAACCCCAATAACCGCGTCCAGAGCGCGGTGTCCTACCGTTGAACGACGTCCCAGTAAAGCCTTGGTCGAGCGGCGGGAAACCATGATTATAGCGGCTGCGCCGTTGGTCCGGCAAGCAGGACCGGAGAAGTGACATAATCCCCCACCCCAAACAATCGCCCTTGAACCGGTGCCGGACAGCTGTGCGTCCTGGCGGACAACACTCGACGGGAGTCGAGCGGAGGATGAGATGAACGGAAAGAATGTGTTCGTGCGGATGGCGCCCCTGGTGGCTCTCCTGTGTGCGACGGTCACCGCAGCCGCGGCGCAGACGCCGAAACAGACGGCAACCGAGTTCTACACGGCCTATCGCGCCGCGTTCCAGAAGGCGAAAGCCATCGAGGACCTGACGCCACTCATGTCGAAGGAGATGAAGGCCCAGGTCGAGTCGACGCCAAAGGCGGAGCGGCCCGAGATGTTCGCGTTCGTCAAGGAAATGTCCAAGGGAATGACCAACGTCAAGGTCGTCAAGGAGACGAAAACCGCCGACGGCGTGACCCTCACCGTCGAAGCCATGGAGGGGAAAGAAAAAATGACCGGGCAGGTTATGGTCGTGAACGAGGGCGGCGCCTGGAAAATGGGGAAGGAAAGCTGGTCAAACAAGTAATCGCGGCGACCGTCCTTCTCTGGGCGACCGCGACACACGCGCAAACCGCAAACGCGACGGGCGGCATCACGGTCAACGGCCGCCAGTTCGCGTTGCACCACGCCTACGCGTCGGTGCAACCCGGATTCTTCGATAAGAAGACGGAAGACATCCGTGTGCTGCTGACCGACGTCCCCGTGGCGGAAGAGGCGCGCGGGGATGTCTTTGCGGTCTCGCGTCTCGCGCGCGAAGGCAAGCTTCACGGGATCGAGGTCGTCGTGGATGCGACAGGGGAGCCGATGAGCGGGTTCCTCTTTCTCGATGCCTTCGAAGGGATGGTGTCGGTGGCCGGCATGCACCAGTTCGAGCGCAAAGCTCTCGAGCGCAAGCTGATCTCCGGCCGGATGTTCACCGACGGATCGCGCACGTTCTCGGGCGTCTCGTGGGAATACGACGTCACCTTCTCGGCGGAAATCGTCCGCCCACCCACCAAGGACGAGATTGCCGCGGCGTTGAAGAGCGCGCCGGCACTCGCGGCGACCGCGCATCTCAAGGCGATCCAGTCGGGCTTCGACGCGTTTCAGGCAACACTCACCGAATCATCAGCGACGTCCTATCGTGGGCCAGGCGGCGCGGACCGCTTCAAGGAGGTTCGATCTGATACGCCGGTCGATAGCCGCGTCGTCTTGCTAGCCGACGGTCCGAACGGCACCCGGGTCGCCACCGTACAGGCGAAGCGCCGCGACGGAGTCATTACCGAGTTCTTCCTCACGCTTCGCCAGGAGGGAACGGCCTGGAAGGTGGAACGCTAAGCGGTCTTTGCGCGAGAATCAAATTGCGAGGCCACCGCGTCATGGAGCTCCGCTACGCCGTCCGTCAACTTCTGAAGTCCCCGGGCTTCTCGCTCGTCGCCGTCGTCGGCCTCGGGCTGGGGATCGGGGCGAACGTCGCGCTCTTCAGCGTCATCAACTCGGTCTTTCTCCGTCCGCTGCCGTATCGCGAGCCCGGCCGCCTCGTCAGGTTGAGTTCGACGAGCGAGGAGCAGAACCTCACGCGCGTCGGCTTCTCGTATTCGCGCTATCGCGAGGTGCAGGAGCGGCAGCAGGTCTTCAGTGATCTGGCGCTCTCGGCGGGCAACGCGTTCACGCTGACGGGACGCGGAGACCCGGAGCAACTGATCGCGATCCATGCGTCGGCGGCGCTGTTGCCGGCGCTGGGATTGGAGCCGTTGCTGGGACGCAATTTCTCCGCAGACGAGGACCGCCCTGGAGGGGAGCACGTCGTCCTCGTCAGCCATCGCATCTGGCAGGAGCGGTTCAACCGCGACTCCTCGGTGCTCGGACAGGCGCTGACCCTGAACGGCGCGCCCTACACCATCGTCGGCGTCCTTCCCGAAGCCGCGACCGCCTTCCCGCTGAACCAGGTGCAGATCTGGGTGCCGCGGCCGAGCGAGGTGAACTACCTGGCGGCCTCGCAGTTGAACGGCGGCGGCTACTACTTTCAGGCGACCGCACGGCTGCGGCCGGGCCTGTCTCTCGAGCAGGCCCAGGAAGCGATGAACGTCCTTGCCGCCGGATATCGCACGGCCAATCCGGCCAACGTGGACGCCCCCTCGCAGATCGAGCTCGTGCCGCTGTTAGACGACGCGGTGGGGCAGCAGCGTCAGAGTTACCTGATGCTGTTCGGCGCCGTGGGGTGCGTGCTGCTGATCGCCTGCGCGAACATCGCCAACCTGTCGCTCGCCCGCTTCGTTCGCCGACGCAAGGAGATTGCGGCGCGGTTCGCGCTCGGTGCCAGCCGATCGCACGTCGTGCGGCAGATGGTGCTGGAGAGCCTCCTGCTCGCGCTGCTCGGCGCGTCCTTCGGCGTGCTGCTGGCGCAATGGGCGCTGGGAGCGGTGGTCTCGCTCGGGGCGAACGTGATTCCGCGGGTCGCAGAAGTGCGTCTCGATATGACGGCGTTGGTGTTCTCGTTCGGCGCCGCCATCGTCACCGGGCTGGCGATCGGCCTGCTGCCGGCGTTGCAGGCGGCGCGGGTGAACGTGAACGAGGTGCTCAAGGAAGCCAGCCGCGGCTCGACCGGCGGCGGCACCCGTTTGCGCGCGAGCCTCCTTGTCGCCGAGGTGTCGTTGTCGCTCGTCCTGTTGATTGCGGCCGGGCTGCTCCTGACAAGCTTCGCGCGGCTGCAGCGGGTCGAGCCGGGATTCAAGCCCGATGGCGTCTATACCGCACAACTCGCGGTGCCGGCCGAGCGCTACGACCGCGCCGGGCTGGCGGCGTTCTACGAACAGCTCTACGCCCAACTGGCGACGCTCCCGGGCAGCACGTCGGCGGCACTGGCCGACCGCGTGCCGCTCACCGGCGGAAACAACCCGGCTCCGGTCGCCGTGATGGGTCGCCCGCTGCCACCCCTGAGTGAACGCCCGCACGCGATCCGTCATCTCGTGTCGCCGAAGTACTTTGCCACGCTGGGCATTCCGATCCGGGCGGGGCGCGATTTCGACGAGCGCGATAACGCGCGCGTGCCGCACGTGGTGATCGTCAACGAGACCTTCGCCCGCCGTCATTTCCCCGGTGAGGACCCGATCGGCCGAACGTTGATCACCGGCATGGCACAACTGCCGTCGCAGATCGTGGGCATCGTCGCTGACGTGCGCAGCACCGGCCTCAATACTCCGCCCGAGGCGGACTACTTCCTGCCGGCGTTGCAGCGCCCGGAAACTCTTCACCAACATCCTGGTACGCACGAACCTCAGTCCCTCCGCGACGACGCCGCTCGTGCGCGAGGCTTTGCGACGCGTGGACGCCAACCTCCCGTTGCTCCAACCGCAAGCACTCTCCACGCGGATCGCGCAAACGACCGCCGACCGCAAGCTGGCGCTGGCGCTGCTCGCGACATTCGCCGCTCTCGCGCTCGTGCTTGCCAGCCTCGGCGTCTACAGCGTGATGGCGAACCTCGTCGCGTACCGAACCAGCGAGATCGGGATACGCATGGCGCTGGGCGCAACGCCGGGCGCGGTGATGCGGATGGTGCTCGGCCATGGACGCCGGCTCACGCTCCTGGGCATCGCGATCGGCATCGCAGGGGCGTACTTCGTGTCGAAGCTGATGCGGCAGGCCTTGTTCGAGGTTGATCCGGCGGACCCGCTCATCTATCTCTCGGTCGCCGTCATCCTGCTCCTGGTCGCCGAATTCGCTTCGTGGCTTCCCGCACGTCGGGCGACCCGGATCGATCCGGTGATCGCCCTTCGCATGGAGTGACCGCGCCCCAATCAGCGACAGCCACTCCCCTGAACAGGAGATCAAGAGACCAGGAGAACAAAAAGGTCTTAACCCAATGACCTCCTGGTCTCCTGATCTCTTGTAAGAAGGTGAGTGGCTGTCCTTCGAATTAAGAGGCGCGGCTGTCCCACGACCTTGCGGCGCACGCAGGAGGACAGGAGGAGTCCCGATGAGCCCAACCCTTCGCTACCTTCCGTTGGATCATCCTCGCCGCGGTGACGTTGACCGCCGCGGGCCAACCCGTCGGTATGCGCTGGCCGACGAAGGAATGGACGACCGGCACACCAGAGTCGCAGGGCGTGAGCGGCGCCGCGCTGTCGGACCTCGATCGAGCGATCGCGGGCGGCACCTACGGCAACGTCGACTGGCTGGTGGTGACGCGCGGAGGCGTGCTCGTCTTCGACAAACGCTATCCACGGGACTACGCGCGCATCAGCCGGGGGAAGTCAGGGCCGATCGGATGCGGCGAAGGCTGCACCGACGCGGCCGCGATGCACGAATTCAATTACTTCCACCCGAAGTGGCATCCCTTCTACCAGGGACGCGATGTCCACACCTTGCAATCGGTGACGAAATCGATCGCCGCCACGGTGATCGGGACCGCCCTGCACCGAGGGCGGATCAGCAACGTCGAAGTCCCTTTCCTTCCATTTTTCAAGGACCGCGATCTCTCGCGCGTCGACCCACGCCTTCGCCGGGCGACGCTCGACGACCTGCTCACGATGAGGTCCGGGATCGAATGGCACGAGCAGGACCGCCCACTCGACGACACGAACACGACCGTGCAGCTCGAGAAGAGCAAGGACTGGATCCAGTTCACGCTCGACCAACCGATGGATGCCGACCCGGGATCGAAGTGGAGCTACAACAGCGGCGGCAGCCAGCTGATGTCAGGTGTGATCCGCGCGGCGACCGGCCAGCACATCGACGACTACGCGCGCACCACGCTGTTCGAGCCGCTCGGGATTCGCGGCTTCCATTGGAAAAAAACGCCGACCGGTCATCCCGACACCGAAGGCGGCTTGTATCTCTCGGCGCCCGACCTCGCGAAGATCGGCCTGCTGTATCTGCGTGACGGTGAATGGAACGGCGTGCGCCTGCTGCCGCGCGGCTGGGTCGCGACCGCGACGAAACGGCATGCGTCCGGCTTACGCGGCGGATGGGACTACGGCTACCAGTGGTGGATCACGTCGCGCAACGGTGTTGATATCTGGGCCGGCCGCGGTTTCGGCGGCCAGACCCTGATCGTCATTCCGTCGCGCGACATCGTGGGTGTTGTGCTCGCCTGGAACGTCTTCGGCGAGCCAGCCAAGCCGATTCTCGAACCGTTCCTTACCGCATTGCTCGCCTCGCCGCTCTAGGCAATTCCACGACAGCCACTCCCTTTAACAGGAGACCAAGAGATCAGGAGACCAAAACATTTTTATCTCTTGATCTCTTGATCTCCTGTTTCCGGGGTGAGTGGCTGTCGTGGAATTTGGTTAGAGTGGCTGTCGCCGACTCAGGGCGTCGCCGCGACTGCGGAGGCGAACGCCCACGTCACTCGCTCGTTCTCCACGTCGCCGTGGCTGGTGATGAGGCCCCCGGATCCGTCGAGGCAATGGACGATACGCGGCTTGAACGTGTAAGGGCTGCCGGCATCGTGCAGCCGCTCTTCCGCATGCTCGGTCAGGTTCTGCGCGCCGTTGCGCCCGATGCCGCCGTACGGGTCCTCGCGATCGCCGACCGCTTTCGTGTTGTCGCCGGCCAGCCTCGAGGCAATCGCGTACGCCTTGCCGACCACCGCGTCCTGGAATGAAAACGTCGCGACCATCGGGCCCTTCACGACTTGCTTGTCGATGACGTCCCGGAAGAAGCCGGGCGTGCCGTTGCGGTTGTCGGCGCTCAACCCGAAATGTGAGAACGCCGCCTGCAGCAGCGTCAGCGAATCCACTTTCACCGCCGGAGGCTGTGCCAGGGCCTTGGCGCATGACGCCATCAACCGGCCGCCCAGGCTGTGGCCGACCAGGTGAATACGCACGGCCGCATGATCACGGCGCAATTCGCGCACGCACTGCGCCGCACCGGTCGCGCCGACGACACCGCACCGGTTCTTCATCACGTACCACGTCGTCAAATTCAGGAACTGCCCGACACGGCCGAAGACGGATCCGAACGCGCCCGTGATCCCTTGCGCGCTTCCAGCGTCGCCGTCAAGCCCACTGTCCATCGACATCGCGCCCCCTTCGTCGGCGTCTCGCTTCTCGGTCGGCAGGATGATCGGGGCGCTCAGCTTGTCGAACAGGGTAGAGCCCGGCGTGCTGCGGATCTTGTCGAGCCCCTCGGACGGATCCGCCTCACGCTCGTCCACGATCGACAGCACGTGTTCGGCAAAGGCGTCCTGCGCCGCCGGATCGTCGGCCAGGCAGGGCAGGAGCTGGAGGGCCTTGTCGATCCTGGCCTTCTTGTTTGGAGGCGCGAGTTCGCGAATCTCCGCGAGCTGCCGCTTCACCTCTTCGAGCTGCGCGGCCTCCTCGTCAGCGGACTGCGTGCCTCCTCCATCTCCGAACGACTCCTTGAACGTCTTCGAGGGCCAGAAGATTCCCCCCACAATAAATTTGCGGTTCGACAAGGCATTTGCCACCGGGCCGCGCGCCATGTTGGCGCGGAAGGTCCGCAGGAACTCGCTGTAAAGCGAACGCGCTTCACCCGCGTCGTTCCGGAAGCCGTGGGCGATGAAGACCGCGTCGGTTGGCGTGTGGCTGACCACGCGGTCGTTGAAGGCCTTCCACGTATCGGCGCTGGTGAGCTTGCCGTTCTCGTCGAAGGTGAGTGGAAAGAAATCGAACTGCTGAAGCTGTTCCACGATCAATCTCCTAAACGGCCTGGAGCGTTTTCATCAGATCCAGGAGTCCTGAGCCCTGAAAGCTGCGCTCGCGCCGCAGATCGATGCAGTTGTCCATGAAGATTTCCTTGACGCGCTCCGGCTGCCCGACGAACTCGCCGCGCACGGAGAGAAACGCCGCGATCGCCCCCGACACATGCGGTGCGGCCATGCTCGTCCCGGTCTGCTCGCAGTAGAGGACGGGCGTGTCGCCTCCCCCTGTTGCCGGCACGTTCGCGTATTTCGAGGCCTCGACCCCTGCGGCGCACGACACGATCCGTTCGCCAGGCGCCAGGATGTCTGGCTTCATGCGTCCGTCGCCGGTCGGGCCACGCGAGGAGAAGTAGGAGACCCCGTACGTGTGCGGCGCGGACTTGTGGGTCGAGCCGACCGTGACCGCCAGCTCCGCATTGCCCGGGTCGGTGATGGTGAGGTCGTTGAAGCGCGCCTCGCTGCGGCCCGACGCGAGCACGAACGTGGAGTAGCCGCTGTTGCCGGCCGACACGACCACCGCGACGCCGCTCTTGACCAGTCGATTCACCTCGATACAGATCGGGCTCTGGCCGCAGGCAAACCACCGCGGATCGAACTCGTAGCCGAGGCTCAGATTGGCGCCGTGCACGAGGATGCGCTTGCCGTGCTGATTCCACTGCTGGATCTGCTCGATGGCCATCAGCACCCAGCTGACTTTTCCCTGTCCGGCCGTCTGCTGTCCCTCGCCCGTTTGTGTGACATCGGCGATGACTTTCAGGCTCACCAGCCGGCACAGCGGCGCCACCCCCGAGATCCTGCGGAGCCCGTCCCGCTGCCGGATCGGCGCGTTGGTGGCTTCGTTCCGCATCTCGGTCCCGACCACCGGCTCGTCGGCGCCCGAGGCGGACTGCCAATAGCCGGCGATGATGCCGCCGACGTGCGATCCGTGGCCGAAGCGGTCGAGCAGCGCCGTCTGCTTCCCGGCGTTCTCGGCGCGCGCGGCATCGGGCGTGTAGTCCCGGTGCTCGAGCGGTGCGCTCGTGGCCATCGAATCGACCGTCCCGAAGGGCGCGACTTTCCTGGTGAAATGCGGATGGTCTCCCTGGATGCCGGAATCGAGGACCGCCCACACGATGCCGTCGCCGTAGGCCTGGAAGGAGCGCTGCGCGGCGTCAGCCTTCACCGTGGCAAGTGACTTGTTGAGCGTGACGTCGATCTGCGTGTCTTCCCAGATGCGGTGGATGACGCTGCCGCTGCGGCCGTACTGCTCGGTCAGCTGACGCGCCTCGTCGGCGAGTTTCAGAATCTGGGCGACCGTGAGACATGCGAAAAGGTAGTGCGACACCGTCGAGTACTTCACGCCCCATTCGTCGGCGCGC
Organism: uncultured Acidobacteriota bacterium; assembly: GCA_963762995.1. Lineage (GTDB taxonomy): Bacteria > Acidobacteriota > Vicinamibacteria > Vicinamibacterales > 2-12-FULL-66-21 > JACDCA01. The sequence continues at coordinate 164,663 of CAVXMQ010000021.1, read as the reverse complement.
TTGCGGACATACTCGAGCGCGTTCGGCATGCCACCGTTGAAGTACTCGTTGAGGGCGAGGATGACGTCGAAAGTTGCCGACAGCTCGCCGTCCTGCGCCTTCTTCTGCACCTGTGACAGGAGCGGTTCGGTGATGACCGACCGCATCATGTCGAGGCGCATTTCCTCGGGCCGCTTCCGAAGATTGTCTTCGCGGGCCTCCGCGTCCTTGACGACGGCCTCGCGATGTTCCTGCTGGTCGGCTGGTGCGGGGATATCGGGTGGCGGCTTCCGTGACCGCTTCTTTGCCATCAACCCTCCGTGGTGAAGGGGGCAAGAAGTATCACAGCGAGCGCGATCCGGTCCACATGGCGCTTCGATGGGGCGGGGGGCGTTCCCCTGCGAGCACAGTTACCGCACGATTCGCAGCGCTCCTTTACGGCCGGATCGCCGAAATAACGCAGGATCGCACCGCGAAGGCAGCCACTGCACTGCGCGTAATCGACCATCAGTTGCAGCTTCTGGTGTTCGAGCTGCTTTCGCCGCGCCATCTCCTCAGGATCCACCGCCGGCCGGCCAGGCTTTTGACGGGCCGGGCTGTCGATCAGAAACCGGCGTGTCGACACATCGTCGTAATCCCACAACAACGTCGCGACCGCGTTGCGGCCGTCGCGCCCCGCGCGCCCGACCTCCTGGTAGTAGGCTTCGACGGAGCCCGGGATCGCGAAATGAACCACCGTGTCCACGTCCGGCCGGTCGATGCCCATCCCGAAGGCATTGGTCGCGCACACGACAGGCAGCGAGCCGTTCGCAAACGCATCCTGCACCTTCGTCCGCACGTCGTCTTTCATTCCCGCGTGATAGGCCGCGCAGGTGACCCCGGCCTGCTTCAATGTTTCGGCGGCCGCTTCGGTGGTACGCCGCGTTGCGGCGTAGACGAGCGCGCGGCGGCCCTTGACGAGCCGCGGCAGCCAGCGGTGCTTCTGATCCTCTTCGAGCACCGGGAGCACGCGCAGGAAGATGTTGGGCCGATCGAACCCGGCCACGACCACCCGCGGCGACTCCAGGCCGAGCAACGACACGATGTCCGTACGCACTTCCGACGTGGCGGTGGCGGTGAACGCCGCAATCGGTGGGCGGGGACGACCGTCGCTGCCGCGACAGCTCGCCGCCGCCGCTTTCAGCCGCCGATAGTCGGGACGGAAGTCGTGTCCCCATTGCGAGACGCAATGCGCCTCGTCGATGACGAACCGCGCGACGGTGAGCTGACGCAGCAGCGTGAGGAACTGCTCTGAAGCGAACCGCTCCGGCGCAACGTAGAGCAGGCGAAGCGTCCCGGTCGCAGCGGCGCGCCAGACATCTCGGCGTGCCAGGCGCCGACAGCATCGAATGCAGCGCGCCGGACGGTATGCCCCGCCGGTTGAGCTCGTCGACCTGGTCCTTCATCAACGAGATCAGCGGCGATACGACGAGCGTCGTCCCTGGAAGAATGACGGCTGGCAGCTGGTATCCGAGCGACTTGCCAGATCCGGTGGGCATCACGGCCAGCACGTCCTGCCCATCCAGGACGGCCGAGACGACCTGCTCCTGTCCCGGGCGGAACGCTGAGTGGCCGAAATGCTGGTGAAGGGCGGGAACGATGTCGATGCGCGGGTCACACGTGGAGGCCATAACCACCATCCCTGCGACCCGCGACCTCTCAGGACGACGATGCCATCGTCGTCGACGAAATGCTAGCGCTTCTTGCTCGGCGTCTTGCGGGACGTCTTCTTTGTCGCTTTCCGAGGTGCCTTGATCGTGCGAGCGGCGAGCCGGTCCGGCAGCTCGTAGGCCTCGCGGAGCCAATCGGTAAGAGGCGCCTCGACCTCATCACGGTGCGTGATGCGGATGACGTTGGCGACCTTCGTGCGCGAAGGGCGCTCGACCCGACGAACGGTGGGTGAGTGTATCGGCCGGTCGAGGAATACGCAGATCTCGAGGAACTTCTTCTTCGGCCTGACGAAGAAGTAGCAGGACTTGCGGGCGAACATGATCGAGTGGTGCGACGCATAGATCCGCTGTTCGCCGAACTCAGCCGCCGTTTCGCGCAACCGTTCCCACGCGTCCCGAAGATCCTCCGACAGGTCGGCGGTGAGCGCCGCTTCCGTCGTGGTCCAGCAGTCGTGGGCTTCGCCTTTCTCAACCCACTGCTTGCAGTGGTAACACTCGTGCCCGGCTTTCATTAAGCGATTTTAGTCTCGTCGCGAAGCTCGGATCTGACGCGCTGGCGCTCCTGGTCGATCTGGTCTGGCGTGGCACCCAGGCGATGCAGGATGAACTCGGTCAGCGCCAGTGCGACTTCTCCCTCGGCAGCCACCACGGCTTCCGCGCCAGCCTGTCGCAACCCGGATATATCGCGGAGGTACGGTGCGCGCGCCAGCACGTGAATTCGTGGATTCAATTCGCGAGCGATCCGGATCGTTTCGCGGCCTTCTGCCATTCCGGCCGACGTGAGCACGAGATTGTCGGAGGTGGCCGCGCCGGCTTCTGCGAGCGTGTCTCGGTGCGTGGCATCGCCGTAGACCGCCCTCAGACCGGCGTCATGCAACTCGCGCACGGTCGCCACGTTCAGGTCCACGACGGTGGTTTCGAATCCGTTCTCTCGAAGCAACCGCGCGACGGTGCGTCCCGTCGGGCCGTAGCCCACGACGATCGTGCGGTGCGAGGGATCGGGTCTGACCTGCGGTGTTTCTCCGGGTCCGCTCGGTCGCGACAGGTCCAGTAGCCGTCTGAGGGCAGGCCGCGAGAGTGTCCACCGGTCCACGACCTTGACGGCGCGATAGAGGATCGGGTTCAGCACGATCGACAGGATCGCCACCGCGACGATGATGTTGGTGGCTTCTAAGGGAAGGACCCCGAGGTCACGGCCGACCTTCGAGAGCATGAACGAAAACTCGCCGATCTGCGCGAGCGCGACCGCGACCGACGCGCTGGTCGCGAAGGGATATCGCATCGCCCAGGTGATAAGAAAGGCGACGAGCGGCTTTCCCACCAAAACCACCGCGAGCGTCCCCGCCACGAGTGCCGGGTTATCGAACAGTGCTGCAGGCTGCAGCAACATTCCGACCGAGACGAAGAACAGCACGGCGAATGCGTCGCGGAGCGGCAGCGCCTCCGACGCCGCGCGCAGCGAGTATTCCGACCGCCCGACCACAAGGCCGGCGAGGAACGCACCCAGCGCCATAGACACCTGGAAGATCACCGCCGATCCAACCGCGATGCCGAGTGCAATGACCAGGACGGTGAGGGTGAACAGTTCCCGCGAGTGTGCGCCGGCGACGTGGCCCAGCACCTTCGGAATGAGACGCGTTCCGACGGTTGCGGTGAACAGCACGAGGGCCGCGACCTTGAGAACGGTGTACAGCAAGGCGAGGCCGAGACCTTGGCCCCCCGTCTCTCGCGCAAACAGGATCGGCAGCACGACGAGCGCGATCACCGTGAAGAGGTCTTCGACGACGAGCCAGCCGACGGCGATGTGGCCGGTGCGCGTGTGCAGGGCGTTGTTGTCGGAGAGGACGCGAATGAGCACGACCGTGCTCGCCACGGAGAGCGCGATGCCGAAGATGATCCCGCTCGACCAGCTCCAGCCGAACGCATGGACGAGCACGGCGCCGAGGATGGTGGCGACCGCACTCTGCGCCACCGCGCCCGGCACCGCGACGCGGCGCACCGCCAGCAGTTCCTCGACATGGAACTGAAGACCGACGCCGAACATCAACAGGATGACCCCGATCTCGGCGAGCTGTTCCGCGAGCGCCGAGTCGGCGACGAATCCGGGTGTGTTGGGGCCAACCGCGACACCGGCGAGCAGGTAGCCCACGATCGGCGACAGACCGGCACGCTGGGTGAGGTAGCCGAAGACGAGGGCCCCGGCCAGGCCTCCGGTGATCGTGAGGATCAGGTCGAGCGAGTGCATCCACCATCATCCGTCACGCGGACGCGCGGCGTCGATACCGGATCAGGAGGAGAAGTAGCCGCGCCGCGCCTGCACGCGCGCGCCGTCGCGCTTGACCTTCACTTCGAGGCGGTGGTAACCGGCGCGGTCAACGCCGCGCGGCGAGTAGTAAAGGACGTACGTGGAGCGGAACGCGCTCAGGATCGAGCGGAACGTGGCCGAGAGGTTGGCGTTGCTCCCGACGGGCAGGACCGTGCCGCCTGTTTCCCGCGCGAGTGAGGAAAGCAGGGGTTGGTTGGGGATACGCACCCCGGTGGGGCCGGTGACCGGCGTCATCGGTAATCATTCCGCGGGTAACCGTGGGGAGCGTGACCGTCGGAGGCGCCGCCGACGAAGGGACGACGAACGCCAGCGTCGCGCGAGTGCGCTGCGCGACGCTCGTGAGCAGCTCGGGCGCCGTCGTGCTGCTGCTGTCGCTGCCGTCGGTGAAGAACACCGCCAGCTGCCGGCGGTCGGCCGGGGACGAAGACACCAGCGTCACGCTGATCGCGTCGAACAGCGCCGTGCCGCCACCGGCGGACGCTGCCCGGATGGCTCGCTCCACGGCCTTGATGTCGGTGGTGTAGTCCATCGTCCGCGTCACGCGCGTGTTGAACAGCGTCAGCCTCAGCCTGTCCCCCTTCGCGAGGTCTCCCATCAGTTGCACGATCGCCTGTCGAAGCCGATCGATGAGATTGCCGCTGACGCTGTGGCTCACGTCCAGCGCCACGGTGACGTCTATCGGCAGCTTGCCGTAGCTCACTTCGGTGACCTGTTGCGCGACGCCGTTGTCGAGGATCTCGAAGTCGCCGGACTCCAGCCCGGTGACAGGCCGTCCCGTACGGTCGCTCACCGTGACGTCCACCATCACGGCGGACGTCTTCGATCGAAACGTCGGTTGAGGCGTTGGGTCTTGAGCCGCCAGGGCGGCGAGGATTGCCGCGACCAGTATTCTCATTTGCTCAACTCGCGCACGCGCGCCATGGCCGCGGGGTGCAGTCGGTACTGTCCCTGCCAGTACATCCACCAGGGATCCATATCCGCGCTCGACTCGGTCTGTACCTGTTGCGCCAGCGCCTCGGCGGCGGCCGTATCACCGCGCAGCATGAGGAGATTCATCAACGAGACGCGCGCCGATTGCGCCGTCGGCGCGATCGCGCCCGCGTTCTTATAGGCCGTCACCGCCTCGTCTGGCTTGTTCATGGCGTGAAGGACGTGCCCGACGAACAACTGGTGCAGGTAGCGGAGCGCTGGTTCCTGGATCGGCGGTGTTGCGGCGGCGTTCAGGTGGGTCATGGCCTCGTCCTGCCGACCCAGGCGATGCAGCACGAACCCGAGCCGAATCCGTGCTTCCGCCGCGGTGGGAGGGGAGGCGATTGCCGCCTCGTAATGCTGCCGGATGATCGCGACTTCCTGTAGGGTCGGCATCGCCGCCCCGCCGGAGGGCCCGGTGCCGCGTGGCATCAATCGCTGGTCCGACACGATCGCACGCGACAGGAGGAACCGCGGTTCGTCGGGAAACCGTTCGAGCGCCCGCTCCACGTACACCTCCGTCAGCGTCGGCCGCAGGGATCCCTCGAGCATCGCCAGGAGTGCGAAGTGCCAGTAGCGCTCGAAGACATCCGGCTCCAGTGGATGCCTGATCAACTTCGTAAAGCGATCGATCGCCTCGACGGCGGCTTGCCGTGTTTCGCGACGCGTCGCGAACAACCCCGGCTCCGCCATCTCGAGAATGAGCGCGGCTTCCCGCCGCGGATTCCCCGGCCAGGGATTGCCTGCCTCCTGGAAATCGCGAAGCAGGTCCGCCGGATCTGGTATCTGTCGCACGCTCGTCGCCACCTGCAGGTAGGCGCCGCGTTCGTAGGCGGTGGTGAAATCAGGCACCGATCGCAGTTGGGCGGGCAGCGGGGGCAGCGCCGGCGGCGCCTCGGGTGTTTCCACCAGGTACCCGCGCCGCGAGCGCACCGTGTAGTTCCGTTTGCCGGGCAGCGAGACCTCGATGGTGTGCCACCCGCCGGCCGGAACGCCTTTGAGGGTGTAGCGGAGCACGTAGCTGGTACGGAAATCCTCGAACGCCTTCTTGAATGTGCCGCCGAGCGTTGGCTCGCTCAGGAGCAGCGCTTTGTGCAAGGCGCCGCCGGTCGCCTGCGCGCCCGCCTCGATCGCGAGGCCATCGCGAAGCACCGGATGGACGGGCCGCGGTCCGACGAGTTGACTGCGGTGTGGTACCCAGAGCGTGCGATTGGGCCAGCAGAGTCCCATGTTCGCGCACTGAAATCCCGCCAGCGCCGCTTCGTTGTCGAACGCCGTTTCCATCACCACGACGTGAAACAACGCGTCCGATCGCTCCGCGACCGCGCGCACCGCGGCAGCATCGACGGAGCTGATCGTGTCGAGGCCTTTGGTGCGCGCGACGACCACGTGGCGCCGCGCGGGTTCGACCGGCTGGAGCAGCGCGGCGGTCAAGCGCATCGAAGAGACTCGACAGGCCGCCCCCCTCGACGTGCAGCGGCGGCATCGGCGCGACGCTGCCCATCGGCACCAGGTGCTGCACGTAGGTGTCGTTCGCAAGCACGCGCATCCGGTCCGTCGGGCGCAACAGCGACGCGATCTGCGCAACCTCCGCCCGAACGGTCTGACCGAGCGCGGCCGGTCTCACGGGTATCGTCCACGCCGTGCGCGGATTGCCGCTCACGTCAACGACGAGCGTGAGATCGATCGGGACAGCCGTCGCCTCGACGCTGTCGATCTGCTGGCGCACCCCGTTGTCGGTGAGCACGAAGTCCGCGGCCGTCAGCCCGGTCACGGCCTTTCCACCGTCACGCACCGAGACGTCGACCATCACGACGTCGGTTCCGGTGCGGAACGTCTGGCCGGAACGGACCGGCGGCTCGCTAGTAAGCCCCTTCAGCGGCGCCACACGGCGACGCCCGCGACGAGCGCGGCGAGCACGACAGGCGTCGCAACCTCATCGCGCGGATCTCCGCGCGGAGCCGCGGATCAGCAGCGGCCAGAACCGGTCGTCGGCATGAACGAACCGCCGCCAGGGATCGACCGGCGTTGGCTCGGCCGCAAGCATCTCGCGCACGAACTGTTGCGCTTCGGCTCGCCGCTCGGTTCGCGCCAGGATCGCCGCCAGCGCCAGCGTCGCCGACTGCGCGTGCGGCACGGCCGCCGCTGCCGTCCGGTAGGCCCGCTTCTGCCAGCGCGAGATTCGGCTGCCGCTCGTAGATCTGGCCGCTGAAGTAGTTCGCAAGAAAGATGACGTAGGGATCGCGCGTGATCGTCTGGGCACGCTCGAACGCCTTGAGCGCCTCCGGGATGTTGCGATGACGCATGTGCATGGCGCCGAGCCGCATCAGCGCCTCACCCCCGACGATGGGATCCTTTTCGAGGGCACGGTACGCCTGCACGGAGTCCTCGGGCCATTCGCGATCGCGCGCAATCGCCTGGCCGAGCACGAAGCGCTGCTCTTCCGGAAAGCGCTTCCACACGTGGTCGAGGTGCTTGATCTCGTCGGCGATGTTCCCGATCTCGCCTGGGCCGATGCCTTTGCCGATTTTCGGATCGCCTACGAGAAACTGCGTGTCTTCCGATCGCTGCGCGACGGCCAACGCCGCCATCTGCCACCAGCGCTCGATCGGGCGCGGCTTCTCGTCTTTCCGGAACAGCGCGCATCCCCACTCGATCAGGAGCGGCGGCGGCTTCCAGTAGAGGACGTTCAGCGGCTGAAGATCGCTCGCCGAGCACATCGGCTCCTGCATCTGGATAAGCTTCCACTCGTAGCGCTGCCCGACCCGCGCCGCTTCGAGGGCAAACGTCGCGGCGACGAGCTGGCGGCGCGGGACCTCGGACGGACCCGCCGCCGAGATCCATCGCGGGCCGTCGCGCCGTAGCTGTTCGAGGATGTCCTTGAAGTTGGTCTCGCGATCGAGCTCCGCGACGACGCGGTCGAACTGGCCGGCACGATACGCGTCGAGCCACTCCACGACCGAGACGCGCGACTGCCGTCGACGGCGTGGTCGCACACGTCCAACCAACGACGACGGCCACGGACAGGAGGCGGCGCAGAGACATAGAGGGTTGGCGGCACGCTATGCCGCCCCCGCCGCCCTGTCAACTCCCACCCAAGTTCCACGACAGCCACACCCCCGAACAGGAGTTCAAGAGATCAGGAGATAAAAATGTCTTTGGTTTCCCGAGCCCCGAGCCCCGAGCCCCTAGCCTCCCGCGAGGGCCCCGATGATGAGGAACGGCTCGGTGCCGGCGGCGACGGAATGGGGTAACGGGGTGTCGGCGGGCAGGTGCGACAGGTCCTCGCCGCAGGCGAAGAAGCGGATGAAGGGTCGCCGTTTGTGGGTGACGTGGTCGCGGATGGTGCCGCACAGAACAGGGTAGGTGGCTTCGAGTGCGTCGAGCACGGCGCCCTGGGTAGCGGGCGCGCGGACCTCGAGCGTGACCTCGTTCTTCACGCGGGCGAGCGTTCGCAAATGGGCCGGCAGTTCGACTCTGACCACGGCGGAACCTAGGCGAGGGTCTGGACTTCGACCGACATCACCGGCGGCAGGTTCTGCACGATGGCCGACCAGTGGTCGCCGCCGTCCGGGGAGCCGTAGACCTGGCCGCCGCTGGTGCCGAAGTACACGCCGCAGGGATCGAGCGAGTCGACCGCCATCGCGTCACGCAGCACGTTGACGTAGCAGTCGCGTTGCGGGAGCCCGTTGGTGAGCGCCTCCCATTCATTGCCGCCGGACCGGCTGCGGAACACACGCAGCTTGCCGTCGGGCGGATAGTGCTCCGAATCGCTCTTGATCGGGACGACGTAGATCGTCTCGGGCTCGTGGGCGTGGACGTCAATCGCGAAGCCGAAGTCGGTCGGGAGATTGCCGCTGACTTCCGTCCACTGATCTCCCGCGTTATCGGTGCGCAGCACGTCCCAGTGTTTCTGCATGAAGAGAACGTTCGGCCGCGAGGGATGCATCGCGATGCGGTGCACGCAGTGCCCGACTTCCGCGGTCGGATCGGGGATGTGTTGCGAATGGAGCCCCTGGTTGATCGGCTGCCACGTCTCGCCGCCGTCGTCAGTTCGAAACGCACCCGCCGCCGAGATCGCGATGTACATCCGGTTGGAGTTGCTCGGATCGAGCACGATCGTGTGGAGGCACAAGCCGCCCGCGCCCGGCGCCCAATGCGGGCCGGAGCCGTGCTTCCTCAATCCGGCGATTTCCTCCCAGCTCCCGCCGCCGTCATTGGACTGGAACAGGGCGGCGTCTTCGACGCCGGCGTACACCAGATCGGGATCCGTCAACGACGGCTCGATGTGCCAGACGCGCTTGAATTCCCAGGGATGCGGCGTGCCGTCGTACCACTGATGCGTGCCCGGCACGCCCTCGTAGACGAACTTGTTCCCCACCGCCTCCCACGTCTTCCCCCCGTCGTCCGACCGCTGAATCATCTGGCCGAACCAGCCGCTGGACTGGGAGACATAGATCCGGTTGGGATTCGCAGGGGAACCCTTCAGGTGGTAGACCTCCCAGCCGCCGAAATGTGGTCCCGCCACATCCCAGTTCTTTCGGCTGCCATCGGAGGTCAGAACGAATGCACCCTTGCGGGTACCGACGAGAAGGCGAACGGCGCTCATAGGAAGACCTTACCAAAAGCAGGGTGCTTGGTGCTGGGTGCTGAGGTGCTAGGTGCAGAGGTGCTAGGCGACCAGGCTTCGTCGTCGTTCGATTTGTTCAAGGAGTCCGGCGATCGTGATCGGCTTGGTGCAATGCGCGTCGAAGCCGGCGCGCACGGCGGCGTCGATGTCGGAGCGTTGGCCGTAGCCGGTGAGCGCGATCAGGCGGAGCAGCGGGTACGAGCGGCGGAGGCGGCGGGCCAGCTCGTAGCCATCCATTCCCGGCAGCCCGATGTCGAGCACGGCGACCTGGGGGGCGAATTCCGCCGCTACCCTGATGGCCGATTCGCCATCCAGCGCGATCTCCACAACGTGGCCGGCGCGCTCGAGCCCTTCACGCACGACTTCGACGGCATCCACGTTGTCATCAACGACCAGCACGCGCAGCGCCGACACCGAGGCCGCCGTCACCGGACCTTCGACCGACGCGGGCCGCGGTGTGCCCTCCAGGAGCGGCAGGCGGACGATGAACCGGCTGCCTCGCTCGGGGCCGCGGCTCTGGTAGCCGATGGTGCCGCCATGAAGCTCGGTGAGATTGCGCGCCAGCGTCAGGCCGAGTCCCAGGCCACCGAGACGGCGATCGATCGTGCGCGGCCCCTGGGCGAAGCTGTCGAACAGCACCGGCGCGAGTTCTGGCGCCACGCCCGGGCCGTTGTCTTCGCAGGTGATCAGGACCGACTCGCCATCCATCCGCGCCGAAACGGAGATCTGTCCGCCCGTGGGCGTGTACTTGGCGGCGTTCGTGAGCAGGTTCCTCAAGACCTGGACGATGCGGTCCTGGTCGGCGCGCAACGGGAGACCCGTCCGAGGCACGTCGACGCTGAGGGTGTGCTCGTATTGCTCCATCAGCACCCTGGTCGCTTCGACCGCGCGATCGACCGCGATCCGAACCTCGAAGTCCACCGGCCTCAGATGCACCTTGCCGCGTGCCAGCCGCGACACGTCCATCAGGTCGTTCACAAGCTGCACCATGTGACCGATCTGCCGCTCGAGAATCTCCCGCTCGCGCTTGAAGGTCGCCGGGTCGCGCATCTTCATCAGCTCGAGTGCGTTGAAGGCGGGCGCCAGCGGATTGCGAAGCTCGTGACCGAGGATGGCGAGAAACTGGTCCTTCGTGCGGTTGGCGTGGTCCGCTTCGTCACGAGCGGCATCGGCTCGGCGTATTTCGCTTTCGCGCTCGATTTCGTGCGCCCGCAGCAGAACGTCGAGGTCGCCTGTCAGCCGCCGCGACACGTACAGGACTGCCGCGACCGCACCCGCCGCGAGCAGCGCCACGCCGACGACAAGCGTCCGCGTCGATCCGCCGCCCACGCCGCTGCCGGCGTTGAGCGGAACGATGATCGCCGCCAGCAACGCCCCGAGGAGCGAGCCACAGGTGACGAGCAGGAACAGGTAAACGCGAAGCGCTGGAAGACGTCGAGATGCCAATTGGGAACCCAGTTAAGCCGGAGAATCTTGATAAAGCCGCAGAATCTTACACCGGCGGGCAAAAATCCGAGAGTTGGACCTCAACAATATCATTCGGTCCCAACCCCCAAATTGATTAGGCGCAAACTTACAATGCCTTGTCGATTTCGGCTACCTTCGCTCGACAACTAAACATTATGAGGTTCTCGAACTTCGCAACCGACCTTCGGTTCGCCGCCCGGTCCCTGTGGCGCGTAAAGGGACTGGCCGCCACCGTCATCTTCACCCTGGCGCTCGGAATCGGGGCCAATGCCGCGATTTTCAGCGTCGTTCGCGGGTGTGCTCCTCCGTCCCCTCGCCAACAAGGACGAGAACCGCCTGATCTACATCCGCCACAGTGCGCCCGGCGCGGCGGTCGAGAACGTCAACTTCTCGGTGCCCGAGATCCATGACCTCCAGGCGCGTGTCAAGACGCTGACCGCCTTCGGCGATTTCTCCGTGATCGAGTTCACCATGGTCGGCCTGGGGGAACCCAGGGTGGTGCGCGCGGGTGTCGTCGGCGGTTCGTACTTCGACGTGATGGGTCTGCGCGCCGTGCGGGGACGTCTGCTCGATGCCACCGACGATGGGCCGAGCGCCGCCGGCGCCGTGGTCCTGACCCATCGCTTCTGGACGACGACGCTGGGGAGCGATCCGGGCGTGCTGGGCAAGGTCCTGCGGCTCGGCGATCGCACGGCGACGATCGTCGGCGTGCTCGAGCCGTCGGTGCCGTATCCGACCGAGACCGAGATCATCGCGAACATCGTCACCAGCCCGCATCACCTCGACGCGACGATGCAGGACGGCCGGGTGCACCGGATGACGGAGCTATTCGGGCGGCTGGCCCCGGGCGCCGACCTCGAGGCGGCGCGAGCCGAATTGCGAACTGCCCATGGTGCGATTCTGAAACAGCATCCCGAGGCGTATCCGGTGAAGGATGACTACCGGATCGATGCGGTCCCGCTGCGCGACCAGATCACCTCGGAGGCGCGGACCGTGCTTCTGGTGCTGCTGGCGGCCTCGGGTCTCGTGTTCGTCATCGCGTGCTCGAACGTCGCGAACCTGATCCTGGCGAGGTCCGTGCGCCGCGAAGGGGAACTCGCCGTGCGCGCCGCACTCGGTGCGACGACCGCCGCGCTGCGTCGCACGCTGCTCGCGGAAAGCCTGCTGCTGTGCGGCGCCGGCGCCCTGCTCGGCGTGATCATCGCGCGCCCGCTGCTGTCGATCCTCGCGCAATACGCGTCACGCTTCTCGGTTCGCGCGTTGGACTTGACCGTTGACTCGACGCTGCTCTGGGTCGGCGTCGTGCTCGCACTCGCCGCCGCCGTCTTCCTGGCGTTCGTGCCCCGCCTGCCCTCGGCGGAAGGCGCGAACGGGCTCGGCCTGTCGAGCGGCAGCCTTCGCATGACGTCCGGCACCAAGCGCCGCCTGCGGCTGTTTGCCGTCACACAGATCGCCGCCTCGTTCGTGCTGCTCGCGGGTGCCGGCATGCTGCTGACCACGTTGATGTCGCTGCAGAGCGCCAAGACCGGATTCAACACGCACAACGTGCTCGCGCTGAACGTGCCGATCGGTCTCATTTGAGCGTCCGCCCGACCAGGTGGCGGTCATGTACAAGGAAGCGCTTCGCCGGATCAGCGGAGCTACCCGGTGTGACGCGCGCGGCGGTCGGCACCACCGTGCCGTGGCGGGACGCGGGGAACTTCGGCCCCGGATTCCAGTTTTCGGCCGAGGGCTACGCGAAGGCGAATGGCGAAGAGGATCCGCGCGCCCGGTTCCGTACGGTTTCCCCCGGATTCTTCGCCGCGCTCGGGGTGCCCATTGTGGCGGGACGCGATTTCAGCGACGCGGACAGGCGCGACGCCGAGCCGGTCGTCATCATCAGCGAGAGCGTGGCGCGCCGGATGTTCGGGACGCGCGATGCCGTGAACCGCCGGCTGATGTGGACCGACCCGGTCATGAAGTTCATCGGCGTCCGCACCGAGTCACGCCGCATCGTCGGTGTGGCCGCGGACGTGGATGACGAGAACATCGTTCCCGGGCAGGCGATGACCGTCTATCACCCCTTCGAGCAGGAGATCGGGGGCGGACGGTTGTTCGTGCATGCGAAGTCGGATCCGTATCCGCTCGTCCCGGCGATCACGAAGATCATCCGCGAGCTGTCAGCCGAGCAGCCGGTCGAGCGGCCGGCGACGCTGGACGACATCCGCGCCGAAGTGCTGGCGCCCGATCGCCTGAACGCGCTGGTGTTCGCGGTGTTCGCGTTCGTCGCGTTGACGATCGCGGTAGTCGGGGTCGCGGGCGTGCTGGCGTTCTCAGTGAGCGCACGAACGCGCGAGTTCGGGATCCGCCTGGCGATTGGTTCGGCGCCGCGGCACCTGATGGCGAACGTCCTGAGGGACGGCGCCGTGATCGCGGTCGCGGGTGTGATCGCCGGGGTCGTGGGCGGATTCGTGCTCGCCCGGTTCGCAGGCTCCTACATCGAAGGGATGCGCATGCCGGGCGTGGTCACCGATAGCAGGCGCCGCGGTCGTGCTCATTACCGCTGCCGCCATCGCGTCGCTCATGCCCGCCGCGCGAGCCGCCCGCATCGACGTCATGGACGCGCTCAGGGCTGACTGACGCACCCCTGAGCGCTCTCAACTCCCAACTCCACAACTCCTCAACTCCCAAACGCATCACGCGTTAAGTCCCTTGCGACGTTCAGCGGAGTTTAGGAGTTGGGAGTGTTATTTCGTCGCCTGGCGAAAGTTCGCGACGCTCAGGGCCGTGTTGTTGAGCGCCCGCCGGTCGTCGGCGTCGCAGTTCGCGTTGTTTGGACTGCCGATCGGGCAGGCGGTGTTCGTTCCGCCGGGAACGCCCATCGGCGAGCCGGGGTAGTACCAGGTACTGCAGCTGATTGCAGTTGAACCGACCGCCATCGCAGGCCGGCAAATACTTGCGGTCCGGATTCGCCCAGTAGAGCAAGCGGGTGCAGCTGAAGCCGAGCGCCGAACACATGTCCGGGTAGGCCATGATCGTGCGCCAGCGCTGTCCGACCGCCGGGTTCACATGGCCGTGCGCGTACGAGAACGGCGTCGTTCCGCTGTCCATGTACCAGTCGTGCCGGGCGCCCATGTTGTGCCCGAGTTCGTGCGCAAAGGTGTAGTTCGGGCTCACGCAGGACGTATCGGTCACGCTGAAAGCATTGGGAGCGAACGCGGTGCTCACCGATGTCATCAGGAATGCGACACCGCAGGCGCTTGGGGAGGTGGGATGGATCAGCATCTGCACCATGTCGGCGCCGTGCTGGTCGCGGAGCGCGGCCACCCCGGACAGGCCATTCGCTCCAAAACGCAGATCGTTGACCGCGAGCGAGAAGTTCCCGGTCTCGTTGTAAGGCACCTGCGCGGTGTGCACCAGCCGAATGCGCTGGTTGATGCCGCTGTTGGCGTACAGACGTGTTGGTTTCGCTCACCGCCAGGTTGATCAGGTTGCCGATCGAAGTCGTGCCGCCAACCGCTGACGCCGCGAGCGGTGTGTAAACGACCATCACATCGATGACATCAGCCGTGTCCGTCATCGGCGTGTCGGCCGCGGCCGCGAGTTGGGCCGACGTCATCGACACTTCGATCGGGTCCGCTTCGGCCGGGAACGCGTCCTGGTCGATCTGTGACACGAGGTGGGGCACACGGTTGCCAATCGTCCCGGCGGCTCTCACGCTTTCCGGCGCCGGCCGGATCTGGTAGACGCCGTTCGGCATCACGACGCTGCCGGTCATCATTGCACCGCGATAGACGAGCGTCACCGTGCTCATCGGCTGTCCTTCGACGTGCCCGACCCAGGTCATGCCGCCAGGGTTCGGATCGTAGCGATCGAAGGCGGCGAAGATGGTGACGTCGGGAAACAGTTCGAGCGTCATCGACGGCTCACGCAGCATCTGGCGCTGCGCCCGGGTACGGAGCACGCTGAAGTCGATCCCGACGTAACGCGAGCGGCGAACCGAAGGATCGCGGGCCGGCGGCGCCTGCTCCTGCACGCCGTCGAACTCGGCGCCGATCATCAAGGGTGCGGCTGCCGCGCGTGTGTCGTCGCCGAGGGAGAAGACAAAGAAAACAGCGGCGCCCGCGAAAGCGAGACACGCGGACCGCAGTAGTCGTGACCTGGTCATATGGATGTCCCTGACGGCGATCTTAGGACCCTCCGCGAATCGAGTCCAGTACTTGTGAGATAGTGGCGCGCCATGACCCGATGCTGGCGGGGCCTTCTCACGTTTCTCATCGCGCTGTCGATCGCGGGACCGACCAGCGCTTACGCCCAGACGACGCGCCAGCCCCCCAAGCCGACGACGAAGCCTGCGGCGAAGCCGAAGGTGAAGAAAGACCCGAGGTGGACGTTCGAAATCTTTGGCGGCGGCGGGTTCGGCGGCAGTGCCGGGGGTGACGCCTCGAGCGAGTTCCCCGCGGGGGCCAGCTTCACGACCGAGGCCGGGTTCCCCAGCCGAGCGGTGCCTTCCTGGTATTTCGGGGACGGCGCTGTTCTTTTCAACCAGGTGCGCGCCCAGTTCCAGTCGCTGTTCAACGTCACCGTGCCCCAGCTCGTCTCGCTGGATCCCGTGTTTGCCGACGGCGCCCTCGAACGCCAAGGTGGCGCAACCTTCGGCGTGCGGTTGGCGCGCAAGCTGACGCCACGCTACTCGCTCGAATTCGGCATCCAGCGCAGCCAGGGGAAACTCGCGCTCAGCGACTCGGCGCTGACCGCCATTGAAGCTTCGCGTGTCAGCTTCGATCAGGCGTTCCGCGGACTGCTTGGCACCATTCCGCAGACCGGGCTCCAGGTCAGCTCGACCGCGGAGATCCCCGACTCGGTCACCGCGCCCCAAACCGCGATCACGGCCGTCCTCAACATCGCGCTGTCGCCTGGCAAACGGCCGCTGGCGCCGTATGTCTCCGTGGGAGCGGGTTGGGCCACCAATAGCGCGGAGCCGATGCGCGTCAGCTTGCGGGGGAGTTACCAGTTCCGGTTCTTCGACAGCAATCCGTTCAACGAAACCGATAGCGTGACCATCCGAACGTCCGACCGGGAGAGTTCGTTCATTGGCGTCTTCGGCGGCGGCGCTATCTACGAGTTGTCGCCGCGGCAGGGACTGCGATTCGACCTACGAATTCACGTCGGCAACAGCGGCATCGCGACCGAACTCGATGCATCGCCGACCGTCCTCACCGCCACACCGGCCCTCGCGCTTCCGTCGAATACGAATCCGAGCCTGCAGTTCAGCAACACCAGCGCCCTCAAGTCGTCGCTGAGCGACCGCATCAGCGACCAGACGGTTGTTTCGGCGAGCGGACTGGATACCAGGATCAACCTCACGGTCGGCTATTTCTTCCGTTTCTAAGCCCTCGAACAGTGGGGTTGTTCGCAGCGGCTGGGAAACTCAGAACTACGAACTCCGAACTACGAACGATCTGGTGGAACGGCCTCGCTGGCGCTCGGCCATCTTTAGTACGGTAGGCCCGACAAATGAATCGTTCGGAGTTCGAAGTTCGTAGTTCGGCGTTTCCTAGCCGCCGCTAGCCACCCCACTGTTCGAGACAGCCGGATGCCTCGAACTACTCGCTGGCTTATGATTCTTGGATGACCCGTGCTGCAGCTTTGCTGCTGCTCAGCGTCGCCCTTGTCGGGTGCCGAGGGGCCGCTGCTCAGCAAGCGCCTCCCATCGTTCAGCCCGGCGCGCCCGGCCAGTCGGGACGTGTGCTGACGGCCGAACAGGCCGCCAACCTGCAGGCGGCGCGTGTCACCGACGCAGACGTGAAGTTCATGCAGGGGATGATCGGCCATCATGCCCAGGCCCTCGAAATGACCGCGCTGCTCGAGACGCGCACGAAAAGCGACGACATGCGCAAGCTCGCCGAGCGCATCGAGGTGTCGCAGTCGGACGAAATCAAGATGATGCAGCACTGGCTGCGCGACCACGGTAAGCCGGTGCCCGACGCACACGCGCACCACGCGCACGGCGCGACGCTGATGCCCGGCATGCTGACGCCGGAAGAAATGAGTCGCCTCGCTGCCGTCACCGGTCCCGAGTTCGACCGCCTGTTTCTCGCGTTCATGATCAAGCATCACCAGGGGGCGCTCGTCATGGTGAAGGAACTGTTTGCCAGCCCTGGCGCCGGGCAGGAGTCCGAGATCAACCGGTTCGCGGCGGATGTCGACGCGGACCAGCGTATGGAAATCGACCGCATGGCCGCGATGTGGGCCTCGGTGAAGGAGAAGAAATGACCCGTTCCGCCGTGAAGTTCTGTGTGTTGTTCGCCGTCGTAGGAGCGGTGGCGGTTGCCAGTGCGCAATCCGCCGATCCGCGGGTGGGCCTCAAGCCCGGGGTGAAAGACGCCGGCGTCGCCGCGAAGAACATGGAGCTGGTCAAGAACGTGCCGAAGCCGACCGGCTTCTTCGATCCGACGCCTCCCGCGCCGGAGCCGCCGGCTGCTCCTGAGCCCGCTGCGGCTGCCGAGACCAAGCCCGGTGCGCAACCGACGCCGGCCCAGCCACCCGCCGCGGCTCGCCCGCGCCGCGGTGGCGGTCTCGCATTTGCCAACTCCGACATGGCGTTCCGAGGCGACCACCTGTTCATCGGGAATTTCACCGGCTTCAACGTTTACGACATCGGCAATCCGAAGAAGCCGAAACTGGTGACGTCGATCGTCTGTCCCGGCGGACAGGGAGACCTCTCAGTTCACGGCAACCTGTTGTTCATGTCAGTCGAGGAGACGCGCGGACGATTGGATTGCGGCGTGGGGGGTGTCGAGCAGAAAGTGAGCCCCGAACGTTTCGTCGGCGTCCGCATCTTCGACATCACGACCATCGAGGCACCCAAGCAAATCGCGTCGGTGCAGACCTGCCGCGGGTCGCACACCCACACGCTGCTCGTGGATCCCGATGACAAGGAGAATGTCTACATCTATGGGTCCGGGACCGGGACCCCACGCGCAGGCGAGGAACTCTCGGGATGCTCGGCCGGCAAGCCCGAAGAGGATCCCAACACCGCCTACTTCAGCGTCGACGTGATCCAGGTGCCGCTCGCCGCGCCGCAGAACGCCAAGATCGTCAATCGTCCCCGCATCTTCTCGGACCCGGCGACCGGTGCGATCGCCGGCCTCGCAAAGACGCGCGAAGGTGGCCCGGACGTCCAGGCCACGCGCGAAACGAATCAGTGCCACGACATCACGGTCTTCCCGGAAGTGGGGCTCGCAGCCGGTGCCTGTTCGGGGAACGGCATCCTGCTCGACATCAGCGACCCGGTGAATCCGAAGCGATTGGATGCCGTGGAAGACAAGAACTTCGCGTACTGGCACTCGGCCACGTTCAATAACGATGGCACGAAGGTCATCTTCACCGACGAGTGGGGCGGCGGCACCAACCCGCGCTGCCGTGCGAGCGATCGTCCGGAGTGGGGCGCCAACGCCATCTTCGACATCGTCGATAAAAAGATGCAGTTCCGCAGCTACTACAAGCTGCCGGCCGCCCAGACGGAGCAGGAGAACTGCGTCGCGCACAACGGATCGCTGGTGCCGGTGCCCGGGCGCGACATCATGGTGCAGGCGTGGTACCAGGGTGGCGTGTCGGTGTTCGATTTCACCGACTCGTCGAAGCCGGTCGAGATCGCGTACTTCGATCGCGGGCCCGTCGACCCGAAGCGGATCGTCATCGCTGGCCAGTGGTCCGACTATTGGTACAACGGGCACATCTACGGGAGCGAGATGGCTCGCGGGCTTGGATATCTTGAAGCTCGAACCGAGCGAGCACCTGTCGGAAAACGAGCTCGCCGCCGCAACCCAGGTCCGTTACGCCGCGTTCAACCCGCAGCAGCAGCCGAAGGTGATCTATCCCGCCGCTGGTCCCGTCGGTCGCGCGTACCTCGACCAGCTGATTCGGGGCCAGGCCATCACGCCGGAACGCGCCGCGGCGGTGAAATCAGCGCTCGGCAAAAAGCAGCCAGCGGAAGCGCTCGCTTCTCAGTTGGAACAGGATGCGGCGGCTGCATCGAAACCGCAGGATGCCGCGCGATTGCGCGCGCTCGCCGCGATCGTCAAGGGTTCCGCGCGTTAGGCAGAGTTTGTTCGATTTCGTACGGATGTGGGGTAGCCGGATTTGCTAGTTTTCTTTCCGTGCCCCCGTCCGGCGATTCCTATAGGCGTCTGACCCGAGAAGTCGCGAACCTTCGCAACCGCTCGCTGAAAGCGGGCCTCGACAAGGAGCCCGACTCCCGGCTCGCAGAAGTACTTCGCGATACCTTGGCGATGTGCGACAGCCTGTTGCAAGAGGTCGCCGCGGCGCACGTCGAGCACGGTGGCCTGTCGGTCCAGATCAGGCGCGCAGACGACGAGTGGAACCAGCTATTCGAGCGCCTGCCCGTGGCGTCCGTCTGCACCGATGTCAACGGCTTCATTCTCAAGGCGAATACCGCCGCAGCCGGGCTGTTGAGCATCAGCCCGCGCCATCTCGACACGCGATTGCTGACCCACTTTGCAGAGGACCGCGAGCAGTTCGTTCGGGCCCTGCGTTCGGTGGTGTGGGAGCGCGAGGATGTCGAAGGGACGCTGACCATCCGGCCGCGAGACCGGGCACCCGTCATCGTGCAGATGCGAGCCGTCAGGCGCACGCCAGAAGATGGCAATGTCGTCGTCTGGTTTTTTCACCCGGATGGCATGCCCGCACGCAGCGCGCGCGGACGAAAACGCGAAAACTAATCAGGAAGCGTCACCCGCGTGACCTTTCCCGACTCTACCTGGATAGTCGCTGTGCGCGACTCGAACCTGGACCTCATAACGGCCCGGTTTGACGTTCGCGAGGCCGAAGTACCCGTTGCCGTCTGCTACGCAGCCGAGTCGTATTCGAGAACGGCCAGAATCTCTTTCGACGTACGGTCACGGTCGCGCCATCGACGTCTGCCGGGCTATGGCCGTTGACGGTGCCGGCGATCCACCCGCGCTCCGGCGAGTCGATCCACGGCATGCGAGGAACGGCCGCTGGACGCGGGAACGGCGCGGCCGCACCTTCTGAGAGAAACGCCAGCCGATCGCTGCCTGTCACCGGCACGGCAGGCAGATCGCTGCCAGGCTTCACGACCGCCGGCTGCACCGGGACCGCGTAAGAAAAAAACGAAACACCGACGACGCGCCCTCCGTCTTCGGTACGGGCACGCGCAATCTGTGCGACCGTCGCCGCCGGCGTGTTGCGATACGCACCCAGTCCCACCGCGAGTTGCCGTCCGTGCTGATGGCGCTTCTCCCACTGCATCCATCCATTGAACCAGCCGCGGACGCGATCGTCGGTTTCGGTCGCGTAGTTCATCGGGATGCCAAGATCGATGAGCCCGTCCTGCAGCCACCGGTGCCAGTTCTGGAAGATGCGCTGCATCGGCGCGACATCCTCGAAGTCGCGCTCATCGGTCGGCGGCTGGCCCCAGGGGATCAAGGCCGCGCTGATCTTGATCTTCGGGTTGATGGCTTTGGCCTCGATGGCCACCCGTCGAACGAGGTTTGTGACCTGCTCGCGTCGCCACTGCATCCAGGCCTCGTCGCCCGGCTGTGGCACATCGGCTCGCCCGGTCGCACGCTGGAAGCGGGCGAGGTTCATCGGGTTGTAGCCGACCCCGGCGCCGCGCGGCAGGCGATCGTCGGTTTCGGGGTAACGGATGTAGTCGAAGTGGATCCCGTCCACCGCGTAATTCCGCACGACGTTCAAATAGATCTCCGCGAGGTACGCCGCGGCCGCCGGGTGTCCCGGCTCGAGAAAGTAGCCGACTGGAAATTTGTGATTGCCCGTTGGAGATGACGTGAACCAGTTCTGCTCGCCGGGCGCGCTGATGCCGTGGCGATTGAAGACGTGGCGGGCATCCTTCGGCGGTGTCTCGTCCCGCCAAACGGGCATGGCGTTGATCCAGGCATGGACTTCGAGGCCGCCTTTGTGCGCCGCATCGACGATGTACGCGAGCGCATCGAACGAAGGGTCGTAATTCGGATCATCCAACGGCGGCTCGACGCCGCGCGTGTAGAGCGCATCGCCGCGACGGCGTACCTGCACGATGAGCGTGTTCAGGTTGGCGCGCTTCGCGGCGGCCACCAGATCATCTGCCTCACGAGGCGAGCGGATCCCCTCATGGAACGCATCCACCCATAACGCCCGAAGCTCGGGAGGATCATCGGCGCGGACCGGAACCGCCGGCCAGGTCAAGACCAGCACAGCGAGCAGCACGCGGCGGAGCGCCATCGCGGGAGAGCATACGCCGGTCCGTTAGAATCGCGTACGCGGAGGAGGCGGTCGCATGATCATCGCCGCGCTGGCGCTCCTGGCTCTCGTGGGCACCGGCGTTCTCTACCAGCAGCTCGGTATGCGCCGGGGCGCCCTTCGCTGTCCCGCGCCCGGGACGCTGATCGATGCCGGCTCGCGACGCCTGCATGTCGTCAGCGCCGGCAGCGGTGCACCGGCGGTCCTTTTCGAGGCGGGCATTGCCGCGTCTTCGGTGAGCTGGTCGCATGTGCTCCCCGAGGTCGCGAAGATGGTGCGCGCCTGTGCCTACGATCGCGCCGGCCTGGCGTGGAGCGATACCGACCCGCGGCCGCGCACGCTCGCCCACATTCTCGAGGACCTCGAGCTGGTCGTCGAACGGTCCGCCATCACGTCGCCGATGGTGCTCGTCGGGCACTCGTTCGGCTGTTTCGTGATTTGCGCCTACGCGAAGAAACATCCATCTGCGGTGGCTGGCCTCGTGCTCGTCGATCCTCCGGCGACGAGCGAATGGCAGTCGCCCACGCCCGACCGACGGCGGTTGCTGCGTCGAGGCATCAGGCTGTCGTACGTAGGGGGCGCTCTGGCGCGTGTGGGTTTCGTACGCGCGAGCCTCGCGTTGTTAACGGGAGGGGCTCCGCGCGTTCCGGGCACGCTCATCCGCACGCTGGGACCGACGGCAGACGCGAAGCTGCGCCACCTGGTCACGCAGGTGCGGAAGCTGCCCCGAGAGGTCTACCCGGTCGTCCAGGAGCACTGGTGCGATCCCAAGTGCTTCCGCGCCCTGGCGGGAAACCTGCGCGTGCTGCAGGAAGCCGCGGCGTTTGTGGGCTCGCTCGATACGTTGCAGAACCTGCCCGTCGTGGTGATCTCCAGCGGCCAGCTGCCGGCCGACCAATTACGCGAGCACGCGGAGTTTGCGCGCCTGTCGTCCTCGGGCCGTCATGTCATCGCCCAGCGGAGTGGCCATTGGATCCAGTTCGACGAACCAGACCTCATCGTCGATGCGATTCGGAGCGTGGTTACCTATCCGACCGGAGTCTCGACGACGCCCCCGTCGAACAGATAGATGTGACGCGGCGCCTGCGCAATCCAGCGCGGGTCGTGGGTCGCGATACACAGGGTCGCGCCATCCGCGTGGAGTTCGCCGAGCAGCTGCATCAGCGATTCCCCCGCCTTGGAATCGAGGTTCCCGGTCGGCTCGTCCGCAAGCAGGATGGCCGGGCGGCCGGCAATGGCCCGGGCGACCGCGACCGCTTGCTGGTGACCGCCCGAAAGGGACCCTGGCCGCTGCTTCGCTCGCGAAGTCAGGCCCACGCGCTCGAGCGCGGCGTCCACGGTGGCCTTCCGCTCGGTTGCGCTCGCCCCCCGGAGCGTGAGCGGATACTCGACGTTCTCATAGACCGTCATGTCGCCGATCAGGTTGAAGCTCTGAAAGATCAGGCCGATGTCGAGACTCCTGGCGCGGGCGCGTTCCGCCGGCGTCATCCTGTCAACCGCCCTTCCGTTGAGCCAGTAGCGGCCCGCCGTTGGCGTATCGAGGAGCGCAAGAATCGACAGGAACGTGGATTTCCCACAGCCGGACGGCCCCGAAACCGACACGTACTCGCCGCGATCGATGGCGAGGGTGATGTCCCGCAGGGCATAGGTCTCTTCGTCGGCGTCGCCTTTGAAGATTCGCGTAATCCCCTCGAGCCGGATCACTGGTCCGTCAGTCTGGACCTTTTCCGGCTCTGGCTTCGCTCGGCTCCACCATCCCATGCGTAACCTCCGATGTCTTGGACGGACGAGGTGGCCGTTAGGGTTATCGAAATCGGGGTCAATTTGGCTCCGATGCGCTATCATGTCCCAGCACAACCGAACCGATGTTCAAGCGTTTTTCACTGGTATTTCTTGCCGTGCTGGCCCTCGGGCTCGGCGGGCAGGCCGAGCAGACTATTTTCGTTGCGCCACTCGCGCGCGACGGCGAGCTCCTCGTGTCTTTCAAGCTGACGCAAACGCTGACACCCGAACTACGGAAGGTCATACATAGTGGCCTGCCCGTACGGTTCGTCTACAAGGTGGATCTCAAGCGAAGTTCGGCGGGATGGATCGATCGGACGATGGCGTCTGCTGAAGTCACGGCGACCGTGCGCTACGACAACCTGCGACGTCGCTACGACCTGTCGAAGATGATCGATGGCCGCACCGACCTCAGCGTCGAAACCACCGACAGCGAAGACGTCGCCTGGGCGTGGGTGACGGCCCAGTTCGAGAAACTGCCGCTCTTCCGCGGCGTCCGCCTCGAATCGAACGCCGAGTACTACGTCCGCGTCCGCGCGCACACCAGCCCGCGAAACGCCTCGTTCGTCTGGCCCTGGCAGGGAGACGACGTGGTGGGCTTCGCGAAGTTCACGTTCATTCGCTGAGCGGCCATGGCAATGAAGAGAGCCGCCGCGGCCGTCGCGCTCCTCGTCGTGCTGGTCGCCGTGCGTCCCGTTGCGCAGCAACCCGCGTTTAATCGCTACGAAGTGCTCTCGGTGCTCGAGGTCTACCTCGAGTCGCTACGCCAGCAGGCCGCCATCCCCGCGATGTCCGCCGCCGTTGTCCGCGACGGCACGATTCTCTGGGAACGCGGCTTCGGATTTCAGAACGTGACCGAGCGCATTCGCGCGACACCCGACACGCCGTATCTCGTCGGTGACCTGAGCGGAACGCTCGCCGCGGTCCTGCTGCTGCAGTGCGTCGAGCAGCGCCGGCTCGAACTCGATCAGCCCGTTCGTCGATACGAGATGACGACGGTGCCCGAGGGCGTCACGCTGCGCCAGTTACTGAGCCACACCTCGACGGAGGGTTCGGGAGGCTCGTTCGCCTACAACGCCGAGCGCTTCTCGCAAACGACGGCGCTGATGGAGTATTGCGCCCCACAGCCCTATCGCAAGAGCGTGGCGCACCGTCTGCTGAACCGGCTGGCGATGATCGATTCGGTTCCGGGCACTGACCTGCAGAACCTCGATATCGAATTGCCCGAGGGGATGTTCCCCGAATCCGATCTCGATCGGTATCGTAGCGTGTTGAAGCGCCTCGCCGTGCCGTACCGCGTGGACAACAAGGGCCGAGCGGAGCGGACGGTGCTGACCGCGCAGTCGATGACTGCGACCGGCGGATTGGTGACGACGGTCCGCGATCTGGCTCGGTTCGAGTCGGCCATCGTTCCCGTTGTGGATTCACAGATCGCGACGGGGCTTCTGCAGCAGGAGACGCTCGACGTCGCGTGGAACCCAGCGTCGAACCGCGCCGGTGCGACGGTGCCCATGGGTGTGGGTTGGTTCGTCCAGTATCATCGCGGCCAGAAGGTGGTGTGGCACTTCGGCAACGTGCCGAACGCCTACTCATCGCTGGTGATCAGAATCCCGGCCTACGATTTGACCTTCATCCTTCTTGCGAACAGCGATCGCCTGACGGCGCCGTACCAGCTCCAGCAGGGCGACGTGACCAAGTCGCTGTTTGGGTCGCTCTTCCTCCGGCTCTTCACCTAACCGCTGGATGCTGAGGCTGGTCTCGGCATGCGTGGTCCTGCTGGCGCTCCTGCCCGCGCCGGTCGGCCGCGGAGTGGCACTTCGCGCCGATGGTCGGTCTGACGTTCAAAGGGGCCACGAACATCTTCGACATCGAAGAAGCCGTCGAGAAAACCCACAAGAACCTGGGCGGCGCAGTGTCGTTGCTCGGTGACGGTATTTTGGGCGTGGAGGCCATCGGCATCTGGTCGCCGGCGTTATTCAAGAACGACGACGAGCCCATTGGGCCTCGAGCTGGTCGACGAGGGACGCGCCATCTCGCTCATGGGCAACGTTGTGCTGACGACCCCTCGCCGGTTGACGGAGTACAGCCTGCGTCCGTATTTCTCCGGCGGTGCCGGGCTCATGAATGCAACGGTCACACAACTCTCGGAGCGACCGAGCGGACCGCCCGTCCCGCCTATAAAGCTGAACGCTGCGTGGCTTCAATCTTGGCGTCGGCGCGATCGGGTTCTTCAGCGAGCGCACCGGGGTACGCTTCGACTTCCGGTACCACAGCACGTTCCGCCGCTACGCGGACCTCGTTTCGATCGACCCCGATTCCACGGCAACGTATCTCCGCTACATGACGGCGTCCGTCGGCATCGTCTGGCGCCGCCGTTAGACGCGCGTCGTCCACCCGAGAGGACGACGTTCTCTGCGGTGGTACAGCGCAGCTGGCGCGCACTCGTCACGCATCACGTACCAAGCACCGCGATTTTTCGCGCGAATTCCCACGCGTGCCGCTTCGGGAACGCCTTTTGAAATTCCCGGGACCACGATGTTCACACATCGTCTTTCCCTGGAGGTATCAGATGCGACTTGTCACTCGAACTTTTGTTTCATTCCTCTTTACGCTCGCGGTTGCGAGCGTGACGGCCGCGCACGCGCAGGATTCATCGTGGACCGAGTTGAGCGTGTCCGCGGCTCACGTCGACTTCGATCTGTCCGGTATCGGCAACACCGGCGGCCTCGTCGTTCGCACGAGCCGTGCGTTCACCCCTCACGTCGGCATCGAGGTGCGGGCGTTGTTCGCGCGTCCGTGCCAGCAGTTCCAGGACTGCAAGGACGTCGGTCCGGCGACGCTCTTCGCTCCGGAGGCGCAGCTGCAGTACCGCTGGACGGTCGGGCGCCTCGAGCCGTACGTCGGTGCCGGCCTCGGCGCCTCGGCGCTGCGATCCTCATTCAACACTGACTGGGAACCGACGGTCTCGTTTGCCGCCGGTACCGGCGTTCGATTGACCGATCAGCTCGCGCTGACGGGAGAGTTTCGAATGCGCGGACACGAATGGCGTTTCACAGGGACGACGACCGAGGTGTCGGCCGGGCTCGCGTGGCGCCTCCCGATGTTCTGAGCAATCGCGATAGGCTGGGCGAGTGCCGATCATTGCACTCGCCCTTCTGTTTCTCGCCCTGATCGTGGCGGGCATCCTGCTGATCCCGCTGTCCCTCGTGCAGCGCTACCGCGTCGGCACCCGCCGCCAACAGGCGCGCGGGTGGCTGATCGCGGTCAACCTCGTCGGCATCGGGTTGTCATCGGCCATGTTCCTGGCCGGCTCGGCGCTCTCCACCATCTGGATTCCCAACGCCTTCCGCTACAGCGCCCTGGGTCTGTTGGTGGGATGCGCGATCGGCATTCTGGGCCTCGCGTTGACCCGTTGGGAGCCGTCACCGCGCGCGCTTCACTACACGCCCAACCGCCTTCTCGTGCTGGCCATCACACTCACCATCACCGGCCGCATCCTTTACAGCTTCTGGCGCGCGTGGGAAACGTGGGGCGGCAGCCGCCAACCGGGAGGCCTGGCTCGTGACCTGGGGTGTCGCCGAGGCGCTCGGCGCCGGCGGTGTTGTCCTCGGCTACTACCTGACGTATTGGTTTGGCGTACGGCGCCGATTCAAGCACCACGAGCGCCGCGCCCTTCGAACAGTGGGGTGATTTGCGGCGACTCTAAAACTACGAACTCCGAACTTAGAACTAAGAACCAAGGTTCTGAGTTCGGAGTTCGTAGTTCTTAGTTTCCTAGTCGCCGCAAGCCACCCCACTGCTGGAAAGCGATTATCTATGCAAAAACGATGAAATAGTGGTATGACTCTGTCGACATGAAGGGCGAGCATCTCGGGGAATTCGAGGAGTTCACGCTGCTGGCTATCCGGGCGGTGGGTGAGGACACCTACGCCGTCCCGCTCCAGCAGTACATCGAAGAGATGACAGGCCGCACGGTCTCGCTCGGCGCCGTCTATTCCGCGCTGACGCGGCTCGAAGAGAAGGGTTACGTGCGTTCCTCGATGAGCGGCGCGATTGCGGCGCGCGGGGGGAAGGCACGGCGTATGTACGAGGTGACGCCGCTCGGCCGGCGGACGCTGCGCGACCTGCACGACGTGCGCGCCCGGATGTGGCGCGCGATCGCGGAAAGGGGGCGGTGATGGAACGAAGACCACCACTGATCGCGCGGGCGCTCCTGCGCTTGGTTCCGCTCGGCGAACGACGCGCCGAAACAGAAGGCGACCTGCTCGAGCTGTTTCGTTGCGCGTGGCGGCGCGCAGGGGCTATCGGCGTGCGGGCTGGCGTTACACAGCCGACGTGCTGCAGCCTGATGCTGCGCCATCGTCCTGGCCGCGGGAAAGCCGGCCGCGCAGCTCGGCGTCGGCGTCCCCTCGCGGGCCTGGGACGCGATCTCGTGCTACGCCGCCCGCATGTTCGCGCGGCAACCGATCACCATCGGGATCACGGTGCTCGGCCTTGGCCTGGCCATCGGCGTGAGCGGATCCGTGTTCACGCTGATGAACGCCGCGCTGTTGCGATCCGACGGCGTGCGAGAATCGGCCGGGCACCGCGGGTGCTGCGCACCACACCGAACGGTGTCTCGACGGCGTGGGGATACGACGAATACCTCCAGCTACGGGACGCGGCGCGCCAGTCACGCGTCGAGGCGTGGCTCACAGACGCAGCCTCGTACGCCCTCGGGACGGCGCTTCCCGACGATCCGCCGTCCGTTCCGGTTGCCTTCGTGACCGCTGGATACCTGGAGGCCTTGTACGCGCGGGCCGCCGCGGGTCGCATCCTCGTCACAGCCGACGCTGATCTCTCCGCGCCGCCCGTTGTCGTGGTCAGCCACGCCTTCTGGACGCGGCATCTGGCCGCTGATCCGGCGACTGTTGGCCGGACCCTCCGCATCGGGCGAGTGACCGCCACTATTGTCGGCATCGCCGAGCGTCCGTTCGCGGCGCCGTTCACCAACGGCACCGGCGTGTGGATGCCGATGAGCGCGTATCACGTTGTCTACGCCGGCAAGGCGATCGCCGGATCTCGGCAGCCGGTCAACGTCGTCGCCCGCGTTGCGCCAGGTGCGACCGTCGCGGCGGCGGAAGCGGAGCTCACGGCAATAGCGGGCACGCTCGAGATTTCCAGGGATCCGGCGCGGCGCGCCGGCGCGCGGTTCGACGAGCACAACGTGCTCGGGAGACCGGGATCACAGCAGTTCACCGTCGCCGTCGCGGTGTCGATCGTGATTGCGCTGGTGCTGCTGCTGGCCTGCGTCAACGTCGCCAGTGTCCTGCTGGCCAATGCGACCACCCGCTACCGGGAGATTGGCGTGCGCCTGGCGCTCGGCGCGACGCGCGGACGTATCGTCCGCCAGCTTCTAACCGAAAGCAGCCTCATTGCCGCGGCGGCGTCGAGCACCGGACTGGTCCTGACGATCTGGCTGGGGCCGATGCTGGCCCGCCTGACCAGAGCACCCTCTACGCTCGACCTGGGGTTCGATTCAAACGTCTACCTCTTCTTCGTGGTGGTCGCTTTGTGCTGCGGTGTGGTTGCGGGGCTGGCGCCGTCTCGGGTCGGGGCCTGCGGCGACATCGTCTCGCCTTTGAAAGGTTCGGGATTCACGACGACCTCGGCGGCGCCACGGCGGCTGCGATCCGCGCTCCTCGGGCTGCAGGCGGCCGCTTCGATCCTCCTCCTCGTACTGGCCACGCTGTTCCTACGTGCCACGATCCGCGCAGCACGGGTCGACGTCGGACTCGATGTGGATCGTCTGGTCGCGGTCTCGGTTGGGTTCGGCCGAGGGGCCGACGCCGCGCGTACGAAGGCGTATTGGGCGAGCGCGATCGAGAATGTCAGTGTCCTTCCCGGCGTCGAGCGCGTCGCCCTCGCCGAGCTTCCGCCCTTCGGCGGCGCCTCGCGGATGATGACGCAACAACGTGAGGGGAAGCGTCAAGTCATCTACTTCAACAAGACCTCTGCGAGTTACTTCGAGACCGTCGGCCTGCGAGTGATTCGAGGCCGTACCTACACCGACGAAGAGGTGGCACGCGATGCACGGGTGGTGGTGATCAGCGAAACAGTCGCGCAACGCTATTGGCCGGGTCGGGACCCGTTGGGGACGACCTTCGAGTCCATCAGCGAGCGGGGAGACGTGGTCATCGGCATCGTCAGCGACGCGATCGTGGCACGCCTTCACGAAGGTGCGCACGGTGCCGTGTACGGACCGCTGGCTCCGTCCGAGATCGCGCTGGGCCGTCTCATCGTCCGCACCGACGGCAACCTTGCGATGACGGTTCCCCTGTTGCGCGAGACGTTGCGCAGCCTCGATCCGAACGTCACGGTCCGCTCGACTCTCCTGAAGGATGGCCTCGAGGAAGAGGTGTCCCGCCCGAGGATTCTGGCGCTCATTGCCGGTTCGATGGCGGCGCTCGCCGTCGTCCTTGCCGCCATCGGCCTCTACGGCATTACCGCCGCCGTCGTCGGACAACGCACTCGAGAGATAGGCCTGCGCATCGCTCTCGGCGCGGAGCGCCGGGACGTCATGCGGCTGTTGATGCGCGAGAGCCTTCGCCCGGTGGTCGTCGGTCTGGCTGCCGGTGTCGGGCTCGCGCTGCTCGCAAGCCGCGCGATCTCCGGGGCGCTCTTCGGCGTTCCGCCGCACGACCCGCTAGCGTTCGGCCTCGCCGTGACGATCCTGCTCGGCTCAGCGATGGCCGCCGTGTTCATCCCAACGCGCAACGCCTCGAGAGTCGACCCCGCCTTCGTGCTGCGACAGGGCTGACGATGAGCAGCACTAGAATCCTGCGCTACGCGTCCTTCGGCAGGAGTGACGGTTAGGCTCAAGCAGCGACAGAATTGTTCTTTTCCTGGCGAGGATCGCCCCCCACCGGCCATTCGCGGGACCCGGTCGTCTTCTAATCGGTGACATTCCAGCTGGTTCGCGGATTGCTGCGGGGATTCCGCGTGTTCCGCCTGGTCGCGGTTTCGACCGTGCTGTTTGCGATGCTCTGCCAGCCCGCTGCTGCGCAGACACCCGCCTTCCCTTATCGGGATCACGCCGTTCAACTTCTGCAAAAACTTCTGGCCACAGGCTACCCGCTCGACAACGAGCACGATGACGGGGAGTGGCTGCAAGCGGCGGTGAATTATGCGATCCATGCCGGCGATCGCGAGATCGAGAGCCTGGCGATTCGCGCCGCGGTGCCGCTCCGCGCGCGTGTCACCCGGCCTGTGAGTAGCACCGAGGGGCCGGCGTTTATCGAAGTTCTTTCTTACAAGGTCTTGACGCTTCCGCGTCCCGTCTCATATGTCGCGTGGCTCGAGGGGTCGCTCGACGGGAGTGATTTCGTAGATCTGGGCTCGCAGGTTTCCGAATCCCCTCGCACCGTTGACCTTCGACAGTTCGGCCCAGAAGGGTTGCGGCCCGGTACGCACTACGTCCGCCTCCAGGCGCGGATCGTCTTCGGTGATCCGGAGCAACCGTTC
This sequence comes from uncultured Acidobacteriota bacterium, assembly GCA_963762995.1. Classification (GTDB taxonomy): domain Bacteria; phylum Acidobacteriota; class Vicinamibacteria; order Vicinamibacterales; family 2-12-FULL-66-21; genus JACDCA01. The sequence goes on along the minus strand of CAVXMQ010000021.1, from coordinate 134,035 downwards.
CACTCGGAGGTCCGTGAGTTCGCGCCGATCGCCTACGCGCTGTACGATCCCTTTTCCGCACCAGCGCCCGATGCCCGATGGTTCGTCCACAGCCCCGCGGCATTCGCGGCGAGCGACCTCGACCCCCTACTTCCATCCCAGCCCTTCTTATCGTGGCTCGGTGGCGTGGTGTCTTCGCGCGGAGAAGTGGCCGATCCGCGGATGTGGACATCCCGTTACTGCTCGGAACTGACCGACGAACATCATGCGGCGCGCGACGGCGGCGGGATCTGCACCGTGATTTACTTCAACGACGGCGGTTCGCTTGGCCAGATCTGGTTGCGGACCGGCTCCGTCGAGGCGGGGGTTGTCTGGAGTGCTGCTCGAACGCCTTCAGTCGAGGCACTGTTCTTGTCGGACGGGCGTGCCGCGTCACGCCTGTCGGCGCTTCCGACGTTGCTGGACCAGCCCTACGAACCATATCGGCGCGACAGAACGGTGCCGGCACCCGAGATCGTGATTACGCCCGCGGCCCCCAAGCAGGGCGCCACTGCGAAGGTTGTCATCACCCTGCATAATCAAGGCGAGGTTACCGTCCAAAACCTCAAGCTTGAAGTCGTTCATCTCGACGGACTGACGGGGGGCGGAATGCGACACTTCGTGTTCGACATCCCCGCATTTGGCTCGCATTCGGTAACGGTGGAAGTGAGCTTCCGAAACGGCTACGGATTGCTCGTGGCGATGCCTTTCATCAAGGACCACGGGATCGTGCCTGACGTCGTGGGTCCTCCTCTCGAAAGCCCCTGCGTCGTGCGTATTGTGAACGGCGCCGCGGCGCCGCGCGACTACCTCCGCACGACTGCCGGCCACATGCCGCAGTGTGTCATCAGCCGGTAGTTCTCTTATTGCCACCACATCGTGCAGAGTGGCTCGACGCGGCGCAGCCAATCCATCGCGGGTTCACCGATCGGCGCTCCCGGCGGGGCATCTGGAAGCGTCATCGGTGCGGCCGGTTGAGCGGGGCGCTCCAGGAAGCGCTTGATGTCGGCGGCGATCAGCGCCGCATGCGCACCCGCGGGGGTGTTCGCCGTCACCGATGACGCGGCGGTGCGCGCCTGCTGCAGCTTGGCCGTGGCGATCGCGCGCACCTGTGGCATTTGCGCGTTCGCGGCGAGATTCATCAGTTGCTCCACCACCACGCGCTGGACGGCGCGGCCGATCTCCGCCTCATAGCCGTTCGCGTAGGCCTTGCCCGATGTGGAACCCAGGATCGTGTCGATCACCGTGTGCAACCCGGGCATCGTCTTGTCGAGTGCGTGTTGCTCGACGAGGCGTGCGGACCGCGCCGGCGTGAGGATCGCACCGACGGTCAGATCGGCGGCGACCATCGCGGGCGTGATCGCGTCGAACATGCTGCCCGTGTAGCGCGGGAACAGCTCGCGCGAGCCCCCGTAGCCGCCGGGCCGCGGCGGAATGCTCTTCAGGACGGCGGCGGGCAAGCGCCAGCTCCGCTGGATCGATCGTCGCCAGCAACGCGTCGAGGGCGGCCTTCTGCTCGGCTGCCGGCACGAACTTCACCGGCTCGCGTCCGTCGCCGCGCATGCCGTATCCGTAATACAGACCGCCGATCATGGAGGCCGTCGCATCCACCTGATAACGGTGGTGCAGATACACCGGGACGAGGACTTCTTCGATGGTCGCGAGCGGCTCACCCTTCTTGATCGCCTGCTCGCCGAAGCGCGCCAGCGCGACGCGACGCACCTCCATCATGCGCGTGAGTTCGGTGGCCGCGTTCACGCCGTTCGACCACTGGTTGACGCGGCCGTGCGCGTCCATGTCCTGGTTCGACAGGTAGAAGAGATCCCCTTTGTGTCCTTCCTCGAGGATCGTCTCGAGCGCGGGCCGCTCGTTCGTGGACGAGCCGAAGTCGGTATAGCCGTAGCGGATCGCGATCTTGTCCCAGGGGCCGATCTTGGTGTCGTAGACCTGCGACATATCGAGCGACTTGTCGGCCTTGAGCGTGATCAGCGGATGCGGGTAGTCCATCACCGAGATCCGTCCCGCTTCGCTGCTGTAGTAGTTGTGGCCGATACCCAGCGTGTGCCCGACCTCGTGTGCCGAGAGCTGCCGGATCCGCGCGAGCGCCCACTCGCGAATCTCTGGCGGCGTTTCGGTTCCGGACTTATAGGGGCTGAGGAGCCCCTCGAAGATCATGTAGTCCTGCCGGATGCGCAGCGACCCGAGCGTGACGACGCCCTTGATGATTTCGCCGGTGCGCGGATCCGATACGCTGCCGCCGGTGCTCCAGCCGCGCGTCGAGCGGTGCACCCAGTTGATGACGTTGTATCGAATGTCGAGCGGATTCATGTCCGCCGGCATCAACTCGACCTGGAATGCGTTGCGATAACCCGCGGCCTCGAACGCCTGGTTCCACCAGCGCGCCCCCTCGAGGAGCGCCGTGCGGATCGGCTCCGGCGCGCCAGAATCGAGGTAATACACGATCGGCTTCACCGCTTCGCTGACGGCGGCCTTCGGGTCCTTCTTCTGCAGCCGATGGCGCCGGATGAACCGCATGGTCATCGGTTCGCCCGGGAGCGCCGAGTAATTGTCGTACGAGAGGGCGCTGTATCCGGCGCGCGGGTCGAAATGACGCGGCGTGTAGCCGGGATCCGGCAGTTCCGCGATCGAGTGATGAATGCGAATGCTCGCCGCCTCGCCGGTGGACGCGACACTGCCGACGCCTTCGAAGGCCCCGCCACCGCGGCCGCCACCCCGGCCTCCGCCACCCGCTGCACCGCCGCCGGGCTGCTGCACGAAGGTCAGCTCCGCTTCCATTTCAGTGTTCTTCGGGAACCCGGCGGTCGCGGGCATGTAGACGAAGCTGCGGTTGGCTTCGAACCGATACGCGCCGGGCTGCAGGCGCCCGGCCATGTTGTTCCAGTCGCGGACGATGAACTCCGTGAAGTCCACGAGCACGCGCCCGTCGCTCGCCGCACCGACTGCGAAGCTCCAGATCACCGAGCGCGCAAAGGCATCGGTGACGCGCCGCGCCTCGGTCGCGTTCTGGGTCGTTGAGCGGAACTGGTAGTTCGGCTGCACCATCAGGATGCGCGGTCCCTGGCGCTCGAATTTCACGATCCGCGAACCCGTCAGGACGCCGCGGTCCAGCCCGATATCGTTCGAGCCCAGCCCGGTGGCCAGGCCCGTCGAGTAGAGCACCTCGGTGTCGAGCTTCGGGATCTCCAGCCATAGTCGCCCGCTCGCGTCGTCCCAGTAGAGCGGATAGAACCCGTCGATCTTCTTCAGGCCGGACGTCCGGTCGCCGATCGAGGGGATCGCGCCGCCTTGTCCCTGGCCGCCGCCGCGACCCTGCGCGAGTGCGAGGGTCGGCGCGGCCAGTGAGAGAGCGGTAACGGCTATGACTGCGAGGCGCATGGTGCTCCTTGCCGGGTCTAAAGACCCGGCCTACTTCTTGGTGGCGGTCCAGGCGCCGTTGCGGCCGCCGGACATGTTCCCTGACATCGAGTTCCCCGTGACCTTGCCGGTGAACTTCACACCGCCGTCGCTGAAGGAGATCTCGTCGCCGCGCAGCTTCCCGTCGGAGATCTGCCCGCTGCCGATCGATCCGCTGAACGTCTGGAACTTCTGCGTCAGCTTCAACTCACCCAGCGGCGTCGTCCATGTGCCTTCCACCTTGGCGGGCACGATCCACAGCAGCGCCGTACACCAGCTGGTGCAGTCTTCGGTGACGTTCGCCGTCTCGTCGGCCTCCCAGTCTTCCATCGTGAAGGAGTTCGAGACGATACGGGTCCCGGGCTTGAGGTCGAGGATCTTCGGCCGCAGCTTCATGTTGATCTGCGGCAGCAGGAACATGGTGATGACGGTCGCCCTGGACAGATCTGTCTCGAAAAGGTCGGCTTTCACGAACGTCGCCTTGCCGTTGACGCCCGCTTCCGTGGCGTTCTTCTTCGACAGCTCCACCATGTCGGGGTTGTACTCGACGCCCATCGAGCGGGCGCCGCGCTTCGCGGCCGTGATGACCGTGCGGCCGTCGCCGGACCCGAGGTCCATCACGAAGTCCTGCGGCGTCACCTTGGCCATGTCGAGCATCTTGTCCACGAGCGTCTGCGGTGTCGGCACCCAGACGACGTCCTTGCCCGCCTGGCCGACCTGGGGCTGGTACGGCTGTTGGGCTGTCGCGGTCTGTGCTGACGCCGCAGCGGCGATCAGCAACAGGCAGATCGTCAATGCAGTTCGGCGAATCGATTGAGATGTGATCATGCGTCCTCTTTTTTCAAAGATATCGGAACCTGAGTATAGTGCGGCGTGCGGCTTTTCCGTCCCTTACCCCGCGGCGTGACGCGGACCGTTTCCGCGCTCGTCCTGCTCGGATGGGTCGGCGCAATGGCCGCGCTCGTCGATCGATCCTACGTGCGGGCCTCCGCGAATCTTGCCGCCGACCTGGCGCGCTACGGTAGCGACGCTCAGTGGCACGGCGTTTACTACCGCGGCGAAAAAATCGGGTTCACGGTCCGCCAGACACTCCCCACAGCGGATGGGTTCGAGGTTCAGGAGGACGGCCGCCTCCAGATGTCGCTGCTCGGTGCCACGACGTTCACCAGGGTGCGCACGACCGCCCGGATGGACGAGGCCTTCAACCTGCAGTCGTTCAACTTCCTGCTCGACCCCGGCACGGGCCCGCTCGAGATTTCCGGCGCCCTCGATGGGCTCGTGCTGAACCTGCAAATCAAAACGGATGCGGGCGTCCGCAACGAACGCGTCGAATTGAAGGAGGCGCCGGTCCTGGGCGCGACGATCGGCCGGCGTCTCGCGGCGGCTGGGCTGAAACCCGGGACGACTTACCGGTGGATGGTGCTGGACCCCGCCACCCTGCAGAACGCACCGCTGATCGCGCGGGTCGGCGAACGGCGCCGGGCCGGCAGCGACAGCCGGCGACGCGAAGCCCCCGCGTTCGAGGTGACGATGGAATTTTCGGGCTTGCGCACGACGTCCTGGGTCACCGACACCGGGGAAGTCGTTCGCGAGGAAAGTCCGCTCGGCCTGATCACCGTCCGCGAGACGGCCGAGGCCGCCAGAACGATCGCCGTCACGCAGCGGGGTCGAACCGACCTACTCGAAGCCGCCGCGATCGTGCCAAAGATGACGGATCGGATCGATGAGCCCCGCGACGTGCGCGTCTTACGGATGCGCCTCGAAGGGGTGGACCTGTCGGGATTCCAGTTGACGGGCGTCAACCAGACCTATGCCGACGGCGTGATCGAGATTCGGGATCCCCAGGATCTTCGCCCAACCCTTCGAGACCCCCAGGCCTCTCAGGTACTTGAAGAGCGAGGCGTTCATCGAATCGGACGACAGCGAGATCATGAACGAAGCGCAAACGGCGCTCGCGAAGATCACCGGTCAGCGTGCGAAGGCCGAACGGCTCGTTCGCCACGTCAACGGATTGCTCGAAAAGAAACCGACCATCAGCCTGCCATCCGCGCGCGAGGTGCTGCGCACGAAGGTCGGCGACTGCAACGAGCACACGATCCTCTACGTCGCGCTCGCCCGGGCCGCCGGCATCCCCGCCCGCATTGCGACCGGCGTGGCCCTGACGCGGGGCGCCTTCTATTACCACGCGTGGCCCGAGGTCTACATCGACGAAGGCGGAGGAGGGACGTGGCTGCCGGTCGATCCGACCTTCAACCAGTTCCCCGCCGACGCGACCCATGTGCGCTTCGCGACCGGCGGACTCGACAAGCAGGCGGCGATCCTTCCCCTCATCGGCAATCTGAAGATGACAGTCGTCTCGCTCGTCCTCACCCCGGACGGCGAGCGGCGCCGGACGGGTCGAACGGCGGCGGCGCCCCCGGGAATACCCGAGGCGCCACAGCTCCCCATTCCCATGCCACGCCGGTCCACCTCCGGGTGCTGGGAGACCGCGCCGCCGGCCGCACCGTCGTTTCGCCGATGATCGCCGTCCACGATCTCGTCAAGCGATACGGGTCCTTCACGGCGGTGGACGGTGTGACGCTGGATGTCGCGGCGGGGGAGATCCACGGCTTCCTCGGCCCCAACGGTGCCGGCAAGACGACGACGATCAGGATGATCGCCGGTCTCCTCAAGCCCACCGCCGGCCGGATTGTCGTGAACGGCCACGAGCTGGCGAGAGAGCCGGAGGCGGCAAAGGGAGCGCTGGGGTTCATTCCGGACCGGCCGTTCATCTACGAGAAGCTGACCGCGCGGGAATTCCTGCGGTTTCACGGTGGGCTCTACGGACTGAACGGCCACACGCTCGAAACGCGCATCGGCGAGATGCTGGCGATGTTCGAACTCTCGCGCTGGGAGAACGAGCTGATCGAGAGCTTTTCGCACGGCATGAAGCAGCGGGTCGTGATGTGTGCGGCCTTTCTGCACCGTCCGCGCGCGGTCGTCGTGGACGAGCCGATGGTGGGGCTGGACCCGCGCGGTGCGCGGCTGATCAAGGACGTCTTTCGGCGCATGAGCGAGAACGGCGTCGCGATCCTGATGAGCACACACACGCTCGAAGTCGCGCAGGAGATGTGCGATCGCATCGCGATCATCCTGAAAGGCAAAATCATCGCGCGCGGCACGGTCGACGAGCTGCGCGCCCTTGCCGGCAGCCATGACGAGCAATTGACGCCGGTCTTCCTGAAGCTGACCGGCGGCAGCGGTCTGCAGGAGATCGACGAGATTGTCTAGTCCCCAGGTACCAGCGTTTCCCTACCTGCTGCTGCCGTCGCTCTGGGGATCGCGCAACCGCGCGAGGAAGCGCGAGCGCGGCGACCTGTCGCGCGGCCTCCTGTTCGGTGGCGTCGGGCTGCTCGTGATCGGCGCCATCTTCATGGGCACCACGTGGCTGACCTGGCAGCTGACGCAGTACGCCGAGTTCGGCGACTACCTTCTCCGGCTCGGGCTGTCGTGGCTGTTCCTGACGTTCATTTCGTTTCTCGCCTTCAGCGGCCTGGTGACGGCGCTCTCGACGTTCTTCCTGTCCGAGGACCTGAAGCTGCTGATGGCGCTCCCGGTCCCGGTGCGGCGCCTCTTCTACGCCCGCTTCACGCGTACGGTCGTGATGGCCTCGTGGATGGTCGTGGTCTTCATGACGCCCGCGTTGGCCGGGATCGGCTATGCGCGGTGCGCGCCGGTCCTCTACTACGTCACGGTGCTCCTGACGATCGTGCCCTTCGTGGTGATTCCCGTCGCCCTCGGGAGCGCGTTGACGTTGCTCCTCGTCAACGTCTTTCCCGCGCGCCGCGCACGCGACATCCTGATGCTCATGGGGCTGGTGTTCGCCGCCGGCATCGTGCTTCTGCTGCGTTTCGTGCAGCCCGAGCAGTTGCTGCGCGTCGAGTCGCTGCCGGAAGTGACCGATTTCTTCGCGACGCTCCAGTCGCCGATCACGCCACTGCTTCCATCCTTCTGGGCGGGGGAGACGCTGTTCGCCAGCCTGAAAGGGAGCCGCGACCTGTTGCACCTGGCGGCGCTGTGGTCCACGGCGGCTGCCTTGACCCTCGCGCTCCGCTCCGCGAACGATCGCTGGTATTTCGCGGGCTTCAGCAAAGCGCAGGAAGCCCGGAAAGCGCGTTTCACCCGCCACCGCTGGCTGGACCTGCTCGTGAGAGCCTTGCCGCTCTCGACGGTCCGCCGGCACCTGCTGGTCAAGGACATCAAGGTGTTCCTGCGCGACGTCAGCCAGTGGTCGCAGCTGCTCCTGCTGTTGGCGCTCGTGATGGTGTATCTCTACAACTTCCGTGTACTCGACCTCGACCGAGTGCCGTATATGACGGGCGTCGTGAAAAACATCTACGGCCTGCTGAACCTCGGTATGGCTGGCTTCGTGCTCGCGACGGTCGCGGTGCGCTTCGTGTTCCCGGCGGTGTCGGCCGAGGGGGCGGCGTTCTGGATCATCCGGACCGCGCCGGTCACGATGAAGGATTTTCTGTGGTCGAAGTTCTGGACCGGGCTGGTGCCGGTGCTCGGGCTCACGCTCACGCTCACGGTTGTCGCGAATCAGTTCCTCGGAGTCGATCCCGTTGTGAAATTGGTCTCGGCACTCGCGGTTGTTTTCATGTGCTTCGCGCTAGTGGGCCTCGCCGCCGGCCTCGGCGCGCGTTATCCGCGCTTCGCGGCTGAGAACCCGACGCAGATCGCCGGATCCTATGGAGGCGTGGCATTCATGGTGCTCGCCGTTCTCTTCGTGATGGTGACGATTGCACTGCTGGCGTTCCCCACGTATCTGTACCTGTGGCAGCAGACCCGTCGAGGCCGTGGGTTGTCGCAGCAGGGAGAGATACTCATGTGGGCCTGTTTTGCCGCGGCGCCGCTGTTGTCGCTGGCGACCTGGCTGTTGTCGATGCGCTCGGGCGTGCGGGCGCTGCAACAGATGGACCGGACTCCGTCGTAAGCCGCTGTACGTACACCGAAGTAACGCAGCGAGCTTCAGCCGTAGCCGACGCATGGCGTGTTGCTTGGCCGGGTCTTCGACCCGGCAGCTACTGCGGAGGCATCATGCTGGCGCGTTTGCTTTTCTATCGTCTGATCGTCATGTCGAGCGTTCCTGCCAAGGCCCAGCCAACTGTCGGCCGAGATCGACAAACTGGCGGCGGCGGTGGAGCCGGAGCTGCTCGCGTGGCGGCGGCACTTGCATGAGAACCCGGAGCTCGGGAACCGCGAGGTCAAGACGGCGGCTTATGTCGTGGAGCGGTTGCGGAGCTTCGGCCTCGAGCCGCAGACCGGGATCGCGAGGACGGGTGTGGTGGCGATCCTGAAGGGGGGCAGGCCAGGGCCGGTGGTGGCGTTGCGCGCCGACATGGACGCGTTGCCGGTGACCGAGCAGGTCGCGCTCCCGTTTGCGAGCAAGGTGACGACCGAATGGGAGGGGCAGAAGGTCGGGGTCATGCACGCCTGCGGGCACGACACGCACGTGGCGATCCTGCTGGCGACCGCGCGGGTGCTCACGCAGTTGAAGGACCGGTTGCCCGGCACGGTGAAGTTCATCTTTCAGCCGGCAGAAGAAAGCGTGCCGGTGGCGGAGCGGCCCGCTGGCGCCGAAGCGATGGTGAAAGCGGGTGTGATGGACGCCCCGAAAGTGGACGCGGTCTTCGGTCTGCACGTCTTCGCCAACGTGCCGACCGGAACGATCACCTATCGCAGCGGTCCGTTCATGGCGGCCGCCGACGCCTTCGAGATCATCGTGACCGGCCGCCAGGCGCACGGCTCCTCGCCATGGCGTGGCGTCGACCCCATCGTCGTGGGAGCGCAGATCGTCACCGCGCTGCAGACCATCGTGAGCCGCAACGTGGACATCACGAAGCTGCCGGCGATCGTGACCGTCGGACAGTTCCAATCGGGCGTCAGGAACAACATCATTCCTGACTCGGCCCGCCTCGTCGGCACCATCCGCACGTTTGACGACGAGGTGCAGAACGACATTCATGCCCGGGTGAAGAAGATCGCGGAGGGCATTGCCGCGGGTGCCGGGGCGACGGTGAACGTCACGATCGACCGCGGCTACCCCGTGACCGCGAACGATCCCAAGCTCACCGCGAAAATGCTTCCCTCGCTCGAGAAAGCCGCCCCCGGCATGGTGAAGGAGTCAGAGCTGATCACCGGCGCCGAAGACTTCACCTTCTTCCAGCGCCAGGCGCCCGGCCTGTTCGTATTCCTCGGGATCACGCCGAAGGAGACAGTCGGCAAGGCCCCGTCGAATCATTCGCCGCTGTTCTTCGTCGACGAGAAGGCGTTGCTGACCGGCGTCAAGGCGTTGTCGCACTTGGCGGTGGACTATCTGAGCTCACGCTGACCATCCGCCCAATCGCCCATCGATATCGGCGCCGGCTTACCCCGCTTACCCCGCGACCGGTACGCGCTGAGGTCCCGCAGCAAACAGCTTCACCAACACCAGCCCAGCGACGAAGCCGCCGATGTGAGCCATGTAAGCAACACCGGCCGTCTCGTCGGTCTGTGCCACCGACCCGAGGCCGTTGATGAACTGGAGCACGATCCAGAAACCAAGCACGACCATGGCGGGAACGTGCGCAACGCCGCCGCGCGTGAGCACCCGCACGCGGTTCTTCGGGAAGAGCAACAGATACCCGCCAAGGACGCCGCTGATGGCGCCCGAGGCGCCCACCGCAGGGATCGGCGAATTCAGGTTGAACAGGATATGTGCGGCGCTCGCGGCGAGTCCGCACACCAGGTAGAAGAGCAGGAACTTTACCGGTCCGGTGAGACGCTCGATGTTGTCGCCGAAGATCCAGAGATACAGCATGTTTCCGCCGAGATGCATCCAGCCGCCGTGCAGGAACATCGACGAGAACAACGTGAACCAGAACGGCGCGGGAATCGCCGGTGCGAGATCGCGGGCCGCCGCGTACTCGCGCGGCACCACGCCCCACGCCGTGATGAACGTCTGCAGCGCCGCCTCGGGTCGGCTGATCTCGAGCAGGAAAACGATCACATTCAGCCCGATCAAGGCCCACGTCACCACCGGTAGAGCGCCGCCCCTTACGTCGTCGTCGCCAATGGGAAACATGCATGCCTCCTTTACAACTCGGCCGTGTCTTTTGCATGTACCCTGCCCGATTGACCCGGTCGAGCTTTCGCGGTCGCGGAAGGGCAGCCGCTTGCGCTAGCATTGCCGCCGCCAACAACCCTGCGAGGAGGACGGTATGACGACGACGATTACGACTCCGGATGGCGTGATACGGCAGTGGTTCAAAGAGGTCTGGGACGAGGGCAACGAAGCGGCCATCGATCGCCTTATGGCTCCCGACTGTGAAATTCGGGGACTTGCCGCGCACGGCACGCCCATGATCGGTCCCGCGGGATTCAAGCCGGTCTTCCACACGTTCCGCGAGGCACTCGGCGACCTCGAGATCGCCGTCGAGCGCACGTTTGTCGACGGCGACTGGTGCACGGCCCTCTGCCGCGTCAAGGGAAAGCATGTGGGGCATGCGCTGGGTAGCGCACCGACCAACCGTCCCGTCGAATTCACCGGCGTCGTCATTGCGCGCGTGCGCGATGGGAAGATGGTGGAGGGGTGGAATGTGTTCGACTTTCTGACGATGTATCAGCAGATCGGCTGGGTGCCGAATCCCGTCACTCCATAAACACGGAACTCAACGACAGCATTTCGCGCGAGGATCTCACTTGCTGCCAATCGCCACGAGCTGATTGGACGTGCGCATCAGCAACCGGCCATCCGAGATCGCCGGCGACGCGAGGACGCTGGCGCCCATGTCGTTGGTGGTGATGCGCTCGAAGACCGGGCCCGCCTTGAACACGATTACCTGTCCATCTTCGCCGGCGATGTAGATCTTGCCGTCGTTCGCGACCGGCGAAGATGTGAAGGCAGACGAGGTGTCTTTCAGCAGGCGCTCCTGGAACTTGCGCTCGCCGGTCTTGACGTCGAACGCGCTCAGCACCCCGTTGTAGGTCGCGATGTAGACGAGCCCGCGATAGACGAGCGGCGTGCACATGTAGCCGCCGCCTTTCGGGATGCTCCAGACGATGTGGTCGTTGGTTACGGCATCGGCTGCCAGCGTGATGTCGCCGGTGGCGGTTTCCTTGATCGCGTACACCGGTGACATCGGCCCGTGAGCGTTGGTCAGAAAGATGAGACCGTTGCTCACCACCGGCGTGGGGATCGGGATGTCGCCGTTGCGGGTCAGCTTCCAGATCTCCTTGCCGGTCTTGAAGTCGTAGGCCCCCGCGTGCTTGAACCCGTTGATGAGGATCTGCGTCTGGCCGTTGACCGTGTGAATCGTGGGTGTGCCCCAGGTGGGCACGTCGGCGCGCTCCACGCGCCAGATCTCGTTCCCGGTTTTCGCGTCGAAGGTCGCCAGAAACGATCCCTTCTGCACGTCGGCGAGGATGACGATCTTGCCATCGTGAAGGACCGGTGAGCTGCCGAACTCCCACTGCATCTCGGGCGCGGTGAAGAAGCCGGCGTCGAGCACGCCCAGGTCTTTCTTCCAGAGCAGCTTGCCCTTCATGTCGTACGTAAACAGGCCTTCGGATCCAAAGAAGGCGACCACGCGTTCGCCGTCGGTGGCGAGCGTTGAGTTGGCATGCGTGGCCTTGGTATGGCGCTTAATCTTCGGAACCGCCTTAAGGGCCGTGTGCTGCCACTTGATCGCGCCGGTCTTCTTATCGATGGCGTACACCCGCCATTCGTGCTCGCTCTCGTCGAGCACCGGCCGAACGTCTCCGTACGCGCCGATCTTCAGGCTGGTGTCCTTGGCCCCGCTGATCGAGGTGGAGATGAAGATGTCGTCTCCCCACACCACCGGACTGGAATGTCCGAGGCCGGGGATGTCGGTCGCCCACGCAATGTTCTTCTTCGACTTCACGTCCCACTCGGTCGGCAGGCTGAACCCCTCAGCCACGCCGGCGGCGTCGATGCCGCGGAACTGCGGCCAGTCCTTGCCCGGGCGCGGGGCGGTCGCGGCTGAAATGGACAGCGTGTAAACGAGCAACGCGGACGCGGCAGAGTAAAGGAAGCGGCGCATGGCAAAATCCTACTCCTTTCTCCCTCGTATAATTGAGCTTTGCCATCATGAACGAACGCGCCACAGAAACCCCCAGCCTCGACTTCATCCGGACGATTGTCACCGAGGACCGCGAGGCGGGACGAAACGAGGGACGGGTCGCCACCCGCTTCCCGCCGGAGCCGAACGGCTACCTGCACATCGGCCACGCCAAGTCGATCTGCCTGAATTTCGGTGTCGCGCGCGAATTCAACGGCACCTGCAACCTGCGCTTCGACGACACGAACCCGACGAAGGAAGAGGTCGAGTACGTCGAGTCGATCAAGGACGATGTGCGGTGGCTCGGATTCGAGTGGGACAACCTGCACTTCGCCTCCGACTACTTCGAGCAGCTCTACGAGTTCGCCGTCCATCTGATCGAGCACGGCAAGGCCTACGTCGATAGTCTGACGGCCGACGAGATCCGCCAGTTCCGCGGCACCTTGACTGAGCCGGGTAAGGAAAGCCCGCACCGCAACCGCCCGGTCGAGGAGAACCGCGACCTGTTTGCCCGCATGCGCGCGGGAGAGTTCGCGGACGGCGCGCACGTGCTGCGCGCGAAGATCGACATGGCGTCGCCGAATATCAACATGCGCGACCCTGTGCTCTACCGCATCCGCCGCGCGCACCATCACCGCACCGGCGATGCGTGGTGCATCTACCCGATGTACGACTTCGCGCATCCTCCCTCCGATGCGCTCGAGCACATCACCCACTCGCTCTGCACGCTGGAGTTCGAGGATCACCGTCCGCTCTACGACTGGCTGGTCGAGAACACGCCGGTCCCGTCGCGGCCGCGGCAGATCGAATTTGCCCGCCTGAACCTCACCTACACGGTGATGAGCAAGCGCCGCCTCCTCGAGCTCGTGAACGATGGGGACGTGAAAGGCTGGGACGATCCCCGCATGCCGACCATCGTCGGAATGCGCCGCCGCGGCTATACGCCCGAGGCGATTCGCACGTTCTGCGACCGCATCGGGGTCGCCAAGCGCGAGAACCTGGTGGACATGGCCCTGCTCGAGCACGCCGTACGCGAGGACTTGAACAAGCGCGCGCCGCGCATCATGGCGGTGCTCGACCCGATTCGCGTGGTCCTCGAGAACTATCCGGAGGACCAGGTCGAAGAGTTCGCCATTGCCAACAATCCCGAAGACGACGCCGCCGGCAGCCGGCGCGTGCCGTTCGCGCGCGAGCTCTTTATCGAGCGCGAGGACTTCATGGAAGATCCCCCCAAGAAGTTCTTCCGTCTCGCTCCCGGTCGAGAGGTCCGGCTGCGGGGCGCCTACTTCATCACCTGCACCGGCTGTGGTGAAGGACGCTCACGGCGGCGTCGTCGAACTTCGCTGCACCTACGATCCGGCGACAAAAGGGGGAGACGCGGCGGATGGCCGCAAGGTGAAGGCGACGCTGCACTGGGTAGCGGCGAAAACCGCGCTCGATGCCGAAGTTCGCGTCTACGATCGCCTCTTCACCAGCGAACAGCCAGGAGCGTCGGGAAACTACAAAGCCGATCTCAACCCGTCGTCGCTCGACGTCCGTACCGCCAAGATCGAACCCTCAGCGGCGACCGCTTCGGCTGGCTCGCGCTTCCAGTTCGAACGCCTTGGCTATTTCTGCGTCGATCCTGATTCGGCTGCCGGCCGCCTGGTGTTCAACCGCACGGTGACGCTGAAGGACAGCTGGGCGAGGATTGCTGGAAAGTCGTAGTAAGCCCCTTCAGGGGCGCGCACCGCGCATTCCCTCCGCCAACGTCACCAACTCGTCGAGCGACCTGACCCGTCGGCAATCGGCCTCTGGGTAGAGATCCGCGACGTCCAGCAGCACCGGCGTGATTCCCGCCGCGCGCGCCCCCACGACGTCCACTTCGTACAGGTCCCCGACGTGAATCGTGGACTCGCGGCGCGCGCCGCTTCGCTGCAGCGCGATTTCGAAGAACCGCGGATCGGGTTTCTCCACCTTCTCCACGAACGAATCGAGAATGCACTCGACGCACTCGGTCAGCCCGAGCCTCCGCGCCAGCTTCTCGACGGTGCCGTTCGCGTTCGAGACGACCACCAGTTGCAGGCCGAGCGCGCGGAGCTGTCGAAGCGCCGGCAGCACGTCGTCGGGCATGAACTCCCAGAGGTTGGACTGCTGGTGGTAGGCGTGCAGCTCCGCAAGCGCCGCACCGGTCGCGTCGTCTGGTGTGACGCCGGCGCGCTCGAGGATCAGGTTGAAGTACAGCCAGCCTCGCTTCTCGTCGTTGGTGGCCTGGATGGTTCGCGTGCGATCGAGGTGCCGTTTGGCGTGGGGCTCGGCCGCGGCCAGCGCGGCAGCGGAGACATTGACCCCGTGAGCAGCAAGCGTCGTACTGATCCGCTCCCAGTTGGGGAAGATCAACACGCCGCCGGCATCGAGAAAAACTGTTTCGAGGTTCGTCACGCGTCGCAGGGACGCTTCATTACATCACTCATTGAGTGTTCAGCGCTGCGAGCGGGTCCGTGCGCGATGCGCGACGTGCCGGAACAGTGCAGGCGGTGAACGCGACGATCGCGAGCACGGCGCCGACGGACGCGAGCACCAGCGGATCCATCGCGCCGACCCCGTACAACTGCGTCTCCATCGTCCGGCGGATGCCGAACGCGCCGGCGATGCCGACCAGAAATCCGGCCGCCAGCAACGTGACGCCTTCGCGTAGCACGAGGCCGAAGATCCCCCGCGGCGCACTGCCAAGGGCCATCCGGATGCCGATCTCCTTCCGCCGTTGCGACACTTGATAGGCCAGCACGCCGTAGAGCCCCGTGGCGGCCAGGAAGAGCGCGACTCCCCCGAACACCACCGCCAACATCATGGGAGTCTTACGGTCGATGAGACTCTCGTCGATGCGCCCCTGGAGCGTCTGCACGCCATAGAGAGGCAGCTCGGGGTCGATCGCCGACAGCGCCCGGCGCAGCGAGGGCGTGAGGGCCTCTGGATCGCCAGCCACTCGCACGGTGAGCGTCACGGTGCGGAACTCGGACTGCGTGGTGGGGAAGTAGTAGGTGCCGATGCGGGTATCGGAGGTCACGAGGCCGGCCATCTTCGTTTCACCGACGACGCCAACCACGGTGAGCCACCGCTGATTGGCGCTTGGCTTGGTCATGTCTTCGACGTTCTGGGGCTGGAACATTCGGCGGCCGACCGGATCTTGTCCGGGCCAGAACTTCTTCGCGAGCACTTCATCGACGATGACGACGGGGGCGGATTTGTCGGTGTCGGACTCGTTGAAAAGGCGGCCGCGCTTGAGTGGCACGCGCAACGTATCCAGGTATCCCGGGCTGACCGTTACCTGATACGGCGACACCAACGACTCGCCGGGTGCCATCTGATAACCCTCGGCGAGGATGACGCTGTCGTTGAAGTCCGAGTCAAACGGAATGCTGGTGGTGATGCCCACGCCCTCGACTCCCGGCAAGGCCCGCACGTCGCGAAGGAAGCGCTCGGCGAAGGCACGCATCCGCGGCTGGTCGGGGTAGCGCGTTGTGGGGGGTGAGATTCGCGACGTGAGCAGGCCGCCAGGCTCGAAGCCCGGCTTCACCTTGAGGATCTTGTCGAAGCTGGCGACCAGCAGTCCCGCACCGGCCAGCAGCATGAAAGCGAACGCGACCTGGCTGGCAACCAACGTGCGTCCGAGCACACGCGCGCCCCGCCCGCTCGTTCCACTTCGCCCTTCTTCACGGAACGCCTGGCTGAGGTTCATGCGGCCGACGGTTGCGACCGGCACGAGCCCGATGAGCACCCCGATCCCGACCGCGAGTGCGGCGCTGAAAAGGACGGTGGTTGCGTCCATTCGGATCTCATCGCCGCGCGGCATCGCCAGCAGACCGCCCGACGACATGAGACTCAGTGCCCAATAGCCGAGGAGCCCGCCGAGGAGCCCGCCGACCAGCGTGAGCAGGATCATCTCGGTAAGGAGCTGCCGGGTCAGGCGCGCGAGGCCGGCGCCGAGGGCATGACGAGTTGCGAGTTCGCGCATGCGGGCGTTCGAGCGGATCAGCACCAGGTTCGTGATGTTCACCGCTCCGATCGCGAGCACGAACAGCACGCCACCCCACAAAAGAAGCAGCGTGGGCCGAATCTCACGAATCAGGTCGTCGTGGAGCGGTCTCACCACGGTGTTGAACCCGGCGTTGACGATGATCTCTTTCATGGCCGGGAAGCGCTCGAGGTTACGCGCGTTGAGCGCATCCACCTGTTGTTTCGTCTGCTCGACCGTAGCCCCCGGCTTCAACCGTCCGACCATCGTCCAGTTGTTGCTGTGGCGTGAGTCATCTGACTTCTGCTCGGCGCTGAACCCGAGCGGCATCCACAGCACGACCTCCGCAGTCATCCAGTGGAAGTCGGGGGGCATCACTCCGACGATCTGGTACGGGGTTCCGTTGATTCGCAGGTCTTTCCCGATGGCGTCGTCCCGCCCCCCGTAGAGCCGATGCCAGAGACCGTCGCTCAGGATCACCTTGCGTTCGTTACCGATCTCTCCCTCTTCTTCCGTGAAGATGCGGCCGCGCATCGGCGTGACGCGCAGCATGCGGTAAAGCGAGGGACGCCCGATCATGCCCAGCACCCGCTCGGCTCCCTCCGCGCCACCGATCGTCACCCCGCGCTGGTTGAAGAGCGTCAGCTCCTCGAAGACGTCCATCTCGCGGAGGCGGTCGTAGTAGTCCGGCACGCCCGTGCTGGCCCGCACGACCCCGGCCTTCGGATAACTGTTGTGCAGCAGAACGAGCCGATCCGCCTCGGGAACCGGCAGCGGCCGTAAGACCACCGAATTCACCACCGCAAAGATCGCCGCATTGGCCCCGATGCAAATCGCCAGCGTGAGCAGGGTGGTGATGGTGAAGGCGCGGTCCCGAACCAGCAGCCGCGCCGCAAAGCGCAAGTCCTGAAGCAGATCGGTCCATAAGATCCCCATACGAAACCGCCAGGTCCTCCGTTCGAACACAGGATGCTCTGTCCGCGGCAGCGGAGCTGACTCGGGACGCCGAGTTGGCCGCGGATTACGCGGATCAACGCGGATCAGCGCGGATTGAGCTCTGAAGTCGTCGCGGTGCTGGGCGCTGTCGGGGGCGACGGAAAAAAAATCGGGAACACAAGCCACAGCTGATCTCGAAGTGGCTTGTGCTTCCCGATTTGTTTTCCGTCCCGCCGCGCTTCGCGCGGCGCCGGCCGAAGGCCGGCCCCGACAGCGCTGCAAGCTGTTCGATCTCCGGCGGGATCAGCGTGAATCCGCGTTGGACCCGCGGAATCCGCGGCCCTTGCAAGGCTGCTAGAGCGCAACCAGGCTCGACAAGTATCGGCCGCGCGCTGCCAAGAACTTTTGTTGCGCGCCAACCTTTTGACTCCTGTTGACGTCCAACAGGGCCGAAGCGACTTCTGTTGGGTATCAACAGGAGACCCTTCGACTCGCTCCGCTCGCTCAGGGCAGGGAAAGACATCGTGACGCAACCGAAATCCGACGTGCTCCAGGGCACGCTCGACCTCATGGTGCTCAAGACGCTCGACACGCTGGGGAGCATGCACGGGTACGGCATCGCCCAGCGTATTGACCAGGTGTCGAGCAGCCTCCTGCAGTTGAATCAGGGCACCCTCTATCCCGCGTTGCTACGGCTCGAACAACGTGGGTGGATCTCGTCGAAATGGGGCACGTCCGACAACAACCGGAAGGCGAAGTTCTACGCGTTGACCCGCGCCGGCCGTAAACAGCTCGAGCGGGAGACCGCTGACTGGCAGCGCATCGTCGAGGTCATGGGACGCCTTCTGAACCCGGGAGAAACCTCATGAGTGCCTGGCGGGAGTGGGTGAAACGTGCCGCCGGCATGGTCCGACGCCGGCCCGCCGGCCTCGAAGACGAGCTGGCATTCCACCGAGAGATGGCCGAGGAGAGTTTTCGCCGCTCGGGGCATTCGCCCGAGGAATCGCGCCGTCTCGCCGCGGTACAGCTGGGCGGGGCGACGCAGATCCGGGAAGCCTACGAGGACCAGCGCCGGATTCCCTTCGCCGACATGCTGCTGCAGGACCTTCGCTACGGCCTGCGCGTGCTGAGGCGCACTCCAGGTTTCACGATCGCCGCGGTTCTGACGCTGGCGCTCGGCATCGGGGCGAACACGGCGATCTTCACCGTCGTCGACGCCGTCCTCCTCCGGCCGCTTCCTTACGCCGATCCCGGACGCCTCGTCGCCGTCGGCGATCGTGACAGCGACGGCGTTCCTACCAACGTCAGCTTCACCACGGTCAACGATTGGCGGGCTCGCAGCCAGACCTTCGAACAACTCTCGCTGATGCGATCGTGGCAACCCACATTAGTCGTCGACGGCGAGGCCGAGCGCCTCCCGGCCGTTCGCGTGAGCTGGAACTACTTCGACATGATGGGCGCGCGCCCCGCGCTCGGCCGCACCTTCAGCCAGGACGACGACCGTCCGGATCACTGGCGCGTACTGATCTTGAGCGACGGCTTGTGGCGCCGCCGGTTCGGCGCCGATCCATCGGTGGTCGGCCGCACGATCGTGATGAACGACCGCGAGTACCGCGTCATCGGCGTCATGCCGCCGTCGTTCGAGCCACTCGACGCTGCTCGCTTCTACAACGTCTCGGCCGAGATCTGGGCGCCGATCGGATACGACCTCCAGACGCCCGACGCCTGTCGCGGGTGTCAGCACCTCAGAGCGTTCGGCCGCTTGAAGACCGGGATCACCGTTTCCGAGGCGACCGCGGAAATGAACGCGATCAGGGAACAAATGCGCCGGGAGTTGCCGACTGAGTACCAAGCCGGCGCGATCGTCGTCGCGCCGCTGCAGGAGGCGATCACCGGAGAGGTCCGCCCGGCATTGCAGGTCCTGCTGGCCGCGGTCGGCTTCGTGCTCCTGATCGCGTGCGCGAACGTGGCCAACCTACTGCTGGCACGCTCGCTCACCCGGCGGCGCGAGTTTGCGCTTCGGACGATCCTCGGCGCCGCCCGCGGGCGCATCGTCCGGCAGCTCCTCACCGAGAGTGCCCTCCTCAGCGCCTGTGGCGCAGTGCTGGGGGTCGGCCTCGCGGCGCTCCTGATCGAAGCGCTCTCGGGCATTGCCCCGGTTTCGTTGCCGCGCATCGACGATGTGGCCATCGACGGTCGCGTGCTGGGATTCACGGCGCTGCTGACGATCCTCACCAGCGTGGTCTTCGGCCTGTTGCCGGCGTGGCGGAGCGCCAGCGCGGGGCTCCAGCAGGCGCTCGCCATCGACGGCCGCAGCAGTGTGGGCGGCAGCTCACGCGCGCGGGCGGTGCTGGTCGTTGCGGACCTCGCCCTTGCGCTCGTCTTGCTCGCGGGTGCGGGCGTGATGCTGCGAACCGTCGGCGCCCTGGCCCAGGCCAACCCCGGGTTCGATCCGCGCGGTGTGCTAACGCTCCAGTTTTCGCTGGTCGGCAAGGCCTACGCTGAAGATCCCGCGGTCGTCGTGTTTCAGCAGCGGTTTCTCGAGCGCGCTCGCGCCTTGCCGGGCGTCGAGGCGGCGGCTCTCGCCAGCCAGATCCCGTTTGGCGGCAACGGGGACTGCTGGGGCTTCCATGCCAAGGGCCGCATGCGACCCAACACGATCGACGATCCCTGCATCGAGCGCTACGGCGCATCCTCCGACTACCTGCGGGTCATGGGTGTTCCCCTGCGCACCGGGCGCTTCTTCACCGATAGCGACGTGACTGCCTCGCAGCCGGTCATTGTCATTTCGGAATCGACCGCCAGGTTGGTCTGGGGCAACGACAACCCGATCGGATCCGAAGTCAGGATCGGCAGCGCAGACAGGGGAGCCTGGCGCACCGTGATCGGCGTGGTCGCCGACGCCCATCACGAGGACGTGGCATCGCCACCGCTGGCTGCCATGTACACACCTCAGTCGCAGGTGACGGATTCCTTCCTCGTGGCCGTCGTCAAGGCCGCCACGCCAGGTGCGGAAGTACTCACCTCGCCGTTGCGTGGTGTGCTCCACGAGTTGGACCCGGCAGTACCCGTCTACGACGTTGCGACACTCGATTCCCTTCTCGCGAAGGCGTCGGCCCAGCGCGTCTTCGTCATGCGACTGCTGGCTGGCTTTGCGGCAATTGCCGTCCTGCTGGCTGCGATCGGTCTTTACGGGGTGGTGTCGTACGGCGTCTCGCACCGCACGCGTGAGGTGGGCGTGCGCGTCGCCCTCGGAGCGCAACCGAAAGACGTGCTGCGGCTCGTGCTCGCCGGCGGCATGACGCTCGTTGGCGTGGGCATCGTCACGGGGCTCGTCGCCGCCGCCCTGGCCACGCGTGCCCTGGACGCGCTCGTCTTCGGCGTGAGTTCACGGGACGTGACGACCTTCGCCGTCGCCACGGCGTTACTCGTCGCCGTCGCATTGGTCGCCCACTGGATTCCCATTCGCAAGGCGCTGCGCGTCGATCCTGCGGTGGCGCTCCGGCAGGACTGAGATGCGGACGATCCTTTCGCGCCTCGCCGGCCTCTTCCGCCGCCGTCGGCTCGATCGGGAACTGGACGACGAGGTGATGCTTCACCTCGATCTCGCGGCGCAGGACTACATGCGACGAGGCATGAGCGAGCGCGACGCCCGTGCAGCGGCGCTCCGCAACTTCGGAGGCGTGATCCAAATGAAAGAGTCCTATCGCGAGCAGCGGGGGCTGCCCTTCATCGAGACCTTCGTGCAGGACGCGCGTTATGGTGTCCGCTCCCTGCTGCGAACGAAAGCGTTCACGGCGGCCGCGTTGCTCACGCTTACGCTGGGCATCGGCGCCAACAGCGCGATCTTCAGCGTCGTCAATGCCGTCCTGCTACGGCCCCTCGATTATCCGGAGCCCGAGCGCATCGTCCAGATGCATCGCCATATCGATGGATATCAAGCGCGAACGACCGGGCGACGTTTCATGTTCTGGCGCGACCAGATGAAGTCGGTGGAGGCCGTGGCGGCGTGGCGCTCCACCGCGTTCAACGTCGCGGCTGGCGACACAGCGGAGTTGGTCGACGCGCTTGAAGCCTCGAAGGAGTACTTCACCGTGTTCGGCGGCGTCCCCCTGCACGGCCGTCCGTTCCTGCCGGAAGAGGATCTCGTTGGCGGTCCGGAAGTGGCGATCCTCGGTCATCGAATTTGGCGCCGGATGTTCAACGGCGATCCCGCCGTGGTGGGCAAGGCCATCTCGCTTGGCGACCGCTCCTACACCGTCGTGGGGGTGATGCCGGAGGGCTTCGACGAGATGCGCACGGCGGAGTTGTACGTTCCGCTGCGTCCCAGCACGACCGGACCTGGCGGCGGCTACAACTACGCCGTCGTGGCGCGCCTGCGCCGTGATACGTCCTTGTCCCAGGCGAACGCCGAATCCGCCACCGTCTTCGAGGCGTACAAGGCGTCGGTGCTCTCGACGAATCCGAAAGCTGACTTCGCCCGGGAGCAGGCCACCGTGTTCCTGCCGTATCAGGAATCGGTGTCGCGGTCGGTCAAGCCGGCGCTGCTCATGATGCTCGGTGCCGTCGGCATGCTGTTGCTGATTGCCTGCGCGAATACCGCGAACCTACTGCTGGCGCGCGCGTCCGGGCGAGGCCGCGAGATTTCGGTCCGTGCGGCGCTCGGCGCCGGACGTGGGCGGATCGTTCGGCAGTTACTCACGGAATCAGCGATCCTGTTCCTCACGGGCGGGCTTCTCGGCGTGGCGCTCGCCTATTGGACGGTCCCGGCGCTGCTGGCGCTGGCGCCGGAAGGCTTCCTTCCGGGTCAGACGGTGCGCGTCGACGCGACCGTGCTGATCGCGACGCTCGCCCTGTCGTTGGTCACCGGGATCCTCTTCGGCCTGGCGCCGGCGATGAGCCTGTCGCGCCACGACCTCGTCGAGGCATTCAAGGACGACGGCACCCGGACCACCGGCAGCCGCCGCTCCGGGTGGGCACGCCGCGCGCTCGTCGTCGCCGAAGTGGCGCTGTGCACCGTACTGCTGCTTGGGGCCGCCCTCTTCGTGCAGACGTTTCTCAAGCTGCGCGCCGTCGATCCCGGGTTCGACGGCACCAACGTGATCACCGCGCGCATGTCGCTTCTCGGCGAGCGCTATAGCACCGCCGAAGCCGTCAACCGGCTATACGACCTGGGGATCGAACGTCTGAAGCGTATCCCTGGTGTGCAGAGCGCCGCGGTCGTCAACGGCGTCCCGATGGAGTGGGCGCTGAACCTCAACGTCGATTTCCTCGAGACGCCGGACGTCGAGATCGAGCTAACCGACTGGCGCTACGCGACGACTGATTATTTCCGAACGATGGGAATCCCGATCGTACGAGGGCGTGGATTCGAAGCGACGGACCGCCCAGGCGCCACTCCGGTTGCCGTCGTGAGCGAGGAGTTTGCCCGCCGCTTCTACAAGGGAGCGAGCCCGCTCGGCCGCCGCATCCGGGTGTTCAGCCGCGAAGCGCCAATGGAGATCGTTGGGGTCGCTAAGGACTTGCGCGAGCATACGCTGATCGCGCGGCGGCCAGCGGTGATGTATGTGCCGGTCGCGCAGGCGAGCGATGCCGGTGTTGGAACGTCCCACGCGTACTTTCAGGTGACATGGGTCGTGCGTACGGCGAACGCGTCTCCCGGGCTTTCCCGCCAGGTCCGCGACGAGCTGCGCGCCCTCGACCCACGTCAGCCGGTCACCGCCGTCCGCAGCATCGCCGACATCAAGGCCCGCGCCATGGCGACGGAGACGTTCCAGATGACGATGCTGACGGCGTTTGCTGGCATTGGGCTGTTGCTCGCCGCCGCCGGGATCTACGGCTTGATCGCCTACTCGGTCGCGCAACGCACGCGCGAGTTCGGCATTCGCATAGCGCTCGGCGCGAAGGCGTCCGCCATTCTCCGTTCCATCGTCGCGCAGGGCGCCCTGCTAGCACTGATCGGAGTCGCAATCGGCACAACGGTCTCGGCGCTCGGTGCGAAGACGCTCCAGACGTTCCTGTTCGGCGTGAGCACGCGCGACCCGTTCACCTTCGCCGTCGTCGGCGCCACCCTGATCATTGTCGCCACGCTCGCCAGTCTCATCCCGGCGCTACGCGCCGTGCGGCTCAACCCGCTCAGTGCGTTGAGGGAGTAATCAACAGTGGGGTGGGTTGGGCGGCTGGGAAACTACGAACTAAGAACTTAGAACTAAGAACGATTTGTTGGCGGGCCTCGCTTCGCTCGGCCCTCTTTATTGCCGGGTCTGAAGACCCGGCCTACGAGTTCGCTCACATCTAGTGCCGGGTCTTCAGACCCGGCTTAAAGATGCCGAGCGCTCCGCGCGAGGCGTTCTACAAGATCGTTCTTAGTTCGGAGTTCTTAGTTCGTAGTTTGAGAGTCGCCCAAATCACCCCACTGCTGAGCCGAGCGACTACGATGGAATAGTGCCCCAGCCACAGCCGTTGCCCATCGACGCCGCCGTCCCTGAAATCGTCGCGCGCGTGCGCGAGCGGCGGGCCGCGGTGGTGGTCGCGGCGCCGGGCGCGGGGAAGACCACGCGCGTTCCTCCGGCGCTGACCGTTGACGGGCCGGTCATCCTTCTCCAGCCGCGGCGGGTCGCCGCGCGATCGATTGCGAAGCGGATTGCCGAGGAGCAGGGGTGGACGCTCGGTGCCGAGGTTGGCTGGCAGGTCAGGTTCGATCGCAACTTCTCGAAGCACACCAGGCTGCTGGTTGCGACCGAAGGCATCCTGACGGCGCGGCTGCAGCAGGACCCGCTGCTCAGCGACTTCCGTACGATCATCATCGACGAGTTCCACGAACGCAGCATCCACGCCGATCTCGGCATTGCCCTCGCCAGGCAGGCGTCGAGGGCTCGCGACGATCTGCGGATCGTGGTGATGTCGGCGACGCTCGACGCTGCGCAGGTCGCGGCATACCTGGGCGACGCGCCCATCTTCGACATCCCTGGACGACTCCACCCGCTCGATATTGCGTATCGTCCGGGCGTCTCAGTGGCCGCCGCCGTGTCGGAAGTGCTTGCCACTACCAGCGGACAAGTGTTGTGTTTTCTTCCCGGGGCTCGCGAGGTCGCCCAGAGCCACAGAAGAAACACAGGGGAAACACAGAGATGTCGAAGTGGTCCCGCTGCATGGCTCTCTCAGCGCCGATGAACAGGATCGCGCGATTGCGCCCTCGAACCGCCGGCGTGTGATTGTTGCGACCAACATTGCCGAGACCTCGCTGACGGTACCGGGCGTGACAGCAGTCGTTGACAGCGGCGTCCACAAGATCGCGCGCTACGATCCGGAGCGAGCGGTGGATACGCTCGAGACCGTCCGCATCTCGCGCGATTCCGCCGAGCAGCGCGCCGGCCGCGCCGGACGATTGGGACCCGGCGTCGTCCGTCGGCTCTGGAGTGAAGCAGACCGGCTCAAGCCACACCGTGTCGCCGAGATTCTCAGGATTGACTTGTCTGGTCCAGCCCTCGACATCCTGTCGTGGGGTGGCGATCCGCGTCAGTTCGAGTGGTTCGAGGCGCCAGAGCCTGCCGCGCTCGACGCAGCCCTCGACCTTCTGAAAATGCTCGGGGCGATCGAGGGTGCGAAGTTAACGGACGTTGGACGCGCGATGAGCACGCTGCCGGTGCATCCACGGCTGGCGCGCATCCTGGTAGAGGCCGGCGGGTCGAGGGAAGCGGCGATCGCCTGTGCGGTGTTGTCCGATCGACAGTTCCTGCCGCTCCATCCGGCGTCGACGACGTGTGACCTTCTCGCGGCGGTCGATCGTGAGCGAGAGTTGCCGTCGCACATTCAAAGGACGGCACGAGAGTTGGAACGCGCCGCGGCCCTGGGCGCCCCTAAAGGGGCTTACTACGAACTGAAGCTGGCTTGCGGCGCGCTCTGTTCGCCGGTTATCCGGATCGCGTCGCGCAGCGGCGCAAGGCGGGGGAGCCGCGCGTGTTGCTCGCCAGCGGCTATGGCGGAGTGGTTGGCTCGGAGAGCGGGGTGCGCGACGCCGAGTACCTGGTTGCGCTCGACGTCCAGGCCGGACGGCGCGGCGAGCAGTCGGAAGCACGCATCAGGCTCGCCAGCGCCGTCGACAAGTCCTGGCTGAAGCCGACGGAGGTCACCATCGAACAATCCATAGATGCCGGAGGGAAACCGCGGGCCGTAGAACGAGAGAAGTACGGGGCGATCGTGTTGCGCGAACGGCCGGTGACGATGGATCCCGCGGAGAGTGCGGTGATGCTGGCGGAGGCGTTCCTCCAAGCGCCGTTGCCGCCGGCGCAGGATCGCCTGGTTCGGCGGCTGCGGTTTGCTGCAATCGCGTTCGACCTGAAGGATCTCGCGCAGCAAGCTGCGGGGATGACCACGTCGAGTATCCGAGATCGATCTCGAAAGCGCTCTCGATTGGCGGGTGAAGCAGGACTTGGAGCGGGAGGCGCCCGACCGCTTCCTCGCGCCGAGCGGTCGCACG
Source organism: uncultured Acidobacteriota bacterium (assembly GCA_963762995.1). Taxonomy (GTDB): domain Bacteria; phylum Acidobacteriota; class Vicinamibacteria; order Vicinamibacterales; family 2-12-FULL-66-21; genus JACDCA01. The sequence goes on along the minus strand of CAVXMQ010000021.1, from coordinate 108,093 downwards.
CACCTGGTCGAGTACGAAGCGGACGGCGGCGTGTCGGCGTCCATCAAGCTCCAGGAGCTGTTCGGCCTGGCTGAAACGCCGCGCTTCGGAAAGCGCGCGCGTCCCGTTGAAGCTTTACCTGCTGGCTCCGAACGGACGGCCGGTTCAGACGACGACCGACCTTCGAAGTTTTTGGGATCGTACGTATCCGGAGGTGCGCAAGGAGCTCAGGGGTCGCTACCCAAAGCATCCCTGGCCCGAGGATCCCTGGAACGCCCCGCCGACTTCACGAACTATTCGGCGGCGCGTTTGAGTTGCTCGATCCGGCTGCGCAGCGCCGCGCTGAACCGCGCCGCTTCCTCCTCGCTGCCGCCGCTGGCACGTAGCGCGTCTACGAGCTGCGCATCGGTGATCCCTTCGAGGTACCGCCACAACCACCGCACGTCTTCGACGGTGATACCGGTCGCGACGTCGTCGGTACGCTGTCCGGCGTACCCGAAGCGCACGAGCCCTTCTTCGACCGCGGTAACGAACTGCGGTGTTTGATCCTCGAAACCTGCCGGATCCCAGCGGCCGCGCGTCACGATGTTGCTGCCCCATCGCCCCATCGATCCGCCCCAGTCGGTGATCAAGTAGCGCGCTTCTCGCACGCCGTTCGCCAGCCGGTACTCGAAGATCGCGGTGTTCGACCCGCGCGCGACGTCACGGCGGTCCTTGGCATCCCAGTTCGACAGCAGCATCACCAGGATCTTGAGCCCCTGCAATTCGCGTGAGCCAAGGAACGGATTGTCGTTCCATGCCCAGCCGTGCTCCTCGAACAGCTTGTTGACGTCGGGATCGTCGGCCTCGAAGCGTGCATCGGCGAAGCGCCCCTCCTCGTCGATGCACGCTCGAGCGCGCTGCAGGTCTTTCGCGCCGTCGATCGTCCCGTGGGCCACAAAGTGCGTGATCTCGGCGAAGTAGCCCACCGCCCAGACGAACCGGACGGTGAACGTCTCGGAGTGGACCTCGTGTCCCCACTTGACGCGCCACCGCCTGCCACGCGCGTCGTGGACCGACACGCACGGCTGCGATCCACGGGAATGCTCTTTGATGAACGTGAAGGGCGGCGCTGGCGTGAAGTCAGCGCCACCCGGGCCGTGCCGGAGGTCGCGCGCGGCCACCTCTCCGGGATCGCGCCAGAGCACGTGCTTCACCGCATGCAGCGGACGAGGCCCGGCCTGGTTGATACGCCACGCGCCGATCGCCCTCCACGCCCCATGCACCACGATCGTCCCGACGACGATGCAGAGGAGCGTGATGGCGATCGTCAGCGTGGCGTTATCGAGCGACACCGCGCTATCTTAGAAGTACTTCTTCATGCCGATCGTCAGCGCGAGACCGTCGGGGTTGTAGGCGCCGTTGTTGGCGATCAGGTGATACCGCGCTTCCCCCTTCACCGACACCGTGTTGTTGAGGAAGAATTCGGCACCACCGAAAAGCGTCCCGCCGAACTTCGTCTCTGAATCACCGAAGCTCTCGCCGTTGTCGCGCTGCTGCAGGAAGTAGATCCCGAGGCCGCCACCCACGAACGGGTGCACGCTGCCGCCCTCCCAGTTGTAGACCACGTCACCGGCGACGCGCATCCACCGGATCGAATCGTCTTCATCCGCTTTCAGCTTCGGGTTGGCCCAGCCAAGGCCAAGGCGGATGCTGGTTCGCGGCCTCGGGTAATACTCATAGAAGCCTTCGAGGTTCGGGCCCGATTTCATACCGTCGGACGCGGGCAGGAAGATTCCGATGTCGCCCCCAACGGCGGCCGAGTCGGCTCGCGGCGTTTGTGCTGATGCGACGAGTGGCGTCAACGTAACAAGGGCCAGAAGTATCGAACGTGTAATCAGTGTTTTCACAGCATGAACTCCTGCCCAAATGAGTGGCAAGAGGGATGCCGGAACCGGGGAAGGAACTCTGCCGTTGAAGATCGCCACGTGGAATGTGAACGGAATTCGCGCCCGCTACGCCCAGCTGGCCGAATGGGTCGCAGCCGAGCGCCCCGACGTCATCTGTCTGCAGGAGATCAAAGCCACGCTCGACCAGGTGCCCGTGATGCTCTGCGGGTTGGAAGGGTATTGGTGCTATTGGCACGGCGGGAAGGGTTACTCGGGTGTGGGCCTGCACGTCGCCAAATCGTTCTCGCCGGACGGGCCGGCGTTCCAACATCCGCCGTTCGATTACGAGAATCGCATCGTGACGGTGCAGCTGCCATCGGTGACTGTCGCCTCGGTGTACGTGCCCAACGGCGGCAAGGATTTCGAGGCGAAGATGCGTTTCCTGGCGGCGCTGGAGCAGTTCGCCGCCGAACATGCGGCCGCCGGGACACCGCTCGTGATCTGCGGCGATCTGAACATCGCGCGCACGGACATGGACGTGCATCCCAAGGAGCGGAAGCCGCGTGCGATCGGACAGCTCCCGGAGGAGCGTGCGCAGCTCGAACGGATCATCGGGCACGGGCTGGTGGACGTCGGCCGCGCGCTCGATCCCGAGAACGATCAGATGTTCACGTGGTGGGCGCCCTGGCGCAACATGCGCGAGCGCAATATCGGATGGCGGCTCGATTACGTGCTCGCAACCGAGCCGCTGTTCCGGCGGGTAACGCGGTGCGTGATCCAGCGCGAAGTCGGCACCAGCGACCACGGCCCTGTGGTGGTGGAATTTGGCAATGCTGAATGCTGAATGCTGAATGCTGAATGAGGGTCCAATTCGGAAATTCCCTATTGCTCCTTGATTCAGCATTCAGCATTCAGCATTCAGCATTGCGAGTTTACTGAACAGTGAAGTTCACCGTGACCGTCATGAGGACCGCCGTCGGCACGCCGTTCAGCAGCGTGGGCGTGAACCTCCACTGGCGCACGGCGTCGAGCGCCGCCTGGTCGAGCAGCGGAATCGATCGGAGCACGTTGGCGTCTTCCACCGACCCGTCGGGTCCGATGCGCGCCTCGATGATAACCATCCCCGATACGCGCGCCTGCTGCGCGACGGGCGGATACTCCGGACGCACGTCCTTGATCTTTGTGGGAGCCTTGATCTTGCCACCGACGCGCACGGCGCCTGCCGCGTTGATCTTCGAGGGTAGCGGCGTGCCAACGATCCCGGTGTTCTGAACCGCGGACGTCTCACCGTCGGTCTGGAAGTACACCCGCACGTCGAATGCGATCGGGCCGTTGACGGGTGGCTGATAGCGCCAGTTGCGGATCGCGTGGACGGCGGCTGCCGTCATCACGTCGGCTACGCGATCCAACGTCCCCTTATCGGCCACAGTGTCGGGGTTCGTAGCGCTGAGTGAGTGACGGAGGCGACGGGCTTCCGCAACTATGCCGAGTTCATCCACCGAGATCCGCAGCGTGATCACGCCTGCCACTCCCATCGCCCGTGCTTCCGCCGGGTACTCGGGGGCCTGATACTCGACGCGCTTCGGGACCGGGTTGTCGGCGTTGATCGGCTTTGCGCGCTGCTCGACAGGTCCAATGCCTTGTTGAAGGAAGGGTGTTGCTTCGACCAGCGGGAAGGCGGCGGCCGCATACCAGCTGCCGGCAAGAACGACGAGCGCCATCACGGCGGACGAGAATACGATCCGGCTCGACGACATGACTGCCTCCGTGGAAATCAGGGTGATTCTGCGAAACAAGTGACGGCGATACGCAAACGCCGGCGCCGGGGACAGGACGGAGTCTCCAGCAAAGGTGAGCAGCGCTTTCACGTAGCTGCGACGGGAGCCCGTGACGAGGATGGCGAGTTCGTCGACAGCTTCCTCCCGCGCCCGCCGCACCTGCGCGACGATCCACCACATGGCCGGGTTGAACCAGAACGCGGCGAGGAGCAGCTCCTCGCACGACGACCCATAACCAGTCGCGGCGACGCACGTGAATGAGCTCGTGCGCAAAGAGCGCGCGTTGAATGGCGGGCGATTCTTCCCGCACGCGATCCGGTAGCAGCACCACCGGACGCACGAGGCCGAACGTCGCCGGCTGCTCGAGATGGGGGACATACCGGACATCAGCGCTGGCCCCGAGCGCCTGCTGGATGTCGGCGAGCTCCGCGGGGAGGGGTCGGGCTTCTCCGATCTGCCGCAAGCGTCGCAGGCTCAGGATGCCGGCGCCGATCCAGACGAGCCTCGCGACAGCGCCGACGACCAGAATCGTGGCGAGGATTGGTAGCCAATCGATCGGCGCCGCGGAGGGTTGCAGCGGTCCCGCCGGCCCCATCGCCGTCGTCACGACGCTGCCGGCCGACGGAGTCGAGGGATTCGCCGCACTTCCGAGGTCCTGCCGCGGCTGCAACCAGGGCAGCAGCAACGCGAGCGCGAGCACGGCGCGCCAGAAGGTGTAGCGCACCGCCGCGCTGTCGACCCGCACCAGCGCCGCGATCAAGGTGGCGAGCGCCGCCAGGCACACCACCTGGAAACCGTGGGCGACCACATTCTGCGAGCGTGAGGAATTCCATCGTTCAGTCCTCCAACCCGTCCACGAGTTCTTCGAGCGCCTCCCGCTGCTTGCGCGTCAGGCGGCTGTCCTTGGCCAGGTGAACCAGCAGGGATTCGGACGCTCCGTCGAACACGCGGTCGACGAAGTCCTTCACCATTGCTCCCATCACCTGTTTCTGGGCCCGTGTCGGCGTGTATACGTGCGCGCGATCGACGAGCTCCTTCTCGAGGTATCCCTTATCGTCGAGGATCCGCATCATCGTCATCACCGTGGTGTAGGCGATGGGACGCTCCTCGCGCAGCGCCTCGTAGACGTCGCGCACCGTGGCGGTCCCCTTCCGCCACACGACCTTCATGATGGCCAGCTCCTGGGGATTCAGTGTCGGGTTCGCGCGACGCATTGGGTAGTACTAATTCACTAGTAGCGCCCTTGTCAAGCCGAAGGACAGCCACTCCACTGAATTCGTGGCGACCGCCTCTACATAAGACCAGAAGACCAGAAGGGATTGGGTTGGCTTGGGTGGCAATAAGCGCGACCCTCCGGCTGCAGTGGCATTGTAGAAACGGCAACGGGCGCAGGACATCGTGGCTAGCTACTCGAGTTTTCGGCCGAAAGGCACTGGCGAGAAGGGTGCTGTACGACGCGGCATGGCGACACTCACGCCGGAGATCGAATCGGTTGTTACCCGCATCATCGGATGCGCGATTGCTGTTCACGACGCGTTCGGCCCGGGTCTTCTCGAGTCTGTGTACCGGCACTGCCTGCGCATCGAACTGAGGGCCGTTGGCCTCAGCGTCAAGACGGAGTGGCGCGTGCCACTCTTTCACCGAGGTGAGAAGGTCTGCGGAGACCTGAAGGTGGACTTGATCGTCGAGGACAGACGTCATCGTCGAGATCAAATCTGTCGAGCGCCTCCACCCGGTACATCTGCGCACAGGTGATCACCTATCTGAAACTCGCAGATCGTCCGGTGGGATTGTTGTTTAACTGTCAACACCGGACCAGCCTCCGCCACGGCGGCATCCGTCGTGTGACGCACCCCGAGATCTACGGCAAAACCAGGTATCCACCGAGTCCAGCAGCTGCCATCGCCTCGACGCCACTGCACAGACCGAACCCAAATTACCTTCTGGTCTTCTGGTCTTATGTAAAGGCTGTCGCCGCAAGTTCGTGGGTGGCTGTCGCACGGCAGGACTAAAGTCCTGCGCTATTCAGGAGGCCCACAGGCGCGCGATTTCCACGATGACGTGCGCCGCCAGATCCATGTCCTGCGCTGACACCCACTCGAGCCGTGAGTGGAAGTTGTGCTCGCCGGCAAAGATGTTCGGCGTCGGCAGCCCCATGAACGACAGGCGGGAGCCGTCGGTGCCACCACGGATCGGACGTTCGACCGGCTCGAGCCCCAGGTTCCGCATCGCCTGGCGGGCGCGGTCGACGACGAGCGGGTGCTGGTCCAGCACCTCGCGCATGTTGCGATATTGCTCGCGGACGTCGATGTCGATCGAACAACCCGGATGATTCGCGGCCGTCGCCTGTGCGAGCTGCAGGACGAGCTCCCGCTGCGCCGCGAGGTTCGCCGTCACGAAATCGCGCAGCAAGACTTTGACGACGGTGCGATCGACGCTTGCGCTCACGTCGTACGGATGCACGTAGCCGTCGTAACCGTCCGTCGTCTCGGGCGAGAGGTGCTGGCGCGGCAGAGCGGCGACAAAGTCGGCCGCCACTCGGATCGCGTTGACCATCCGTCCTTTCGCATAACCCGGATGGGTGTTGAATCCCTTGAACGCGACGGTCACGAGATCGGCGGAAAAGCTCTCGTACTCGAGCTCGCCGCGGCTCCCGCCGTCGAGGGTGTAGGCGCACACGCAATTGAAGGCCGCGACGTCGAAGCGATTGGCGCCGCGGCCGATCTCCTCGTCGGGAGTGAAGGCGATGCGAATGGGACCACGGGCCACATCCCGTGACGACATCAACAGATCGGCGGCCGCCACGATCGCCGCGACGCCGGCTTTGTCGTCGGCCCCGAGAAGCGTCGTTCCAGACGCGGTCACGATGTCGTCACCGATACGCTCGGCGAGCGCCGGGTTGTCGGCGACGCGCAATACGGCCGACGGATCGTCGGGCAGCACGATGTCCCCGCCGGCGTAGCGGCGGTGCACGATTGGCTTGACGCCGGCGCCGCTCATTTCGGGCGAAGTGTCTACGTGCGCGACGAACCCGATCGACGGGCGATCCTCGAGACCCGGCGATGCCGGGATCGTCGCCATCAGGTAACCGTTGTCGTCGACGACGGCGTCGGCGATTCCAAGCGCCTGCAGCTCGCTCGCAAGCAGCCGCGACAGCTCCAGTTGTCCGGGTGTGCTCGGGCAGGTCGTCGAGGCATCATCCGCGCGAGTGTCGATGGTGACGTAGCGAAGGAAGCGGGTGAGGGCGGAAGTCTCGAGGGGCATCAGTGTTCGACGCCGCGCGCGGCGTCCGCAAAATCCTGCGTGTCGATTGTGTGCAGCATCACGTAGTCGGCCTGTCGAATGGCCTCGATGACGTCCGGGATCGTGATCTGCCGACCCTGATCCGCCGCGGGGCGGAAGGCGAGGAGGCAGACGATGTCATGGCAGGCGCGGAGCCAGGTCACGATCGTGCGGAGGCCGCGGCCCTGGTAAGCGATCCAGTTCCCGAACGCCCGCGCGGCCAGGTAGTTCGCGATCACCCGCTCGACGCCATCCGCGGTTCGCGGTTGGCTGTTCGCGTCATCGTCGAGAGACACAACGCCGCGGTTCAGCGTGCGGGCGAGAGGGAGGCCCTGTTCCATCCACGACGGTTCTGCTCCGTCGGCGCTCGCGAAAGCACTGGCCACGGCCGCGTCGAGCGACGGGCCGCCAGGTCGCCACTCGCGCAACCTGTCTGTCGCGCTTGCGATACGCCGCAAGGCGACATCGGCATGGCGGCAGTTGGAGAACTCGATGACGGCGGCCTTTTCCCAGGCCTCGTAGGCGTCGAGATCCATGAGCACGTCGGGGCAAAGCAGCGGCGGCAGCGCTGCGCGTGCGTCGAGTCCTTCCACGGGCTCGCTGAGCGCGAGGGGTGGATCGGCAGGAACGACGCGCACCGGTTCGTCTGCCACCAGCAGTGAAGCGGCGGTGGGGCAGTAGTGACTCAGCGACAGCGCGATTCCCCGGCGATCGAGTCGGACGACGCGGGGGTAGTGCCGGCATCCGATCGGCAATGCGGACTCGCCGCCTTGCGTGTGGACGGCACACCGGCGGTCCTCGCGAAATACGCAGATTCCGTTCGGACCCTTCGCGACGCTCACCTCGGGCGCCTGTCCGGCCCGCGAAGGCTGACCGACAAACAGCGCGTCTGCCCGATGCGCGTAATCCGACGAGCGCGAGACGAACGCGACGACATGCTCATCCGCCCTGACCTGCCATGGCGCCGCGCAGCACGCGCCCGCGTGCTGGCACCGGTACGCAGCATGGAGCGAGAGGCAGGTTGTCACCACATCCGCGAGTATAGAGGTCCGATAACAATTCGGTCATCGAGTTACAGAATGGAACGCTGCCGGAAGTGTAAGTCCCGAGGAAACGCCCATTTTCGTGCGAGACGACAGGCAGAGGACTTGCTGCGGGGATCAGTCTTCCCATGTCCGACCGCGATTCTTTCGGCCCTCGACTTCGACGCGAGCGTGAACGCCGCGGCATTACCCTTGAGATGCTCGCCACCTCCACCAAGGTGAATACCGATCTGTGGGAAGGGCTCGAGCGCAACGACTTCTCACGTTGGCCCTCCGGGATCTTCGCGCGCGCCTTCGTCCGCGATTACGCCCGCACCCTGGGTCTCGACGCGGACGCCGTGGTCGACGACTTCTGCCGTCACTTCGAAAAGGGGGATCGCCGCGCCACCCGGATCGTCGAAGCGCAGGGGGAGCTGATCGGGCACCAAGTACAAAAGACGGCAGGCGCGGAGCCGCTTCCCGCGGGCCGCGAACGTCGGTCGGCCAACCGCTCGGCCGCGCAGCCGCCGGCGATGAAAGTGAAGTACGGGCCGCGTGCGATTGCCGCGGTGATCGACCTCGCGTGCGTGACCTCGCTCGCGATGCTGTCATCGCGTATCGGTGGCGTCGGGTTCTGGACCGCCGCGGGGCCGGCGGCATTGACGTATCACACCGTCGCGACGGTGATTGTGGGTGCGTCTCTCGGCACACGCGCCGTGGACATCATGAGCGCGCACATCCCGGCGCTCTCGGTGCACGTCCCACGCAAGCACGTCGCCCGGACGTAGCCTTCAGTCGGGGTCGGCCTTCGCCGGCCCTGCAAAGTGGTCGAAAATCGCGCGCGAGATCCTGGCTCCGGTCAGCAACGCGGCATTGTCGGCGCCCCACCGCGTGTCGCCTCCACGTCTCGTAAAGATCGCGATCACGTAGTTCACGCCCTTGCCCGTCACGATCGCGGCGTCGACGCGAATCGCGCCCCGCTTTCCCTTGGCATCCGGTTGCTTCTCTGAGTCGGTACCAGTCTTGTTGCCGACTTGAATCCCGTCCGGCAGCGAGCGCGGGATCATGGCGCGGTCCTGCTGACCGCGCAGCGTCGCCAGCATGGCGGCCGACGCCTCCGCGTTCACGGCCCGCCCTTCCGCGATCAGCGACATGAGCCGCGCCATCTCGCGAGGCGTCGACATGCCCAGGCCGAACTCGCGTTCGAGCTCCGGAAAGATGTCAGGCCGGCCGTCGCGAAAGGTCGGGCGAAAAATCTTCGTCTCCTTGAGGCCGTAACTTGTGAGTCGTGCGTCGATGCGCGCGGTGCCCAGGCGCGTGACCAGCATGTTGGTAGCGGTGTTGTCGCTCAGCACGATCATCAGGTGGATGAGGTCTCGCACCTTCAGTGTGGTTCCCGCGGAGAGGCCGTTCAGGATGCCCGATCCGCCGACCTTGTCGGCGTCGGCAAGCGTCATCGGTGCGTCCAACGACAGCGCACCTTCAGCTGACTGGTGGTAGGCCTCGAGCATGACGGCGGTCTTGATCGTGCTCGCGGTGGGAAACCGTGCCTCCGCGTTCACCGCGATCTCCTCGCGGGTGGCGAGGTTCATCGCGAAGACGCCGACTTCCCCCTCGAACTCGCGCGTGAGCCGTTCAATCTGCTGCTGCATAGGTGATTGCGATGCCGTGAGTGCCGTTGTGAGGGCCAGCATTAGCGCGATGCCGTACGCGGTGATCGATGCCATCGAGACCACTATAGGGCTGAGCCTCGACAGCTCATCCTTTAATTCTGGCCACTTGCTTGCAACTTCTCCGGTGAGGAACGGAGGGAGACTCAAAATGGGTATTTTGACGTGGATTCTGTTCGGTCTCGTGGTCGGCATCATCGCCAAGCTGTTGATGCCCGGTCGTGATCCCGGCGGTTTCATCGTGACGATCCTGCTGGGTATTGCGGGCGCGCTGCTCGGCGGTTTCCTGGGTAGGGCGATGGGCTTCTACGGTGCCAACGAGGGAGCGGGATGGCTCATCTCGATCCTCGGCGCCATATTGTTGCTCGTGCTCTACCGCATGATGGTCCGTCGCCGGGTCTAGCCCGAGGCGAACTCGCACGTGAGGCGCGGGGCTTTCGGTTCGCCGCTGTGGCGGCTGCCGGAGTTCCGCGCCTTTCGCTTGTACAATCAAACGCCACCTGTGGAGGAATTCATGCGCCGTCTGGTCCCATGCGCTGCCCTCGTGTGTGCCGCGCTCGTCTCAACCGCATCTCAAGCGTCAGCCCAAACGGTCGACGAGATCGTCGCGAAGAACCTCGAGGCGAAGGGAGGCGTACAGAAGCTCCGCGAGACGACCACCGTGCGTCTTACCGGCGCGATGACCCTGCAGGGCGCACGAGGTAGCACCGTCACGATGTCGAAACGGCCGACGTCCTTCCGCCGCGAGGTGGATATCAACGGTCAGAAGATGGTGCAGGCGTACGACGGCACCACCATGTGGATCGCACCCGGGGGCATGCCGGCCCAGGAAATGCCGCCCGGGCCGCAGACCGAGTTGCTCAAGCGCAACGTCGAATTCGATGCCCAGTTCCTCGACTGGGAGAAGAAGGGACACAAGATCGAATACAAGGGAAAGGTCACTGAGGCCGGCAAGGAATTCCACCACCTGGTCTTCATGCCGAAGCAGGGTCCACCCATCGACTACTTCCTCGATCCGGAGACCGGCCTCGAGTCAAAGACGGTGATGACGATCGAAGAGCCTGGCGGCAAAGGCAAAATGGAAACGCGCTTCACCGACTATCGCAACATCGACGGACGGATGATTCCCTTCGTGATGACCAACGTGCTGAACGGCAAGCAGGTGGCGCAGATTCGCCTCGACCGCGTCGAGTTCAACATCCCCCTCGACGACGCGCTCTTCAAAATGCCCAAATAAACTAGTTCGCGAGCGTGACCGTCAGTTTCGCGAGCAGATCATCGCGGGTGAAGGGGCGCACCAGCACGTCTTCGGCTTTCGACGCCACGCTTCGCGCCAGGAAGATCACCCGGAGATCCGGGTTCTGACGACGCAGCCGGTCGGCGAGCGCGCGGCCCGAGACATCCGCCATCGACATTTCGATCATCGCCACATCCACCCGCTTGGCCTGCAAGCTGGCGAGCACCGCGTGCCCGGCATGCGCTGCCGCAAGCACGCAATACCCTTCGCGCGCCAACACGCGTGCGGCAACCTCACGGAGGTTCGTGTCACAGGTGACGAAGAGAACGACTCCGGAGGTCGTGGCCGGTTGGAAGTCGCGGCGGTCAGCGGTTCGGACAGCGGTGTGCATCGAAGAGAGCTCGTATCCTGAATTGTTGAGGAGGAAAGTTGACTCGGCAGTTCGCAAGCGTAGTGCCGAGCCTGATTCAGAATTTGTCAGTGATTTGGGAAGATTTCTAGCAGGGAGGGTGTGACCGGCGTGCCCATTTAGCACACCGATCACATTTTTGAAGCGGACTCAGCTATGCCGGGTCTGAAGACCCGGCCTACACCGTGGCTTTTCCCAGTCGCTCCTGCAGCTTCTCCCGGTATCCGCGGCTCAGGGTCACGCGGGTGCCGTTGCGCAGCACCACCGCGTATTCGCCGTTCAGCCACGGCTGCATCTCCTGGATCCGCTCCATATTGACGATGCGGGAGCGGTGAATCCGGAAGAACTTCTCCGGGTCGAGCCGCGCTTCGATCGAGTTCATCGTCTCGCGGAGCAGGTGCGAGGTCGTTCCCACGTGCAGCCGCACGTAGTTGCCGGCGGCTTCGATCCAGTCGATCTCGTCAGTCCGAAGAAAGAACAGGCGGCCTCCCGACTTCACCACCAAGCGATCGGTCTTCGGCTGGTCGCGCCGCAGGTCCTTCACCAGGGCGAGCAGGCGGCGTCCGAGGTCGCCGGTCTCGTCGCGCTGGATGTGGGCGCGGGCCCGCTGCAAGGCTTCCTGGAAGCGTTCACGGTCGAAGGGCTTGAGCAGGTAGTCGAGCGCCCGCACCTGGAAGGCACGCAGTGCATGCTGGTCGTAGGCGGTCACGAAGATCACCAGCGGCATCTTGTCGGCGCCGACGGCTTCGATCACCTCGAACCCGTTGAGCGCCGGCATCTGCACGTCGAGGAAGACCAGGTCCGGCGTGAGCTGGTCGATGGCGGAAACCGCCTCCTCGCCGTCGCGGCACTGCCGCACGACTTCAATATCCGGTTCGGCTGAAAGCAGGCTCGCCAGACGTTCCCTTGCGAGCGGCTCGTCGTCCACGATCACTGTCCGTAGCTTCTTCATGCTGTTCCCCTCGAGCGTTTGGCGTTCCGTCGGTTCTCCACGGAACGGCTACCACCACCGCGAGCCCCTGGGAGAGCCGGTGGAATTCAAAGCGGTAATCGGCGCCGAACTGGTGCATCAACCTCGCGCGCGTCGTAGACACGCCGATTCCCTTTTGGAGTGCGGTTAGCGAATCCTCCGACAGCCCCACGCCGTCGTCGCGCACCTCGATCAGGAGCTTGTCGTGCTCGCGACGGGCGCTGATGTCGATGTGCCCAATGCCGACCCGGCGCGCGACCCCGTGCTTGATGGCGTTCTCGACCAGCGGCTGCAACAGCAGCGTCGGCACCAGCGCGTCGCTGGTTTCCGGCTGTACGTCGTAACGGACGACCAGGCGATCGGCGAAGCGCGTGCCTTCGATTTCGAGGTACTTCCGCAGGAAGTCGAGCTCGTCCGCGAGCGTGCTTTCCGGCTGGCCGAGACGCTCGAGCGTGAGGCGCAGAAGGTCGCTGAGACGCATCAACGTACGATCCGCGGCGTCGACGTCCTTGTGCATCAGTGCGGAAATGGCGTGCAGCGTGTTGAAGAGGAAATGCGGATGCAGCTGCTGCTGGAGCGTCTTCAGCTGCGCCTCGACGAGTCGCGTCTGGAGCTGGGACGTACGAACGGCGCGCTCGCGCGATTCCCGGTAGTAAAGGAGCGCGTAGTTCAGGGCGATCGCCATCGCGTACCAAGACACGCAGTCGATCAGGGCCAGCCACAGGAACGCTTTCGGCGAGCTGCCTAGTGTCGCGGTGAGCTTCCACGCGATCCCCGCGGAACCCAGCCCCAGGACGGTGGCGACGGCGAACAGCAGCGACCAGCGGATGTACTGCGGGCGTACCGCGAGCGGCAGGTCGGTCCCAGCACCGCTGAGGTCGAGATGTCGATCGGCAGGCGGCTTCATTTACGATTCGTTAGACGGAACAAAGCGGGATTTCGTCGCGCTGGTCGCGCGTTTCGTGGATTGCATTCGCTCGGCCAACACGGTCAGACGCACTCCAGGTATTGCCGGATTTGGGCCTTCATCCGCGAATTCCCAGCGCTCGTCCCTCGAAACCGCCTCTGGTCCCAACGCGACCCGCCCCCACATTCCGCGCCGAACCAGTGCCGGATCCGGTCAGCCTCGTCTCGGATCCGGGAAACCGGACTCTCGCTCGTTCTCTTCGCTCGCTTCGCGCTCTCGGTTCCAGGTTCCAAGTTCCCGGTTCCCGGTTCTCGGTTCTTGGTTGCTCGAGGTTCCGGGACTCGAGGCCCGAGTCCCGATCCCGAGCCCCGTCCGCGAACCGAGAACCGGAACCCAGAACCGGGAACCTGGAACCGGGAACCTGGAACCGCGAGAGCGCGGCAGCGATGAGCGCAGCGACGAAATTCTTTCTCCAGCCGCGGGATGGTCTGTATGATTCTTGCCGTGAGCAGTATTTCCACGCGCGGGCAGCGCAACTGGCAGACGGGCGAGGTATTTACCGTCACCGACGCCAGCGAGCTGTATGAGATCGAACGGTGGGGGAAGGGATACTTCTCGATCTCGAACGACGGCCACGTGCTCGTGCACCCGACGAAGGATCGCGAGCAGAAGATCGACCTCAAGCAGCTGACCGACCACCTGATGCTGCGCGGGATCCAGCTCCCGGTCCTGATCCGCTTCAAGGACATCCTCAAACACCGCGTCACCGACATCCACAACGCGTTCAAGACCGCGATCGCGCAGCACGGCTATGAAGGCCGTTACATGTGTGTCTACCCGATCAAGGTGAACCAGCAGCGGCACGTGGTCGAGGAAGTGCTCGATTTCGGACGGGAGTTCGGTTTCGGCCTCGAGGCGGGGTCCAAGCCCGAGCTGCTGGCCGTGGCGGCGCAGGCGTACAACGATACGCCCATCATCTGTAACGGCTTCAAGGACGCCGAGTTCATCGAGATGGCGATGCTCGCGCAGAAGATCGGCCGCACGGTGATCCCGGTCGTCGAGAAGTACACGGAGCTGGGGTTGATCCTGAAGTACGCCGAACGGGTCGGCGTGCGCCCGAACATCGGCATGCGCGTCAAGCTCGCGGCGCGCGGCGGCGGCCGCTGGCAAGGGTCAGGCGGCTATCGCTCGAAGTTCGGTCTCACCGTCGCGGAGGTGTTGCGCGGGCTCGAGGAACTTCGCTCGCGCGGCATGGAAGACTGCTTCAAGCTGCTGCACTTCCACCTCGGGAGCCAGATCCCCAACATCCGCATCGTCAAGGGGGCCCTCAACGAAGCGGCGCGCGTCTACACGGAACTGAAGAAAGCGGGCGCCGGCCTCGAGTATCTCGACGTCGGCGGCGGCCTTGGCGTCGACTACGACGGCTCGCAGACCAACTTCGAGTCGAGCGTCAACTACACGCTCGAGGAGTACGCGAACGACGTCGTCTATCACATCCAGACGGTCTGCAACGACGAGGGAGTGACGCATCCGATCATCGTGTCGGAGAGCGGCCGCGCCATCGTCGCGTATCACAGCGTGCTGATCTTCAACGTGCTGGGCGTTTCGGCCTTCGGCGAAGAGAAGATCCCGGAGTCGATCAAGCCGGACGAGGCCGAGCAGCCGGTTATCGATCTGCTCGAGACGTACAACAACCTCGGTCCACGCAACGCGCTCGAGAGCTATCACGACGCGCAACAGGCGCTCGACATGGCGCTCAGCCTCTTCAGCGGCGGTTACTTGCCGCTCGAGCAACGCTGCCAGGCCGAGAACCTGTACTGGGCGATCCTCGTGAAGTTGAAGAAGCTCGTGTCCAGCATGGATGAAGTCCCCGAGGATCTTCAGGGGCTCGACGACACGATGGCGGATACGTATTTCTGCAACTTCTCGCTGTTCCAGTCATGCCCGGATAGCTGGGCGATCAAGCAGCTGTTCCCGGTGATGCCGATTCACAACCTGAACGTGCGTCCCACCCAGCACGGGATTCTCGGTGACATCACCTGCGACTCCGACGGCAAGATCGATCAGTTCATCGACCGCCGTGACGTGAAGCGCACGCTGCCGCTGCACGCCGTGAACGGCGACCCCTATTACCTGGGTGTGTTCCTGGTCGGCGCCTACCAGGAGATCCTGGGCGATCTGCACAACCTGTTCGGCGACACTCACGCCGTGCACGTCAGCCTCGATGACCGCGGCAACGTCGTCCTCGACGCGGTGATCAAGGGAGACACCGTCCGGGAAGTCCTCGACTACGTTGAGTTCGACGCCGACACGCTCGTCCGCAAGTTACGCCACGACGTCGAGCACGCCGTCCGCGCCGGGATGATTACCTACGAAGAGTCCGGACGTCTCCTGGAGTTCTACGAGGAAGGGCTTCACGGGTATACGTATCTCGAGGAGCCGAGGGAGAAGTAGCGCCGACTCTTTCAAGGGACGGGTCGAGTCGCTCGCTGCGCTCGCTCCGGTGTCAAGGGACGCTCAGTCGCTCGCTAACGCTCGCTCCGTATCAAGGGACGGGTCAGTCGCTCGCTGCGCTCGCTCCGTACCAAGGGACGCGAACGCTCGCTGCGCTCGAGTGTCAACGGACGAGTGGGCGCTCGCTGGCGCTCGCGCCGCGTCAAGGGAAGCCTGCAGTACGCAGAAAATGCGAGCGTCCGGGGTCGGCGGCGTTGCTGAGACTGCGATGCTTGATGCGGTCCTACCCGAAAGTCTCCGAAAACCGGCGTTCGCTCGACGGCGTGCTTCCTGCGAAGCGAGTCGTCATGGACAAGCCTTACAACATCCGTGAGCGGGCTCTATTATTTGCAGACGAGGTCTTGGCGTTTTCTCGCCTAGTGCGCGCTAAGGGGTCGTTGTACAACGAGATCGTTGAACAACTGAACGACGCCGCCGGTTCGATCGGGGCCAATTTGGCGGAAGCGAAAGATGGCGAGAGCAAGAAGGATTTCGTTCACAAGAATGCGATCGCGCTCAAGGAAGCGAACGAATCGAACTACTGGCTGAAACGGGTGTGGAGGTCGGAAGAGTCGCTTAGAACGCAGGCGGAACCGCTCATCCAGGAATCGCGCGAGCTCATCTCGATCCTTACGGCCATCATTGTCACCGCGAAATCAAACCCCGATCGCGGCGACAACGCCGGATGAACGTTTGACAGGGAGCGAGCGCAGCGAGCGACGGACCGTCCCTTGACCCGCGAGCCGAGCGCAGCTAACGCGAGCCGCTCGCCCCTTGATACCCGCGCCAGCGAAGCGATGCGCACGCTCCGGTCCCTTGATACGGAGCGCCGCCAGCGAGCGACAGACCCGTCCCTTGCACGAGTCCGTACGACCTTTTGATCACCGCCTCGCGCTTCGTACCTGTCACGGGTCCTATTCAGAATGCCCGACTTTACCCATCGACTCGTCATGTCGCCTTGTGCATCTGCTTTGCGTCGATCGAATCTCTGCCTGCCTATGTTAATTTCGCTGCTAGTCATGATGGCGTCGCGTTGCGAAGTCCGCGAGCCGCTCTCGAAGCTGGTCCGATGCGTAGGCGCGGCCAGTCGATCTTTGGAAACCGTGGTGAATCCATAACAGCAAGATGCGACGTAGGCGCAGACATTCTGCTTATTGCATTGCCCGATCGACAGGTTTCCCGTTCAGAGCTCCAAGCCACGCACGTGCCAGACGATCTCGCACCACTACTGGACAAGGATTCATCTATTTCTGGTCCGAGATGGTGTTCGGTGGAAAGACATAACGCCGAGCTGCCAACACCCCGACAGAGTCAGACAGTATTCAAAGGGAGCAGCCATTGCACTGAGAACTCTTTGCAGGTCAGCACGGTTCTAGCGGCCGCGGGTCGAGTATTTGAGCTTCGCATTAGCAGAGTGTCCGAAGGAATGCGTCTCGACGGTGTGACTGTTGCGAAGTGAGCACGACGGCCAAGCATTGTGACCGCGAAATCAATACTCGACCGCGGCGACAACGTTGGATGGACGTTTGAGAGGGAGCGAGCGTAGCGAGCGACGGACGCGTCCCTTGACACGCGAGCCGAGGCGCAGCGAAGGCGAGGCACCCCGTCCCTTGATATGCGCGCGAGCGAAGCGACGCGCGCGCTCCCGTCCCTTGACACGGAGCGAGCGCTAGCGAGCGACAGACCCTCCCTTGACCTAATCGGTACTATTTCTTGATCATCGCATCGCGTCGAGCTTTGAACTCATTCCCCGGCTTCCACTCTGGCATGCGCTCGGTATTCGCGACGCGATAGCCCACCAGCATCAGCAACTCAGCGTCCTGCACAGCGCCGCTCAGATCCCAGTCGGGCTTAATCTGGTCCGACGGCTTGTGGTAGTCGTTGTTCGTGTATTCGTCGCGCTTCTTCTGGCTGAACGCTTGATCCTTGCCTTCGAATTGCTCTCCCGTATCCGTATACAGCGCTGGCACGCCGACCTTCGCGAAGTTGAAGTGGTCGGAGCGGTAGTAGAAGCCCTTCTCTGATTCCGGATCCGGCATCAAGGTGCGCTTCTGCGCCGCGGCGGCTTCGCGGAGGACGTCGTCGAGGTCCGAGGCGCCCATGCCGACGATGGTCACGTCCTTCGTCTTGCCCCACTGGTTCACGCCGTCGATGTTGATGTTGGCGGCGGTCTTGGCCAACGGATACAGCGGGTTGGTCGCGTAGTAGAGCGAGCCGAGAAGGCCTTGCTCTTCGGCGGTGACCCAGAGGAACAGGATCGAGCGCTTCGGCTTCGGAATCGACGTTCAGGAAGCCGCGCGCAATTTCGAACAGCGTCGCCGTGCCCGACGCGTTGTCGAGCGCGCCGTTGTAGATCTTGTCGCCGTTCACTTCCGCGCCGACCCCCAGGTGGTCCCAGTGCGACGAGTAGACGACGTACTCGTCCTTGAGAGTGGGATCGCTCCCCTCGACCTTCGCGATCACGTTCTGAGAATCGATGGTGCGGATGGTGTTCTTCACACCGAGCGACGCCTTCAGACCGAGCGGCACGGGCTGGAATTCCTTGGTGAGCGCCTTCTTTTTCAGATCGTCGAAGTTCTGACCGGCCATTTCGAAGATCTTCTTGGCGACGTCGAGCGTCACCCAGCCTTCGATCGCTGAGCGATCCATGTTCTTGTTCTTCGTCACGACGTCGAACTTTTCGCGCAAGTTGCCCTGCACCACGGGGAACGGATAACCCGCCGGTGCTGTCTCGTGCACGATGAGGATGCCGGCGGCGCCGCGGCGGGCGCCTTCCTCGAACTTGTAGGTCCAGCGGCCGTAGTAGGTCATCGCCTTGCCGTTGAAGAGGCGATCGTCGAGCTTCGTCGCGTCACCCGGCGCCGGCACCTGCGGATCGTTGATCAGGACGACGATGGTCTTTCCCTTGACGTCCAGGTTCTTGAAGTCGTCCCACTGGTATTCCGGCGCGGTCACCCCGTAACCCACAAACACCATGTCGGAGTTGTTGATGGACGCGGTGGGCGTCACCCGCTTCGTCCACGGCACCACATCGTCGCCCCACTTGAACGTTTCCTTCTGCGCGCCCTTGCTGACCGTAAACGGCTGCGCTTCGGCCGACTGCATCCCGATGAGCGGGACCTTCTGCACGTACGTGCCGTCGGGATTGCCGGGTTTGAGTCCGAGTTTCTTGGATTCCTCGACGAGGTAGCGGACGGTCAATTCCTCACCCTTGGTGCCGGGCGCGCGCCCTTCGTACTCGTCCGACGACAGCACCTTGATCCGTTCGAGGATCGCGTTCTGATCGAGCTTTGCCATGCCCTCGACCGGCGCTGCCGGTGCGGCGGGTGCGGCCGGGGGCGTTGGCGGAACGGGCGGCGGGCCTTCCTTGCTTTCTCCGCGATTGCACGCCGCAGCGAGGACGCAGGCGGCGACAGTAAGAAGCAGTCTTTTCATCCGTACATCCTATCGCTTGAACAGCAGGAAGGCGGTCACCTGGCGCACGCTTTCGTTGTCGTCGCTCACCAGCACGAGCGGCCGCTTGCCGCCGCGTGTCAGCGCTGGTCCCCAGGCCATGCCCTCGAAGTTATCGAGATCCGCCAGTCGAGGATCGAGGCCGCGCGCCCTGTTGACGTCGAGCACCAGGGTCTTGGTCACCGGCGTGGCGCCGGACGCGTCGCGCAAGGAGTCGTAGCCTGAGACATCGGTCGCACCGGCGGTCGAGACACGGAAGATCCGAATCCGGTTGATCGTTTGCGTGCGGTCCGTCGACTCGACGAAGCCGCGTTCCATGACCAGGATCTCGCGATCGTCGAGCGCCAGCAGCTCGACGACGCCGTTGATCGCGAATCGATGTGGATAGGCGACTGGTTCGAGGGGCGCCAATTCGTAGACGAACTCTCGCGACGGCTTGTAGGAGTCGCCGGCGGCCTCGTACTCGAGGAGGCGCGTCCGCGACGGTCCGAACGGGTCGGCGCTGCCGTCCTGGATCAACGGCAGTTCTGCAGCCGTGAAAAGCTTCGTGTAATTCGGGCTCAGCGTCAGGCTCTCAAACCCGGCATTTCCTCGGACACCGGTGGTCTGCTCACCGCGTTCGTTGGGGACGTAACGCGGCCGCACCGGGAGCTGGCGCACGAATCGTCCGTCGGGTCCGTACTCGATCAGTCGCCGGCGGCACACGCGGCTCCTGGTTCCCGATCCCCTCCGAGCTGACCAGCATGTGGCCGTCGCGCGTCACGGCAATGCCTTCGGGGTCGAGCACCGGCGCCGTTCCGCCCCGCTGGAAGAGGATGGTTTGCAGTGGCTTGACGTGTGTGCCGGTGGTCGTCCACTCGAAGCCAATCCGGTAGACGCGGCTGTCCTCGCGGTCGTCCGAGAGCGCGAGCATTTCGTGCCCCTCACGAAGCGGTGCGAGCGCCGAGATCCCGTTGAACTGCGGTCCTTTCGCCTCGATGGGAGGCGACGGCACGATGTGGATCGCGGCAAGCTCGAAGACCAGGGGCGAGCTGGCCGTTGCGGCGGGAGGTGGGTGCGCGCAGGCCGCGGCGATCGCAAGCGCACACGCCAGGGTGACGGCCGTCGGTCGCCAGTGAGAGGGCATCGTCATTCGCGCCCCATTCTCGTCATGCACGGAGTCTCCTACTGTAACCGCGGTGCGACGCGGCGCGACGTCGCGTTGGGGCCGTTTGTTGGGTTCGTCATCCTGTGCGGGAGTTCGGCGAGTGTATGCTACCGAAACGATGCACAACCGGACCTTGCTCGCTACTGCCGTCGCACTCGGGATTCTCGTCCTGCCGGCGCGCGTGCCGACCGCCGCGGTGGACGACAACTGGCCCCGATGGCGCGGTCCCGATGGCTCGGGGGTGGCGGCCAGCAGCGATTACGCGACCGAGTGGGGGCCCGACAAGAACATCGCGTGGAAGACGCCAGTCGAAGGAAAGGGTCACTCGTCACCGGTGATCTGGGGCGACTCCCTCTTCATCACCACGTCGATCCGCGGCGGGCCGTCCGGTCACGTGGCGCCCGATCATCTCGGGTACGACTTGCGCCCTGGGTATCGGAATCCCGACAGCGAAGAGGCCGACCACAACTACACGCTCAAGGTCCTGGCGTACGACACGAAGACCGGCAAACAGCGCTGGGAGCGCACCGCCTACGAAGGCGTGATGTGGGACGACCGTCAGAAGAGCAACACGTACGCCTCGAACACGATCGTGACCGACGGCAAGCTGCTCTACGCCTTCTTCGAGGCACCCGGGCTCTACGCGTACGACTTCAAGGGAAACCTGGTGTGGAAAGCCTCGCTGGGGAATATTGCGAAGGGGGGCATGGGTCCGGGCGTGTCGCCGATCCTCTTCGAGAATCTCGTGATCCTTCAGGTCGACCAGGAGATGGGCGCCAACTCCGCCATCGTCGCGCTCGACAAGACCAGCGGGAAGCAGGTGTGGCGCACCGAACGCGCGACTCGGCGCACGTGGGGCACGCCGCTCATCGTGCAGGCGCCGCAGCGCCTCGAGCTGATGGCGACCGGCGCCGAGATGATCGCCGGCTACGATCCACGCACGGGGAAGGAGCTCTGGCGCGCGAAGGGGCTCGAGAACCATCCGATCCCGAGCACTGTGGCGGGTCACGGGATGGTGTACTTCTCGTCCGGGTATCCGAGGAAGCGCATCCTCGCGGTGAAGCCCGGACGCGACGGCGATATCACCGACACCGATGCCATGGTCTGGCGCGCCGACAAGGGCACGTCGTACGTCGCCTCACCGATCCTGCACGGCAAGTACCTGTACGCGATGCAAGACAACGGCGCGCTCATCTGTCTCGACGCGTTGACCGGTGCCCTCGTGTACGAAGGCGGCCGTCCGCCGGTGCCCGCCACCTTCCGCTCGTCGCTGGTCGCGTTCGGCGACAACATCCTGCAGACGAGCGACGACGGCGACACGTTTTTCATCAAGGCCGGACCGAAACACGAGGTGTTGCGCACGAACACCGTCGGCGAGCCGGTGTGGGCATCGCTCGCCTTTGCGCGCGGGACGATCTTCATTCGTGGAGCCGAGCACCTCTTTGCCATACGGAACTCCAAATGCCGATCCAAACTCCAACTCCAAATTAGAGTTTTGGAGTTTGAGGTTTGGAGTTTGAACTTTAGGATTGGAGTTGACCCGCGTGCATGGAAGCGATCGAACGCACCCTCAGCGTCAAACTGGCAGAGACGTTGCCGGGCGTCGAGGCGCACATGCGTTTCGCGCCCGCGCCGATTCGCAGCGGCTGGCGCGCCGGTCATTATCCCGAGGACGCCCGCACCGCGGCGGCGCTCCTGCTGGTCTATCCCGGTGACGGAGGCCCTTTCGTTCCACTCACGGTCCGCGCGAGCGGGCTGGCACGCCATGCCGGACAGGTGAGCCTGCCGGGTGGCGCGTCGGATCCCGGTGAGACGCTGGCGGAGACGGCGTTGCGCGAGGCCACCGAAGAGATCGGCATCGATCCGGCGACTGTCCGCATCCTCGGAGAGTTGACCCCGGTGCACGTACTGGTCAGCGGCTTCACGCTGCACCCGGTGGTGGGGGTCACCGACGTGCGTCCCGATTTCATCCCGGCCCCTGGCGAAGTGCAGGAGATTGTCGAAGTCTCCCTCGCCAAACTCAGGGATGCGTCCCACATCCGCCGCGGCACCCGCGTGCGCGAGGGGGTGGCCATCGAGTATCCGTACTTCGACCTCGTGGGCCACCAGGTGTGGGGGGCGACCGCGATGGTGCTCGGCGAATTCATCTGCCTGATATGACGACGGGATTTCCTGCCATCGACGCCAAGACCGGCCGCACGCTGCGCGATCTCGTTCGCGGTTGCACCTTCGACGACTTCATCCTCCGCCCCAAGAAGAGCGTGGTGCCCAGCCGCGATCCGAATGTGATCGACCTGTCGTGCCGGCTCTCGCGTCACCTGGTCATCAACCGCCCGATCGTCTCCGCGAACATGGACACGGTGACGCGAGCGCCCGATGGCGATCGTGCAGGCGGAGGAGGGGGGCATCGGCATCATCGACCGTGGCTTCCGCCCTGGTGAAATCGATCCCCAGGTGCGCGAAGTGGAAAAAGTGAAGCGCGCGCAGCACGGCGTGATCGGGGATCCCTACAGCATCGGCCCAGACGCGTCGCTCGATGACGCGGCGGCGATGATGGCTCGCTCGCGGGTCGGCACGTTGGTCGTGGTGGACGGCGACAGGAGACTGCGGGGGCTGCTGACGCAGCGGGACATGCGTTTTGTGGATCGGACCGGTGCGCGTGTCGCGGACCGCATGACACCGCGCGAGAAGCTCGTCGTGCACGAAGGCTCGATCACACACGAGCAGGCCGAGCGGCTGATGGTGGAGCGCAAGATCAAGAAGCTGCCTCTCGTCGATGCGGCAGGCCACCTGCTGGGCCTGGTCACGGCCCGCGACATCCGGCGGCAACGGGATCTGCCCTTCGCGAGCCGCGATACCCACGGCCGGCTGATGGTGGGCGCGGCGATCGGCGCCACTGGTGATTACCTCGAGCGCGCCGCGGAGTTGATCCGGGCCGGCGTGGACGTGCTCGTCATCGACATCGCGCACGGCCACTCGATCGTCATGCAGCGCGCGATGGAGCAGTTCCGCAAGCGCTTCGGAGACTTCGAAGTGATCGCCGGCAACGTCGCGACGGCCGAAGGCACGCGCTTCCTGATGGATCTCGGCGCCGACGGCGTGAAGGTCGGCATCGGGCCCGGTGGCGGATGCACGACCCGCATGACCACCAGCTTCGGCGTGCCGCAGGTCGAGGCGCTGGTCGAGTGCCGACTCGCGGTCGGCGACTCCGGGGTCGGCGTCATCGCCGACGGCGGCATCAAGCGCCACGGCGCGCTCGCCCTGGCGCTCCTTTTCGGCGGGGATACGACGATGCTCGGGAGTGCCTTTGCCGGGACGACCGAAGCGCCGGGGGAGGTCGTCCACAAGTCGGTGCTCCTGCCCGAGTCCGGGAAGAGCGTGAAGGTGCCCTTCAAGGTGCTGCGCGGCATGGCGTCGATCGAAGCGATCCGCGACCGGCTCGATGTCGAAGACGCCGATAAAGTGGAGCTCGAAGAGATCGGCGCGGAAGGCATGGAGATCAGCGTCCCTTCGCGCGGGTCGGCGCGCACGATCGTGCGCGAGATGCTCAAGCACCTGTGCTCGTCGATCAGCTACGGCGGCGCGAAGAGCCTCTCGGGACTGCGTGAAGCTTTCTGGCAGGATCCCGATGCGTTTGTCATCAAGCAGTCGGCATCGGCGCGGCGGGAGTCGTACGAACGGTAGCTTGTAGCCGCGGATTACGCTGATGTGACGCGGATTTCCGCGGATCCTCAGCCGCAGATTCCGTCGGCGGTCGCGGCGCGCTTCGCGCGCCATGCCGGGCATAAACTCGCAAACACAAGCCACCGGACCGGCCATTGAAGTGGCTTGTGTTTGTGAGTTTCTGCCCGGCATAGTGCCGGCCGGAGGCCGGCGCGACCGCCTCGGTGGAAGTTGCATCGAGTCCGGCGGTATCGGTGATGATCCGCGTGCATCCGCGAAATCAGCGGCTAAACACTCTGAACAAGTGCGCCGCACCAGGCTCGAGCCGCACGTACAGTCCGCGGTGTTCGAGTGATTCGCGCGTCCAGCGATACGACGCGCCGGTGAGGCGGTCCTCGAAGTCGAACGCGTCACCCCACCCACGAAGATCGTCGATGACGTCGAGGTGCGCCTGTGCCGAGTGCGAGGCGAGGTTGGCGACGATGAGCGCGAGGGCGCGGTTTCCTTTCCAGCCGAACGCCACGATGTGACGGAAGCTGTCATCCCCGGCCTCGCGACGTGTGCGGCATTCGCCACTCGCCCTGGTGGAAGAGGTCGTCGTCTGCGAACGCGAGCACGCGGTCGTAGAGGGCGCGAACGTTCGCGTCTTCCGGCTCGTCGGGCCAGCGGCCGAGTTGCACGGGCGCCTTGGCGCGACGGCCTTCGAACTGGCCGTCATAGAAGAATCGCATGCCGGGTGCCGCGGCGACGATCGCGGCGGCCGCTGGCAAACGTGATCCGAGCGTCGCCGCGCTGCGGGGCTCGTCGTGGTTCTCGATAAACCACGCGAACCGGTCGGCGCGACCCTGCCCCAGCACATGGCGCACGCGGTTCGCGTCACCGCCGTGCAACGCGTCGAGCAGCTCTTTGCCGTACGCGAAGTCGAATCCCTGGTCGAGTAGCCGCCCCTCGAGTCCCCAATACGCCTCCGCGAGGAACACGAGCTGACCGGCGGCGGCCTTGGCAGCGGGCCAGAACTCCTCTTGCGGCTGCGGCCAGGCGTCGCGAAGCAGCCGTCGCCACGTGCCCTCGAAGACGTCGTTCAGCACCAGCATCGCCATGTCGCACCGCACGCCGTCGCAGTGGGATGCCAGGTGGCGAAGCGTGCCGCGCATCACGGCGCGGGTGTCGGGATTGAAGTAATTGAGCTGCGCGACGTCAGTCCACGGAGCGAAGTAGGGATCGCGGCCACAGGCGACGTAGCGCGTCCGGCCCTCGTGCGTAATCGCGCGAAAATGGTTTGGCGCCGACTCGTAATCCTGCTCGGTGCCGAGTACGTAATATTCTGGATTCGAGGCCACCCAGAGGTGATCGAACGCCGTGTGATTGGGGACGAAGTCGAGAATCAGCCGAACGCCGCGCGCCTGCAGTTGCCGTCGCGCTTCGTCGAGCCCCGCCCATCCACCCATGCGGTCATCGGGCTCGTAGGCCTGGATGCAGTACCGGCGAGCCCGGAATATCGTCCGGCGTCCAGCCGGGCAACACGCGACCGTATTCCGCAACGAGATCCGGGTGAGAGAGCGCCAGCTCGCGACCGAGGGCGCTCCGGCGCCACACGCCCATCAGGAAGAGGACGTCGAAATGCCCGGCGGCGATGTGGTCCCATCGGGCGGCCGGGACGTCTCCCAGCGTGACGACCCGGCCTTCGGCGCGCGAGAGCCGTTCGAGCCACGGCCAGGCGCTGATCTCCAACAGTCGCGGATGTTTTCGCACGGTCGAACCTTACCATCCCACGTGCTACGTGCGATGTGCTCACGTGCGACGTGCTTACGTGCTGACGTGCGACGTGCGGACGTGCGGACGTGACGTGCGGACGTGCTGTAGTCAGCGGCCCCTGGGGCGACGACGGGGTTTTCCGGCCTGCTTCGGTCGGTCGGGAGGAAGCTTGGCTTCGTGATACCTCATGAAGTTCAGGCTTTTGGCCCGGCAGTGTTCGGCCAGATCGGTTAGTTCATCGAATCGCGGTTGATCGATGAACTTCCGCAACGTGCATTCGTGAAGGTAGTCCTGGACCTCGTTGAGGGATGCGAGGGCATACCCGAGCCAAAGCCCTCCTCTATGTTCCGGCAGACGCTGCCAGCCGCATCAGTGAAGCCATCGCAGAATCTGAGATGCTTCGCCGCGCGCGGCTGTTCACAAATTCCAATCACCTCCGCCCGTAACTTGTCAGCAAGCTGCCAACACTCGAGTTCGTCCGCTTTTTTCGCCATGCATACCTCCCAAGGAGGCATGGGCCATGCCAAGAGCCAAGAGCCACGTGCTATGTGCCAACGTGCCATGTGCACACGTGCCGATGTGCCACGTGCACACGTGCGAACGTGACGTGCGCGCGTCCGCACGTCGCACGTGAGCACATCTTGGCGTGCTCTGCGAGCTCCATGGCTTCTTCGAACCGCGCGTTATCGATGAACTTGCGGAGCGTGCACTCGTGAAGGTAGTCCATCACCTCCTTTAGAGATCCTAGGGCAAATTCGAGCACTGCACGATGTACGTCGAAAGCCCGCCTCGTCTAACCCCTCCTGCATGTTCCGGCAGACACTCCCGGCCGCATCCGTAAACCCGTCGCAAAATCTGAAATGCCTGGCGACCTTCGGTTGTTCACAAATTGCAATCACCTCTGCCCGTAACTTGTCAGCGAGCTGCCAACATTCGAGTTCTTCCGCTTTTCTCACCATCTGTGCCTCCTAAACAGGCACAGGTCGTGCCGCCTCTAGCCTCACTCGCCCGCACGTCGCACGTCGCCTCGCACGTCGCACGTCCGCACGTCGCACGTCGCACGTCGCACGTCGCACGTCGCACGTCGCACGTCGCACGTCGCACGTCGCACGTCGCACGTCGCACGTGAGCACGTTCGCACGTCGCACGTCCGCACGTAGCACGTAGCACGTGAGCTATGCTCCACTTCTTGATCCGCTTCTGCGTCTTTGATCTCGACGGCACCCTCGTCGATTCGTGCCGGGACCTTGCCAACGCGGCAAACGCGCTTGTAGGAGAGCTTGCTGGTGTGCCGCTGGCGGACGACGAGGTTGCCGCGATGGTTGGTGAGGGAGCCGCCGTACTTGTGCGGCGAGTGCTCTCGGCGGCGAAGCTCGATCCCGCAGCAAGGGGTGCGTTGCCGCGGTTCCTGGAGCTCTATGACGAACGCCTCATCGAGCACACCACACCCTACGACGGCACCGTGGAGATGCTCGAAGCGCTCGGCGCTCGGATCCCGCTGGGCGTTTTGACGAACAAGCCAGAGCAAGCCACCGAGCGACTGCTCCGGGAACTCGGGCTGTCGAGGTTCTTCCAGCGCGTGGTCGGCGGCGATACAGCCATGGGACGCAAGCCAGTTCCGGCTGCTTTGCTCGGAATGTGCGCGGACATCGGTGTGTCGCCCGCGGACACCGTCCTGGTCGGCGACTCCGCAATCGACCTCCAGACCGCCCGCAACGCCGGCACCCGGATTCTCCTCGTCAGCTACGGCTTCGGCTTCCGCTTCGCTCCTGAAGATCTAGTGGGAGTGCCCGTCGTCCACTCCGCGCGGGCCATCTTGGAACACGTCTTAGCCGCTGCCGCCCGCCCACAGGACTAAAAGTTCCGCAAGCTCGGCACCGGACAGCCAGCACGTCAGCACGTCAGCACGTGGCACGTGTGCACGTCAGCACGTCGCACGTGAGCACTTAGCACGTAGCACGTTTTTATCGATTCTTCCGGAACGAGTTCTTGACGGCGATCTTGCCGTCGCGAAAGGTGAAGAGATCGCAGCCGTTCACCTCCACGCGCGTACCGTCCTTGCGGGTGCCGGTGAACGTCCACTCCGATACACCACGATTACCGGCGATGAAATGCCTGGGACTCGCCCAGTGCGCGTCAGGAAACGTCTCGAACACAGCGGCGTACGCGGCGCGAACCGCCTGCGTCCCCTCGCTCCGCTGCCCCTGGACCTGAGGACCCGCCGAGGCTTCGAACACACAGTCGTCGGTCATCATCGACATCAGCGCATCGAGATCATGCCGGTTCCATGCGTCCGCGAAGCGATCCAACAACGTGAGTAGTTCCACCTCGGCTTCAGCCACCGTCACCTCGCACCCAGCACCCCAGCACCTCAGCACCTAGCACCCCTCCCCGTCACGCGACCGCCGCCGGCACCGGCAACAACCCCCAATTCACAAGAGCATACGGTTTTCCGTGGACGATTCCGCTTCCCGTGGCGATCGTCATCTTTCTCTTGAGGACGTCGTCGCGGAATTCGGCCCTGGCGCTGAGGGCGACTTCGCGGGCGATGCGTTCGAGGAGGGGCTGTTCGGGATCGCCGGGTGAAAGCGGCGTCAGCATGTGGAGGATCGATTCCTTGATGCTCCCGTTCTGCACGTGAATGTCGAAGCACAACGCAATGCCGACTTCGGTGGTGATCCCGAGGCGAGATGCGGTCCGCAGCGCCGGCATGAAGTAGTGCTCGTGGGCGCGCCGATTCTGGACTGCCTGCACTTCCGGAAACCGGCCGAATCGGTCGAAGGCGCTTCGCCACGGTTCCGCAAGCCCGTGGCCGACCGTGATGCTGTCGGCCCACGCGCGCTGCTCGGCCCCCGCGGCCCTCACGATCCTGATCAATTGCGGGGCGTCGTCGCCGAAGGCCTGCCGGATCAGGTGCGGTGAGGCCTCCTCGATCGACAGCACGATCCGCTGGATCTGTCCGTGTTTCAGCGTGAAACCGATGATGCCCCAGGTGAGCCACGCGCCGTCGAAGTTGCCGACCGCGAGCGTGTAGTTGTGTCCTTCGAACGACGCCGTCAGCTGCAGGCACCGCGCCCCCAGCGGCGGAACGGGGAGACCGGTGATCGCCGTCCAGGCGTCGCGCGTGATCACGCCGGTGGGATCCTCGCCCGATTGGATCTGAAACGCCCGCACCGCCTCTTGTGTCTTCGCGCCGAAGTCACCGTCGATCTTCGCGAGCGGCACGCCGTTCCTGACGAGCCCGACCTGCAACTCTTCGACGAGGCTGCCTTTCGCTCCGCGTCCGAACAGGATGTTCACTCCAGCTCCTAACTCCTACTCGTGGCGCAAAGCGACGAGTGGATCCACCGACGCCGCGCGGCGTGCCGGTACCGCGCTCGCGACGAGCCCCGCGAGCGCCAGCGTGCCGAGCGCGGCGATGAAGATGCCGATGTCGGTGGGCTGGGTCTGGAAGAGGTACGCCTGGAGGCCGAGCCTGGGAGTGACGCTGAAGTAGTAGGCGCCGGCGCAGCCGAGAATGAGGCCGAGCACCATCAGCAACGCCGCTCGGCGCAGCACCATTCCGACGATGTTTCCGGGAGTAGCGCCGAGCGCCATCCGTACGCCGATTTCGTTGGTGCGCTGCGCGACGATGTAAGCCATCACACCGTAGATACCGACCGCCGCGATCACCAGTCCGAGCATCCCGAAGAGCGCCAGCAGCGCCATGTTGAAGCGGCGCTGCGCGATCAAGCGGTCCATGTATCCCTCGAGCGTCACGGTCTGGCTCGTGAGCCGCTGTTCCTTGTGGACGGACCAGATGGCCGCCTTCACCGCCGGCAATACCTGCATCGGATCACCGGTTGTGCGCATCACGAGCGTCCCGCCGATGTTCGTCCCTTGCGCGAACGGGATGTAGCCTTCCTGTCTCGGCGGCGTCTCTGGGCCCAGGTGCCGGATGTCGCCGACGATGCCGACGACGGTTCGCTCCTTTCGATTCACCGTGAGGCGCTTGCCGATCGCTTCTTCTCCGGGCCAGTACTTCTTGGCCGCGGCGTCATTCAGCACGATCACCGGCGGCGAGCTTTCCGTATCGGTCGCCTCGATGTGCCGGCCCCGACGAAGCGGAATTCGAAGGAGCTTCAGATAGTCGGCCGAGACGTTCCGCAGGTCTAGCGAGTCGTCATCTCCTTTCCACTCCCGCCCCGCGATGGTCACGCCGTTTCGGCTCCAGCTGCCGGTCAGCGGCACGCCTCCAGAGACGACGCCGAACTCCTCGATGCCGGGCACGGCACGCACCGCTTCGACGACGCGCGGCACGAACGTCACCGATGCTTTCTGGGCCGCCTCGAAATCGAAGCGTCCCGGCGCCATCGGCGGGCTGACGTCCAAAACGAGCACGTTGCGGTAGTCAAAGCCGGGATCGACGGTAATCAGCTTGATGAAACTGCCGATGAAAAGTCCCGCGCCGACCAGGAGCATGACGGCGAGTGCCACCTCGGCGACCACGAGTGCGCCACGCAGGCGCTGCGTGTTCGAACCGGCGGTCGAGGAGCGCCCGCTGTCTTTCAGCGAGGCGACAAGGTCCGGCCGCGAGGCATGGACGGCCGGCACCACGCCGAAGAACAGCCCGCTGGCTGTCGCGGCCGCGATCGTCGCGAGCAACACGCGCAGGTCGATGCCGATCGACGCGACGCGTGGAAGGCCCGCCGGCAGCCAGGCGCGAATCACCTGCACGCCGGCGTAGGCGAGCAGCACGCCAAGAACGGCCCCCAGCGTGGAGAGCAGAAGGCCTTCCACGAGCAACGCGCGCACGAGACGCCAGCGGCTCGCCCCCAGCGCAGCGCGGATCCCCATCTCGCGGCCACGCACGGTCGCCCTGGCCAGCATCAGGTTCGCGACATTCGCACACGCGATCAGCAGCACGAGCGCCACGGCGCCGAGGATGAGTAGCATCCAGCCGCGCACCTTCCCGACCAGGTGTTGCTGCAAGGTGATGACGCGTGCCTGCCGCCCCGGGCTCCACTCCGGGTACTGCGTGTCGAGCGCCGCCATCACCTGGTTCATCTGCTCGTGTGCCTGCTGCAGGCTCACGCCGTTTCTCAGCCTGCCGATCGTCAGCCCGTTGTAGCTCCGTCCGCCGCCCCTGACCTTGTCTTCCGCGCGGAAGCCCACGGGTGTGTAGAGCTCCGTCGGCCGTTCGGCTGCAACCGGGTAGGCGAAGCCGCGCGGCATGACGCCAACGACTTCCCACGTCTGATTGCTCAACTCGATCGTTTTGCCGACGACATCCTCCGCACCGCCAAAGCGTCGCTGCCAGAACCCATGGCTCAGGATCACGACCCGATGCCGGCCGTCGATCTCATCGTCTGCGGTGAACCCGCGGCCGAGCAGCGGTTGCACGCGCAACAGCGGGAAAAACTCCCAGGTGACGCGCTGCCCCCTGGCTTCGACAGGTTCGCCGTTATCGGCCTTGAGCCAGAAGGTGATGTTCGCGACGTAGGCGACCCCGTCGAACGAATCCTGCATCCGGCGCCAGTCGTGGAACATCTGCGTTGTCGTCGAGCCGCCCCCGAAGGTCGTCGGCCGCTTCGGATCGTGCTCGAGCACAACTATCAGGCGGTCGTGTTCGTCAAAGGGGAGGGCCCGCAACACCACGGCGTCGACGACCGAGAAAATCGCCGTCCCCGCACCGATCCCAAGCGCCAGAACCGTGAGAGCGACTGTTGTGAATGTGGGAGACTTCCGGAGCGACCGAAACGCGGCCCTAAGATCTTCGCGCATGGCGGGTTAGACGTTACACCCATTAGGTGAGTTGGGCATTCTATGACGAGCTTTCTCTCCGACATCGCTTACGCCGCGCGGACGTTTCTGAAGAAGCCGGCCTTTGCCGTCACCGCCGTACCTGACATTGGCGCTCGGCATCGGCGCGTCCGCGGCCATCTTCAGTGTCGTCAACGCCGTGCTGCTAACTCCGTTGCCGTACGATCGGCCGGACCGCCTCGTGCACATTGCCCACGACCTGAGGGCCCGCAACGTCGAAGACTTTCCGTGGGCGCCGGCCGACTTTCATGACCTGCGCGTCACGCAGACGGCGTTCGACGGTGTGGCGGGTCTGACGACGGGCCGCCAGGTGTTCCCTGTGGAGGGTCGCGCGGAAGTGGAACAGGTGAGGACGGGGGCCGCGACGCCGAACCTCTTCCGTGTGCTCGGAACGAGGATCGCGCTCGGCAACGACTTTACGGATGCCGACGGCGCGCCGCTGCCTCCCCAGCCACAGCCGGCGCCGGCCGCGCAGCCTGGGACGCCCCCCGCGCCACCGCCCCCACCGAAGACGATCCTCAGCTACGAGTTCTTTCAGCGGCGCTTCGGCGGCAACCCGGCGGTTGTCGGGTACTGTCGCGCGTTTTGGCCCGCAGCCGTTCGAGATCATCGGCGTGCTCGAGCCGGGATTCGAGATCCTCTATCCGCCGGGCCTCAACGTCGAGCCCACGCCTGATCTCTGGACGCCGATCCGGGTGGACTTTGCCGCCGGCTCCCGGACCAACGTCTTCCTTCGCGTCATCGGGCGCTTGAAGGATGGCGTGGACATGTCACAGGCGCAGCGCGACGTCGACACGCTCGCCGCAGATCTTCGCAAGCGCTTCCCGATCAAGCAGACAGCCGGCTTCCATCTGCGCCTGGAGCGGATGCACGACGACCTGGTGAAGGAGGTGCGTCCGACCATCATCGCGCTGATGGGCGCCGTGACGTTCGTGCTGTTGATCGCCTGCGCCAACGTCGCCAACCTGCTGCTCATCCGTTCGGCCTCGCGCGAGCGCGAGCTCGCCGTCCGCAGCGCGCTGGGCAGCTCACGCGGGCGCATCATTCAGCAATTGCTGGCCGAAAGTACGCTGCTCGCGTTTCTCTCGGTTGCCCTCGGCCTCGGCCTGGCGTGGGCCGGAGTGCGTGCGCTGCTGGCGCTTGGGCCCGAGAACCTCCCGCGCCTGACCGACGTCCGCGTCGATCCGTTCGTGATCACCTTTGCGGCCATCGCTGGCGTGCTGTCGATTCTCGTCTTCGGCCTGCTGCCGGCGATCCGCGCGTCGCGTCCCGACATCAACGACCTGCTGCGTCGCGCCGGCCGCACCAGCTCGCTCGCGGCCGGCGGCTGGATGCGAAATGCGGTGGTCGCCGTCGCCGTCGCGATGTCCTTTGTTCTGCTCGTGGGTTCGGGCTTGATGATCCGCAGCTTCATCGCCTTGCAGCGCGCGCAGCCCGGCTACGATCCCAATAACGTTCTCACCTTCAGCGTGCCGAACCTGCGCCTTCCGAGTCCCGAGGCGCGCCTGGCATTCATGCGGACCCTGAAATCGAGACTCGAAGCGCTGCCTGGTGTCAGCGGCGCCACGGCGGCCGGCCCGTTGCCGCTCACCCCCGGCGAAGGCCTCGCTCGCTGGGGCCGCGAGGAAGCCTTGAGCGATCCCACCAAGTTCCGCCAGGGAGCCACGCACACCGTCATTCCCGGCTACTTCGAGACCATGAGGACGAGACTGCTCGACGGACGTACCTTTACCGACGCCGACAACGCGTCGGGACGCACGTTGGTGGTCGTGGACCGGCTCTTCGCACAGCTCGCGTATCCCGGCGAATCCGCGGTGGGCAAGCCGATCCTCATCCGGATCCGAACGAACGAGCCGGAGCGGTTCGAGATCATCGGCGTCGTCGATCACCAGCGGCACCGCCAACTCGCCACCGACGGACGAGAAGCCTTCTTCATCGCCGACGGGTTGTTCGGGCACGGTGCCGCGCAGCGGTGGGCGGTGCGCACCTCGGGCGACCCGATGGCGATCGCCGACCAGGTGCGTGCGCTCGTCCACGAGTTGAATCCCCGTACGGGTGCGATCGAGATGCAGCCGATGCTGTCGTTCGTCGCCAAGGCGCAGGCGCAGACGAAGTTCGTGCTGGTGCTGATTGGCATCTTCGCGGCCGTCGCCTTGATTCTGGCCGCCGTCGGTCTCTACAGCGTGCTCTCCACGACCGTCCGGCAGCGCACGGCGGAGATCGGCGTCCGCATGGCGTTCGGCGCCGCGCACGCGAGCATCTTCAGAATGATGGTGGTCCAGGGGCTGCGTCTCAGCGCGATCGGGATCCTCGCCGGCTTCGGCGCGGCCCTCACGCTCACCGGCGCGATGCGCACAATGCTGGTCGGCGTGGAACCAACGGATCCGGCGACGTTCGCCGCGATGGCGGCCGGCTTCCTCGTAATCGCCATCGTCGCCTGCGGCCTCCCGGCGTGGCGCGCCTCTCGGCTCGACCCGATGGTTGCGCTGAGAGACGAGTAGCCGGGTCTACCGTGCTACGTGCGACGTGACACCGAGCACCGAGCCCGAGCACCGAACACCGAACACCGAACTACCGAACACCGCGTTCACCGCAGCAACGCCCATACCCCCAGCGCCACGACCCACCCCGCGACCGCGTCCACCGTGTAGTGGTAGCGGCCGAAGACCGCTCCTGCAGAAATGGCGGCGGCGTTCAGGAACATCCACGCCACGACCGCAGGCGGAGTGTCGAGTACCAGGAGGGCGGCGGCCAGGGCCTCGGCGGCGTGGCCGCTCGGGACGGTGTTCATGCCGATGCTGGCATTGTTGAGGATGTTGAGATTGAGCACGCGAAGGCGGGCCTTCCACGGAGGAGTCGGATCGAGGCTGCGTGGCGGACGCGTCTGGATCAGCGGCAACATGCCGAAGCAGACGTAGTCGGTCACCAGCACCACCGTCCAGAAGTGGTCGGCGTCAGGGTTCTCGGAAAAAACCAGGTGGAGCACGAGGGCAATCGGGATCAGCGGATACACACCCCCGTACGCGAGCTCGAGCAACTCGGCGAGCGGCCGGGGCAGGCGCCGGGCAATCGCGGAAACCCCCAGCGCGTGGTCGGCCCCCGCCAGCGCGGATTCGACGCCAAACATCGGGCCCCGCCACAGGAATCCGCTGGCGCGGTAAGCGATCAGCAGGACGAGCGGGGGAAGCACCAGGCCGCGCAGCCAGAACGTGGTCGTCAAGCCGGCGGTGAGCGCCAACAACAATCCGGCAATGGCGCTCGCCGATGCCTTGGTCCGAGCGACGGCCGGCAGCCCCGGCATGAGGGCCGCCAGGGCCAGGACATAAAGGAAGTACGGAACACTCGCCGCAGACCAGATAGGCATCGGCATCCATAAAGGCGAAATTCGTCACAAATCCGGCTCACGAGCACCTGGCACCTAGCACTTAGCACCAAGCACCTCGATTCTGCATTACCATCCGTCCACCTTCGGGAGGTGGCTATGGATCGGAAGAAGCTCGTCCTTGCGGTGCTGATCGTGTGTGCCTGGGCGGTGGCGGCGGCGGCCGCGCCGGTGAAGCTGGCGCGGCATCCTGACTATAACGGTGGGAAGGTCGTCTTCAGCTACCTGGGCGACATCTGGATCGCCTCGGAGGACGGCACCAACGTGCAGCGGCTCACCGACAATGCCGCCCGCGAGGCGTATCCGAAGTTCTCTCCCGACGGCAAGTGGGTGGCCTTCTCGTCCAACCGTTACGGCAACAACGACGTCTTCATCGTCGCTGTCACCGGCGGCATCCCCAAGCGCCTCACGTTCCACACCGGTAATGACGATGTCGTGGCGTGGGCGCGCGATTCGCAGAAGGTGCTGTTCCGGGCGGGTCGCGGCGAGGGAGCGTTCCCGAGCGTCGCCACCCTGTTCGAGATCTCGGTCAGCGGCGGGCAGGAGCAGCCGCTTCCGGTCGACTGGGGTTACTACGCGAGCTACTCGCCGGATGGGAAATCCCTGGTCTTCAACCGCCATCCCTCGACGTGGTCCCGCCGCCACTATCGCGGCAGTTACGCGGCGGACTTGTGGGTCGCCGACCTGGGTGCCAAGACCTATCGCCAGTTGCTGGCCGACGAACGCTACAACCGCTACTGGCCGATGTGGGCGGCCGACGGATCGATCTATTTCGTGGCGGATCCCCTCCCGAACGACCGCAACGTCAAGCCTGGAAGCCCCGACGTCCGCCGCAGCGTGAACAACATCTACAAGATTCCCGCCTCGGGAAGCGGCCAGCCGGTGCAGGTGACGAAACACGCGACCGGCGCACTCTTCTGGCCATCGATCTCGAGCGACGGCAAGACGATCGTGTACGAGGAGAACTTCGGCATCTGGAAGCTCGACGTGGCGAGCGGCCGCACCAACGAGATCAAGCTCGATATCGTCACCGACGAGAAAGAGAACGAGTTCGAGTTCGAGGCGGTGACCAACCAGGTCGACTCGTTCGACCTGTCGCCGTCGGGTCGGCGCGCGGTCATCTCCGCGCGCGGGCAGCTGCTGACCATCGCCACCGATCGCGGCGACATCACCCGCATCCTTCCCGACAAGATGTCGTCGCGCAACGACCAGCCCAAGTGGTCACCGGATGGAAAGTTGGTCGCGTTCATCTCCGATCGCTCCGGCCGCGACGAAGTCTGGGTGACCGACCCCGACGGACGCACCCCGAAGAAGATCACCGATCTGGACAACGAGAAGGGTGCGCTCGTGTGGACGCCGGATTCCAAGGCGCTGTTTTACACGGCCGCCGACAAGAAGCTCTATAGCTACAGCGTGGCCGACGGCAAGACCGCCGTGGTGAGTTCCAAGCGACGTGGGCCGGATCGGATCCGTGTCGATCTCGCCCGACAGCAAGTGGGTGATGTTCTCCAAGCAGGACCGCACGCTGCGATCGCATGTCTATGTCGCGCCGATTGCTGGTGGGGAAGAGCGGCACATCTCCGACGACGCGGTGCATTATTCCGAAAGCAACGCCGTGTGGAGCGCCGACGGTCGCTACGTGGCGTTCACATCCACCGAATCCACGCCCACCGGCATCGCGTCGCAGGGAGGCATTCAATCCACCACGACGTTGTGGTCCGTGTCGTTGAGAGACCGCGATCGCGATCCTGCGAATCGCGACATCGACACCGAGGAACAGGCACTGGCCGCCGAAGCGGCCGCGCGGCAGGGAGGCGGACGAGGCGGCGCAGCCGGTGCGCAGCCCCCGCCAGAGATCCGCATCGATTGGAGCGGCATCGCGCGTCGCGCGCGACAGTTGAGCCTTCCCGGTACGCCGGCTGGCGGTCTCACGCCGACGCCGGAGGGCACAGCATTGCCGTGACCGCGGGGGCCGCTGGTGGCGGAGGGCGCGGCGGTGGCGGTGGCGATGACGCGTCGAGTGGCATCTACCTGGTGAACCTCGAAACCGGACAGTCTTCGCGCGTGCCCCCACCGCCACCGGCTGCCGGCGGCTGCGGGCGGCGGCGGACGCGGGCGCGGCGGCGCTGGCGGCGGGTTTGGCGGCGGCGGCACGATGGCGTTCGCGCGTGACAGCCGCACATTGTTCTATCGGTCCGGCACCAACCTCTACGCCGCGCCGGTCAATCCGGCGGCCGGCGGTACTGGCGGAGCGGCTCCCGCCGCTGGCGGACGTGGCGGACGTGGTGGCGGTGGCGTGGTGGCGGTGCGCAGACCGAAGCGCCTACGACCAACCAGACCGCGCGACAGGTGACCTACACGGCCAACTTCGAGATCGACCGTCGCGCGCTGCGCGCCCAGGTGTTCAACGAAGGCTGGCGGATCATGAAGAACCGCTTCTACGACGCGAAGATGCACGGCGCCGACTGGGCCGCGATCAAGAAGCAGTACGAGCCGCTGCTCGACTCCCTGGTCGACCAGGAAGAGCTGCAGACAGTCATGATGATGATGATCGGTCACCTCAATGCGTCGCACACCGGTGTGAGCGGCGGCGGAGGCGGCGGCAACGTGCAGCGCGCGCAAACCCGCCACCCGGGGTTCGACGTGGTGACCGACGCCTCAGGCTTCTATCGCGTCGGCCACATCTACAAGGACGGCCCCGCCGACAAGGACTTCTTAAAGGTCAGGCAGGGTGACTACATCATCGCGGTCGACGACAACGACCTGAAGACGACCGACAACTACTGGCGCTTCTTCACGCTGGCGCCGGGCACCAAGTTCCACTTCCTCCTCAACGACAAGCCGGCGAAGGAAGGCGCCTGGGACGTCTCGATCACGCCGGTCGCCGGCGGCGCCTTCGGGGACCTGCAATACCGTCGCTGGGTCAACGAGCGCCGCGACATTGTCACGAAGGCGAGCAACGGCGAGATCGGGTACTTGCACATCCGTGCGATGGACGCGCCGTCGCTGCGACAGTTCCAGCTCGATCTCGCTGCGAACCGGACGAAGAAGGCGCTTGTGATCGATCAGCGTTTCAACGGCGGCGGCGGCATCGATCAGGAGCTGCTCGCGATCCTCGCCGGGCGCCAGTATCAATACACGATCGGCCGCGACCAGGCCTACCAGCAGCCGCGCCCGCAGAACTTCTACGGGCCCATGGTGGTGATGCAGAACGAGCGTTCGGCGTCAGATGCCGAGATGTTCCCCGCGGGCTTCAAAGCGCTCGGGCTCGGGAAGGTCATCGGCGTGCCGACGATGGGCGCCGTGATTGGCACCGGCTCCTATACCTTGCTCGACGGCTCCGCCATTCGTACGCCAGGCAGTGGCGTCTGGACGGTGACCGGCGAGAACATGGAAAACTACGGCGTCCCACCCGACGTGTACGTCGACAACACACCGTCGGACTTCCTGAAGAAACGCGACGCGCAGCTCGAAAAGGCCGTAGAGGTCTTAAAGACCGAGATGGGAAAGAAACCGACGACGTCGTCGGTACAGCGATAGCAGTAGCTCGTTGTTTCAACAGTGGGGTGGCTTGCGGCGACTCTAAAACTAAGAACTATGAACTAAGAACTAAGAACGATTTGTGGAACGGCTTCGCTTCGCTCGGCCATCTTTGATGGGCGGGTCTAAAGACCCGCCTACTCACTGACTCGAGTGCCGGGTCTTCAGACCCGGCATTAGATCGATCTTAGTTCTAAGTTCGTAGTTCTTAGTTTTCTAGTCGCCCGAATTACCCCACTGCCCGACCAGCCACCAGGAGCGTGAATCATGTACCGACGGAAAGTGACGGCGCTAGCGGCGACAGTCTGTGCGTACGGTTTGGTCCTTGGGGCCGATGGAACGGCGCAGCAGACGCCGCCGGCGCAACCGCCGGCTGCGCAGCAGGGCCAGGGGCCGCGGGAGGGCCTCATCGGTGCGCCCAGCCGGCGCGCCGAGGAGGGCAAGGGGCCGTTCAAGACGCTCGCGATCCGTGGCGTGATGCTCATCGATGGATCTGGTGCACCGCCGACCGGTCCGGTGGACATCATCGTGTCCGGCAATCGCATTACGGGCGTGCGCAGCGCCGGCACGCCGGGCCTGCCGATGCGCCAGGGGCGGGGGCCGCAGGCCGAGCACGAAATCGACGGCACCGGCATGTATGTGATGCCTGGCTTCGTCGATCTCCACGTGCACGCGGGGGGCGCGCCGAAGAACGAAGAGGCTGAATACGCCTACAAGCTCTGGCTCGCGCACGGCGTCACCACCGTGCGCGGTGTGTCACTCGGCCCCAATTCATACGCCGTGCGCGACAAGGAGCGCAGCGCGAAGAACGAAATCGTTGCCCCGCGCATCTACAACTACCAGCGTCCCGGGAGTGGATGGGACCAGGGAGGCATCGATTCGCCCGACAAGGCGCGCGCCTACGTACAGTGGGCCGCCAAGAACGGGATCGATGGACTGAAGCTTGGCGCCGAGCGTCCCGACATCATGACGGCGCTCCTCGACGAGGCGAAAAAGCAGGGGCTGGGTTCGACGGCGCACCTGCAGCAGGGGGGCGTGGCCCACATGAACGCTATCAAGGCGGCGCGCCTCGGTCTCGGCACCGTGACGCACTTCTACGGCCACTTTGAATCGCTGCTCAAGGACTTCGTCGTGCAGCCGTGGCCGGTGGACATGAATGCCGCCGACGAGCAGTGGCGCTTCGGGCAGGTCGCGCGCCTGTGGGACAAGATCCACGAGCCGGGCAGCCCGCAGTGGAAGGCCTATCTCGAGGAGCACCTCAAGCTCGGCACGACCTTCGATCCCACCCTGACGATCTACTCCGCCGGCCGTGATGTCGCGCGCTTCCGCTTCGCGGAGTGGCACGACAAGTACACGCTGCCGTCGCTGATGGACTTCTACACGCCGAGCCGCTCCAGCCACGGTTCGTACTGGTTCTACTGGACGACGGAAGACGAGGTTGCGTGGCGGAACTTCTACCAGGTGTGGTTCCGGCTGATGAACGACTACAAAAAGATGGGCGGACGCGTCACGACCGGATCTGACTCCGGCTTCATCTACCAGACCTACGGCTTCGGCTTCATCAACGAGCTGGAGATGTTGCAGGAGGCTGGATTCCACCCGCTCGAAGTGATCCAGTCGGCGACGATGAACGGGGCGCTCACGCTGGCGGAGCCGAAAGGCCAGGCGCCGGAGTTCGGCGTCGTCCGCACCGGCCTGCTCGCCGACCTGGTGATCGTGGATCAGAACCCGCTGCAGAACTTCAAGGTTCTCTACGGCACCGGCGCCCTGAAGCTCAACGACAAGACCGGACGCCCCGAGCAGGTGGGCGGCATCAAGTACACGATCAAAGACGGCATCGTTTACGACGCCAAGCAGCTGCTCGCCGATGTCGCCGCGATGGTCGAGAAGCAGAAGCGGTCGCGGGCGACGAAGACGACCATCGGATCAACGCTAACCCGTGACCCGCGTTACTCCTTCTCCTTCTCCTGGGATGCGGCGCGTCGCCGCAGCCCAGCCTTCGCCCCCCTCTTCGAGAGGCCAATTCCTCGGCCGCGCCTTCCCTGCAGGCGGTTCCTCATGGCTGGCGACATGGTGGAAAGCGCGATGACGCAAGCGCAGGGTCTGACAGGAACAAGAGTCCGGCAAACCCAATCGGCCGCCCAACAAGGAGTTCGAAGCCGTCAAGAAACATCTGGCAGACGGAATCGTCGTCCGTGGACCGGTGAGTTCCAAGCCGCAGTGGGTTCCCGGCACCGAGCCCAGCCCCCTTTTCCAAGGCGGTCAAACGTGTGCAGCTTCCCAGCGTCCGGCCGTCCTTCCTCGGCGAAGAGGAGCCATTCGTGGTGCCTTTGCGGCCCTTCACGCTCGCGGACCAGTTCGTGGAGCTGGCGGATGCCCTGTCGGCGTTCCACCGAACGGCGCTGCGGATGCGGGTACTCGGCCCCGGCCAAAATGGGGAGGGACGACGTCCTCGGTGTGTGGGACGTCGGAAGCATCGGCATAACGTTCGCGAGGCCCGTCAGGCTTCAGGCACTCTCGATCGATGGAGCAGCAACTGGCGCTGATGTGGTTTCGATGCGCGCTGACTTCACAACGCATCTGCGGAGAGCGAGGCCTGTCTGTCAACGCGAAAGGCATCAATGCCAGGTGGCGCGATGCCGCGATCGCCTGGATCGGAAGAGCCGCCAACGGGAACGGCGACGGTGGGAACGCGGCAGATCAACGGCAAAGACCAATACGAGAAGCTCGTCATCGACACGATTGACGTCGACCGGGATGGGATCCCGGACTTTTCCGTATGGTCCGGAATGGAAGAGGCCGTGGCCTCAACGGATACGTTCTGGAAGGCAATCTTCGGGAACGTGAAGGGAGCCTGGGTGCTGGCTGGCGTTCGCTCAGGAAGCCGA
This sequence comes from uncultured Acidobacteriota bacterium, assembly GCA_963762995.1. Classification (GTDB taxonomy): domain Bacteria; phylum Acidobacteriota; class Vicinamibacteria; order Vicinamibacterales; family 2-12-FULL-66-21; genus JACDCA01. The sequence goes on along the minus strand of CAVXMQ010000021.1, from coordinate 66,848 downwards.
CTGCACCTGAGCGCGCGACACTTCCAGCAGCCCGGAAAGGAACAGCGCCTCCGCTACCACCTCGAATGCCTCCTCCAGCCGCGCGATCATCGGTGGCGGAGGAACCCAGGTCCACCCACAGCGCGAAGATTCCAAGCGCCACAGACGCCGCGATGAGCCAGCGCGCCGGCTGGGACCTCACGGAGCGACTCAGCAAAATCAGGACGACGACACCACCGACGCCGACGAGCACCGTCGGCGCGTTCTCCCATCCATGGCGGCACGGACTGCCTTGAAGCGCTCGTGAAGCAGGAACTGCTCGTCGGCCGACAGGATCGCGAGCGATGCCGCGATGACCGAGCCAACGCGCGGGGCAGCGCTCCTGTGAGCGCCAGGTTCAACGCGACAGCCGCGTTGGCCATCAGCATCGCGCTCGACAGCCACGACACCGCGGAATCGTCAGAAAGGAATGCGTATTCCCACCAGGGCTGCGACATCCACGCGGCGATGACCATGAAGAGAACGGGCGCTCGCGACGACGATCGTCGTGTGCAGCCACCAGCGGTGTTGACGCATGATAGGCACGGCGATTCTATGGCAAAGCCTCGGTCCTGCGCCACCTTCGTACACCAGCGCGCTGCCGTATGAAGCGGCGCGCGTCTACGCGGCGGCCGTCTACTGCTCGGACGGCCGCATCGGCGACCACGTGGACGACTTCCTCCATCACGGGCTCGGCCTGCCGCGCTACGACCGCGTCGCGTGTCCCGGCGGACCGGTGGCGCTGTCGGGACGCTTCCAGGCGTTCTGGGATGCGCGCGGCACCGAGGAGCAGCTGCGCTTCCTCGCGCAGGTGCACGATGTGAACACGGTCGTGCTGATCGCGCACGCCAACTGCGCGTATTACCTGAAGCGCCTGTCGATCCCGTCCGATCGCCTCGAGGTGGAGCAGCGAGAGGACCTGCAGAAGGCGACGGCAACGGTGCAGCGGTTGATGCCCGGGGCTGACGTGAAGTGCTACCTCGCGCAGCTCACCGGCGCGGAAATCCGCTTCGACGCCGCATGACCGCGAGCCCCGTTCGCCGCTATCCTCGACGGGTGCTTCGCCTGGTCGTCTTCATCGTGGTCGCCGCCGGCGGCGCTCAAGCTGCTGGTGTGGTGGCTCGAGCCGAAGATGGCGTTCTTCCCATTCAAAGGCGTGCAGGAGACGCCCGCGGCCATCGGGTTTGAGTTCGCCGAACACAAGATTTCGACCGCGGACGGCGAGACGCTGCACGCCTGGTGGCTCGACCATCCCTCACCGCGCGCGCAGATCGTCTACTGGCACGGGAACGGCGGCAACCTGTCGCTCTGGATGCCGGTACTGGCCGACCTGCAGAGCCGCGGCTTCAGCGTGCTGGCGGTGGACTATCGCGGCTACGGCGCCAGCACCGGGAAACCCAGCGAGGCCGGCCTCTATCGCGATGGTGACGCCGCTATCCAGTACTTCGCAACGCATCTACAAAAGAAGGACGTGCCGACGATCTACTGGGGCCGCTCCCTGGGCTGCGCCGTCGCCTCCTACACCGCGACGAAGGCTGCGCCTGCCGGCCTGGTGCTCGAGAGCCCGTTCCCGGACGTCGCGTTTCTGTTTGCCAAGAACCCGGTGATGCGGTTCATGAGCCTGTTCTCGACCTACCGCTTTCCGACCGCCAAACATCTGGAGACCTACACCGGCCCGTTACTCGTCGTCCACGGCGACGCCGACTCGATCATCCCGTTCGAAGCCGGAAAGCGTGTCTTCGACCTCGCACCGTCGACGATGAAAACATTCGCCGTGCTGCCTGGCGGGGACCACAACGACGTTTACGCCAATCATCCGCAGTACGCAGCGATTATCGATCGCTTCGTCACCACTATTCGCGCAGCGGGGCAGTAGGGGCAGTGGGGTGGTTCGGACGGCTCGAAAACTACGAAACTAAGAACTCCGAACTACGAACGATTTGTTGGTCGGCCTCGCTATGCTCGGCCTCTTTAATTTGCCGGGTCTGAAGACCCGGCACTACAGCCAACCGTCTCGCGACCTGAGTCGTCAGTGCCGGGTCTTTAGACCCGGCTCTGAACCAGTCGTTCTTAGTTCGGAGTTCATAGTTCGTAAGTTTTCTAGCCCTCCGAACAACCCCACTGCTCGAAGCAGCAACTAACTTCGAAGTGCCTGAACGGGGTCGATGCGCATCGCGCGTCGTGCGGGGACCATGCAGGCGAGCGTGGCGGTGACGAGGAGCACGAGGCCTACGGTCACGAGGGTCAATGGGTCCGACGGACTTACCTGGAATAGCACCGATCGAAACGCACGCATGACGAGCACGCCCGCGACCAGGCCGATCGCCAGGCCTGCGATCGCCTGCAACAGCCCCTCTCGGAGCACGAGGCGCATGACCGAGGCCGGCTGTGCCCCAAGCGTCATGCGGACGCCGATCTCGCTGGTGCGCAGCGCGACGAGTTGCGACATCACCGCGTAGATGCCCGCGGCGGCGAGCACGAGCGCCAACCCGCTAAAGATACCAAGCAGCAGCATCGAAGACCGCCGGGCCGAGACCGATCGAGCCGCCACTTCTTCAATCGTCCGCACGTTCGAGAGCGGAAGATCGGGATCGACGACCTTCAACTCATTTCGGACGGCGGCTGTCAGCGTGACCGGATCGACATCCGTCGCCAGCACAAACGTCAGCCCGCTCCAGACCATCTGCTTCTGCGGTAAATACATCTCCGGGTTCACGCCGCGCTCGAATCCCCAGTGCTTCACGTCGGCCACGATTCCGACGACTTCACGCCATGCCGGGCCGCCCATCCGGACGCGCTTACCCAGCGGGGACTGGCCGGGCCAGTACCGCCGCGCCATCGTCTCGTTGATCACGGTCACGAACGGCGACTCGGAATGATCCGCGGCCGTGAAGTGGCGGCCTTCGATCAGTCGCATGCCCATCGTACGGAAGTAATCGAGGGTCACCGCGCGGAGGTGCGCGCGGGTCGGCGCGTCGGGTGTCGGCTCACGCCCCTCGATGAAGATGCCGGTCCGCGAGTCCTGCCCCGACAGCGGCAGATGGCTCGTCGCGCCGACCGATCGCACGCCGGGAAGCGACGCGATGCGCCGCTCGATCTCGTCGTACGCGGCGACACGTTGTGCGTCGGTGGTGTACTTCGCCGGGGGGAGGATGACGAACGCCGTGAGCAGGCCGTCGTGCTTGAAGCCGGTCTCCGTTCGCAATACCGTCTGGAAGCTGCGAAGTGTGAGGCCGGCGCCCACCAGTAACAGCGATGCCAGGGCGATCTCCGAGACCACCAGCGTCTGGCGAAGACCCTTCTTGATGCTAGACGCGGGGCGCCCGCCGTCTTTGAGCGACTCGTTCACGTCGTGCCTGGCGAGCTGCCACGCGGGGAGGATTCCGAAGATCAGGCCCGTGCCCATCGACAGTGCGAACGTAAAGGCCAGCACCGTCGCGTCGAGCTGCAGGCGGTCTGCGCCGAGCACCTTCAGGTCCCGAGGCTGGATCTGCCGCGAGCAGCGAGATCCCCCACGTGGCGACCGCGAGCGCGGCGACTCCGCCCGTCAGCGCGAGCACGACGCTCTCCGTCAGCGCCTGCCCCGTGAGGCGGGCCCGGGACGCGCCGACCGCTGTGCGGATCGCCATCTCGCGGCGCCGCGCGGCGGCGCGGGCGAGCAACAGGTTCGCGACGTTGACGCACCCGATCAGCAGCACGAATCCCACCGCGGCGAGAAGCGCCAGCAGGCCATTCCGCACCGGACCCTGCAGCAGCGCATCGCGCAACAGGACGATGTGCGCCCCGTGGTACTGGTTCGACTCGGGATACTCCTCGGCGAGCTGTGCGCCTATGCGATCCATGTCGGCTCGCGCACGCTCGAGCGTGATGCCGGATTTCAGGCGAGCGTACACAGAGAGGGCATGAATAGTTCTCGACGGCGTCTGCGGCGCAGACGTCAGCGCCAGCGGTGTCCACAGTTCGAGCTCACTGTCGGGGAACTCGAAGCTCGCAGGCAGCACTCCCGCCACTTCGCTCGGCACTTGGTTGAGGAGAATCTTGCGACCGACGATCGTCGGATCGGCGCCGAACCGTTGCCGCCAGACGCGGTCGCCCAGGATCACGACGCGATGCTGGCCGAAGATCGCCTCCTCGGGACGAAACGTCCGGCCAAGCGCGGGCTTCACGCCGAGCACATCGAAGAATGCTGGCGAGACCACGCCGGCCAACAGTCGCACCGGTTCGCCGGTGCCAGTCAGATCGACCGCTGATGTCGACATCCCGGCGATTGCCTCGAACGACTCCTGCCGCTTCTCCCAATCGACGAAGTCCGCCGGCGCGACTGGGGCGTCGAGGACGGCTTCCCTGGCGCGTTTCTCCCAGATCATGACCACGCGGTCGGCATCGGGGTACGGCAGCGGTCGCAGCAGTACGGCGTTGACGGCGGAGAAGATCGCGGTATTCGCCCCGATGCCGAGTGCCAGCGTGACGACCGCGAGCGCCGTGATGCCGGGTTGCTTCAGCAGCAACCGCAGGGCATATCGGACGTCTTGTCGAAAGGCCTGCATCCAGCACCTCCATCCGCCTTCGCGCCAAGCGCTACGGCGGACAAGTCGTGTGTTCTGAGCCCATCTCTCTGCCATTCCGTGCCGCACGGCGTCGGAGATAGCCTGGAGCCACACGCGCGCCGAGCTATGGCCCTGCCGCCTGGCCTCGGCGAACTGCTCCGCGAACAGCCGCTGCATGTCGTCGCCGAATTCCTGACGCACGCGGCGTGGGAAGGCAAGGAGCAGGGCCCGGTAGAGCAGGACCTCGAAGCGGCGCATTAGCCCTTCCGCGGGAGCAAACGCTTCGCGCGCGCCTCGACGAGCACCGCCTCCAGCCGCCGCGCCTCCGCGGCGGCCGCGCGCGCGCCGAGTGGCGTCAGCCGGAAGTACCTTCGCCGCTCGTCATCGTCGGCCGCCTTCAACCGCATCGGCGCCTCCTCGATGAGGCCGTCGGCAAGCATGGCGCGCAGCGTTCGGTAGAAGTTGCCGGGCATGATCCGCTCGAACCCACCGCGTTGCTGGACCTCCCGCACCAGGCTCCAGCCATGACGCTCGCCGTCGGCAAGCGCCAGCAGGACCTGAAAGACGAGGGGTTTCAATGGGAGCAACTCGTCCGCGCGGACGAGTCATCGCAGGCGAGAATATCCGAATGACACTAGTGTAAGGCATCGGGGTGACAATGGCGCTAGGGACTATTCGCGCCGTGGAACGATTTCCATTGCCGGATCTTCGGACGCGGCAACTAACGAGACCGAGCGAAGCGAGGTCGACCACAAATCGTTCTTAGTTCGGAGTATAGTTCTAGCCCTCGATCAACCCCACTACCCAAAGCAGCAACTAACTTCGAAAAAAGGCATCAATGACACGAGTGTCAACGCGTCGGCAGGTTCTTCTTCGAAGCGCAGGTCGGGAAGCTCAGAGGCGCCTCGTCGCCTGAAGAAACTGGCAATGGCGGCCAAGACGACAAAGATGACGATGGCTTTGGTGAAGCCGCCGCGCCGGAAGAGTTGTGTCTCGAGCGACGCCATGCCGCCGGTGTAGAAGGAGAACACCGTCAGGTAGAGCGGCCACAGCTTCACGATCTTCGCGTTGCCCGGCATGTAGGTGCAGGTGAACGGGACCTTGTCGAGACCGAGCGAGAGGATCTCGGCCAGCAGCACCACGAGCACACCGCAGAACAGCGCGTGCATCGCGCCGATCTGCGGTCCCCACAGCAGTCCCGCCGACGCGAACGCGACGACCATAGCCGGAAGGCCGCCGCAGACGATGAGCGCCGCGGTGGCGCCGTCGATGGCACCGCTCACGGGGACCGGCTGTCGTGTGCGGATTGTCCAGTTCGCTCGGATCTCCGTCGGGATCGCAAACAGCATCCGGAGGCCGGTCATCGTGAGCGCCGCCAGCACGAGCGGGGCGGCGAGCACCGCGGGTGAGGGGGTTTCGACGATGCGCCAGCCGAGCCGGGCAAACGCACCGGCAACACTCGACAGGCCCAGGGCCAGCGCGAGCCCGACCCAGCCGGCCAGGAGCATCCGGTGCTGCCGGCTCCGCGCCGCCGTGCGGATGGTGAACGCGAAGACCGCGCGCGCCGGCTGCGAGAGCGGTAACACTCGCGCGATGGCCGGCACGACGCCGCGGAACGGTGGCTTGCGCGCGTTCGACTCGCCGATCCCTTCGAGGGCGAGACGCGTCAGCCGACGGTAACTCGCCGCATAGAGGAGGATCGCGCTCGTCGACACCACGATCGCCGCCAGCGGCGCCATTGTCGCAATGCGCGGCGACGCCAGCAGCGGCAGGATCATCGACATCTGGAACAACGCCATGACCATGACGACCTGGAGCACTACGGCAAGGCGTTGTGCCACCGCCGCACCGACGGTGTTGAGCACGAGGCACTGGAGCAGCACGACACCGAAAAACACCACCGCTTCAGCGCCTGCCGTCGTGGCGAGATGGGCGCCGATGGTCGAGGCGGCCCCCAGCGTGCCGCCAAAGACCGCCGCCACGACGCCGAATGACAGCGCTCCGGGCAGCGCCGTCGCGCACACGAACATCAGGTACACCGACCCAAGTGCCGCGAGCCGCGTCACAACGAGCGAACGCAGCCGCACGGGAAGCACACCGAGGATGCGGCTATCGCGCTTGTCGGGGAAGATGCCCTCCCAGATGACCAGCGTGATGAGTCCCGTCGCCAGCAGCGCGAAGAGCATCGCCGTCGTGCGGTCCGCGGCCATCGTGCCATCCATCTGCATTGGCGTGAGCCACACGTACCTCTTAGCTTTGAGGATTGGCCACAGCAGGGACGGCGAGGCGAGGAACGCGCACACCCAGACGATGAGCTGCACCTGCGGGAGCCCCGGCGGCATCATGTCGCTCTCGAACAGGCGGCCGAAGAACATCCCGTAGAGACGCTTCGCCTGGACTCGTTCCAACGTCACAGTCGCATCGTCTCCACGAGATCGCGCGCCACCTGCTCGACGTCGGTCTTCACCGCGACCTTCTTGAATACCTGCTCGAGCGAGGGCAGCGACATCAATTCGCGCAGCCGTGTCACCGGATCGTGCGCGACGACCGCCGAGTCGTAGAGGATCATCACGTCGGTCGAGACGCGCTCCACCATCTCGAGCTCGTGCGAGCTGTAGATCACGATCTTGCCGGCCGCGGCGAGTTCTTGCACGAGCGTGCGAAGCACCAGCAGCGACGTGACGTCCAGCCCCGATCCCGGCTCGTCGAGGACGACGATCTCGGGGTCGTGCAGCAAAGCCGCCGAGATCAGGATCTTCTGCCGCATGCCTTTCGAGTAGGCCGACATCTGCGCGTAGCGGTCGTCTTCAAGTCCGAAGATGCGCATGAAGCAGGCGATCTTCTCCTCGAGCGCACGTTGCTTCACGCCGCGCAGCTGACCGATCAACTCCAGGTATTCCGGGCCGGTCAGGTAGGTATAGAGGTAGGCCTCTTCCGGAACGTAGCCGAGCTTGGCGCGATACTCGAGCGGGGCGATGCTGATGCTCTCCCCGTCGAGCAGCACCTGCCCGACCGTGGGATCGATCAACCCGGTGAGCATCGATACCGTGGTGGACTTACCGGAGCCATTGGGCCCGAGCAGACCGAGGACCTCCCCCCGCCTCACGGTGAAGCTGACGTCCTTGACCGCAGGGATACCCGCATAGAACTTCGAGAGGCCTCGGGCTTCGAGCATGGAGTACCCTGACACCGCCGTCCCCGGGAAGTTCCCCTCCGAAAAAGGGCATACTTGCACCATGCGGCGATTGAATTTCACGCTGATTGCGGCGCTCGTCCTTGGACCAACGGTGATGGCTGGCCAGGCCGACTATTCGGCGCTCTGGGACAAGGCTACTCCCTTCGATCAATTTTTGCGGACGGTCAAGGCGCGCGAGCAGGCCTGGAAATCCCGGTTTGCGAATGCCGCGATTGATGCTGACCTGCTGAACGAAGTGCGGGCGCTGCCGGCCAAGCGTCGGATTCTCGCCGTCGCGCAGGACCGGTGCAGCGATTCAGCCTGGGCGATCCCTTACATGGCCAAGCTCGCGGCCGCGGTGCCGGAGCGACTGGAACTGCGGGTCATCGGCCCCAGGGACGGCGGCCGGATTCAGTCCGACAACCTGACCCCCGACGGCAGGATCGCGACCCCGACGGTGGCCGTACTCGATGAGATGAACCGCTCGCTTGGCGGATGGGTCGAGCGTCCGTCGGAACTGCAGAAATTCTTCATCGACAACAAGGCGACGATGGATTCCGACCCGCTCCACGAGAAAATGGACGCGTGGTACACCGAGGACGCAGGGAAGTCCACGCTGCGAGAGATCCTCGCGCTGCTGAAGAAAAAGGTATAGGAACCGATGTACGGATTCGTCCTGAACGTTCACTCGTGGATGCGTTGGGTGGTGATCGCCACCTGCCTGTGGAGCTTGCTGCGGTCCGCCATGGCCGGCCAGCGGCCGTGGACGCCCGCCGACGCGCGGGCGTCGCGCATCTTTGTCATTTCTCTCGACGTGCAGTTCCTGCTCGGCCTGCTCCTCTATCTCGTGCTCAGCCCGTTCACGCGGCAGGCGATGAGCGACATAGGAGCGGCCATGAAGGTGTCGGCGCTGCGCTTTTTCGTCGTGGAACACCTCTTCGGCATGATCGTCGCGCTCGCGCTCGCGCACATCGGCGCCGTGAGGATCCGCAAGGCCTCCGGGGACGCCAGGCGCCACCGCACGGTGCTGATCTTCTTCACCCTCGCGCTGATCGCCATCTTCGCGTCGATCCCCTGGCCTGGCATGCCGGCAGGGCGGCCGTTGTTCCGGATTTACTGAGCAGGCCGGTAAGCCGGGTCTTCCGCCTCCGCTAAAGCTACGGCGGACAAGAAAGACCCGGCCTACAACCGGTTGAACCCCCTTCCCACCCCAGCCGTCTAACCCACCATGCTGATGCAGGACGTTCGCTACGCCGTGCGCTCGCTGCTCAAGAATCGCGGGTTCACGGCCATTGCCGTGGCCTGCTTGGCGCTGGGGATTGGGGTCAACTCCACGATCTTCAGCGTCGTCGACGGCGTCATCCTGCAGCCGTATCCCTACCCGGACGCCGACCAGATCTTCGTCATCAGCAGCACGAACAAGAAAGAAGGCATCACCCGCGGAGGTCTGTCCTACGCGGATTTCAAGGACCTCCGCGATTCGTCGTCCACGATCCAGACGATGGCGGCCTTCACGGAGCGCAGCCTGACGATCGCGGATGGCACCAGCGATCCAGAACGGTTCCTCGGATCCCCGGTGAGCTGGACGCTGTTCCACTTGCTCGGCACGCCGCCCATCGAAGGGCGCAACTTCAACGCGGACGACGACAAGCCAGGCGCGGAGCCGGTGGTGCTACTGGGCTACGACATCTGGGACCGTCGCTATCAAAGGGACCGCGGCATCATCGGCCGCGCCATCAACATCAACGGCCGCCCACACACGGTCATCGGCGTCATGCAGCCGCAGTTCATGTTCCCGGAGACCTCGAAGCTGTGGGTGCCGATCACGGCCTACCTGGAGACGGCACCGCGCAATCAGCGCGGCGTGCAAGTCTTCGCGAGGCTGAAGCCGGAGGTCACGATCCAGCAGGCCGACGCCGATCTGCAAGCGCTCGCCACGCGGCTCGCCGCCTCCTACCCCGCCGAGAACGAGAACTGGGGCGTCATTACGCGGGATCTCAGCACGTGGATGTTGCCCGACGACGTGAAGCTGATCATCCTGACGATGATGGGCGCGGCCACGCTGGTGCTACTGATCGCGTGCTCCAACGTGGCCAACCTGCTGCTCGCGCGCGCCACCTCCCGGCAGCGCGAGATTGCCGTCCGCGCCGCCCTCGGCGCCGGCCGCTGGCGCATCGTCCGGCAACTGCTGACGGAGTCGGTGCTGATCGGGCTGCTCAGCGCGCCACTCGGCGCCGGGATCGCCTACATTGGCATCACGCTCCTCGACAGCGCTATGCCGCCCGACCAGATCCCCTACTTCATCACCTGGAGCCTTGACGCGCGGTCGCTCGCCTATACGGTGGTCGTCGCCATGGCGACCGGTGTCGTCTTCGGCCTGGTTCCGGCGCTCCAGGCGGTGCGCAGCAACCTGCAGAGCACTCTGAAGGAAGGCGGGCGCGGGAACGCTGGTGGCTCTCGCGCCTACATTCGGAACGGCCTGGTCGTTGTGGAGATCGCGCTCTCGCTCGTATTGCTCGTAGGCGCCTCGCTCTTCGTACGCAGCTTCCTCAATCTCCAGACCTCGCAGGTCGGGTTCGATACCGCGCCTCTCATGACCATGCGGTTTGCATTGCCGGGCACAGCATACGAACCGGCTGGGACCAAGGCGCGGCGTGTCGACGACATCGTGCGACGCGTCGAAGGGTTGCCCGGCGTGCAGGCCGCATTCGCCTCGAACTTCGTGCCGATGGGCGGGGGTGGCGGTGGTGGCCGCGTGATCGTGGAAGGTCGCGCTGTCGAACGCGGGAAGGAACCTGGAATCAGCTTCACCGGGGTGACTCCCCACATCCGGCAAACGCTCGGCCTCGAGCTCGTGAGAGGCCGCAACTTCACCGACGCGGAGGGATCGAGCCGTTCGTCGCTCGCGCAGATCAACCAGCGCATGGCCCAGGTCATGTGGCCCGATACCGATCCCATCGGCCGTCGCTTCCAGTTGGTCGGCGATGCGAAGCAGGAGTGGTTCACGGTCATCGGCGTCATCTCCGACTTCCGTCACTTCCAGGGGGACAGCAGCGAAGGGCCGGGGCCTTCGGCGTACGTGCCCTACCCGTATCAGGAGACCCTCAACACGGGCATCACCATCCGGGTCGCGGGCGACCCGATCCAGATCACGCCTGCCGCGCGCGAGCAGATCCGGTTGTCGGACCCGCTTCTCCCCGTCTTCGACGTGAGTACGATGGAGGAACTGCGGCAGTTGAGCTTCTGGCAGTACCGGCTGTTTGGTTCGATGTTCTCGACCTTCGGCTTCATTGCGCTGGTGCTGGCGTCGATCGGTGTCTACGGCGTGCTGTCCTACTCCGTCTCCCAGCGCGTGCAGGAGATCGGCGTCCGCATGGCGCTCGGCGCCGAGCGCCGCGATGTGATGAAGCTCATCGTCGGCCAGGGGGTCAAGCTGTCGGCATTCGGAGTGGTGGGTGGTCTTCTGGGCGCGGCCGCCATTACGCCAGTCATTCGCACGTTGCTGTTCAACGTGACGCCCACCGACCCGATCAGCTTCGCAGGTGTGGCAGTGTTTCTCTCGCTGGTCGCGGTGATGGCCTCTTACATCCCGGCGCGGCGCGCGATGGCCGTCGATCCGATCGTCGCGCTGCGCAACGATTAGGGGTTAATATCGGCGCGGGTGCAGCTCCAGTTCCCATTCGTGGCATCGCCGGAGGCGCAGCCTCCAGCGCCATCACTTCCTGAAGACCGCGTCGAATTCGTGCGCACGCGGCGCGCGCGACGCTACATCCTGCGCGTGCGGCCTGACGGCACGCTGCGCGTGACCATCCCGCGCGGCGGCTCGCGCGCCGAAGCCATCGCGTTCCTCTCCAGACATCTGGGCTGGGTGGCGACCGAACGGGAGCGCGTCCGCGAGCAGCGGGCCAACGTGCCCCCTGAGCGCGAAGCGGACCTTCGGGCGCTCGCCGCCGCGACGCTCATTCCCCGGATTCACGAGCTTGCCGCACAGCACGGCCTGACGGTGTCCCGGGTGTCCATCCGCAACCAGCGATCCCGCTGGGGATCCTGCTCGCGCAAAGGCGCGATCTCGCTGAACTTCAGGCTGGTCCAGATGCCGGCCTGGGTCGCCGATTACGTGCTGATCCACGAGCTGATGCACTTGCAGCAGCAGAACCACGCCCCACGCTTCTGGAGACTCGTGGAACGGGCGTGTCCCGAGTTCCGCGAAGCGGAGCGCTGGCTGCGTCGTCACGGTCGCGCCCTCTTCTAAGGTCGATGCTCGAGCTGACAGGCACACGCTGTTGCGTTCGACCGTGGCGCAGGACGGATGCGGCGTCGCTGGTGGAACACGCCAACAACCTGAACGTGGCGAAAAACCTGCGCGATCGTTTTCCGCATCCCTACACGAAGGCGGATGCGAAGTTCTTCCTCAAGCACGTGGCGGCCGCCGAGGATCCCTCGAACCTCGCGATCGAGGTAGACGGGGCGGCGGTGGGCGCCGTTGGGTATGTTCCCGGCCACGACGTCGAGCGATACTCCGCCGAGATCGGATACTGGTTGGGGGAGGCGTTCTGGGGGCGCGGCATCGCGACCGAAGCGCTGACGCTGGTGACCGACCACGCGTTCGCCGCGATGAACTTCCTGCGGCTCTATGCCTTGCCTTTCACCGACAACCCCGCCTCGACGCGTGTGCTGGAGAAGGCGGGTTACGAACGCGAGGCGCTGCTGCGATCCAGCTCGGTGAAGTTCGGCGAGCCGAAGGACCAGTGGCTCTACGCGCGGATCAACCCGGCGTGGCGAAGACCGGGCGCCGAGGAACCCGCGGCCCGGTAATCACTCCGCCCGCAGCGCGATAAGCGGATCGACGCGCGCGGCTCGCCGCGCCGGGAGATAACTGGCCACGACGGTCACGATGGCGACCGCGCCAACGGCAGCGGCGATCGTCCATGGGTCGCGCGCGCTGACCTCGAACAACAGTCTTCCCACCCAGCGTGCGACGACGACGGAGCCAATGATGCCGGCGACGAGACCGAGGGCCGCGAGCCGCATGCCGCGCGAGAACACGAGGCGCTGCACGGTCGATCGCCCGGCGCCGAGCGCCATCCGAATCCCGATTTCCTGCGTGCGCTGCGACACCAGATAGGCGAGCACGCCGTAGATGCCGATGGCCGCCAGCAGGGCGGCCAACAGCGCGAACAGCGCAACCAGCGAGGCGTTCAGCCGCGGCTGTGAAGCGCTCTGATAAACCAGATCGTTCATCTTGCGGATGCTGAAAACCGCGAGTTGTGGGTCTTGCTCGCGGACCGCGGTTCGCAGCAGGTTGGCCGCCTGGGCCCGCTCGTCGCCGCGAACGATGATGGTCATCGTCGGCCAGACGTATCGCGTTGCCGGGAGGTACATGGTTGGCGCTGGAGAGAGCGCGAGGTCCAGGTTGCGCACGTCGCCGACCACGCCGAGGACGGTAAACGTGCCGTTGCCTCCGGCTGTGATTTGTCGTCCCACCGCATCGGCATCTCCCCAGATTCGGCGCGCCATCGTGGCGCTCACGATCAGCCCCTTGTCGTCGTCGGCGCCGTTGTTCGAGAAGTAGCGGCCGCGCAGCAGCGGGATGCGCATCGTGCGGAAGTACTCGGGGCTGATCATGCGCCAATCCGACTGCAGGGGCGAAGTGCCGAGCTGTGTCTGGCCGACGGCGGTGATCGGCATGCCCGTATTCCCTCCGCCAAATGGGGCACCGCTCGACATCGCAACGCCCTCGACACCGGGCGCCGACGCGAGGCGTTCGAGGAGCTGTTTGTAGAAGCCCGTCCACGCGGACCCCGGCTCACGGAAACGATCCCCCTGCACACCCATCATTCCGGTCGTGAGATTGGTGGCATCGAATCCGAGGGGAACTCGCTGCAGCCGCTGCAGGCTCTGCACGAACAATCCGGCACCGACGAGAAGGACCGTCGCGAGCGCGACCTGCGCGACCGCCAGTACTTGGCGGGAGAGCGCTCCGCCGGCCGAACTGCCGCGGGCGCCCTCCTTGAGGGTGCCGACGACATCGTTGCGTGAGCTTGCGAACGCCGGAAGGGCGGCGAAGACGATGCCCGTCAACGCGCAGACGCCGAACGAAATCAGTAGCACCGTCAGGTTCACGGACGCCTCGTCCGCGCGCGGCAGCGTGTCGGGGAGCCACTCCCGCATCACCGGCACGCTCCAGTAGGCGATCAGGATCCCGGCGCCGCCGCCGAGCAGCGCCAGCACCATCCCCTCGGTCAGCACCTGCCGGATCACGCGCCTTCGCGCCGCTCCGATGGCGAGCCGCACCGCGATTTCCCGCTTGCGCGCCGCGGCGCGCGCCAGCATCAAGTTCGCCACGTTCGCGCAGGCGATGAGCAGAACGCAGCCGACGGCGCCGAGCAGCACGAACAGGGCACGGCGAGTGTCTTCAGGAATGAGCCACTCGTAGACCGTGTCGATATCCACTCCCCAGCCCTTGTTCGAGGCGGGGAATTCCGCCTCGAGTTGGCGCGCAATGCTCTCCATTTCCTGGGTCGCCTGCGCAACGGTGAATCCGGGCTTGATGCGAGCGAGCACGCCGGCGATCTTGTTCGAGCGATCTTCCCCTGCCGGGTTGAAGCGAAGCGGCATGTAGAACTCGGCGGTCATCGGCACGCTGTCTTCCGCGATGACGCCCACAATGGTGTGCGACTGAGGGCCGATCGTGACCGCGGTGCCGATGACCCCCGGGTCCTCGCCGAAGTAGCTGCGCCACAAGGAATCTCGAATCACGGCCACGTTCCCCGCCGAGGGCTTCTCGTCTTCAGGCACCAGCACGCGACCGATGATGGGCTTCACCGCCAGGACACGGAAGTAATCCGGCGCGATCGTCACCGACGGCACGCGCACCGGATCTCCCTTGCCGCGCAGCGTCACGCTGCCGCCGCGCCATCCAACGACCTCCATCGACTGCGCGCGCTCGCGCCACGACGCGTAGTTCGGCAGCGACACGGCGAACCCCTCGGGTGCCAGTTCGGCGTGCCGCTCCCAGATGCGAATCAGGCGATCGGACGCCTCGTAGGGGAGGGGTCTGAGCGCGACGGCATGCACCACGCTGAAGATCGCGGTATTGGCGCCGACCCCCAGCGCCAGGGTCGCGACGGCCGTGATCGTGAAGGCCCGAGCGCGGCGCAGCGAGCGGAAGGCGTACTTGACGTCCTGCCGGAGCACGTCGAAGTGCTCCCGTGGCGCTCGGACGATGGAGTCGGCGAGCAGTTGGAGCCAGAGCCGCAGGACGGCTCCCAGGCCGACGCCGCGATCGTGCGAGAGTCGCTCGCGGAAGGCGAGCATCATCTCGCGCTCGTAGTCGTCGCGGAACTCTCCCGGGTAGAAGCGCAGCAACAACCGATAGAGCCGTTCGGCGATGGTGGGGCGCGCCATGACTAGGACCGTTTCGGCACGAGCCCGGAGTTGCGCGCCTGGGCGAGCAGCGACGAAAGCCGCTCGGCCTCGGCCGCCGCGACGCGCCGCCCGAAACGCGTCAGGCGATAGAAGCGCCGCCGCTCATCGGCACCGGCGGCACCCGTCGTCAGCTCCTCGATGAGCCCCTCTTCGAGCATCCGCTTGATCGAGCCGTAGAGCGTGCCCGGACTCATGCGGACCTTACCGCCCGTGCGATCGGCGACATCCTGCATGATGCTGTAGCCGTGCCGCTCCCCTTCGCCGAGGGCGATGAGGATGTGAAGGAAGGCGGGCGCCAGGGGCAGCAGCCCCTCAACTTCGCCGTCGATGTCTCTGCTCATGTCAGACTCCGTTATAACGAAGTCTGATATATCACGAATGGACTGTCGTGTGTCAACCCCAAATCTCAAACTCCAAACTCCAAATTTAGGGTGGCGCCGTCCGCTGGCGCGGCCGGCGCATCTTTAGTGTTTCTGCTCGGCCGAGGCGACTGGTCACCCGGAGACCCCTCTCGTTGAGCATGGCACTAAAGACGCGGCGAGCGCGCAGCGCGAGCCGCCTCCACAAACTTTGGAGTTTGGAGTTGCGGAGTTTGGAGTTGTCAGGGAGCCGAGCGAAGTGATGCGACAACGTGTTCGGCCTGCAACAAGTGCCGCCGCGCGTGGGCTGGGATCACGTTGAGCGCCGTAGAAACGCGCATCCTGACGAACGTGATCAACGGATTCGAGAAGGTCACCGCGTTGGTATCGAGGTCGGCGCATTCGGCGACCAGGTGGCGGAAGGCGGCGTGCGCTTCTCGGAAGGCGTGCATGATCTCGTCACGCGTGCGCTTCGGCCGGGGCAGGATCTTGTTCGGCGCCTTGCCGCGCATCTTCACCGGCGGCTCGAGCGAGTTGACGAACTTCTGCCCGAAGAAGCCCGGCTTCGCCGGTCCGCGGCGCGGCACGCCGCGCCGCTTCGCCTCGGCGATGACAGGGGTCAGAGACTTCACGTACAACTCGGCTCCCGCCGCCAGATGATCGAGGCACTGCGCCACGCTCCAGCGGCGGCCGCCCTCCGGCTGCCATAGGAACTGCTCGTCGGTCAGCGGCCCTGCGATTTCATCCGCGCGCCGCTCGACCGCGCTGATCTGGTCCACGATTGATCTGAAGGTCGGCTGGCAGGCTCATGCCGACATTTTACTGAAGCGGCAACCCTTGCTGATTCGCCTACTGGGCTAGACTTCCGCCATGAATCGGCGCCGGTGGCTTCTTCTCATCATCGCGGCCGCGATGGCCTGCGGCCCCAAGGCTCCGGAGTTTCCCGACCCAGACGATCTCGCCCAGCGCGTCACCATCCGGCGCGATGCCTACGGCATTCCTCACATCCTTGCGGATACCGAGGAAGCGGCAGCCTTCGGGTTCGGCTACGCGCAGGCCGAGGACCATGCAGAGGAGATCGGCCGTCGATACCTGGCTGGGCGCGGTGAATTGGCGAGACACTTCGGGGAGGCGGGTCTCGTCAACGATGTCGCGATGGCGCAGTTCGACAACGCCGAAGAAGCGCGCCGGGGTCTCGACCGGATCACGCCTCTGTACCGCCGGGTCATCAGCGGCTACGCCGCCGGCGTCAATCGCTACGTTTCCCAGCACCGCGCCGAGTTGCCGGCCTGGATGCCGGTGATCACCGCCGCGGATGTGTTGGCCACGACCCGAGGCAACGCCGCCGAGTCGCTGGCGGGCGCGGCCCTGGTGCGCCGTCTGCGAGAAAAGTACGAGAGTCTCGCCCACAGATCCCTCGGATGGCGACGAATGGACGGACGCGCCCGGGTCGAACGCGCTGGCGATCTCTGGCTCGAGGACGACGACCGGCAAGCCGATCCTGCTCGGCAATCCTCACTTGCAGTGGTCGTCTCTTTACTGGGAAGCGCACGTGCGTGTGCCTGGGAAGATCGACTTCTACGGCTCTACGCTGCCCGGTGTTCCGGTCCTGCGCGCCGGCTTCAACGATCGCCTCGCGTTTGTCACCACCAACAACGCGCCCGACCTGGACGATGTGTTCACGCTGAAGCTCGATCCGCAAAAGCCCGATCACTACCTGTTCGACGGGGAATCGCTGCCGCTCCGGCGCCGTGATGTCACCATCCCCGTGCGCAACAGTGACGGCACCATGCGCAGCGAGAGCCGGACGTTCTGGTCCTCGCACATCGGAGTCGTCATCCATCGTTCCGTCGACCGGGCGTTCGTCGTGAAGTCCACACGCCTGGATGCGCTCGAGTACTACGGCGGTTTCTACGTGCTCAGCAAGGCGCGCACGCTCAAGGAGTGGCTCGCCGCGCTGCGACAGAACTTCGTGCCGACCTCGAACTTCACCTACGCGGATGCCGACAACAACATTCTGTACGTCTGGAACGGCCGCGTGCCGGTGCGGAAGGACGGGGTGGACTATCGGCTTGACGTAGAGGCGTCAACGTCCGCCGACCTCTGGGGCCGGCTACACGAGGTGGACGACTACCCCAGGGCATTGAATCCTCCGGGTGGTTACATCCAGAACGCCAACAACCCGCCGCGTTTCGTGTCGGCGAGCGACCCCATCGACATGTCGCCGTACCCCGCGCATTTCGAGCGTGGTCCGCTGGCGCTGCGGCCGCAACTCGCGCTCGACATGCTCGAGAAACAGCGGACCTTCTCGGTCGAAGACGTGATTCGCCTGAAGCACTCGACCCGGCTGCTGCTTGCCGAACGCGTGAAGACCGACGTCGTCGCGGCGGTGCGCGAGAGCGCGGATGCTTCTGCCGACGCGCGGGCCGGGGCCGACGTGCTCGACGCCTGGGACAACACCGTGGCGGCAGGCAGCCGCGGCGCGGTGCTGTTCCAGCGTTTCTGGGACCTGTACTCGGGCGCGGTGCGCCCCCCGTACGCCGTGCCCTGGGATGAGGCCAATCCGACCACGACTCCGCGCGGCATCGCCGACCGTGTCGCGGCTGTCACCCAGCTGGCCGCCGCCGTGCGCGCCGTTCGCGAGCAGCACGGATCCGAAAGCGTCGCCTGGGGGGACGTCCACCGCTTCCGTGCGTCGAACCTGGATATACCTGCCGACGGAGCGTCCGGGACGCTCGGCGCGTATCGTGTGATGACGTTCGTCGGAGGACAGGGGCAAGGCCGGCAGCTGGTCGCGGGACATATCCCCGGCCGACCGTCCCCGGTCGGGTTCGGAGATGGCTGGATCCTGCTCGTGGATTTTTCGAAGCCAGGCACGGCGTGGTCGGTGCTCGCGTACGGACAGACGACGAAGCAGGATTCGCCGCACAGCAGCGACCAACTGCCGCTCTTCGCGGCCCACCGCCTGCGACCTGCGCTGTACGCCGAGGCCGACATCAAGGCCCAGGCGAAGCGCGTTTACCGACCGTAAGCAGCCGCGATATACTCGAAGTTTCGTGAACGAATATCAGCTTCGTCAGTACAGCCTGCAGCAGGGAGCCCTCGAGATCCAGTACATCGAGGAGTACTTCCTCGACTTCCCGCGGAAGAAAACCGCCATGGAGGTCGAGCAGCGCCTGCAGAACCGCGATCACCAGATCCTGATCGCGGAAGCGCCGCTGACGTCGGATCCCGGCATGATCGCCCCCGTGTCGTTCAAGGTCGCGCACGAACTGCGCACGAACGAGACCGACCCCAAGCTCGCCGATCTCGTCACGCAGCTCGAGGACGTCGTCCGCTTCGACGGGCGCCGCATTCTCTATCAATGGATCGGCGGCACCCGCACCGACTGGCGCGGCCAGGGGCACTTCCGCGCGCTCACCGAGGAGCAGGAAGTCTGGGCGATGGACAACGGGTTCGACGAGATCATCGCCAAGACGAAGAATCGTTTCTACGAGATGCGCAGCACCCTCGCGGGGCTCGGCTTCGACATCATCCGCTACGTCCAGCACCCGATCGACAACGGCGATTCGAAGGTCTTCATGAGCAAGCGCCTCGGCCAGCACGTCCTCGACCAGCACCGCAGCCGCCGCTCCGTCACCCGCGACGACGAGTGATCCAGCCGATCGACCGGCTCGACGACCCGCGCATCGCCACCTACGCGCGCGTCGGCGATCCCGCGTGGCTTAGGGAGCACGGTCTTTTCGTCGCCGAGAGCCGGCTCGTCGTCCGACGACTGTTCGAGTCGCGGCGCTTCGAGGTGGACTCGTTGCTCGTGACGCCGGCCGCGTTGGCGGCGCTGCAGGACATCCTGCCGGCAGGGGTGCCCGCCTACGTCGCGGAGCAGCCGCTCCTCAATTCGATCACCGGCTTCAACTTCCACCGCGGCTGCCTGGCCCTCGCCCGGCGCCCAGCCCCCGCCGATGTAGTAAGCCCCTTCAGGGGCGCCCACCCCGCACGCCTCGTGGCCCTCGAAGGGATCGGCAACCCCGACAACATCGGCGGCATCTTCCGAGCTGCCGCCGCGTTCGGCGTAGACGCCGTCCTGCTCGATCCCGCGTCAGGCGATCCTCTCTACCGAAAAGCCATCCGAACCTCGATGGGCACCGCGCTGCAGATTCCATTCGCGAGGCTGGAGCCCTGGCCAGAAGGTCTTGATTCACTCAAGCGCGACGGCTTCCGCGTCATCGCCCTGACGCCGCGCGCTGACGCGCGCCAGCTGGACGACGTGGTGCATGACATTTCGCCACGCTGGGTTCTGCTCGCGGGCGCCGAAGGCCCGGGCCTGAGTGAAGCAGCACTGGCGGTCGCTGACATCCACGTCCGCATTCCGATCGCCGAAACCGTAGACTCGC
The DNA here is from genome assembly GCA_963762995.1 of uncultured Acidobacteriota bacterium. Taxonomy (GTDB): domain Bacteria; phylum Acidobacteriota; class Vicinamibacteria; order Vicinamibacterales; family 2-12-FULL-66-21; genus JACDCA01. The sequence continues at coordinate 46,927 of CAVXMQ010000021.1, read as the reverse complement.
TGAACGTAACGGTCGCGGTCGGCATTGCCTTGTCACGCCTCGTCTGAACCTTTTCTCCCGAAAACCGTATGCCAAATGATCATGAAAACTCTCGCCGCACTCGCGATTCTCCTGGTGACCATCGCACCGGTCCAGGCGCAAAAAACGAACGTGACGGGCAAGTGGACCGGCACGCTGACCCGGACCGCGCCCGACGGGCGAACCCAGTCAATCGAGTTCATCTTCGACCTGACCCAGAAGGGCGAAGCGCTCACCGGCACCGCCGGGCCCACCCCGGAACGGCAGTGGCCGATTGAAAAAGGGGCCGTCGACGGCACCAAGGTCACCTTCCAGGTCCAGCAGCCAGACGGCCCCTTGCGCAAGTGCACGCTGACGCTCGTCAAGGACCGCCTGCAGGGCCCCATGATCCTCGAGTTCCAAGGGCAGACGGCCGAGGTGAAGGTTGACGTGGGGCGCGCCAAATAACTGACAAATGTCATGAGAGCCGGATGACCTCCAACACTACCGGCTGACTCGCCGCACGCAGATAGTTGCGTGCATGAAGGACACGAACACGCCCGCCGCCGAACTGTGCGGCGTGACCAAGCGCTACGGCGCCATTACGGCCGTCGACGCCTTGACCCTCTCCATCGAGCCAGGCACGGTGACGGCGCTGCTCGGGCCCAACGGCGCCGGCAAGACGACGGCGGTCCGGTTGATGCTGGGCCTGTCGCGCCCGACCAGCGGCGTCGCCCGGTTATTCGGTGGTGATCCCACCGACCCGGCGGCCCGGCGGCGCGTGGGTGTAATGCTGCAGATCGCGAAGGTTCCAGAGACGCTTCGCGTCCGCGAGCACATCGACCTGTTTCGCAGCTACTACGCGGCGCCGATGCCGCTCGACGCAGCCCTGGCGGCGGCCGGCTTGGCGACGCTGGCGGATCGGAAGTATGGCGAGTTGTCGGGCGGCCAGCAGCAGCGAGTGCAGTTTGCGCTCGCGATCTGCGGCAATCCCGAGTTGCTGTTCCTCGACGAGCCCACGGTCGGTCTGGACGTGGCGGCGCGCCGCGCGTTCTGGCAAGAGGTGCGACGGCTGTCGGAGCGCGGCACCGGCATCCTGCTCACCACGCACTACCTCGAAGAAGCCGATGCGCTCGCGGATCGCGTGATCGTGCTGCAGCAGGGCCGAGTGGGCGCTGATGCGTCTCCCACGGAACTGAAGACCCTCGCCGCGGCACGCCGCATCCGATGTGTAACGTCGCTGCCAATGACGCACATCGAGCGGCTGCCTGGCGTCCAATCCGTGCGCCGGGATGGAACCGCCACCGAGATTTTCACCAGCGTCGCCGAGCAGGTTTCGCGCGAGCTGCTGATCGCCGATGCCACGCTGGCCGGACTCGAGATCACCGGCGCGGGGCTCGAAGAAGCGTTCCTGACGCTCACGTCCGCGTCGGCGGGAGGTGTCCGATGACGTCCGCCGCCTGGTCGCCCGTGCGCTGCTACGCGCTCGAAGCGAAGTACGAGTTCCTGAAGCACCTCCGCATGCCCGCGTATGCGCTGCCGGCCATTACCTTCCCGGTGATGTTCTACCTCCTCTTCGGCGTGATGTTCGGCGGCGCACGCGCCGCGGGATCGACTACCGTTGCGACGTACATGCTGGCGACCTACGGCGCGTTTGGCGTGATTGGCTCCGCGCTGTTCGGTTTCGGCGTCGGCGTGGCGGTGGAACGTGGCCAGGGCTGGATGACGCTGAAGCGCGCGACGCCAATGCCCCCGCTCGCGTACTTCGTGGCCAAGCTCGCCATGGCGACCGCGTTTGCGGCGATCATCGTCTTCCTGCTGTCGCTGACGGGGGTAATGTTTGCGGGCGTGCGACTGCCCGCGCACGCATGGCTCCGCCTGGCCGCCACGCTGCTGCTCGGCGCCGTCCCGTTCTGCGCCATCGGCCTTGCTCTCGGCTACTTTGCAGGGCCGAACTCCTCGCCGGCGATCGTCAACCTCGCGTACCTCCCGCTGTCATTCGCCTCCGGCCTCTGGATCCCGATCGAAATGCTGCCAGGGGCGATCAAGACCGCGGCGCCGTGGCTGCCCCCATACCACCTGGCCCAGCTCGCGCTCGCCGCGGTCGGCGCCGGCCGCGGTGGCGCAGCCTGGGCGCACGTGCTCGCCCTCGCCGGCTTCGCGCTGATAGGCCTCGGTGTGGCGCTGATCGGCTATCGCCGCGACGAGGACCGGACGTGGGGATAGGGCAATGCTGAATGCTGAATGCTGAATGCTGAATGACTGAACGTTGGAATGGAGAATGAGATGAAACGGTCGATGCTGCTGATTGGGATTGGGGCGATCTGCGTTGCCGTTGGTGCCTGGGGCGCCAGGCCACGGGCGGTCGCGGCGCAACAGCGGCCTGCGCAGGCGGCGGCGGTGCCGTCGTTCGCCGTAACCAACGTGCGCGTTTTCGACGGTGAGAAAACCATTGAGCGCGCCACCGTCCTCGTTCGCGATGGAAAGATTGCCTCGGTTGGAGCGGGCGTTGCTCCGCCGCCGGGCACACCGACGATCGACGGGGCCGGGCGCACGCTACTGCCCGGCTTCATCGACTCGCACACGCACAGCTTTGGCGACGCGCTGGATCGTGCGCTCGTATTTGGGGTGACGACGAGCCTCGACATGTTCAGCGATCACGGCCAGGCGGCGCAGTGGCGCGCAGAACAACGAGCGGGGAAGGCGTCCGGCCGCGCAGACATCGTCTCCGCCGGCACGCTCGTCACGGCGCCGAAGGGTCATGGCACGCAGTTCGGCCTGCCGATTCCGACGATCACCTCCGCGGCCGATGCGCAGGCGTTCGTAGACGCGCGCATCGCGGAGGGATCCGATTTCATCAAGGTCGTGTACGAGGAGGGAGGCGCCTACGGCCTGAGCCTGAATGCCATCAGCCGCGAGGTCCTGGACGCGGTGATTGTGGCGGCCAAGCGTCGGGGCAAGCTCGCCGTCGTTCACGTGGGCTCGCATGCGGCAGCCGACGCTGCAATCGCGGCCGGGGCCAATGGACTGGTGCACATCTTCGCCGACGCGCCTCCGTCGCCTGGCTTCGCCGCCTCCGTGAAGAAGGCGGGAGCATTCGTCGTGCCCACGCTGAGCGTGATTGAAAGCGTCGCCGGCACGGCCGGCAGCGCCGACGTCGCGAAGCACGCCTCGATTGCTCCCTTCCTGACACCGATGGAGCGAGCCGCCCTCAAGGGAGCCTTCCCATCGCGCCCGGGGAGCAAGGTCCGTCTGGAGCACGCAGTGGCAGCCGTTGCGCAACTGCACGGCGCTGGCGTGCCGCTGCTTGCCGGATCGGACGCGCCGAACCCTGGCACCGGTCACGGCGTGACGATCCACCGCGAGATGGAGCTGCTCGTGAGAGCCGGACTCACGCCGTCGCAGGCGCTGCGCGCGGCGACCGCCGCCCCCGCAGCGGCGTTCAACCTCGGTGACCGCGGCCGCATTGTCGAAGGCGCCCGTGCCGACCTCGTTCTGGTCGAGGGGGATCCCACGCGCGACATCACCGCCACGCGGGCCATCGTGAACGTGTGGAAAGGCGGGGTGCGGCTGGAGCGTCAGCCTGCCCCAACCGAGGAGCAGGCCGCGAAAGCCATCACGGACGGCAAGATCAGCGACTTCAGCAGCGGGCAGCCTTCTGCCGCATTTGGCATGGGCTGGCAGGTCTCGACCGACAGCATGATGGGCGGCGCCTCGCGAGGCCAAACTCGCCGTCGTCGACGGCGCGCTCGAGGTGACCGGCGCGATCAAGGCTGGCGCGCCCTTCCCGTGGGCCGGTGCGATGTTCTTCCCCGCGAGCCCGCCGATGACGCCGGTCGACCTCTCGAAGTTCAAGGAGCTGATCTTCCGCGCCAAAGGCGACGGCCGGGAATACGTGGTCATGATGTTCGCCACGCGCTTTGGCAACATCCCGATGTCGCAGCCGTTCACGGCCGGACCCGAGTGGGCGGAGCACGCGATCCCGTTGAAGGCGTTCTCGAACATGGACGGCTCAGACGTCCGCGGCATCCTGTTCTCGGCCAACGCGACGCCGGGCGCCTTCCGGCTCGCGATAGACGACGTCAGGCTGCGTTAACATCGCCGCGATCATGCGCCTGCGCCTGCTGCCGAGCAACGACGTCGGGTGGACCCCCTTTGCGTGGCTGGTCTACCTGTCGCTGTACGTGGCGTACGCCGCGGCGGTAAACGACACCCCGGTTGACTGGGTGATCGACGGCGCCATCCTCATCGTCTTCTTGCTCCTCTACTTCAGAGGATTCTGGTTGGGTGGACGCGCGCTGGTCACCATCGCCTTCGCGATCGTCGCGCTCGGTGTCGTGGCAAGCCCGCGGAACCCTGGCGGCAGCGTCTTCTTCATCTACGGCGCGGCGTTCCTCGGGACGGCGGCGCGGCCGCCGGTTGCGATTCGATGGTTGGCGGTGATCGTGGCGATCCTCGGCCTCGAAGCGTGGCTCGTGCCGCTGGGGCCACAGACGTGGATTCCGGGCGTCGTGTTTTCGCTGCTGGTCGGCGGCACCAACATCCATTTCGCCGAGGTGCGCCGCAAAGACAAGGCGTTGATCGCGGCGAAGGAGTCGGAGCAGGCGATGGCCGCGGCGCTCGAGCGCGAGCGAATCGCGCGCGACCTGCACGACCTGCTCGGTCACACCCTCTCGGTGATCGTGATCAAGTCGGAGCTGGCGGCGAAGCTCGCGGACCGCGATCCGGCGCGCGCCGCGGCCGAGATCCGAGACGTCGAGCGCATCTCGCGACAGGCGCTCCATGAAGTGCGAGGGGCCGTCTACGGGTATCGCGCACTGAGCGTCGAGCAGGAGCTCGCCAGCGCGCGTGCGGCGCTCGAGGCTGCCGGTGTGCGGCTTCAGGCGGACGTGGCGGCGCTGCACATCGACCCGCCGGTCGAACGCGCCGTCGCGCTGGCGGTGCGGGAGGCGCTGACGAACGTGCTGCGGCACGCCCATGCCACGTCCTGTGTCGTGTCGACGACGCGCGCGGGACACACGGTAACCCTCACGATCCACGACGACGGCGTGGGCGGAGCGCCAGCGGAAGGAGCCGGCCTCGCGGGGATGCGCGTGCGTCTCGCGGAAGTCGGCGGCACCGTGGCACGCGACGGCACGCGCGGCACGACGCTCACGATCACCGCACCGGCAGGGCAGTCATCGCGCCGGCCGGCGGTGGCGTCGTGATCCGCGTCCTGATCGCCGAGGACCAGGCGATGATCCTCGGGGCGCTCGCGGCGCTACTCGAGATCGAGACCGACATCGAAGTGGTTGGCCAGGCGCACACCGGCATCGAGGCCGTCGACCTGGCGCGCCTGCACCATCCCGATGTGGTGCTCACCGATATCGAGATGCCCGGCCTCACCGGCCTCGACGTGACCAAGGAACTGCGTCGCGATGGGCGTGGCCCTCGCGTGATCATCCTGACGACGTTCGCGCGTCCCGGGTATCTCCGCCGCGCGCTCGATGCCGGTGCGTCGGGGTACCTCCTGAAAGATGCGCCGTCGGAACAGCTCGCCGATGCGATCCGCCGCGTGGCGGCCGGAGGCAAGGCCATCGACCCGACGCTTGCTGCGGAAGCGTGGACCGAAGGGGATCCGCTCACCGACCGCGAGCGGCAAGTCCTGCGACTCGCGGACCAGGGCCTGAGCGGCGAACTGATCGCACGGGAATTGAAGCTGTCCGAGGGGACCGTCAGGAATTACCTTTCGGAGGCGATCGGCAAACTCGGCGCGGCGAACCGGGTCGAGGCTGCTCGGCTCGCGCGACAGAAGGGATGGCTGTAGTTCAGTCTTCCGCGACGCGCGCCAGGCCTCGCGCCAGCTGCAGGTTGCCGACATTCGCACACGCCAGTCACCAGGATCAAGCCCACGGCCGTGGCGACCATTCCAAACAACTCGAGATCGGCGTTCGGGCCAGCGATCGGTGAGGTGCCATAGACCTCGATGAGACCGCCGCGCCGGTGCGTGCTTGCCGCGAACTGTTCGTGCAGCACCTGCAGTTCGGTCCGTGCCTGCGTGACGTCAGCGCCGTCGGCAATCCGCGCGACCATGTCGATGCAGCAGCTGTTCGCCGACTGTCCGTCGACTCCGCCCGACATGACCGGTCCGTTGGTTGCCAGGGCCGAGAGTGACAGCCACAGGCCCACCGGTCGGTGGAGGCCATCGATTCGCTCTTCCAGCACGCCGACGACGGTGAAGGGGATTCCTTTTACCGTGACGTTACGCCCCACGATGGCGGGATCGCCACCAAGCTCGTGGCGCCAGAGGAAGTAGCTCACGATGACCGGGGACCGGCGGGCGCCTGGCTGGTCGTCTTCGGCGACGAAACCGGAGCCGAGGTGCATCCGCGCGCCCAGGACATCCATGAAGTTGGCCGACACGAAATACGACTGCGGCCAAAGCTCGCTGTGCCCGGGTACCCGCAGTTGCTGACCCGCACCGGTACACGAACCCCGCAACCCCGGCCAGCGAGCGGGCCTGAGTCCTGACGAGGCGATGCTCGTCCCACGACGGGGCGATCTGGCGCCGGTCGGCAAGGGCCCGTACGAGGACGACGCGGTCCGCCTCACGCGCCGGCCAGGGCGTAAGTGCCGTGGCCTTGAAGGTCGCGAACAAGCTGGTGTTCAAGCCGATCGCGAGCACGAGCACCGTCAACGACGTGACGGAGTGGAGCGGCTGGCGCGAGAGGGTACGAACGGCATATCGCGCGTCCTGCCAGAGGCTCTCGAGCGACGGCGGGACCCAGACCGCCCGGGCATCCTCGCGAGCGAGCGTCCCATTGCCAAGGGCGCGCCGGCTGGCCAGCGATGCCGTCCGGCCGTCCAGGCCGCGTGCCTCGAGGTCCCGCTGCCGCATGGCGCGGTGCGTCTCGATCTCTTCGGCGAGCTCCGCATCGATGCGGCGCTGTTGGATCAGGTAGTAGAGACGGCGAAGCAGCTTCCGCATGTCATGCGGTCTCCAGCACCTTGTGGATCGCGATGACGAGCCGGTCGAATTCCTCGCGCTCCTCGTTCAGGCGCTTCTTTCCGGCGGCCGTGATCGTGTAATAGCGGGCGCGCCGGTTGTTTTCGGAGATGCCCCACTCGGCTTTTACCCAACCATTGAGCAGGAGGCGTTGCAGGGCGGGGTAGAGCGAACTTTCGCCGACGATCAGGACGTCCTCGGAGACGAGGCGAAGCCGCTCGGCGATGCCGTAGCCATGCGTCGGCTCGCGCAGGATGATCCGCAGCACCAAGCATGTCCAGGGTGCCCGGCAATAGATCAGGCGGTTCGTTGGTCAGCGCCACAACTCGTCTCCCATCGTTAGACGATGGGAGAGGATGCTCCGTTCCCTCCGCGTTGTCAACTTCCCACTTCGAGTCAGCTGGATGCTTCGACCAGTGGGGTAATCCGAGCGGCTAGAAAACTTAGAACTTAGAACTTAGAACTTTAGAACCCGGGTTCTTACTTCATAGTTCGAAGTTCTTAGTTTTCTAGTCGCTGCAAGCTACCCCACTGCTCGAAGCAGCCGGGTAATTCGAACTACGCGAAGGCGGCGCCCACCATGATCCGCCGGATGCGCAGCCACGGAGAACCGTGCGAGATGCTGTTGGTCTGGGTCGGCTGGCCCTTGGCGTCGCCGCCGGTGCCGAACATCTGCCAGTGCTCCTTGCCCGAGATGGCGTCGAGGTTGCCCCAGAAGTCGGTGGTGATGGCGTTGTAGGTCACGTTGGTGACCATGCGGGTCTTCTTGCCGTTCTTGATCTCCCAGAACGCGTTGCCGCCGAACTGGCCGTTGTAGCGCTGCTGGTCGATCGAATAGCTGCCGCGCCCGTCGATGACCACGCCGTCCTTCGTGTCGGCGATCATTTCGTCCGGCGTCGGCGATCCCTTCGGCCCGGCGTCGACGTGGACGTTCGGCATGCGCAGGAACGGGTAATCGCGCCACGAGTTCGCCGACGTGCAGCCGCGGCTCTCCTTCTCGCCGATGAAGTGCGCCGACTCGCGGTTGGTCTGCAGGCCCACGAGGATCCCGTCGCGGACGATCGGCCACTCCTGCGTCTTGACGCCGTCGTCGTCGTACCCGATCGTCGCGACGCCGTTGGGAATGGTGCGATCGGCCGTCACGTTGAACAGCTTCGAGCCGTATTTCAGCTTGCCGAGATCCGAGACCTTCACGAAGCTGGTGCCGGCGTAATTGGCTTCGTACCCCATGATGCGATCGAGTTCGGTGGCGTGCGCGACGATCTCGTGGATCGTGAGCATCGCGTGCGAGGGGGTGAGGATCAGGTCCTTCAGGCCCATGTCGACCGGCTTCGCGGTGCAGTATTCAACCGCTTCGGCGGCGATGCGCTCGGCGTTCTCGACCATCCCGGCCGCTTCGGCAATCTCCCAGCCGCCGGTGCCTGGCACGCCCACGTAATTCCTCGATCGTGTCTCCCCGTTCTTGCGAGCGGTGACGTTGAAGGACGGCGTGGTCGTATGGATCTCCTGCTCGATGTAGGAGCCTTCCGAAGAAGCGAAATACTTCCACTCGTGTTCGAGGTTTATCGACGCGTTGACCGTCAGGACTTCCTTGTTGGCCACTGCGAGGTCCACGACCTTCTGCACCAGCGCCTGCTTGTCAGTTTGCGGCACCGAGGCTGGGTCTTTCTTCATCGCCGTGACCCAGTAGTCGGTGTAGGCCGGGACAGGCGCGAGCTTCACGTCCACCTTCTTCGCGATGGCGCTCGCCTTGGCGACCTCGCTCGCCAGGCGGGTGATGCGACGAATCTCGTCCTCGGTAACGATCGGACTGCTGGCGAATCCCCAGACACCGCTGTGAATCACACGGACGCCAAATCCTGCCGCGTCGCGGCTTCCAGCTCCCTCGCCGGCGTTGTCACCGCCGAACGCCCCGCCGCCGCGTCCACCGCCACCACGCCCGCCGCCGCCTCCACGTCCGCCGCCTCCGCCGCGACCGCCACCCGCGAACTCCGCTTCCGCGGCGTCACGGTTGCCGCCCGACGCGTTGACACCGCTATTCGTGCGGCGCGTGAATCGGATGTCGGAGTACGTGCACCCGAGCCGCTTGGCTTCAGTCAGTGCCACATCCGAGAGTCCTTTGAACTTGGACTCGAGCACGCGTCCCTTGGGGGACTGGGCGAGCAGATCGCCGATGGCATCGCTGGCAGCGATGGCCATGCCGGACATCGCGACGGTCTTGACGAAATCTCTTCGCTTCATTGAGTGCCTCTGACAATTGCTCGAGCTGTACTTCAGCATTCCACATTCAGCATTCAGCATTGTCACACCGCCGGTGAGATCGAGGTCATCAGGAAATCCTCGATTCTTACCGGCGGTACCAGCGCCGTGCCGCCGCCGTCGTAGGATTCCCCGGTGTGCATCGGTCCCGGTTTTCCGACAGCGGTGACGTTGTTGTAGCCGACGATCGGCGACATGTTCCACCGGAAGTTCTGCACGGGCCCGACGATCTCGCCGTTCTCGATCAGGAACAGCCCATCGCGCGTCATGCCCGTGTTGAGGAGCGTCTGGTTGTCGACGCCCCGGATGTACCAGAAGAACGTAATGAGCAGCCCGCGCTTGGTCGTCTTCACGATGTCGGCGATCGATTGCTCGGTGCCTTCCATCACGAGGCTGTTGTTGATGCTGGCCGGCGTGACCGGCTTCTTCACGCGCGTCGCGTAGGCCCCGCTATAGGCGAGGTTCTTGAGCACGCCTTTTTCGACCCACGTCACGTCCGCGAGCGGAGTGCCATCGCCGGCGATCGGGTTCTGACGCAGGATCGGGTTACCGATATCGCTCCGCAACGTGACGAGCTCGCTGAAGACCTTCTCGCCTACCTTGGACGTCCCTGGTTCCTTGCCGCTGAAGTAGGTGCGTCCAAAGGGGCTCTCCGCCGACTGGGCGTTGAAGAGTTGCGTCATCAATGACAGGAAGCGCGCGTTGGCCCGCGGTTCGAGGATCACCGTGTAGCGTCCCGGTTCGAGTGCCTTGGCCTTGCGGCTCTTCAGCGCCTTGTCTGAGGCGATGCGGGTCAACTCCACGGCGTCGATCATTCCCGGATCCTTGACGCCCGTGATGCCGGCCCAGCCCGATCCGGCGCCGTCGGCCGTCCGGCACGTCAGGATGAAGCTCGTCTCCGCCACCTGGTAGTACGCAAAGAGCCCGTTCGAGTTCGCCGTGCAGGTCGTCTGATGGTTCTTGGGGATGTAGCCGGAGCCGACGGTCCCCATCTTGTCGGACACGTCGATACTCTGCTTGGCGAGACGCGCGCGCTCGGCGGGACCGAAATTCACGCCCGCGGACAAGGCGGCGTCCACCGGGACATACTGTTGTGATCCGAGCAGCGGCGCCAGATTCGCATTCTCGCGTCCCTTCTCGGCCGCAGCCAGGGCCTCGGTCACCATCTGCTGCAGCGAGGCATCGTCGAACTGCCGCGTGCTCGCATTGCCGACCTTGTTGCCCTGCCGAACGGAAATGCTGACCTGCCGATCGAACTGGACCATGTTCGCGGTGATCGTCGAGTTGGCAAACCGTGTCGCCGAGCGCTCGCCGCCACTGAAATCCACCTCGGCGCCGCTGGCCTTCGAGGCCATGTTCAGCACCTTATCCGTAATGGCCTTGACCTCTTCGCGTGAATACATAGGAAGGGCAGGCTACTACGGCTCAGGCATCACGGCAAGATTGCCGGGCAAGTAGGCCGGGTCTTTAGACCCGGCACTCTGTTTGCGAACGTCACGGCAAACAAAGAGGTGACGCTGATGGCAGATGAACGCGAACGGCAGACGTCCAACAAGGCGGGTGTCAGATCGTTGGGACAGAAACTAGATAGCAGCCGCTACGGCTTCAACGAACATCCCGGCTCACGTAAAACCGCAGGCGCATTCGGGCGCGAGCCTGAAGAGGTGCGAGGCGAAGCCGAGGGTGAAGGAGAAAACGCGCCGGAGGAAGAGCCCTAGCGACGCCTCAGTGACAGCCGCAGCGGCCGCCCTGGGCGCCGCACATCGGCGCGGGGGCCGCGCACGAACTGGGTTGCGCGGAACCCGCGCTCACCATTCCGAGACGTGACAAGAGCTTCGAAAGGTTCTCGCCGCGGCAGGACGGGCACGAAGGCTTCCGCTCGGCGGTGACGAACGCCTCGAAGGGCTTCTCGCAATCCCGGCACACGTATTCGAAGAGAGGCATGCATCCAGTCTAACTCGGCTCCGCCATCTGACGGTCCCTGTGGCATAGAATCCCCTCGTCCATTTCCACGGAGACCGCACATGATCCGCACCCGCATGCTTACTCTGTTGTCGCTGACTATCGCGGCGGCAGCGACTTTCACGTCTTCCGCACAGCAGCCGCCAGGTTCGCAAGCGGCAGCGGATCGGCCACTCACGTCGTTCCTGCGTTGGCGCAGCCTCGGCCCCGATCGTGGCGGCCGCTCGATCGCGGTCAGCGGGGTGAAGGGGCGTCCACGGGAGGCCTACTTTGGCGCCGTGGGCGGTGGCCTGTGGAAGACGACCGACGCCGGTGAGAACTGGATGCCGGTGACCGACGGCCAGATCCGCAGTTCGTCGGTCGGCGCGGTCGCCGTGTCGGAATCGAATCCCGACATCGTTTTCATCGGCATGGGTGAGTCCTGCATCCGCGGCAACATCATGCCGGGGGACGGCGTTTACAAGTCGTCCGATGCCGGCAAGACGTGGAGTCACGTGGGTTTCGCGGAGTCCCAGGCGATCGCTCGGATTCGCATCCACCCGACCAATCCCAACATCGTCTTTGTGGCGTCGTTCGGAAAGTACGGCGCGTCGAGCGCCGAACGCGGCGTCTTCAAGAGCACCGATGGCGGCAAGACGTGGAAGAAGACGCTGTTTCGCGACGAGAAGACCGGCGCCGTCGATATCTCGATCGACCACCGCAATCCCAACGTGATGTATGCCGCGCTGTGGGAGGCCTATCGCCTGGAGTACCAGATGTCGAGCGGCGGCCCCGGCAGCGGCCTCTTCAAGTCCACCGACGGGGGAGAGACGTGGGCGGAGATCACGCGAAGCAAGGGGTTGCCATCGGGCCTGGTGGGGCGCATCGGCGTCTCGGTCTCGGGTGCAGATTCGAACCGGGTGTACGCGCTGATCGAAAACCAGAACGGCGGACTCTTCGTGTCAGACGATGCGGGGACGTCGTGGACGATGGTGAACGACAACCGGAATATCCGGCAGCGTGCGTTTTACTACACGCACGTCCATGCTGACCCGGTCGCGAAGGACACGGTGTATCTGCTGAACGTCAGCGGATACCGCTCCATTGACGGCGGCAAGACGCTCACGAACATCGGCCAGGGGACGCACGGCGATCATCATGATCTCTGGATCGATCCCGACAATCCGAAGCACCTGGTCATCGGGAACGATGGCGGCGGCGCGGTCTCGATGGAAGGAGGATCGGGCGGCCAGGGCCAAGGGCAGGCGTGGTCGCCGCAGGACTTCCCAACCGCGCAGTATTACCACGCCGTCACCACGAAGCACATTCCGTTTCACGTCTGCGGCGCGCAGCAGGATGGCAGTACCGTCTGCCTCGCGAGCGATGCCGTCTCGCCGGTCGGTGCGCAGATCGCGGCCGCGCAATCCCGTGCGAACGCTCCTGCGGAGGGTGGGGCCGGCGGCCAGGGACGCGGCGGGCGTGGCGGTGGCGGTGGCGGCGGCCGCGGTGGAGGGGCACCGCAGATGTATGGTGCCGGCGGCTCCGAGAACGGCACCATTGCACCGGACCCGAAGGACGTGGACGTCATCTTTGCCGTCGGTAACAACGGCACGTTCCTGACGCGCCTGAACCGCAAGACCGGCGAGCAGCGGGAAGTCAGCCCGTATCCGCGCATGTTCTCCGGGGAGCCGTCGAGCGCGCTGGTCGAACGCTGGACGTGGAATCAGCCGCTCATCTTCTCTCCCGCCGATCCCACGGTGCTCTACACGTCGTCGCAGCACGTCTGGAAGACGACGAACCAGGGGCAGAGCTGGACGAAAATCAGCGGAGACCTCACCCGCCACGATCCGAAGACGATGGGGCCGTCGGGTGGCCCGATCACCGGCGACATGAATGGTCCCGAGGTCTACGCGACGGTCTTCGCGCTCGGGCCTGGCAAGACCGACGTCAACATCCTATGGGCTGGTTCGGATGACGGCTTGGTGCACGTCACGCGAGACGGCGGAAAAACGTGGACGAACGTGACGCCGAAGGAGATGCCGGAGTTCGGCCGCGTCAGCCAGATCGATGCCTCGATGTTCGACCCAGGCACCGCCTACATCGCGGTGAAGAAGCCGCTCCTCAACGACCTGTCACCGTACATCTTCCGCACGCGTGACTTCGGCAAGACGTGGACGAAGATCGTCAGCGGTATTGGTCCGCTCGACTACGTGCATGTCGTGCGCGAGGACCGCAAGCGGAAGGGGATGATCTACGCCGGGACGCAGCACGGCGCCTACGTGTCGTACAACGACGGCGACTCGTGGCAGTCGCTCTCGCTCAACCTCCCCGACGTGCAGATCTCAGACATGTGGGTCGAAGACAACGCGATCGCGATTTCGACTATGGGGCGGAGCTTCTACGTGCTCGACGACCTCAACACCCTGCGCCACGCGCCCGAAGCGCAGACCTCCGCGGACGCGTTTCTGTTTGCTCCGAATGATGCGATTCGCGGCGTCGGCGGGGCGACGATCGCTTACGTGCTGAAAGCACCGGCTCAGAAGCTCACGGTGGAAGTACTGGATGCCGCCGGCCAGGTGGTTTTTACAGCTGCTGGTGCTCCCGCCGGAGAGCGTGGGCGCGGCGCCGCACCTGGTGCAGGGGCGGCGGCGGCGAAGGAGAAGGGCAGGGCGGCGGCCGCGGACGCGGCGGTCCGCCGTCAGCCTCGGTCGCGCCGGGCCTCAATCGCGTGACGTGGGGGCTCGATTACCCCGGCGCCGTGACGTTCCCCGGGATGGTCCTGTGGGGCGCATCCACGAACGGCCCACTCGCCGTGCCCGGCAAGTACCAGGTGCGCCTGACGGTGGACGGGAAACCGCAGACGCAGCCGCTGATCGTTCGCCGGCATCCGCAGCGGTCGGCGACCGATGCGGATCTCAAGGAGCAGTTCGACCTCGGAATCCGTATTCGCGACAAGGTCAGTGAAGCCAACCGCGCGGTCATCAGGATCCGCGAGATCAAGCAGCAGGTCGCCGAAACGCTCAAGAAGTCGACCGATGCGCAGTTGAAAGCCGCGGCCGACACGCTGGTCAAGAACCTGAGCGCCGTGGAAGAAGAGATCTACCAGGTCCGCAACCAGAGCGGCCAGGATCCGTTGAACTTCCCGATCAAGATCAACAACCGCCTCGCGTCGCTGATGCGCGCGGTCAACAGCGGCGACGGCAAGCCGATCGCCGCGGCGCCGCTGATCTTCAACGACCTCGTCGCCGAGTTGAAGGTGCAGACGGATCGCCTCGACCGCGTGTTGAAGACCGATCTGCCGGCGTTCGAGGCGTTGGCGAAGAAGACCTCGGGTTCTCCCGTAGCGCAGAACTAACCAGCTAACCGGGGTCCTCGTGCGGCCGTCATACAGGTATGATCCAGGGTGGATTCCGTGTCCTCGCCGCGTGCTGGCGCGATCTGATCTACGCCGCGCGGCTTCTTCTCGCGCGTCCCGGCTTCGCCGCGGTCGTCGTCATGACGCTTGCGCTCGGCATCGGCGCCAACACCGCCATCTTCAGCCTCGTTTACACGCTGCTTCTGGCGCCGTTACCGTTCCCTGAGGCCGATCGCCTCGTGCGCGTCTGGGAGAGCTACGTCGCCGAAACCGCGACCGTATCACCATCGTTTCCGCCCCCAACTACAAGACTGGCAGCAGCAAGCGACCTCGTTCGAATACATGGCGATTTGGGAGAACCGGCAGTTCAATGTCGCCACCGCGGACGAGCCGGTCCAGGTGTTCGGCATGCGGGTGTCGTCGAGCGTGTTCCCGATGCTCGGCATCCAGCCCCAGCTCGGGCGCACCTTCACCGCCGCCGAAGATGCACCCGGACACGACGTCGTCGTCATCGCCGACAGTCTGTGGCGAACGCGGTTCGGCGCTCGCCCCGACGTCATCGGACACGCCATTCGCATCAACGGACGGCCCCATGAAGTGATTGGCGTGATGCCGCCGTCCTTCATCTTCACGCAGCGTCGCCAGCAGTTGTGGATTCCGATCGCCTTCAACGCCGAGGCAGATGTCGACCGTGGCTCGCACTCCTTCCTCGTCGCGGCACGATTGAAACCGGGCGTCACCTTCGATGCCGCGAAGGCGGAGATGGATGCGATCGGGAGACGATTGGCCGCCCAGCACCAGGTCAACGACAGGTGAAACCGCGACGATCACGCCGCTCGCCGAGGTCGGCACTGCGACGCTCAAACAGACGTTTTCGGCATTGGCCGGCGCGGTCGCCCTGCTCTTGCTGATTGCCTGCGTGAATGTGGCTAACCTGGTGCTCGCGCAAGCGTCCGGTCGCCAGCGCGAGTTCTCGATTCGGTCCGCGCTCGGGGCTTCGAGAGCGCGCATCGCGTCGCAGCTGCTGGCCGAGGGACTCTTGCTTTCCGTGCTGGGCGCCGTCACCGGCGTGTTCGTGGCGTGGGCGTCGATTCAATTGATGTCGGACGCGCTGCCCTGGAGCGTGACGAACGCACCGTTCCGCCGCGAAGTGGGAGCGCCGCTGGCGAAGGAAGTCCTGCTCTTCACGCTGGGCGTCGCGTTCGTTACCGCGATGCTTTTCAGCTTCGCGCCGCTGCTCGGGCTCACGCGAGACAATTCGGCGTCCACGCTGAAGGCCACTGGCGGGCGTGGAGGCACTCGCGTGCATTCACGCGCGCGCTCCGTCCTGATTGCGGCGGAGGTCGCACTCGCCGTCGTGATCCTGGCCGGCGCCGGCCTCTTGATCAAGAGCATGTCCCGGCTCCTCTCCGTCGATCCAGGACTCGACCCACGGAACGTGCTGATCACCCAGCTGGCGTTGCCACAAAAGGACTTGTATGGCCCGCCGGAGCGCACCACCTTTTGTGCCGACGTGGACCGAGCAGTCGGCCAGATTCCCGGCGTCGCAAAGGTGGGTGCGATCAGCCATCTCCCCTTGAGCGGCGCGAGCGCCGGGCGAGCGCTGACGCTCGAAGGGCGTACGCCGCCGCCAGAAGGCTTTGGCGCCTCCTACCGGCTGGCGTGTCCCGGGATACTTCAGTGCGCTGGGCATCAACGTTGTGCGAGGTCGCGACTTCTCGCACTCGGACGTGACGACGGCGCCCGGGGTGGCGATCGTCAATGAAGAACTCGCGAATCGGTACTGGCCTGGCGAAGATCCGGTCGGCCGGCGGTTGCGGATCGGGACGGGCCCCGGTCCTAGCATCCGTTGGCTGACCATCGTTGGCGTGGTCCGCACCGTCCGTCACGCAGGGCTTGACGAGGCGCCGAGCCGCGAGATCTTCCTGCCTTACAGTCAGTCAGCGTGGCCCGTGATGACCGTCGTCGCGAAGGCCACGGAGGGATCGCGGCCGGAAAATGAGATCCGCCGCGCCTTGCGCGCCCTCGATCCGGAGCGGCCCGTCGCATTGCTACGCGCCATGGATGACGTGATGCTCGAGTCGACAGGACCGCGCCGGTTTCCAATGCTGCTGCTGGCGGCATTTGCGGCCGTGGCCCTGGCACTCGCGGTGATCGGTGTGTTCGGAGTGGTGAGCTACGTCGTGACCCAACGGACGCGCGAGATCGGTATCCGCCTGGCGCTTGGCGCGCGGACGGAGCAGTTGGTGGGGATGATGGTCGGCACGTCCTTCCTGCCGATCGCCGCCGGACTCGCCATCGGCCTGGCCGGTGCCGTTGCAAGCTCCCGGTTCCTGGCCAGCTTCCTCTTCGAGGTGAAGCCGCACGATCCGCTCGTGCTCGCCGCCGTCGCGATGCTGCTGGGCGTCAGCGGCGCGGTCGCGTCGGTCGTTCCGGCGCGGCGCGCCGCAGCGGTCGATCCGATCGTCGTCTTGAAGGAGGAGTGATCAGCTCTTCGCGACGGCGACCGCTGCCGGCCGCAGTACTTCGTCGCCGATCCGATAGCCGTTGCGGACGGTTCCTACGACGAGGCCGTCCTGCTCGGGAGACGTCGCCGGCACGCTGCTGATCGCCTCGTGCAGGGCAGGATCGAACGGCTGGTTCTCGACCTCGATCCTGCGCACGCCGAAGCTTTCGAGCTTGGCGTGGAACTGCCGGCGGACCATTTCGACCCCCTGCAGCAGCGCGTCCTGCGACGCACCGTCCCGCGCGGAATCGACAGCGCGATCGAGGTTGTCGAGTACCTCGAGGAATTCCGAGAGGATGTCGCGGCGCGAGCGTTCGATGTCCTTCGAGATCTCCCGGCGCAGCCGCAGCCGCGCCTCCTCGAACTCGGCGGCCGCCTGCCGGTACTTCGAGAGGTATTCCTGGATCTGCTGGTCCTTCTCGGCGATCTGCTGCTCGAGCGCCTCGACGAACGTCGGCTTACCGGACCCGCGTGTGTCTTCACGCGCGGCCTCGCCTTCGGACTTCGCCCACCAGCGACGATCGACAACCTTGACGGGAATCTCGTGTTCTTTGTCGGACATGTGCACCCTGCCGGGTCTAAAGACCCGGCCTACACGTAACTGTCTTCAGCGCTTAGGCTCGCGCTTGCTCGTACTCGAACGTCAGCGCGCCCTCGGCGAGGCCGATCGTGACCGTGCCGCCGTGTTCGAGTTTGCCGAACAGGATTTCCTCGGTCAGCGGATCGCGCACGTCGGTCTGGATCACGCGTGCCAGCGGACGCGCGCCGTAGATGCGATCGTAGCCCTTCTCGGCGAGGAAGGCGCGTGCTTCGGGCTGCAGCGTGATCGCGACCCGCCGTTCGGCCAGTTGCGCTTCGAGCTGCAGGATGAATTTCTCGACGATCGTCTCCATGACGCCAGGTGTCAGCGGGCCAAACGAGACGATCGCGTCGAGGCGATTCCGGAATTCCGGGCTGAAGACTTTCTCGATCGCCTGCTTCGCGCGTTGCTGCGCCGCCTTTTGCTGCACCTCGAGCACGTGCGACGAGGTGCCCGACTCCGCGAAGCCAATGGAACCCGCGCTCAGCTCACGCGATCCGGCGTTCGACGTCATCACGAGCACGACCTGGCGGAAGTCCGCCTTGCGCCCGTTGTTGTCGGTCAGCGTCGCGTGGTCCATGACCTGCAGCAGGATGTTGAAGATGTCGGGATGCGCCTTCTCGATTTCGTCGAGCAGGAGCACCGCGTACGGATGCTGCCGCACCGCGTCAACCAGCAGGCCGCCCTGCTCGAATCCGACGTACCCGGGAGGCGCGCCGATCAGCCGGGCGACGGCGTGCTTCTCCATGTACTCGCTCATGTCGTAGCGCAGGAACTCGTTGCCGAGGTGCAGGGCGAGCTGCTTGGCCAGTTCCGTCTTGCCGACGCCCGTGGGTCCGGTGAACAGGAAACAGCCGGCGGGTCGATCCGGCTGCCCGAGGCCGGCGCGCGACCGCTTGATCGCCCGCGCCACGGTCCTGACCGACGCTTCCTGTCCGAAGACGACGCGGCCGAGTGACTCCTCCAGCGTTTTCAGGCGGTCCTTGTCGGACGCGGACGCCTGCTTGGCCGGGATGCGTGCCATCCGCGCGATCACTTCTTCGATCTCGTGCGGGGTAATCTCGTCGATCTCGGTGCTGGCATCCGCGCGGGTGCCGCGCGCCAGCCGCAGGCGGGCGCCCGCCTCGTCGAGCACGTCGATCGCGCTGTCGGGCAGCCTGTAGTCACGCAGGTGACGCGCGGCCAGCTTGGCGGCGGCCTCGACGCGCCTCGTCGGTGAACTTGACGCGGTGGTGCGCTTCGTAGCGCGACCGCAGGCCTTGCAGGATCTTCACGGTCTCCTGGTGCGACGGTTCGTCAACGGTGATCTTCTGCAGCCGCCTGGCCAGGGCCCGGTCCTTCTCGATGTGCTTGTACTCTTCGTGCGTCGTGGAGCCGACCACGCGCAGTTGGCCGGTCGTGAGGATCGGCTTGATCAGCGTCGCCAGATCCATCGTCCCACCCGTGGTGGCACCGGCGCCGACCGTGGAGTGGATCTCGTCGATGAAGAGGATGGGCATCGGCCGCTTCGAGAGCGCCGCGATCACCGCCTTGAATCGTTCTTCGAAATCGCCCCGGAACCGGGTGCCGGCGAGCAAGGCGCCAGTGTCGAGCGAGAACACCTCGGCCCCCTCCAGCAGGTCGGGCACGTCGTCGCCCAACAGCCGGGTGGCGAGCCCCTCGGCCATGGCCGTTTTCCCGACGCCGGCGTCCCCGACGAAGACGGGGTTGTTTTTCCGCCGCCGGCAGAGGATCTCCATCGTGCGCTGCAGTTCGTGCTCGCGGCCGATCAGCGGATCGAGCTCGCCGGCCCGGGCGCGAGCCGTGAGATTGGTCGCATACGCACTCAGCGGATCCTTCGACGTGACAGGCCCGCGCTCGCCGATGCCGCCTTCTGCTTCCTCCGACTCTTCGCCGCCGGACGGAGAGGAGGTGGACGACGGCGGAATCTTGCTGACGCCGTGGGTGATGTACTCGAGGACGTCGAGGCGTGTGACCCCCTGCGCGGCGAGCAATTGCGCGGCATAGGACCGGTTCTGCTGGAGGGTGGCCGCGAGGACGTCCCCCGACTGCACCTCTTGCCGGCCCGCGCTCTGCACGTGCAGCACCGCCGTCTGCAGCACGCGCCGGAAGGCGAGCGTCTGCTCCGGCTCCTTTTGCTGGCCGCGGGAGTACTGCTCGATGGAATCGTTGAGGTACTTGTCGAGATCGCGACGCAGCTGCGGCAGGTCGGCGCCGCATGCGCCAAGGATCCGCTCGCCGTCCGGGTCGTGCGCGAGCGCGTAGAGCAGGTGTTCCAGCGTCAGGTGTGTGTGCCTGCGCGAGGTGGCCTCGCGATACGCGACGGTGAGAACGATCTCGAGTGCGGGGCTGAACATTGGTTATTCCGGTTCCATCGTCGCCTTGAGCGGGAAACCGTGCTCGCGGGCGAGGTCGATCACCGTTTGTACCTTCGTCTCGGCGATGTCATACGGGTAGACCCCACAGAGGCCTTTCCCCTGGGTGTGTACCGCCATCATGATTCGGTACGCTTCGGCCGGCGCCTTGTTGAAGATGTTCTCCAGCACCTCGACCACGAACTCCATTGTCGTGTAGTCGTCGTTGAGAAGAAGCACTTTGAAGAGATCGGGGCGTTTTGTCTCCTGTTTGGTGCGTTCGAGGACCTCTCCGCCGGTCTGTCGCTCGGTATCCGCCATGCTTTCTCTTCGATTTTACCAGTCACGGGGTTCGGGGCTCGGGACTCGGGGCTCGGGGCTCGGGGCTCGGGACTCGGACGTTCGGTAGGCCGGGTCTTTAGACCCGGCAATGACAAGGCGATAAGATGCCGCAATCCGTGATGCTTCCGGGCATTCAAACAAACGACGAATCCCGCGTTATCGAGCTGTCCGATGGGCGTGTGTTGTTCCTGGCGCGCGGGCGCTTCTACTACGTCCGAGACTACCCGCACGGCCATAGCCTGGAAGCCAGACTGAAGTGGGCGGACCGTGCTGTTGGGGGCTGTTTCATTGCTACCGTGCTAGGCGCCTCGTTGGCGAACAACTGGTGGTGGCTGCTCCTGGCGCGTGCCGGCGCTCCTCCTTCCGATCTTTGCCGAACGCCTTGATCTTGGCTGGATGCGCCGAAGCAACCGATCCCATGGCGCGGGCAGAAGCTGCGGCTCGCAGGCACTGACATGGGATCGAGTTCGGCACTGCGTTCTGATCCCGCTGTTATCGCCTTGCTGCTCTCTCTTGGCTGCGAGTTTTTTGCCGAGGAAAGGTGACGACGCGTGAGGCTCCTCGAAGCTCGCGCTGGTCGCTCTCGCGATGTTGCGTGGCGTTGGCCGCAGCTCTGGAGACAACGGCGCGCTGACCGCGAACGCGAGATCCTGGGCGGGCCCAGATCGCCCGACAACACACCAATCGTGCCGCGATGACGATGAGAAAAACGTCTTTCCGCCTTCTGTGTCGTCGCATCGGCGCTGTTCGGCGCCGCCTCGTACGCGCAAACCGGTCCCCAGCCGACCGCGACCACCATCATTCACGCCGGACGGTTGATCGACGGTACCTCGACGACGGTGCGCGAGCGCGTGACGATCTTCATTACCGACGATCGGATAACCGACGTCCAGTCAGGTTTCGCCGACGCCGCAGGTGCGAAGGTCATCGATCTCTCGAAGGCCACGGTCATGCCGGGCTTGATCGATTCGCACACGCACATCACCAGTGAACTCGGGCCGAACGCACTGCTCGAGGCGGTGACGCGTGGCGCGGTGGATGCGGCGGTCCGCTCGACGGTCTATGCGAAGCGCACCCTCGACGCCGGGTTCACGACCATCCGCAACCTCGGCGCGGACGGTGGCGCAGACGTCGCGCTGAAGCGGGCGATCAACGACGGCATGGTGCCGGGCCCCCGCATGTGGACGGCCCGCCATACGTTGAGCATCACCGGCGGGCACGGCGATCAGGGCGGCCTGCGCCACGACCTCACCGAGGCCCCCACGTTCGCCGATGGCATCGTGGATTCGCCGGAGGACGCGGCGAAGGCCGTGCGCTACCAGCACAAGTTCGGCGCGGACGTCATCAAGTTCACAGCGACCGGCGGCGTGCTGTCGATCAACGACTCCGGCGACCTGCAGCAGTTTTCTGACGCCGAGATGCGGACGATCGTCGAGACGACGCATCTGCTTGGGATGAAAGTGGCAGCGCACGCGCACGGCAAGCGCGGCATGGAGGCGGCGATTCGCGCCGGCGTCGATTCCATCGAGCACGGCACTTACCTGGATGACGAGACGATCGCGTTGTTCAAGAAGCACGGCGCCTATCTCGTCCCCACGGTCCTGGCGGGAAAAACCGTCGAGGAGCTCGCGAAGAAACCCGGGGCGCTCCACCCAAGCGTGCGCGAGAAGGCGGCGCGCATCGGTCCGCTGATCCAGGGGGCGTTCGGCCGCGCCTGGAAGGGTGGCGTCAAGATCGCGTTCGGAACCGACTCCGGCGTTTCCGCGCATGGCGAGAACGCTCGCGAGTTTGGCTACATGGTCGAGGCTGGCATGCCGGCGATCGACGCGATCCTCTCGGCGACGCGCAATGCGGCGGACCTGCTCGGCGCATCGGACCGGGTCGGGTCCGTGCAGAAAGGGCGCTTCGCCGACATCATTGCGGTGGATGGCGACCCGGTGCGCGACATCAGCGAGATGCGCCGTGTCCGCTTCGTCATGAAAGGCGGCATCGTCCACAAGCCATGAGCACGCTCGCGGCTGGCATCGACTACATCGACCTGCGCTTCCTCGGAAAGCCGGAGATCATCGCGACCGTCGTCCTGCATGGCCCGCGCGGTTTGGCGCTCATCGACCCCGGTCCGTCGACGACGCTCGATCACCTGAAGGCGGCGCTCGAGCGCAAGGGCTTTGGTGTTGCGGACATTACGCAGCTCCTGCTCACGCACATACACCTGGATCATGCCGGCGCTGCGGGGTCGCTGCTGAAGCTGAACCCCGCGATCGAAGTCTTCGTGCACGAGCGGGGCGCGCCGCACATGGCCGACCCCGAGCGATTGCTGGCGAGCGCCTCCAGGCTTTATGGCGAAGACATGGGGCCGTTCTGGGGAGAGTTCCTGCCGGTGCCGTCCGGTCGCCTGCGTCCGCTGTCGGGCGGCGAAACGATCGTGGCGGGCGGTCGCGAGCTAACGGTCGCCTACACGCCCGGCCATGCCTCGCATCACGTCAGCTACTTCGATCCGGCGAGCCGCGTGGCCTTTGTCGGCGATACCGCGGGAATCCGCCGCGGGAGCGGCGCCTACGTGATGCCGCCGACGCCGCCCCCCGACATCGACCTCGACGCCTGGCGCGTGAGCGAGGAGCGAATTCTGGCGTGGGATCCCGATACGCTGTTCCTCACGCACTTCGGTCCGTACCACGGCGCGCGCGCCCACTTTCGCGAGCTGTGGACGAACATCGAGAGTTGGAACCGGATCGTGCGCCGGCTGATCGCCGACACCTCCCTCGACGAGCCACAGCGCCAACAGGCGTTCGTGGACGAAGCCCTGCGGGAGCTTCGGCGCGCAGTCGGTGACGCCGAATCCGAGCAGTACGGCAGGGCGGGCCGGCTCGACTACTCCTGGCAAGGACTCTCCCGCTATTGGCGCAAGAAGTCTTCGTAGGAGCCCCCGGAGTAAGATCCTTTTTGGTTCGCCCACGTGTGGGCTTCAACCACGACTTTTCGCGCCGAACCGTTTGGCACAGCTCTGGCTGCATCCACCCCGGAGTGTCACGATGAACATCCCAGTCCGGACGCTTACCGCCGCCTTCTTCCTCGCGCTTTTTGTCGCCTCGAGCGCCATTGCCCAGGTGATCTCCCAGCCAACCCCAGCCCCGCTGGTGACCGCCGACATGGAGCAGTGGTATCTGTCGGGCGAACCGATTACGTACGCCGGGAACACCTATTACCCAGCCGGCGCCCAGGTGTCTTTCAATTCGAACGAGATGGTCCGTAGCGGGTCCCACTTCGGTGTGCCGCTCTACGTGCGATCGACCGACGAGCCTTACAGCCTGGTGTATGTCCCCCTGGCGCGGGGCTTCATGCAGCCTTACATGCGCCCGCGAACCGGTGACGTCATGCAGACGGCAGGCACCACCGCTCCCGCAGGCGCTGCCGCAGCCTTCTCGCCACTGGGCGGGACCGTGCCGCCGCCGCAGGCCGCCGGTCCGCCAACGATGGTCGCCGGACCTCCGGCCGACGCGTACGGACAGCCTCGCGCACCGATCCCCGCCATCTCCACTCCGACGGCACCTGGTACCATCGCTACAGGTGGCGCCGTCGCCGCCCAACCGCCTCCAGTTGGATACGCCAGCCCGCAAACGGCGCCGGCCGGCCCGACGCACACCCGCATCGGCCCGCGACCGCAGGGCATCAACGCCGTCTTCATCGAATTCAAGGATCGCCGCTGGTACGGCGAGGGACAACCCGTGCCGCTCGATCGTTCACGCATGATCGAAGTCGGTGAGCTCCGTGGATTCCCGGTGTTTGCCGACCGCGACGAGCCCGAGAAGCGGATCTACATCAGCACCACCGTCGGGAGTTCGACCGTCGCTCCCTACGCCGCGCACTGAATGGCGCTGAAACCTGGTGACGACGCTCCTGATTTCGAACTCCGCAGCCACCGCGGCGGCACGGTGAAGCTTTCGGACTTTCGCGGCAAGAAGAACGTCGTCGTGGCCTTTCATCCGCTGGCGTTTACGCCGGTGTGTGCGACGCAAATGCAGTCGTATCAGTCGGACGTCAAACGGTTCGAGGCTGCCGACACGGCCGTCCTCGGCCTGAGTATCGACGCGCAGCCTTCGAAGGCCGCCTGGGCCAAAGAACTGGGCGTGACGTCATTCGATCTGCTGAGCGACAACTACCCCTACGGCGCTGTCGCCCAGAAGTACGGCGTCTTCCGGCAGAAGGACGGCATCTCGGATCGCGCGGTCTTCGTGATCGACAAAGCGGGGAAGGTGCGGTGGTCAAAGGTCTACGACATCCCGCAACACCCGAACAACGACGATGTGTTTGCCGCGCTGTCGGAACTCGGGCGATCGTAATTTGTTAGGAAGAAGATGATGTCGGAGGTTAGGTGTGAGCCCAACCTCCGACGAGCCTGGCCGCGGGCGTTATTGCCACCCGGGATAGGGGATACGGCGCGACCTTAATGGTTGATTAGGGAGGTGATCAACCGGTCGGCACCGGTGGGTAGAACTGTTTACTCGCTCCTCTTTCTTTCAATGCCCTTAGGCAACTGCGAGGTTCTGTTTTCTCTTTCCGAGCCCCGCAATCTGTGTGGGTCGTGCGCCGTCGAGGCGAATGAACGCGCCGTCGCGTGTCTGTGCCAGGAACTTGGCGTCCACGAGGGCCCCGAGCAGTGCATCGCAGATGTCGCGCTCCAGTCCCCACAGGCGCTGAGCCTGTGAAGCGGTCAGTCGAAGTCCAGGCATCTCTACGAACTCGCCTTGGATCCGCTGAAGCACGTCATCGATACGCATAGCGGTCCCTCCCGTGGGGTTCACGACCGTTCAAACTTTCTTCAGTAACGACCTGAGGAAGCAACGCATGTACCACTGGCCTTGGAGCGCCAAATAGACCGCTGCAAATATGTAAGTGGTTGTGGATTAACCACTTGTATGGATGGGTTGAGCGTGTGCGTGTGTGCGGCGCGAGGCAGGGGGCCCGATGTGTGTACGACTGGCCCTTTCCCTTGTCAGGTTTTACTACGGCCGCGGTGAATGAATTGCACAGCTAGAGTTCGCGCAGCGCGGTGACTACCGGCAACCGGGCTGCCCGCCAGGCCGGGAACAGTCCACCGAGAAGCCCCATTAGCAGGGAGTATCCCAGCGCCTGTCCGAGGAGCTGCGGTGTCACGGCAAATGCGAACGCCACCTGGCTGAACGACTGAAAGTTCATCGTCGAGGTCTGATACCCATCGAAGGCGGCCCATGCCACGAGCCCGCCGATGACGCCGCCGATGAGCGCGAGGACCAGCGACTCCGCGAGAACAGAAAAAACGACAGGGAAGTTTCCGAACCCGAGCGCCCGCAACGTCGCAATCTCGCGCGTTCGCGAGGCCACGGCCGTGTACATCGTGTTCACAGCGCCGAAGACCGCGCCAATTCCCATCAGCACCGCGATCACCGTCCCGATCATCCGAACGATGTTCTGGAGCATCTCCGACTGCCCCGCGTAGTAATCCGGTTCGCGAATGACGGTGACAGACAGGCGCGGATCGGTGGTCAGCGTGTCCTTGAACTTCTGGAATCCGTCGACGGACTCGAGGCGCGCAAACACCGACTGATAGCTATTGCCTCGCCGGTACGCGGACTGCAGCACCTTCGCGTCACACCAGATTTCGGACTCCGCCGCGCTTCCGTCTGCGTCGAAGACGCCAACAACCGTCCACGTGTTCTGTCCCCACCGGGCCGTCGATCCGATCGTCAGGGCCGCGAACTGGCGTGTGGCCGCGCGGCCGACCACGATCTCATTGGTGCCGGGCGTGAACATGCGTCCTTCGGCGATCTTCACGTCCGGCCGCACGGCGAGTGCTGCGGGCGACACACCTCGCAGCGGCACGTTGGCGTCACTCGCGTCTTTCTTCGACGGATGAGCGATGACGACGAAAAGCTCCGGAGAGGCCAGCGTTCCGCTCTGGTCTCTGAGGATCCCGGGCGTATCCGTGATGATTCGCGCGGTGTCTCCGCTCAATCCGCTGGTCATCTCGGTGTCGGCGCCAGCGCGCATCACGATCACCGTCTGTGGATCGCCCACGCCGGCCATGGCTTTGTGAAAGCCCTCGGCGATCGAGAGCACGCCGATGAAGACGATGACAACGCCGGCGATACAGACGGCCGCGACCGCTGACGACCCCAGCCGCTGTGTGATGGACCGGATATTGAGGGCGGTGACCGCCACGATCTGCGACAACATCTAGGTTCTCCTCAGCGCGTCCACGATGCGCAGCCGTCCCGCCGTCCATGCGGGGACGGCGCCGGCGATCAACCCGAGCAGCACAACGAGTGCGCCGCCGACGACGAGATCCCGGGCGGGCATGAAAAACGTGGGCAGGAAGGCGCCGGACAAAGTCACCAACCACGGTGACCGCCACCCAGGACAACAGGAGGCCGAGCCCGCCGCCGAGGATGGCGATCGCGCACGACTCGGCCAGCACCATCCCGAGGATGCGTCCATCACCGAAACCGAGCGTCTTCAGCACGGCGAGCTCACTGGTCCGCTCGCGCACCGCCTGCGCCATCGTGATGGCCGTCACCAGCAGGATCATGAACAGCGCCGCCGCCGTGATCAGTTGGGTGATCAGGGCGATGTTGCCCATCTGCTTCGCAAAGCCGGCAACGAAGGCCTTCTCCGTGTCGGTTTTGGTTTCCGCCGGCGAATTGGAGAAGAGCGTGTCCACCTTCTTCGCAATCTCGGGGGAGCGATCGGGATCGGCGACCTTGATGACGTACCAGCCGACTTGTCCGCCGAAGTTCGTGTTTCGGAGCGCCTCGTCTAAGTAGCTCCATTGAAAGAACAACTGCGTCTTGTCGGTGCCCTTGACCGGCGAGTCGTAGATGCCGACGATGTTGAATTCCCACGCGGCGCCGTCGGGGCGGCGAAAAATGGTGGCCTGGAGCGGGACGCGGTCACCGACTTTCCAGCCGAAGCGATTCGCGGTGTCTCTGCCGACGATGGCGCCGGATCGATCGGCGAGCCACGCCTTCATCTCCTCGGGCGTGATCTGGAACTCCGGATACATCCGCATCCAGCCTTCCGGCTCGACCGCCATGTTCGGAAACTGGTTCTTCGTGTCCTGGTAATAGCCGCCGAACCAGTTGGCGTGCGTGATGTCCTTCACGCCGTCGATCTGGCGAATCTGCGCGCCGTAGCTGTACGGCAGCGGCTGGATGATTGAGATCTTGTTCAGCACCATCAAGCGATCCGCGCCCGCGAGATCGACGCCGAAGGAGAACGCTGCGCGCACGGCCACCAGAATGCCGAAGAGCACAAAGGCGAAGAAGATGGAGCCGATGGTGAAGATCGTGCGGACCTTCCGGCGCAGGAGGTTCCGCCAGATGATCGGGAGGTATTTCATGCCGCCACCTCCGTCACCAGGACACCCTTGTCGAGATGCAAGGTGCGCTTCGCGCGCGCTGCGGCGTGCGGGTCGTGCGTGACCATGACGATCGTTTTTCCGTGATCGCGATTCAGCGTTTGCAGCAACTCGAGAATCTCGTCTCCGGACTTCCGATCGAGGTCACCGGTCGGCTCGTCGCAGAGCAGCAGCGTCGGGTCGGTGACGATCGCGCGCGCGATGCCGACGCGCTGCTCCTGTCCGCCCGAGAGTTGCCGCGGGTAGTGGTTCATGCGGTCGCCCAGCCCGACCACCGACAGCGCGACTTCCACGCGCTTGCGCCGGTCGGCTTTCGACAGCTTGGTGAGCAGCAACGGAAGCTCGACGTTGCGCGCGGCCGTGAGCACCGGCAGCAGGTTATAGAGCTGGAATACGAACCCGATGTGCCGCGCGCGCCACGCCGAGAGCTTGCCGCCCGACATGTTGTCGATGCGATCCCCGCCCACGGTGATCGACCCGCCGCTTGGCGTATCGAGCCCTCCCATCAGGTTCAAGAGCGTCGTCTTCCCAGATCCCGACGGACCCATCAACGCGAGGAAATCGCCGGACGGAATGTCCAGGTTCACGCCCTGCAGGACATCGATGCGTTCGCCGCCGCGCTGAAAGACCTTGTGCAGGTCCTTGATGTTCACCAGTGCTTGACTCATCTCGTGTGCTCCTACCGAACCTTGACGCGATCGCCGTCCTTCAACTGCGGAGGGGCGTCCACGACCACCCGTTCACCAGGCGTCAGTCCAGACACCACTTCCACCTCATTCCCCGATTCGATCCCAGCGCGGACCGCGCGGCGCTCGACGCGATCGTCCTTGACGACGAACACGATGCTGCTGCCGTCGACGGTCTTGATGGCACCCTTCGGGACGCTGACGGTCGGCGCAGCCGCCGCTCTGCGGTTTCGCTCCATCGTCCTCGCGCAGGAACGACACTTTCACCCCCATGTCAGGCAGGATGCGGGGGTCGACCTGCGTCCCTGCGCCTGTCGAAGCGTCGAAGCCGATCCTGACGCGGACCGTGGCTTTCTGGCGGTCCGCCGTGGGCACCGTCGTGATCACGTGCGCCGGGATGCGCCAGTCCGGGTAGGCATCGAGGATCGCTTCGACCTTCTGTCCCGGCTTGACGCGGCCGATGTAGCTCTCGTTCACGTCCACTTCGATTTCGAGCGAGGACATGTCAACGATGGTCCCGATGCCCGTTCGTGTGAAGCCGCCACCGGCCGAGACGGGTGACACCATCTCCCCGGGCTGCGCGTCCTTTGAGATAGCGATGCCGCTGAAAGGCGCGCGAACCACCATGTCGTTGAGCTCCGTGCGACGCATCTGAACCTGCGACTCCGCCACGGCAATTTGCTCGCGCGCGTAAGCAATTCGCGCTTTCAGGGAGTCGACGTCCGCCTGTGCGGTGTCCACTTCCGCCTTGCCGACGACTTGTTCTTTCACCAGGCGCTGGCGCCGTTCGAGATTCAGTTCCGCTTCCCGCAACCGCGCTTCGTCCTGGATGGCGCTCTTTCGAGCCGCGGAGACCTGCGCCTCAGCGACATTGAGCGCCGCGCGCGCCTGCGAGTCATCGAGTCGTGCGAGCACCTGCCCCTGGCGGACCGCCTGGCCTTCCTCGATGAAGACTTCCATTACCTTCCCCGTCACTTTCGAGGAGACCGTCGCGCGACGCCTGGCGGTCACATACCCGGATGCATTCAGTACCGCAGCCCCGCCGCCGGCGCCGGTCGTCTTGCTGGTGACGGGCGCGACCTTCACCTCGGCCGCCTGGAGTTGCGAGGACCAGTACCATCCTCCCGCGCCGATGAGCGCGACGAGCACGACCGCCGTCGCCCAGAGCCCGGTTCTGCCGCCGCCACCGCGGGCGGAGTGGTCGATTTTCAGCGCCGCCAGATCATTCAGATTTGCCAAAACAAAAGAACCTTTGAGGAGTTTTCGCCCTGAAAGCGAAAGCCAGTATATCCGCTTCCTGTGACTACTCTACGAACGACGCCGCGCAGGCGCGCGCGGTCTCCGGTGAGCGGCGGGCAGTGACCGGTGAAAGGAGCGAGGGGCTAGAGCCTCGAGGCGAAGCCGGTCAACGGACTACGGACAACGGGCAACGGTTAGCGAAGTCTGCCGACGTCCCACGCCCTGGTCATGTAGTCCTGCATGGTCAGCGTGAACATGATGATCAGCCAGAAAAACCCGGAGGCGGCGATGACCCACGTGAGGCGCGAGCTCCAGCGGACGTGCATGAAGTAGAGGACCACCAGCAGCGCCTTCGCGCAGGCGACCGTGAGCATCACGATGTTGTTGAACGGACCGAGGTCGAACTTCGCGACGACCACCGTGAGAACGGTGCCGACGATCAGGGCGCCGAAGATCACCAGGTAGAGCGAGATCGGGGCGACGTGATGTTCGTTGAGGTTGCCGTTAGTGGTCGATGCCATGACGCTCAGTGCGCTCCGTAGTGGTACCCGATCAGGTACAGCAGCGGGAACAGGAAGATCCAGACAATATCGACGAAGTGCCAGTAGAGGCCGGCGACTTCAACCGGGGTGTAGTAGTCGGCGTCGAACTGGCGCTTCCAGGCCATCATCGCGATCACCGTCATGATGCCGAGGCCGATGATCATGTGGAGCGGCGTGCAGCCCGGTCATGCAGAAGTAAAGCGAGTAGAACTGTTCGGCGGGACCCGGGTAGGTCCCGGGCCACTGGAAGTTCGGGCCGGGCACGAGATGGTGCGTGAATTTGTCGGTGTACTCGATGACCTTGACGCCCAGGAATGCGGCCCCCAGGATCATCGTCGCCACCAGCCACGCCACCTGGGTTTTCGCGCGGCGCGCTCGTCTGCGCGGCGCGCACGGCCAGCGCCATCGTGAGCGAGCTGACGATGAGCACGACGGTGTTGGCGGCGCCCCAGATGACGTTCAGGTGGTTGCTGGCCTCCGCGAATCCCGTCGGCGACTGCCAGCGATAGAGCAGGTACGCCATGAACAAGCCGCCGAAGAACATGATTTCGGTGACCAGGAAGACCCACATGCCGAGCGTCGACGCCTCGGCCTGCTGCGCCATGTCGTCGAAGTGGTGCTGCAGCTTCGGATGATGCGGATGCGAGTCGTGGGCGTCGTGCGGGTTGCCGGTGCCCTGGATGGCGACACGGCCCGGCAGGCCAGCGGTCGGCGCCTGAGCAGTACCCCTCAGACAACTCCAACCTCCTTGCTCGGCGCGTACTGGTGCGTGCCGTGCGTGACGATCGGCGTGACCGCGAAATTCTCGGTCGGTGGCGGGGACGGGATCTCCCACTCGAGCCCCTTGGCGCCCCACGGGTCAGCCGGCGCCCTCTTGCCGCGGAACAACGAATACATGAGATAGACCATCGGCAGGACGTAGCCCACGGCGAGGATCGTCGCGCCGGCCGTCGAAAGCACGTTGAACACCTGGTACTCGGGCGCATACATGTGATAGCGCCGTGGCATGCCGAGGTAGCCGACCAGGAACTGCGGGAAGAACGTCAGGTTGAAACCGACGAACACCATCAGAGCTGCGAACTTCGCCAACGGTTCGGAGTAGATGCGGCCGGTGATCTTCGGCCACCAGTAGTGGATGCCGCCGAGATATCCCATGATCGCGCCGCCGACCATGATGTAGTGGAAGTGCGCGACCACGAAGTAGGTGTCGTGCACGTGGATGTCCAGCCCCATCGCCGCGAGGAACAGCCCCGTCAGCCCGCCGATGGTGAAGAGCCCCAGGAAACCAAACGCATAGAGCATCGGCGAGTCGAGGCTGACCGAACCCCTGTAGATCGTCGCCGTCCAGTTGAAAACCTTGATGGCCGACGGAATCGCGACGACGAAGCTCAAGAACGAGAAGACCAAGCCTGCGTAGACCGATTGGCCGGCCACGAAGATGTGGTGTCCCCACACCAGGAAGCCGATGATCGCGATGCCGAGCGAGGAGAAGGCGACGAACGAGTAGCCGAAAATGTTCTTGCGCGAGAACGCCTGCACGATCTCGCTGATAACGCCCATCGCCGGCAGGATCATGATGTAGACCGCCGGGTGCGAGTAGAACCAGAAGAGGTGCTGGAAGAGCACCGGGTCTCCACCCAGCGCCGGATCGAAGATCCCCATGTGCAGCACGCGCTCGGCGGCGACCAGCAGCACCGTGATCGCGATGACCGGCGTGCCGAGGATCATGATCAGGCTCGTCGCATAATGCGCCCACACGAAGAGCGGCAGGCGGAACCACGTCAGCCCCGGCGCCCGCATGCGGTGCGTCGTGACGATGAAGTTGAGACCGGTCAGGATCGATGAGAAGCCGGTGATGAACACGCCGAGCGCGGCGGTGATCACGTGGCTGTTCGCCGCGGCGGTGCTGTAAGGGGTGTAGAACGTCCAGCCGGTGTCCACGCCGCCGCTCATGGCCGCCACCATCGTGAAGATCCCGCCGAGGATGTAGATGTACCAGCTGAGCAGGTTGATGCGTGGAAACGCGAGGTCCTTCGCGCCGATCATGATCGGCAAGAGGAAGTTCCCGAGCACCGCCGGGATGGATGGAATCAGGAAGAAGAAGACCATCACCACGCCGTGCATGGTGAACATCTTGTTGTAGTTCTCAGCGGTCAAAAGGTCGCCGGCCGGGGTCAGCAGCTCCAGGCGGATCAGGAGCGCGAAGAAGCCACCGAGGAAGAAAAAGAACGTGATCGACACCAGGTAAAGCAGAGCGATCCGCTTATGGTCCTTGGTCAACAGCCAGGACTTGAGGCCCGCGCCGTTGTTGATGTAGTTCAGGGTTTCCATAAATGTTCCACGCCGGGTCTAAGACCCGGCCTACTTTTTGTCCTGCGGCGGCGCAGCGGTGTTCGTCGCCGGCACAGGGACCGCCCCCGGCTGGCTGAGCGACTTCACGTACGCGATCAGCTGCAGTAGCTGTTCTTCCGTGACCAGGCCCTGGAACGTCGGCATCAGCGGCTGGAAGCCGGCGACGATCTTGGCCTGCGGGTTCACGATCGACTCGCGGATGTACGCCTCGTCAACCGTCACCGTTCCGCCGCCCTGCAGTTCCACCGTCTTGCCGAACAGGTTGGTCAGCATCGGGCCGCGGCCCTGCGTGTCGCCGCGGTGGCAGGTCACGCACGCCAGATCCTGGAACAGCTTTTCGCCGGCGGCCACCGGCGAGCCTTCGGCCTTTCCGCCGCTCAGCCAGGCCTGGAAATCGGCGGGTTCCATCACGACGATGCGGCCGATCATCCCCGAGTGCTTGGTGCCGCAGTACTCGGCGCAATACAGCTTGTAGATACCCGCCTTCGTCGCCGTGAACCAGAGCGAGTTGAGGCGGCCGGGGATGACATCCGCCTTCACGCGGAACTCGGGGATGTAGTAGCTGTGGAGCACGTCCTCGGAGCCCATGATCAGCTTTACCGGACGTCCGACCGGCACGTGCAGCTCGTTGATCTCGCGCTGCCCGTCCATGTGCTGCACCTTCCACATCCACTGCTTGCCGACGACGTAGATCTCCATCGCCCCCGCAGGCGGCCGGTACATGTCGAAGAAGACCTTCGCGCCCCACGCGAACATGACCATGACGATGAGGAACGGGATGATCGTCCAGAGGAGCTCGAGCGCCAGCGAGCCGTGGATCGCGTAGCCCACTTCGTCGTGGCGTCGGCGGCGATACTTGACCGCGAAGAACACCACCAGGCCGGCGATCAGGATCGAGAAGAACGCCGTCACGGCGACCATGAAGAAGTAGATCGCGTCTACCTGGCCCGCCTGTGCCGACGCCTGCTCCGGAAAGAATGGAAAGTTCGTGAACATCGTTTAGGTTCGATTGACGGAAGCGGCCGCCTGCCGGCCGCCCGCGCGCTCCCGCCGAAGAGACACGAAGAGGAACACGCCAAAGGCGACAACTGTCAGCACGGCGCCGATTCGCACCATGGTGAGCGCCGTCGGACCGTATTTCCCCGTCGTCGGATCGTAGTGAAAGCAGAGCAGCAGGGCCGTGTCGATGGGCGAACCGATCTTTTCTTCCGACGCCTCGATGATCCCGAGCCGCAGGTCGCGCGGCGCGTACTCGATCCCGTAGAAATAGCGCGCGATCACTCCCTTCGGCGTGAGGAGCTCGACGCCCGCACCGTGCGCGTACTGCTTGATCTCCTCGTCGTACGCGTACCGGAACCCGACGGCTGCCGCCAGCTTCTTGATGTTCTCGTCGCGTCCGGTCAGGAAGTGCCAGCCGCCGGCCGTTTGGGGCCGTCCGTAGCGTTCCACGTAGGCGGCCTTCTTCTGGGCCGCTAGCCCCGGGCCTTCACGAGGGTTGATGCTCACCGCGACGACGTCGAACTCCTTGCCGACGTCGAAGTTGATGGTCTTCAGCGCCCCGGTGACGCCGTTCAACACCTGCGTGCAGAGCATCGGGCACTCGTAATAGACCAGCGCGAGGAGCACCGGCCGCTCGCCGAAGTAGTCGCCGAGCTTCACGTCCTTGCCGTTTTCGTCGACGAACGGCAAGTCGAGAGGCACGTGGTGATTCAGCCGCTGATCGATACCGATCTTCGACAGAAGTCCGGGCTTGGAGGTTGCCGGATCTCCCGGTGGAGGATTCCCGACCGGCTGCGCGCACACGACCGCCGGCACCGCGACCAGCGCAGCGAACAGCGACCCGATGAGCGCCTTGCGTACTTGCACCCTGCTCCTTACGTCAGCATTCCAAATTCAGCATTCAGCATTGCTATTGACCACCTGGTTTCAACGGGATTGCCCGGCCCGCAGACGATTCGCCGCGCGTCGGTCCGGTCGATCGTGTTCCGAGCCAGGGGTCGGTCGGCGCGTCGGCGCGAACCGGCAGGCCCTTGTGCAGCAGCAGCTTCTTCGCGTCCGCAATCGGCAGGCGCGCCACGCCGGCGGCCTGGTCGACCCACGCGTATTCCGCCAAGGTCTTCATTTCTGCCTCGCGGAGCTTCTGCAGGTTCGCCGGCTCGTTGATGAGCAGCCGAGGCTGCGGCGGGAGTTGCCCACTCGGAATGGCGTGCGGCGAGAGCACGGGATCGCTCTTGGCCGCGTTGCGCTCGAGCGCCACGAACAGCCCGGCCATCGCCAGCATCACCGCGCCGGTCACGCCGGCGAGCCCGAGCGCGAACATCACCAGCGTGCGAATGCTCACGTCGGAGTGCTCGTGCGCGACGTCCTCGTTGTGCAGCGCGTCGGTGTAGAGCGGTTCGTGGTGCTTCAGGCCGTGCAGCGAGCTGTGATCGGCGCCGAAATCGTCAGTGGGCCTCATGGAAGGCCTCCTTCATGTACGGGTCGTTGAGCGGCATCAGCGGCCGGCTCTTCAGGTTCCGCGCGAACAGGTACAGCCACACGCCGGCAAGCCCCGCCGGAATCGCGACGTTCGACCAGTGGATCGGGAATCCGGGGTGCTCCCACGACGGCCCGATCAGGAAGATCGTGTCGACGAGCCGCATCACCAGGATGAAGATCGCGACCCGCGGCAGCCACTTGCTCTTCTTGAGACCTTGCGAGAGCAGCAGCAGGAAGGGCAGGAAGAAGTGCCCGACGACCAGGGCCACCGCCACGACGCCCCAGGTCCCGTGCATGCGCTCGATGTACCACGGGATCTCCTCGGGCAGGTTGCCCGACCAGATGATCAGGAACTGCGAGAAGTTCAGGTACGCCCACAGCATCGTGAAGGCGAGGAGCAGCTTGCCGAAATCGTGAAAGTGGCGCGGTGCCAGGTGGCCGGCGAGTGCGCCCGACGGCCCAACGGTCGAGAGGACGACGGTGGTCAGTGCCAGCGCCGAGAGTCCGAACCCGGCCGTGAACATCAACCCGAAGATCGTCGAAAACCAGTGCGGATCGAGCGACATCACCCAGTCGGTCACGGCGAACGTGATCGTCAGCACCAGGAACAGGATCCCGGGGGCGCTGAGCGTACGGAAGCGCACGACGCCGGCCGGTTCGGTCGCCAGCTCGGCACGGTCCTGCGCGGCCGACCAGCGGTTCAGCGTCCAGACGAGGAACATCCAGAACGCGAAGTAGATGACTGCGCGAATGATGAAGAACTGCACGTTCAGGTACGGCGCTTTCGCCTGGAGGATCGCGTCCTTCGCGACGAGATCCGGCTGCGCCCACTTGAACAGCTCCGGCATCGCGAACAGGATCGGGATGAAGAGCAGCGCCACGAGCGGCAGCGTTCCGGCCGCGGCTTCGAAGATCCGCCGGCCGATGAACCCCCACTGGCCGCCGGAGAGGTGCTGCAGCATCAGCAAGCCGAGCGAGCCAAGCGTCAGGCCCAGGCAGAAGATGAAGCCGATCAGCCAGGACTGGAAGAACTGGTCGCGGCTCGTGAAGAACGCGACGGCCGCGCCGGCGAGGCCGAGACCGCCGATGATCAGTGCGGTCGACTGCATCCGCGACAGCGCGGGAACGTCGGTCGGTTTCAGAACCTGTGTCGCCATGCTCAGTGCCTGCCCCCGCCCGCCGGCTGCGCCGCCTTGTTGGCCGCGTCCGGGTTACCGCCCGGGATGTCGGCGGCCGTGGCGGCGGTCGACAACTGCAACGCCCGTACGTAGGCCACGATGCGCCAGCGGTCGCGCGCGTCGATCTGCGCCCGGTAATCCGGCATCGCGCCGAACCCGTTGGTGATGACGTCGAACATGTAGCCGGGATCTGCCGCGCGCAGCCGCGGATCGTGGAACGACGGCGGCTGACGATAGCCGCGCTGCACCACCATCCCCTTGCCTGACCCCGTCAGGTCATGGCAGGGCGTGCAGTAGATGTTGAACCGCTCCTGCCCTCGATCGAGGTCCTTCTCGGTGATCTGGAACGGCAGTTGTTTCACGGTTGCGGTCCCGACCTTCCCGGTGAAGAAGGCTTCGTCTTCCTGCAGCGTGCCGCGCGCGATGGTCCCTTCGACCAGCGGGCGCGCGCTCGAGTTGTCGGCGAACAACGTGCTCGGACGGAGCGGCCGGTACTTCGGCTGGTTGTGCATGTCCTGTCGGCAGCCTCCGACTGTCAGGAGACAGAAGACAGAAGACAGGAGACAGAAGATCTTACGGCTCGATTTCATTGATCTCCTTGGCACCCATGTCCTGGAGCAGCGCGCGCGTTTTCACGTGGTCGAACTTCGGATCGTCCGCTTCGATCGCGAGGAACAGACCGTCCTGGCTGGCCCGCGCGGCGAACCGCGAAACGTTGAACACCGGGTGGTACGGCATCGGCAGCCCGTTCAGCAGGATCATGCCGATGACCGCGGTGAACGCCGCGAACAGGATCGTGACCTCGAAGGTCACCGGGATGAACGACGGCCAGCTGTTGAACGGCCGGCCGCCGATATTCAGCGGGTAGGCGATCACCGACACCCAGTAGCAAAGGCCGAACCCGGTGAACGCGCCGGTGATCCCGGCGAGCAGCACGATGAGCGGCAGCCGCTTGTCCTCCGCGTGCAAGGCGTGGAACAGCTCGTGGACCGGGAACGGCGTGAAGGCATCGACCTTCTTGTAGCCCTCGGCGGTGGCCCGCTCTGCGGCCGTGACGAGCGTCGTCACGTCGTCGAATTCGGCCATCAACCCGTAGATCGGTTTCTGTGCGTTCATGGATCTGCGGCCCCTACTGGTTCCCGCCGTACGTCACGTCGACGTCCTCGGTCGGGTCGTGCGGCACATTCACCCGCGCCTGCGGCACCATCGTCCGCATTTCGAAGATCGAGATCATCGGCAACACGCGCACGAACACGAAGAACAGGGTCACGAACAGGCCGATCGTCCCGAAGAACGTCGAGAAGTCCCAGAACGTCGGGTAATACATGTCCCACGACGAGGGCAGGAAGTCTCGGTTCAGCGAGGTCACGACGATGACGAAACGCTCCAGCCACATGCCGACGCCGACGACCAGCGACACCAGGAACAGCCACGTGGTATTCGTGCGCAGGCGCTTGCTCCACAGCGTCTGCGGCACGAGGCCGTTGCAGAAGATCAGCATCCAGTAAGTCCACGCGTACGGACCGTTCAACGCGCGGTTGGACATCATGAACTCCTCGTACTGGTTGGCGCTGTACCAGGCGTAGAACAGCTCCATCCCGTAGCCGTAGACCACGATGAGTCCCGTGGCGAGCATGACCTTCGCCATGTTCTCGAGGTGACGCATCGTGATGAAGTCTTCGACGCCGTACATCTTGCGCAGCGGAATCGCGAGCGTGAGCACCATCGCGAAGCCCGCGTAGATGGCGCCGGCCACGAAGTAGGGCGGGAAGATCGTCGCGTGCCAGCCGGGAATAACGGCGACCGAGAAGTCGAAGCTGACGACGGTGTGAACCGAGAGCACCAGCGGGGTGGACATGCCGGCGAGGAGCAGGTACGCCATTTCGTAGCGTTGCCAGTGCCGCGCCGACCCACGCCACCCGAGCGCCAGCGCGCCGAAGGCCTTCGCCTGCCACTTCTTTTTGGTGCGGTCCCGCAGCGTCGCGAGGTCGGGGATCAGGCCGGTGTACCAGAAGAGCGCCGAGACCGACGCATACGTGGAGACGGCGAAGACGTCCCAGATCAGCGGGCTGCGGAACTGCGGCCAGAGGCCCATCGTGTTCGGGTACGGGAACAGCCAGTAGGCCGCCAGCCACGGACGGCCGGTGTGGATCAACGGGAAGATCGCGGCGCAG
This sequence comes from uncultured Acidobacteriota bacterium, assembly GCA_963762995.1. Taxonomy (GTDB): domain Bacteria; phylum Acidobacteriota; class Vicinamibacteria; order Vicinamibacterales; family 2-12-FULL-66-21; genus JACDCA01. The sequence continues at coordinate 8,566 of CAVXMQ010000021.1, read as the reverse complement.
GCGACCGCGAAGAGCGTCATCGCTTCGGCAAAGCGGTTGATCGACGTGCGCCAGTCCTGCTTGAAGAGCAGGAGGATCGCGGAGATCAGCGTGCCCGCATGGCCGATGCCGATCCACCACACGAAGTTGATGATGGGAAACGCCCAGCCGACAGGCTGGTTGGTGCCCCAGATGCCGACGCCCTTGATCAGCAGGTAGCCGATCGACACCATCAGCACGTTCAGGAGCAGGAAGCCGATGGCGACAGTGATCCACCACGGCAACGGGTGATGCGTCCCGAGGACGATCCGGCTGATCTTCTCGGTGACCGTCTCGAACGTGTGCCCAGGCTCGATGACCGGGGGCGGGGTCGTGTAATGTGCGGCCGGTTTCTCCATCAGTGCGCTTCCGTCCTGCCGGCTGGCGCGGCCGGTTCCAGCTCCGGATTCGGGTTGCGAATCGCCGCGAGGTACGTGGTCCGCGGCCGCGTGTTCAGGTCTTCGAGGATGCCGTAGTTCCGCTCCTGCTGTTTCACCTGGCTGACGCGGCTGTTCGGGTCGTTGAGATCGCCGAAGATGATCGCGTCAGACGGACAGGTCGCCTGGCAGGCGGTGAGGATTTCGCCGTCGCGGATCTTGCGTTCCTCGCGTTTCGCGTCGATGCGGGCATGGTTGATGCGCTGCACGCAGTAGGTGCACTTCTCCATGACGCCGCGGCTGCGGACGCTGACATCCGGGTTGCGCAGCGGCTCCAGCGACGTCGTATTCCAGTCGCTGTAGAGCAGGAAGTTGAAGCGACGCACCTTGTACGGGCAGTTGTTCGAGCAGTAGCGCGTCCCGACACACCGGTTGTAGGTCATGTCGTTCAGCCCTTCCGAGCTGTGCGTAGTCGCCGCCACCGGGCACACCACCTCGCAGGGCGCGTTCTCGCACTGCTGGCACGGCACCGGCTGGTGGTACGCCTCGATCGTCTCGGGCCGCATCGGGTCGCCGGTGAAGTAGTGGTCGATGCGAATCCAGTGCATCTCGCGGCTGAAGCGGCCGACCTGCTCCTTGCCGACGACGGGAATGTTGTTCTCGGCGACGCATGCGACGCTGCACACGCCACAGCCCGTGCACGTCGTGAGGTCGATCGCCATTCCCCACTTGTATCCGTCGTACGGGTGATCCGGGTACAGCGTGAGCGTCTTCGGGAACGCGTGGGCCTGGTGCTCGATGACCGCGGGATCGTGCTTGTATTGCTCGAGGGTCGCGACACGGACGGGTGCGCGCCCTTCCATGTTGTGGTGCTTCTGCGTGGTGGCGAGCAGATACCGCTGGCCCGTCTTGGTGATCTCGAGCCCGTGGCCGAACCACGGCGCGTCGGACGTGCGAAGCAAGTAGGCGTTGAACTGTTCCCCTTCCCCGACCGCAGTTCCGACGCGACCCGCCATCCGGCGTCCGTAACCGAAGAACACCGTGACCGACTCGTTCGGATGGCCAGGCACCAGGAACACCGGCATCTTCACGGTGTTGCCGCGGTATTTCATCTCGATGACGTCGCCGTTCTCGAGCTGCCGATCGTGCGCCAGCTTCGGGCTGATCCACGCCGAGGTGTCCCACGTGATCTTGGTGAGCGGCTTCGGATGCTCCTGCAGCCAGCCGTTATTCGCGAAGCTGCCGTCCCAGATCGTGGGATCGGGCCGGAAAATAATCTCCAATCCCGTCGCCGGGGATTCGGGGCTCGGGACTCGGGGTTCGGGGCTCGGGGCTCGGGACTCGGGACTCGGTGCCACGCCCGCGGCTACGAACGGGGTCGCCGGGCCGCCTTCGGTCAGCGCCGTGCCGTAGATGAAGCCGTCGTGGAGCGTGCGGCGCCAGAAGGCATCGGGGTTCGCGAACGGGTCGCCGTCCGGAGGGCCGGTGATCGTCCACGTCGTGCCGCTCGAGAACGCCTTCGTCCAGTACTCCTTGACGATCTGCAACGCGCGACGATCAGCCTGCGTCGTGAACTGCGCGAGGACCTCGTGCAACGAGCGCCCCTCGTAGAGCGGCGCGATGAGCGGTTGCGTGATGGTGACGGTCCCGTCGAAGGCGCGAGCGTCCGCCCATGTCTCGAGCGGATGCGCGGCCGGCAGATTCCAGTGCGCGACATGCGCGGTCTCGTCGATGTGGGTGCCGTGGTAAACCACTAGCGCCACCTTGCCGAGCTTTTCAGCAAACTTCAGGTCCGCGGGTGCGGTGAAGACCGGGTTCCCACCCAGGATCACGAGCACTTCGACTCCGCCGGCATCCATCGCCCGCGAGAGGTCCGCGAGTGAGGCATGCCGGTCGATCGGCTTCATCTCGACGTTTCCGGCGTAGGTCACCGTCGTGCCGGCATTGCCGAGCGCTTCGTTCATCGAGCGCGCGAGGTCGTGCACAGCAGCGGGCTGAAATTCTCCCGGCACGATCACGCACCGGCCTCGATGCGCCTGGAGATCCTTCGCGACCGCGGACACCCACTTCGCTGTGTCCGGCTGTCCGGGGCTCGGGACTCGGGACTCGGGACTCGGCGCGGATGAGGCGCCGATGGACGCGGAGAGCGCCCTTGCGATTGACTGGATCTCTGATGCCTTGACCGGCAGCCGGTGGTCCGCCTTCGCGCCCGCCAACGTCGGCGTGCTCTCGACCACGTACAGACGGTTCATTTCCTTGCGATCGTCGGTGACGCGGCGCCGGGCCGAGAAATCCTTCTGGTACCGGACGCAGCCCGGTCCGTTCGACATGAAATCGGCGTCCAGCGAGACGACGATGTCCGCTTTGTCGAAGTGATAGATCGCGTGCTGGCTGTTCGCCAGCGTGCCCTGCAGGCCAGCCGGGTCCCACTGGTGCCACGACGCCTGCGGGTAGTCGCGCGCAATCGTCGCGATGATTTCTGCCGTCGAGGGAGACGTGATGGGCCCCGTCAGGAAACGCAGGCCCGCTCCCTGGCGACCCTTCTGGGTGCTCAGCGCCGACTGCGCGGCCGTCAGGAAGTTGCTCCACGACCGCACTTCACCGCGAAACGTGACGGTTTTCGCGCGATCCGGATCGTACAGATCGAGAATCGAGGCCTGGGTGAAGCTGTCGGCGGCGCCGAGGCTCGCCGGATGCTCGGGATTGCCTTCGATCTTGGTCGGACGCCCCATGTGGCTCTCGACGAGCACCGGGTGCGCGTAGCCGCGGTGGGTGATGGCGCTGGCAAAGAAGAGCGGCCGCCCGGGAATGACGTCTTCGGGTTGCCGGACGTACGGAACGATCTGTTCTTCCGGCTGGCGGGTGCAGGCGCCCACGCCGGCCAGGGCCAGCGACGCGCTCATCAACTTCAGGAAATCGCGCCGTCCCTTCGGATCGTTCCACTCGGACGCCTGCTCCGGGAACTCACGGTGCAGGTAGTCGCGGAATTCCGGCGTGTCGGCCAGCTCGCCGAGGCTGCGCCAGTACAAGCGGCCTTCGGAGCCGGCAAGACGGGAGCGGATGGCAGAAAAATCCATTGTGTCGCTACAGCTGAAAACTTACCGGTGACAGGTCGAGCAACTCGTTAACTGCTCGACACTTGCGATGTTGTAGTCCCTGACCAGCCGGGCCCCGAACTCCGGGTCCTGGGGGCGCTCCCACGTCATGTTGAATACCTGGTCGCGCGGGCGAACGTACTTCGCCGGGTTCCGATGGCAGTCCAGGCACCACCGCATCGTCAACGGCGCGTGCTGATACATCAGCGGCATCTTGTCGACGGGGCCGTGACAGGTTGCGCAGCCGACCCCCTGCTTCACGTGGATGCTGTGGTTGAAATAGACAAAATCGGGCAGATCGTGGACGCGGGTCCACTGAAGGGGCGTGTTGTTGCGGAAGCTGGCGCGCACCGGCTCGAGGATCGGAGCGTTGGCCCAGATCTGCGAGTGGCAATTCATACAGGTTTTTGTTGGGGGAATATTCGCGAACGCCGACTCTTCGACCGAGGTATGGCAATACCGGCAGTCGATCCCCATGCCGCCGACGTGGTGAGCGTGGCTGAACTGGACCGGCTGCTCCACGAAGTCGTTCTGCCGGGTGTTCCAGCCCGACACGTGGATCAACGCGACGATGCCGCCGAGCGTGAGAGCGAAGGCCAGGACCGCAAGAAGGCTGAGCCGCGAATAGATGTTGGTGTGCCGGTGAAAAATCTGGCTCATCGTGCCTCGACGCCGCGATCCAATCTACTCGGCGCGTCCGGATGGACGCATCTTCCAAGCCTATCCGAAAGCGTCGACATTCGGTCAACACTCCCGGCGCGAGCTTTTCGCAACCGAGCGACTCTTAATAGTGTGAAACTCTTCACAAGCTGTCAACAACCTCGCAGGAAAAGCTTGCTAATCGTCGCCGGATCGTGAGAATGGCACCCATGCAGCCCGCCATCATCCTTCGCAACGTCACCAAACGGTTCGGCGCCACCGCCGCGGTCGACAACCTCTCACTCGAGGTGCCGTCGGGATCCATTTATGGCTTCATCGGTCCGAACGGATCCGGGAAGACGACGACGCTGCGGATGATCATGCACATCCTGCTGCCCGACGAAGGGGAGATCGAGGTGCTGGGCTCGCGTGACACGGCGGCGGCGCGCGACCAGGTCAGTTACCTGCCGGAGGAACGCGGTCTCTATAAGAAGATGACCGTACGCCGGCTGTTGCGCTATTACGCCCGCCTGAAAGGGCGTCCGCCGGCCGAAATCGAGGCGTCAATTACCGAATGGATTGCGCGGATGGAACTCCCCGGCGTACTCGACAAGCCGATCGAAGCGATGTCGAAGGGCATGTCGCAGAAGGTGCAGTTCATTTCCGCGGTGATCTCGAAGCCCTCGCTCCTCATTCTCGACGAACCATTCTCAGGATTGGATCCTGTGAACGCGCAGGTCCTGAAGGACGCCGTCCTCGAGATGCGCCAACGCGGGACGACCGTCGTGTTCAGCACCCACGACATGTCGACCGCGGAGAAGATGTGCGACCGCATCTTCATGATCTTCCGTGGAAAGAAGGTGCTGGATGGCACCCTCCACGACATCCAGGAGCGCTACGGCGCCGACACCGTCCGTATCCGCACCTCGGCCGGAGCGCAAGCGCTCGGGGGGTTGCCGATCGTGGACTCGGTGAACGATTTCGGCCAGATGCAAGAGGTCCGGCTCAAAGGAACCCCGCAGGATTTCCTGACGCAACTGGCCGCGCGGGCGACGGTTTTCCACTTCGAAGTCACGCGTCCCTCGCTACAGGACATCTTCGTGCGCATCGCCCGGCCGGAGTTGACCGGCCAGGAGCTCGCCGGAACTGCGGCGTCATAAACCATGAACAAGATCTTCATCGTTGCGCACTCCGAGTTCTTCACGCTGGTCCGCAGCAAGGCGTTCATCATCAGCGTCATCCTGATGCCGGTCGTGATGGGGGGCTCGATCCTCCTCGCGCGCGCCACCAAGGACACGGTGGACGTCAAAGACCGGGCGTTCGCCTACATCGACCACTCGGGCATGATCGGTCCGGCGATCGAGCAAGTCGCGAACATGACCAATGCGGCGACCGATTCCCCGAGCGGCCGCACCGGCCCGCGCTTCCTACCGCAGGCCGTCAATGTCGCCGGGCGCAACCTCGATGACGTCCGGCTCGAGCTGTCGCAGCGGGTGAAGTCGAAGGAGCTCTTCGCGTTTGTCGAGATCCCGGCCGACATCGTCGATCCGGAGACGAAGTCGCAGATCCGCTATTACTCGGACACGCCGTCGTACGTGGCGCTGCCCGCGTGGCTTCGGGCGACCGTCGCGCGAGTGGTCGAAGTGATTCGGTTCCAGAAAGCGGGGGTGGATCCGATCCTGGTCGCGCGCCTGACCAAGCAGATTCCGCTGGAGCAGCTCGGATTGGTGACGCGGGACTCGAGCGGTCGCGTCGAAGCGAAGCAGGTGGACCGCTTCCGCGCCTCCGGCGTGCCATTCGCCTTCCTGATCATGATGTACATCACGGTCATGTCGAGCGCACCCCAACTCCTCAACAGCGTGATGGAAGAAAAGATGGGACGGATCAGCGAGGTGCTGATCGCCTCGGTGACGCCGTTCCAGCTGATGATGGGCAAGCTGGTCGGCAGCGTGGGCGTGTCGGCGTTGCTCGCCTTCATCTACATCGGTGGCGCCCTGGGCGTGGCGAACTACTGGGGCTACGCAGGCGCGGCCAGTCCCGCCCAGCTCGCCTGGTTCGGTCTGTTCCTCCTCCTGGCGGTCATCCTCTTCGGGTCACTCTTCATCGCGATCGGCGCAGCCTGCACGGACCTGAAAGATTCGCAAAACATGGTGACCCCCGTGATGCTGATCGTCATGCTGCCGATGATGGTCATGAGTCCCATCCTGAAAGCCCCGGACGGGATGATTGCGACATCCCTATCGATGGTGCCGACGGCAGCCCCCTTCCTGATGATGCTGCGTATCGCGATGGAGCCAGGGCCTCCGCTCTGGCAAATCGCTCCTGTCGGTGGTGTTGATGCTGGGGACCGTCGTGCTCTGCGCCTGGGCGGCGGGCCGGATCTTCCGCACCGGACTGCTCATGCAGGGGAAGTCGGCAAGCGTCGGCGAAATGATCCGCTGGGTGAAGGCCGGCTGAGGCAATGCTGAATGCTTGTGGCCGTCTTGTCGCGGCGCTGCTGATCGCGCAAGCGCCGCAGCTGCCGAAGCCGACGTTCGAGACCGGTGTCGACCTGATCTCCGTCGACGTCCACGTTGTTGACAAGAACGGGAAACCGATCGCCGACCTGCGTCCCGAGGATTTCGAGGTGGATATCTCGGGCCGGCGGCGCAAGATCGCGTCGGCGCAGTTCGTCTCGTATGCGGCGGCCGGCGGTCGAAGTCCGCGCCGGCGTCGATCGCCTGTGGCGAGCGAGCCTGGCAACACCGCGCGCGCGGCGGATGTTCGTGCTCGCGGTTGACGAGCACAGCCTGCACACCAACAACGCCATGGCGGCCGTGGCTGCGGCCGAGCGGTTCATCGACCGCCTGCAGCCAGACGATCTGGTTGGCGTCTACGCCTATCCCACCGGCGTCGCGAAGCACGACCTGTCGACCGATCACGCGTCGGTGCGCAAGGTGCTGCCGAAGATCGGCGGGCTCTTCAGCGAGCCGGTGAACAACCTGAATCTCAGCCCGTCGGAAATCATCGACTGCGCCAACAACGACCGCGACGCCCTGCAGCGGGTCTGGCAGCGCGAATGCTCGGGCAACGCCTGCAGCATCATCCAGGTCCGCCAGGAGGCGATCAGCCTCTCCGGACTGATGGAGACGATGGTGTCGCAGAGCGTGGGTGGCTTGCGTGGCCTGCTGCGCAGCCTGAAAGACATCCCGGGACGCAAGACGCTGGTGCTGGTGAGCGGCGGGCTGGTCACCACCGACCAGGCTGGCGGGCGCATGAACGTGCGCAACGAGATCGCGGCGGCGGGACGCGAAGCGTCGATTGCCAACGTCAACGTCTTCGCGCTCCATCTCGACTGGAGCTTCATCGAGGCGGTCACCAACCGTCGCGGCATGCGGACCTCGTACTTCCGCGAGGCGAACATGGCGGCGTCCGGGCCTCGAGGCCGTGGCCGGCAATGCCGGCGGAACGGTGATTCGCGTCCAGGGCACGTCACCCGACGTCGCCTTCGATCGCGTGCTGTCGGAAACGTCCGGGCACTATCTGCTCGGCGTCGAATCGACGGCTGACGACCGCGACGGCCAGCCGCACCCGATCCGGGTCAAGGTCAAGCGCGGCGGCGCGCAGGTTCGGAGCCGCACGTTCGTGACGATCGCGCCGGCGACGCCGGAAAAAGCGAAGGAAGCTCCTGATCCGCTGTCGCTCGTGGCGCGCTACCTGGCAGCCTACGAACAGGAAGTGGGGGCGGTCGTTCTCGAAGAGCGTTACCAGCAGCGCGTTGTCGAGGAGTTGGCCGGTCTGCCCGACCTCCGACAGCTGCGGTCCGATGTTCTGCTGATTCGCGATCCCGAGCTCAAATGGGTCGGGTTTCGCGATGTGTTCGAAGTGGACGGCCGCGCGGTGCGAGATCGAGACCAACGGCTCCAGCGCCTGTTTCTCGGCGACCGCGCAAGTGCGATGGAACAGGGCGAACGAATCGTTGCCGAGAGCACCCGCTACAACCTGAACTCGGGACGGGTCGTGGTGCAGCGCAGCATCAACATGCCGATGACCGCGCTGCGCTTTCTCACCGCTGACAACCAGTCTCGCTCGACCTTCAAGCAGGGCGGGCGAAAAACACTCGACGGCCAGCCATCCCTGGTACTTGAATTCACCGAGCGCGAGAAACCCCGCCTCATCGCAACCGACGATGACTCACCCTCGAGCGGCCGCGTCTGGATCGACCCCATCAGCGGGGCGGTGATGCGCACCGAGCTGTGGATAGAGACCACGAATCCGACGTACAAGTCGACGCTGAGCATTCGCATCCGCGTCTCTTTCGCGCGGAACGAGAAGCTGGAGATGTGGCTCCCCGTGCAGATGGACGAGGAGTACCGGAGCGGTCCCACCAGGATCACCGGCGCGGCGACCTACAGCAATCCTCGTCGTTTCGGCGTCTCGACCAGCGAGAAAATCAAG
>CAVXMQ010000020.1:0-258525 GCA_963762995.1 uncultured Acidobacteriota bacterium | reverse complement strand
AACTAGCGATGCTCAGATCACTGTCAGGCGCCGTTACTCACCAACGCCGCGAAAAAGGCCGAGCAACTCATCGAGGGGAATGTGTTTCCTATTGAGGAACTCAATCATCTGCTGCATCTGGGGCGTGATCTCGACCATCTTCTTCTGATCAATGAGAAGAACACCCGAGGGACCGTGAGAGATGTAATAGGTGTTCGGCCTGTCGGGCACGCGAGAAAGGAGGAGAATTGCACTGTCCCCAGGCTTCAAGAGCCTCTGGTGAATCGGCTCCCTCACTTTCTCTGCCCCCAACGTGACCCGTTCCCCCACCCTGTCGGAGGATAATGCGACCCGATTGGCCATGTTCCGGTCCGCCCTTTAGGCGTTCAATAACCTCCACCTGCTCATACCTACGCACCGTCTCATGGTTCCAATCATCCACTTCTACCTGTGGACCGGAACTGCTCTCCCACTTCTTCCAAGGATCACCAGATCGACTCCTGCGACTAGTTCTGGAATCGATGGTGGCAGCGGAGGAAAATCTGGAATCCGACCGACTGACGTGGCGGTTTGGGCTTTTGAATGTTTGCGGCTGGGACAACTGGAAGCACCAGTAGCCCAACAAGCATGATCACGGTCTGTCTTGGTGACCGTCATTTCTTCCCCCTTGTGAAATTCCACCCACCACGCGATACAACGAGGAGTCCGCCGCTTGCGAGATACCCAACTCATTGCTGCGTCGCGCGATACTTGAGTGATGGTGCTACCCAGTGTTCGCTGATCTCCGAGATCGAGCCAATGTCTGCGGCCCCTGCCCGGCGGCAGATCCGCGTTACCGTCAATCCATCGGACGAGGTTGGATCGCCACCCGAAAGCATCGGCATCCGCCACCTTGTTCTGAGAACTAACCCCGTTCTGAGTCTTCATGGCGCGATATGCGAAGCAGGCGCGTCTGCAACGAGTGCGCCAGTCACGAACTCAGTATCGTGTGGCTTGACCCGCGCGATCACGGACGACAGTCAAGCCAACTGATTGGCCCACACGGGCCAATATGTTAGCTGAAGCATGGACCAGAACCTTTGCTTAGCCCGCACCAAGGCAAGTCGATTCAGGCGAGGATCACTTCGCTAAGATGCCCTCGAGATCCTGTTGACAAGCTGCTCGAAAAAGATCAACACCGCGCAGCGGAGACGTGCTACAGGCAGGAATCTGCATTGGACACGCGGCATCATGCTGCGAAGGGTGTCCGCTCTCTGCCGCGCGTCGAGCCTTCTTTTCGATCACGTCGGCGAACGAGAGACCTTACAGCTCGCCGATGGCGAGCCGCAATTCCCCCAGCCTAACTGATGCGCGAACAGGGCGCACGTGGCCGTGCGTGGCCCTCTCGTCATTGTCCATGCGCAGCCCAGCGAACGCTGGCCTCCCGGGTCCCAGCCCTCACGCTGAGGAATGCTGATGCGGGCAAAATAGCACGGGCTGACGGGTTGAGTGGGAGTGGCAGAATCTGCAACCACGCGCCGTCGGTGATCAGGTGATAATCTCAGCCTCGGCGGGGAGCCGCATCCCGCCCGCGAAAAGCGGGCGGTCGGCGTCCTCAGCGGCAGATTCAACTTCCAGCACGCTACTCGCACGAATATCCCGTGGAGCATGGTCACAACTACCTGGTGCGCTCGATTCCGCCGGACGTCTGGGCTCGCGCTCGGAAGAGGGCGCTGGCGGAGCAGCGGGCCATGCGTGTGGTCGTGATTCGAGCGCTGGAACTTTACGCCGCTGGACGCCTGACACTGTAGATCTCGCCCGTCCAACCCCCGACCCCTACCCGATTGACAAAGGTATATACCTTCTGAGAGCCTTGACCGGCCCGCGCGGCAGGACTGGAACACCCGTCGCCTGCGAATCGGAACACACTCGAATGAAGCTCAAGACTCCGTTTCTGTTCACGAGGATCGTTGTGCGGGGAGAGCGCTCGCGCTTGTGATGGCGATGGCGGCTTCACCTTCTGCGGCCAGCCTGAAGAACGCGGGCAATAGTGGGAAGGCAGGTGAGCTGGCCGTCATTGGCGTCGTCCCGTGCCCAAATTGCCACTCGAAGCTGATGCTGCTCCCCCCAGGGTTCCCCCTCTTCGACGTTCAGTGCACACGGTGCATGTTCCGAGCGCAGGTGAAAACCGTTCGATGCGCCCCGCCCAAGGATCAGATTTTCGGAGCTGGCTGGGACGTCCTTGAGAAAACGCTGAAGACCGGCCAACTGATCCCGCCCCTGCTTTTGAACTTCGAGTGGCGAGATGCAGCTACGGGCCGGGATCGGCACGAGGTCTACTTCTACCCGTTCCTCACGAAGGACAACGTGAGGAGACGGCAACGGTCCTTGAGCGGACAGCGGCCCGGATACAAAGAGTTCAACTATGTGGGCCTCCTCAATGTGCCGCAAATGAGGTTGTTCCCTCCGAGTCCGAAACGCGGAGCCAGGATTAGAGACCATGGCGCGGGAGAATGAACGAGGCGGCTTAACCGGCCGGCCGGGCAGGAGCGAATCGCCCGACGAAAAGCCGCGCCGCCTGATACTATGTAATGAACTCACCGCACGACCAGACAACGATACTCGGCGTCCGCGGGCTACAAAAGCTGGGACGCCATTTTCATGTTGAGACGGTCGCAACCCGGCTTCTTGCCCCAAGGAGCCGAAGGGGAAAAACGCAAACACCAGCAAGAAGCAGGTCGCCCACGAAGCGGCCTGACCCCCGCCTTCGTGGGCGCAGGTTCGCCGCCGCTCAGGAAGTGACTTGCTTCCCTCTCGCAACGGAGCGATGAATCGTGACGGCCTTGGCAACTTCGCCCGGCCGCGATTCAAGGAGCGCCGAATACATGGAAACGATCACCCTCGTCCGCAGCACCGCACCGCGCAAGGACCAGCGCCTCGTGATTTACAACATCCAAGGACGCACCGGCAGCGTCCAGTTCCTCTCGACCCCCTCTTCGGCGGCAGCCAGACCGATCAGGGCAACCCGCCCGCGACGCTGACGCTCACCGGCACGTTCGCCGCGCCGAAGCCGAAGGAGACGCCCGAGGAGCGGGAAGGCGCGCCTCAAGGCGATCACGCCCGCCGAGCGGCTCGCCAAGATGGAGGCGCGGGTCGCCAAGATGAAGGCGAAGCTCGCACGGAACGAACGTTTTATCCAGCCGGCTGAAGACACCGTGGTGGTGTCCCGTGGCGACAAGCCCTGCGCCCGCGCCGAAGCCCGCCTAAACGTCAAACGCACAGGGCGAACCCGCGAATGGACAGGATCAACATCGGCGACTTCATCAAGATCCCGGCGTGGCGCGTCGAGGTATGTGCGACTACACTCGTCCGGCGTCGGCGCTCGGCAGCGAGCACGCGCAGGAGGTGCTCCTCGAAGAGAAACCGGACGATCCGGATCCCGCGCTGGTATCGGCTGGAGCCGGGTGAGTTTGAAGGTGACCCCACGATCGCCAGCATCTACGCACGCGTCAGCAGAAAACAGGAAGATCGTCAACCGAACGAGGAGTCCGACTCGCCAAAGCGACAAGAGGATGGCGCGCGCGTCTTCATCGCGGCGAAGGGTTGGACGCTCGACGAGCACCACGTCTACACCGACGACGGCGTGAGCGGCGCGCTGTTCGCCAACCGCGCCGAGTTCCAGCGGATGCTGCGCGACGCCGACGCGGGCGCGTTCGACGCCCTCGTCTTCTTCGACCTCGACCGCTTCGGCCGCAACGCCCAGAAGACGATGGCGGCGCTGCTACCCTGGCCGACCTCGGCGTGGCGCATCTGGGACTACTCGGCGGGTCAGCAGGTGGACCTCGACTCGTTCGAGGCGCGAGATCACCGACGATCATGAAAGCCGGAGTTCGCGCAGCAGTACCGCGACCATATGCGGAAGCATACGCGGAATGCCCTTCGCGCGAAGGCCGAGCCGGACTCGTGGCGGGCGCGGGTGTTCGGCTACGACAACTGCCGCATCGCCAAGGGTCAGGTCGAGCGCACGATCAACGAAGCAGGAGGCAATCGTCGTGCGCCGACATCTACGCGCGCTTCGCGGGTGGTGAGGGGGCGCGCAGCATCGCTCCGCCCATCTCAACCGGCGCGGCGTGCCGAGCCCGCGCGCGCAGCAGGGGCGGCCGAGCGGCTGGTCGGCGTCGACGATCCGCGCCGTGCTGGAGAGGCCGATCTACCGTGGCGAGGTGGTCTACGGGACGCATGGCGAAAGCCTACGACCGCGAAATCCCGAAGCGGCAGAAAGGTAAACCACGCGAGAAGGCTATGATCCCGAAGCCGGAGGATCGCTGGCTGCGCCGCGACGCTCCGGCGCTGCGCATCATCGATCCGGACGTGGCCGCGCGCGTGGATGCGCGGCGGCTCGACCGCCGCACGCGCTATGTCGCCTCCGTGGTAAGGGCAGCCGAGCGCCGGAAAAGGCGCACGGGAAGTATCTCCTGAGCGGCGGGATGCTGGTCTGCCCGACGTGCGGCGGCCACTTCGAGGCGCGGATCGCACCGTGGAAGGGCCACGCGACGTCTACATCTGCTCGACCCGGCGGCGGAAGCCGGGCATCTGCGGCAACACGCTCGCGCTCCCGATCACGGACACGGATGACGCGGTGCTTGATGTTGTCGAGGGGCAGGCGCTCGGCACGCAGATTCATCGACGACCTGCTGCGGCTGGTCGACACCACCCCGGACCCGACCGCGCACCTCCAGGCGGAACGGGACCGGCTTGCCGGTGAGATCGAGAACCTCGTGAAGAGCGTGGCGAAGGGGATGCCGGCGGAGACCATCGCGCCGGTCGTCCGAGAGTATCAGCAGAGATCGCCCGGCTCGACGTCAAGCTGCGCGCGCCGCGCAAGACGCCGCCGAACCTCGCACGCTCCGCGCGGCGTTGGAGCAGCGGCGGAGGCGTGGAAGGCGGAACTGCGCGCCGAGCCGAAGGTGGCGCGCATGCTGCTGCGGCGGCTCGTCGGGCCGATCAGTGTGGGATGCCACCGCCGGGAGCGGCGTGGGTCGAGTGGGAGGCGGGCGTGACGGCCGACCTGTTGGACGGCCTCGTCCAACTTGTGGCGTCCCCAACGGGATTCGAACCCGTGTTTTGGCCTTGAAAGGGCCACGTCCTAGGCCTCTGGACGATGGGGACAGAGGGGTGTGCTTACAGTCGCGCCGGACGCGTGTGCCCGAGCCCATCGATGATAGCAGGCGCGGCCAGAATCCGCCAATTTGAACTGGGCCCAGCTCGGTCCAGCCCGAGTCCGTAATCGTCGGCGCCAGCTTCCCTCGCGAGCATGGGCCCGAACCACCGGTCTGCCTCGTAGGCATTGTGCGCCCGGCAACGGAGCTCGATGTTGTCGACCGTCGCAAGGCCGCCTTCGGCGAACGGAAGTCGATGGTGATATTCCAGGAATCCGGTTTCGGTGCATCGGCCTTCCGGCCCCACGAACGCGCAGCGGCAGCCGTCGCGTTCGCGCACCGTTCGGCGAACAGCTGCTGGGATACATCGCGAGAGTTCATTCGGCGGGCGCGCCGCACGCGGCCGGCTCGTCGCGGCGAACTTCGCTTTCTCCAGGTGCTCGATGAGCACCGTCAGTGCACGATCGACAATCGCAGCCTCATCACCGGTCGGGATCGAGTGCCGCAGCAGATCCTTCGCGTATTGCAGCTTGGCGCGCGTGTCTCTGGAGATCGTCAGCTGCAGCTTGTAGCGCTCGGGCGCGATCGGGCGGATGACGGCTGGTACGGAGACTGGCGTGACCGGCCGCGGCGGCGTCACTGCGCCTGCGGCCGCCCTGGTCGCACCTTCGACGAGCGTCGGCTGTATGGTCGTGACAGGCCTCGGCCGCCGCTCGGCCACCTTTCGCACCGACGTTGGTACATCCGGTTGCGGCTGCAGGCGGGCGACCATCACTTCCACGTCGTGCTTGCACTTGTGACGCGCCTCCTCCAGCACCTGCACGTGGTTCTCCGTCGTCAAATGCGGCCGCAGCAGCGTGACGGTCGTCAACGTGATCGCGCCTGCTTCCAGCAGATCCAGCACCAATGGGAAGTCACGCGCTGCGCGTGCCGCCGCGATCCGTCCGTACGCGGCGTGCTCGGACAGATGCAGCGACCGCGTACAGTACACGTGCATCGACGGGTAGCCGGCAGCGAGATGCAGCTGACGTTCTTCGACGGCGGCCAGGGAGCGAATCAGCGCCGCGGTCGCGCATCGCTCCGCGGCGGCGAGCCGTTTCACTTCCGCCAGCAGGTCGGCATCCGACAACCGCGAGAATGATGGAGTCATGTTCGCCATGTCTACATGTAGCACGGCGATTTACTGCGCATCAGGATCGCCGCGTAAAGGCGATCGACGCGCTGAACGTCTGGCGAGGAGGGGAGAGCCGCGATCGCGCCGCCGTGCGGCACGTCGTCAGTCGACGGCGCACTTGGGGAGTGATCCGTGCGTTCGCGGAAAGTGCGTCGCGAAACGTGTCAACCAAAAAGTGAACGGCCTTCGAAGAATTCTTGCGACGCTCGCCGGCATTGGCGGGCCGTCCCATTAATGAGCTCCGTCCAGACCGAGCTCGCCGACACGAGCGTCCTCGCGAGCAGCGGAGCCACCGGCCTGCCTCGTAAGCATCGTGAGGTCGGCAGCGACACAGAGGACCTGGGTGACACCGCCGTCGCGCCGCCGCGCCCCAGGTCGTCCGCAGACGGCGCACTCCGGAAGTGATCGAGCGATCTCGCGGAAAATGCGTGGCGAAACGTGTCAAGCCGAAGTGATATGAAATCCCTGTCAACCGCGACTCCCCCGCCGTTGTATACCTCCCATAAGGCCGGTCGCGATAGGCTCGGCCGCACTGGAGGTGAATCGTGCTTGGCTTGGGCGGCATTGTCGACTTCTTGTTCCTGGCGATGCTCCTCGTCATCGTCGGCGGGATGGTGATGTTCGCGGTGCTCATCACCACCCGCGCGAGGCGGTTTGGATATCCCTCCACTCGCGCCTACCTGCGGGCGGCGCCGCGTTCGGACCCGGAGAGGCGGGACGCAGCGGATCTGGCGCTCAAAGGACTGGTGTTCTGCCTCCTGGGCTTGATGTTCGCCCCCTTCATCCTCGTCGGCGTCTTCCCGCTCTTCTATGGCGCGCGGAAGTTGATGTTCGCCTCGATGGGGCTCGGGCTCGTGGACGACGCGGATCAGCGTGGGGCGTGAGTGACGACGATCGCGAGGTCGTCCGCGAAGTCAGGCGGGGAGACCGCGACGCGTTCGGTCGGTTGGTGGAGCGTTACCAGCGTCGGCTCTTCGGCGTGGTCCTGATGATGGTGCGCGAGCCCGCAGCCGCCGAGGAAGTCACGCAGGATGCGTTCGTGCGTGCCTACTTACACCTCGATCGCTACGACGACAGCCGCCCGTTCTATCCATGGCTGGCGACGATCGCGGTTCGGCTGTCGCAGAACTGGCTGCGTGCGCACGGGCGCAACGTGCAACGTGAAGGCACCGCGCTCGACAGCGCTCCGGAGCCGGCGCATACCGCGCGCGCCCTCGACGACATGATCGACGACGAGCAGGGCCGTCGCATCTGGCAGGCGGTCGCTGCGCTCTCCTCCGGTGAACGGACGGCGGTGATGCTTTATTACCGCGAAGGGATGCCAGTGCACGACATCGCGCAGGCGCTCGGGTGTCTCAACAGGCACGATCAAGACGCTGCTGTTCCGCGCCAGGCGTCACTTGCGGTCTCACCTCGATGCCACAACCAGGCGACGCGAGGATCTTTCGGCATGACCTGCAATCACGTCCTCGGGTTGATCGATGCCGGCCCATTCGCCGGCTATCCACGCGCGCACCTCGACGCCGCCTGGACGCACGCACGCCAGTGTGCGACCTGCGGACCGGCGCTGGAGGCGTCGCTCGCACTTGAAGAATCTCTGGCCGCACTCCCCCACCCAGCGCTGACGAACGATATGACGACCTCCGTGCTGGCCCGCATCGAGAGGATCGAACAGGCCCGCCCGGCGGCCGCTATCGCGCCGGCGCCCGAACCCGGGATGCTCTCGAACCTGCGCGATTGGCAGACATGGGCGATGGCGTTTGGTGGTGTGGTGGCTGTGCTCGCACAGGCGAAGGACGCCGGGACGACCGTTGGCCATCTCTCGATGCCCGCGACCGTAGCCTGGGCGCTCTCGCTCACGGCCGGTCTCGCGCTCTACGCCGCGGGACTCTTCGCGCCGCTGAACCGCCGAAGCCGGCTGTAGTCCGCGCTACTTGGGAATCGGGACCCGAGCCTTCAGCTCTTCGAACCAGTTCAGGATGACGTTGATCTGCTGCGTGCGCGAGCTCCGTCGATGCGCGACATGACTTCGACACCGACGAAGCGGCCGTCCGGCAGGACGTCGTACGGCCGCGGGCTGCCCGGGGTGCCAGGCCGAAGCGCCGGACGATGTTCGTAGAGGCGGCGTGAATTCGACGGTCGGCTCGGTTTGCACCGTCACGACCTTGAACTCGCCGGGAGCCGGGATCAAAAAGAGCTCCTTGCCGTCGCGCGACCATAGCGCCCGGCCGCCGCGCCCCACTTCGTATTTGGTGCCATTCGCCGGGAACGGCTCCAGGTACGTCATGGCCTCGGCCAGCCCCACGGTCCCCATCTGATACGCGATCCACCGGCCGTCGGGTCGGAAGACGGCGTTGGTCGGCGTCGCCGGCGACACGCACGTCGCTGAACCGTGTCGCCCGGCGGTCGGCCAGGGAGTAGACGAAGAGTGTTGTCCCGGAGGCGGCCGTCTCGCCGTACAGGAAGACGTCCTCAATCGGCGACCACGATTCCGGGCTGTGCACCGTGCCCTTCGGCGCACGGGTCAATCGCTCGGCGGCGCCCCCCGCCACCGGTTGCCAGAAAATGCCTGATCGCCTTCGCGGTCGGACTGGAAGACCACGTGCTTCCCGTCGCGGGACCAGATCGGCAGCCGATTATTGCCTTCAAACGTCAGCCGGCGGACCGAGCGTCTTGCCGCTCAGGTCGTAGATCGAGACGACCGAATTCTTTCCATCGCTCGTCTCGAAAACCAGCTGTTGTCCGTTCGGGGATACGCGTGGGTGAGTGTAGAACGCCCGCCGGAAGGTTCAGCCCAGTGCCGATCTCCTTTGCGGTCGAAGAGCACGATATCTTCCCTGCCGGCGCGCGCAGGTCCCGGTACGTACGCGAGGACACCGGTCGCCGAGAACCCGACATGCGTCGCACCGCCCGCGACGGGTGCGCCGCGTCGGATGCCCTCGACGATCGGGACAGCGCCGCCGACGACCTTCATCGCCTTCAGGTCCAACGCAACCGCCATCAGCGTGCCCTCGACCATGTACGCCAGATGCCCTGTCGGGAGATATCGCGCGTCGCTTCCTCCCTCGACGAGCGTCCTTGCGTTCTCCGGTTCGCAGCGAATGCGTCACGATCTGCGCCTTATCCCAGAACGCCGCCCCGGAGTTTTCGAGGCTCGCCGACTGTAAACAGGAGCGTTTCGCCATCCGGAAGGAGCTGTGGCCCCTGCGCCAGCGATTCGTTCCCAGGCAGCGGCATCACGATCTCCGGCGTTCCCCCATCCGCCGAAACCCGCGCAACGCCCCTTGCCGGGTTGGACGAAGAAGATCCCGCGATCGGTCCAGTGCATGCCAAACGGCGCCGGGACCGTCTCGCACACCGGCACGGGGACGCCGCCGGAGACCGCAATTCGCCGGATCGCGGGATCAGACCAGTAAGCGACCGAACGCCCGTCCGGTGAGAACACGGGATTGATTCCCGGGTCTGCACCGGGAAGCGGTCGCGATTCACCGTCCGCCAGCGACCGCAGATAGAGCCGATTGCCAGCGCTAAAAACGATGTGACTGCCATCGGGTGATACGGCGAGGACGTTGCGCGACATCGTGAGTGGCGTGGCTTCGGGAACGGGTATTGTGAACCGAGTCACCGGAGCCACCGGCGGTGGCGGCGCCGGCCGCGACACCAGGACGCGCCCGCTGCACCCAGCGCAGCGCCGGCCACGAGGAGCGCCGCCCCGATGGCTTTCGAAGACCCGACGGAGCGCCGGCGACGCGGTTCGCGCGGCTGACGGTTGCTTCAACACGAACAGGGCCGTCGAGATGTCGCCGATACGCTCGCGCGGGTTCTTCTGCAGGCAACCCTCGATCAGCGTCTTGACCGATGCGGGCACGGACGCCGGCAACGCCTCCCACGCGGGATCGCCACGAAGCACGGCGGCCAGCGTGTCGCTGACGTCCTCTCCTTTGAACGGCCGCTTTCCCGTGAGCATCTCGTAGAGCACGCAGCCGAAGGCCCACACGTCGCTGCGCTTGTCGGCCTGCCGGCCTTTCGCCTGCTCGGGGCTCATGTAGGCCGCCGTCCCGAGGATGACGCCCAATCCCGTCAACAACGTGGGGGACGTGATGGTTGGCGAGTTGACGGGATCGCTGCCGCTCGCTGAGACGCCAGGATCGATCGCCTTCGCCAGGCCGAAGTCCAGCACCTTCACGGAGTCGTCGGCGGTGAGGGCGATGTTCGCGGGTTTCAGGTCTCGATGGACGATGCCCTTGTCGTGGGCGGCTTGCAGGGCTTCGGCAATCTGTCGGGCGATGCCGAGCGCTTCGGTTACCGGCAGCGGACCGTTGCGAATCCGATCGGCGAGGGTTTCCCCTTCTACCAGTTCCAACACCAGGAAGCGTTGCGGCCCAACCTCCTCGAGCCCGTAAATGCCGCCGATGTTCGGATGATTGAGTGCGGCGAGGACCTGCGCTTCGCGCCGGAATCGCGCCAGCCGGTCCTGATCGTGCGTGACGGCGGCCGGCAAGGTCTTCAGCGCGATGTCGCGTCCGAGGTTGGTGTCGCGCGCGCGGTAGACCTCTCCCATCCCACCGGCGCCCAACAGGCCGACGATCTCGTACGTACCGAGGCGAGTGCCGGGCTCGAGCGACATTGGCGGCCGATTATACGTGGTGGAGGGAGTCCCCCGCTTAGCTCGCCGGAAGCAGGTGATCGACGAAGCGCCGCCACTCGGACGCTGGTGAGTCGTCGACGATGCCGACGCCGCACTGCGAAGACACGCCGTTGCGGGCACGCGAGGACCACACGAGCTCCGCGCGCACCTTCAGCCTCGCGTCAGGCACTTCGACCGTCATAGGGGACGGCAGGTTGTAGCTCTCGCCGTCGAACTCGAAGCGCAGACCGCCGTAGCTCACGTCGAGGAGCAAGCCGTCCGCGCCTTCGACTTTGACCGGCACGGGCTGCGACATCGCCTTGCGCGGCCAACGCTGCCGGCGGCGAATCGCCGCCAGCACCTCGGCGACCGTCATGAGGAACCGCGGGTGATCGAAGGGGCGAATCATGAGCTGCGCCCCGTGGCGCCAGGCGTCGGTCTCGATCGTGCGGTCTTCGTCGGTGCCGAGAAGGAGGCCGGCCAGTTCCGGGTGCTGCGCGCGCGAGGCGTTGAGGAACTGCAGCCCGCCGATTCCGCTCACCCGCACTGCCGACACCAGCAGGTCGATCGGCCACTGGCTGAGCCACCAGCGGGCTTGTTCGACGGTGGCGGCGCCCACGACCAGGTAGTCGCGCTGCTTCAGCACCGACATCGTCTGGTACAACGACAACGTGTCGTCATCGAGCACCAGGATTCGATACACCCGCGTGTACATGAGCGAACACAGTATACGAGCGATCCGCCGCCGGTATGATTACGGCGCGTGAGAGAGCTTCCGAAGGCCCGGGCCTGTTCGTCCTGCTGACCGTGGCCTTCACCTATCCCCTGTCGGTGCGCGCGGGCAGCGTGCTGCTCGCCGACCAGCCGGACTTTCACCTTTTCGTCTGGACCCTCGGCTGGATCGCCCACGCGCTGGCCACGGATCCGCTGTCGATATTCGACGCGAACATCTTTTATCCGCTCCGGCACACGCTGGCCTTCTCGGAGAACCTCCTCGGCAGCGGGCTCTTCGTTGTGCCGGTGATCTGGCTGACGGGCAACCACGTGCTGGCGGTCAACCTGGTGTCCCTGTCGTCGGTGGTGCTGTGCGGGCTGGGGGCGTACGTGCTCGCGCGACGGCTCGGGCTCAATGCCGGCGCCGCCATCGTCTGCGGGATCATCTTCGCCTTCTCGCCGCCACGGTTTTTCCGGCTCGGTCAACTGCACCTCACGGCCGTTCAGTGGATCCCCTTCGCACTTGCGTATCTGCACACGTACTTCGAGCACGGCAAAGCGCGTGACCTGAAGATCGCGATCGCGTTCTTCACACTCCAAGCGCTGGCAACCGGTCACGGCGCGGTGTTCCTCGGAATCGCGATGACGGGGTTCGTCCTTTACCAGTTCGCCGTGGGCCATCCGCTCGCGCTGGCGCGCCGCGTTCGCGACATTGGCCTGACAGGCGTTCTGCTGTTGCTGCCGGCGCTGCTGATCGCGATCCCCTATCGCATCGTGCAGCGCGAGATGGGCCTGCGGCGCACCCTCGACAACTGGACGGTGCCGGCCGTGAGCTTCATCGCCTCGCCCGCCACGCTCCACCAAAAGATCATCAGTCTCTTCGTGCCGCTGTCCACGGTGAACGACGTCGCGCTCGCGTTTCTGTTTCCCGGATACCTGCCGGTGCTGCTCGCGGTGGTGGGCGTGACGCTGGGTGCGGCGCGATGGCGCAGACATCGGATGACCGATCCGACGATGTTCTACGCGCTGCTCGCGGTCTTTACGGTGCTGCTGACCGTGGGGCCGCCGCTGGGCATCTGGCCGTTGGTCTATTGGTTGCCCGGCTTCAACTTCATCCGTGTGCCGTCGCGCTTCCTGGTGCTCACCGTGCTCGCCCTTGCCGTGCTCGGAGGGATCGCGTTCGACCGACTGACAAAGAACGGCGCGCGTCGGTACGCGACGCCGCTCGCGTGGGTGCTGGCCGGCCTGCTCCTGATTGAGTTTTCGGCCATCCCACTGACCGTTGCGCCTTTCAGCACGCGGCCACCCACTGCCGACCGATGGCTCGCCGATCAGCGCGAGCGAATGGTGATCGCGGAGGTGCCTGTCTCAGGCGCGATGCGCGATCACAGCACCTACATGCTCCATTCCATGGCGCACTGGCAGAAGACCGTCCACGGCTTCAGCGGATTCGATCCGCCGGAGCACATGCGGCTCTACGGTGCGATGCGTGCGTTCCCGGACGCGGAAAGCCTGACGCAGATGCGCGCGTTCGGCGTCACGCACGTCGTTGTCCACATCGACCGCTTCGACCCGCACCGATGGGGATCGGTTTCGGCGCAATTGGAGGGCGGGCGCGACCTCGAGTTGGTGTTCCAGGAAGTGAAGTCGAGAGTCTACCGGCTGCGCAAGGACGGCCTGGCTACGGGAGGAGCCTCACGCTCCACTCGATGACGCCGTGCAAGGCCGGGAAGTTGATGGCGGTGAGGCCCGCCAGGCAGATCGCCATCGCGATGGCCAGGGCCTCGACGAGGGCGACGCGAGCGGGGTCGCGCCTGGGTTCCGCGAGCAGCGCGCGAACGCGGTACTCGAGACCGACACCCTGATAGAACGCGAGTTGCGGCATCCACGCGGGCGGCGCAACGTCGGCCATCTTCGCGACGCGAATCAGGGTCGCCGCCAGCGCGGCGCGTCGTGTCTCAGCCTTGCCGGCGGCTTCGGTGTCTGCCGCTTCCTCAGCCGCGAGCGTCCACGCCGCTTCGATCTGGTCGTGGGTGCGGGGAGCGAACCAGCGGTCTGGCAGCGCGGTCAGCAACGCCCTCGACAGATTGTCGTGCCGGCGCATATGCGCGTGTTCATGCGCCACGATCGCCTCGATCTCCTCCGGTCGGCATTCACGCAGCACCCGGGCCGAGAGCATCAAGCGAGGACGGAAGACGCCCGCCACCGCGGCGACCGGATACGAGGTCTCGAGGATCGCGGCCGCCGCCCCATTGCTCCCGGTCCACTGACGGCAATGCCGAACGAGCCGCGACAGGGCGGAGTCTGATGCGATCATGCGTGCGGCGTGCGAGATCGCCAGTGACGCCAGCACGACCGCGATCGCGGCCAGGGCACTCAGCACGCCGCCCGCGGCTTCGCCCGTATCGGGCGGCTCGTAGGCAAGAAAGGTGAACCCGAGGGCCAGCGCCGCCGCCGCCGCGCATACCGTTGGTGCGAGCCGAAGGGCCAGGAGCCAGCGCCCCCGTCGCGCCGCCACGAGTTGGCCGAAGGCGTCACCCGTCGCCCGCCAGATCCCCGAGACGGCAAGCGAAACGACCAGGCAGACCACGGAAAATCCGGCCAGGCTGACGAGCGCGAGCAGGGCGTAGTAGCGCATGTCAGCGATATCCTATCAATCCCTGCGTCGCTTGTGACGAACTACGGCGGCTGGTAGGACTTCGGTGCCTGTGGCTCAATCGGCCCAAAGCGGTCGTGCTGCTGTTTCTCTGGGTGAGCGGTATGTGGATGGTGTGGGTCCAGTTACATCGGTAAGCATCGGCGGAAGAAGATGACGCACCGCCACGCCGCCATGGCGGTGTTGTTCGCCGGCGCGACGTCGATCGCGGCGCAAGCGCCGCTCAAGGTGACGCCCGTGCTCGGTCACTGGCAGCAGTCGTTGCTGAACGGTGAGGCGGTCGTGGTGGCGGATGCGACCAAGTGGAAGGACGCCGACGCCACGCCGACCGGTTTTCCGCTCGCCACGTTGCCCGGCGTCACGTTCTCCCAGGGCACGCTGCGCGTGAAGTTCAAGCTGGTGGCTGGCCCCAGCGACCAGATCGCCGGGCTCGCCTTTAACGTCACGCCGAACGGCGAGTATTACTTTGCCCGCTACAACACGAAGGACGGCAACGTCGCGATCTGGCAGTTCACCAAGGGGGAACGCGTGCGGCTGGCAGACGGCAAGGACCACCTGCCACTTCCCCTCAACACCTGGCACGACCTCGAAGTCCGCGTCTCCGGCCGCCAGGCGACTGCGATCGTGAACGACAAGCTGCGTTTGACCCACGAACTGCCGACGCCAGTGAATGGCGGGGTAGGCTTCTGGACCAAGCGCGACAGCATCACCGCGTTCAAGGAATTCACCTGGCAGCAACGCTGATCATTGGAGCCGGTGCGGCGGGGCTTGCCGCCGCGATCTTTGCCCGGCAACTCGACCCCACACGAAGCGTCCTGCTCGTGGACGGCGCGGCCAAGCCGGGTGCCAAAATCCTGGTCAGCGGCGGCAGCCGCTGCAACGTCACCAACACGGTCGTCACGGAACGCGACTATTGGGGCGGGAAGCGCACGATCATCCGTCGCGTTCTGCGGCGGTTTCCGGTGACCGACACCGTCGCCTTTTTCGAGCGGCTCGGCGTCTCGCTGAAGGAAGAGCCAGGCGGGAAGCTCTTTCCGCGCTCCGATCGCTCGCGGGATGTGCTCGAGGCCCTGCTTCGCGCGGCTGTTGACTGCGGCGTCTCCCTCTCCCCTTCCACTCGAGTGCATCGGATCTCTGGAGCGCACGGCGCCTTCGAAGCGGAGACGTCGCAGGGACCGCTGCGAGCCTCGACGGTGATCATGGCCACCGGCGGCCTGTCGCTCCCCAAGACCGGAAGCGACGGGGCCGGCCTCGACATCGCCCGTACGCTCGGTCACACGATCGTCTCCACGACGCCGGCACTCGCCCCTCTGCTGCTCTCGAACGGAATCCACGCGAGCCTTTCCGGAGTGTCCCAGGACGTGGAGCTCACGATCTGGTTCGACGGCCGGGCGGTGGAGCGCTTGCGGGGATCGATGCTGTGGACGCATTTCGGCATCAGCGGACCCGTTGCCTTGAACGCATCGCGCCACTACCTGCGCGGCGCCGTCGAAGGCCGGGCGGTCGCCGTCACCGCGAGCTTCGTCGCTCCGGCGGACTTCGAAGCCGTGGATAGCCGCTGGACGTCCCTGGCGCGACAGCGCCCTAAGGCGTCCGCGCAGAGCGTGCTCTCGGAAGACCTGCCGGCGTCTGTTGCCGCGGCGTTGCTCTCTCACGCCGGCGTGGATCCGGGTACACCGCTCACCGAATTGTCCCGGGATGGCCGGCGGCGTCTCGCCCACACGGTGACGGCCTATCCCCTCCAGATCAGCGGCAGCCGCGGTTACAACTACGCGGAAGCGACGGCCGGTGGTGTCGCCCTCGAGGAGATCGATCCTGCGACGATGGAGTCGCGGACGTGCCCGGGTCTGTTCCTGATTGGCGAGATGCTCGACGTGGACGGACGCATCGGCGGCTTCAACTTCCAATGGGCGTGGTCCAGCGCGCGCGCGGCCGCGGAAGCCCTTCAGGTCAGGACCGGAACGCCGGGTATCGGCAGCGAGTGATGTGCGGCGACCAGGTCAAGGTTGCCCAGGACGAACCACACCCAGAACCCTCTCGGTGATTGGCGCGCGAGCAGCACGTTGAATCCGAGCTTCAGCGGCAGCGCGATCCGGGTCACCGCGCCCGGGTACCCTTCCCACACCACCCAGTGCGCCAGAAGAATGAGCGCCGCGAAGGCGACCGCGATACGCCACCAGGGTTCCCGCCAGGCCCGGCTCCAGGCGAGGAACAGCGTCTGCACGCTGATCGCGACCAGCGCCAACAATGTGAAGGTCGCCGGCGACGCGATGCCGTGCGCGCGCAGCTGTGTG
Organism: uncultured Acidobacteriota bacterium; assembly: GCA_963762995.1. Lineage (GTDB taxonomy): Bacteria > Acidobacteriota > Vicinamibacteria > Vicinamibacterales > 2-12-FULL-66-21 > JACDCA01. Next base: position 241,943 of record CAVXMQ010000020.1, on the reverse strand, counting down.
AGCGTCACGCTCCACTTGTGGGCGTACGCGGCAAAAGGAATGGTGAGCTGGTCGGCGCCCGCCGACGCACTGGTGCCGCGATAGATCGACCAGATGTAATCCTGCCAGACGATCAACGGAAGCACGATCAGCGCTCCCGCCAGCGCCGTCTTCAACAGGTCCTTCCATCCGCGCGGCCACGGAAGCGCCACCGCGCCGAGCAGGTTGGTCTCACGTCCGAGTCCCGCGATGGCAAGCACGATCGCACTGAGCCAGCGCCGCCCACGCTCGGAGAGCGCGACGGCGCCCGCCAGCAGCAGCAGGCTGGGGCCGTCGAGCAGCGACATGCGCACCGACATCAGCAGGCCGTGGCTGAACATCGAGCCGGTCCACAACGCGAAGAAACGTGGCGTCGTGAGCGGAAACCAGCGTGTCACCAGCCAGGCGAGCAGCAGCCACGACAGGACGTTCTGCAGCGCAAACGTCTGGAGGATCCAGGCCGGGCGGCCGAGGCCGAGCGCGTACGCCGTCCAGCAGAAGAGGATCCGGCGGGCGCGATACGCGGGTGCGTCCATCGCACGGTCGATTGCGGGATCGCGGAGCAACGGCTCCATCGCGAGCTGGACGTAGAGCGCGCCGTCGTACGCGATTCCCGGCGGGTACTCGAAGTGCGGGATCCGCTGAAGAGCCGGGATCTCGTACTCGTGTCCCTGTGGAATGATCAACAGCGCCGAGAAGCCGACACCCGGATGGTAGAATCGCGCGACGGATGCGAGGAACAGCGCGCACAATACCAGCGCCAGCGCCCGCCACGTGTAACGACGCGCGCCGCTCTCTGCTGCTTCCGCTGGCATACGCGCCGGTTCTCCTCCTCTTCCTCGCGGTGTCGGGCTGTTCGCAGGATCGACGCCCACCCAACATCCTCGCCGCTGACTTGTTGCGTCATTTCCAGGACGCCGAGCGGCGCCCGCTCCACGGCAGCTTCGAGTTGAAGGAGCATACCTTCGCCGGTGTGCCGCGGGCCAGTCTGGTTGTGCCTCCCGAGAGCCGCGTGACGTGGAAGTTGTTCGTCCCGCACCGCGGGCGCCTGCAGATGTTCGTCGCGTTCGCCGAGGCATCGTCGGCGTCGGTGGCCGTTCGCGTCGGCGTGAGCGATAACCGCATCTACAACACGCTCGCGGAACGGACGATCACCAGCGCCGACACGGAGCGCGGCTGGGTGGCGCTCGACGTTGACCTCTCCTTGTATGCCGGCAGGAAATGGAGTCTCTTCTACCGGCCGGACGGCCGGAAGTGGCAGATCATCGTCGGCACGCACGTGCTCGCCGGAAGCGTGTCGAATGTCTACCTGGGATCGCCGGCGCTGATGACCGACGTGGAAGGGGCGCGGGAATACCTGCGGCGGACCGTGAGTCGTAGGCCGGGTCTTTAGACCCGGCTCCCGTTTTTCGAGTCGCCGGCGCTTCTCCCGCACCATCGCCTCGAGCGTCCGGAGCAAGTCTGCGCCGCCGTCCTGGGCGCCGACGGTATCGACCAGGTTCGACAGGACCGGCATCGTCGCGTCGCCGCGGCCTTGCAGCAGTCCCGTAAGGACGCTGCTGGCTATGGACGCTTGCAACTGTTCCCGGGTCACCACGGCGGAGTACACGAACGCCCGCCCTGACTGCACGCGCGACAGCACGCCTTTCTTGTACAGGCGATCGAGGGTGGTCATGACGGTGGTGTAGGCGGCCTCACGACGGAGGCGCGCCTGCACGTCGCGAACGGCCAGGTGGCCTTCGGTCCACAGGATACCGAGCACCTCGCGCTCGAGCGCCCCGAATGCGGTCTCCAGCGGATCCTTGGTTCCGCCGGGCCACAGGCCGCCGAGCAGCTTGCGAATGAACATCCGCTCAAGAGTGTAGCGCAGGCTCAGGGGTGCGCGGGTTGTTCTTCCTGCGCTTGTGGGCGTTCCTCGCCGCGCTCGTCCCAGACGTCGGCTTCGGCAATGGCGCGCACTTCGGGTTTCAGGCGCGACTTATTCACCTGCTCCGACCGTGGATCGGAGAATCCCCATTCGCGGACGTCGATCGTAAAGCTGAACCTCGAGATCATCGGGCCTCGGGTCACGTCGGTATCTTCCTCGGCGCGGCTGAACTCCTCGCGCGCCAGCCCCATCAGATGTTCCGGCACCCAGGACGGAATGTTCGATTTGTACCCCGGGTACACGTACGTGAACATCAGCACCTGGGAAAGCAGCAGCGGCCAGTTTTCGCCGACGCGACTGACCAGCCGCTTCCAGTCCAGAGAGTCCCCGAGACAGAGGATCAGGTGGACGATGTCGGACATGTCGTGACGGTGGCGCTCGCTGATGAAGAGCCGGTGCCAGATCAGTTCTTCGGCTGGCGCGATCCGCACCGGAGTCGCCGCGAGAATCCCGGCATGACTGTGCTGGGTCCAGGCTTCGTCGATGAAGGCGATGCCGTTCCCCATCCCGTAAATGAGGTCGACGAAGTATTCGCCATGGGTGGCCTTGGCGAGCCAGTGCTCGTCCTCGAGCCGCGTCGTGAACCCGGCCTCGCGCAGCGCGCGGGCCGCGCTGACCACCGCGGACGGTTGAAAGAACAGATCGAGGTCCTTGGTCTTGCGGTAGATGCCGGTGTGTTCGTAGATCGCGTAGGCGCCGGCAACCACGTAGGGAATGCCGGCGGCGTTCAGCGCTTCGAGCGCACGCTTGTAGACCTCGCGTTCGGCGTCCGGGATCCAGAAATCTCCATGGGTCAGGGACTTCCGTTCCTCGGGCGTCAACCGCCGCGGACGGCGGCTCTTCAAGTTCGGCACGGAGCTATTTCTCGCAGTCGCCGGCTGCGCGGTTGATGGCCGATACCTCGATCCGTCTCATCTGAAGCGTGGCCGTCGTCTGCACGTTCGGCGTGCCGCTCGTGCCCTGCGGCTTGTCGGTAGCCGGTGCGCTCGCCGACGCCGTGGTCGTGGATTGCTGCTCGCGGACGACGCCGTTGATGGCAACGCGCTCGCCCACGTGTTCCTTGATGTTCACACCTGCCGCACCAATCACCTCGTAAGTGATGGGCGGACGGCCGTCCTCAGTCTGCGATGTCGTCAACACGAACGTGTCGGGCGCGTCCCCCGCACGCAGGCAGCCGGTGACTGACTCGGGCGTATTCAGTGTCTGAACGGGCGACTGTGTCTGAGTTTGCGCCGCCGGCGGCTGGGCTTCCCGGGTGCGGCTGCAGCCGGTCCCGAGGGCGGAAACAGCCGCGATTGCGACGACAGTGCGGGCGTATCCGCGGAAAAGATGGTTAGTCATGGGCCTCCTCTGCCGCCCGCCTCTGCAGGATACAGGCCAGCTAAGCCGACAACTCATCCGGTGTAGGCCACCCGTGCTGCGCGCGCCCTTCGTCACCGTCGTGCTGGGCGCTCGTTTTGTACATCTCGTAGCGTCCGTCCGCAGCACTTTCGGCCAGACGTTGACGATGAGCGGACATCTCGCCACGGGTCATCGGCTCGAAGTCCCGGGCGATCCTGACGTTCTGGCGCAGGACCTTCATCGAGTCGATGCCGCTGACAGTCGTCACGACCGGCAAGCTCATCGCGTAGCGCAGCGCGTCGGCGACCCGGACCGCACGTCGTTTGACTGCCCGGCCGTCCCCCCAAGGCTCTTCATTCCAATCGGAGCGATTCCCTGCCGCTGGAGCTCGGGCAGGACCTGCTGCTCGAAACTCTTGAACGTGGCGTCGAATCCGTTCAGCGGCAGCTGGCAGCTGTCGAACGGAAACTCCTGCGCGAGCATCTCGAGGTGGATCGCCGGGTCTTTGTGGCCGGTGAAGCCAATGAAGCGCACTTTCCCCTGCTCTCGCGCCTTGAGCAGGGCATCGACCGCGCCCCCATCTGCGAAATGGCGCTCGGGATCGTTGTAGTAGATGCACTCGTGGATCTGCCAAAGATCCAGGTAGTCCGTTTTCAGCCGGCGCAGCGACTCGTTCAACTGACGCATCGCCACGCGTTCGTTGCGGCCGTGGCTACAGAGCTTGGTCATGAGGAACACGCGGTCACGTCGATCCGCGATCGCCTTCCCCATCAGCTCTTCGCTGCGCCCTTCGTGGTACTCCCAGGCGTTGTCGAGGAAGGTGATGCCCTCGTCGATCGCCGCCTGGATCAGCGCAACGGCCTCGCGCTGCGACGTGATTTCTCCAACGTGATACCCGCCAAGCGCGAGCGCCGAAACCTCCACGTCGTGCCGGCCGAACCGTCGTCGAGGAATCTCTCCACGCATCACACCTTTCGGCCTACAAAAAACGGACCGAGTCGATCGAGGTAGAGCGCGGTCTGCTGAGTTTTGCGCATGGCCTGGACGACGGCTGACAGGGGAAACAGGTCGCGCCCGACGAGGCCAACGACGAAGTCGTTGTCGCTGCGGTCGAGTCCATGACACGCCAGGCGGATGTCATGGGCGTAGTCGCCGGCGCCGAACGCCATGCCGATCGCGCCATGTTCGGCGAGGATGGTCCGCTGCTGTTGCGGCGGCAGCTGCGCGAACTTGCCGCTCCTTCGCAAGGGATACCAGATGCCCCATCGCCAGTCGGGATTCAAGACGTGCCGCTTCGGACGATCGATGAGCGTCTCCTGCAGGTCGGGTTCGTAGCCGAGCGCATATGTGCGGCCGAACATGGTGAAGTCCGGCCGGCTGGTAAGCTTGGCGAACGGGCCGCGGGTCAGCGCCGGCCGTAGCAGGTCGATGAAGGCATTGGGGTCGGTCCCGAGTGCGAGGATCGCGATGCCCGAGGGATCGTTCAGATCCTCGTAGACCACGGTTTGCAGGCTCACGGATGACAAGTGTTCGGCGGCGGCACGCGGATCGTCACACCCGGTAAATGCGAGCAACTGCATGAAGAGCCGGGTGTTCGACTGCTGCGGTTCGCCGTTCCTGGCGCCGCCCTTCTCGCTAAGATCCGGCGGCTCGATCTTCTCTCGTTTGTCGTGGTCGGCCATTGAAGCCCATTCTAAGTTCAGCTAAATTCTTTGGAGACTATGACAGGAACGACCGATTCGAGGAAAGCCGCCCAGGACAAGATCCGTTCGCTCATGAGCATGATCGAGCAGCAGCCGGACGGCGCCGACAAGATTGTCCTGCTCGAGGAGTGCGAGTCGCTGGCGCGCGCCATCGCGGCGTTTCATATGGAGGGGATCCGCTTCCGGAGCTTCAACGTGGACCGGCTGCTCCATCGCGGCGGCCCCGCGGTGCCATCCGGCTCGCTCGAGCTGTTTGTGGAGATGCGGAAGGACCTCGAGGCGGCCGGTTTTCATACCCGCTCCCACCAGGCGCCGGGCTAACGGCCGCGCTCGTCAATCGTTCGACGGGCCTTTACAATGTTGTCCGTCCCCCAATGAATGAACTGAAGCCCATTGCCGATATTGCTGCGCTCGAGGCAGCCATCGCGGAGTCGCTCGAACGGCCCGTACTGCTCTTCAAGCACAGCCGCACCTGCGGCATCAGCCTCGGAGCGTTCGACGAGTTGCAGACGCACCTTTCGGCCGAGGGCCGGCCGGCGGCCTACAAGCTGATCACCGTGCAGAGCCATCGGCGGAGTTTCCGATGAAGCGTCGCTGCGACTCGGTGTCCGACACGAGACGCCGCAGGTCATCCTGCTCAAGGGTGGCCGTCCTGTGTGGAATGCCTCGCACTTCCGGATCACGGCCGACGAGCTCTGCCGCGTGACGACCCAGCACAGTTAGACTCAGTGAGCGACGTCAAGGCGGTTCTCTTCGACCTCGACGACACGCTCTTCGACCACGCGCATTGCGCGCGTACCGCGCTCGGTACCGTCCGCGCCTCGCACGCATCCCTCGCCGCAATCGACCCGCTCCAACTGGAGCACACCCATTCGCACATCCTCGAAGATCTGCATGGCGACGTCGCCGTCGGACGCCTGTCGCTGGACGTCGCGCGTACCGAGCGCTTCCGCCGCCTGTTTCAGTTCTGCTGGTTTCGAGCCGGATGACGCCCTGTCGGCCTCGACGGCCGCGGCATACCGGCAGGCGTACATCGATTCGCGGCGTGCGGTCGAGGGGGCGGCCGCGCTGCTCGAGGCCGTGCGGATCCAGGCGCGCGTGGGCATTGTCACCAACAACCTCGTCGCCGAGCAGCGCGAGAAACTCCGCGACTGTGGTCTCGATCGCCACATCGACCTGCTGATGGCGTCCGAGGAAGCCGGGGTGTCGAAGCCGGATCCCGCGATCTTCGCGCTGGCGTTGGAACGACTGGGCTGTGCGGCAGACGAAGCCGTCATGGTCGGCGATTCGTGGGAGAACGACATCGTCGGGGCGCAGCGTGCTGGCATTCGCGCCGTGTGGTTCAACCCGCACGGCGAAGAGCCCCCCGGCCCCGGCGTCCCGGTGTTGCGTGCGCTCGGACCCGTCGCGAGGAGTCCTGCCGGTCATCCTCGCGGACAGGCGTGCCTAGCCCGTCCTAGACTCCTAGCTTCTTGTGCGCGGGCTCGTCGCTGCGGATGATCGTGATCGCCAGCCAGATCGCCCCGGCGGCGGCGACGAGGAAGAAGAACATGGCGAATGCTGGATAGCCCAGGAGCCGGAAGCTCGTCTCCACGCGCATGAGCATGGCGGCGCCGATGATCAGTGAGGCGAGCAGCAGGCCCAGCGTGATCCGGTTGGCCACTTTCTGCAGCCCCCCCATGATCGCCCCTTCATCGATCAGGTCCACGTTCACGCGCAGCTGATTGTTCGTGGCCGCGTCGAGCAACCGATTGACGCGGCCCGGTAACTGCTCCATGAACTCTTTCGTCTCGAGCGCGGCGGTGTAGAGGCTCGAGGCCCTGACGCTCTCCCGCATCCGCCGCTGCATCAGTTCCGGCGCCTCGGCGCGGAGCGCCGCGTTGACGTCGAACGTCGGGATCGAGCGCTCGGCCGACCTGGTCGAGATTCAGAAGCGTCTTCCCGAGCATCGTCATTTCGGGCGGCATGCGCACGCCGTTTTCGACCCGAGAGGCGAGCGAGTTCCATGGTGACGCGGCCCACCTGCACCTGCTCGAGGGGCGCGTCCTTGTACGTGGAGAGAAGTTCCTGGACGTCGCGGCGCAGGCGCGGTTCGTTCATTTGCGCGTGCACCACCTCCCCCATCTGCAGGGCGAGCGCCGTCGCGCGATCGCCGTCCCCATCCGAAACCGCCAGCAGCAGCTTCAACAGCTGTTCCTGTCGCGCCGGCGTCAGCCGGCTCACCATGCCGAGATCCAGCAGCGCGATGCGATGGTCGTCGGTCAGGAAGACGTTGCCCGGGATGCGGGTCGGCGTGGAAGAACCCGTCGATGAGGATCTGGTGCAGATAGGCGCGGAACAGCTCGAGCGCCAGGCCGGGCCCGTCGATCTCCTGCCGCACCAGCGGCGTCAACGACGTGACCTTCTGCCCTTTCACCATCTCCATCGTCAACACCCGGGAGCTGGTGTAATCGTTGATCGGGCGGGGCACGACGAGGCGCGGGAACGCCGCGAGGTTGTCGGCGATGCGCGTCAGGTTGCTCGCCTCACGCCGGTAATCGAGTTCCTGGGTAACCACGCGGCGGAACTCGTGGACCATCTGCTTGAAGTCGAACTGCGGGCCCGCGGACGTGTGGTTGTCGAGAAATTCGGCGATATCTTCGATGGTCGCCAGGTCCTCGGCCATGCGCTCGCGGATGTTCGGGCGTTGCACCTTGACGGCGACTTCCCGGCCGTCGCGCAGCGTGGCGCGATGCACTTGTCCGAGCGACGCCGCCGCCAGCGGCTCGGCGTCGAATGACGCAAAGGCCTTCGAGATCCTGACGCCGAGGTCCTCCTGCACGGTGGCCTCGACCTCGGCAAACGAGAACGGCTCGAGCCGATCCTGCAGCCGCGACAGCGCATCGAGGTACGCCGGCGGAAGCAGGTCGGCGCGCGTTGAGAGAAGTTGCCCGAGTTTGACGAAGGCCGGCCCGAGTTTTTCGAGATCCGCAGCCAGGCCTTCGGGGTCGCCGTTCTCGGCCTCCCCGGGAAGGGCTCCCCTTCAAGCACGTCGTCGAGGCCAGCCCGACTGACGAGGTCCTTCCGCCCGTACTTCAACAGGAGGCGGGCGACATCTTTGTAGCGACGGAGGCGCTCGGGCTGGAGTGAAAGTCCCACGAGCCAACTAAATGGAAGAGGCGTGCCAAGGTCGAGCCACAAGAGGCGCGTGATAGACTTTTTGCCGTGTCCGCGGTCGTGATTGCTGCTTCCAACCTCATGTCGGCCCTCCAAGAGCAGCTGACGGATGAGGATGAAATCTTTACCTTTGCTGATACTGAGCCCATTCAAGCTCTTCAGGCCATCCTCGAGCATCAGCCCCAACTGATCGTTCTCGAGCGGCTGTTTGCCGCCACGCCCAGGGGTGCGGCGCTCATCAACCGCATCAAAACCGATCCCCAGCTGTCGCATTCCGAGGTGCGCGTGATGTCGCACACCGGCGATTACGTGCGCCAGGTGGTGCGGCCCGCGGTCGCGGCCGGCGCCGGCAGCGGCGACAGCCGTTCCAGTGCCGTCGCAGAGCCGCAGGGTGCAGGTGCGGAGGACTCAGCCCGCCCGCTCGACTGGCACGGCACTCGCCGCGCTCAACGGATCCGCGTGCGCCCCGGTGTCGAGATTCAGCTCGATGGCAATCCCGCGGCAGTTGTGGATCTGTCCAAGGTCGGCGCGCAGGTGTTGTCGACGACGATCCTCCGCCCGAATCAGAAGGTGCGGGTGAGCGTCCCGAACGATGACGTGGTGATGCGCTTCCGGGGCACCGTCGCCTGGGCCAAGTTCGAGCTCCCCAAGCCCACCGACGCGCCCGTCTACCGGGCGGGTGTCGAGTTCCTGGACGCCGACGGCGAGGCCATCGACGACTTCACTCAGAAGAACAAGCCTTAGCGAAGAGTGGGGTTGTTCGGGGACTCTAAAACTACGAACTACGAAGTCCGAACTACGAACGCTGGTTCGGGTTCGTCTTAGAACCCGGTTCGTAGTTCGGACTTCGTAGTTCGTAGTTTTAGAGTCGTCCGGATAACCCCACTGTTCGAACAGTCACCGCAGCGCGAACCACCTAGCGGCGATTGAATCGTCGCGGATGATCGTCGCTTCGCGCGACGAGCCCGTGGAGATGACCGCGGCCGGCACGCCGGTGATGTCTTCGAGGCGCGCGATGTAGTTCCTCGCTTCTTTCGGCAGCGCGTTGAAGTTCGTGATGTTGGCGGTCGGTGCCGTCCAGCCAGCGATCGTTTCGTAGACCGGCTCGCACGCGGCGAGCTGCGCGACGTCGCCCGGCATCTCGGTGATCGTCGCCCCCTTGATGCGGTAGCCCGTGCAGACCTGCAGTTCGGGCAGGCCGTCGAGCACGTCCATCTTCGTGAGCGCGAGGGCGTCGAGGCCGTTGACCCGCACGGCGTAGCGGACCGCGACGGCGTCGTACCACCCGCAGCGCCGCGGACGGCCGGTGACCGCGCCGAATTCCTGGCCGCTTTCCCGCAAACGATTCCCCAACTCCCCCGTGAGCTCTGTCGGGAGGGGGCCCTCGCCCACGCGCGTGGTGTAGGCCTTCGCGACCCCGAGCACGCCGTCGATCGCTTTTGGCGGCACGCCGAGGCCGGTGCACACGCCGCCGCTCGTGGCGTTCGAAGAGGTCACGAACGGATAGGTCCCGTGGTCGATGTCGAGGAGCGTGCCTTGTGCTCCCTCGAACATGATCGGGCGGCCGGCGGCGCGGGCGCGGCTGAGGAAGAGAGAAACGTCGGTCACCCAGGGTGACATGCGCGTCCACGCGCGCTGAAGGTCCGCCAGCACCTGCTCGGCGTCCATCGTGGACTCGGGGATGACCCGGTTCCGCGCGGCGACGTTGTGCTTCACCGCCTCGCGAAGCGAGTCCGCATTGGCGAGGTCGCCGACGCGTATGCCGCGCCGCGCAATCTTGTCTTCGTACGCAGGGCCGATGCCGCGCGAGGTCGTACCGATCTTGCGCTCCCCGCGCCGCGCTTCGCTGAGCAGGTCGAGCTCACGGTGGTACGGGAGGATCAGGTGCGCCTTGTCGCTGAGCACCAGGCGATCGCCGATGTGGACGCCCGCCGCCGACACTTCGTCGATCTCGGCAAACAGCGCCTGGGGATCGACGACGACGCCGTTGCCGATGACGCAGGTGACGCCGTCGTGGAGAATTCCCGACGGCAGCAGGCGAAGCACGAACTTCCGGCCGTTCGCGTACACGGTGTGGCCGGCGTTGTGGCCCCCCTGGTAGCGGCACACGATCGAGAAGTTCGGCGTGAGGAGGTCGACGATCTTGCCCTTTCCTTCGTCACCCCACTGTGCGCCCAGCACGGCAATGTTCATAACCGCAGTATTCTACCTGTTCGATGCTTCTTCTCGACGGAAACTCCCTCACGCTCGAACAGCTCATCGACATTGCGGATCGGTCGGTGGCGGTCGGACTGGATCGCGGCGCGATCGTGCGCGTCGACGCTTCGCGCGCGGTGGTGGAACGGAAGGCGGCTGGCGACGCACCGGTCTACGGGATCAATACGGGCTTCGGTGCGCTCGCGGAGACGGCCATCCCGCGCGAGTCGCTGGCCGCGCTGCAATTGAACCTGCTGCGCAGTCATGCGGCCGGCGTCGGAGAAGCGTTGCCGGCGCGGGCGGTGCGTGCCTCCATGGCGCTGCGCGCGAATGTGCTGGCGAAGGGATTCTCCGGCATCCGGCGCGAGACCCTGGAACTGCTCCTGCAGCTGCTGAACCGCCGCGTCCATCCGGTGGTCCCGAGCCGTGGCTCGGTTGGCGCCAGCGGTGACCTCGCGCCGCTCGCCCACCTGGCCCTCGTGCTCGTGGGCGAAGGGTTCGCCAGTGTCGGCGATGGACCTGTCCTGAGCGGCGCCGACGCGCTGGCGCAGGTGGGGCTCCACCCGATCGAACTGCAGCCGAAAGAGGGGCTCGCGCTCATCAACGGCACGCAGCCGTCCACGGCCATTGCGGCGCTCGCCTGCGTCGCGGCCGAACGGATCGGCGCGCGCCGCCGACATCACGGCCGCCCTCTCGATCGACGGCCTGTGCGGCTCGATGCGACCGTTCGACGCGCGCATCCACGACGCGCGGCCGCACGAGGGTCAGCGGGCCTCGGCCGACAACCTCCGGCGGCTGCTCGAGGGCAGCCCGATCAACGCCTCGCACGCCAACTGCGGCAAGGTGCAGGACGCCTACTCGCTGCGCTGCGCCCCCCAGGTCCACGGCGCCGGCCGTGGCGCGCTGGCATTCGTGCGCGAGACGCTCACCACGGAAGCCAACGGCGCGACCGACAATCCCATGGTGTTTGGCGATGCCGACGAGATCGTCTCGGGCGGCAACTTCCACGGCGCCCCGGTCGCCATCGCGGCCGACCTGCTGGCGATCGCGGTGACCCAATTCGCGACGATCAGCGAGCGCCGTTCGGATCGGCTCGTCAACCCGGCCCTCAGCGGGCTGCCGGCCTTCCTGACGCCGCAGAGCGGTTTGCAGTCCGGCTACATGATGGCGCAGGTCACGGCCGCCGCGCTGACGTCGGAGCTGAAAACGCTCGCGCATCCGGCGAGCGTTGATACGATCCCGACCTCGGCGAACCGCGAAGATCACGTCAGCATGAGCATGGGCGCGGCGTTGAAGGCGGAACGTGCCGTGTCGCTTCGCGGCGCGCGTGCTCGCCGTCGAGGTCCTGTGCGCGTGCCAGGCGATCGATCTGCTGGCGCCGCTCGAGACCTCAACGGCGCTTGGTCCGGTGCATGCATTCGTGCGTACGCTCGCGCCGGCACTCGTCGACGATCGTCCGCCGGCGCCCGACATCGAGAGAATTTCCGACGCGATTCTTTCCGGCGCGTTCGAGCGCGCGTGCAACGCAGAAGTCAAGTAAGAAATTTTTCAGTTTCAAATTGACAACGGCTCCGTACGTTTTTAGATTGCTCACTTCGCTCCGCAACGCATCGCTTCGATAATGAACATCATCAGCCGCCATGTGAGTGCACCGCGAGGCACGACCCGAACCTGTAAGGGCTGGCCTCAGGAGGCCGCCCTCAGGATGCTGATGAACAATCTCGATCCCGCGGTCGCCGAACGGCCCGACGATCTCATCGTCTACGGCGGCAGCGGACGCGCCGCGCGCAGTTGGGAGGCGTTCGACGCGATCGTCGCCACGTTGCGACGACTGGAGCATGACGAGACACTCGTCGTGCAGTCGGGCAAGCCGGTGGCCGTTTTCAGAACACATCCCTGGTCGCCGCGCGTCATCATCGCCAACGCCCTGCTCGTGCCCGCCTGGGCCAACTGGGACACGTTCCGCGATCTCGAAGACCGCGGCCTCACGATGTACGGTCAGATGACGGCCGGCAGCTGGATCTATATCGGCACGCAGGGCATCCTCCAGGGCACCTACGAAACGCTGGCGGAACTGGCACGACGCCGCTTCGGCGGATCGTTGGCCGGACGCCTGACCGTTACCGCGGGCCTGGGCGGGATGGGCGGCGCCCAGCCGCTCGCGATCACGATGAATGGCGGCGTCGCTCTGGTCATCGAGGTCGATCCGCAGCGCATCGAGCGCCGCCTCGCCACCCGCTACGTCGATGAACGCGCTGGCCACCTGGACGAGGCGCTGGCCCGTGTCCAGAAATACGTCCGAGAGGGGGTCGCTCGCTCGATCGCCCTCGAAGGCAATGCGGCGGACGTGTTGCCGGAACTGGTCCGTCGAAACATCGTCCCCGACGTGCTGACCGACCAGACCAGCGCGCACGACGCGTTACTGGGATACGTGCCGGCCGGCTTGTCGGTCCGCGAAGCCGACGCCCTGCGCGCGGCGAACCCCGACGATTACGTGCGGCAGTCGATCGCGTCGATGGCGACCCACGTACGTGCCATGCTGGAGCTGCAGACGCGGGGGGCTGTTACCTTTGACTACGGCAACAACATCAGAGCGCAGGCGGAAAAGGGAGGCGTGACCAACGCCTTCGACATCCCCGGCTTCGTGCCCGAGTACATCCGCCCGCTCTTCTGCCAGGGCAAGGGGCCGTTCCGGTGGGCCGCGCTCTCGGGCGATCCTGCCGACATCGCGGCAACCGACGCGCTGGCGCTCGAGATGTTCGCGAGCGACGAGCCGCTGTGCCGCTGGATTCGGCTGGCCGCGGAACGCGTCGCGTTCCAGGGGCTGCCGGCCCGCATCTTCTGGCTCGGATACGGCGAGCGTGCCAGGTTTGGCCTCGCCCTCAACGATCTCGTCCGTCGCGGCGTCGTCCAGGCGCCGATCGTCATCGGGCGGGATCACCTCGATACCGGATCGGTCGCCTCGCCCAATCGCGAGACCGAAGGGATGCTCGATGGCAGCGACGCCATCGCCGACTGGCCGGTGCTGAATGCGCTGCTCAACGCGTCTTCGGGCGCGACGTGGGTCTCGGTGCACCACGGAGGGGGCGTCGGCATCGGATATTCGCTTCACGCCGGCATGGTCGTCGTCGCCGACGGCACCCGTGAAGCCGACGAAAAACTCGAACGCGTTCTGACCTGCGACCCCGGCCTTGGCGTGGTTCGTCACGCCGATGCCGGGTATCCGGACGCGATCGCCACGGCACGGCAACAGGGCATCGACATGCCCTCGCTCCGCGCGGGTGACACAGGACGATGATGATTCCGGAACGACCTTCGCTGGAACGGCGCGTGCTCGCGGCGCTCGATGGCTCCCAGGGGGCTGCCCCCCGTATTCCCGTGCTGCTCGGCGGCTGTGGGTCCGGGCGTACGTCTGTCCTATTGCGCCTGCACGAGCTGCTCGGCCGCACGGCGAGCCAGTACATCGACCTGGAGAAGATCGCCACCACACCGGAGCGATTCCTTCAGTCGGTGCGCACGGTGTCTCCGTTCCCGACGCCCGTGTACGGCGCTGCCAACGGCGACGGTGGCGCGCGCGATGCCTTCGACGCGTCGCTCGCGTTCCTCGACACCGCCCGAGCGCCTGGCGACGCGCCGGCGACGTTCCTGCTCGACGAATTCCTCGAGATCCGTACGTTCGAGAGCTTCCCCGGGCTCCGTACCGTGCTTCGGGACCTGATCGGCGCGCTGGCGACGAGCGGCAACCGGTTCGTGCTGACGACCCGCTATATGGCGCGCGCGCATCGACTGCTGCGCGACGCGCCGTCGCAATTCGAGATCATCCACGTGGCGCCCCTGTCGGCGGCCGAGATTCGTTCCACCATCGCGCAGAGCCACGAACACCATGGCGAGGAAGAGGATCGGCTCCGCGACGACCTTGCCCGGATGGTCCACGCACTCTCCGACGGCCGCCCCGCGTACGCGAGGCTCATCGCCGACACGGCGACCTCCCTGGAGGCGCGCGGCGCCAGCGACCCGGTCAGCGCCCTGGCGGCCCTCCTCGCCCCCGGCGGTGCCCTCGCGAACGCCTGCCGCTTCTGCTACGAGCTCCGCCTGCACCGCGCCCGTGGCTACGGCGCGCTGAAAGCCATCCTCGACGTGCTCGCGGAAGAAGAACCCCTGACGCTCACGGAGATCGCCCTCCGCCTGCGCCGGACGCCTGGCTCGACGAAGGACTACTTGTCGTGGCTGGAAGACGTGGACCTGATCGTCTCGCGCCAGAAGCGCTACAGCTTCGCCGACCCGCTCCTCCGCCTCTGGGTCCGCCTCCACTGCCGCCCGATGCCCCCGAACGAAGAAGACATCGCGCGCGAAGTGCACAACTACGTGCTCACGCACCTGCCAACCGCGGAACCGGCGCTCGCCATGGCGACGCCCGCCGCGGAGCCCGACAAATCCTGGGGCATTATCGAAATCGACTGACCCTCGCTTTGGTTGAAACACCGAACGATCGGGTAGCTAGTAGCGCTGGTTGTGGCCGCGGATTTCGCGGATGATGCGGATTGCCGCCGATGCTCGACGGGTCGCGGCGCCGGCCTCCGGCCGGCGCTGAGAACGGCGACGAGCCCGCAAAAACAAACCGCGCACGCATTCAACCGCGGCTTGTTTTTGTGGGCTCGACGCCGTTCTGCCGCCCGAAGGGCGGCCGCGACCCTGCTCGACATCGGCGGCGGGCTCGGAATCCGCGTCCATCCGTCGTCATCAGCGTAATCCGCGGCTAAGGCTCTTCCCGTGTCCCCTTCAGCATTTCAAGCGCGGCGCGAGCGGCAGCCTGCGCCGCGTCCTTTTTACTGCGCCCTTCGGCTTTTGCCACCGGCTCGCCAGCCACCACCACTTCCACTTCGAATCGGCGGTGATGCGCGGGGCCGATTTCGGCGGTGATTCGGTACTCCGGCAGCCCCTTGCCTTCGCGCTGCAGGAACTCCTGGAGCGCGGACTTGTAGTCCTCGGTGAAGGACGCTTCGGCGCCGCTGCGGCGGGCTTCGTCGATCAGGGCCTGGAACTGCCGATTGATGAAGGCGCGCACCGGCTCGAAGCCGCCATCGATGTAGATGGCGGCGATCAGGGCTTCATAGCTGTCGGCGATGAGCGCGTGCTTGCGGCGGCCGCCGGTCTTTTCCTCTCCCCGTCCGAGGATCAGGAACTCTCCCAGGTTGATCCGCTCGCCCAGCCGCGCGAGTGAGGCGGCCGACACGATCGACGCTTTCAGTTTCGACTTCTGTCCTTCGTTGTGCTGCGGGAACTGGCGGAAGAGCATGTCGGCGATGACGAATCCGAGGACCGAGTCGCCGAGGAACTCGAGCGATTCGTTGTCGAAGACGCCGCCGCTGGCATCCTCGTGCACGCGCGAGCGATGGGTCAGCGCGTGCTCGAGCAGGCCGTGATCGCGGAACTTGTAGTCGATGATCTGCTCGAGCGCCTCGAACTCCCGGCCGATGCGGGCGACGCGCCCCTGCGGGCTGTCGTCACGGTGGCTGTCGATGAGGCGTCTCGCTTCGTCGGCGTTCTCCTCGTTCACCGCGACGCGGAGTTCGTTGACCGAGATGGGAAAGGGGGTGCGCGAGACGTCGGCCGAGATCATGGCGGGGATGCCGTGCGATTCGAGAAGGCCGAGCACCACGTCTGCTTCGATCTGGGACGGCGTGCGAAAGATGACCTTCAGCTCTCCCATCAGCGGCCGGGCCCGCTCCCCTGGCCTTCGTAGACGACGCGCCCACCCACCATCGTCAAGATGGGACGCGTGTCGAGGATCTGGCGTGGCGCGATCGTGAGAATGTCGCGCGACAGGATCACGAGGTCGGCAGCCTTGCCTTCCGTGATCGTGCCCTGGCGCGTGTCCGCAAACTGCGCGTAAGCGGAGCCGAGCGTGTAGTACTCGATGGCGTCGGCCATAGAGATGCGCTCCTCGGGGAACCACCCGCCCGGAGGGGTGCCATCCTCGAACTGGCGCGTGACAGCCGCATACAGGCCCAGCATGGGATTGAGGGGCTCGACATACCAGTCGGTGCCGAAGGCGATCCGCGCGCCGGCATCCACGAACGACTTGAAGTTATACGAAATCGGCGTGCGCTGTTTGCCGATCCGACGCTCCGCCCACCGCATGTCGTCGATGCAGTGGCTTGGCTGGATCGACGCGATCACCCCGAGAGCCTTGAATCTGGGCTTATCGACGGCCCGAACGACCTGTGCGTGCTCGATGCGCGGCCGGCGGTCGCGCGCACCGCGCTCCTTCACCAGCCGTTCGAAGATGTCGAGCACGATGGCGTTGGCGCGGTCGCCGATGGCGTGTACGACGAGCTGGTAGCCGGCCGCATCGGCGTCGAAGATCTCTTTTTGCAGCACGTCGGGCGGTTGCAGGAGCAGGCCAGACGTGGACGGGTCATCGGTATATGGCTCGAAGAACGCCGCCGTCCCGGAGCCCATCGAGCCGTCGGCGAAGAGTTTCCTGGCGCCCGTCCTGACCCAGCCGGTCTCCTTCTTGAAGCTCTTCAGGCGGCGCGCCCGGGTAGTTCTGCATCGAGTAGATGCGGGCCGTCAGCTCTCCACGAGCTTCGAGCAGCCGGTACGCCTCGAGCTCCCGTGGCGATGCGGTCATGTCCTGGATCGTCGTCACCCCCAGCGACGCGGCATAGCGAAGCGCCGCCTTCGCCTTTTCCATCAGTCGTTCGGGGGAATCCGGGGGGATGACGCGGTTCACCAGCCCCATGGCGTTGTCCTTGAACACGCCGGCGGGTTCACCAGCCGCGTCCGGCACGATCGTGCCGCCATCGGGACTCTTCGTCGCGCGCGTGACGCCCGCGAGCGTGATCGCGAGCGAATTCGCGAGCGCCATGTGCCCGTCGAGGCGCTGCACGAAGACCGGATTGTTCGGCGTCGCGGCATCGATCGCCTGGCGAGTCGGCAGCGCCTTGCTCGGCCAGGCTTCGTGATCCCAGTAGCCCCCGACGATCCACTCCCCCTTCGGGAGCGTTGCGGCGTGCGCGGCAAGCCGGCGCGCCATGTCCTGCTCGTCCTTCGCGGGGCGCAGGTCTACGCCTACGAGTTCGTTGGCGCCAGCCAGCAGGTGCACGTGGGCGTCGTTGAAACCCGGTATAACGAGCCGCTCGGCGGCGTCGATGACCCGCGTCTTCGGTCCCGCCAGCTTCCGGATTTCGTCGGTCGTCCCGACGCGATGAATCAACTCACCGCAAATCGCCACCGCCTCTGCCGACGGGCGCGCCCGATCCACCGTATGCACCTTCGCGTTGACGATGATCGTTTCCGGCGTGCACCCCTGCCCCGCCGCGCCATCAGGTGTCGCCATCACGATCGCTCCGAGAACCAAGAGAATCCGCGTCATCCGCGACAATCCAAGCCGAATCCCGAGTACCGAATCCCGAACACCGACTACCGAATCCCGAACACCGAATACCCGAACACCGGATACCGTCAGACGGCAACAGCTTCGACAAACGCCTCTTCGACCTTCAACAGGATCATCGTCATGTCATCGTGCTGGTCGGCGCCGCCGACAAACGACTCGATCTCCCGCAGGATCCGCTCGCGCAGCTCCGTCGAGTCCAGGTGCCCGTGCTCTTCCACGATCCGGCCGAGCCGCCCTTCGCCGAACAGGTCGCTCTCCGAGTTCATCGCTTCGGTGATGCCGTCGGTGTAGAACACGATGACGTCGCCGACCGAGAGGTCGATCTGTTCCTCGACCAGCAGCTCGTCGAACTTTTCGGAGGCGCCAGGAATCCGCAGGCCGACGACCATGCCGTCCGGCGTCAGCGTCTGCACCCCGCGAGCGGAGGCCGAGGACGGTCCCGGCAGGAAGATGAGTGGCGTGTGCCCCGCACGGCAATACGACATCGTCATGCGCTGGCGGTCCACGACGGCATACGTCATCGTGATGAAGCTGCGGCTGTCGAGGTTCTCCGAGATGATCCGGTTCACCTCTCGGAGCAGCGCCTGCGGGGACGGAAGCGTCTGGCTGAGCGCCAGCATCAGCCCCTTGAGCTCCGCCATGTAGAGGGCGGCCGAGGTTCCCTTCCCCGCCACGTCCGCGATGAGAACACCGAGCCGGCCGTCGGGGAGGTGAAAGAAGTCGTAGTAATCCCCACCGACTTCGCGTGCCGGGACGCAGAGCGCCGTAACGCCGATGCCGGCGTAGTCGAGAGGGCCGCGCGGCAGCAGCGACATCTGAATCTGTCGTGCGATACGGAGCTCTTCCTCGAGCCGCTTCTTCTCGGCGGCCGTCTGCAGCAGCCCTTCGATGCTGCCGGTCATCTGGTTGAACGATTCAGCCAGCTCGCCGAGCTGGTCTTGCGTGTAGACGCGGATGCGATGCGTGAAATCGCCGTGACGGACGCGTTCGGTTCCCGTGAACAGCTCGTGGATCGAGCTCGTGATCGATCGCGCGAGCGCGAGGCCCATGAGGAGCGCCACCCCCTGGATGATCAGGAAGAGGACCGCGACGATCCCCAGCATGACGACGAAGAGGTTCGAGATCGTCCAGCCGCCGAATTGCAACGACTGCACGCGCGACACGCGGTCCCAGAGTTCGCGCACGTCGTAGCTGAGCGAAATGGCCGCCGAGCGTGACTCGCCGGACGGCCAGAGCTGGGTATCGAGGAAGGCGACCCCCTTTTGGAACAGCGCAAACTGATCCACGTTGGTGTCGGCCTCTGTCGGAGGCTCCTGGAGTGTCGTGGCCTTCGGATCCTGCGATCGCGACGCGCTGAACCGGGGGTTGAGTCCCTTCACGCCGGTTCCGTCACGCAGCATGTCCATCAGGAATTCGTCGACCGGCAAGTCCACGATCAGCCAGTCGACACTCCAGTCTCGCTGCCGGATAGGCTGAATCGCGCGCACGACCAGTAACAGTTCATCGGCGTCGTTCCCCGGCACCGCCGCGGTGCCGGCAAAGCCCGGCGCCGGCAGCCAGGGCGGGAGTGCCGGGCGCTCGTGTTCCCACCGGCCTGTCGTGACGGGCGCCCTGCCGTTCGCCGTGACATACGCCATCGCCAGGTCCGGGTAGCGCTGGCCGAGGGTTGACTGAACGCGCTTCAGGATGTCAGCCGCCGCCTGGGGCCGCTCGGCGATCTGCAGCGCCGCCGACCGCGCGCTGCGCGTGACGTCTTCAACGATCCCGTCGTACGCGTCCTTGAAGAAGTAGGCGCTGATGTTCATCGAGATGAAGTTTGCCGTGACCAGGAAGAAGCTGATGATCAGCAGCGCCGGGACGGCTCCGATGAAGATGTAGGACAGGATCAACTTGCGCCGCACCCGCCAGAGCAGGCGCCGCTTCATGAGCGCAAACAGCCGCCAGAGGAAGTAGAAGAGCGAAACGATCAGGCCGAGCGTCGCGGCGCTGCCCACCAGCTCGATGACCAGCGGCGGGTCCACGATGCGTCGCAGGATGCCGATCAGGACCTTGAGGGCGGCCGAGACGAGGAACAGGTGGCCGGCGCGCGAGCGCAGGAGGAGGTCGGCGGCGCTCGGAGCAGGCTCCGGTGCCGGCGACGCGCCCGGCAGCTCGACGCGGTGCCGCGCTGCGGTCGCCCGTTGCGGGACTCGGAGCTTCATGCGCGTAAAGAGTCGAATGATAACCTAGCACTCATGAAGCTTCCAGACGGCGCGCGGTTTCAGACCATCTGCATCCACGCAGGACAAGAGCCCGATCCCTCGACCGGCGCGATCATCACGCCGATCTTCCAGACGTCCACCTACGTGCAGGATGAGCTCGGAAAGCACAAGGGATTCGAGTATGCGCGCACGCAGAACCCGACGCGGCTGGCGCTGGAAAAGAATCTTGCCGCGATCGAAGGGGGGAAAGCCGCGTACGCCTTCGCCTCTGGCATGGCCGCCATCGGCGCGATCGCGACCATGCTGAAGTCCGGCGATCACGTCGTCGTCACTGACAACACATACGGCGGCACGTTCCGGTTGTTCGACAAGGTGCTCACGAAATACCAGCTCACATTCAGCTACGTCGATACCTCACAGCCCGAGCTGGTCGAGCAGGCGATCCGTCCCGAGACGAAGATGCTGTTCGTCGAGACGCCGACCAACCCGGTGCTTCGGCTGTCCGACCTCTCGCGCCTGGCCGGGATCGCGCGAGCCCGCAACGTCCGGCTCGTCGTGGACAACACCTTCGCGAGCCCCTGCCTGCAGCGCCCGATCGAGTTTGGGGCCGACCTGGTGATGCACAGCACCACGAAATACCTGAACGGCCACAGCGACAGCATCGGCGGCGTGGTCATCGCCGCGCGCGACGAGGACGCCGAGTGGCTGAAGTTCATTCAGAACGCGGAAGGAGCGATCCTCAGCCCGTTCGATTCGTGGCTCGTGCTGCGCGGCACCAAGACGCTCGCCGTGCGCATGAAGCAGCACAACATCAACGGACAGGCGGTCGCCGAGTTCCTGGAGTCGCATCCGAAGGTGAAGCAGGTGATCTACCCGGGGCTCCCCTCCCACCCGCAGCACGACCTGGCGAAGCGGCAGATGCGAGGGTTTGGCGGGATGCTGTCGTTCGACGTCGGAACATTCGAGGCCGCCAAGCGGGTCTGCAATCGCGTGCGGCTGATGGCCCTCGCGGAAAGCCTGGGTGGCGTCGAGACGCTGATGACCCATCCCGCGTCGATGACCCACGCCTCGGTGCCGCCGGAGCGGCGTGCGGCGATCGGCCTAACCGACAGCCTCGTGCGGATCTCGGTCGGGATCGAGGACCCTGACGACCTGATCGACGACCTCAAGCAAGCGCTGGCATAAAACCAAATCCAAACGCCAAACTCCAAAGCGCGGATTAGCGCGGATTAGCGCGGATTCTGTCGAACTTCGGACCCACCGTGAGTACGCCTCGCTAGCGTCGGCGACCGTCAGCACCAGGAACTCGGGCAGATCGTAGGGATGCAGCTCGTGGATGCGAGCCTGCAACGCCTGGACGCGATCCGCCGACGTCTTGATGGTCAACTGGCGCTCGGCGTCCTCCTGGACCTTGCCGTCCCACCAGTAAATCGACGTCATCGGCGCGTGGACGTTGACGCACGCCGCGAGGTGTTCCTCGACGAGCGTCCGGGCGAAGGCGCCCACGTCCCCCTCGGCGGGTAGCGTGGTGAGCACGACAACGACGTCCTGCATGAAGATTCCGTTCTCGGAAGGCTGTTTTCTGGGATGCGACGAACCGAAACTATTGTACAAAGGACGTCATTCCCCAATGCCCGCGCCGGTGACCCCATCTTCGACTGTACGGCGAGACGATCGTCCGGAACCGCTGCGCCGCAAGCGCGTGCAGCCGGCCCCTGCAACGACGCCGCGGCGCCGGCGCCTTCTCAATGGATTGCTGGCATTTGCGACGGTCGTGCTGCTCGTGGACTCCCTGGTAGGCGACCGCGGCCTAATGGAGCGTATGCGCGCCAGGGAACTGTACGAGCAGGAGGTGGCGGCGCTCGATTCGATACGGTATGAGAACGCGGTCCTCCGAGAGAAGATCTACCGGCTCAACAACGATCCGGCGGCTATCGAGTCCATCGCCCGCGAGGAACTCGGCCTTATCCGGCCCGGCGAGCTGCTCTTCATCCTGCGGAACGCCCCCAAGCCGGCCTCCCACTAGCCGCGGCGCACCCCGTCGCAGAAGTCCTCGACCACATTCAGAAGTTGGTCCACGTCGATTGGCTTGGGCAGGACTGCCGCCGCGTGCGTACGATCGAGGTCGACGTCGGTCCCCGTCGCGGAGACGACGACGATTGGAATATCGCGGAGTTGCGGCTCCCGCGCAACGGCCTTCTGAAACTCCCAGCCGTTCATCACCGGCATCATGAGGTCGAGGAGGATCATGCAGGGTTCGACGCCGTGGTGCAGCAGGTAGAGCGCTTCTCGTCCGTTCGCGGCCGTCACGACCCTGTGGCCCTCGAGCTCGAGGGTAACCGCCATCATGTCGCGTACGTCGTCGTTGTCTTCGATGACGAGGATGGGCTCTAAATGTGCGTCGCTGAGTTGCATGCCTATGACTATCGGATGCAGTGTGAGTGCCATGTAGGAGCCGACTGATGCGTGAAATGCCGTTCGGCTATTGCCGAGACGGTACCCGCGTGGTAAAGTTAGTTTTTCCCTGACGCGGGGTGGAGCAGTCCGGTAGCTCGTTGGGCTCATAACCCAAAGGTCGCAGGTTCAAATCCTGCCCCCGCAACCAAATTTCAAGGGCCACGGCGATTGTCGTGGCCCTTTTCATTTGTACGAGGATCCGATGACTCCGCTGACCGATGACCAGTTCGTCGCCGCCTTCGAGTCGACCGAGCTTCCAGACGACCAGTTCACCCACGCCGGGCACGTGCGCGTCGCGTGGTGGTACCTGCTCCACTCTCCCCTGCCCCGTGGCGATTCAGCGCTTCGCCGACGCGTTGCGCCGCTTCGCGACGAGCAAGGGCGCGGCCGGCAAGTACCACGAGACGATCACCGTTGCGTACATGCTGATCATCGCGGAACGGCTGCACGACGCCAGGGCGTTGTCGTGGCCGGAGTTCGCGGCGGCGAATCCGGATCTCTTCGATCGCGTCGGTGCTGGCGAGGTATTACCGGGAGGAGACGCTGGCGTCGGATCGCGCGCGGCAGGGGTTCGTGATGCCGGATCGCACCGTGCATTGAGGCCCGCACGGGGCTCACTTGGCAGATTATCCCAGAAGTGGGATAATGGTTCAGTGCGACGCGTGCCGGCAGCCGACGAGAAACCGCTGCATTGGATCGGGTCCTCGAAGCGCGATTTCCTGAGCTTCCCCGTGGCAGTCAAGGGAAGACATGGGAAATGCCCTCGGCATCGCACAGTTCGGTGGAACCGCGCCGACGGCGAAGCCGTGGAAGGGGCTCGGCCCTGGCGTGATGGAGATCGTCGAGTCGCACGCCGGAAACGCGTATCGAGCGGTGTACACGGTTAGGTTTGAAAAGGCCGTGTAAGTCCTTCACGCGTTCCAGAAGAAGTCGCCGTCCGGCATCCGGACGGCCAAACGGGATGTCGATCTCGTCGCCGAACGGTTGAAAACCGCCGAGAGGGATCACGAGGAACACTATGGCAAGCAAAAGCGCTGAACGGAGAGAACCGGTAACCCGTGGAACCGGAAACGTGTTCGCGGATCTCGGATTTCCCGATGCTGCCGAGCGACAGGCCAGGCTGCGCCTGGCGTATGCGTTGAATCAGGAGCTTGAAGCGCGCAAGATCTCGCAGGCCGATGCCGCCAAGGTGCTGGGAGTGACGCAGCCGAAGGTTTCTGCGCTTCGTCGCTACAAGCTGGAGGGCTTCTCCGTCGAACGCCTGATGAACCTTTTGACGGCGCTCGATCAGGATGTCGAAATCGTGATTCGGCGAAAGCCCCGTTCGCGGAAGGCGGGTCGGATTAGCGTGGTTGCGGCGTAGTGCTGCAGAAACACTTGCCAGCCATGAAGATCGCGCAACAAGCTTCTGGATGCGGATGTTGTGCCTCACTCAAGACCGCTTGCTCCTCACAGAACACACCGGATTCCCATGGGACAAGGTGTGTATCCTCGGTCCATATACGCCGAACCATAAGGTCGATTCATTAACAGGTATTCAAGGAGCGGCTGGGCAAGCGCACGACATTCGCTCAAACGACGGTATCAATGTGCTGATGTTCGTCAGGGACGGCCGGATTGCAGCTTCAGTCGCGCATGCGCGGAACCAAGGAGATTTCGGCCCCGAGGTCGTTGGGAAGTGCTACTCGAGAGAACAAGCCAGCTTCTCCGTTCGTGTTCCACCGGCGAACAGCTGGGGAAACATCGGACCGGGATAGGACCCGGTACAGCTGCAGGTACCGCTGGTTGCGGCGCCCGCAACCAAATTTCAAGGGCCACGGCGATTGTCCGGTATCCCGAGGAACTGAAAGGTGATCAGTCGCCGGCTTCGGTCATTGCGTGGATCCGAGCGCGCTCGGCCTTGGATCCGGCGATCGCAAGCTCCAGCGCGTCGTCTGAGAGGCTAGTGAGGTCTGCCGCGGCACTCTTTGCGTCGGCATGCTCGACGGCGCGCGACATCACTTCAGCGTTCGTCGCACCCGACTTCTTGCCGAGAAAGGGCTTCACGACGAGATAGATCACGTCGCGCAGCGGCATGAAACGCAGGAACCGTCGCAATAGTCGGAAGGTCTGGATCGGAAAGCGCGTGAACTTGTAGAGGATGAGCTTCCGCATCTCTTCCGATCGGATGCGGTGGACCTCTTCTCCCGGCAGGCAGGTTGGATCGATCGAGGTGCACTTGAAGTACTTGTACCAGTCGAGGGCGTCGTTGACGAGTCCGCGCTTGAGGTACTCCTGCCACAGCGGCGTACCGCGATAAACACACAGGCGGTTGAAGCCGAAGCTATCAATGCGGATCTTCGACGCAAAGCGAAACGTGGCCCGCAGGTCCTCCTCGGTTTCGTCGGGAATACCGACGACGAAGAAGCCGTGGACGATTTCAATCCCGGCGGCCTTGGCATTGGTGACCGCCGTTTCGATCTGCGCGAGGGTTTGCTCCTTCTTGAGACGGTCGAGGATCTTCTGGCTGCCGCTCTCGATGCCAAACATGATCGTTCGGCATCCGGATTGCGCGAGCTTGGGGAAGAGGTGCTGCGCAACCGAATCGACGCGGCCCTCGAGCCCGTATGTGATCGGATTTTTTGCGGCGATGAGGCCGTCGCAGATCGCCTCGATGCGCTTGGGCTGGAGCAGGAAGTGGTCATCCACGAAGTAGACCGAGCCATACCCATCTTTCCGCAGTTGCTCGAACTCTGCGATCACGTGGGCGGGGGTCCGCGCCCGCCACTTGCCCTCGTTGAAGATCGGGATGTCGCAGAACACGCAAGGCCAGGGACAGCCGCGCGACGTCTGCATCGTGGTGAAGCGATCCAGCGACAGCACGGCCGGCACGTCGAGCGGCATCGACTCGACGAAGTCGAGCGGCAGGCTCTCGCGGTCGGGGAGCGGCCACTGGTCGAGATCCCGTGGCAGCGCCCGGTTCGGGTTGTTGCGGAGCGTGCCGTCCTTTTCCTGCCAGGTGACGCCAGTCACCGTGTCGGGATCGTTCAGGCGCTCGAGCAGGTCGACGATGAGTTGCTCGCCGTCGCCCCGGCACACGAAGTCGACTTCCGGGCACTGCGCCTTGATCAGTGGCGCGTTCAGCGTCGCGAACACCCCGCCGAACGCCAGCTTGACGTTGACATCGGCCGCGCGCAGCTGCCGAGCGAGGACCTTGGCGTAGGGATAGCTCGTGGTCGACAGGAAGCTCATGCCGACGAGGTCCGGCTTCTGCCGCCGCAGCTCGTCGACGATGACGGTGTTGGGCGTGTCGGGATTGGCCTGATCAAACATCGTGACCTCGTGGCCGGCGCGCTTGAGCACCGAGGAGAGGGACATGATGCCGATCGGCGGAAATCCCATGACCCGCAGACGGCCGTTCGCTGCCCGCGTGTGCCGTGGGATGGCGTAAAACTGTGGATCACGAACGTGGATCAGGAAGGCTCGCACGGGCAGTGGCATTGTACAGTGCCTCAGCGGCGAGTGGAGACGCTGGCGTCCGATCGCGCGCGGCAGGGGTTCGTGATGCCGGATCGGTAAAGCGCTCCTGATTTACTCGCGGGCGACGGGCAGCGTGATCGAGAACGTCGCGCCGCGGTCGGGATTGTTGGCCGCCGATATCTTCCCGTCGTGGCGTTCGATGATGGAGCGACAGATAGAAAGGCCCAATCCCAGTCCTTCCGGCTTGCTGGTGACGAAGGGCTCGAAGATCGACCGGAGGTTGTCCGCGGCGATTCCAGTGCCGCTGTCCTGAACTTCGACCAGCACGTTCGATTCATCAATCGCAGTCGTGCGCACAACCAGGCGTCGTGCGCCGTCGAGTCCGGGTCCGCTCATGGCGCTGAAGGCGTTGAGCATCAGGTTCAAGATGACCTGCTGAAGCTGGACGCTGTCACCCTTGACCGGGCGGACGTCGGGCGACAGGTCGAGGTGGACCTTGACCCTGTGCAGATTGGCTTCGCCGTGAACGATGCGCTCCACGATGCGGATCACGTTGTTCACATCGACGCTGGTCACGCCTGCCGCCGTGCTGTCGCGCCTGAGCATGGCTTGTAGCCCGCTCATGACTTCCCCGGCGCGCTCGGTGATCGCGGAGATGTCGGTCAGCGTGCCGCGCACCTTGTGCAGGTCCGGCTCGGGTGTGTCGAGCAAACGCACGCCGACGGTGGAATTGATCATGATCGCGGCGAGTGGCTGCCGCAATTCGTGCGTCAGGGTTGTGGTGAGTTCGCCGAGTGTCGCCACGCGTGCGACGTGCTCCAGTTCCGCCCGCTTTTGCGCGGCCGACGCCTCCGCCTCTTTGCGAGCCGTGATATCCATCGACACACCGAACAGCTTTGGGCCGGTGCCATCGTTGGGCTCCACACAACGACCGCGCCCATGAATCCAGCGGGCCACGCCATCCGCCGGCTGCAGCCGATACTCCACTTCGTATTCGCCTCGGGTCTGGACCGCCTGTGCGATCGCGGCTTCACGCGCCAGGCGATCTTCGGGGTGCACGCGATCGCGAGTTGCCGCGAAATCGAGGCGCGCGTCTGACGCGAGGCCAAACACCGAGCGCCCCTGCTCGGTCATCCACACATCGTTGCCGGAAACATCCCACACCCACATGGCGAGGTTTCCGGCGTCCGCGGCGAGACCCATCAGGTTGGCGCTCTCACGCAACGCTTCTTTCGAGCGTCTTTCCTCTTCGATGACCACCGCGAGCAGCATCAGCGGAGTGGCCGTCACCAGGAGGAATAGCTGGAGGGCCAGCGCATTCTCGATGGGGGTTTGGGCCAGGAACGGGCCGTGGCCGCGCATGGTTCCCCAGATCGCCTGGAACGTAATGAGCAACATCGAGACGCTGATACCACCAAGCCCGAAGCGGAGCGCCGCCCAGATGAGCAGAGGAATCGGCGTGTACAAGAGAGCGGGCGACGTATTGGGACCCGCGGGTATTTGATCGAACACGAAGAGTCCCGAGCGCCACCGTGCACGCACCGAGGAGAGCCGCTTCCAGCACGCGCCTGGGGGACGGCGCTCTCGGGCGCCTGACGGACAGATAGTGCGCACCCAAGAGAAATGCCGGCACCAGGACGACAGTCGTGACCGCATTCGAGATGCCCAGGTTGCGCCATTCGATCCAATACCGGCTGCCGAAACCCCAGGAGACCGTAAAGAACGCGCCCCAGAAGGCGGCTCCAAAAGGCACCAGCACCACGGCGACGAGGACGAAGAGAACCGCGTCACGAAGCGTGATCGCCTTGAGGGGAGACGTGATCAGAAAGCGAATCCCCGCCGCTGCCGCGACGCATTTCGCGGCGTCGAACACCTCGCAGGTCAATGCGTACATCGGCGGCCACTGCTCCTGCTGCGTTGCCAGAAAATGCGCGCTGGCGGCGGCGAGTACGTAGGCCCACCAGTGCCGAGTGGGAACGAGCAGCAGGATGCATAGCAGAACCGCGTGCGGGGGAAAGAAGAGCGAGACTTTGCTGTCGGGGAACGTCAGCGCCCAGGCGATCTGCGTGGCCAGGTAATAGCTGATAGCGCTCGCGAGAATGTAGCCCAACGTGCGGAGCGATGCCCCTGTCAGAACAGCTTTCAAATGTGGCGGGAAACCTATCACATCTCCCTGTTGCGTTCATTGACAGGCCTCAAGACTCCATGCATGATGCGCCCACACGACACAAGGAGGCGCATGACCAGAGGCATTTCGTC
The DNA here is from genome assembly GCA_963762995.1 of uncultured Acidobacteriota bacterium. Taxonomy (GTDB): domain Bacteria; phylum Acidobacteriota; class Vicinamibacteria; order Vicinamibacterales; family 2-12-FULL-66-21; genus JACDCA01. The sequence continues at coordinate 213,824 of CAVXMQ010000020.1, read as the reverse complement.
GAGAACACTGCGATGCTGTGCCTTGATCGGCATCCTCATAGCCGCCCAGGCATTCTCGGTCGGCCACCCCGCCGCGCAGACGGCGCCGTCCTTCGCCGGACGCTGGGAAGGGGCGATCAGTGTCCCGGGCAGCGAACTCGCGATCACGGTGGTGCTGGCACAGTCGGCTTCGACGTGGAGCGGCACGATCGACATTCCCGCGCAAGGCGCGAGCGCTGTGGCGCTCGGCAACGTGACCGTCAAGGGATCCGAGGTCTCCTTCACGCTGCCTGGCATTCCTGGCGACCCCGCATTCAAGGGCACGCTGTCGCCGGACGGGTCGTCGATTGCCGGTACGTTCACGCAGGGCGGCCAGGGCATTCCGTTCGCGCTGAAACGACAAGCAGCCGCCATCCGCCGCCGCACCAGCGACAGCGACGCCGCTTGCCGGGTTCGACGAGTTCGTGCAGTCCGCGATGAAGAGCTGGGGTGTGCCCGGGATGGCCGTCGCCATCGTCAAGGACGGCAAGGTCGTGCTGGCGAAAGGCTACGGCCTGCGGAACGTGCAAGCCAACCAGCCCGTCACCGCGGACACCCTCTTCGCCATCGGCTCCTCGACCAAGGCCTTCACGACCATGGCGATGGGGGTGCTCGCGGAAGAGGGGAAGCTCGAGTGGGATGAACCGGTCACGAAGTACCTTCCGCGGTTCGCGCTGAAGGACGAGGTCGCCGGAAAGCGGATGACTCCGCGAGACCTCGTGACGCATCGTTCAGGCCTGCCGCGCCACGATCTCGTCTGGTACAACGCGAAGATCTCGAGAGCCGAGCTCGTCGCGCGACTCCCCCACCTCGAGCCGAACGAGGATTTTCGCGAGAAGTTCCAATACCAGAACCTGATGTTCCTTACGGCGGGCTATCTGGCGGCGGAAGTCGCCGGCACATCCTGGGAAGAAGTCGTCCGCTCGCGCATCCTGGATCCGATCGGGATGAAGAACACCAACTTCGCCGTGAGCGAGTCGCAGAAGTCGCGCGACTTCGCGACCCCCTACACGCTGAAGGAAAAGGTGGCCGCCGACATTCCTTTCAGAGTGATCGACACGATAGGACCCGCCGGCTCGATCAACTCCAACGTCAACGACATGTCGAAGTGGTTGCTCTTGAACCTGGGGGGCGGTGCGATCGGCGGCAAACGGATCGTGTCGGCGCGGCAGGTGCAGGACATGCACCGGCCGCAAATGGTGATTCAGTCGTTTCCCGGCCTTTCCGAAGATCCGGAGATCCAGCAGCCGGCGTACGGATTGGGGTGGTTCATCGAGTCGTATCGCGGCAAGAAGCGCGTCCATCATGGCGGCGCGATCGACGGCTTCATGACGCAAGTGTCGATGGTCCCCGCCGATAATCTCGGCGTCGTCGTCTTGACGAATCTTGGCGGATCGCCCTTCCCCGACATCATCGCGCGCCACGCCTCGGATCGCCTGTTAGGTCTGGAACCGATCGACTGGAATGGGCGGGCCTTGAAACGCCGCGATGTGAGCGAAAAGGCAGCGGCCAGCGCGAAGAAGTCGGCGGGAGAAGAACGGAAGACCGGTACGAAGCCTGCGCACGCGCTGGAGGATTACGCAGGCGACTACGTCCATCCCGCGTACGGGTCGGTAACGGTGGCACTGAGTGGCGGCGCACTCACCGCACGATTCCACGACCTTCCGATGCGGCTGGACCACTGGCACTACGAAACATTCCGGGCGGAGCTCGAGGAGAAAAGCCTCGGCGAGATGAAGCTCTTCATTCAGTTCTTCACCGATGTGCAGGGGGAAGTGGAACGCCTGGCCGTGCCGTTCGAGTCCTCCGTGCAGCCCATCTCGTTCAAGAAGCAGCCACCGGCGCGTTTGACCGACGCCGGGTTCCTGAAGCAACTCAGCGGCGACTACGCCATGGCTGACAACCCCGGGTTCAAGGTGGCGGTCTCGTTGAATGGTTCGATCCTGTCTGTGACGGCACCGGGCCAGCCGCCGGTAGAGCTCGTGCCTTCCTCCGGCACGACGTTCAACTTGAAAGGTGTGAGTGGCGTCAGCGTGCGCTTCGTCGTCGAGTCCGGTAAACCCACTCAGCTGAAACTCATTCAGTCCAGCGGAGTGATCACGTTGACAAGGGTTTCATGAACAGACGAGAGGCACTCACCGCGCTCACCGCCGGCATTGCTGCCGTCGGTGGTCCGTTTATCAACCGCGGGCGCCACCGGCTGTTTGGCGCGACTCAACGTGAGTATTCGACTCGCGCCGTGGACCTGGTGCGCCGGGCGACGGTGATCGACATGCTCGGCCCCCTGACGCTCGACTTTCCGAAGTTCGGCCGTTGGATGTCGAATCCCGATGCGTTCACCGCAGCCGACCTGGCCCCCTTCAAAACATCAGGCATCAACGTCTTTCACATCGCGGTCGGAACCGGCGGCCCCAATGCCTACGTGCAGAACCTGGAGTTCTTCGCCGCCTGGAACTCGTTTCTCGCCAACCAGGATGCGTTCCTTCGGATCGACAGCGCCGCGGACCTGGAACGCGTGAAAGCGTCCGGCCGCATCGGCATCCTGCTCGGCGTCCAGAACGCGGAGCACTTTCGCACGCCGGCCGACGTGGACACGTTCTACGGGATCGGTCAGCGAGTGGCGCAGCTCACCTACAACGCCAGGAACCTGATCGGCAATGGCGCCACGGAACGGCGCGACGATGGCATCTCCGACTTCGGTGTGGCGATCGTCGAGCGCATGAACCGGGCCGGCATGGCGGTGGACGTGTCACACTGCGGCGACCGCACGACGCTCGATGCCTTCGAGGTGAGCAAGCGCCAGGTGCTCATCACGCACTCGAACTGCCGCGCCCTGGCGCCAGGCCACCCACGCTGCAAGACCGACGAGGCGATCACGAAGATGGCCGCGAAGGGGGGCGTGATGGGTATCACCGGGGTCCGCATGTTCGTGCGCAATGAGGAGCCCACCACCATCGAGCACTACATCGATCACATCGACCACGTGGCTCGCCTGACGTCCATCGAGCACGTCGGTATCGGCAGCGACATGGACCTGTACGGCTACGATGCGATGTCGCCCGAAGAGAACAAGCGTCTTCGTGCGAGCTACAAAGGCAGCTACGGCTTTCGCGAAAAGATCGACATCGAGGGAATCAACCATCCCCAACGGATGTTCGACGTCGCCGAAGGGCTGATCCGCCGCAAGTACAGCGATCGGAACATCGAGCTGGTCCTCGGCGGCAACTTCAAGCGCGTGCTCGCCGAGATCTGGAAGCGCTAGAGGCCTCCGCGACACCACCGGCAGCGCGATGTGGGATGCCTGGGTGCCGCTGCGATAGATGCGCTGGGTCGCTGGACGGAAGTCTGCGTCCGCAGCGGCGAAGATGTTCGGCACGAATCGCTGCGGATTCCGATCGATGACCGGAAACCAGGTGCTCTGCACCTGGACCATGATCCGGTGGCCGGCGCGGAACACGTGATCGTTGGCGGGAAACACGATCTGGTACTCGTTTACGGCATCGGCCACGATCGGCGTGGGCCGCTCGATGCTCTTGAGATAGCGCCCACGCACGACATCACCCGCAATCATCAACTGATAGCCACTCATGGTCGGGTCGGCGGTGTACTTCTCGGGGTAGACGTCGATCAGCTTGACGATCCAGTCGCTGTCGGTGCCCGTGGTCGCCGCAAAGAGATGCGCGGCGATCTGACCCGAGACGACGACGTCTTCCTTCAGGGGCTCAGTGGAGTAATCAACGACGTCGGGGCGCCTGTGGACGAAGCGCTGATCCTCGACCTGCCACGTGCCCCAGCCCGCTTGTAGTCTGATCGGACGCTGCCGATACGGAACCGGATTCGCGGGGTCCGACACGTAGCTGTCGAACGTCGTCTTCGACGAGGCCGCCGGTGCATCGAAGGAAAGTTTTCGGCCTTCGTGGAAATACAGCCGGCGCGGCGACACGTTGGCGGCCGGCGGCCATCGATCGTGCGTCACCCATTCGTTGGTCCCGGTACGGAACGTTCGCGCTTCGCTTGCCGGCGCGCTGCCCTTACCCCGCAAGTAGTGCGCGAAGAATGGCGCGAGGATGTCGCGCCGGTAGTGCGCGGAGGTGTCACTGCCGAAGTCGATGCGGCCGAGCGTGCGTCCCGTGCCCCGCGACCAGCCGCCGTGATTCCAGGGGCCGACGACGAGAAAGTTCTCACCCTTCTTGTCGTGACGCTCGAGCAGCTCGTAGATCTTGATGGGGCCGTAAAAATCTTCTTGATCCCACCAGCCAGCCACGTTGAGCGTAGGCACCGTGACGCGGTTCAGCCACGGTGCGAACCCCTGCCGCTTCCAGAAGGCGTCGTAGTCGGGATGATTGACGAAGTCGTTCCAGCTGGGAAGCGACTCCTTGAAGAATCGGCGGTTGGCGTTGGCAAGCGATCCGAGCTCCAGGTACCACTCGAAGGTGTCGTAGCGATCGATGAGCGTCGCCGGGCTCGTCATCTCCTTCGACGACTCCATCATGTAGGCGTATTCGAGGCCGTAGCTCAGGCGAAACGCGCCGTTGTGGTGGAAGTCATCCCCCAGCCACATGTCCGCCGGCGATGCCTGCTGCACGATGGCCGCGAGCGCCGGATGCGGATCGAGCGCTCCCATCACCGCCAGCCAGGCCGGGTAGCTCGTGCCGAACATGCCGACACGCCCGTTGTGCCCGGGCACATTCTTGAGGAGCCATTCGATCGTGTCGTAGGTGTCGGTGCTTTCGTCGATGGCCTTCGTGTCCTTGCGGTCGCGAGGCTGGCGGAGCATCACGAAGGCCCCTTCGGACTTGAACCGCCCGCGGATGTCCTGCAGGACGACGATGTAGCCGTCGGAGAGGAGATCCGCGAGCGCGGCGGCGATGCCGGCGGGCGTGTTCCCTCCGATGCCGTACGGCGTTCGCGAGAAGAGGATGGACAGTTGACCTGTGTGATCCTTTGGCGTGTACACCTGGGTGTACAGCCGAACGCCGTCGCGCATCGGGATCATGTGCTCGGCGCGTATGAGTGTCGCAGCCGCTGGCGGCTGGGGCGCCTGGCGCGCAGCGGGTGCGACAACGACGACAGCCGTGATCGCGACGAGAGCGAATAGCCTACGCATAGTCAGTGTCTCCGAAAGTTGGGCGCTACGTTGCCGTCAGCGCTGCGATGATTTCTTAATCGGCGGCGACACGCGATCGATCGGCTTCGGCCGCGGCACGCGAGGTCCGGGCTTCTGCTCGAGCAGCTTCATGGCTTCCTGCACCGCCCGCTCGAGCTGCGCATCTTTGCCGGCGATGACGTCGGCGGGCGTGTTTTCCACTTCGATGTCCGGCGCCACCCCTTCGTTTTCGACCGCCCACCTGCCGTTGACGTCGTAGAACGCCAGCGACGGTGCCGTGATGCCGCCTCCGTCGATCGTCGCCGGAATCCCAAGCGTGCCGACCAGCCCGCCCCACGTACGCGTCCCCACGAGCGGGCCGATTTTCTGCTGCTTGAAGTAGAACGGGAGGGCGTCGCCTCCTGAACCGGCAGACTCGTTGACGATCATCACTTTGGGTCCGTAGACGCCGACCGTGGGAGAGGTCGAGGGCTTGCCATCACGGCGCGCGAAGTATCCCATCAGGGGACGGGCCAACTCGTTGACGATGTAATCGGCCACCATGCCCCCCTGGTTGTAGCGCTCGTCGATGATGGCGCCGTCCTTGCCCTGTTGCGCGTAGTAGTAGCGGTTGAACGCGGTGTATCCGGGCCCGCCGGTATTTGGCAACCAGACGTACGCCAGGCGTCCTCCCGACAGCTTGTCGACCAGCCGCCGATTGTCTTCGATCCACGCACGGGTGCGCAGACCGTCGTCGCTGGCCACCGGCACGACGGTGATCAGGCGGGAACCCTCGAGCGACGGGGAGCTGTTCAGTCGCAGGAGCGTCTGCTTGCCGACCGTTCCCTCGAACGCTTCGTACACGCTGGTCGGCGCCGTCAGCGCGCGCCCGTTGACTTCGAGCAGATAATCGCCCGCCGAAACCTGAATGCCTGGGGCGCTGAGCGGCGCCTGGAGTTCAGGATTCCAGTTTTCGCCGCCATAGATTTTCTTGATCCGATACCGCCCGTTCTCGATCGTGTAGTCGGCGCCGAGCAGCCCGACACGCACGGGGTCGCCATCGGGTTGATCGCCGTCTCCCGTGATGTAGGAATGCCCGACGGCGAGCTCACCGCCGACCGTGGCGATCAGGTAGCTCAGATCGGCGCGATGAGCGACGTGTGGAAGCAGCGGACTGTACTTCGCATAGACCGCGGCCCAGTCGGCACCGTGCATCTCGGCGTCATAGAAGTACTCGCGCTGAATGCGCCACGTTTCGCGGAAAATCTGCGCCCACTCCGCGCGCGGATCGACCAGGGTTTCGAGTGAGGCGACGTCGATGGCTCCCTCCCCCACTTTCGCGGGCCGCTCAGTGGGGACGACTCCCCACCGATTGCCATCGGCGCGATACAGCATCCGCCTGGCGTCTCCAGAAAGCGTGTACGAGCGGACGCCTTCCAGGAATGGCGCCGCACGCCGCTCGCGGACTTGATAGCGGTGCACGGTGAGCGCGCCGCCGGCTCTCGGCGTTTCCATGTAGAAGAGCGAGCCCGCCGGTCCAGGCAGGAGCGCGCTGTAGTCCCCCGCCGGTACGGTGAGCGACAGAATCCGCTGGCCGAAGCCGTCGAAGTCGACGCGGACCGCGGGTGGTCCGGCTGGTGGCCTCCCCTCGCCCGGTGGCTTCCCCCCCGCCCCTGGCGGCGGTGCAGACTCGTCGCCCGTTTCCGGCAGGAACGGTGATGGCTCGTTCGCGCTCAACACCGCGAGATAGATCGCGCGCGTGACTTGCCGGTCGACGGAGCTCATTTCGAGCCAGCCGGTCCGGAGCGCATAGTTGGTGCTCGCCAGGAAGTAGAGATACTTGCCGCTCGCATCAAAAGCCGGTGCGACGGCGTCGGAGAGTCCGTCGGTGACCTGATGCGCCTTCTTGTCCGCGATCGAGTAGAGAAAGATCGCCCGCAGGTGGCTGTTGAGGCTCTTCGAGTACGCCACCCATTTCGAATCCGGAGACCAGGCCGCGTCGAATCGCCGCCCCGGGTCGTCGTAGGTGTCGGTGTCGATCTTGGTTGCGGTGCCGCTCGCCACGTCGAGGGACCAGAGGTTCAAGTGATTGTCCTCGAGCAGGAGCAGTGCGCCATCGCGCGACCACACCGGCGCCGAGAAGAAGGCTTTCGAAGGCAATGCGATCGCCTTCGGCGGCGTGGCGCCGGTCTGCTCGCCGATCATCAACTGGTACTCGCCGCCCGCGTCCGAGAGCCACGCGATGCGGCTGCCGTCGGGTGACCACACCGGGCTGCGATCGTGCACGCCGCTGCTCTGCGTCAGGTTGCGGGCCGTGCCCTTCTCGGCCGGACCGTGAAGATGTCGCCCCTCGCCTCGAAGGCGGCGCGTACGCCGGTCGGCGACAGCACCGCGCTGCGGACCATGCTCGCCACCCTCTTGAACTGCGGTCGCGCCCAGGGGAAGTCTCCGGTGACCTCGATGGTGAGCCGCTGGGCCTTCCGCGTCGCCGTGTCCACCATGTGGATGTAGCCGGCCTGCTCGTAGACGATCGCCCCCGATCCGGCAGCGGCACTCATGATGTCGAAGTCGTCGTGCCGGGTGACAGCCGCGACCTGTTTCGTGCGCGGGTCATAGCTGAACATGTTCGTGGCGCCGTTCCGATCGGACAAGAAGTACACGACGTCACCCACCCACATGGGCGTGGTGTCGTTGGTGTTCGTCCACGGCAGTTTTTCAACCGAGTAGTCGGCGAGATTGATCAGGCGAATCGGATGTGTTCTGCCGCCGCGATAGTTTCGCCACTGGCTCGCCTGTTTCTGTGCCCACTCGGGGAACGCCGCGACGGTGATCTCTTCGTAGGCCATGCGGCGGCCGTCAGGTGAATATGCGCCAGCGGCCGCGCGTGGCATGGGCAACGGTTCCGGCATCCCGGCTCCCCTGAGCGAAGTCGAAGGGCCTGCCTTCGAATCGCCGACGAGCGCAATCGTCCACAGCCTAAAGTACGGACTGGCACCTGGTGTCGGCACGGCATTGCGCGTCGACGCGAACATCACACGGCGGCCATCGGCGCTCCAGCCGCGAGCCGCGTCGATGCCGGGGTGATAGGTCAGCCGAACGGGCTCACCGCCGGTCGTGGACATCACGTACACGTCCGTGTTGCCGCCCACCGTCGCCGTGAAGGCGATCAGCGAGCCGTCGGGCGAGAAATACGGATCGGTTTCGACGGTTGGCGTGGCCGTGAGGCGTCTCGCCTTGCCGCCGCTGCGCGGCACGGTCCAGAGGTCGCTCGCGTAGGCGAAGGCCACGAGATCGCGGCTGACCGTCGGGTGCCGAAGCAGACGCGTTTCTTGAGCGATGGCTTCGATGGGAAACCAGAGAGACAAAACGAGGATCGGGATTAAACAGCGCATGGAGACGCTCACCTCTGAGTGAATAAAGTAAAAGCCGCGACACGGGTCATCGTCCGTGGCGCCGTTCAGTCTTCGTATCCGGCCGCCGGGCGGAATCCACACTCGCGCTCGAGTCCTCCTGAAACCAGCGGGGTCCTGCCAGGTACCTCGTCGCGGGTCGTTTTCAGGGCGGCCAGCGATCGTTTTGGGCTCAGGTGCGTGCACGCGACGATGACCGCGTTCAGGGCTGACATCGCCGCCACATAGGATCCGGCGATGGAAGAACTCTCGATCGACACCGCCAGGTATCGATCGCAGTACTTGCCGAGCGGGCCATCGCCGCTGTCCGTGATGGCGAACGTCGGCACCTGACGGGTCCGCGCGAGACGCGCGGCCTCGACGGTCTCCTTGAGGCATTTCCTGAAACTGATGGCGACGAGCATGTCCTTACGCGTCAGGAAACGCACGTGGTGCAACAAGTTACCGGCGCTACCCGCCGGCGCCTCCGCGTCGAACCCCAGCGCCGTGAGGCTGTAGGCGAGAAACAGCGACAGGGACGCGGCGAGGTCCACGCCGACGACGACGATGCGCCGCGATTTGTGGATCTGCCGGGCGAGGGCAATGACGAGTTCAGGAACGAGGCTCGATTGCAGCGCGCGAATGTGGTCGAGATCCTCGTGCAGCGTCTGCCGCACGCGGTCGTGCAGGGTCGTTTCCCGGCTCGCGACCGCCTGCATCACGGCATAGGGCGTGAGCGTGTGGAGAAAATGCCCCCGCAGGTCCCGAGCGAACTCGCCGAACCGCTCGTAGCCCAGGGCCTGCGCGGTTCGGACGATGGTGGCGGTGTCGACGTTGTGCCGCTGGGCCAATTGCCGGGACGAAAGGAAGCAGCTTTCCCGGGCGTTCTCCAGAATGGATTGCAGCAGCCGCCGCCGGCGGACGTTGAGTTGCCGCTCGGACCGGAGAATCCGCAATTCCAGCGGGGACTGACCGTTGGTCTGCATGGCGGCCATCAGGGAAGTTCAGTGCTGCACTATATGGTGCATTGCGTACCGGTCGCCAAGCATTCTTTGATTCTTCCCTTTGACACCGTGCATCACCTGTTGCATCATGCGCCCCGGAGGACTCCAGATGAAATCGATTGCGTTACGCGTGGCTGCCGTCCTGTTCGCCATGCTGTGTGCGGCGCCTGTCCTGGCGCAAACGTCCACGACCGGCCTGGTGCTCGGCAAAGTGACCGATTCCACTGGCGCGTTGGTGGTCGGAGCGGAAGTGACCTTGACCGACGCGGCCACCACCCAGGCGCGTACGCAGCGGACGAACGACGCGGGGCAATTCACCTTCGCCGGCGTGATGCCTGGAAGCTACACGTTGAAGGTGACGGCCACGGGGTTCCGCCCCGCCGAGTTGAAAGCCGTGACCGTGGAAGTGAACCGGAGCTTCACGGCCAATATCAGCCTCGAGGTGGGTGACATCGCCAGCACGGTCGAAGTGACGGCCGCCTCCGGCACGGAATTGCAGATGACGGACGCGCAATTGGGCAACGTGCTGGACCAGAAAATGATCCGCACCCTGCCCACCCAGACGCGCAATACCCTGGAGTTGCTTTTCCTCCAGCCGACGACGACGCCGCTGGCACGCTTGCCAACGGCGGCACGGTCTCTGGGGCGCGCAGCGACCAGAATACGCTGCTGCTCGACGGGATCGACGTGAGCGACAACCTGGCCGGCGGGCAAGGCGTCGCGTTTACGCAAGCACCCGTTGGCGTCGATGCGATCAGCGAGTTTCGCGTGACGGTGGCCAACCCAAATGCGACGTTTGGGCGTTCGGCTGGCGGCCAGATCTCGCTCAGTAGTCCACGCGGATCGAACTCGTTTCGCGGCGTCGGCTACTGGTATCACCAGAACGACGCCCTCAACGCCAACACCTGGGCGAATAACCGCACCGGCATCGCGAAAGCGGAGGTCGAGGATAACCGCAGCGGATTCAGCCTGGGCGGCCCCATCAGAAAGAATAAGACGTTCTTCTTCGGTAACTACGAGGCGCGTCGCTTCCCGCGCACGCAGCCGTTCACGCGAACCGTGCCGAACGAGTCCCTGCGCAACGGCGTCCTGACGTTCCTCGACCAGGCCGGCAACACGGGTGGCGTACCCGCTGGCGACCTCAACGCTCTGCGGGGCTGCCGGCGACACCGCCTGTGACCCGCGTGGCCTTGGGCTCAGTCCGACCGTGCGGGAGATGTATGCCCTGATGCCCGCGGGGAACGAGGTGGGAGATGGCCTGAACACCGCCACCTACCGCGGTGAAGTCTACGTGCCGCTCACCTTCGACGCGGTCACCGCCCGATTCGACCATAGCCTGAGCAGCAAGATGCAGCTCATGGGCCGGTATTCCTATCAACGCGACCTGGTTCCGCAGACCGGCCAACTGGATATTCGTGATCCATCGAACGTCGCGTCGCTGCGCGGTCCGAGAGATTCGGAACCAGCGTGATCACCGGCCTCGACTACGTGATCAGCTCGAACTGGCTGAACAGCACTCGCTTCGGCTGGGTGCAGAACCGAAATGACCTGGCCGGCGTCGGCCCCTTTGATGTCGCCGAGCGGCTGGGCCTGCCGGGGACCAGCACCTCCGTCGGTTCCGTGGGCCTCGACCTCTCGATTCTGAGCGAGGCGATCGATGTCGCGGCGCAGTCGACGCGCACGCAACTCCTTCGCGACCGCAACATTCAATTCTCGAACCGAACCACGTGGTTGAAAGGCAAGCACAACGTGAGCTTCGGAGGGGAGTTCCGCGTCCTGCCGTTCCTCTTCACCCACAACGACCAGTCGACCTTTCTGACCGGGCCGATCGCGGCTTTGGACTCCGGCAGCTTCCTGACCATGCCGGCGGCGAATCGCCCGCCCACGTGCGGCGCCGCGCTGACGACCAATTGTCTGCGTGCCGCGGACGTGGGGCGGTGGAACGACCTGTATGCGGTGACGCTCGGCATGGTGGATAACGTGAGCATCGTCGGCGCCCGCGATGGTGGCCTGCAGCCCCTGCCCTTCGGGACGGATCTCCTATCCGATACGTCGATGCGCTACTTTCAATTCCACGTCGAAGACACCTGGCGCATGCGTTCGGATCTGACGCTGTCGCTACGGCCTCACGTACAGCTGGCTGACACCCCTCACGGAAAAGCTCGACCGGATCGCTCTCATCACGGATCTCAATAGCGGGAGAAGTCTTCTCCGCCGAGAGCTACCTTCCGCCAGGAAGAAGGAGGCGGCCCTTCAGGGGCAGATCTACAACCCGCAGATCGGCGTGCGCCCGCTCAACGACTCGAGCCGCGACAGCCTCGCCGATACCGATTACAGCAACATCGGTCCTCGACTGGCCGTGGCGTGGACGCCTTCCTTCAAGAACGGATTCATGAGTGATCTCACGGGATCGCGCACGGTGCTCAGAGGGGGCTTCGGCATCGTCTACGATCGCGTGAACACGATTTCCGTGCTCCTGCCGGCCGCCTTCGGCATCGGCTTTGGCCAGGTGCTGCAGACTCCCGCTCCGTTGTGCAACGCGTCGGGTGCGCCCGGGGCGGGTTGCAACCCGGCCGGCGGCGCCGGGAATCGCGGCCAGTCGGCGTTTCGCACCGGGGTCGACGGAGCGATTCCCATTCCGCCATTCGTGGGAGGCACGTCGCCGATCGTGCCGGCGGTCCTTTCCGGCGGCACCTCCTTCGCCACCGATCCCCACCGGAAGATCGGGCGCAACTATGCCTTCGACTTCACGGTCCAGCGGGAGCTGCCCGGCAAGATGATCATGGAAGTCGGCTACGTTGGCCGGCTGGGTCGCGACCTGCCACAGGGCATAGACCTCGACGCGTCCCCCTATTTCTTCAAGGATTCAGCGAGCGGCCAGAGCTTCGCGCAAGCGTACGATGCGACGGCGCTGGCGTTGCGTTCTGGCACGACCGCCGCGAACCTGCCGGCGCAGGCCTGGTTCGAAAACCAGTTGCCCGGACTCGGACCAGTCGCGTGCGGCGGCCGGCCTGAACTCCACGCAGTGTCTCGCCACGCTGGCGGGCGCCTTGTTTCAAAACAACGCGGTCAACAACCTGTTCCTGACGATGAACCAGCTGCGCCAGGTGAACCTGGGGCTGGCGCCGTACAACAACCTTCAGTTGCTGGCCATCCTGATGGCCTCGCATGGAGGCGTCTCCGACTACCACGCGATGGTGGCCACGCTCCGCAACCGACCGTGGGAGGGGCTGCAGTTCGACATGAACTACACCCTCGCCAGTTCCAAAGATCAGCTCGGCGACGTGCAGAACAACCTGGCGCTGATCACCACCGGCTTCGATCCCAACGTGGACTACGGTCCGTCGCAGGCCGATCGCCGCCACGTCTTCAACGCGATCGTCAATTACCAGCTGCCGTTCGGCTCGGGCAAGCGCTGGAGCTCCGGCAATGGCTTGGTCAATGAGGTTATCGGCGGCTGGTATTTCTCCGGCATCTACCGCGCGTATTCGAGCTTGCCGCTCTTCGTGACCGACAACAACGGCGTCTTCGGTGGATCGCTCTCAGGCCTGGCAACCGGAGCGATTCCGTTGGGAGATCCCAACTCGCTCGGGGCCGGCATCCATGATGGCGTCGTCGGTTCGGGGGGCGTAGGCACCGCGGGCAATCCGGCCAACGCCAACCCGGGTTCCGGGCTGAACCTGTTTGCCGACCCGGAGGCCGCGTACAGAGCGTTTCGCCGAATTGAGCTGAGTCGGGACACCAAGAGCGGACGGACCACCCCATTTCGCGGTCCGGGCTTCTGGAACCTGGATTTCCGGATCGGCAAGGACACGGCCATCGGGAGCAAGGTCAGATGGGAGCTCTCGGTCGACTTCTTCAACGTGTTCAATCACTTCAATTTCTCCGAGCCCCCGTCGTTGACGCTCAACAACCCAGCGTCGTTCGGCGTGATCACGGGCCAGAGCGGCAGCCCGCGAGCGATCCAGTTGGGTTCGCGATTTCGTTCTAGGCTAATCCGACTGGGCGGATGTCACCGGTCCGCCCAGGGATTGAAGACCGGGTTCGCTAAGGGGGCAAAATCAGATTCGTTCCGCGTGACGATGGTCAGGTCGTGCACTTCCGCCGTGGCGGCCACCAACGCGTCCATCGCGCTGATCGCGCGGCCCGAGCGCGCCCGCCGGGCGACGATTCGGCCCCAGGCGTCGGCGACGCCGGCGTCGATGATCAGCAGACGCGCCTCGAAGCGCAGCGCGCAATCACGCTCGACGACTCCAGATCTGCGACCATTCGCGAATCCGCGGCTAACCTCCTGCCAACGCGGCCTTGAGCTCTCCACACCCAATACACGGGCACGCCAAGGAGGACGACCGCCAGGCCGACGGCCGCCCGACCGGGCTGCGCGACGATGGTGTTGAGGACGATCGCGGCCGCGGCCAGGATGAAGAGTAGCGGAGTGAAAGGATAGAGCGGAACGGAGAACGGACGACGGCCGTGGCTCGCGTGCGTCGATACACGAAGATGCTCGCGGCGCCGAGCGCGTAGAAGATCCATCCGGCGAACACCACGTAGGTGAGCAGCTGTTCGAACGTGCCCGTCGCCGCAAGAAGAATCGCCCACGCCGAGCTGACGATGATGGCGAAGGCGGGAGTGCCGAAGCGAGGGTGCACGTCGGCCAGCCGGCTGAAGAAGACGCGATCCTTCGCCATGGCAAAGTACACCCGCGGCGCGGTGAGTGTCAGGCCGTTGGCGGCGCTGAAGATGGAGACGAGAATCGCCGCCGCGATGAGGGTGCCGGCGGTTGGTCCCATCAGAGCGGTCACGGCCTCTGAGGCGACCCGATTGGAGCGAGCGACGCCCTCGGGGCCCAGCGCCGCGATGTAGGCGACGTTCGGAAGCAGATAGAGCGCAATCAGCGCGGACGTGCCGATGAGCATCGCGCGCGGGAAGTTCCTTTCCGGGTCCACGGTCTCCCCCGCCGCGAAGGTTACATACTGCCAGCCTTCGTAGGCCCACAGCACGCCGATCATCGCGGTGCCCACTCCCGAGATGAGCGCGGTCGTGCCGATCTCGGGCCACGCCTGCCCGCCGATGGATCCCATCCGATCACCCAGTGCGATCAGCGCGAGGCTCATCACGACGATCGCGGCAACCTTTACGCCGGTCGTCCAATTCTGGACGTTGGCGCTGCGCCGCGTGCCGACCACGTTGATGATCGTAATGAGCACGATCACCAGGACCGAGACGAGTCGAGCGACCAGTGGCGAGAGGTCGATCAACTGGTCCAGGTATCTGGAAAACGCGACGGCGAGCGTCGCGAGCGAGCCGCTGCTGATGACGAAGAAGAGCGTCCAGCCGTACAGGAATGCCGGCAGCCGGCCGAACGCGTCGCGAATATAGACGTACAGCCCGCCCGATGCCGAATCCATGCGCGCCGAGCTCGCCGTAGGTCAATGCGCCGAGAAGCGACAGCACGCCGCCGAGGCCCCACACCATCAGTGCGAGGCCGACGTGACCGCCGCTCTGTTGCAGAACGGCTCCCGGAACGAGAAAAATGCCCGAGCCGATCACCGTGCCGACGAGCAGCAGCACGAGGTCCTTTTTCGTGAGCGTGCGCGCGAGGTTCTGTTGCATGGTTATGCTCGATATCCCAAAGGGCCATCGAGATTATACGACATGGGAGGTTGTTCATGACTCATCGACACCTTGTTCTGGCGCTCGTTGCAGGCGTTGCGGGAGTGTCGCTCTGGACGTCGCCACCGGCCGCGCAGCCCGCTCTGAAGGTGCTGCTCCTCTACGACATGGAAGGGGTAACGGGCGCGACGAAGCCGCAGGACGTCAGCTCCAGCTCCGACAGCTACCCGGCGACGCGCGAGTCGCTGACGGCCGACGTCAACGCGGCGATCGCGGGGCTGCTGAAGGCGGGCGCCACGGAAGTCGTGATCACCGATGGTCACGGCAGCGGCAGCGACCAGCCGGACTATCTGCTCGAGAAGCTGCCGAAAGGCGCGCGCTTCGACCTTCGAGACGTTCGGTACGATCCTTACATCGAAACAATGGACAAGAGCTTTGCCGCCATGGTGGCGATCGCCATGCACGGCCGCGCCGGCGGCAAGGCGTTTCTGGCGCACACCTACAACGGCCACACGAAATGGGTAATGGGCGGCCATGACATGAACGAGAGCATGCTCGTGGCGGCGTCCGCCGCGAGGTTCGACATCCCGCTCATCCTTGTCACCGGCGACGACGTGCTGCAGAAGGAAATCGCCGCGTTCTCTCCGGAGACCAGCTACGTCGTCGTCAAGCGCGCCGTGAGCGTCGAATCCGCAGAACCCCGATCGCGTGACGAAGTCTCGGGGGAAATCGCTGCCGCTGCCGAGCGGGCGCTGCGCAACCGAAGCAAGGTGAAACCCTGGAAGCCGGCCCTGGCGTCACCGTTTGAGAACCGCTACAGCTACATCCTGCCGGAGCAAGCGGCCATCGCCATCGGCTTCCCGCACGCGGTGGCGATCGACAACAAGACGGTGGCGATCAAGACACCGGATTTCATGCAAGCCTACCTGACATTTCGCGGCCTGGCAGGATTTACCGGCCTGGCGACCTCACGAATGATGGTTGGATGGCTGAGAGATGTTCCGGGCGGCCCGGCGATCGCCGGTGCGTTGCAGGCGAAATTGCCGTCCCGCGCCGAGCGGACGTTCGAACCGACCGGTAAGGAGATTCCACGGCCGTTCGGAAAGCACGGCTATCGCTAGCCTCATCGAGTCGGAAAGCGCACGACGACATTCGCCAGGGGCATCTCCTTCTTGCGGGCCTCTGGCGCCGGCAGCGGCGTGCTGCCGATTCGCCCTTGCACCTCGAACGCATCGAGCGCGTAAGGCAGGCCTTCAGAGCCGAGTGGGGAATTCGCGTCGCTGACCTGAAAGTGCAGATGCGGCTCCGTGGAGTTGCCGGAGTTGCCGACCAAGCCCACGACCTGTCCTCGGCGAACTTTATCGCCAAGCTTCACCTTGAGAGATCCCGGCTGGAGATGCGCGTAGAACGCATAAGCACCGCCGCCGATATCCAGGATGACGTGGTTGCCGCCGACGGTGTCCAGCGTGATCGGCACCGCCCGCGATGTCAGTCCCGGCACGTTCTCCGGGATGCCGTCCTTGACCGCAGAGACGATCCCGTCCGCGACGGCAATGGCGTCCTCTCCGTACGCGAGATAGCTCCTGTTGTCCTTCGCATCACCACTGTGACTGCGCCGGTCGGGACCGATCTGCAACCAGTCGATCCCGAAGCGCTGCGGAATACGCGCCGGCCGTCCACAGAGACGATCGTTCGCCGGTGGCCCGACGCATTGGATGGTCCATTCATGGCGGCCCACGAATCGCCGCGCAGAGGAGGGCCGATCGTTCGGACCCTGGCCGCGATCGCAACACGCCCGGCATCCGTCGACAGCACCTGCTGCGTCTCCCCGAGTTTCAAGGTGAGGCGATGCTGCAGCCCCTGCACGGGCTTCGTCCCTCGGGAAGCGTGACCCACATGTAAACGACCGCCCGCTGGGCCACGCCCACCTTCAACTTTGCTGCGCCTCGCAGCGACGCCTGGCCCGGCCGGTTGACGGCATCAGCCAGTGTTGTTCCCTCGTACGCGACAAGCTCGCTGGCCCCCATCCAAACGACCACGCGGTCCAGGAGACAATCCTCGCCTCCCAGGTTCGTGACATTCAGCTCGTAGACCAGGTGGGTCTTGCCGTCAGCGACAAACGGCGTTGGTGGCTTGGGAATCGTGACGTCGATTGGCACGGTCAACACGGGTCGGGCGGCCGTGGTCTGTTGCTGCGCGATGGCGCGTCCGGGCCCATACAGGACTCGACCGGGGCGGACGCCCGTGTGCGTGCCGTGCTCGATCACGACCTGACCGTTGACCAGCACCCACTCGATCCCCTCGGGGGAGAGATACGGTTGCTCGTACGTGGCGCGATCCTGGATCTTGTCGAAGTCGAAGATCACGACATCCGCCCACTGCCCTCGCTTGATGACCCCGCGATCGGCGAGCCGCATGCGCGTGGCCGGCCACGACGTCATCTTGCGGACCGCGTCCGCGAGCGTCAGCACCTTCCGCTCCCGCACGTAGCGAGCGATGACGCGCGGGAAGTTTCCGTACGCGCGGGGATGCGGCAGTCCGATCGCATCGGGTTGGCCGGGCACGAGCGCGGTGCCGGCGTCGCTGCCGATGCTCGTCCACGGAAAGCGCAGCGCTTCTTCGATGTCGGGCTCGCTCATCATGTGGTAGATCGCCATCACGCGCCCTTTGCCCGCCGCGACGAGATCCAACGCGGCGTCGGCAGGGTCCTTCCCCATCTCGCGCGCGATGTCGCTCATCCGCTTGCCTTCGAACCGCGCGTTGTCGGGATTGCGCGCGTTGACGAGGACGACGCCGTCCCACCCGCCGGCCGCCTCGATGATGTTCCACCAGCCCGGCGATCCGGTTGTGATCTCCCCTTTCAGTCGCGCTCGGATCGCGGGATCCGCCAGCCGCTCGAGCAGCGCGTGGCCACCGCCTTCATGCGCCCATGTCGGAATGGTCGCTTCGAGCCCGTGCCCCCCGCCGTGTACACGTAAAGATCCGCGGCCACGTCTACCCCGCGGCCGCGCGCCGCCTCGACGAGCTGCCCCACCTATTCCATCAAGACGCCCCAACCGGGGCTGTGCGCGACCTTCAGGTGGAACACTTCGACCGGCACCCCCGCTTTCTCGCCGATCTCGATCGCTTCGGCCACCGACTGCACGACTTCCTTGCCTTCGCCGCGAATGTGGCTCGCGTAGATCCCGCCGTACTTCGCCGCGGCCTTGGCGAGCTCGATCAATTCGTCCGTCGTGGCAAAGCTCGGGCGGATAGATGAGCGCGGTCGTCATGCCCATCGCGCCGGCGCGCATCGCCGTTCCATGATCGCCCGCATGCGCGTTGAGCTCGTCGGCGTTGGGCGCGCCGGTTTTCCCGCCCGAGCACGGCGACGCGCGGCTGCGTCTCGCTGAAGTAGGTGCCGAAGTTGATGCTGATGCCCTGCCGCTGAAGCGTGTCGAAGTACTCCGGGATCCCCTCGGCGGGCACCGGCGTCCCTCCCTCGCCGCCGATCGCCGTCGTCACGCCCGCCGCAGCTTGTTCTCGGCCAGGCCGTTCTTGAGCAGCACGCCGCCCGACTGGTCCATCATGTCGATCCAGCCGGGCGACACGTACTTGCCGGCGGCATCGATCTCTTTCTCGCCGCGCCCCGTCACGATGCCGATGCTTACGAAACGGCCCTCCTTGATCGCCACGTCCGCCAGAATCCACGGATTGCCGGCGCCGTCGAGCACGCGCCCGTTGCGGATCACGACGTCGTAGACCGGCTGGTTCTGCGCAGCGGCCGTAAGCGAGAACAGAACGACTGCGAGGCTGACGAACTTCACCCTCATGGCGTCCCTCGTCCTAGTCGGGAAGCTTCGCGCCGGGGGGCGCGATCTTGCGAATGTAGGCGTTCATCTCGCGGACGACTCCGGCCCAGTCCGTGTGATGCCAGTTGTGGCCTTTCTTCGGGCGCCCGTACCTCGAAGCGGATCGGATAGTCCGCGCCGGCCACTTCCCTCACCATCTCCTGGAATTTGTAGACACCGAGGTTGAGATAGAAGTCGTCCATCTCGCCGGCGAACATGTTGATCTTGCCGCGAAGCAGAGGTCCGAGCCTCGCCCAGTTGTCACGCGCGAAGCCCGACAGGTCGTAACCCTTGGCGCGCATGTAGGTGACGACCTCGCGATTGATCGCGCCCGTTTTCTTGTCGAACAGCGCGACCGGGTAGCCGTCGGATCCCACCGGCCCGTGTGTCGCCTGCCAGATGTCGAGTTGATAGTACGAACGCCCCTTCGATCCCATGACCGCTTCGAGCGCCGCCATCTCGCGCAGGCTGACCGTCATTTGCCCTTCGCGCGTGCGCCGGAAGGGCCGCTCCTTGACCGTCCACTCGCTCGCGCGAACGGTGAACATGTTCTCGTCCTTGTAGACATCGACCAGCTGATACCGGGTGAAGTCGATGGGATCGGGATTGAAGACCCAGGCGCCGCCGAAGTGTTCCGGATAGTGAAGCTGGAGCGCGAGCGCTTCCCAGCCGCCGGTCGAGGCCCCTTCGACGATGCGGCCGTACGGTTCGGCAATCAGCCGGAACGTTTTCTCCAGGTGCGGGATCAGCTCCTTGATGATCGCGTCCCCCCACGGCCCGTTGTTCGCTGAATTCAGCGCGTAGGATTCGAGGAAGTACGGCCCCGGCGAGACCAGCGATATGCCGACGACGCGGGGGAAGCCGTCGCCCATCCATTGTTGAGCGAACTGATAGCCGGTCTGGAGACCGCCATCGGCCGCCGACGCGCGGGCGTTCGGCGTATCGCTGGCGGCATTCGTGTTGAACGAGAACGAACCGCCGAAATGCCCGAACGTGTAGATCGCGGGATAGCGCGCGTCGGGGTTCTCCGCGAAGCCCTTGGGCAGCAGCACCTCCGCGCCGATCGTGATGGGAAGGCCCCAGAAGTCAGAGAGGATCTTGCTCTTGATGCTGACCTGCTTGACCCAGGGCGTATCGGCCTGCGGAGCAACCGTGGCAATCTTCTCGGTCAGCGAGATCGCCACCGGAGACGAGCTCGCCGGATCGAGCTTTGCGTGCACCGGTTTGCTGAACAGGTTGCCGGGGAAGCGCGGCGCCTGGGCGCGTGCCTCGTTGAACGGCACCCAGATCGTATGGCCATCCGATCGCTTCGCCTGGGTGTAGCGCACGAGCAGCGCCTGGACCTCGTACTCGCCCGGCGGAAGCGCTCCAAGGTCGAATGGATAGCCGTCGCTCTTTGCGTCGACGACGGCGGTTTCACCCGGCTTGAGACCCTCGACATCGATGCCGAAGGCCGGCGGGCCGCCCAACCCGAAGGCCAGCCGAGGCTCGGGAGTCGCTCGCTTCGACACGACGACGATCAAACGGCCGGTGACCGGGGCCGGTTCGGTCGCCGGGAGTGTCACCGCGAACCGGACGTCGGCGGCCACCGAGGACGGCAAACCTGCCAGGCAGATCCCGGCCGTGATCCGGAGAAGGAGCGCCGCCAAAGGCTTCGTTGTCACGGTGAATCCTCCACGCCCGTTGTCGCAAGACGGGCCTGAGTTCGCGCGAGTGTCCCACACTACGCGCCCGAACGCGCCGCTCGTCGTCCTTAGGAGAGCAACATCTCCAGGTCTTCCCGCCGCAGGCCCTTCAAGCCGCCGGCGCTCGCGCCGAGGACGGCGTCGGCCAACGCTCGCTTGGACTGCTGCAGCTGGAGGATCTTCGACTCGATGGTGTCGTCAGCCACGATCCGGTAGGCAAACACTTCCCGCGTCTGGCCGATGCGGTGCGTGCGGTCGATCGCCTGCGCTTCGACGGCGGGGTTCCACCACGGGTCGAGCAGGAACACGTACTCCGCCGCGGTGAGGTTCAAGCCCACGCCGCCCGCCTTGAGGCTGATGAGAAAGAGGCGGCAGTCCGGATCCTCCTGGAACTGCTTGACGACCTTGGCGCGGTCTCTGGTTCGACCGTCCAGGTAGGCGTAGGTCATGCCCTGCCGGTTGAGTTCCGCGCGCACGAGCCCGAGCAGCGTCGTGAACTGCGAGAAGACGAGCGCCTTGTGACCTTCGTCCAGCACTTCTCGGACGCGGTCGATGAGGAGTTCGAGCTTCGCCGAAGTCGTGTGGTGCTTGTGCGGTTCGACGAGCGCCGGGTGGCACGCGGCCTGGCGCAGACGCAGCAGGGCCTCGAGGATGTGCATGCGCGCGCCGTTGACGCCGTCGCGCGCGACCTGCGCCAGAACTGACGCGCGGTACTGGTGCCGGAGCTGCTCGTAGAGCGCTCGCTCTGGTTTCGAGAGCTCGCACAGAAGCGTCTGCTCGGTCCGCGCCGGCAGCTCGCGCGCGACCTCCTGCTTCGTGCGCCGCAGGATGAAGGGCCGCAGTCCGCGCGCGAGCAGCGAGACGGTTTCGGGGTCTGTGCTACCGGCAGCCGCCCGCGCAAACAGACTCGACCGACCGAGAACGCCCGGATTCAGAAACTCGAACAGGCTCCACAGCTCGCCGATATGGTTCTCGATTGGCGTGCCCGTCAGCACCAGCCGATGACGCGCGTTCAGGAGCCGCGCCGCCTTGGCGGATGCCGTGTTCGCGTTCTTGATGGCCTGCGCTTCGTCGAGGATCGCGTAGTCGACTTCGATGTCCTTCAACCGCAACACGTCTCGACGCAGTGTGCCGTAGGTGATGAGCAGGACGTCGGCGTCGGGCAGTTGCCCATCCTTGTCACGGCCGGCCGACGAGAAATCGGCGACACGCAGCTTCGGCGCGAATCGCTCTGCCTCGTTGAGCCAGTTGTGGACGAGGCTTCGCGGCACGACAACCACAGACGGTCGACCTTCGCGATCCTTCGCCTTGCGCCGCGAGGCAAGCAGGGCCAGCACCATGATCGTCTTGCCCAGCCCCATGTCGTCGGCGAGACATCCCCCGAAACCCGCACGACCGAGAAACTGCAACCATCCCAGGCCTTCCCGCTGATAGTCACGGAGCGTGCCCACGAAGTCGGCGGGTGGGTCGGCGGGCTCGATGTGCCCGGTGCGAAGAAGCTCCTCGCGTGCCCGGCGGAATCCCGCGTCGACGTCAACGGCCGCATGCGCCGCGGCATCCTCGAGCAGCGCGTCGAGCAGCGCCGTCTGCGGCGCGCGGAACCGCACGCGTCCGCCGACCGCTTCACCCGCCGCGGCGAGCGGGAGGTAGCGGCGCAGCCACGCATCTGGCAGCAATCCCGTGGAACCATCGCCGAGGCGGACGACGTGATCGCGACGGTTGTAGGCGGCGATCACGTCGGTGAGTGGGGCGGAGGTGTCGCCGAAATCCACAGCGGCGTCGAGGTCGAACCAGTCGATGCCCGAACTGACCGACAGCCGCACGCCGGTGGCGGCTCGAAACAGTTGTCCTTCAGCCTCCACGCGCCATCCATCGGCTGTCAGTCCTGTGACGACACGCGGCAGGTCGCGCGGCGATAGCTCGAACCGCTCCCGCCGATGATAGGGGTCCCATCCGCGACGGACCCCGGCCTGCAGCGCTCGCTCGATCGCGGCCGCTTCCAGGTCGGGCTGCCGCACGATCAGGCGTTGCCGCTCTGCGTCGAACGACGTGGCCGCGGTCGCGTGAGGAAGGAGGGATCCGTCGTAATCGAAGACGACCTCCGCGCCGAGGACCATGCTCGTGGGCGACGGTCGCGTGACGCGTAGATGGGGCGCCGGCACCGCGTCGGCAACGCGCTGCAACGTGAGCGCATTGGGCAGCGACGCCGGCGACACGCCCAGCTGCGCCAGCAACAACGCCAGGCGGGGGGCATCGCGATCGAGGATCTCGAGCCACGGGTGACGCCGGATCTCCGCGATGAGCGGCAGGATGGCGCGTGTGTCAGCACGCCCGACAGAAGTGGCCGTCCACACGAACTGACCGTCGACGGCCACGGTATCCCCGAGCGGCAGCACGTCCCCGGTCGATCGAACCAACTGCCCATCGACGCGCCATCCCGTGTCCGTGCGGGTGACAACCGGCTCGAATTGCCACGCCGGGCCCTCGTCCCAGTGATACGGCACCGTCATCGGCGAGTGCGTGTCGAGGAACGCTCGCTCGGTCAGCAGGATCGCCTTGAGCAGGTCGATCGGAAGGTTGCGGCTGAGCGCGAAGGTCGCATCGGCGGCGATCTCTGCGTAGTAGGCCGAGTAGCTGTACGACGATCTCGGTGCGCCCATCAACGCAGAGAGGACCGACCGGTCGGGCTCGCCCACGCGCGCCAGGTCGCTGAGCGAGAGCTGCGCGGGCTTGGGTTTGGTCCACGTGCCGTCCTTCTTCCGGGTCCGCGACATCACGCTCACGACGGCGGAATCGCTGGCGCCAGGGCGGGGCGGACGCAGCACGTACACGAGCTCGTGCCCGGCGTAACGGAAGACCTGTGGAGGCGCCGCGTCGCGGGCACGCACAGACAACTCGATCGTCGCGAGCGCTTGCGACCCGGCATGTGGAGGAGGCGGGGCCTCGTGCTCCGCGCTCTTGAGCACGAACGCCGCGCGACGCGGGGCTCCGTCTCCGTTGGCAAGGTAGCCCGCCCGATCGGCGAGGCAGACCGTCGCCCACAGGTGCTTGCAGGGATGCAGCTCCAGCTCGACGTAGGGGCACTGGCACGAGCCGACGAAGGTGACCGAGGTCGCATCGTCCCGCCGCGCGAGTGACACCCGGTACCTGTGAGTGCCGACGACCACGGCATCGACCATCGTCGCGGAACCCGACTCGATCCGAACGCGGTGTTCGTCGAAGTAACGCTCCCCCTTCAGCCGGGTGCGGAGTGAGAACTTGCGGAGCAGGGTCTCGCGCAACGAGCCGCTCATGACGGGGTCCGGTCGTCGGTGATCACTGTTTCGGTGGGCTCCAGCGGCGACTCGGTGCGGAACACGAACGTCGCATTCCCCAGGCGGATCTCGTCGCCATCCGACAACAGGACCGACGTAATGCGCAGGTCGCCGATATGCGTTCCGTTCTTGCTCCCGAGATCCTCGAGCATCGCTTCGCCGCGCGAGACGATGATCCGCGCGTGATGGCGTGACACGCCGGAGGCATCGGAGCGGATCGCGCACTCGGGGGCACGCCCGATCACGTTGGCCCCTTCCAGCAGCGAGATGTATCGGTTGTCAGACACCAGGCACGGCCTGGGGCCGCCGACGCCAGGCGATGTCAGCGCCTGGCTATCGCCGACCTCGCCGACAAACCGATACCCGAACCCGTAGACCGTTCGGAGGAACACGGGATCGCTGGCGGAGTCGCCGAGCGCACGCCGGATCTCCGCGACGAGCCCCGCGAGATTGGTTTCTTCGACGAAGGTCGAGGGCCAGAGTCGGTCCTGGAGCTCCGTCTTCGACACGGCGCGAGCCTTGTTCTCAACGAGCGCGACCAGCAACTCGAACGCCTTTGGCGAGAGGTGAACCTCGACATCGCCGCGAAGGAGCTGACGCGTGCCGTAGTCGAGCACGAACGGACCGAAACGGTACGACACCTTGGGCATTTTAGACCGCCGCTATAATCGCGGCTCCGGATGCCCCTGTCGGTAGGCGATCGCCTCGGCCGTTTCGAGATTCTTGGCTCGCTCGGGGCCGGGGGGATGGGTGAGGTCTATCGGGCCCGCGATCGATCAGCTCAGCGCGACGTCGCGGTCAAAGTCCTGCCGGCGGCGTTCTCGGACAGATCCCGGATCGGCGCCGCCGGTTCGAGCAGGAAGCGCGCGCCGCGGGCAGCCTGAATCATCCGAACATCCTGGCGGTGCATGATGTCGGCATCGACGGCGCGAGCTCGTACATCGTCACCGAGCTCCTCGAAGGAGAGTCACTCCGCGAGCGCCTGCGCGGCCGGCCGCTGCCGCCCGGCAAGGCCGCCGACTACGCGAGGCAGATCGCGACGGTCTCGCGGCCGGCCACGATCGCGGCGTCGTGCATCGCGACATCAAGCCCGAGAACCTCTTCGTCACGACTGACGGCCGGATGAAGATCCTCGACTTCGGCCTTGCGAAACTCATCGGACCGCGACATGTCTGGCCACACCGAGACGGTCACGGTCGACGGCGTGCCGCAAAGACCGGTGATTGGCACGGTCACGTACATGTCGCCCGAACAGGCGCGCGGCCATGCGCATCGACCATCGCACGGACATCTTCAGTCTCGGCGTGGTGCTCTACGAGATGCTGGCCGGATTCCCGCCGTTCCGGCGCGGCACCTCCGCGCGACACCGTCAACGCGATCCTGCACGACGACCCGCCGGAGATCCCGGCGCTCGATCGCGGCGATCCCGCGCTCGAGCGCATCATCCGTCATTGCCTGGAGAAAAAACCCGAGTCGAGCGATTCCAGAACTCTCCGCGACCTGATCTTCCATCTCGAAAGCCGGCCGCACGAATCGGGACCGATCGCGGCGGCGGCGCTCGCGATGCGTTCGCGATGGCCGTCGCTCCAGGCGGCGCTCATCCCTCGGCGCTGTCGGCGGCGCTGCGGCTATTGGTGCGCGCGTCGCCAGAGCGCCGCGGTCTCACGCGCCTGCGACGGTATTCATCGCGTCCTCGCCAGACCGATTTCGTCCAGCCTCGAGGAGTTTCCCGCGATCTCACCGGACCGGCAGCTCGGTGGCGTTCACGGCCACGCATGAAGGCCACCGCCAGATCTTCGTGCGCTTGATCGCCGGCGGGTCTCCAGTGCCGATCACCAGCGATCCACGCCGACCACCAGCTTCCGCGATGGCTGCCGGATGGCAACGCGCTTGATGTATCTTCTCGCCGGCGGGTCCGGACGATGCGCAGGGAGCGATCTGGCAGCATCCCCACGTTGGGGGATCGCGCCATCGCGTGATCGACAGTATCGGCGGCGGCGACGTGGGCCGGACGGCCGGCTGGCCTGCTTCCGGCTCGTCGACGGAAACTGCAGTTGGTGACCGTCGGCGATCGACGGGACCGATGTTCGAGTTGTCGCGCGGTCCAGGCGGGGCACTATCGCTATCCGCGGTTGTCTCCCGATAGACGATGGATCGCGTTTCAACGCGGCGACGGGGTCCGGTAGGACATCTTCGTGATTCGCGACCGGGCGGCGGCGAGCCGCGTCAGCTCACGCACGACAAGAAATTCATCCGCGGCTCTGACCTGGCTCCCCGATAGTTCCGGGATCGTCTTTGGCTCGAGCCGCGGGACGACCGTCCCCTACCTGCCACCGTCGGCACTGTGGGAGGTCAAGCTCGATGGCGGCGCATCCCGCGCAGATCACGCCCGCCGGAGTGTCCGTACGAGCAACCCGACCTGCACGTCCGGGCCTCCTGTCTGCCGCCAGGGTGCGGATCCAGTTCGACATCTGGAGTTTCCCATTCGAGCCGCAGCCGCCGAAGCCTGCGCGGCAACCCGTCCAGATCACGCATCAGACCGGCCAGGTGCTGACCCCCACGGCCGCACCGAACGGACGTCGAACTCGCGTTCCTGTCAGACAGCGGCGGGCACGGCAATCTCTGGGTGATGGCCACGCACAGCGCGAGCTCGGCAGATCACGTTCGAAGAGGATCCCGCGGTTGCGGTGGGCGTGCCGCTCTGGGCGCCCGATGGACGATCGATCGCGTTCGTCTCGTCGAAGGGGCAGACCGGGTACGACTTCGGGATCTGGCTCGTCGATCCGGACGGGCGGAATCTTCACAACTGGTGGAACAGGCTCTCGGGGTGGCGTGGTCACCCGACAGCCAGTGGCTCTACTACGCCCAGAACGCTGCGGGTGTGCTCAACAAGGTCTCGGCGAGCTGGCGGGAACCAATCACGGTCAGGTCGGAGCCGACGCGGAACATCATCGGGCTCCACGCGGCGACGCTGTATTACACTGGTCGAACGCCAGCTGCTCGACGGCCGTCCGCAGTTGAGATCCGCGCGGCGGGCCCTGAAATGCGCCCTCTCGCGTGATCACCACCATCCCCGCCTCTCGTGTGCCGAGCTGGCAGATCGTGAACCCCGCGCTCTCGCCCGACGGCGAGTGGCTGGCGATGCCGCTCACCGACGGGCTCACGACCAACGTCTGGGCCCTCTCGACTCGGACCGGCGCGTGGAGGCAGGTCACCGACTTCGGTGATCGTGCCACCTTCGTCGTGCGACGGGTGTCGTGGGCCGCCGACAGCCGCTCGATATTCGCGGCCGTCGGCGAAGGCAACGCCGACATCGTCTTGCTCGACGGCTTGATCAGCGCAGGGCGTGATTGAACACGAAGTGGGCGACCTTCTCACCGACCTTGGCGCCGACTTCGTCTGACGTCCGGAAGTGAATGCCGGAATAGATCCGGGCCTCGATCACTTCGTTGACCCCTTCGCTCAGCGTCGACCACTCGCGCTGGAACCCGGGATTCGCCGTGCTCGTCGCGATGAGCGGAATGCCTGGATCGTCGCCAAACAAGGATGCCAGGATCGTGGCCATCGCGCTGCTGTTGGTC
This sequence comes from uncultured Acidobacteriota bacterium, assembly GCA_963762995.1. Classification (GTDB taxonomy): domain Bacteria; phylum Acidobacteriota; class Vicinamibacteria; order Vicinamibacterales; family 2-12-FULL-66-21; genus JACDCA01. The sequence goes on along the minus strand of CAVXMQ010000020.1, from coordinate 186,304 downwards.
GTGTGGCCCGAGATGTACTCGGGATGCGGCGGCGTTTGAAGGAGCGGGGACCACGCGGGATCGCCGACTGTTCCCGCGTTGCCATCGAGATCGCCATTACGAATCGCCGCCTGCGGCCTCCAGAAGTTGTTCGTGTACTTCGCGTCCCAGCACACGATGCTCGCGTCGGCCGCGGCCAGATACATGAGCGCCAGGGTCCGCGTCGTCTCGGAGATGTCAAGATTGCGAGCCGCGATGATCTGGCGCGCGACGCCGTTCCAGATGGCTGACGGTGAGGCGAGCCAGAAGCGCGCAATCTGTGTCTGGTTGCCGGTTCTCGTTGGGCTGAGCGCAGCACCCAGTTCCTGGATCTCCTGGTAATCCCGGGCGTAGACGGCGCTCTTCAGCTCCGGCGGGGGACCGGGATGAAACTGCGAGCTGTTTCTCAGCACCCAGTGGGTGACGTTCCCCCATCCGGGCAGCTGCGCGGCCGCGGTCCCGATTGCCACCCACACCCCGGGTGCGCCGCTGTCTGGTGCGACGTAAGGAAACGTGGCCTGAGCGGCGCCATCGGTGGATCGCTCCGCAAGGAGTGCCGCCGCCACGCTCTCTCCCCACGCAATGCCAGGATCCGCTTCAGACAATCCGCGCGCCGCGAGCGACGCCGCGCGCCTGGTGTCGAAGTTGGCATGTTGCGAGGTTCCGAACAGCCCCTTCAACGTGCGGTGCGCTGCCGCGATCGCGGCGGCCTCCGACGATGCGCCGGCCGGCGCCGGACCGCTCGTACGATATGTGTCGAATTTCCCGGTAATGGTGTTGACCGCATCGTGCATGGCGACCTGGACGATCGCCATGCTGCGCACCTGCGGGAGCGCCCCCTGCCCGGCGGTGGTGGTCGCATCGATCGCGACCTGGTTCCATTCCATCACCACGTCGCCCGTGGTGACGACGGCTGGCGTTGACGCCCCGCTCACGAGCAGCGCGGCGATCACAAGAATCAGTTTGGACATTGTCCCTCCTTGGTTTTGCCGAGGATAGGAGGGAGGGTGTTGGCAGATCCTGAGGAACTTATGGGAATCCCGTGGGATTTACCCGTACAAGGAGGCAAGGGTTAAAGGGAAAAGGGAAAAGGGAAAAGGCAAAGGGGAAGGAGAAGGGGAAGGGGAAGGGGGAAGGGGGAAGGGGGAAGGGAGAAGGGGAGAAAAGGGACCAAGGAAGCTGGAGGGGGCAGCTTACTTGGCCGGCAGCTTGATGTCCCACGCCAGCCCGAGGAGCTGCAGGGAGCGAATGCCGATCCAATTGGGATCGAGCTCGTACCAGGCCAGGCCGTGACGCGCACTGGTCGGGTGCGCGTGGTGATTGTTGTGCCAGCCTTCGCCGAAGGTCAGTAAGGCGACCCACCAGTTGTTGGTCGAATCGTCGCGCGTCTCGAAGCGGCGCGAGCCCCACTTGTGCGTCGCCGAGTTCACCAGCCAGGTGGCGTGGAGGCCCACAGTGGTACGAAAGAAGATGCCCCAGAGCACGTAGGGAAGCCCGCCGAACGCGAGCAGGCCGAGACCGACGAGCACGTTCGACGTCCAGTGCCACTTCGAAAGCGCGACGTGCACGCGATCGCGGCACAGATCCGGGGCGTAACGACCGAGCACCTCGGCATCGTGGTGGAGCCCTTCACCGCGCAAGATCCAACCCGCGTGCGCCCACCAGGTGCCTTCACGCGGGGTGTGTGGATCTCCCTCGCGATCCGAGTGCTGATGGTGAATCCGGTGCGTCGCCACCCAGAAGATCGGTCCCCCCTCGAGTGCCAACGTTCCGCACCAGGTCAGGAAGTACTCCACAGGCCGGTAGGTCTTGTAGCCGCGATGCGTGAGCAACCGGTGGTAGCCCATGCCGATGCCCAGCATGCCGGCCGCGCAGTAGAGGACGACGGCCGTAAGGATGGCGCCGGCGTCGATGAAGAAGAACGCCGCGATCGCGCCGAGATGAAACAGGCTCATCGCGACGGTCGTGAGGATGTTGTATCCCTTCTGGTACTTGCGTCCGTACGTCAGGGCCGGTGCTGGCATGCTCAATTCTGTTCCGTCACCAGCCGCCGCCGCCACCGCCGCCCGACGACCCGCTGCTGCTGGAGCTGCTGCTGCCCCCGCCGCCACCGCTCCGTGAGCTCGAGCTCGCCGGGGCCACGTTCGACGCGATATCTCCCGCCGCCGCCGCCCATGACGCGCTCGCGCCGGCGCCACCGGAACGGCCGCCGCTGAAGCCGCCCCAGCCGGACCCCGATGACGACGATCCGGACCATCCAGTCGAGGTCCCGATGCGAGATCCGCTGCTCGATACGCGCTCGGGCGCCCATTGCGCGGACCAGTCGTCAACGTTCTTCGCGAGATCAAACGCGAGCAGCCAGGGCATCCACTGGTCGTGCAGCGACGGCTCCGGTTTCTCTAGTTCGGCGATCAGGAACTCGCGCCCGGCCGCGAGCTTCTTCCGGAAGAGCAGCGCCTCGCGCGAACGTCGGGTGCGCCCGGCCGCGACGGTCGCGAGCACGATCGCCGCCGCAAGCACCGCCAGCGCGCGCGAGAGCATGATCGACGTCTCGACCTCGCCGGGGCCCACCCAGAACCAGAGGAACACGGTCGTTGCTGTGAGCGCGATGAGCGCCGGCGTCAGCATCCACCCGAAGCGCTTCGCGTCCCAATGAATGTTCATCCTGAACTGCACGCCCCGGTACCACGCGACGGCGATGAAAATGAGTGCGACGACGCCGAGTACCCGGCGTGCCCCAGGTGCGCCCACGCCCTTCGCGCCAGTCGAGGAAGCCCATGACCAGGCCGGCGATCGTGAGGACCAGGACCATCAGCCCGACGACCTTCGATTTACCGTGAGGCCCCAGGAGTGCGTCGACGCGTTCCCCGAGTCCCTTGCTGATCTCTTCGGCCGGCTGGAGCCCCTGCTTCTTGTAATGCGATTTGATCACCGTGGGCGACGTCGTCGTGCGGTTGCCGAAGAAGAGCTTGTCGATCAGCGTGCGCTCGTAGCCCTCGAGCGTGTCGCGGTCCACCAGGAGATGCAGCTTGATTTCGCCGCCCTTGAGATCGCTCTTCAACTTCTCTTCGCTCTCCAGCCGCGCGATCAGCGAGACAACCTCCGGCGACCCGATCCCGTCATCCCACGTTGCGCCGACGACTTCGGCCGGCTGCGAGAGGATGTGTTCCATCAGCCAGGCCTCATCGACGCCGGCGGGCATCGGTTCGAAACGACCGAGACTCCGCTCGCGCAGGAAGAACCACGCCAACGCAAGGCCGCTGAAGCCAAGCAAGAGCAGCGTCGCCTGGACGATCTCGGGCGGACGCGATGTGTCTCGAATGCCCGGCGCGAGGTCGCCGGTGTAACGGAGCGGAATCGTGACGACGAATCCTCGGCCCGGCGGGATGTTCTCGGCCGAGTACGTCTCGTGGGCCTCCGCCTTCGGAAGCCATACCGGGTTGAGCTCGAGCTTCAGCGAGAAGCGGTCGATGGCGCCGTCGCGGTCCGGGAAAAGAAAGTCGTGATCGAGCGTGAAGTCGTTGCCATCCGTCACGAGGATGTTCGAGAGGCGATACCGCAACCGGTAGCGAATCACCTGGCCGCTGAACGGCAGATCGCTCGGCATCCGGCTGCGCCAGCGCAGAGTGTAACGCTCGGTGAACGCGAAGTCGTCGATGCTGTCGACGTCGGAATCCTCGGCGAGTACCTGCCACCCATCGTCGGTGAGCCTGGCGATGTCGATGAATTCGAATCCTTGCCGCGGGCGGATGTTGAAGCGCCGCTCACCACCGTTCCAATCGCCGGTGAAGACCATTGCCTGCTCTTCTTCCACCAGCAGGGCGCCGTCGTGCTCCAGGCGGGCGGCGACGGTAATGGCCTCCCACTTGAGGGTTTTCTGCGCGTGCGCGGTGGAAGCGCCGCAGAGCAGGAGGAGGGCACACGCGACGGCGCGCATTCTGAGCTTCATGGCGGTGCGCGCATAATACCGTCATCGAGGGATCCGGAGAATGAGACGCTATCTACTGACGATCGCCGCGATGGTCACCTGCGGGATCACGATCGCGAGTGCGCAACGGATGGAGGTCGGCGCCGGCGCGACGGTGCATCGCCTCAGCAAGTCCGAGACGACGACCGCTGGTTTCAACGGACGCTTCACAATCGATGTCACCAATTGGCTGGCCGCGGAGGCGGAGGTCACGTTCTTCCCGAGCGACGACATCCTGATTCCGTTTTCTCCGGCCCTGTCCGGCGCCGGCATCGCTCACTACCGCAAACGCACTGACGGCCTCTTCGGCGTGAAGGTCGGTCACCGGGCCAGCCGGTACGGCGTGTTCGGCAGGGTCCGCCCGGGGTTCACGCACCTGATCGACCAGGGCGTGCAGTGCGTCGGTGAGGAGTGCGCGAGAATCCTCATGCTGCTCGCACGCGACGAGTACCGCACCGAGTTTGCGCTCGACCTTGGCGGCGGATTCGAATTTTTCCCGACGCGGCGGACCGTGGCGCGATTCGAGTTCGGCGACACCGTGATCCGCCATCGCAGCTTCGCGCCCCCGTGCTTCGGCTCCCCGTGCACGAGCCACAACTTCACCACCCGGATCGGCGGCGGCCTGCGCTTCTGAGTCTCTTCCGGCCGACAGCCGCGTACATGCTTTCAGCGGCGACAGCCACAGTCTCTTCACATGAGATCAGGAGATCAGGAGGCAATAAGGAGGGGCTGTGGCTGTCGCCGCTCCAAGCAGGTAACGACCGGGGCGTATAATTAGGACTCGGCCCACCGGGTCCATGATTCCCCATGGCGTTCTCCTCGTTTCATCCCGTTGTACGGCGGTGGTTCTCTGATGAAGTCGGTGCTCCGACCGAGGCGCAGCTGCGCGCGTGGGAGGCAATCGCCGCCGGGCGCCACACGCTCGTTGCGGCACCGACCGGGTCGGGAAAGACGCTCGCCGCGTTCCTCACGGCCATCAACGCCCTTCTGGAGGAAAGCCAGGCGGCGCCACTCTCCGACGAAGTCCGCGTCGTCTATGTCTCTCCGCTGAAGGCGCTGAGCGCCGACATCAACAAGAACCTCGCGGAGCCGCGCGTGGGGATTCAGCGGCTGGCTGCGGACGACGGGTTGCGGGCGCCGGGCATTACGACCGGTGTGCGGACTGGAGATACGTCGCAATCGGAGCGCGCTGCGATGCTGCGAACGCCGCCGCACATCCTGGTGACGACGCCGGAGTCGCTCTACCTGATGCTCACGTCGGAGCGCAGCCGGCAGATGTTGCGCACGGTGCGAACGGTCATCGTGGACGAGATCCACGCGGTGATCGGAACCCGCCGCGGCGCGCATCTCGCGCTCACGCTCGAGCGGCTGGCCGGCGTTGCCGAACACCCATTGCAGCGGGTCGGTCTTTCTGCCACGCAGACGCCGATCGAGGAAGTCGCACGCTATCTAACCGCGACGGCTTCGCTCGAGTCGTGCGCGATCGTCGACGTCGGTCATCGCCGCGAGATGGACCTTGGCGTTGAGATCCCGCGCTCGCCGCTCGACGCCGTGATGGCGCACGAGGTGTGGGAGGAGCACTACGACCGGCTCGAGGCCCTGATCAGGGCGCATCGCACGACGCTGGTGTTCGTGAACACCCGGAAGATGGCGGAGCGATTGGCGCGCCATCTGAGCGACAGGCTTGGCGAAGATTCGGTGACGGCCCATCACGGCAGCCTCTCCAAAGAGAAGAGGCTCGATGCGGAGATGCGCCTGAAGACCGGCAAGCTCAAGGCGCTGGTTGCAACGGCGTCGCTCGAACTGGGCATCGACATCGGTCACGTGGACCTGGTCTGCCAGATTGGCTCCCCGCATCGGATTGCGACGCTGCTGCAGCGCGTCGGGCGGTCGGGTCACTCGATCGCCGGCACGCCGAAGGGACGCCTGTTCCCGGTGACGCGCGATGACCTGGTCGAGTGTGCGGCGTTGCTCCGCTCGATCCGCGCCGGGCTTCTCGACCGGATCGTCACGCACGACGCACCGCTCGACGTGCTGGCGCAGCAGATCGTGGCCGAGTGTGCCTGCAGCGACTACACGGAAGACGACCTCTTCGCGCTGGTGACGCGGGCCTGGCCCTATCGCGCGCTCGAGCGACGGGCGTTCGACGACGTGCTGCGGATGACGGCGGAGGGATTCGCGACCCGCCGCGGACGCCGCGCGGCGCTCATCCACAGGGACGAGATCAACGGTACCGTCCGGGGCCGTCGAGGGTCGCGCCTGCTGGCGCAGACCTCCGGCGGCGCGATTCCTGAGATCGCCGACTATCGCGTCATCCTTGACCCCGACGACACCTTTGTCGGCACGCTCAACGAAGACTTCGCGATCGAGAGCAACGCGGGGGACATCTTCCAGCTCGGGAACGCCTCGTGGTTGATCCTGCAGGTCGCGGGCGGGGACGTACGGGTGGCCGACGCCAGGGGGGCGCCGCCAACGATTCCGTTCTGGCTCGGCGAGGCGCCGGCGCGCAGCGATGAATTGTCGCGCGCGGTCAGTGACTTGCGGGTGGAGGTCGATCGGCGCCTGGAGGGCCCGCTGCGCTACATCCGAGGTTGTCGAATGGCTGGCCACAGAGACCGGCATCGAGAAGGCCGCCGCGGAGCAGGCGATCGCGTATCTGGCCGAGGGGCGGCGCGCGCTGGGCGTGATTCCTTCGCAAGACACGCTCGTACTCGAGCGCTTCTTCGACGAGTCGGGAGGCATGCAGCTTGTGCTGCACGCGCCGTTCGGCAGCCGCATCAACAAGGCCTGGGGGCTCGCGCTTCGGAAGCGCTTCTGCCGCCAGTTCAACTTCGAGCTGCAAGCCGCCGCCACCGAAGATGCACTCATGCTGTCGCTCGGGCCGCAGCATTCGTTTCCGCTGGCTGACGTGTTCCGCTACCTGCACCCGGAAACGACGAGAGACGTGCTGGTGCAGGCCTTCCTCGACGCGCCGGTGTTCAAGACGCGGTGGCGCTGGAACACGACGGTCTCGCTCGCCGTTCCCCGCGCGCGCGGCAGCCGCCGGGTGGCGCCGCCGATCCAGCGGATGCTCGCGGACGATCTGATGGCCGCGGTATTTCCGGATGCGGCGGCGTGCCTCGAGAACATTCCCGGCGACCGGCAGATTCCGGATCACCCGCTCGTCGCCCAGACCGTCCGCGACTGCCTCGAAGAGGCGATGGATTTCGAAGGGCTGCGCGGCGTGCTGACGCGGATCCACGCCGGCGAGCTCAGGCTGGTTGCACGCGATACGCCGGAGCCGTCGCTCTTCGCGCATGAGATCCTCAACGCGCAGCCCTATGCGTTTCTGGACGATGCCCCGCTCGAGGAGCGGCGAAGCCACGCCGTCCAGTCGCGCCGTGCGACGGATCCCTCGTCTGCCGGTGACCTTGGCGCGCTGGACGCCGACGCGATCGCGAGGGTGCGCGAAGAGGAACGCCCCGACCCGCGTGATGCCGACGAGCTCCACGACGCGCTGCTCATCGCGGGGTTCCTGACGCTGGACGAATTGGAAGGTGTTCGGCCGGAGTTGCTCGAGCAGTTGACGACGTCGCGACGTGCCGGACGCGTGGTGCGTGCCCGCACGGCGAGTTTCGTTGTCGCCGCTGAACGCTTGCCCGAACTGCACGCCATCCACCCGGACATTGAGGTTCGCGGCACCCTTCAGCCGCCAGCCTCGCGGCTGGCGAAGGCGTGGACGCGAAGCGAGGCGATCGTCGAGATCCTCCGCGGGCGGCTGACGCTGACCGGGCCCGTTACCGCGGTCGAACTCGCGGCGTCTCTCGGGATCGAGCCCTCGGAAGCCGACACCGCGCTGCTGGCGCTCGAAGCGGACGGCGTCGTGTTGCGCGGCCGCTTCTCGCCGGGGCACACGGAACTCGAATGGTGCGACCGTGCGCTGCTGGCGCGCATCCACCGCTACACGCTCAACCGGCTGCGTGCCGAGATCGAGCCGGTCAGCCCGGCCGACTTCATGCGCTTTCTCTTCCGTTGGCAGCATGTCGAGCCGTCGTCCCGATTGACCGGCCCTGACGGCCTCCGCGAAGCGATCGCGCAGCTCGATGGCTACGAGCTCGGCGCCGGTGCATGGGAGCGGGCGGTGCTCCCGTCCCGCATGGACCGTTACGAGCCCTCGATGCTCGACATGCTCTGTTTGTCTGGAGAGACCGCATGGGCCCGCGTGTCGGCGCCACATGCCGGGTCGAACGGCCCGGATGCCGGGTCTAAAGACCCGGCCTACAGTGTGCCGAGCCTCGTTCCCGCGACGCCGATCGCGCTGTTCCTCCGAGAACATGCGAACGTATGGCGGTCGCTGCGGCCGGCCGGCGACGAGCCCGCGCTGAGCGACGTTGCCATGAGGGTCCTGGCCGTCCTCCGCTCCCGGGGTGCCTCGTTCTTTGCGGACCTCAAGACCGCGTGCGATCTCGATGCCGACCAGCTTCGGCAGGCGATCGGCTCGTTGGTGGCCAGTGGCCTCGCCACCTCGGATGGCTTCTCCGGCTTGCGCGCGCTCGTGTGGGCATCGCGCGGACGGCCGGCACAGCACGACCGCCGCAGCAACTTCGCCGGCCGCTGGACGGCGATCGACCCGGTCGACACCACCGGCCGTGAAGAGGCCGTAGAGCTCCAGGCCTGGACGCTCCTGCGCCGCTACGGTGTCGTCTTCCGCCGCCTGTTGACCCGTGAGACCAACGCGGCGACCTGGCGCGAGCTCGCACGCGTCTACCGTCGCCTCGAAGCGCGCGGCGAGATCCGCAGCGGTCGCTTCGTGACTGGTATGTCAGGGGAGCAGTTCGCCATGCCCGACGCGGTCGAACGCCTGCGCGAAGTGCGACGCATTCATCCCGACGGCGCACTCATCGCCATCAGCGCCGCCGACCCGCTGAACCTCACCGGGATCGTCACCGCTGGAGAGCGCATCAGGGTCGCCGGTCGCAATCGCATCGTGTATCGCGATGGGGTGCCGATCGCTGTACGGGAGGGAGAGTTCGTCCGCGAACTCGCCCCGATCGAGTCACGCATCGCGGTCGAGGTGTCGCGTGTGCTGAAGGCGCGACTGGTGATGGCGTAGGGGTGGCAGAGGCAGCCCTAAAGGGCTGCGCTACATCGGTCGATGACGCGCTGCAGGATTGCGGGGTAATGCTGGATGCGGCCGGCATCCCCCTTCATCGACACCGAGGTCACGACACCACCCGAGGCCGACGGCAGCGTCGCACTGCCGATCGCAATGAAGCCCAGGCCGAGACCGAGGTCGGTCATCGGGGCCACGAAGACCCGTGCGTCGCGAATGATCGTGACGCACAGCGTGCCGAAGGTCTCGTCCAGCGCCGCAGGAGCCGACCGCACGAGCGTCGAGTGCGCCCACGCGGGCAGGTGACCGGCGGTCTGCATGCCCACGCGGACCGGACTCGTGCGCTCGCGACACGCAGCGATGAGCCGATTGAACTCCCGCGCGAATCCCTCCAGGCCGTCCCACGGTCCCGGGCCCGTCGCGTAGTCCGCAGGTCTCAACGACACCACGTCGACGTCACGCTCGTAGGAATGGCTCGCCGGGACGTCGACGGTTGATGCGACGCGCACGCCGGCAAACTCCGGCTCCTGGCTGAAGAGCCAGGCGACCAGCGCTCCAAACGTCACCTCGCAACCCAGCTGGGCAGTCAGGGCACGGCGTAGCTCCAGCACCGGCGTGAAGTCCACGAACGTCGTCAACAACTCCACGGGCCGCTCGCCATCGGCGTGGCAGCGGTGCGGGCCAGAGAAGGCGCGGCCGGGCGTGGCAGCCGGGAACGTGACGGCCGCCGTCCCCCACGCGCGTTCGAGCCGCGACAGCAGGTCCTGCAGCGGCACACCGTCGAGCCCGACGTGGTGCGCGCTCATCCACAGATCAACGGTGTCGCCGAGAGACGCGCGGGCGACACACGAGAGATAACCGAACCCGAGCGTTTGGCGGCTGCAGAAGGCAGGCGGAGAAAAACGTGCAGGGGCATCGGCGGTTTCGAACGACAGGCAGCAAGCCGCCAGGGTGCGGCGCAGGCACGCGAGGTCTTCAGGGGATACCCGCGCGCCCGTGCTGAGGGCGGCCAGCGCAAGGTCGTGAAGTTTGCGGGGACGCGTGACCTCGGGAAGACCGCGCGTCCGGTTGTAGGCCTCGACGATCACCGCGTGCACCCGCTGCTGGATCGCGTCAGGCGGACCCGGTTTCTGGGCGGACCACCACGGACGCACACCTTCGAGCCGGCCATCCGCTGCAAAGCGGAGCACGACCATATCGACCCACGGAATGCGCGAACGGACCGTGACGTCGGGGAGCCAGTCGAGCGAGAAGTGCGCGTCCGGCTCGGTCCCGAGAAACGCGAGCAGGCCTCTTGCGATCCTGTCTTCGATCGATCCTGCCCCGGCGGGGACGTGCAGCCCGAATGCCGAGAGCGCGAAGCGCGTGTGTTCCGAGCGCAGGAGGATGCCGACGGTGCGCCGCCAGCCCTCGGGAGCGCGACGCCTGCCGAGGCCGACCATGATGCGTCCCGCCACGACAGACCCTGCCCCGATCGCGCTGGCCGCAAGGCGCGCGAGCCTCCCCGGTGAATTGTGGGTCAATGCGCGGATTATAATGCGCTCGCACCCCCAAACATGCTCCCCGACGACTTCCAGCACTACCGCGTCGAATCACTGATCGGCCGCGGTGGCATGGGGGAAGTGTTTCGCGCGGTCGACACGCGGCTGCAGCGGCCGGTCGCCATCAAGGTGATGCGCGACTCGCGCGGCGAGGGCAACGTCGCGCTCCACCGCTTCCTGCGCGAGGCGCGCGCCGCATCGACCCTCAACCACCCGAACATCGTTGTCGTTCACGACATCGGCGAGACCGCCGACGGCCGCCATTACATCGTCCAGGAGTTCATCGAGGGGGTCACGCTGCGCGCGCACATGGCGCAGCCGTTGGCGATCCCCGCCATCGTCGATATCGGCCGGCAGATCGCGCGCGCGCTCTCGGCGGCGCACGCGGCGGGTATCGTCCACCGCGACATCAAGCCCGAGAACGTGATGGTGCGGTCCGACGGATACGCGAAGGTGCTGGATTTCGGCTTGGCGCGCGTGGCCGAGATCGGCAGCCCGACGGTCACGACGCATGCGGCGACAGAGACGACGCCCGGGTTGATGCTCGGCACGCTCGCCTACATGGCGCCGGAGCAAGTCCGCGGCGTCTCCGCCTCGGCGGCGGCGGACGTGTTTTCTCTCGGCATCACCATGTACGAGATGGCGAGCGGACGCCGGCCGTTCATCGGGCCGACCCAGCCGGCGATCATGACCGCCATCCTGCTCGACGATCCGCTGCCGCTGACCCGCGTCAACTCCTCGGTTCCGCCGGCGCTCGAGCACATCGTGCGGCAGATGCTCACGAAGGATCCGCTGCTCCGTCCGACCGCGACGGAGGTCGCCGAAGCGCTTACCCTGCTGGCCTCAGGCGACAGCCAGGGGCTCGCGTTTCAACGCGGCACGCCGATCGCCGAACGGCGGTCGGTCGGCCGCGAGGTGGAGCGGGCGAAGATGCGCGCCGCATACGCGCGGGCCCGTGAAGGGGAGGGGCGCATCCTGACGATCCTCGGCGAGCCGGGAATCGGCAAGACGAACCTGGTCGATGACTTCCTCGCCGAAGTGGCGCAGCAGCCCGAACGCCCGATCGTCGTCCGCGGCCGATGTTCCGAGCGGCTGGCGGGCTCCGAGGCGTACCTGCCCGTGCTCGAAGCGCTCGACCAGTTGCTGCACCGCTCGTGGGGCAGCTCGGTGGATTCGCTGATCAAGACCATTGCCCCGAGTTGGTACGTGCAGGTTGCGCACGACCCCTCGAGCCAGGCATCGGTCGCGCGGGTTCGCGAAGACGCGCCGGCGGTCTCACAGGAACGCATGAAGCGCGAGCTCGGCGCCTTGCTGCAAGAAGCGTCGCGGCAACGACCGTTCGTCCTCTTCCTTGACGACTTGCACTGGGCGGACGTCTCGACGATCGACATGCTCAACTACCTGGCGGGGCGATTCGACCAGATGCAGCTGCTCGTCGTCGCGACCTACCGGCCGGCCGACATGGCGATCGCCCAGCATCCATTTCTGGCGATCCGCGACGAACTGCGCGCGCACGAGCACCTCGAGGAAATCGAGCTCGGCTTCCTGGATCAGTCAGACATCGAGCGTTATCTCGCGGTGATGTTTCCGCAGCACCAGTTTCCGCCGACCCTGGCCGAACTGATCCACGCGAAGACGGAGGGGAGCCCGCTCTTCATGGCCGACGCGGTGCGCTACCTTCGTGACTCGGGCAGCCTCATCGAGCGAGAGGGCACCTGGGTCCTCGCTCGGCCGGAAGCGGAAGCCTTCGGCGAAGTGCCCGCGTCGATCCGCAGCATGATCACGCGGAAGATCGACCGCCTGGACGATGTGGACCGCCGGATCCTGCTGGCGGCCAGCGTCCAGGGACCGGAGTTCGACTCCGCGATCATCAGCGAAGCGACCGAGATGGATCCCGCGGACGTCGAGGAGCGGCTCGAGGCGCTCGAGCACGTGCACGTGTTCGTCAAGCGCATCAAGGAACACGAGTTCGCCGACCTGACGCTGTCGCTGCAGTACCAGTTCGTCCACATCCTTTACCAGAACGCTCTCTATGCATCGCTGCAGCCCACGCGCCGCACGTCGCTGAGCGGGCGGGTCGCGCGCGCCCTCGTCAGCCACCAGCGTGGCGAGCTCGCGGCCACCGCTGGCCGCCTCGGTGCGCTCTTCGAGTCGGCGCGCGAGTTCGGCTCCAGCGCCACCTACTTCCTCGAGGGGGCGCGTCACGCCGTCGGGCTGTTCGCGTTTCGAGAGGCGCAGTCGCTCGCCGAACGCGGGCTCGCCGTGCTGCGCGGCATGCCCGAGGGGGAAGAGCGGATGCAGCACGAGCTCGGGCTGCAGATGATCCGCGGCCTCGCGTTGCGCATGAGGAAAGGTTGGGCGAGCCCGGAGATCGAACCGGTCTTTGCACGCGCCCGGGAACTCTGCCATCAGCTGGGCGATGCCCCTGAGCTCTTCCCGGTGCTCTGGGCGATCACCCTGTTCCACGCCATCAAGGGAGACCTTCGAGAGTATCGGCAGGGTGCGGACGCCCTCATGGCGGAAGCCGAACAGTCTGGCCACCCTGCGCATCTCATGGCCGCGCATCACCTGCTCGGCGTGTGTCTCGAGTTCACGGGTGATATCGCCGAATCGAGCCGGATCCTCGACCGCGGCCGCGAGCTGCACGATCCGAATCGGCATCGCGAGTACACGGCGATGTTCGGCCTCGACCCCGGAATGATCGCCCGCGCGATGTCGAGCCGACCGCTCTGGATCCTCGGGTACCCGGATCGTGCGGAGGCCCGCGCCCGGGAGACGCTGCAGCTCGCGCGGTCCCAGCGTCAGCCGATGACGCTGGTGTTCGCGCTCCTGGTCACGCAAGGCATCCATCTCGTACGCGGCGAGGCGGCACAGGCGCTCGCGATCGGCGACGAAGTCGTGGCGCTCTGCCGGGACTACGGTCTTCCGCAGGAGCGTGAATGGAGCCGTTCGTTCCAGGCGGCCGCACTCGCGAGCCTCGGGCGGCTCGACGAAGGCATCGCGCAGCTGATCGACAGCCTCGCGGTCCAACGGGCGATGGGGGCGGGCCTCGTGCGGAGCGCGTTCCTTGCCGTGCTCGCCGATCTGCTCCGGTATGCCGGCCGCCTCGATGAGGCGTTCCGCGCCGTAGCCGACGGATTTCAACACGCCGAACAGTCAGACGAGGGAGGCTATCTCGCCGAGTTGCACCGGGCGAAGGCCGAGATCCAGCGGCTGTCGGGTGATGCCGAGGCTGCCGCCCAAAGTTTTGCCGCCGCGATCGACTGCGCCCGACGGCAGCAGTCGAAATCGTTCGAGCTGCGGGCCGCGACGGGCCTGGCGAGCCTGCTCGTCGATGCCGGCCGGGCGGCGGAAGCCAGGGCGGCCCTCGAGCCCGTCTACAACTGGTTCACCGAAGGACTGGGGACCGCCGACCTGGTCGCCGCCCGCACGCTTCTCGACGCGCTGTGACCCACGGGATACGGGTTATTTCGCGTAGAGCGCGTGCGCGGGAAGCGGCTTCTTCAACCGCACGTCATCGGGCAACTTTGCCGGGCGTGCGAACTTGTAATCCCCCGGATAATTCACATCGTCGAACGTCTTCAGGAACTCGATGATGTCGAGTCGCGCGTCGTCGTTGAGATCCGCGTAGAACCACCACTCGTGGCCGGTGTTCCAGTTCCCGATGAACTTGGTGTCGTAGGTGAACGGCGTCATGCCGGGTGGCGTCAGATAGCGCGGCCCGCCTGTCACGTAGCCAAGCTTCGCAGGATCGTATTCCTTCGTTCCCAGCGGGAATGTTTTCGGGCGCCGTTCCTCGGTCTGAAGCAGGTCGAAGATCGTCGGCACCGACCCGTTGTGAAGGTACGGAGCCGTGGCCCAGATCCCCTTCAAGGTCTTCGCGCGATAAATTCCCCGGTTCGTTGTGTCGGGAAACTTCTGGTACTCGAGGAGGGGCGTCCGGTATTCCGGGTTGGGGCGCGTGCTGCGCGACTCCCACTTCGCCTGCATCTCCTCGGAGACGTCGTTGTCGCGGTAGTAGGCCGCCTTGACCTTCTTCACGATCTCGAACGCCGCGGCGCCAAACGGTTTGGGGCCCTCGGCCGTCATTACCGTGCGCTCGAAGTTGATCGCGGTACCGGGATCGGTGCCCACGACATCGAGGGGGAAGAGTTGATACTCGTTCAGCGTGCCGGTCTTCGCGTAGGTTTCGTGGCAGAGCGCGCACGTGCTGTCGAATCGCTTGCGTCCGCGTTCGGCGCGGGCCCGGTCGATCTTTCCGAACAGGTCCTCGGGCCACTGGGGAGACGTCAGTTTGTATTGGAGCCGTTCCATCGCGTGCAGGTTGTCGACACGCACGGTGCTGCTGTAGCGGTTGTCGGGCTCGTAGATCGCGCCGACGCCCAGCGCCTGGCCGATGTTCCGCTCGATGACCGAGTTCGTGTTGACGCCCCACTGGAACCACGAGGTCTGTTCCATGCCCCAGAGGTGAGGAAAGCTGACAGGGGCATCGGCGGGCAGGACGTTCAGGCCGAGGGTAAATTCCTTGTCGGCATAAGCGCCGAAAAGCTCGTTGCGGCCGACGCCGAAGGCATCGTTGCGGCCGTAGCCGTCTTCGGTGCCGAGTGGCTGGGCCTGCGCCACAAGCTTCACGGCTTTGAAGCTATGCAGCTTGTCCATCAGCAGCGCGCGATTCGAGAGCGCCATCCGCAAGCCGTCGAGCAACCGGCGCACCGCCCCAGGCGTCGCCGTGTCGAGCGCTTCGTCGTTGCTTCCACCGCTCAGACCGGCAGCCAGCGGCGCGCCGGTGCGCGTGATGGGGAAGTCCGGGAGCGGCACCAGCTTGACGCGACGCCACCGGTTGAGGAAACGCATCCGACGCTCGCCGTTGTCTACCGTCGCGCTCGTCTCGTTGACGATCGCGGTAATGAACGCGTTGATGTACGCCATCGACGGACCGCCATCGACACGGAAGGCGCGTCCGTTGAAGTGCAACTCTCCGACGTGGCACGCGGTGCAGTTGAGCCCCATCATCTGCTGGCCGGTGAGCTTGCCATAGCCCGCGGTGACACCAACCGGAAGCCCGTACGGGTTGTAGCGACTCGGCGGGTCGGGAATCAGTCCGAAGCGCTCGATATTCTCGAGGAACGGTCGATACGTCGTCTGCCCGTTCACCGTCTCCTGTTGCTCGAGCGCGATGAGCCACGCGATCGGAAACGCCTCGCCGCCTTCGCTCAGGTGGTAATACTGCTGCCGCTCCTCAGCGGTGAGACCGTTGGACCCGATCGACGGCGCGGGATAGTCGATCATCTCGGGCAGGTTCCGCGTCACCGGTCGAAGGACCCACGCGACCGCGGCGACGAACGCCAACAGCGCCAGCGCGGTGGCCGCCAAAAAGGCGCGGCTGCGGCGCGGCGCCGGCGTCCACGCGCTTGCCGCGACGGGTTGCGCGAGCCGCGCCTTCCGGCTGGCCGCTTCGCCATGCCACCGCGCCCGGTTGATGCTGCCGATCGGCCGCGTCTCTCGAGTCGAGTGTTCGGTGACGTCGATCGCGAACCGTTCCGATTCGACCGGCGTCAGCACCGACTTCGGCAACAGCCGCAGGCGTCCGACGACGTGGAAGGGGGCTTCGGCCTCGTTCCATTCCACCGCGGCGTTCTCGACCCAGAATGACGCCTCCTGCTTGTCGCCGCGATGCGTCATCTGCTCGGGATCGAGGAGCTGGATGCCGAAGTCGAACTCGCTCATGCGTTCGTCTTCGTTGACGTGGCGCACGAGCTCGTCTTGCAGGAAGCTCGGCCCGGGCTGAAGCGGACGCGTCGGATTGTCGGCGGGAATCGCCGAGTACTTCACCGCCTCGCTCTCGCCGTGCAGGAAGGGGACCGTGCTCCAATAGCGAAGCTG
Organism: uncultured Acidobacteriota bacterium; assembly: GCA_963762995.1. Taxonomy (GTDB): domain Bacteria; phylum Acidobacteriota; class Vicinamibacteria; order Vicinamibacterales; family 2-12-FULL-66-21; genus JACDCA01. The sequence goes on along the minus strand of CAVXMQ010000020.1, from coordinate 169,803 downwards.
CTGGAAGGGGCGCTTCGGCGTTCCGCGCCGTTGCTTGGTGCCCAGGCGAATCACGCGCAGCAGCTCACCGACCTCGCGCCAGGACAACGAGCGGAGCGCCTTCAGCTTCCCGCGCCATCCGCTCGCCGACAGCACGCGCACGGAGACCGCAAACGCGTGGGCATCGTTGATCGGGAACGTCGTCCCGCTGTTCATCGAGAAGTCGAGCCGCGTGACGCCATCCATGGCGGCTGGCGGCACATCCAGTGAGAACGACATCGCGCGAACGTCGGGCCAGCGGTCCGGTCGATGCCCGCCGTCGGCGTTCGCGAAGCGCACCGTCGCGTTGTAGACCCCCGGCACAGCGAAGATTCCCCTGGCGAGCCGTTCGGCCAGCGCCGGCGCACCCAGCCGGCGGCGGATGTCGAAGACCTCGAACTCGGCGCGCACGCAGATGCCCTTGGCGTGCGTTCCCCTCGACAGTGGACGCTTTGCGTCCGCGGCCGCCTGGGCCTGGATCGCCAGGATTCCACGCACGATTTCGGCGATGTCTGCCGCTTCAGTCGGACTCAGCCGCTCGAAACGGGAGGGAGGAACGGCTTCCACGACGAATGTCATCGCAACTCCAGTGCGGCGGCCGGCAAATTGTTGTGAGGCGAGCCGGATTATACGCGGGTGTCGCGCTACTTGAGCATCGCGGCCAGGGCGGTGAAGTCGAACGACTCCTTCACCTTGGTCTGCCAGTCGAGCATGGCGCCGGTCGGTTTAGGGCCGAAGGACAACATCACGGCGATGACTTCGATACGGTTGGGCTCCGCCGGCCCGGGGAACGCCGGGTCACGCTTGACGCGAAGCGCCCGCTCGGCGGGACCTGGCTGGATGCTCTTCAGGTCGTACATCGCCATCGCATCGAGGATCAACGGGACCGTGCGGGCCAGGTGGGCCTGGCGAATGTCGCGGACCTTGATGGCCAGCTCGCGCGATCGCTCGCGCAGCCGCGCCGCTTCCTCGGTGTTTTTGTTGCGGATCTCTGCCTGCGCCTGCCGTTCGAGATTCCGGCTCTCGAGCCCGAGCGCGTCGGCCTGCTGCTGATCGGCCGCGCTGAACTTGCGCAACTCTGCGATCTGGGCGTCCACTTTCTTTCGTTCCTCGCCGGTGGGGTCTCCAGCGACCGCCGGCGATCGGAGCTGCTCCGGCGTGAACGATGCGCGGTACTGCTGATAGTCACGCACCTGCTTTTCGAGCCACTGCACGCCGCCGGCATCGGCGTCCCCCACGACTCCGGCCGGTCGCCGCTTCGCTTCCGCGAGCGCCTTTTCGCGCTTCTGACCCTCCTCGTCGAGCCGATCGGCCAGCGTCTGTGGGATCCACGGCAGCCGGCCGTTCCTGGTGATCAGGATCCAGCCGTTGTATTCGGGGAATCCACCGACGGTTCCCGTCTGCCTGGGCGGCTCGCCGATGCCGTTCAGGAACGCAGATTGTGCGTCCGCGTTGAAGAGGATCGACACCTGCGCGATGGCGCCGCCGATGCGATCGACCTGGGGGATCACCTCGCAGCCCGTTGACCACACCCGCGTGCCGTCGGTCTTGCGCTCGGCCACCGCCTTCACGTGCATGCGAGCGCTACCGTCTTCAGAGGGGCCCGCCGACAGCGATGTGCGCCAGCGCACCGGCTGCGGCGCCGCCATGAGCGCAGCGTTCTTTTTGAGGATCTCTTCGACCGCGAGCATCGCCTGTCGCAGCCAGGCAAAACGCGGAGCCGCGGCGGAGTCTTCCTCGACCCGTTTCGTCCAGCATCCGGACTCGCCACCCTTTGGCGCCGGGTTGACGACATCCCCCAGCGTGGTCGTCGAGCGCGCCCCGCAGAGCGTGAGGTCTTTGCGTAGCGTAAAGGTCTTCACTGTTGACGTGTCGGCGGCCGCGACGATGCCGGTCGCGTTGGAGCCGACGACTTGGACAGAACAGCCGTCGGCACTGAGGGCGGCATTCGAGCCGCTGACGGCGAGCACCGCTGACTTCACCGGCGGAACGGGAATCGCCGTTGGTTGGGTCACGACCGGCTGAGCGATCCCGAGCGGATCGAACTGGTTGTCGCCGCACGCGAGGAGCGCGCCGTCGGCCGTACGCATCAGCGTGCCGTGGCCGCCCGCAGCCACCTGCGTGACCCGAACCCCGGCCGGCAACGTCACGCGTGCGGGCGTCGCGCGGTTCGCAGTCTGCCCGTCGCACAACTGTGACTTCGACCCGTTCCCCCATGTCCACACGCTGCCGTCCGCTCGCGCGGCGACGCTGTGCCACGTGCCGGCCGCGAATGACACCACGTCGCTCATCTCGGTGACGAGGGCGAACCCGTTGACCGTCTTGCCGCTTCCGAGTTGGCCGTCGCGACCGCGCCCGAGCGCGTACAGCTTGCGGTCCCTGGTGAGGATGAGCGTGTGAAAGCCCCCGGCCCGCACGTCGGCGACGTTGCCGGCGAGCTCCGGGATCGACACCTTCGTGAACACCTCGACGCGTCCGGTCCGTGGCGCGATCGGGCACTGGCCCATCGAGTTGTCGCCGGTGCAGTAAAGATCGCCGTCACTCGACACCGCGACGCTGAATCCATTGCCGGTCGCGATTTGCGTGATCCGCAGATTGCCGAGCGACTCGATCAACGCCGGGCCCTCGCACTGATCGTTGGTATTCCCCGTGCCGAGCGCCCCTTCCGGGTTCATTCCCCATCCGTAGACCTTGCCCTCCTCGGTGAGCACCAGCGTGTGGTCGGACGCCGCCGCGATCTGCTTCGCGTTCCGCATCATGACCACCGGAGTGCGTCCCGAGTTGCCGCGCGACCCGCGCCCGAGCTGGCAATAGAGGTTTTCCCCCCACGTCAGCACCTCGCCATTGGTGCGAAGCGCGACCGCGTGACGATTGCCTAAGGCGATGGCGGGCTCAGAGCTTTGGGCGATGAGGGTCGTCGGAAGTAGACACGCGGTTATGGCGAGCAGTGTAAGAAAACGATTGGGCATCACGACAGTTTAGCGAGCGTTTCCCGAGAGTGACCGAACGCTTTCTCTGGCAGAGCGGCGTCTGCCCAGCGGGCTGTGGCGCCGTAGGAGTAGCGGGACTGCGTCAGATCTAAAACGCGTCCGCAGGCGCTCCGATCGCTCGCGGCGCCGATTCGCCACCACCCTACGCGACGGCGTGATGCCCAACCGATGGGGGCTGTCGCCCGGATGATTCCAGCCGCGAGCGCAGCGTGAGGTCGCCGCCGGAGGACGCGTTTTACCCCGCGTACCGACGTCGGCGCCGCAGCTCGCTGGGCAGGCGCCGCTCTGCCACGCAGACGGCGGCCCCGGGCGGTGCCCGGCGGGCGGCCCTAAAGGGCCTTACTACATCCGCAGGTGATTAGAGCTTTCCTTGCTTCTCGACCAGCTGACGCGCCAGGTAGTTGGTGACGTCGGCGTCGGAGCGGGCGGCGGTCAGGTAGGCGGTGCGCAGCAACTGTTCTTTGCGTGCCTTGAGCGTCTGCGTGATGCCGTCCTTGACGCCGGGCGTCGTGAGGCCGCGTTCCCCGGGCATCTCGTGCGCGGCGACGGCGACGATGGTGTGGATCCCATTGGCGGTGACCACGCGCACGTTGCCGGGCTTCTGACCGAGCACCGCGTCGCGCAACGGGGCCGGGGCCTGCTTCAGCGCGGACACCGGCACCATGCCGAGGTCGCCGCCTCGCGGCGCGGTCTCGGGATCTTCCGAGTAGTCCATCGCGACGTCACCGAACGTGGCGCCTGCCTTGAGACGCTCCATGATCATGCGCACCTTGAAGGCCGCTTCTTCCGGCGATCCCGCGTCGTTCCCCGTACGGTTCGCCGGACGTCCATCGCGCTGCGGCGTGACGATGATCTGGGCGATGCGATAGGCCTCTTCCTTCACCGTGAACTGCGCCTTGTTCGCGTTGTAGAAGTCGGTGACGTCCTGGTCGGTGACGTTCACCTTTGCCGTCACCTCGCGTTCGATCACTTTCTTGGCGAGCAGCTCGCGCTGCAGCCCTTCCCGCATGTCGGCTTCGGTCAGGTTGCGCTTCTTCAACTCTCCCTGGAACGCCTCGTCGGTGAGGTTCTTCTTGGCGTCGTTGAACGCGGTGTCGAGCTCAGAGGCCGGGACCTCGATCTTCAGTTCCCGCGCCTTCGCCAGGACGATGTCCTGGACGATCATCTCGTTCAGAAGACTGAGCTTGACGGTGAGCGCTTCCTCGGGCGACATGTTCGGCGCGCCGTCCTGCGTGCGGCGAAACGCTTTCTCGACGTCGTCTCGCATCAGCGAGCGGCCATCCACGACCGCCCACGTGTCGGGAGAAACGGACGCCGGCGATGCCGAACGATTCCCGCAGCCCGCGGCTGCGGCTGTGACGAACAGCAGGGCGAGCGGTGTGACGAAATCAAAAAAGCCGGGACGGTACATAAATATGCGAATCTGCATGACGCCAAAAGGTTACTCCCGCTGGCCCCAGAAGCCATAACGGAAGGTGAAATCGGATGAGCGCGTTCCTTCAGGATACCCGCTACGCGTTGCGGACGCTTCGGCGGAGTGCCGGCCTGACCGCCGTCATCATTGTTTCGCTGGCCATCGGCATCGGCGCCAATACCGCGATCTTCAGCGTCGTCAACGCCCTCCTCTTGAAGCCGCTCCCGTATCCCGACCCGGACCGCCTCGTCGTGCTCTGGGTGCGATCGCCCGGGATCAACATCCCCCAGGACTGGCCGGCGCCGGGGCAGTACGTCGACGTCAAGAACGAGAACCGTTCCTTCGACGCGATGTCGATCTCGCAAGGACGAGCGGGAACGTTGCTCGGCCTGGAGCATCCGGAGCGTGTCGAGATCCTCCTGACGTCATCCACCTTGTTCCCGTTGCTCGGCGGGAAGCCAATCCTGGGGCGGCTGCTCAGGGCGGACGACGAGGTGCCCGGGAAGCACCAGGTTGTTCTCCTGAGTCACGGGTTCTGGCAGCGGGCGTTTGGCGGCGACGCCGCGATCGTTGGGAAGACGATCGGCCTCAACAACATCGGCGTGCCGGGAGCCGGTGAGACGAAGAACCAATTCGAGGTGGTCGGCGTGCTCGCGCCCGATTTCCTGATGAACCACGAAATCATGCCGACAGTTGGCGGCATCCAGAAGATGGATGTGTACCTGCCGCTCCCCTTCGCGAAGGACCCGGCGACGTTGCGAAGCGAGGAGATCTACAACGTGATGGCGCGGCTCAAGCCGGGTGTGACGCTCGAACAGGCGCAGGACGATGTCGCGGCGATTGCGTCGCGCATCCGGGAGAAAGACAAGCGCGACAGGACGTTCACGATCGACGTGGTCTCGCTCGTCGAGTCGGTCGTCGGCAACGTGCGACCCGCCGTGCTCATGCTGCTCGGTTCGGTGATGCTCGTGCTCCTGATTGCCTGTGCGCAACGTCGCCAACCTGCTGCTCACGCGCGCCAGCGGCCGTCAGAAGGAAGTCGCCGTTCGCACGGCGCTCGGCGCGACGTGGCAGCGCCTCGTCGGGCAGCTGCTGACCGAGAGCGTGCTGCTGGGATTGTTCGGCGGCACGGCAGGCCTGGCCGTCGCCTACGGTGCGCTGCAGGTCGTTCGGTCGACCAATCCTGGCAACATTCCCCGGCTCGAGGCCATCGGTCTTGACGCGACGGTGCTCCTGTTCACGTTTGCGGTCTCGATCGCTGACCGGCGTCCTGTTCGGGATCGTGCCGGCGCTGCGCGCGGCGCGAGTGGACCTCACCTCGGCGATGAAGGCCGGCGGCCGCACATACGCAGGGGGAAGGCGGGCTTCGGCAACTCCCGCCGGCGGCCCCGCAGCGTTCTCGTGGTCGCGGAAGTCGCGATCTCTTTGATGCTGCTGATCGGCGCCGGCCTGCTCGTGCGCAGCTTCATCCGGTTACAGAACGTCTCACCCGGGTTCGATCCCCGCGGCGTCGTGTCGATGCGGCTCGGCGCCAGCACGCGCCACTTTGCAAACCGCGAGGAGTTCCTCGACGTCCAACGTCCGTTTGGCGAGGCCCTGGCGTCAGTGCCTGGCGTCATCAGCAGGGGCGCCGTCCCGCGCTGCCGTTCACGTCATCGGTCGGCTGGGGACCGATCAACGTCGAAGGCTGGACGCCGGCAACCCGGGAGGAGCTCCAGGTCGATCAACGGGGCGCGACGGCTGATTACTTCAAGACGATGCAGATTCCGCTCGTGACCGGGCGCTGGTTCACCGATGCGGACCTCGCGGTCACGGCCGAATCGGTCGCCATCATCGACGCGAAATTTGCCGATCGCTTCTGGCCGAATGGCGACGCAGTGGGGAAGCACCTCTGGAACGACCCCGCCCGCAAGATGCGGATCGTCGGGGTCGTCGGCACCGTCAAGCAGGACGGCCTGCACATCGACGGCCGGATCGCGCTCTACCGTCCAACCGCCAACACCTCGTGGCATGTGGCTCGAACCTCCGGGGACCCGACGATGGTCGCCCGCGAGTTCGTCCGCAAGATCCGCGAACTCGATCCCGACCATCACCGTCGTCGACGTGCAGACGATGGAGGAGCGGATGAACCGGTCGATGGCCCGGCAGCGGTTCTCGACGATGATGCTGGGCGCGTTTGCGCTGTTCGCGCTGCTGCTCGCGATCGTGGGTGTCTATGGTGTGCTCTCGCACTTGGTGACCCAGGGCTCTCACGACATTGGCGTGCGCATGGCGCTCGGAGCTGAGCGGAGCCGGATCCTCTCGATGGTGCTGCTGCAGGGGATGGAGCTGACCGGGGCGGGAGTCGCGATCGGACTGGTCGGGGCCGTGCTGCTGACGCGCGTCATGTCCAGCCTGCTCTTCGGTGTGAGCGCGAGAGACCTGGCGACGTTCTCGGTCGTGCCGCTCGTGCTGCTCGTCACCGCAGTGGTGGCGAGCTACATTCCGGCGCGACGCGCAACGCGGCTCGATCCAGTGACCGCGTTGCGCGACGAGTAGCGCGAGTTACTTGACCTTCTTCAGCTCGCGGTCGGGCTGACCGTCCTGCTGCATCAGCAGGCCGACGACCTTGCCCTTCTCGGTCTTGAACGTGAGCTGAATCGGCAGCGTCTTCAAGAAGAACTTCGTTTCCGATTCGGCGTAGAGCTGGTGCGGGGTCTGGCCCACCGGCCCGCCCCACAGGCTGCCCTTCTCGAGGTGAACGCCAGCTACCGGGTCTCGTCCAACTGGTACTCACCCACGTAGCTCTGCAGCACCTTCTCAGAGACCTTGACTTCCTTCTTGTCGGCGTTGACGCGGGTTGGCCGCGGGCTGGCGTCTGCGCGGCGCCTGCCCCGCCGCAGCCGGTGCCGCGGCGGTGGCGATCGAGGTGTTGAGGAGGCAGACACCGGCGAGCAGCAGAACGTATTTGCGCATGGGATGGCGATCCTTTCAGGGACGGCGTAAAACAGACCAACGCTGACAATACGGCGCTCGCGGTCCCGAAGTTCAAAATGGGCTTTCGAACCGGCTTCGGAATTCGAAGTTCGGAATTCGAGTTTCGGAATCCTCCGAGCAACCCCACTGTTCGAAGCGCCCGACGGGTCGGTATAATCGGAGGCCGCATGCCCGAATCCACTGACGACTTTGCGGCCCTCTTCGAGGCGTCCCTCAAAGCCAAGCGCATCGAGCAGGGGCAAACCATTGAGGGAACGATCGTGGCGATCGGGCCGGAGGTGGTGTTTATCGACGTTGGCGGCAAGGGCGAGGCGGAGATCGACGTCTAGGAGCTGAAGGACGCAGACGGGGATATCGAGGTCGATCGTCGGCGATCGCATCCAGGCGGTTGTGATTTCAACTTCAGGGGGCTCGACGCTCTCCCGCAGGCTGGCGCGCGGGGCGGCGACGCAGCGGCAGATCGAAGACGCGTTTCACACCGGCCTCCCGGTCGAAGGGCGAGTCGAGAAGGAAGTCAAAGGCGGCTACGAGGTGCGCGTCGCCGGGCAGCGCGCGTTTTGTCCCTTCTCCCAGATCGACACCATGCGGACGGATCCGTCTCAGCACCTCGGCAAGGTCTACACCTTCCGCATCAGCGAATACAAGGAAGGCGGACGCAACCTGATCGTCTCGCGCCGCGCATCTGCTCGAAGAGGAACAGAAGGGCAGGGCGGTGGAAGTCCGGGAGTCGATCGTCGCCGGCGCCGTGCTGACCGGGCGCGTCGCATCGGTTCGCGAGTTCGGCGCGTTCATCGATCTCGGCGGTGGCGTGCAGGGACTGCTGCACATCTCCGAGATGGGTTGGTCGCGCGTCGCTGATCCCTCGCTCATCATGAAGCCGGGGGAGCAGGTCACCGTGAAGGTGCTGCAGGTGGACGATGCGAAGCAGAAGATCTCGCTGGGATTGAAGCAGCTGACCGACGATCCGTGGTCGACGGTTCAGTCCAGGTACGAAGTCGGCACCGTCGTGACTGGCCGCGTGACACGCGTGACCGAATTCGGCGCGTTCGTCGAGATCGAGCCCGGCATCGAAGGCCTGGCGCACGTGTCCACGTTCCCACCCACCGGCCGATCGCGAGGGCTGGAAGGCGGAGGTGAAAGCCGGGAACGAAGCCGCGTTCGAGATTCTCACGATTGATCCTGACAAGAAACGCATCGGCGTGGCGATGGTCCCGGAAGGCTCGTCGCGCGCGGCGGGCGTGGCGATCCGCGACGAACGAGATCGTTCCTGGCGCGCGACTGAAGGGCAAGGTCGAGCGCCACGAGAACTTCGGCGTGTTCGTCTTTCTCGCGCCGGGCCGTACCGGGCCTCATCCCGACGAGCGAGACGGGCGTCCCGAGGGAAGGGGACGTCGCCAAGGCGTTTCCCGTTGGCTCGGACGTCGAGGTCGTGGTCCTGGAGATCGACGAGACGGGACGCCGCATCCGCCTCAGCGTGAAGGCGATCGCGGATGCGCAGGAAGCGGCGGAAGTGCGCGAGTACAGCGAGCGCGAGAAGAGTGCGTCGCAGGTCGACGTCTTTCGGATCTCTCGCCGATAAGCTTCGGGGCGCGCTCAAGCCGCGCGAGTGACGGCCGGGATCAGACGGTGATCTGACCCCGGCACGACCATTACCGCAGGATGTCGCGCCCGCCGTGGGTCGTGAAGTCGCGCTCGAGCTCCGCCGCGTGCGCTTCGTCACGAGCGCGGGTGCCGAGGACGATTCCACCGCTGCGAATCCCTTCGTCGTAGACCTTGGCGCGCTCTTCCGGAATACCGGCGCCGATAATGCGCCCAACAACGTGCCGGTCGCCCCGCCTGCGCCCGCACCGGCGATCGCACCGGCAATCGGGCCGGCGACGATCAAGCCGACACCGGGAATTGCGATCGACGTCGCCGCGGCGAGCAGCGCTCCGAGAGCCGCACCGACGCCGATCCCCGTGGCCCCGCCGATGCCCGCACCTTCGGCGGCCTTCGAGCCGGTCTTGAATTCGGTGCCCGGCTTGGCGTCGCCGAAGTGGCGCTTGCGCGTCTCGTCCGACATCAGCACGCTGACGTCATCGGCTTTGTAGCCGTGACGCGTGGTGAGGTCGTGGTAGGCGCGGCCTGGCGTGCTCGGGACTCTTGTAGAGGCCGGTCACCAGATGGTCGCGCCTCGTGCCGAGCCGGGGATCCGACGGCGTCGTTAGCCTTCTGCCGCGCGCGTCCGGCGGCATTCTCCAGTTCGCCTTCGCGCTCCATGCGCTCGTTGCCGAGCAGCGAGCCGGCGCCGTCTTTCACCGCGCCCTTGGTCCGCTGGCCGATTGCCGACGCCTCTTCGCTGATGGTTCCCGAGCCGCGCCGTAATTGCGGATGGACGAGCTCTCGTCCACCGAACGGCTAGGGACGCCGTCGGTCTCGTCGAACACGTCGTTGCGCGCCTGCCGTTCGCGGCCATGGGCGTTCTCGATCTCGCCTTCGCGCTCGAGCCGGCGATTGCCAGTGACGGAACCCGACAGCATCCTTCGTGGCACCGGTAAGGCGCTCGCCAAATGCCGACGTCTCTTCCTTCAGTGTGTCGTCGCCGTGATTCTTATGATCTGCCATTGATTGCTCCCCTCATTTCTGACCTCTAGCGGACGGTCATCCGCGATCAAGAGCAACTCCGACGCCATCGCGCCCGAGCCCATGCATTTCAAGATGGCATGAAATCTGTAACGCAGGTCTCTCGCTGCGGATGACCCGCGCCTGGAGTACAGCACGTACACCCCGCGCGATGGCGAGGTGGCGAATCCTTCTTCGACCAGCGCGCGGTTTCCGAGACCCGCTTCCCAACGGGAAATGCCGATGACGCGCGCCAGCTCTCCCGGCACGGTCATCGCAGCGTTCGAGAGGAAGCATCGCGCGATCTCTCGCATCGCAACGTCCCGGCGCACTCGCTTGCGCAGTTCGTGCGGAAACCGCCCGACGGCCAACGTCCAGATGTAGGTGAACTTCGGCTCGTAATAGACCTCGGCTCGGGATGACGATCATCGCCGCCTGCAATTCGTCGAGCGCACGCGTAAAGACGCTTGCGGTCCTTCACGCCGGAGTCGACTGCGAAGTCGGATGTCGCGATCTCCCACTCGCGGCGAAGGACGCGCAGCAGTGCCTGCGCCGGTCTGCTTAACCGCCGCGCTTCCTCGGCCCGTCGCATCTCCCCAGATGGCGTGGAAGAACGGGACCATCCGCGGCGCGATGAACAACGTCCGCGCGCCAACGAGCTTGCCGTAATAGACCTTGCCGCGCCGGACGAGTTCGTCCTTGAGCACCCATGCGGCTGACGCCTCGGGATCCTTCTGGACATTGCGCGGCATGACGGCATCGCGCCGGCCGCAGACGGCGACGTACAACGAGGGACCTGGGCGACGGGAATCGGTGAGGCAGGCGGCAAAGCCGACGCGTTCGATGAAGCGCTCGGCGTCGAGCGCGCTCTCGACCTGGCGCGTGGCCTCGCGGTGCCAGCGTTCGTCACGGAACTCTTCGAATTCCGGCGGAATGGAGACGGGCATCGAGGATGGCAGGCCTGAAGGCCTGCGCTACAGGCCAAACGAGGCGAGCGCGATATTCTCCTCGAGCAGCTTCTTGTATTTCTCGACCAGCTTGCGATTGGCTTCCGGTCCGTCGGGGCCGATGGCGCCACGCACTTCGCCGGCCTTCGAGGTGACGCCATGCTGGGCGTCTTCGATGAAGCGCGCGACATCGAAATCCATGAACGGTTGACCGAGCGCGCGGTACGCCTGCTCGCGGATCCACCGGTACTCGTCGAGCGACAGGTTGGCCGTGTTCAGCGCCTCGACCTGGGCGCGCTTGGCGTCGAGCCACGCCGCCGCGAGGTCGCGATACGCATTCAGGATCGCGGGCGCATCCGCCAGCGACGTCTCTTTCTTGTCGGCCAGCGCCTTGTACTTGGTCTCGAACGTCGTGATCTGCTCCCCGAGGCGTCCGCGAACGTGGGTCTGCACCTGGACCAGTTTCTCGACCTGTGCTTCCGTCATCTCCCCGCTCGACGGCGGGGTGAACGTGGAGCGGTTGCGTACATCACGTTCGATGTCGGCAGCCTTCCCAAGGTCCGCCAACTGCGTCATGGTCGTCGAGACCTGGCGATAGAGGTAGAAAACGATACCCGCAGCCGCAATACCGGTGATCAGCAGCGCGAGGCCGCAGCCGATGGCAAGTTTCTTCATAGGTGTTCCGGGGTTGTTGGACGCCCTAGTCTATCAACCTCGTCCACCGCAGCGTCGGCATGATGCGGCTCCGCACGAGCCGCGGCTGTCTCGAGCAGTGGGGTCACTCGAGCGGCTTCGAAAACTCCGAATTTCGAACTCCGAATTCCGAAGGTGCTTCTAAGGTTGAATTCCAACTTCGAACCGGCTGCTTAGTTTTGAGTTCGGAGTTCGGAGTTTCCTAAGTCCGCCGAGCCACCCCACTGTTCGATGCAGCACCGGCTCATCGATCCCGCACACCGTGTCGGTGTGTCATTTCTACTGTACGGGCATGCGACAGAACTCCCGGCCAATGCGCATTTATCCGCATGTTTTCAACAACTTGCGGTGCGCACGAAGGTTGCCATCTCTGCCGCCATGACGGCGAGTTTCGGCGAGCGACTCCGGCAGCAACGCGAAGCACAAAACATCGATCTGGTGGCCATCGCCGATCTGACCAAGATCAAGCGTTCGCTGCTCGAGGGGCTCGAACGGGACGACCTGTCGCAATGGCCGCACGGCATCTTCCGCCGCTCGTGGGTGCGCTGGTACGCGCAAGCAATCGGCCTCGATCCCGAGCAGACCGTCCAAGAGTTCAACGAAGCCTATCCGGACCCTGAAGAGCTGGCCGCCGCGCAGGCCGCCGCGGCGCAGGCCGCGACGAACCACGACGGCCTGCATAGGAACGGTTTCCGCGGCCTGGTCGGCGCCGCGCTCGGGACACTCTCGCGGAGGATGCGGGGGCCCTCGAACGGCACCGCGGGCACCGCGGCCGCCGAGGTCATGCCCGTCACCACGGTCGCTCCCGCGCATTCCTCGCAGTTCGACCTGCAAGCCGTCGCGCGGCTGTGCACGAAGTTCGGGCAAGCGGGCAGTGCGCGCGAGGTGCAACCGTTGCTGCAGGAAGTCGCGACACTTCTCGACGCGACGGGCCTCATCGTGTGGCTCTGGCACTCGACATCGGCCGTCTTGCGCCCCGCGCTGGTCCACGGGTACTCGGCCGGCGTGGTCGCGCGGCTGCCCGCCGTCACGCGTGACGCCGACAACCCCACGGCCGAGTCGTTCCGCTCCGCGCAGCCGCGCGAGATCGATGGCGACGACGAGTGTGGGGGGGCGCTCGTGCTCCCGCTCCTGCTGCGGGCGAAGTGCGTGGGCGTGCTCGCGATCGAGCTGCAGCCCGGCATGCGACTGACAGATTCGGCCCGCGCCATCGCGACGATCCTCGCCGCGGTACTCACCCAGCTCGTAAGCCGTTCGCTCCAGTCAGAGCCCCGACCGGCCGCTACCCAGGTGCAGCGGGTTCGTCTCACCCCGGTGCGCGGCGCGGTCTAACAAAAGGACCCCACCGTGGAGACCTTTTCGCTCAACGCACGCGGCCGCCTGACAGACTACGATCTCGACCGGTTCCCAGACGACACCCTCTTCCATCGAATCGCCCGCGCCGTATGCCACGCGGGATGCCTCCCGCGGAAGGAGCTCTACGAGGCCTGGGAGGTTGCGCGCCGCACGCGCCGGCTGTTCAGGGGCGGGCGCGTGGTGGATCTCGCTGCCGGGCACGGTCTGCTCGCGCACATGATGTTGCTCCTCGATGACTCATCCCCGTGCGCCATCGCCGTCGACCCTCAGCTCCCGGCGTCGGGAATGAAGGTGCACGAGGCGCTACTGGCCGTGTGGCCGCGGCTCGCCGGCCGCGTCACCTTTTCGTCAACGTCCGCGGCCGCCATCGACCTCTATGCAGACGACGTCGTCGTCTCCAGTCACGGGTGTGGATCGTTGACCGACGTGATCCTGGATCGCGCGTCGAGTGTCGGCGCAAAGGTAGCGGTGCTTCCGTGCTGCCACGACCTGGACTCAGTTGACGGAAAGAAGTTCGCGGGCTGGATGGACGGCTCGCTTGCGATCGACGTCGAACGCGCGCATCGTCTCGAGGAACGGGGCTACCGCGTGTGGACGCAGACCATCGCTGACGGGATCACCGCGAAAGCGCGGCTCTTGCTCGCTGCCCCGGGAGACTAACGAGGGATTCGAACGAGCAGCGGTTCTGCGGTCATCGCGACAAACGGAGATCCGCTCGCCATCGTTGCCTGCACCGCTTTCGGCCGCGACTTTCCTCGTGCGACATCGTCGACTGCGGGGGGTTCCACGACGATGCGGCGAGTCGTGAGCATCGCGCGGCTCTTCGTTTCGGCGTGTTCGACGATCGAGAACACGAACGAGACCTCTCCGGCCGGGGCACGTTCTGACGCGCGCTTGACGTTCACGACTTTCCCGATCGCCACCGACCCCGCCGGAATCAGCTCGACGCCATCCTGGATGACCGGACTCCACAGCGTGGCCTCCACCTGGTCGTCTATCGAGGCGGTGCCGGAGTCGAGGGGCGTTCGAAGTTTCAGAAGAAGCGCGGTGCCGGCGGGGACCTGGTAGCGGTCAGTGGCCTCTGCGGCCGCCTTCTTCGGCGCCCGGGCCTGCCCGGCAAAGCCTGGCGGCGAGACGAGCGCCGCGGCACCAATCACTAGAAAGAAAGCAACGACGTCTTTGCGCACCCGAGGGGTCCCGGCAAGGAGTGCGCCGGTCGAGCTCGCGCCGAAATCCGCGCGATTATTGATCCTGCCACGCCGCCGGCGTTACGGGATTGGAGCCTGAATAACGGTCTTGTCGCTACTTCCAACCCGTGGATTTGCGCGTAAACCGCGCCGGGATTGCAGGTTTGGTCTCCTGGGGCGCGGCCGGCTCGCCCGAAGCCTCGGCGATTTCGCGTTCGAGCTCGGCGTCGTCGGGCAGACCCGACAGCTGGTCCACGTAGACCAGCGAGTGCTGTGACGGGATCTCGAACTTGCGCCCGCAGGTCTTGCAGACCACCTGGTCGTCGAGCCTCAGCAGGTAGTCGCGGAGCTTTGCGAACTTCGCCTTGTCGCCTTCATCGGCATTGGAGGGAGGCCGGTCTTTCTTGGTGCGGCGCACCCAGCGGACCGGGTACTCAGACGTGCGCCGGCACTTCGGGCACTGATAGCTGCCCGGTCGCGTTTCTGCCTTCTCGGTGAAGAATGCGCGTTCGTCGAGAGCCATGCCCACATAGTACCTCCGGCGCGGGGGTTGCACCGCACGCATTGACGGCCAACGTTATGGAGGCACCTGTGCGCTTCACCCGACCGCTGCTCCTCGCTCTCTGCGTGGTACTCGCGGGATTCGTCCCTCGCCAGGCTTCTGCAGATCACATCTCGATTATCGGAGGTTCTCTCACTGTTACCGGGGTCCAGGACATCCAGTCCCGCGGGTTCCTGCGGACCCTGTTCTACGACTTCGACACCGAGCTCTTCAGTCTCCGCTGGCAGGAGCCGGATGGCATCCGGCAGGATCCTTTCGCACCTTTTTTGCCGAGAGTGAGCAGCTATCGCACGGACACCCAACCTGAGCGCATCGTCTTCTTTGCGGGATCAGGCGTTCCGTTCGTCGTGAACCTTCAGGGAGATGGCCGCTTCACTGGAAGCCTGACCACGAGCATCACGGACGAATTCGGAGCCCTGCTGTTCAACGGCACGATGCACGGGTGGGGCACCGTCACGTTTCAGACACGTGACCACACCGACGGGTGGCACCGTGGTTTCTGGCGCCACCTACCAGTTCGAAGGGTTGCAACCGACTCCCGAACCAGGGACGATGCTCCTGCTGTCGGCTGGACTCTCGGGATTGGCGCTGCGCCGCCTGCGAAGGAAGGCCTAGCTGCTGCCTGCGGCCGCGGGGAACCGCGCCGCGAGCAGCGTCTGCAGTTCGTCTGGATCGGCCGGCTTCACGACATGCGCGTCGAAGCCGGCCTCAGTAGCCCGCCGCTTGTCTTCTGCCTGTCCCCAACCCGTGATCGCCACCAGGAACAGTCCGCTTCGCTCGGGATCGCGCCGGAAGTGCTCGGCGAGCGCGTATCCGCTCATGCCAGGCATGCCGATGTCGAGGAGGCCGACCTGCGGGGAAACATCCTTCGCAATGCGCAAGGCATCCTCACCGCTTTGCACAACGGTGACGTCGTGCCCTCGTTGAGACAGAAGGGCACGAAGCAATTGCCCGCCTTCGACATTGTCATCGACGACGAGAATGCGCAGTCGTGCTGACCGGAGGGCGTCGCTCACGATGTGTGTGAGACGTCATTATGCCTCACGACGATCGTGGGCGCCGCCCGCAGCGGAGTCTATTTGGTGGGTCGCTCGACGACTGCTGTCGCCGTGGCTTTCGTCAGCGGCTGCTTGCCAGGCTTGAAGCCGTTCTGCTGAAGGATGTAGGCGACGAGGTCGGCCGCTTCCTCGTCGGTCACCGTCGCCGAGCCATCGTTCGGCATCGTGAGCGCGATGGTCGTGATCATCTGGGCGAGCTGGCGGCCCGTCCAGTTGTCGTAGAACGGCTCGTCACCGAGGAGGACGTCCTTGGGCTTCTTCTTCGCCGCGACGGTGAAGGGATGGCAGTCGGCGCAGATCTTGTCGAACTGCGCCTTTGCCTCGTCTGCCTGCGCCTTGGTGTAGACGCCGTCGTTGGTCGTCGGTTTCTGCGCCGAAGCGGTGTTGAGTGCGACGCAAACACACCGCCGGCCGACGTGACCGCCGATGAGCGCATTCGAGGACCCGATTTATCTCCAGCTGAACCCGTGTTTGCTGAGCGGCAGCGAGCGCACGCGCACGCCGGTCGCCGCGTAGAGCGCGTTGGCGACCGCCGGGATGATCGGCGGCAGCGGCGGTTCGCCGAGCCCTGTCGGGCTGTTGTCGGTCGTCAGGAAGTGGACTTCGATCTCCGGCGGCGCCTGGCGCATGCGCAGCACCGGGTACTCGTCGTAGTTCGCCTGCTTGACCTTGCCCCCTTCGACGGTGACCTCGAGCATCATCTGGCTGATGCCGTCCATGACGGCGCTGTGCACCTGGCTCTCGGCATTGAGCGGATTGATGATGTGCTTGCCGACGTCGCCGACGGCCCACACCTTGTTCACCTTGATCCGCTTGTTCGCGTCGACGGTCACTTCAGCGACTTCCGCGAAGTAGCCCTGGTGGCTGAAGTGGAAGGCGATGCCCATGCCGGTGCCCTTCGGCAGCGTGCGCTTGCCCCATCCCGATTTCTCTGCCGCCATCTTCAGGACGCCGGCCGCGCGTTCGGCGTTGAACGCGGCGCCGCCGCCGGATGCCGGCAGCGGAACGTTCGAGAGCAGGTCGAGGCGGAACTGCACCGGATCCTTGCCGGCGGCCAGCGCCAGCTCGTCGAGGAACGACTGGAACACGAACGAGATCGCACAGGCGCCGGGCGCGCGGTGCGCGCCGGTGGTGACGCCGAGCGGCATCATCGACTGCACGGTCGCGAAGTTCGGGAACGAACCGCGCCGGGAACTCCGATGCGCCGAGTCGTCGCGGAATCCAGCCGTGCGCGGCGCCGCTGGCTGCCCGGCCGGCTGGTTCGCCGGCGTTGGCCGGTGCGGCTGGCGCGGCCGCGTTGCTGAACGTGACGAAGTGATTCCGCCAACGCGACCACCTTGCCGTATGCGTCGACGCCGGCCTTGAGGAAGTGATACCCGGCCGGCCGGAAAACTTCCTGCCGCATCTCGTCTTCGCGCGTCCACCGCAACTGCACCGGCGCACCGACCTCCTTGGCGATCACCGCGGTCTCGACGACGTAGTCGTTGTAGAGACGACGGCCGAAGCTGCCACCCATGCGCGGCAGGTGGATCGTGACGTCGGCGGGCTGGATGCCGAGCGCCTGCGCGATCGTGTTGACCACGCCGCCGGGCTGCTGCGTGCCGGCCCACATCTCGAGCTTGCCGTCCTTGAAGATCGCCGTCGCGTTGGGCGGCTCCATCGGCGCATGCGCGAGGAACGGATACTCGTACGCGGCCTCGACCGTCTTGGCCGCGCCGGCGAGCGCCTTGTCGACGTCGCCGTCCTGCCGCAGCGTGCTGTGCGGCGCTTCCTTCGAGAGCTCGACGGCCCGCTTCGAGAACGCGACGCTGTCGTCGGTGGCCGTGATGCCGTCGTCCCAGGTCACCTGCAGCGCTTGCGCGCCTGCTCGGCGAACCACCAGCTGTCGGCGACGATCGCCACGCCGCTCATCGATCCGCCGCCCTTCGACTCGGGGACGATGAAGGCGTGCTTGACGCCGGGAAGTTTCTTGATCGCGTCGAGGTTGGCGCTCACCGCCTTGCCGCCGATGACGGGGCAGCGCTGGTAGACGGCGTAGAGCATCCCCGGCACTTTGATGTCGCTGCCGAACAGCGGCTGGCCGGTGACGATCTTGTGGTTGTCGACGCCTGGGATCGGCTTGCCGATGATGCGATAGTCCTTCGGATCCTTCAGCGTCAGCGTCGCCATGTCGGGCGGCGCGATCTTCGCGGCGGCGGCGGCGAACTCGCCGTAGCTCGCCGAGCGCTTCGAGTTCGAGTGCACGACCTTGCCGGCGACCGTGGTGATCTCGGCAGCCGGCACGCCCCAGCTCTGGGCGGCGGCGGCGATGAGCATGTGGCGCGCGGCGGCACCGACGCGGCGCATCGGCTCCCAGTTGCTTGGCGTCGCGAAGCTGCCACCGGCCGACTGCTGGCCGTACTTCGTGGGGTTCAGGTCCCCCTGCTCGATGCGGACGTCCTTCCAGTCGATGTCGAGCTCCTCGGCGATCAGCATCGGCAGCATGACCTTCACGCCCTGCCCGATCTCGGGGTTCTTGGCGACGATGGTCGCGATGCCCTTGCTGTCGATCGAGACGAACGCGTTGGGATCGAGCGGCGGCGCCTGCCGGCCGCCCTGCTGATCGAAGGCGAGGAGCGGCTCGAGATAACTCGAGAGCATGAACCCGCCGCCGGCGAGCGCGGTGACGCGGAGGAAGTTGCGGCGATCGAGCGTCAGCGTCATGGTCATTTCGCCTCCGCGACGGTCTTGGTCGCGGCCATCTTCACCGCCTCGTGGATGCCCTGGCGGATGCGGATGTAGGTTCCGCAGCGGCACAAGTTCGCATTCATCGCCGTGTCGATGTCGGCGTCGGTGGGCGTCGGGCGCGCGGCGAGCAGCGCCGCGGCCGCCATGATCTGCCCCGCCTGGCAGTAGCCGCACTCAGGGACGTCGAGCTTCTCCCACGCTTTCTGCAGCGGATGGCGTGCCGTCCGGGGAGAGGCCCTCGATCGTCACGACCGCCGCGCCGGCGACGTTCTTCATCGGCGTCTGGCAGGCGCGGACGGCGCGCCCGCGCAGATGCACCGTGCAGGCGCCGCATTGGCCCGTGCCGCAGCCGTACTTCGTCCCGGAGAGGTTGAGCACGTCGCGCAACACCCACAGGAGCGGCATGTCCGGGGGCACATCGACAGTGGCGGTTTTTCCGTTGACGGTGAAGGTCACAGGCATCCGCGGATTATAGGGGATTTGGCCTCCTGCGTCCTGCTTAAGGCAGAAAGGCTGAAAGGGAAAAGGGAACAGGGAAAAGGCAAAGGCTGGAAGGTCTAAGGCGGCAGGCCGAAGGCGCACTTCTTCCTTCGCCTTGCACCTTCGGCCTTTGCCTTCTCCCTTTTCCCTTTTCCCTTCTAGCCTTGGCTCCTTTTACGGACCCCGCCGTTGAATAATGCCCGGGTGCCACTTAGGACGGTCGAGGTCACACGTTACGTCACGCCGCTCCGCGAAGGGGGATCGCTCCCGGCCATCGTCGAGGCGGACGATGACGGGTTGTACGTGCTCAAGTTTCGGGGGGCGGGGCAGGGGCCCAAGGCGCTCATCGCGGAGCTCGTCTCCGGGGAAATCGCGCGCGTGCTCGGGTTGCCGGTGCCCGAGATCGTGTTTGCCAGCCTCGACGGAGCGCTCGCGCGCACCGAGCCTGACCCGGAGATCCACGCGCTCATCCACGACAGCGCCGGGCTGAACCTGGCGCTCGATTACCTGCCCGGCTCCGTCAGCTACGATCCCGTGGTCCATGCGATCTCGAGCGACCTCGCCTCGCGTATCGTCTGGTTCGACGCGTTCACCACCAACGTCGATCGCACGCCTCGCAATACGAACATGCTGATGTGGCATCGGAACCCGTGGCTCATCGACCACGGCGCAACGCTGTACTTTCACCACTCGCCTGGGTGGGAGAACGAGGGGGGCGCGCGCGGGCCGCCTTTCCGATGATCAAGGACCACGTGCTGCTGCGGCGCGCGACGGCCATCGAAGACGTCGACGCCGAGATGGCGCGCACGCTCGGTCCCGGCGTGCTCGACGAGATCCTGTCGACGATCCCGGATGCGTGGCTCACAGAGGGGGGCGGGTCGCGCGACGACTATCGCCGCTACCTGGTCGAACGGCTGGCGCCGCCGCGCGGTTTCGTCGAGGAGGCCGTGCGTGTCCGCTGAGCGCACCTACGACTACGCCATCATCCGCATCGTCCCCCGCGTCGAACGGGGGGAGCAGGTGAACGTGGGCGTGATCCTGTCGGTCGCCGACAGCGATTTTCTCGACGCGAAGATCGAGATGGACGACGCGGTGGTGCTCGCGCTCGATCCGTCGATCGACATCGACGCGGTACACGAGCAGCTTGCGATGATCCCGCTCGTGTGCCGGGGCGGCGCCGATGCCGGCGCAATCGGCGCGCTGCCGCCGCGCGGCCGCTTTCGCTGGCTGGTGTCGCCGCGCAGCACGATCATCCAGCCGTCCGCCGTCCACACGGGCCGCACCACCGATCCCGCCGCATGCCTCGAGAAGCTGATGGACCGGCTCGTCCGGCGATTGCCGGACTCGGACAGAGGGGTTGTTCGCGGCAGCTGACCTGTTCTTTCGCAGTCGATCCCCGATTCACGGCGATCTGTCACAAAGGTGCCGGTGAGGCAAACGCCGGATGGCAGCATTGTCGCGATGACATCAACGATCCGTCTCGCCCTGACGCTGCTTCGCATCGCCGCCGCGTCGATGATGATCATTCACGGCGTCGCCCGCGCGCGCCTCGATATCGTCGATGACTTCGGTGTGTATCTCGACGGCCTGGGCTATCCCGGAGGCTTCTACGTGGCGTGGGGAATCACGCTCGTCGAGATCATCGGGGGCTTGACGATGGCGGCGGGGTATCTGGTTCGCCCGTTGACGGCGTGGTTCTCGTTCCAGCTCCTGGTCGGCATCTACCTCATTCACAGCCGCGCCGGCTGGTTCGTCGTCGGGGCCGGGCGAAACGGGATGGAGTTCAGCGTCCTGATGCTGGTGTGTTTCGCCGTGGTGGCGATGACCACGTCGGCGATGTACGTGCTCGGACGGAAGAGGTAATGGCCATCGTCGCTGGTCGTCGGGCAGTCGGGTTGCGCGTCCGGCTCTGAAATTCCGAACTCCGAACTCCGAATTCCGAACGAAAACGTAGTCGGCCGCGCCAGCGAGGCCGTTCAATTGAACGATTCGGAGTTCGGAGATCGGAATTCGGAGTTTCTCAGTCGCTCGAGTCCCCCCGCTGCTCGCAGCAGCCACCCGTCCGAGTAGTATCCGAGGATGCGCCTCGCGATCCTCTTGGTGATCCTCGGCGTCGCCGGAGCCGAGCAGCAGCGGGGCCGCCCGCCGGCAGCCCCGGCGCCGTTCAAGAACACGCTGACCGTCGAGCAGATGGCGAACAAGCAGGCGGTGGTTAACACTTCCGCCGGGCACGTTCGTCATCGACCTGAAGCCGGACCTCGCGCCGAACCATGTCGGCTACTTCATGAAGCTCGCAACGGAAGGGGCCTACAACGGGACGACGATTCCACCGCGTGATTCGGCACGGCATCATCCAGGGAGGCGATCCGCTGTCGAAGGATCCGGCGAAAGCGGCGAGTACGGCACCGGGGGGCTTGGTGTGCTCGAAGGCCGAGATCAGCAGAGAAAGCGCCACGCGCGGCGCGGTCGCCGCAGTGATCCAGCCGGGCAAACCCGACAGCGGTGGCGCGCAGTTCTTCGTCTGTGTGACGCGACCAGCCCGCGCTCGACGGGAAATACACCATCTTCGGCCGCGTCTCCGAAGGGATCGATGTGGTGACGAAGATCTCCGAAGCGGAGACGACGGCCGAAGGCAAGGTCGCGACGCGGATCGAGATCACGTCGGTGACGATCCGCGACACGCCGCCGCCGGAAGTCGAGCCGTTCTCGACCGAGACGCGTCGAGCAGCTCAAGGCGCACCGCGCGGTGCTCGAGACGAGCGCCGGGCCCGATCACGATCGAGTTCTTCCCCGAGAAGGCGCCCGGAGCACGTCCGCAACTTCCTTCGCCTCGCACAGGCGGGTGTCTACGACGGCATGTCCTTTCACCGCGTCGTGCCGCGGCTTCGCCATCCAGACGCGGCTACCCGCAGACGCGCGGCCCGTTGAGCTGAGAAGCAGCAGAAGTACGTCCGCCAGGTGAAGGCGGAGATCAACGACACGAAACACGTCAAAGGCATCGTCTCGATGGCGCACGGCGGCGACCCCAACACGGCCATGACCTCCTTCTTCATCGTCACCGGCGACGCCCCATCGCTCGACGGCAAGTACACCGCCTTCGGCCGCGTCGTCGACGGCATCGGCGCGGTGGAAGCGATCGAGAAGACCCCGGTAAACGGAGAGACACCCGTCACGCGAGTCGAGCTCAAAGCCGTCCGCGTCGTCGGGCCGTCAAAGTGAACGTCTGTCGATGGGTACATGCAGTGGGGTGAAGTGTGGGGCGAGGAAACTCCAGAACTCCGAACTCCGAATTCCGAAGGCACGAAGCCACCAAGCACGAAGCAACCGTCCGAAGCGATGTGACGAATAGCTAGAACCCGTGTTCTCCGTTCTGAATTCGGAGTTCGGTGTTCTGACTTCTATGTTTCCCAGTCGCACGAATCACCCCACTGGTGAATGAGGCAATAAAGATGAAATCAGCTTTTCATGCGCGGCGCTGGTTCAGCGCGTTGGTCATCAACGGCGCGGCGACGATCTGGATGACTGGCCGCAGTGGCGCGGGCGGAATCGGGATGGCGATGGCGGTCGAGAAGGGATTGCTGAAGACGTGGCCGGCAGAATGGCCCGCCGACTGGCGTGGCAGGACGAGCGGGCGCGGGCGAGGGCTATTCGTCGTTTGCCGTCGCCGGCGGCAAGCTCTACACGCTGGGCGCGCGCGGGGAACCCGAATACGTCATGGCGTTTGACGAAGCCACCGGGAAGAAGCTCTGGGAAGTGGAGAACGGGCGGCGGTTTGGGAACGACCGCGGTGACGGCCCGCGTGGCACACCGACCGTCTCGGGCGGTCAGCGTCTATGCGTATGGCGCCAGCGGGGATCTCAGCGCGCTCGACGCGGCTTCCGGGAAAGTGATCTGGAAGCTCAACGTCCTCCGAAGTTCGGCGGGTCGAACATCAGTGGGGCCTGAGCGAATCGCCGCTCGTGCTGCAGGACCGCATCATCGTCAATGCCGGCGGCCGCGGCGCCTCGATCGTGGCGCTGAGCCGCAAGGACGGCTCGGTGCTGTGGCAGACCGGAGACGACGAGGCGGGATATTCGTCGGCGATCCTGCATGAATTCGAAGGCGTGCCGCAGGCGATCCTGTTCACGGCGCGCGGAGGCGTGCAGTGGACGCGCGCGATGGGCGGCAGTTCTGGAGCTACAACCGCGCCGTCGAATCCCACCGCCAATATCGCGACGCCGATTGCGCGGGGGAACCGCGTGTTCTTCTCGTCCGACTACGGCACCGGCGCCGGCCTCGTCGAGTTGTCGTCAGCCGGCGCCGGCAACATCAGGCGCAAGAGGTCTATTTCACGCGCGAGATGCGCAACCACCACGCGAGCTCGGTGTTGATCGGCGACCATCTTTATGGATTCTCGGGCACCATCCTCACGGCGATGCGGTTCGACAACGGCCAGGTGGCCTGGCGCGACCGCAGCGTAGGCAAGGGCTCGGTGATCTTCGCCGACGATCGGCTCTACCTGTTCAGCGAACGAGGCGTCGTGGGCCTGGCCGAAGCGAGCCCCACCGGGTATCGCGAACACGGCCGCTTCCAGATCCAGCACCGGCTCACTGCCAACCTGGACCCACCCCGTCGTCGCCAACGGAAAGCTGTTCCTGCGCGACCAGGACACCCTCTACGCCTACGACGTCCGCGGTAAATAATTCCACCGGCGTTGCTTCTTCGGGCAGTGGGGTAGCTCGGGCGACTACGGAAACTCTGAACACCGAATGCCGAAGTCCGAAGGAACCGGCTTCGGAATTCGGAGTTCGAAGTTCGGAGTTTCGGAGCGCCTTCGAGCAACCCCACTGGCGATATTTTCCACAAGGCTGGCATAATCCCGGCTGCCGGTGGATAATGGGAGTGGCCTGGGGGCCGCAACGGCCCCCTCGCGTTGTACGGCCCATGCCGGGTCGATGTCGTGCAGCACTTTAGCGGCTGCTCGGATGACGTGAGTGCAGGACTCGGAACCCTGCTCAGGAATTTCTCTTGGCAGACACACGCCTCAAGATCGCAGTCTTCATCGATTTCGACAACATCGAGATCGGCGTCAAAAGCACCCTCAACACCCAGTTCGATATCGGCGCTCGTGCTCGAAGCGCTTCGGGAACGCGGCGACGTCGTCTCCAAGATCGCCTACGGCGATTGGACCCGCGCCGGCGATTACAGCCGGTCGCTGACGCAGCATGCGACCAAGCTCGTGCAGCGCAACCTCACGCCCGGCGGCGACAAGAACGGCGCAGACATCAACCTCGCGCTCGACGCCCTCGAGATGGCGTTCACCCATCCGCACATCAACGCCTACGTCATCGTCGGCGGCGACAGCGACTTCATCAGCCTCGTCGAGAAACTCAAGCAGTACGACAAGCAGATCTTCGTCGTCGGCGGCCGCTCGTTCACGAGCGTCGTGATGCAGCGCAACTGCCACGAGTTCGTCGCCTACGAGAACCTGCTGCGGATCGCGGCGCGGTCGGATCGGATCGCGGGACGGCAGAGCGGTCCGGTCGCGCAGACCTCGATCGAGCAGGTCGTGCCGCTGGTGCGGCGCGCGCTGAAGGTCCTGACCGACCGCGAAGTCTCGCCGCAGCTCGGGCTGCTTGAAGAGCACGTTGCTGCAGCTCGACTCGACGTTCTCGGAGCGCACCTACGGCGTGAGCAGCTTCCGCGACTTCGCGCAGAAGCTCGCCGCCGCCGGTCACGTGACGGTGAAGGAGTCGGGACGCAACGTGCTCGTGGAGCTTGCCGAGGGCAGCAGCGCGTCGACGTCGGACGACGTGCGCCCGCGGCAGGAGGATGCGCCAAGGCCGCAGGCAGCGCCACCGCCGCAGCCGCGGCGCGAGGAGCGCGGGCCACGCGAGGATCGCCCGCAAGAGGGCGGCGGCGGCGGGCGGCGAAGTGCGCGCCGCCGACGCGGTCCGCGAAGTGCGGCGGCTGTTCCAGTCGGCGCAGAAGCCGCCGCGCTGGCCGATGTACATCCGCCAGGCCAAGCAGTTCATGCGCAACGTGGACGCGTCGTTCGACGAACGCAAGTTCGGATTCCCCAGCCTCGTCGATCTCCTGCGTGCCTGCCAGCGGGACGGCTTGTTTCGCATGGAACGCGATCGCCAGGGAGTGATCCGGCTGTTCCCCGGCAACGTGATGCAGGCCGCCGACGACATGCCGACGCCCGCACAGCCCACGACGCCCGGCGCACCGCGGCCGTGGCAGCCGGGCGACGACATCCCCGACATCCACGAGAAGGATCGCCTCGACGAGCCCACGCCGGTCGCGCAGTCCTCATCCGACGTGGTCGAAGGGGACGTCGTCCAGGAGATGGAAACGCCCCAGGTCCTCGATGGCGAGCAGGCGACGGGATCTCCCGAAGGCAGCCGGCGAGGACGAGGCACCGAAGAAGGGCCGCGGACGCGCGAGAAAGACCGCCGGCGAAGGCAAGCCTGCGCGCGCCGCGAAGGCGCCGCGCGCCCCGCAAGGAGCCGAAGGCAAAGCCTGCCGCCAAGCCGCGCGCGCGCAAAAAGAGCGCCGCCTCTGAGTAGGGCGGCGTTAAGGCACGA
Organism: uncultured Acidobacteriota bacterium; assembly: GCA_963762995.1. GTDB lineage: Bacteria > Acidobacteriota > Vicinamibacteria > Vicinamibacterales > 2-12-FULL-66-21 > JACDCA01. Next base: position 144,225 of record CAVXMQ010000020.1, on the reverse strand, counting down.
AGGGCGAAAGGGAGACGGGAGAAGGGAAAAGGCAAAGGCCGGAAGGTCGAAGGAGGAAGGTTCACGGCAGAAGGGCGCACCTCATTCCTTTCACCTTTATTGCACCTTTCTCCTTTCATCCTTTGCCTTCTCCCTTCTCCCGTCTCCCGTCCAGCCTTTATCCCTTAACGCCGCCTCCCGAACTACTCAGCGTCTTCGAATGGCAACCACGGCTCCACGAGATCCGTGGGATCCACCAGGTTGTGAACGCTCGCGCCGAGCAATCGAACCGGGCGTTCACCCGCTTCTGTCTTCTCCAACAACTCTGACCGCCCGCAGCGCGATGTCGTCGGGGTCGCGCGTCATGCCCGCGGTGTGGCTGCGCGTAATCGTGGTGAAGTCGGAGTAGCGGACCTTGATCGTGACCGTGCGGCACAGGAGGCCGTGGCGCTCGAGCCACTCGGCAGCGTCGCGCGCCATCGTGTCGATGTTGGTTTGAATCTCGATCAGGTCGGTGAGGTCGCTGGCGAAGGTGTTCTCGCTGCCCGACGATTTCGGATCGTGCTCCGGCTCCACTTCGCGATCGTCGATGCCGTCCGCAAGGGCGCGCAGCCAGTCGGCGCCGCTGCCCACCGCGTCGCGCAGCACTTCGGGATCGGCGGCGCGCACGTCCACGAGCATCTTGATGCCGCGCTCGCGCAGGCGCTCCGCCGTCACCGGACCCACGCCCCACAACGCATCGACGGGCAGCGTCTGCAGGAACCGCTCGACCCGTTCGGGCGCGATCACGGTGAGCCCGTCGGGCTTCTTCCATGCCGATGCGATCTTTGCCAGGAACTTGTTCGGCGCCACGCCCGCTGACGCGGTGAGCCCGGTCGTCTCCTTGATCTCGCGCTTGATGCGCTCGGCCACCACGCGTCCGAGCGGCTCCCCCCACGCGTTCTGCCGTGACGTCCAGATACGCCTCGTCGAGCGACAGCCCCTCGACGAGTGGCGTCACCGATCGAAAGATCTCGAAGACCTGCGTGAGACCGGCGTGGTATTTCTCGAAATCGGGGCGAACGATCGTGAGACCGCGGGCAGAGCCGCACCGCGCGCGCCATCGGGATCGCCGAACGCACGCCGAACTTCCGCGCCTCGTAGCTCGCCGCCGCCACCACGCCGCGCCCGGCCGGGCTCCCGCCCACGGCGACCGGCTTGCCTCGCAGCGACGGATTGTCGCGCTGCTCCACCGAGGCGTAGAACGCGTCCATGTCGATATGAAGGATGCGCCGGAGCGCGGCAGACATTCGCTGTATCTTCGTACGAAGCGACCCTCCATGTCATCGGTAGAATTCACGGATGCAGTACGTCAATCTCGGGCGCGCCGGGCTCAAGGTGTCCCGCATCTGCCTCGGCACGATGACCTACGGCACCTCGAAGTGGCGGCCGTGGGTGCTCGACGAAGGCCGCGTCGCGCCCGTTCATCCGCCATGCGCTGGAGCTCGGCATCAACTTCTTCGACACCGCCGACATGTACTCGCTCGGCGTGTCGGAGGAAGTCGTCGGCCGCGCGCTCAAGGACTTCGCGCAACGCGACGAGGTCGTCATCGCGACGAAGGTGTTCTACCCGCTCTCGGACGATCCGAACGACCGCGGGCTGTCGCGGAAGCACATTCTTGCCGCCATCGACAACTCACTGCGGCGGCTGGGCACCGATTACGTGGACCTGTACCAGATCCACCGCTGGGATCCGCAGACGCCGATCGAAGAGACGCTCGAAGCCCTCGACACGGTCGTCCGTGCAGGCAAGGCGCGCTACATCGGCGCCTCCAGCATGATGGCGTGGCAGTTCGCCAAGGCGCTCTACACGTCCGACCGCCTCGGCCTCGCCCGCTTCGTCACGATGCAGAACCACTACAACCTCGTGTACCGCGAGGAAGAGCGCGAGATGATCCCGCTCTGCATCGAGGAAGGCATCGGCCTCATTCCGTGGAGCCCCCTGGCGCGCGGCTTCCTCGCCGGCAACCGCCGGAGCCGCACGGAAGGGGAAACCGCAGCGCGCGACGACCGACACCTTCGCGCACGATCTCTATTACACGCTCCGCCGATTTCACGGTGGCCGACCGCGTGGGCGACGTGCGCGCGCGAGTGCGGGCTGGCGCCGATGAAGGTGGCGCTGGCGTGGATGCTGCGCAAGCCATGCATCACGGCCCCCATCATCGGCGCGACGAAGATGTCGCATCTCGATGACGCGGTGGCGGCAATTGACGTTAAGCTTTCCGACGAACAAATCGCGCGGCTCGAGGAGCCGTACGCGCCGCATCCCGTGCTGATGTCGACCCCGCCGCTGTTAATCTCCCTTATGACCCGACATCTTCTCGTCGTCGTCGCCTTCATTCTCGCATCCGCGTCCTCCGCCGTCGCCCAGCCGAAAGGCGCCCTCGTCATCGTGGGAGGTGGCGGCACCACCGACAAGATCGTCGCACGCACGCTGGAGCTCGCCGGCGGGAAGAACGCGGTCGTTGTGGTGTTGCCGCAGTCGTCAGCCGTGGCGGATGCCGGCGACTCCTCCGTCAAGATGTGGCTCGACGCCGGCGCGAAGGAAGCCAAGAAGGTCGCGTTCACCGATCCCGACGCCAAGGCGTGGTTGGAACACGCCACGCTGATCTGGATGCCGGGTGGAGACCAGAATCGCTTCATGAAAGCAATCGATGGCACGGGGCTCGATGACGTCATTCGCTCGTGCTACCAGAAGGGCGCAGTGGTCGGCGGCACGAGTGCCGGTGCGGCCGTGCTCTCGGAAAAAATGATCACGGGTGATGCGGAGCTGACGTCGCTGGCCTCGGGCAAGACCGCCTCGCCAAGGGCCTTGGGCTCTGGCCGGGTGGCATTGTCGACCAGCACTTTCTCGGCGGCAGCGAAACAACCGTCTGCTGAGCGCCGTGCTCGACAACCCTGGATTGGTTGGCGTCGGCATCGACGAAGCGACGGCGGTGATCCTGCGCGGCTCCAGGCTCGAGGCCGTCGGCCGCAGCGCGGTGGTCATCTTCGACGCACGGAAGGCCAAGGTGACGAAGGTCGCCGCTGGTGAACCGGTCGCCGCCACCGAGGTGAAATTGAGCGTGCTGCGCGAGGGAATGACCTACGACCTCAAATAGCGCCGAACTGCAGGGTGCTTCCTCACTCGCGCCGTAGCAGCACCGACGGATCCGCGAGTCCCGCTTTCCTTGCCGGCCACCATGCGGCTGTCATCGCGACCATGGTGAACAGGATCGCGAGCGGGATCGCGGCACGTGGATCGATCGTCACGTGACTCATGCCGGACGCCCGCATGATCTGCGTCGCCGCCACGCCAACCGCCACTCCCACGACCACACCTGCCGCGATCAGGATGGCCGCCGGCCGCAGCGAGAGTCGCACAACGCTCTCGGGCGTCGCGCCGAGCGCCACGCGGAGGCCCCATTCCGTCGAGCGACGCTCGACCGCGTATGCGACGAGGCCCCAGAGCGCCATCAGCGCCAGCACGAGCTGCACCGCGCCGGTCCCGGCACCGATCCAACGCATGAATCGTTCGGGGGCGTTGATCGCATCGATCTGTCCGCTCAGCGAAGTCGCCGGTTCGACAGCCAGGCGCACGTCCACGGACCGGAGTGCGCGCTCGAGCGCGGCAATGGCGGCGCCGTCGCCGCTCATACGGGCGTGAACGGTGGTGCGGTACGGCGTGACCTGCGCCACGGGCAAGTAGAGCAGGGCCTGATACGCCTCGGTGGACATGAAATACCGGATATCGCCGACTACGCCGACGATGGTGACCGGCTGGTTGTCCATCGTCATCACTCGCCCGACGGCGGCGGCGGGCGTCTGCCAGGCCATGCGGGCGAAGGTTTCGCTCACGATTGCCACGCGGGCGGCGTTGGCGGTATCCCGCGTTTCGAAGTCGCGCCCGGCCACGAGCGGAATACGCAGCGTGTCGAAATAGCCAGGCGACACGATGTTGCCGAAGTAATCCCGCTGCTTGCCATCGTCAATGGTCGCGAAGAATCCCATGCGCTCGCCAGCCAGCGGGACCACCTGCGCGAGCGATACCCGCTCGACGCCAGGGACGCGTCCGGCCGTCTCGAGAAGGCGCGCGGTCAACGGCGAAGTTGCCGTGGGATCGATCGCTTCGAAGCTGATTCTTGAAATGACCACGCCCCGCCCGCTGAAGCCGGGATTCAGTGTGCCTGCGGTCATCGACGCCTGCACGAAGAGCGTCGACACCAGCAGCATGGCCAGCGAGGTGGCGACCTGCAGCACGATCAGGGCTTCCCGTGGTCCGACGCGGAGGCGGCGTGTCCGCTTGCCGGACGCGGGTGCCTTCAGGCCTTCCGCGATGGCGAGCTTGAGCGCGTGCGCAGCGGGCGCGACGCCGAAGACCAGCGAGGCGAATATCGCGGTCCCGATCGCAAGGAGCAGGACACGCCAATCGAGCACGACGTCGAATGCCGGCATGCCTTCCGGCCGGTAGTCGGTCGCGACCCGCAGCGCGACCGCGAGGAGGCTGAGTCCAAGCAGGCTTCCCAGGCAGGACACAATCAGGCTCTCACTGGCGAGTTGCCGAACGACACGGCCGCGAGACGCCCCCAAGGCCAGCCGGATCGACAGCTCGCGTGCCCGGGCCGCTCCCCGCGCGAGCAACATGGTGGCGAGGTTCACGCAGGCAATGCCGACGATGATCGCGACGGCGGCGAAACCGGCGCTGAAGGTGATGCTGAACATGTCTGGGGCCTGCGCGAAACGCGCCTCGAGCTCCGGCATGACGGTGACGCGGCGCGTGCTGCCGTCAGCGGCCTGCCAGATTCGCTCGTCGACGCGGCGCAGTCGCGAGGCAATCACCGCGAGCGCCGCTTCGGCCCGCTGCCGATCGACGCCCTCGTGCAGCCGCGCGTAGACCGAGAAGCGCCGCGGACCCCGGTCGCCGACCGAGCCCGGCGGCATCAAGATGTCGGCGAAGTTGACCGGCACCCAGAAATCGGCTGAACCGTCGAGGCTCGTGCCCGCGAATCCGCGCGGAGCGACCGCGACGATCGTCGCGTGCCGGCCGTTGACGACCACCGTCCGACCGATGGCCCCCGGGTGTCCCGCAAGCCGGCGCGTCCACAGCGCGTGACTGACCACGATCGGTGACGGCGTTTCGGCGAGAGACGCGCGGGTGAAGAACCGGCCGTAGGAGGGCCGCAGACGCAGCGCCTCGAAACAGTCAGGACTCGCGATCTCTCCCGTGTGCAAAGCGGCAGTGCCATCGAGCGTGAGCGTCGCCGGAACGTTGTCGACGGCGCAGGTGGACGAAAAAATGTCCGTGGCTTCCGCGAACGCCTGATAATCCGCGTACGACGCGCTGCCGTAGGGGCCGCCCCCACGGTTCGCGACGAAGACGCGATAGAGCGACCCGCCGTCGCCGACCCCGATCGGCCGGAAGGCGATCGCGTTGGTGATCGCAAAGATCGCGGCGCCGGCGCCGATCGCAACAGCGACCGAGACGACGGCGACGAGCGTGAAGACGGGCGACCGTCCCAGGTAGCGCACGCCGTAGCGCAGGTCGTGCGCCAGGTCGTCGAACGTCCGGAATCCCGACATGTCCCGAGCCTCCTCGCGCAACTGCGCGGTGTTACCGAACCTTCGCCGCGCCTCGTGCGCAGCGTCGCGCGGATCCCATCCTTCGCCGATGAGCGCCTGCCGGCGCATCTCGATGTGGTGCCGCATCTCCTCGGCGACGGTCTCATCGTCTCTACCGCCGCGCCACAGCCACGACAGAAACCTGAACCCCATTCGTTTCACTCAGCGCGCAACGCGCTCAGCGGACCGATACGGGCCGCGCGCCGCGCGGGCCACCACGCCGCGAATCCCGCGACCGCGATGTAAAGCATGACAACGGGAAGCGCGGCGAGTGGGCGGAGCGTGCTGAGACCGGTAAAGGCGGAGTGCATCGCCGTCGCCCCGACCACGCCCGCGCCGATGCCGAGTACCGCACCGACGGCGATCAGCATGAGCGCCGGCTTCACCGCGAGCTGCACCAGGTGGCGCGGCGTCGCACCAAACGCCATGCGGATCCCCATCTCCCTCATCCGGCGCTCGACCCCGTACGCGACCAGGCTCCACAACGCCATCAGCGCGAGCCCGAACTGCGCGGCACCCGACCCAGTGCCCAGCCACGTCGTCAGCCGCTCACCAATTCGCGCGTCGTTGAGCCGTGTCGCGAGCGGCGTCGCTGGACGGACGACGAGATGCCGGTCCACCCGGCGTATGGCGCGCTCGAGCGCCAGCATCGCCTGCCCGTCGCGCACGCGCGCGTGCACATAGAAACGCAGATGGGGCCGCTGGGCGATTGGAAGATAGACGGTCGGCTCAACCGGCCGCGTCAGTGCGCGATAGCGAATGTCGGCGACGACGCCGACCACCTCGCGGGGCTGGCCGGCGATTGACAGTGTTTGTCCTACCGCAGGGCGCCCGGGCCACAACGACGTGGCCAGGGCCTCGCTGACGATAGCGACCGGCCGCGAGGCGGCACGGTCTCGATCGGTGAAATCACGGCCCGCGCGTCGCTCGATACCGAGAATCCCGAAGTAGCCAGAAGACACGAGATTGGTGAGGAGATAGCCCGGCTCGCTTTGGTCCGGGCGAGCCTCGAGCCGCATGGTGGCGCCGGTGAGGGGAATGACCGCCGCGATCGCAGGATCGGCGACGCCATCGACTCGGGCTGCTGCGGCTAGCACCTGTTCGGTCACTAGTGCACGTGACGCCGCTGGGGAAGCCTCCAGGTCTACCGGAAGCACGGTCACGTGCGACATCGTAAAACCCGGAGAGGCTCCGGCGGCGTCGTGCAGGGCCTGCGCAAACAAGGTCGCGACCAGCAGCAGGGCTACCGACGCGGTGACCTGCGTGATGATCAATCCCTCGCGCATCCCGAACCGCAGCCAGCCGAGTCGCGCGACAGCGCCGGATCCCTTGAGTCCGTCGGCGACGGCGATGCGGACCGTGTGAGCGGCGGGCGAGAGGCCGGAAGCGATCGCCGTCACCAACGCGGCGAGTGCAGCACACGCGGCCACGCGCCAATCGATCGCCAAATCGAATGCCGATGGCAGGCCTTCTGGCCTGTAGGCTTCGAACAGGCGGATGCCGAGCGCTACTGCGCTCAACGCCAGGACGGCGCCGGCGACTGAAATGATCAGGCTCTCGGTCACGAGCTGCCGAAGCACGCGGCCTCGTGACGCACCCAGTGCCAGGCGCACGGCGATCTCGCGACGGCGTGCCGCGCCTCGCGCCAGCATCATCGTGGCGAGGTTGAGGCACGCCAGGGCGATGACGGCGCCGACCGCACCCAGCGCCACCGCGATCCAGGCGACGACTTCTTCGGGACTCTCCGCGAATCGCGCATCGAGCTCGCGCGCCACGGTGACGCGTCGCGTGGCGCCCCCGGCAGCTGTCCACCGCCCCTCGCTCTCCGCGCGCATGCCAGCCACCGTGCCGGCCAGCGCGGCTTCGGCCTGGCGGCCTGTCACCCCTGCTGCGAGTCGCGCGAAGATTGCGAAACGTCGCTCCGCAAGGGCCTGTGCGTCTGCGGGAAACATCGTTGCAGCCACGGTCGTGGGAACCCAAAAGTCCGCCGAGGCATTGAGGCTGGTCCCGGCGAAGCCACGCGGCGCCACCGCCACCACCGTGGCCGGCATCCCGTTGACGACCAGCGTCCGTCCCACCACTTGAGGATCGGTTGCCAAGACCGCGACCCATAGGCGGTAGCTGATGACGATCTGCGGCTCCCCGTTCTTCAGGCTGCCGGTGTCGAAGAACCGTCCGGCATGCGGCCGGAGTTTCAGCGCAGCGAAACAGTCGGGGCTGACGAGCTCCCCCGACTGCACCCGGGCACGAGCGTCGGTCTCGAGAGTGGCCGTTCGCACGCGCGCAACGGCGCAGGTCGTCTCGAAAAGGCCGGGCGTAGCCGCGAACGCGAGGTAGTCCGCGTAGGCGGAGCCCCCGGACAACTGGCCGCTATCACTCTGGGTGTAGATCCGATAGATCCGACTCCCCTCGCCAAACCCCAGAGGCCGCAGCATCGCGGCATTCATGAACGCGGCGACCGCGAGGACGGCGGTAAGCCCCACGGTCATCGATAACACCGCGACGCTCGTGAATACTGGTGCCGCGCGCAACTGGCGCATGCCATAGCGCAGGTCCTGGGCGATGGAGTCGAGCGTCGGAACGCTCCACATATCCCTGGCCTCCTCGCGGATCACCGTCACGTTGCCGAACATCCGCCGCGCTTCGTGCTCCGCATCGCGCGGGTCCAGGCCGTCCTCGATCAGGCTCTGGCGGCGCAGCGCCATGTGCGCCAGCACCTCTTCCCGCAGATCGTCGTCACGACGGCCCCGAGTCAACCTGGCGATCACGCGCGTGAGGAACGGCAGGCGAGTCATGGTCAGTTCTTCAGCGCGCCGACCGGGTCGACGCGCGTGGCCCGGCGTGCCGGCCAGGCGGCGGCGAGCAGGCCGCACAACACGAGGCCCGCCGCGCAGCCGAGCACAGCGACAGGCTCGAAGACGGGGACGTCGAAGAGCAACGCGCGGATCGAGTGCATGAGCAGGTACGCCGCCGGAATGCCCGCGGCGACGCCGGCCAGCGTCGTGTTGAGCGGATCGCGCAGCACCAGCCACACGACGTCGCGCGCGGAGGCACCGAGTGCCAGCCGTACCGCGAGCTCGGCGTGCCGTCGCGAGACCGCGTAGGCCACGACCGCATAGACTCCAGCACACGCGAGCAAGACGGCGAGCGATGCGAGCACGCTGGCGATGGTGGCGAGGAATGTTTCGCGCACCACGGCACCGGCGACGACGTCTTCGCCCAGCGTCAGCACGGGGCGCAGGCGCCGATCGTGTGCGACGACCGCATCCCTCACCGCAGCCATGACCGGCGACGGATCTCCGCTCGTGCGGACGACATGCACCATCTGCGCCCGGCGCATCGGCACGTAGGTGACGAACATCGCGCGAACCGGATCGTGCCGCAAGGTGCTGTAGCGCCCGTCCGCCACCACACCCACGATCTGCACGTCCCGGTTCACGATGCGGCCGATCGCCTCTTCCGGGCCGCCGAAATAGAAGGTGGCGAACCGTTCGTTCACAACCGCCACGCGCGGCTCCGTCGTCGAGAACGTCCGGCCGGCCACGATGGGCATTCCGAGCGTCTCGAAGTAGTCCGGGCCGATGAAGAACATTCGGCAGATGCGGTCGTCGTCGGTCGCCGGCGTGAACCCCGGCACGTCGACCGTCCCGGTCGTCGCCGAGGTCGTCAGGATCCCCACCTGCGCCATGGTGGCTCGATTGACGCCGGGGGTCGCGACGATGCGCTCGTGCATGGAGGCGTGAAAAGGGGCTGCGGCGTTCTCGTCCACGAGGCCGGCGGCGTTGACCTCGACGAAGAAGGTTCGCCGCGGGTCGAATCCGACCGGCACGTCGCGCAGGTTGTGGAGGGTGCGCGCCATGCCCACCGCGCCCACCGCCAGAAGCAGCGAGCAGGCGATCTGTACGGCGATGAGGACCTTCGTGACGCGTCGCGAACCGGCAGCGGTCGTTCGCGACTCGGTGGTCAACAAGGCCGACACGTCGGATCTCCAGAGACGGAAGAGCGACGCGGCGGCCGCCGCGGCAGCGCAGATGAGCACGAGCGCGAAGGTGAACGCGACGAGGCGTCCATCGAACCGCACGTCGAACGCCATCGGCGAGCCGGTGTCCGGCACCAGGCGCATGAGGCCGGGAACGACCGCCCAACCGGCGGCGAGGCCGACGCCGGCGGCACAGAGGGCGACGAGGAGCGCCTCGACGGCGAGCTGACGCGCGAGGCGCCAGCGTCCCGCGCCGATCGCCGCACGCACCCCGAACTCACCGCGGCGTGTGATGAATCGCGAGAGAAGCAAGGCGCCGGCGTTGGCGCACGCCACGAGCAGGAGCGCGCCGACCAGCACGAGACCGATCCGCAGCGGCCGCTCCAAAGAGATGCGCGCATCGGAGAGCCCGCGGCCCGCACTCTCGAGCGTGGGGTGCAACTCCATGCGCGCGCCGATCGACGGCATCGACACGCGGTAGAGCGCGGCGTGCCGCTGTTCTGCCACGGTCGGGGTGATCCCAGGGCGCAGGCGGCCCACCAGCCGCACGTTCTGTCGTCCCATCCGCGCGTCGACCGCGGCGCTTGCACGCAGTGGGACGAACAGGTCGGCCGGTCGATCGACGACGAGTCCAGTGAACGCCCGTACGACACCGATCACCGTGCCGGGCTGGCCGTTGAGTCGAAGCGCGCGCCCGACGACGGCCGTGTCGGCTCCAAATGCCGAGCGCCAGAGACGCTCGCTGATCACAACCGCGGTCGCGCCGTCGTGATCGTGCGGCTCGAACAGGCGGCCGCGACGCGGTTCGACGCCGAGGACCTCGAAGTATCGAGGCGAGACGAACTCGACGCGCGTCATGCGGGAGGCGGCCGACTCGCCGCTGTCGAGCGCGACATCATCGGCCAGCCGGAAGCCGATGTAGTCGGCGAAGTCGGCGTTTTCCTGGAAGCCGGCGAACGCGGCCTCGGGGACCCCGGTCACCGTTTTGGTCGCGGCTCCGAGCTGGATGTCGATGCGAAACGCGTGCAACGCGCTGGGATCACGCACCGGAAGCGGGCGAAAGAGCACCGCATCGGCCACCGTGAAGACGGCGACGGCCGCGGCAATGCCCACGGCGAGCGATAGCACGGCGACGCCGGAGACGAGCGGTGTCTGGAGGAGAAGGCGCACCCCGAAACGGATGTCCTGTAGCCACGATTCGAGCCGCAGGAAGCGCCACATGTCGCGAGACTCCTCTCGGAGAGCCGTCGGGTTGCCAAACATCCGCCTGCGCCTCGTGCGCCGCCTCGCGCGGATCCATGCCGCCCGCGACGAGGCTGTCGCGCCGCAGGGCGATGTGGGCCTCGATCTCCTCGCGCAGCTCGGCGTCATGCCGGCCGCGGGCAACGTACGCGCGCAGCTTCCCTAGAACGCCCATGGGGCTAGGTCGCCGGCTTCATCACCCGGCCGATCGCCTCGATCAGCCGCGAGAAGCTCGATTCGGTTTCCCCGAGCTGCCGGCGCCCGGCCGGCGTGAGCCGGTAATAGCGCGCCCGCCGGTTGTTGGCCGACTGTCCCCATTCCGACGCAATCAGCCCCTGCAGCTGCAGGCGCTGCAACGCCGGGTAGAGCGATCCCTCTTCGACCTTCAGCACCTCGGCCGAAACCTGCCGAATATGCTCGGCAATCCCGTAGCCGTGCATCACCTGGCGCGAGAGGGTTTTCAGAATCAGCATGTCGAGCGTGCCCGGCAACAAGTCCGCGCGCTCCGTTGGCTTCTTTCCCATAGACGCACTAGGGAATACCTCGGTTAACTATTCGTGTCAACCCGCTTCGAAGTTCGGAGTTCGGAGTTCGGAGTTTCGGAGATCGCCTGATCACCCCACGGCTGATTCGCGAGCCGAGCGACTCAGAGGTCTCTCAGCGTCAGTTCGAGACCTTCGGTGAGCTTGCGGAATGTTCGGTACGTGCGCGCCGAGGGCCTGTTCGCCGGGGGTGTCGATCAGGTAGTGGCGGCGCCGGCGGCCGCCGCGTTCGGCCGTGGGGTTGCCGACGTAGGAGCGGACCATTCCTTTCTTCTCCAGGCGCTGGAGTGTCACGTACACCACACTCACCGGGAGGTCGCGGCCGATGCGTTCGCGGATGTCGCGGCGGATGGCGGCGCCCCAGGTGCCGTTGCCAAGTCGTAGCAGCGTAAGGAGTACGACCTGCTCGAACTCGCCGAGGACGCTGGCATAGTAGTCCTGAATATGTTTCACGATGTTAAGTATATAGAGCAAATTTCTCGCCGGCGAGTGCTGTTTTCCGCTTGAAGACCGGCTCGCGCGGCCCGCATAATGTCGTTTCTGATGCCGGGCCGCACCGCTCTCCGAAGGACTGACGCCCACCTCATGGGCTCCGCATGTTCCACCAACGACGCCATTCGCGGCATTACCAACTGGGGCATGTCGCTCCCGCGCACCACCGCCACGTCGTCACAAGAAGGCCGCCGAAGACTTCGGCTCGCTGACGTTCAACGAGGAAGTGCAGCGGGCGCGGCTGCCGAAAGATGTCTACCGCGCGCTGCGCCGCGCCGTCGCCCAGGGCGAGCCGATCGACGCCGGTGTCGCCGACATCATCGCCAGCGCGCTGAAGGACTGGGCGGTCGAGCACGGCGCCACGCACTACACCCACTGGTTCCAGCCGCTCAGCGGGATCACCGCGGAGAAACACGACTCGTTCCTCGCCCCCGTCGGCCGACGGCCGCGCCGTCGCCGAGTTCAGCGGCAAGGAACTGATCAAGGGAGAGCCCGATGCCTCGAGTTTCCCGTCGGGCGGCATGCGCTCGACCTTCGAAGCGCGCGGCTACACGGCGTGGGACCCGACGCAGCCCGCCCTGGCTGCTCGTGACGCCCAACGGCACGACCCTCGTCATCCCCACCGCATTCGTCAGCTGGACGGGTGACGCGCTCGACAAGAAGACGCCGCTCCTCCGCTCGATGGAGGCGCTGTCGAAGCAGGCCATCCGCATCCTGAAGCTGTTCGGCTCCAAGGCGCAGCGCGTGACCGCGACCTGCGGCCCCGAGCAGGAGTACTTCCTCATCGACCGGCAGTTCTATTTCAGCCGGCCTGACCTGATCAACGCCGGCCGCACGCTGTTCGGCGCGCGGCCGCCGAAGGGGCAGGAGATGGAAGACCACTACTTCGGCGCCATCCCCGAGCGCGTCCTCGCCTTCATGATGGACGTCGAGCGCGAGCTCTATCGTGTCGGCGTGCCGCGTCAAGACGCGCCACAACGAAGTGGCGCCGGGCCAGTTCGAGCTCGCGCCGATCTTCGAGAACGCCAACGTCGCCACCGATCACCAGATGATGACGATGGAGATGTTGCGGCGGATTGCGCCGAAGTACGGGTTCGCGTGCCTGATGCACGAGAAGCCGTTCGCCGGCGTCAACGGCTCCGGCAAGCACTTGAACTGGAGCATGAGCGACGAGCTCGGGAACAACCTCCTCAATCCCGGCGAGACGCCGCACGACAACATCCAGTTCCTCGTGTTCTGCGCCGCCGTGCTGCGCGCCGTCAACAAGTTCCAGGGCCTGATGCGCTTTGCCATCGCCAGCGCCGGCAACGATCACCGCCTCGGTGCCAACGAAGCGCCGCCGGCGATCATCTCGATCTTCCTCGGCGACATGCTGACCGACATCTTCCAGCAGGTCGAGAAGGCGGGCAGCGCCAAGACGACCAAGAGCGGCGGCATCCTCGACATCGGCGTCAACGTGCTGCCGAAGCTGCCGCGCGACGCCGGCGACCGCAACCGCACGAGCCCGTTTGCCTTCACCGGCAACAAGTTCGAGTTCCGCGCCGTGTCGTCGAACCAGAGCATCGCCTTCCCGAACGTCGTCCTCAACGTCGCGGTGACCGAGTCGCTCGATTACTGCGCGACCGAGCTCGAGAAAGGCCTCAAGGAGGGCAAGAAGCTCCAGGCCGCCGTCAAGCAGCTGCTCGTCAAGCTGGTGAAGGAGAACAAGCGGATCATCTTCAACGGCAACGGCTACTCCGACGAGTGGCAGAAGGAAGCGGGCAAGCGCGGCCTGCTGAATCACCGCACGTCGGTCGACGCGTACGGCGAAGCGATCAAGCCCGAGGTGGTGAAGGCGTTCGAGAAGTACGGCGTCCTCAACGAACGCGAAGTGCGCGCCCGCTACGACATCGCCGTCGAGCAGTACAACAAGACGATCAACGTGGAAGCGCAGCTGATGGTGCTGATGGCGAACCGCGCACATCCTGCCGGCCGCCTACCGCTTCCAGACCGAAGTGGCCAACAACGTCGCCGCCGTCAAAGCGGCCGGCGCCAACGCGAAGGAGTCACGGCGCTTCCTCGACAGCCTGTGCCGGTTGACCGATGACTGCAAGACACGCGATCGAGCACCTGCAGGAACTGCTCGACCATGACGGCCACGCCGACCCCGAGAAACACGCCAAGTACTTCCGCGACAAGGTCATCCCCGCGATGAACGCGCTGCGCGAGACCGGCGACAGCCTCGAGTGCGTCGTGCCCCAGGACCTCTGGCCGCTGCCGACCTACCGCGAAATGCTGTTCATCAAATAGCGCGCTCGCTCCGCTCGGTGTTCGGTACTGGGTTTTCGGTCCTCGGTATTCGGTACAGCCATGGCGCCGGGCGGCGCCACCGGCTCCGTGATCATTCCCGCCAGCGCTCTTCGCCGGAAAAACTAAGGGGTGTCTGGAGACTCGGCGAGCGGGAATGAGCACGCTCACCGACGTGCCCTTGCCGAGATCGCTTTCGACCGAAATCACGCCGCGCAGTTGCCGCACGGTGAACGCGACCGTGGTCAGGCCGAGGCCGGTGCCTCTTGCCTTGGTCGTGAACATCGGCTCGAAGATGCGGGACTTGGTCTCTGGCGCCATGCCGACACCGGTGTCGGTCACGGTCAGCTTCGCATGCGGCTGCGCGCCTTCGCTGCTCGCTGGGCCCGATGCCAGCACGACCGACGTTTCAATGCGCAACACGCCACCGCCGGGCATTGCGTCGCGCGCATTCAACGCGAGATTCAAGAGGACGCGTTCGAGGTCGCTGCGTTCGGCGATGATGGTCAGCGGCTCGTTGCAGAGCGCGAGTCGAAGAGAGATGCGTTCACCGGCCAGCGCCGCGAATGTCGAGGCGCTCGAGGCCACGACGGAGTTCGCGTCGAGCGTCGTGCGCCCCACGGTCCGCGGATCGCTGGCGGTCAGGAGATCTCGCGTGAGGGCGACGGCACGATCGGCGGCGCGAATCAGTTCCACAAGCCGTTCCTGCCCTTCCCCACGCGGGAGACGTCGTGCGATGTCATCGGCGCACCCCTTGACGAGGGTCAACTGGTTTCTCAAGTCGTGGGCGTATTGGGAAATAGCGAAATCCGTCGGCAGAAGCTGGGGCGGCGCGCTCGGCTCGGCCGGCGGGGCCGCAACATCCGAGCGGTCCTCCTTCGGATCTCCAATGACTGCCTGGAACAGCGCCGCCAGTCGTACAAACGGGTTGTTGGTCGAGTTGTCGTCAGAAGGCGTCATCAGACGTGCGTCTGACAACACTATAGAGACAGGATTCGCGCGGCCGGTTTGATTGCGATCAGGGCCGCGCGCGTCAGATGGCGGCGGCGAGCCGTGCCAGACGTGCGGGCTCGGTGATGGTTACGGAGTGGCGCCCCTCGAATTTGACGAGGCCTCGCCGTTCGAGATCCACGACCGCGCGGCAGACGCTTTCCAGGGAGAGCCCCAGGAAGGCCGCAATGTCGGACCGCGACATCGGCAACGGCACGCGATGCTCTCCCGGCGAGAGCCGCTGGTGCATCATCGCGATGAACATCGCCAGCCGGCCTGGCGCGTCTTTGCGGTTGACCATCACCGCGCGCCGCTGCGACTCGCGCAACTCGTGCGTCACCTTCATCAGGAACTGGAACTGGAGCTCGCTGTCCTGCTTGAGGATGTGCGCGAGGTCCTGGAGGGGCAGGCGGTAGGCGATGCCTGCCGTCACGGCCTGCGCGCTGTTGACGTAGTGCCCGAGCTCGGCGAGGCCGAAGAGGTCGCGCTCGAACAAGAACGCACACAGGCTGCGCTTGCCGCTCGGTAAGTCGCGGTACACCTTCACCGATCCTTCGGTGATCGCATAGACCGCGTTGGCCTCATCACCTTCCTCGTAAATCCGCATGCGCGGCTGCAACCGCAACCGCGTCCCGATGCGCATCAGCTGCTCGCGGTGACGCGCCGTGAGGCGGATCTGGCCACCGTCCTCGGCGGCCGCCATGAACGACCGCGCACGGATCTGTGGTGGGGAAGGGACGGCGTTGAGAAGCCGCTTGTTTGCGTCCTTGGCTGGGCGCCTGGTTGGTTCGGCCACTTACCTCTCCATCTCAGCATCGCCTCGATCGCGTCAGGCCCGCTATAGGACCAAAGGCCATGGCGTCTAGTTCCTTGGTCCTATGGTCGAATGTGCCTGAGGCGACAAGAATGAACGCCTCCGAAGATGTTTCACCGCAAGGCTCTCGCGTCGGCGCTCCTGATTGCCGCCGGTTACTACCTTGGCGCCTGGTTAGGGTTTGCCCTGACGCTGCCGCCGCTGCCGGTCTCGATCCTGTGGCCCCCCAACGCGATCCTCCTCGCCGGTCTCGCGCTGACCCCTCGGTCCTCCTGGAAGTGGGTGCTCTCGGCCGTCCTGGTCGCCCACCTGGCCGTCCAGTTCCAGGGTGGCGTGCCGATCGGGATGGTCCTGTGCTGGTACGTGAGCAACTGCATGGAGGCGCTGATCGGCGCCAGCTTGCTCAGGCGATTCGGCCCGCCACGCCCATTCGACAGCTTCCGCGGTGTGGCCGTGTTCCTCGTCTCGGCCGGGTTTGTCGCGCCCTTCCTGTCGTCGTTCGTGGATGCGGGGTTCGTCATCGCCAACCAGTGGGGAGCGGCCGATTACTGGACGCTGTGGCGCACGCGCTTTTTTTCGAATGTCGTCACGACGATCACGCTCGTTCCAGTGATCATGATCGCCTCCACCGCGTCGGTGAGAAGCTGGCGCCCGCCACGGCACACGCTGATCGAATCGGGCACGATCATCGGTGGACTCATCGTGGTGTGCTGGTACGTGTTCGTGATGCACGTGCCGGGGCCGGATGCTCACGCGGCACTCCTGTACGTTCCGCTGCCGTTCCTGCTGGCCGCCGCGCTTCGCCTCGGCCCCGAAGGGGCCAGCGCGTCGATGCTGATCTGCACCATGCTGGCGATCCTGGGCGCGGGGCGTGGCCTGGGCCCGTTCGGTACCAACGCACCGGCGCTGAACGTGTTCGAGATTCAACTGTTCCTGTTGGTGGTGTGGGTACCGGTCATGGCCGCCGCTGCCGTGGTGCGCGAAAAGGCCGAGGCCGTAGCGCGGGCGCGCGACAGCGAGGCCCAGCTGCTGATCGCCCTCGGCGCCGCGCAGTTGGGACGGTGGGAATGGGATGTCGTGCAGCAGCGTCTGACCTGGTCGGATGCCGTGTACGACATGTACGAGATTCCGCGCGGCGCCGCCCTGACGCCGGAGACGTTCGAGGCGTGCATCCATCCCGACGACCGGGCATTGGTTGGTGCCGCGACCGAAGCGGCGATACACGGCCACGATGTCGACGTTGAATTCCGCGTGCTCCGCTCGGATGGCCGCGTGAAATGGATCCACTCAAAGGGACAAATTCTCTACGACGGCGATGGCCGTCCCACGCGCATCGTCGGCATCAAGGTCGACATCACCAGGAAGAAAACGGCGGCGCAGCAACGCCGCGAGCAGCAGCGCCGTCTCGCCGATACCTCGCGGGTGTCCATGGCGGGGGAGCTCTCCGTCGCGCTGGCCCACGAGATCAATCAACCCCTCGCCGCGACGCTCGCCAACGCCGGCGCGGCGCGGCGGTACCTGCGCCAGGAACCGCCCAATCTGCAGCAGGTCGCCGAAATCGTCGATGCCATCGCGGAAGACAACTCCCGCGCCGCCGCCATCGTTACCCGGTTCAACACCCTGCTCAAGAAGCAGGTCGCCTCCCACGTTCGCCTCGACCTCAACGAGCTCATACGAACCGTCGTGGAGATCGCGCACGATGACCTCGTCATGCGCTCGGTTCGTGTCACGCTGGGGCTCGAGCCGCACCTGCCGCCCGTGCTCGGGGACGCCGCCCAGCTTCAACAGGTGTTGTTCAACGTGATCGGCAATGCCTGCGACGCCATGGAGTCGCACGCCGCCGAATCGCGCGGGCTGCGGGTGACGACCGAGCGCACCGGCACCAACAGCGTCCGCGTCGCGTTGAGCGATACCGGACCCGGGATCGCCGCCGAGCGTCTCGAAGACATCCAGGAGCCGTTCGTGTCATCCCGCCAGGATCGCATCGGGCTCGGTCTCACGATTTGCCGGTCGATCGTCGATGCCCACAACGGTGAGCTCCTCGTGCACAGCCACCCGGGTGCCGGCGCGACGGTTGCGATCGTGTTGCCGGCGGCCCGCTCAGTCGACGGGCAGGTGCACGGCGAATCGCGCTCCGCCGTCGGGTAGGTTCTCGACCTCGATCGTCCCCCCGTGTGACTGCACGACCGACCGGCTGATCGACAGCCCGACGCCGAGTCCATCTTTCTTGGTCGTGAAGTACGGCTCGAAGATTCGCGACAGCGCATCCTCGGCGACGCCCGGCCCGGAGTCGTCGACGACGAAGCTCACGCGGTCCCCGTCATAACTTGTCCTCAACCGGATCAGGGACGTTCCGTCTCGATGGCCACGTGTCGCGTGGACGGCGTTGATGATCAGGTTCATCACCACCTGCCGCAGTTGCACCCGGTCGCCCAAAACATGGGGCATGTCGTCTGCGAGGTGCGTCACCAGCAGCACGCCGTCGTTCGCGGCCGATGAATACAGCACGTGAACGACGTCCATGATGATGGCGTTGAAGTCGAGTGGGGCAGGGTCGAATGGGTCCTTGCGCACCACCGATCGAATGCGTTCGAGGACACTGCTCGCCTGACGATTCGCGTCGCCGATGTCCTCCACGACCGTCGCCACATCCTCGTACGAGACACCCGGTTGCGCCAGCATGTGCTTCAGCGCTTGTGCGTTGCCCAGCGAGGCCGTCAACGATTGGGCCAACTCGTGGGTGATGCTGGTCGCGACTTCTCCCATGCCGGCGCGCACGTTCATGTGGGCGAGCTCCTGGAGTGCGTTGTGCGCCTCCCCTTCCAGGCGCTTGCGCGCCGTGATGTCGAGATGGGCGACGACCAGTCGTCTGGAGCCGTCCGCCAGTGAGCGTACCCGCACCTGCGCCCATCGCCATTGCGCGCGGTCGATCCACTGATATTCGACGAGTCCTTCCTGCCTGCGTCCGAGCCGGACACCGTCAAACGCGTCGCGCACACGCTCCATGTCCTGTTGGTTCGGGAGGGGAGCGGAAGATAGCCAGCGTTCACCAGTGCGCGCCGACACGAACGGATCGGCGGTCTCGGCGGCGCGGCTCCAGTTGTCGTTGCAGGCTTCGACCACGCCGCCTTCGCTGAGGATTGCAATGTCTGCGAAAGCCGAGGAGAGAATCGCGCGCGACTCAGCTTCGGCCGCGACGCGACGCCGTCGCTCGGCGAGCAGTGAGCCCGTCGCCGCGAGCGCCAGAGATGCGAGCAGGGTAACGCCCCACTTCATTCACGGTCTCGCCGCCCGCGCGAGCCGGTCGGCCATGCGAACGAGATCGGCGACCGATTCCGCGTGCATCTTGTGCATCACCTGGCCGCGATGAACTTTGATCGTCTTGTCTGCGGTACCGAGCACTTCGGCGATCTGCTTGTTCAAGAGCCCGGTCACGACCAGCGACATCACTTCCCGCTCGCGCGCGGTCAGCGTGTCGAAGCGCTCCCGGCAGCGGCGGAGTTCCTCGCGTTCGGTCCGGCGGTCCCGCTCGCGTTCGAGCGCATCCGACACCGCCTCGAGCAGCACGTGTTCGTCCACGGGCTTGGTCAGGACTTCGACGGCGCCGGCCTTCATCGCGCGAACGGTCAGTGGCACATCGGCATACGCGGTCACGAAGATGATCGGCAGGTCGTTGTCTCGTTCGCGCAGCAGCCGTTGAAGATCGAGGCCGCTGAGCCCTGGCATGCGCACGTCGAGCAGCACGCAGCCGGTCATCTCGTCATCAATCCGGCCCAGGAACTCTCGCGCGTCCCCGAAGGTCTCGCATTGAATCGATACGGACGTCAACAGCCGCTTCAATGCGTTTCTGACGGATGCGTCGTCGTCGACGATGAAGACCGCAGGTTCGCGGGAATGCGTATCTTTCATAGGGGCTGACGTCATCCTTATACTCCGGCGGTGCGATGGCCGATTGCCGGAGACCAAATAAACCCCGGTTTTTGCCATTCGGCGCAACAAAGTGCCACCGGGACCGCTTTTTCGAGGACGCGATGCAAACCTGGCACCCGGCATTCCGTCCAAGGGACCATGCACGCTACACACTGGATCTCGCTCGCATCCGTTCCATTCGTCCTCGCCCTCGGGCCCGACCAGGCCCCGCGCGGCACAGTTCAGCTCGAAGCGTCCGACTGCTCGCAGCAGAGCATGAGGTTCGGCGACATGCACAGCGCCTACGCGGTCCAGCATGCGACGGTCCCGCTGACCGCCGGCGTGCTCGACGTGCAGCCCGACTCAAATGGCGGCGTGAAGATCGAGAAGGGCAGCGGCGCGGCTTACTCGATCACCGCCTGCATCGGCGCCGGCGCGCGCACGCCTGAGGACGCGCAACGCGCCGTTGACAGCATCCGGCTCGTGACCGACGGCAACCGCGTGCGCGTCACCAACGCTGAGAATGCCCCCAGCTGGGGCGTGCAGCTCATCATCGAAGCGCCCGATGGCGCGCAGATCAACGCGGAGACCCGAAACGGCCCGATCGGTATCAACGGCGTCGACGGCCGCATCAACGCGCGCGCGCAGAACGGTCCGATCTCCGTGCACGGTGCCTCCGGACAGATCACCGCGATTGCGGTCAACGGCCCCGTCAGCGTCACCGGCAGCCGCGGCGACTTCGAGCTCGAGACACAGAACGGCCCCATCTCCGTGGACCTGCAGGGGTCGCGTTGGGAAGGGAAACTCGATGCGCGCGCCAAGAACGGCCCGCTCAGCGTCCGCGTTCCACGGGCTTCACATCCGGGATCGAAGTCACGTCGAGCGGCCGGTCACCCTGGAGTTGTCGCGGCGTCGACTGCGGTACCCAAACCTACGACCGCTGGAACGATGCCCCGCGCACGGTGAAGATCGGCAACGACCCCATCGTCGTCCGTATCTCGACCGTTAACGGGCCAGTGTCCATCGACAACCGCTAGCTGCTTCCAACAGTCGGGTTATTCGCGGCGGCTCTGAAATTCCGAAGTCCGAATTCCGAACTTCGAAGCTGGTTCTAACTTTCAACTTAGAACCGGCTTCGGAGTTCGGAGTTCAGAGTTCAAACTTTCGAAGTCGCTCGAATCACCCCGCTGCGAATTATTCCCCGCCGACCGAATAGGGCAGGTTCCGAGCGGCTGAGCTACACTTCCGGCGGCTCAACGCCGGAGGTATGTGATGGTGATCAAAAGAGTCGGTGTCTGGTCGGTGGCGAGAATGTACGGCGCTCTCATGGCGGGGCTCGGCCTCCTGATCGGACTCGTCGTCGCGGTTCTCTCGGCAGTCGGGATGACGATGGCCGAAGGTGACGAGCCCGGCATGGTCGGCGCGGCGATGGGCGTCGGCGCCGTGGTCATCGTCCCGATCTTCTACGGTGTGCTCGGGATTTGCGCCGGGGCCATTGGTGGGGCCCTCTACAACGTCGTCGCCGGCGTCGTGGGCGGTGTCTCGATCGACGTCGAATGAGCGACGCCGTTGCGCGCGCGCTGCTGCGGCATGCGATCGCGGTCGTCGCCTATCGCGCGGAGAAGGTGCTGCGCGACGCTCCGACCGGCTTTGGCGCATTCCGGGCCGGGCCGCACGCGCGCAACGCCAACGAGATCCTGGCGCACATGGGGGACCTGTTCGTGTGGGCGCTGTGGCTGTCGCAGGGGCAGCACATCTGGAACGACGCGAAGCCGCTCCCATGGGACGCGGAAGTCGCGCGGTTCTTCACGGCCATCGAGCGCTTCGACGATTACGTGGCGTCGGTCGAAGATCTCCAGTGCGGGGAAGAGCGACTCTTCCAGGGGCCATTGCGGACACGCTCTCCCACATCGGCCAGCTGGCCATGTTGCGCGCACTCGCCGGGTCCCCGATCAAGGGTGAGAACTACTTCAAGGCCGATATCGCTGGCGGCCGCGTGGGGCGGGAGCAGGCGATCGAGCGATTCGAATTCGATTAGATTGCCGCTACCCGGCCTACGGTCGGACGAGCTCGCCGCTTCCCACCAGCACTGACTGTCCGCCGACGCGGACCTTCGTGATCATCTCGTCTTCAGAGTCGATCGAGATGTAGATCCGGCTCGGACGCTTCATCGCGACCCCCTGCAGGCTCACCATCGCGCGCGCGGCGTCCGGCGTCACCAACGAGTGATCGAGCAGGTAGGACCCGAGCGGCCCGCAGGCGCTCCCGGTCGCCGGATCCTCGGCGATCCCGAAGCTCGGCGCGAGCATCCGGCTGTAGACCGTTTCGTCTCCGCCACGCTCGGGCGTGAAGACGTAGAGAGGGCACCTCTTCGAGGCCGGCGTCACGGAAGCATTTCTCCAGCGCGCGCCTGTCGATCGCCACCGCATCGACGGCCGTGCGCGACCTCAATCCCACGAAGACATACGGCACACCGCACGACACTTCCTGGATGGGCGCCCCGTCCAACAGGTCCGCCGCACTGACACCACAGGCCGCTGCCACCGCCTCGCGATCTGCGACTTCAGCGCCGAACGCGGGGAGCGGCTGCGTCATCCACGCGAACCAAAGGGCGTCGTTTCTCCACTCGAGCGAGACCGGCGTCGGGCCGACCCCGAGCTCGAACACGAACCGATCGCGACCCAGGGCGATCTTCTTCAGGTGTGCCAGGGCGAAGGTGCTGCCGATCGTCGGATGCCCGGCAATCGGCAGCTCGGTGCCAGGCGTGAATATGCGCATGTGTGCATCGCCACCGCTGCGCGGCGGATAAATGAACGTCGTCTCCGAGAAGTTCATCTCTTGCGCGATCGTCTGCATTTCGGCGGTCGTCAACTCGCCCGGGTCCGGAAACACGGCCAGCTGGTTGCCTTCGAACCGGTTCGCCGTGAAGACGTCGAGATGCAGGTACGTGAGTGCGGACATTCCGCGATTATCTCTGTTATCTTCGGTGTCTCGATATGGCCAAACGCAAGAAGGACGCCTCGCTCTTCGACGATGACGGCGGCGATACGACGGTAGACACGCGCGGGCCTGGAGGCGGTACCGAAGCCGTTGCGCTGCACGAAGCCGCGCAGTCCCGCTATCTGAATTACGCGCTCTCGGTCATTACGTCCCGCGCACTGCCCGACGTGCGCGACGGGTTGAAACCGGTGCAGCGCCGCATCCTTTACACGATGTGGCAGCAGAACCTCACGGCCGACGCCAAGCACCGCAAGTGCGCCAAGGTGGTCGGCGACGTGATGGGCAATTACCACCCGCACGGCGATTCCGCGCTCTACGAAACCCTGGTCCGCATGGCGCAGCCGTTCTCGCTGCGGTATCCCCTCGTGGACGGCTCGGGCAACTTCGGCTCGCTCGACGGCGACAGCGCCGCCGCGATGCGCTACACGGAGTGCCGCCTCGCCCGCATCAGCGACGAGATCCTCGAGGAGATCGAGCAGACGACCGTCCACTTCCGTCCGAACTACGACGGGACGCGAACAGAGCCGGTGGTGCTGCCATCGCGCATCCCGAACCTTTTGGTCAACGGCGCGACCGGGATCGCGGTCGGCATGGCGACCAACATCCCGCCGCACAACCTCAACGAGGTGTGCACGGCGCTGATCAAGCTGCTCGACAATTCCGACCTGACGAGCGCGCAGCTGGCCCGCTACGTCAAGGCGCCAGATTTTCCGACCGGTGGGCAGATCCTCAACTCGTCGGAGGAATTGAAGGAGATCTACAAGACCGGTTCGGGTGCGATCCGCCTGCGAGCGACCTGGGAGGAAGGCCCGGTGTCTCGCGCCGGCAAGACGATCTACATCACCAGCGTGCCCTACACGGTCAACAAATCCACGCTGGTGGAACGGATCGCGGAAGTGGCGTTGAGCCGCAAGCTACCGCCCCTGGTCGACGTGCGCGACCTCTCGACCGAAGACGTTCGCATCGCGCTCGAACTCAAGAAAGACTCCGACGAGAAGATGGTCATGGCGTACCTGTTCAAGCACACGCCGCTGCAGACCAGCTTCATCGTCAACCTGACGTGCCTCGTTCCGACCGAGGGCAACCCCGAAGTCGGGCGGCCCGAACGCCTCGACCTGCATCAGATGCTCTGGCACTTCCTGCACTTCCGGCTGGAAGTCGTCACGAAGCGTCTCGAGCACGAGCTGGTCGCGCTCAAGAAGCGCGTGCACATCCTCGAAGGATTCGAGAAGGTCTTCGACGCGCTCGACGAGATCCTGAAGATCGTGCGCAAGTCGGACGGCAAGGCAGACGCCGCCGCGCAGATCATCAAGCGCTTCGACCTCGACGCCGAGCAGACCGACGCGATCCTCGAGCTCAAGATCTACCGCCTGGCGCGGCTCGAGATCCTCATCATCCGCAAGGAGCTCGAGGAGAAGCGCCGCCGGATCCGCCAGATCAACACCCTCCTGAAGGACGAAACCAGCCGCTGGGACATCGTCCGGGTCGAGCTCGAAGAGATCCAGAAGAAGTACGGCGACGCGCGCCGCTCGAAGATCGCCAGCGACGAGGGTGAGGCGGAATACACCGCCGAAGACTTCATCGTCGAAGAAGACAACGTCGTGGTCGTGTCGCGCGACGGGTGGGTGAAGCGCCAGAAGGAAGTGAAGGACGTGACCTCCACGCGCGTGCGCGAAGGGGACCAGGTGATGGCCGTGCTGCCCGGCAGCACGCGCGCCTCGGTGGTGTTCTTCAGCAACTTCGGTGTCGCCTACACGTCGCGCATCATCGACATCCCCGCGTCGACCGGCTACGGGGAGCCGATCCAGCGCTTCTTCAAGCTGAAGGATCGCGAGCGGATCGTCGGCGCGCTGAGTCTCGATCCGCGCGTCGTCGGTGACATTGCCACCCGCAAGGAAGGCGTCGCGCCGCCAGTTCACGCCGTGGCGGTCTCCAGCGACGGCTACAGCCTGCGCTTCAGCCTTGAACCGTTCGTCGAGCCCAGCACCCGCGCCGGCCGGCGCTTCGGACGTGTGCCCGAAGGGCACGAGTTCGTCGGTGCCGCGACGTCGACCGGCAAGGAGATCCTGATCGCCGCCACGCGCGAGGCGCGCGCGATGCTCACAAAGGCCGACGAGGTGAATTACCTCTCTGGTCCGGGCCGCGGCGTCATCCTGATCAAGCTCGGAGAGGGGGACCGCGTGCTCGGCTTCATGGCCTCCACCGGCGACCGCGACCTGATGACCGTCGAGACGAGCCGCGGTGCCGAGCAGACCATCAGTACAACGAAGTACGAGGTCACCGGGCGCGGCGGCAAGGGCCGCGAGCTCCTGCAGCGCGGCCAGTTCACGCGCGTCATCTGGCCGTTGCCGGACGCGCCGAAGCCGTTCGATCAGTAGGCCCGACCTTCAGGTCGGGCGTGCTGAAACCAGCTCGCTCGGCGCGATTGACATGGCACATCTCCATCTGGTGACGCTCGTCGTCCGCGACTACGACACGGCGATCCGGTTCTTCGTCGACGTGATGGACTTCGAGGTGGTCGAGGACGTGCCCTCGACGACGAACGATGGGCGCCCGAAGCGCTGGGTGGTGGTGCGGCCGCGTGGAGGTGAAACCGGGATGCTGCTGGCCCGCGCCGATGGAGAGCAGCAGGCGGCGGTGGTCGGCGCACAGTTCGCGGGTCGCGTCGGATTGTTCCTGCGCGTTGACGATTTTGATGCCGCGTACGCGCGACTGGTCGGCGCGGGGGTGGAGTTCACGACACCGCCTCGCACCGAGGCCTACGGGCAGGTTGCGGTGTTCCGCGATCTGGAAGGCAACAAGTGGGATCTGCTGGGGCCGGCGGCTACTTGAGAGCGCTCCCCTCTTGTTCCTCCCACCGGAAATCGTAGAAGACGCGAATCTGGTTGCCGTCGAGATCGGCGGCGATGAATTCGCGTAGCTTCCATGGCTTGTCCGCCGGCTCGGACACGATCTTCGCCCCTGCAGCCTTCCACTCCGCGAATAGCTGATCGACTTCAGCCTTGCTGTTCACATTCAGCCAAAAGAGCAGCGGCGCGGAGTTTCGGTGAGCCTCGCGGAAGGCCGCATTCGTGATGAACAGTCGGCAATCTCCCCTGGAGACGCCGGCGATGTCACCATCTTTCTCATAGCCCCAGTCGTGGGTAAACCCCAGCATCTTCACGTAGTAGCCAACGGCCTTGTCGATGCTGGCCACGGGAATCTCGGGCACGGCAGCAGGGAGCCTCATACGGTGAACGTAGCATGAGCCCAGCCTCCACTCCGGACGTCCAGGCGGGCCATTCCTGCGAACGTCGCCTCTCGCGCCTGCGGTAGCATGCCGCCATGATCGGCCGCAGGATCGGCCATTACAGCATCGATGCCCTCCTCGGCGCCGGGGGAATGGGGAAGGTCTACCTTGCCCGCGACCTCGCCCTCGACCGTGTCGTCGCGCTGAAGACGGTCGCCAGCGAATCCGACGACGACCTGCGCCGGCGGCTCCTCCGTGAAGCTGAAAATGGGGCGCGCCTGCAGCATCCGGCAATCGCGACTTTCTTCGAGTCGGGTGCAGCCGATGGCACGGCGTACATCGCGATGGAGTTCGTCCGTGGTTGCACGTTGCGCGTGCGCCTCGACAAGGGGCCGCTCCCGGCCGACGCTGCCTTGAGCACCGCCGCAATGCTTCTCGAGGCGCTGAACCACGCGCACGCCGCGGGCGTCCTGCACCGCGATATCAAGCCTGAGAACATCATGCTGTCTGACGACGGCATGCCGAAGTTGTTGGACTTCGGCCTCGCAAAGGCGACCGTCGACTCCGGCGCTAGGACGCTCACGAACCTGACGGCGGATCGTGTCGTCGGCACCGTCGGCTACATGTCGCCCGAGCAGCTTCGCGGCGAGCCGCTCGACGAACGTTCGGACCTGTTCGCGCTCGCCGCCGTCCTTTACGAGATGGTGAGCGGGCGGCCGGCATTCCCAGGCGCCGGGCCGGCGGCGCGGATCGCGGCGATTCTGTCGCGCGATCCCGAGCCACTGTCGGGCAGCGTGCCCACCGCACTCAATGCCGTCTTGCGCCGGGCGCTGTCGAAGGACCGCGAGGCCCGATATGCCTCGGCGTCAGCGCTGCTCCGAGAGTTGAGAGCCGTGTCGAGCGGCGAGACCTCAAGCGAGCTTCCGCAGACGCTGGCGGTCGTCGATCTTCGCAATCTCTCCCGCCAGGCGCAGGACGACTGGATCGGCAGCGGGATCGCCGACAGCCTGACGGCCGATCTCGTTCGCGTGCCCGGCCTCGACGTCGTTGCGCGTGAAAAGGTCCTGCGCGCCGTCCCGCAGCCTGATGCCGGCGCTGGCTCGGCATCCGACGCACTCGCCATCGGCAGCCTGCTCGGCTGCCGATGGGTTGTGTCGGGGAGCTTTCAGCGGCTCGGCGGCGCCATCCGCCTCACGACAACGCTGATGGAGGTCGCCACGGGACGCGCGCTGGCCGCCGAAAAGCTCGATGGGACGCTCGACGGGATATTCGACTTGCAGGACCGCCTGTCGCAGGCGGTGACGGCGACCCTGAACCTGCGGACACCACCCCCCTCGCCAGAGGCCGGCCGCGGGCGCGACGTGCAGGCGTTCGAGTACCTTCTCGCGCGGACGGCGCATGTGGCAGCGGCTGGAGAAAGGGAGCCTCGACCAGGCGCGAGAGCTCTATGAAAAAGCGATTGCGATCGAGCCGAATTACGCGCCGGCGCTCGCCGGTCTCGCGGCCTACCACGCGATGCGATTCACGTTCACGACCGACGCCGACGAGTTGCGGGACGCGGCGGCGTACGCACGGCGCGCGATCGCCGCCGACCCGCATATCGCTGAACCGCACATTTGGCTCGGATACGCGCTCATGCGTGAAGGACGTCCGTCGGAGGCGATCGACGCCGAGCGGCGCGCGCAGACGCTCGACCCGGCCAATCCCTACGGCTGGTACTTCGAAGCGTGCCTCCATCTCTTTCACGGGTCTCCGGCGGACGCCGTGCCGCTCTTCCAGCGGGTGGTGCAGCGCGAGCCGCACCCCTTCGCGTCGATCGGGCTCTCGGCGGCGCATTGCGCGCTGGGACGGCTCGAGGAGGCGGCCTGGTGCGTACGGGCGGCAATCGAGACGGAGAACTCGGACGTGCCGGGCCCCACGGCGGGCGCCGGCGTATTTCTGAGCGAGTATCTCAGGCTCCAGGGACGGCTCGACGCCGCGCGCACGGTGTGCATGGAGGCACTCGCTGCCGTCGAACGCTCGGACCACATGTATCGGGACACGTTCCGCGGCATCGGTCTCCTGTCGCTCGCACGAATCGCACTCGACCAAGGGGACCATGCAGGTGCGGCCACCGTCCTCAGGCAGCTGATCGCGCACGTGCACGGGCGTTATCACGCGCTCGGCGGGGGGTATCTCGTCGTCGCCGCGATGGCGGCCCTGACGCGTGCCGGCGAGGGTCCGGAGCACCTCGCCGACGCGCGCCGGCTCTTCGAGCAGCGCGACCGCTACAACTTCTCCATGTTCTTTCAGTGCAGCAGCGAGACCGCGCTGCTGGAGCTCGCGCGCGCGGCCCGGCTGGTGGGCGCCGTCGACGCGCAGGACCTCTTCGACCGCTCGGCGCGCGCGGGTTCGTACGAAGCCATCTTGCTCGGGCCTCGATAGCGCCGCCGGACCGTCGAGCCCCGACGCTCCTTCAGCGGCCTCCGCGGTTGCCGCCTCGTGCTTGCGCCGGTGGTCTAATGTGGTGAGTCAACGAAGGGAGGCGTGATGCGCGTGCCACCTGTGCTCCTCGCCCTGGTCGTCCTGGCGTCGATCGCTGGCTGTGATGGCCCGTCGACCGTGAGCGTCGAGCTCATGGAAGCGCCTTCTTCGGCCATCCCCGCCGCGGTGAACTGCGGGAATGCGGCGCAGTTGCGCGAGCGCGCCGCGAGCGACCGAACCCGGGTGGGACAGAGTCGCAGCGATCACGAGCGGATCTCAGTCGGGAGCCGTGCGAACTTCCTGGCGACCCTGGCGGTCGTCGCCGATCTCAAGTGCAAAGTCACGCACGCCGAGGCCGATGAAGCCCTCAGGCCCGCGCTCGAAGCCGCGCGCAAGGCGGAAGAGAGCGACAGCGTGTACGAAAAGACCAACGGCTTCAACGATGCCAGTTTCATGGCGACCCGCGCCGCAGCACTTCTGACCGAGCGGCTTCCCGCTTCTGCTGGGAAGTAGCCGCGACGCTTGCCGGGTCTTCCGCCTTCGCTAAAGCTACGGTGGACAAGAAAGACCCGGCCTACGAAGAGCGAACCGCGAAGCGCGAAGAGCGGCTACTTGGCGCACGGGGCGTCGTAGCGGAGCGCGCGGTACTGATCCCTGCTGAACACCACATCGGCGCGGGCTTCCAGCGCGTCCATGAGCTCCTCGGCTTTCGCTTGTTCCGCCTCGGTGCCGCTGTTGAACATCGCCGGGCTGATCGCGGCGATCATCTCCTTCAGCAGCGCCAGTTGCGGTTCGCTCAACTTCGCCTTGTTCGCGTCGCGCCATCGCTCCATGTGCGTGCGTGCAAGCCGCGCGCGCTGCTCGGCCGGCAACGACTTGAAGAGCGTCCGCTTCTCCGTGCGCTCCATCTGGCAATAGTTCTCGTAAGAAATGGGCTTCGATGTCGATGGCTGTTGCGCCACGAGTGGCAGCGACAGGGCCAAAAGCGCTGACACTAGGATTGAACTCATCATTCTCATTCCTCCCGTAACAGGCGGACGGGGTCCACGCGCATCGCCTCGACGGCCGGGCGCCACGCCGCCGCGGCCGATACGAGCGCGAGCGTGCCGAGCACGCCGCTCCAGATCACCGGATCCGTAGTCGTGACGCCGTACTGGAATGCGGCGAGCGACCGCGCCACGAACCATCCGCCGAGCGCCCCGGCCGCGATGCCGGGGACGACGATCGTCGCCGCGCCTCGGAACACGAGGCGCTTCATCTGTCCCGGCGACGCCCCGAGTGCGGTTCGAATCCCGAACTCGCGTCGTCGAAGACCGACGACGTAGGTGAGCAGGCTGAACAGCCCCCCCGCGGCGGTCAGCACCGCGACCCCGGCGAACAGCCCCCCAACCTCCGCGGTCGCGCGCGGCAGGCGGAGATGCTGCTGGTACTGGTGTTCCCACGGCGCGACCGGTCGCAGAATGAGAGCCGGATGCACCGCGGCAACGCGGGCGCGAAGCTCGGCCTCCTCGGGACAGGTGGTGCGGCAGCGAACACTGAGGTACACGTCGTCAGCGTGGCGTTCGAGCGCTTGATAGAACTCCGGGCGGTCGAGCGAGGGGTCGAGCGTCGGAAGAGAGATTTCGTTCACGACCCCGATCACGCGACGGGCCTTTGAGCGACCGATCGAGAACGTTTGCCCCACCGGGTCCATTCCGGGCCACAACATCCCGGCGAGGCGCTCGCCGATGACGACCTCTGCATCGCTATCCCCAGGCGCAAACGTGCGGCCGCGACGCAGGTGGATGCTGTAGACGTTGAAGAAGGATGCCCCGACGCGATAGCCGTCGCTTTCGATCCAGGGGATCCTCTTCATTGCGCCTGACATTGCCGCGTCCACCACCGCTGACTGGGGGCAACTCCTGAGAGAACGAGACAGCGCCGACCGACGGCCACTGCGACAGCGCCGTTGCGACCGCTTCGACGACCTGGCCGCGGGCCGTCTGCACGTGCCGCAACGTCTCCTCGCGCGCGACCCTGGCGCGGACGGGATCCACCGGGGCGATCTCCCGCAGGCTGAGCCGCAGGTGCATGACGCCAGCCGCATCGAGGCCGCGATCCGCATCCACGAGATTGCGAAACGACTGCAGCAGGAAGGCGGAACCGACGAGCAGCGAGCAGGCGAGGGCGATCTCTGAAACCACCAGCAGCATGCCCGCCTTGCCGCGACCGGTGCCCTCCGCTGCGGACGATCCCGCGCGACGCAGCGACTCCATAGGATCGCTGCGAGTGCCCAGCCAGGCGGGCAGCAGCCCGGCGCCCATCACCGCGATGAACCCGATGGCGGATGCCGCAGTGAGAGCCCGCAGGTCGATGTCGATCGGATTCAGCGTCTGGCCGAGAAACGCTGGCGGCACGCGCGAGACGAGCAGCCACGCGACTCCGAGGCCACCGGCCACTCCGGCGATGCCGATGAACCCGTGTTCGGCCATCGTCTGCCTGATCAAGCGGCCCCGCGCGGCACCAAGCGCCGCACACACGCCGAACTCCCGCCGCCGCGAAGCCAGCCGTGCGAGAAGCAGGCTGTTGACGTTGGCGCACAGCACGAGGAACACCATCGCCACGCCTCCGAACAGCAGCCATAGTGCGCGACGGGTCAGGATGCCGAGCGGTTCATCTCCCATGCGCTCGAATGGAGGCACGCCGCGGTAGCTGCGGGAGATGTAGGCAAGGCGCCGAGCGATGTCAGCGGTCCGTGCGTCCGCATCGCTGAGGGGAATGCCTGGGCGGAGTCGTCCAAAGATCGTGACCGGCGCGACATCCGCCGCTGACGGTTCGAATGAGGCCCACGCCACGGTCGCGGAGTTCGGGAACTGAAAACTCGCCGGCATGATCCCGACGACCACCGCAGGGACTTTGGCGAGAAGAATCCGGCGTCCGAGCACGGTGCGGTCCCGGCCAAAGGCGGCCGCCCACATGGCATCCGACAGCAGCACCTCGGGCACGGGACCCACCGGCGAGGTGAGCATCCGTCCGTGCGCCGGGCGAACGCCGAGCAGGTCGAGCGTGCCGGGCGTTATCCACGTGCCTCGCCAGGCAGCACCGTCTTCGAGCTGAATAGTGAAGGGGCCCAGGCGTGCGGCCTCCACTCGCTCGAACATGCCGCTCGCACGCCACTCCTCCATCACGTCCGGCTCCGATCGGTGCAACGTCTGCTTCACGAGCCGCTCGGCATTCTTGAACGGCACCGGCTGGAGCAGCAGTGCATCGACGACGCTGAACATGGCGGTGGAGAGGCCCGTGGCCAGGGCGAGAAGGAGGGCGCACAACAGCGGTGTGGCCGGGCGGGACATCAACCGCTTCCACGCCTGGCGGACGTCGTCGCCGAGCATGAGGCGCGTCCGATGTCGGTGCGCGCGATAGGCGCGGGTGACGGACCGCGTTTCGCGCAAGAGCCAGAGGGCGGAAGCCAAGGCGCTGGAACTGGCGCGCCGCCGCGCGAAGTCTTCGGACAGATCGCCGAGGATCGTCAGGGAGTGCGCCGGCGCGGAGCGGCGGACTCGCCACTCGATGACTCGCCAGAGGGCGCGCTGGATCATGGGCGCCCCAGCACTGCTTCGAGTCCGCGCTGCATGCGGGTGAGCGCGCCGACTGCCAGCTTGACGGCACGCACGCCGGCGGGGGTGACCGTGAAGAGACGTTTCGGCCGGTTTCCTCGTTCGGCCGTCGCTTCACCCTCACGGGATGTCAGCAGTCCCTTTTCCTCGAGGCGGTCGAGCGTGACGTAAATCGAGCCGCGTGGGACGGCGCGCTGTGCCCGCGTTTCGATTTCGTCGCGGATCGCCGAGCCGTACGCTTCCTGCTTCTGGTCGTGCAGATGAAGAATCGCGAGCAGCAGCAGAGTCTCGAATTCGCCGAGGATCGGGGTGGGCGCCGGCACAGTGCTTACAATGTAAGCTAAGCCCCCCGCGCGGTCAAGTGTTCCCGGCAGCGAGCAGCGATCCGCACCGAGTAGACTAGCGCGATGTTCACCACCATCTTGTTGCTGGCGACCGCGTGGATTGCCGCCGGGACCGACACCGACTGGTCGCGATTTCGCGGGCCGAACGGCTCCGGCATTTCTGCGACCAAAGGACTGCCGACCGAATTCGGCCCAGACAAGAACGTCGTCTGGAAGGTCGACCTCCCGCAGGGTTTCTCGTCGCCGATCATCCATGGCAACCGCATCTTCCTGACCGGCCTGCGCGATCAGAACCTCGTCACGATGGCTGTGGACCGCGCGAACGGCAAGGTGCTGTGGGAGCGCAATGCGCCGCGCAGTTCGTACCGAGACACTCGACAAACGCAATAATCCGGCAGCCGCCTCCGCGGCGACCGACGGCCAGCACGTCTCGGTCTTCTTCGGCGACTACGGGCTCGTCACCTACGACGTGAACGGCAAGGAGCTCTGGAAGCAGCCGCTCGGGCCGTTCAACAACATCTACGGCATGGGCGCTTCGCCGATCATCGTCGACGACAAGGTGATCCTGCCGCTCGACCAGAGCACGAACTCCTTCATCGGCGCGTGGGACAAGAAAACCGGCAAGGAACTCTGGCGCACGGCGCGTCCGGAAGCGAAGAGCGGACATTGCACGCCGATCGTCTGGACCCCCAAGGGCGGGCCGCGCTCAGATCCTGCTCCCCGGCTCGTTCCTCTTGACCGCCTACGATCCCGCTGACGGGAAGAAGCTCTGGTGGGTAGGCGGCCTCTCGTTCGAGATGAAGTCGACGCCGATCATCAAGGGAGACACGCTCTACATCAATGGTTTCGGCTCACCGCAGAACAACCCCGGAAGTCAGCTCACGATCATGACGACCGACGAAGCGTTCGCCAAGCACGATGCAGACAAAGACGGAAAGCTCGTGGCCGCCGAAATGCCGACCGACAACAAAAACAACGCCCAGCGCATGGGGCTGGCGCTGGCCGACCTCGACTCCGACAAAGCGCTGAATCGCGAGGAGTGGGACTACTACAAGGCGGCCATGGATTCGCAGAACGGAATCCTCGCCATCCGCCTCGGCGGCAGCGGCGACATGACTGAGAAGTCGGTGCGCTGGAGGTACCACCGCGGCATCCCGCAGCTGCCGTCGCCGCTGATTTACGAGAACGTCCTCTACATGGTCAACGACGGCGGCAGCCTGGTGACGATGCTGAACCCGGAGACGGGGGAGCTGATCGAGCAGGGCCGCCTCGAGGGCGGGCTCGACACCTTACTACGCGTCCCCCGTCGCCGGCGACGGCAAGATCTACATCGCCAGCGAGAACGGGAAGGTCTACGTGCTCCCCCCCGGCGGCACGCTCAAGGCGCTGGCCATCAACGACCTCGGCGACGCATCTACGCCACGCCCGCGTTGGTCGACGGCCGGATCTACCTGCGCACGCTCAGCACGCTCTACGCGTTCGGAAGCTCAGATAGTAAGCCACGCCTGCCTCGCCGATAGCGTCGACATGCGTCGAAGGCGGGAGCAAACTTTTGCCTCGGACGTATCGTCTAACGATACGTTGTGAAGCCACTTTCCCTTCCCGGTCATCCACATCCTGCTCGCGCTCGCTGACGGCAGCCGGCACGGGTATGCCATCAAGCAGGACGTCGAGGAGCGCACCGACGGCGCCATCCGGCTCGGTCCCGGGCACCCTTTACGAAGCGATCCAGCGGCTGCAGACAGCGGGCTCATCGACGAAGAGCGCGCGCCCGAGCGCGCCCGGCCAACGGCCAGGCCGCGCAGCGCCGCTACTACGCGCTCACCCGCTCGGCGGTGGAGCGCGCTGCGCGAAGAGGTCCGCCGGCTCGGCGACGATCGTCGATCACGCCCGCGCCAACCCGAAGCTGCGCAAGGGGCCTGGCGTGAGACGCCGTCTACGGGCTGTTGCTCTACCTGTACCCGGCGCCATTCAGGCGGCAGTACCAGGAGCAGCTGCTCGAGGCATTCGACGAAGAGCGAGTCGAGTTGCGCCATCGGGGCATTGACCGGCGTGGTCAGGCTGTGGCGGCACCTGCTCGCGGACTGCGTTCATGTCGGCTGGTCGCCAGCGTTGGCGTGCATGGTTCGGCAGCCCTGGCCGGCGCTACCGACGTGGTCTTCCAGGTCTTCCCCCACCGCAACGGAGAGGTTTTATGGAAACGCTCGGTGCAGGACGTTCGCTACGCGTGCCGTCAGTTCATTCGTCGTCCCGGGCTTTACCGCGATTGCGGTGTTGTCGCTCGCGCTGGCGATCGGCGGCAACAGCCTGATCTTCGGCCTGCTCGACGGCTTCGTCTTCCATCCGTTCCCGTATCCCGATCCCGATCGACTGGTCGGCGATCGGCGTGACGTTTCCGAAGGTCTCCTCCGACACGACCTACATCGAAGCGCTGTCGGCCGGCAGAATACGAGGACATCAAGCGCAGCGGACGCTCTTCCGCACGTTGCCGCTTTCGATCTCGGCAACCGCAACGTGTCGGGCGGAGACGTGCCCGAGCGCGTGTTCACCGCGTTCCTGCTCGACGATCTTTTCCCGGTGATCGGCTGCCCCCGGCACTCGGGCGCGGCTTCACGCAGGAGGAGCTCGCGCCCGGGGCCGACCTGCCGCCATCATCAGTCATCGCCTCTGGCAATCGCGCTTCGGCGGCGACCCCGCGATCCTCAATCGCGCCGATCCGTATCGGCGGGCAGGCCACGGCGATCGTCGGGGTCATGCCCCCCGGACTCGTGCTGATCGGCACCGATCTCTGGATTCCCTGGGCGGCCGATCGCTCGCAGATGCCGCGTAACGGGCGGCAGTTCACCGTCCTCGGCCGGCTTGCGCCGGACGCGTCAGCCTCGAGCGCGCGAACGCCGAGCTCGACACGCGTCGCGCGCGCAGGTGCAGCAGGCGGAGCGCGGACGAGTTACAAGGAATACGAAGGCTGGCGGCTGACCGCGACACCATGGGCCGCCGCGCTGCTCCAGGACCTGCGACCGGCGGCGTTCGTGTTGCTCGGCGCGGTCGGATTCGTGCTGCTGATTGCCTGCGCGAACCTTGCGAACCTGATGCTGTCGCGCTCGACGCACGCGCCAGCGCGAGCTCGCGGTGCGTCTCGCGCTCGGCGCCGGCCGCTGGCGGCATCGCGCGTCAGCTGCTCACCGAGAGCACTGCTGCTCGCGATCTGCCGGCGCCGGTCGCCGGCCTGCTGCTCGCGCTACCTGGGCCTCGCGTTCGCCGGCGCGCTGATTCCCGTCGCAGTTCGCCATGCTGGGCCTGGAGGCGTCACTCAACGAGTCGCGTGCTCGCGTGGAGCGCCGTTGCTCGCCGCTCTCGCCGGCGTCGACTGTTGCGGTCCTGCCGGCATTGCACGCGGCGCGCACCGATCCGCACGAATCGCTCAAGTCGGATGGGCGCAGCGGGCAGCCGGGCGCGCCGCCGGGCGCATGCGGCAGGGTCTCGTCGTCGCCGAGATCGCCCTTTCGGTCGTGCTGCTGCTCGGCGCCGGGCTGCTGCTGCGCAGCTTTCTGAACCTGCAGGCGTCCGATCTCGGCTTCGATCCGAAGGGCGTGCTTGACGCATGCGGTTGACGCTGCCGCAGCAGAAGTACCGCACGGGCGAAGCGATCACCGCCTTCTTCGAGCAGCTCGTCGAGCGCGTGCAGGCGACGCCCGGCGTGTCAGCGGCGGCAGCGTGGTGTCGCAGTTCCCGCCCGCTGGTGTTCTCATCGAGCCAGATCGAAGTCGAGGGTGCGGCCGCCAGCGACGCGACGCTGCCGACAGCCAACTACGACGATCGCCTCACGCGACTACTTCAAGGCGATGGCAGTGCCGGTGCTGCGCGGACGTGCGTTCGGCGCCGAAGACGCTGCCGGCGCGCCCCGGCGCGCGTCGATCGTCAACCAGGCGTTCGTTCGCGCTACCTCGCCGGCAGGGAACCGGTCGGCGCGCGCGTGCGGATCGGCCGGCCGAGGCGGCGCCTCCCAAGGCCCCTGGTCCGAGATCGTCGGCGTCGTTGGCGACGCTCGGAACAGCGGCGCCGGCTCCGCCTGTGCGTCCCGAGGTGTTCATCCCGATGGAGCAGGGGCGCGACGCGTGGAACCAGCTGTTCCTGCTCGTCCGCTCGGAACAGGAGCCCGCGGCGTCGCTCGTGCCCGCGGTTCGCGCCGCTGTGGCGTCGATCGATCCTGAGCAACCGGTCTACGCGATCCAGACGCTGGAAGAGGCGGTGGCCACGTCGTCGTTCCAGCAGCGGGTCGCGGCGATGCTGTCGTCGATCTTTGCTGGCGTGGCGCTGGTCTCGCCGCCATCGGCATCTACGGCGTGATGTCCTACTCGGTGACGGCGCGCACGCAGGAGATCGGTGTCCGCATGGCGGTCGGCGCCGAGCGCGTCGGATGTCATGCGGCTCGTGCTGCTGCAGGTCGCCCGGCTTGCGGCGATCGGGCTGATCGCTGGGCGATCGGCCTGCTGCTGCTCGCGTCGCAAGGCGCTTGCGCAGTTGCTCTACGGCGTCACGCCGTCGGATCCGCTCACGATCGCCATGGTCACCGTGATCCTCGGCGCTGTCGCCTCGCTCGCCGGCCTGGGGCCCCGCCTGGCGGGCCAGCCGCGTCGATCCGATTCAGGCGCTCCGGTACGAGTGAGAAGGGGACAAGGCTTAAAGGGCAAAGGGAAACGGGCGAAGTGCGACGGTCATACGTGCGCACGGCGCAAGGCACAGGACAGCCCTTAGGCCTTAGTCCTTACACCTTCCGACCTTTGCCTTCTCCCTTCTCCCTTCTCCCGTCGACCCTTCGCACCTTAACGGCGAGGCTGTCAGTTCGAGAGCCTCTTCATCAGACACCGCCAGAAACTCACGAACTCGGCGGTCCCAGTAGTCCCAGCTGTGGCCGCCGGCGATCTCGTGGTACTCGTAGGCGACGCCGGCCTTGTGCAGCGCCGCGACGACGTCGCGGTTCGACGCGATCAGGCCGTCTGCGTGCCGCAGTCGATGTAGATGTAGGGGCGCGCCGGCCGGCTTCATCGCGGCGGCGAGCGCGAAGACGTCGTTCTGTTTTCGCGTGTCGCTTCCGGCGGGCCCGAAGATTCGCCGTCAGTGCGCTCGCTTTGGCGACGCCGATCATCTGCTCGAGCTCCCCTTCGACGTGTCACGCCGAACGCTCCGCTGAAGCTCCCGGCGACGGCGAACTGCGCCGGACGCTTCAGCGCCAGCTTCAGCGCGCCGTATCCACCCATCGACAACCCCGCGATCGCGCGGCCGTAGCGCGAATTCACCGTGCGGTACTTCTGCGACCACGTCGGCCGGGAGGTCCGTGACGATGTAGTCCTCGAACCGCGCGCTGCCGTCGGCGGCGTTCGTGTACCACTGGTTCTCGCCGTCCGGCATGACGACGATCAGCGGCAGCGTGCGGGTGTACTCCGCACAGATTCGTCCGCGTCGTCCAGTCCGTGTAGTCGCCGGTCAGTCCGTGCAGCAGGTAGAGCACCGGGATAGCGACGCTGGGAGGCGTCGTAGTCCTCCGGCACGAGCACGCGGTACTTCATCGTCCGCGCAGTGCAGAGCTTTGAAACGACTCTTCGCGGAGGCGCGTCCGCGTGGCGGCGGCCTGCGCGAACGCGGTGTCGCAGGTGGAGACGAGGGTCAGGAGGACGAGGAAAAGCAGCTTCATCGGGGTTGCGAGTTAGGATTATAGGGATATGCCGAGTTGGGGGGATTTCACCGGGCTGAACCGCGGGTACGTGCTCGAGTTGTACGAGAAGTACCGGCAGGATCCGGCCGTCTGTCGATGCCGGAACGCGTGCGTTGTTCGAGCAGTGGACGCCGCCGGCGGAAGAAGCGCCGGTGCCCTCTCGGGCGAGTTCCCGGTTCACAAGGCCATCGGCGCGGTGAATCTCGCGCAGTCGATCCGCCGCTACGGGCATCTCGCGGCGCAGCTCGATCCGCTCGGCACGCGCCTCCCGGCGATCCGACCCTGAAGCCCGAGCGACACGGCATCACCAACGAAGACCTCCGCGCGCTGCCGGATTCCCTGGTCACCTCACCGCTCTCTGCGACGACGCCAGCAACATGGAGGAAGTCGTCGAGACGTTCCGGAAGGTCTATTGCTCGACCACCGGCTACGACTTCGCGCAGGTATTCGTGCCGGAGGAGCGCAACTGGCTGCGCCAGGCGGTCGAGTGCGGACGCTATCGCGCGCCCGACCGACCCGATCGATCCCGTCGCCTTGCTCGATCGGCTGACGCAGGTCGAGGTATTCGAGCGCTTCCTGCACCGGACGTTCCCCGGCAAGACGCGCTTCTCGATCGAAGGGCTCGACATGCTGGTGCCGGTGCTCGACGAGATCATCGGCGACGCGGCGGAGTCCGGCATCCGCCACATCCTGATCGGCATGGCGCACCGCGGCCGGCTGAACGTCATGGCGCACGTGCTGAACAAGCCGTACGCGCAGATCCTCGCGGAGTTCAAGGAACCGATCCTCGGCAAGGCGTTCGCGGAAGACATGTCGTGGACGGGCGACGTCAAGTATCACGCCGGCGCGCGCCGCGCCATGAAGGGCGGCGCCGAGATGGACGTCGTCGTGTCGATGCCGCCGAACCCGAGCCACCTCGAAGCGGTCGATCCGGTCGTGCTCGGCATGGCGCGGGCGGCCGGCACGTTCGTGGATGGCGCGGGCGCGCCGCGCTTCGATCCGGGCCATTCGGTGCCGATCCTCATTCACGGCGATGCCGCGTTCCCCGGACAAGGCGTAGTCGCCGAGACGCTGAACCTCTCGCGTCTCTCGGGCTACAACACTGGCGGCACGATCCACATCATTGTCAACAACCAGCTAGGGTTCACCACCGACGCGGTCGACGAATACAGCACGTCATACGCGAGCGGGCTCGCGCGCGGCTTCAAGATCCCCATCGTGCACGTGAACGCCGACGACCCGGAGGCCTGCGTCGCGGCGGCGCGGCTCGCCATCTCGTATCGCCACCAGTTCAAGCGCGACTTCCTCATCGACCTGATCGGCTACCGCCGCCACGGGCACAACGAGGGAGACGAGCCGGCGTTCACGCAGCCGGTGATGTATCAGAAGATCACCGCGCATCCCACCGTCCGCGAGTTGTGGGCGAAGACGCTCGTGGAGCGTGGCGTCATCGACGCAGCAGGCGGCCGACGAGATGGTCCGCCGTCACATGGCGACGCTTCAGCAGACGATGGAGGAGTCTGAAGCCGGAGCAGGACTACGTCGAGCCGCAACCGGAAGACCCGCCGGCGGGCGCCGCGACCAAGGCGGCAGACGGCGGTGCCGCTCGACCGTCTTGCGCGAGCTGAACGCCTCGCTCGTGCGGCTGCCTGACGGCTTCACCATCCACCGCAAGCTCGAACGGGTGCGCGAGAAGCGTCCCACGATCCTCGATGCGGAAGACGAACGCACGGTCGACTGGTCGGCGGCGGAGGAGCTCGCGCTGGCGTCGATCCTTGCCGACGGCACGAGCGTCCGCCTGACCGGCGAAGACGTCGAGCGCGGCACCTTCAGCCATCGGCACGCGGTGTTCAACGACGCGAAAACGGGCGCGCGGCACGTGCCGATGCAGACGCTGCCGCAGGCGAAGGCGGCGTTCGAGATCCACAACAGTCCGCTGACCGAGAATGCGCTGATCGGGTTCGAGTTTGGCTACAACATCCAGGAGCCGTCGCGCCTCGTCATCTGGGAGGCGCAGTACGGCGACTTCATCAACGGCGCGCAGACGATGATCGACGAGTTCCTGGTGTCGGGCCGCGGCAAGTGGGGGCTGCGCCCGTCGCTGGTGCTGCTGCTCCCGCACGCGCACGAAGGCCAGGGACCGGACCACGCGAGCGCCAGGCCGGAGCGCTTCCTGCAACTCGCCGCCGATATCAACATGCGCATCGCCAACTGCACCACGGCGGCGCAGTACTTCCACTTGCTGCGACGGCAGGCGGCGTTGCTGTCCATCGATCCGCTGCCGCTCATCGTCCTGACGCCGAAGAGCCTGTTGCGGCACCAGATGGTGGCCTCGGCGCCGCGCGAGCTCGCCGAGGGACGCTTCCGCCTGGTGATCCCGGACGCCGACGCGATGACGCGCGCCAAAGACATCCGCCGCATCCTCGTCTGCTCGGGGAAGGTCTACGTGGATCTCATGTCGAGCGAGCACCGCGCGGCGCGGACGGACGTCGCGATCTGCCGGCTGGAGCAGCTCTACCCGGTGCCGATG
Organism: uncultured Acidobacteriota bacterium; assembly: GCA_963762995.1. Taxonomy (GTDB): domain Bacteria; phylum Acidobacteriota; class Vicinamibacteria; order Vicinamibacterales; family 2-12-FULL-66-21; genus JACDCA01. The sequence continues at coordinate 103,480 of CAVXMQ010000020.1, read as the reverse complement.
CGCGACCTGCGCGCCATGTTCGACGGATTCCCGAACGCCGAGGAAGTCGTGTGGGTCCAGGAAGAGCCCGAGAACATGGGGGCGTGGGACTTCATTCGTCCGCACCTCATCGAGCTCGCCGGCAGCCGCGCCGTGCGCCGCGTGGCGCGCCCGCGCAGCGCGAGCCCCGCAGAAGGCTCTGCCGCGCGACACGCCACCAATCAGCAGATCCTCGTCGACAAGGCGTTCGGCGCCGCGGCCGGGGCGGGCGGGAAAACGGCGCAGAAGGCGAAACAGGATGCGACATTGACGTCCGCCAAGGGATAAAGGGAAAAGGGAAAAGGGAGAAGGCAAAGGCGGAAGGTCTAAGGGCGGAAGGCGGAAGGTTCAAGGCAGGCCGGTTCAAGGCGGACCGGCTGTAGGAAGCCCCTCAGGGGGCGCGGTGTGAGGGCTACTGAGATCATCAATGGCTGTGAATATTGTCGTTCCTGAAGTAGGCGAGTCGATCGTCGACGCGCGCGTCGCGAAGTGGCTGAAGAAAGAGGGCGACAGCGTCGCGGCCGGCGATCCGCTCGTCGAGCTCGAGACCGACAAGATCGATATAGAAGTGCCGTCGCCGAGCGCCGGAGTCATCAAGAGCATCGCGCACACCGACGGCGCGGATGTGAAGGTCGGCGACGTGCTCGGGACTATCGAGGAGGGTGCGGGGGCGGCTTCGCAAGAGGGTGCTGGGGCTGCTTCGCGCGAGGGTGCTGGGAGTGCTGCGCCTGAGGGTGCTAAGGACGCTGCGCCAGCAAGTGCTGCAAAGACGCGCGCGACGCCCACCGCCCGAAAGGCCGCTGAAGAAAAAGACGTCGATCTTTCAAAGGTGAAGGGCAGCGGCGACGCCGGCCGCGTCATGCGGCGCGACGTCGAGCACGCGTCGATTAAGAGCTCAGGTTCGGCGCCGCAGGCGCCGAATCTCGCCGAAGCGCCTCCACCGAAAGCACAAGGCGCGAAGGCGGACGTCAAAACGCCCGCCATACCCGAGCGCCGCGAAGAAGGAAACCGCACAGAGACCCGCGAACGCATGTCGAAGCGGCGCGCGACGATCGCCAAGCGGTTGGTGGAAGTGCAGAGCACGGCCGCGATGCTCACCACCTTCAACGAGGTGGACATGTCGGCCGTGCAGGCGCTTCGCGAGAAGCACAAGGCACCCTTCAAGGAGCGCCATGGGATCAACCTCGGCCTGACTTCGTTCTTCGTCAAGGCCGTCGTCGGCGCGCTGCGAGCGTTCCCCCGGCTCAACGCCGAGATCCAGGGGGATGAGATGGTCCTGAAGCAGTACTACGACATCGGCGTCGCCGTCGGAGCGGCGGAGGGCCTCGTCGTTCCCGTGCTGCGTGACGCCGACCAGCGGTCCTTCGCCGAGATCGAAGCCCAGGTCCGCGACTTTGCGAAGCGCGCTGAGGACGGGTCGTTGTCGCTGGCCGACCTAAAGGGTGGCACCTTCACGATCACCAACGGTGGCGTGTTTGGATCGCTGCTCAGCACGCCAATTCTCAACCCGCCGCAGGTCGGCATCCTCGGTCTGCACGCCATCAAGGAACGGCCGGTCGGCGTCAACGGCCAGGTGGTGCTGCGGCCCATGATGTACACCGCGCTCACCTACGACCACCGCATCGTCGACGGCTCCGAGGCCGTGCGGTTCCTGGTTCGCGTCAAGGAACTGGTCGAGGATCCCGGGAGCTCTTCTCCTCGAATAGGCATGAACGAAATCAACCGCATCATTGACCTGCTCGAGCGCGAGCACTCTGGAGAACCGTGGCACGGGTCTCCGCTCCAGAAGATCCTGCACGGGATCAATCACGAGCAGGCGGCCGCAAAGCCGCTCGGGGGTGCGCACAGCATCTGGGAACTGGTGCTGCACATCGCGGCCTGGAAGAACGAGACGCGTCACCGCTTGTCGGGCGCACCAGCCGGCGAACCGCCGGAAGGGGATTGGCCGGCCGCCGGCGAGGCGACCCCGACCGCCTGGCGTGAGGCGGTCGAGCGCCTGGAGCTCGCCCATCGCCTGCTCGTGTCTGCCGTGCGCGACCTGGGAGAGCCTCGCCTTTTCGAGCCGACCAACGATCCGCGGCACGAAGGCATCGCCCCGACTTACTACGAGTTGCTCCACGGCATCGTGCAGCACGACGTGTATCACGCCGGCCAGATCGCGATCCTGAAGAAAGCGACGGTGTAGCCGCAGCCCTTCAGGGCTGCCGTTCCGCGAGCAGCGACCGGATGAACGCCGCGAGCTTCTCCTCGTTCGCATCGTCGTAGCCGACCATCACGAGCCGGATCTTTCCGGCTTTGTCGATGACGTTGATCTGAGGAATGCCGCCGACCTTGTAGGCTTCTTCGACCGGGCGCTGACCGATCGCGATCGGGATCCGGAATCCGTAGTCTGCGAAGTACTTCCGGTCACGCTCGGTTTCCTGGTCGGGTGTCAGATCCCGTTCGGTCCCGAAATAACCGTATAGCTGCGTAAAGAACACGATCTGAAATGGCTCTTTCCCGAAGCGCTGCTCGAGGCGCTTCATGCCCGGGTAGCTCTCCTTGCACGGCCCGCACCAGTGCGCGGTGAACTGCAGCAACGTCACCTTTCCTTTGAGGTCGAGTGGCGCGGTGCCTTCACGATTCAGCCAGCGATCGCCAACGACCAAAGGTGCGTCGGTTCCGACGGTGAGATAGCGGGCGAGCGTGTCTTCCACGCGGCTGGCGTGGTCGGGCCAGTCTGTCTGGGCTGATTTCAGAAGTTCGATCGCCCGCGAATTCTCACCGTGTCCGGCAACCGCTTCGGCGAGGTTCACGTAGGCCGCAACGATCGAGCCGCCGTACTTCTTGCGCAATTCCGGAGACAGGGTGCGGCCGGTCTCGATCAACCAATTCGAGTGCTTGATGATGCCGCTGTCGATGTCGTCACCCCTGTAAACGCCGTTCATCCAGGAATGGGCGGACAGCTTGTGTTCGATCACCTCGCTACCGAGGGCATCGAGCTGATCGACGTACTTCTCGGCGATCCCGTAACGTTCGAGTTTGTTGGGAGACCAGTTCATCCGCGCGGCGAGCGCGAGAAGGCTTCCGCGCTGGGCGACCGACGCGGACGTATTGGCGAGTCCGCGCGAAAGTGCGTCCTTGGCGAGCTCGGGTTGCTGCGCCTCGATGCGCGCCGCGACGAGGGATGGCAATTGCTCGATCGGGGTCGTGTCGAGTGCGAAGGGAACCAGGCACTCCTGCAGCATGGCGACGCGCTCTTTCGTGACCTGCTGCAGCGTCTCGTTAGTCGTCCTGCCGAGCTCCTTCAACCGCTTCGATTGCAGGGCACGGCCCGCTGTGAGACAGTCCTGCGGCGATTTCGGGGGCGGCGATGCGGGTGCCTGAACCGTCAGCACAAGAACGACGATCGCGACAGCGGTCATTGCGCCCCCTTTCGGGCCGTGCGGCTATTTGACGACGGAGATCCTGACGTCGAGGCGTTGCGTGAACGGGCGGAGACAGAGCTCTTTGCCACAGGCCTGGAACGTGACGTCGATCGGTACGGTCTGCTCCCCCGGCGCGGCCGTTTTCGGCATGGCAACGGGCAGCACGAATGACACCGCCTCCTCGTAGTACTGCGTGTTGCCCCCGGAGAAGAGCTCGTCTTTCTGTACCTTCGGCGCCGGCGCCACGATCTGCCGGGCTGTCAACGTGAACGGCGCACCCTTGCCGACGGAGATGGCGAGCGGGATCGGGCCGCCTTTGGGCTGCGAGAGTGCGTACAGCTTCCAGCCGTCTTCGACTTTCGCGGTCAGGTTGATCTTCGCAACCTCCCCGGCGCGCACACCGGCCGCCGGCCCCTCCGCCGTCCATTTGACGATGTCGGTCGGCCGCTGCGCCGAGACGGTTGCCGAGAGAACGAGCGTCAGCGCCAGGAGTCGAGTCATCCCGACATTCTACAGGCCGAGCGGCAACGAGATGCGCCGAACGTTGCCGGGCCTAAAGACCCGGCCTACGACCACGGGTACTTGTGGGCCGGGTCTTTAGACCCGGCATAAAAAGACGGCGAGCGTAGCGAGCCCACCTCAAGAATCGTTCGGCGTTCGGCGTTCGTAGTTCGGAGTTTCACAGTCGCCCGAGTGACCCCACTGCTGATTCGAGCACCGCCGCCCGGATCAGGCATCTTCCACGGCGGCGCGGCACCGAGTAACATCGGGCGATCCCCTTAATGGCAACCTACACAGCAAAAGACATCACCGTTCTCGAAGGCCTCGAGCCGGTCCGCAAGCGTCCGGGCATGTACATCGGCGGCGTCGGCGCCACCGGCCTGCACCATCTCGTCTGGGAGGTGCTCGACAACTCGATCGACGAGGCCATGAACGGCCATGCCTCGAACATCATCGTCACGCTGCACGAAGACGGGTCGTCGATCACGATTGCCGACGACGGGCGCGGCATTCCGGTCGACAAGCATCCGAAGACGAAGAAGAGCGCGATCGAGGTGATCTTCACGACGCTGCACGCCGGCGGCAAGTTCGAAGCACGGCAACTACAAGACGTCCGGCGGCCTGCACGGCGTCGGTGCGAGCGTCGTCAACGCGCTGTCGAAGGAGCTGGTCGCCACCGTGCGCCGCGACGGCGCGCAGTGGGAGATGCGCTTCAAGCAGGGGCAACCGGTCGGCGCGTTGAAGAAGGTCGGCGCCGCACGCGGCAGCGGGACGACGGTCTTCTTCCGGCCCGACTCGACGATCTTCCCGAAGGTGGAGTTCGATCCCGACACGATCAAGCAGCGGCTCGAGGTCGTCGAGCTACCTGCACAAGGGGCGTGCAAGATCACGTTCGAAGACGAGACGCGGAACGAGAAGCACGTCTTCCAGCACAGCGAAGGGCTCGCCGACTACCTCAAGACGATCCTGCGCGAGCGCATCGGCGGCGCCGGTGCACGAAGCGCCATTCGCGCATTCGAAACGACGGCGAGGACGGCGGCGTTCGCCTCGACGTCGCGCTGCAGTGGACCCAGTCGACCGACGAGCACGTGCGCAGCTACGTCAACGGCATCCCGACCGGATCTGGCGGCACGCACGAGAACGGGTTCCGCGCCGGGCTCGGCAAGGCGGTGCGCAACTTCATCGACACGCACAACCTCTCGCCGAAAGGCGTGACGCTGACGGCGGAAGACATCCGCGAGGGGCTCGTCGCCGTCCTCAGCGTGTTCCTCCAGGAACCGCAGTTCCAGGGGCAGACGAAGGACCGGCTGAACAATCCCGAAGCGATGGCCTCGGTCGATTCCGCGATCCGCCCGGCGCTCGAGCACTGGCTCAACACCAACATCACGTGGCCGAGTCGATCGTCGCGCGCATCATTCTCGCCGCGCGCGCCCGCGAGGCGAGCCGCGCGGCGCAGCAGGAAGTCGCGCGCAAGACGGCGACCTCCTCGCGCCTGACGCTTCCCGGCAAGCTCAGTGACTGCAATTCGTCAGGTCGCGAAGACAGCGAGATCTTCATCGTCGAAGGAGACTCGGCCGGGGGCTCGGCCAAGCAGGGACGCGACCGCGGGACCCAGGCGATCCTGCCCCTGCGCGGCAAGGTGCTCAACACCGAGAGCGCGTCGGTGGCCAAGGTGCTCGAGAACAAGGAGCTCTCGGACCTGGTGACCGCGCTCGGCTGCGGCCTCGGCAAGAACTTCGATCCGGCCCGGCTCCGCTACGGCAAGATCATCATCCTCGCCGACGCGGATTCCGACGGCCACCACATCGCCACGCTGCTCCTGACCTTCATCTACCGGCACATGCCGGGGTTGATCGCCAACGGCCGCGTCTATCTCGCGCAACCGCCGCTCTACCGCATCGACATCGGCAAGGAAACGTACTGGGCGCTGGACGACGCGCACCGCGATCGGATCCTGAAGCTGCACGGCAACGGACGCAGCCATCCCGAGATCACGCGATTCAAGGGGCTCGGCGAAATGATGCCGAAGGTGCTCTGGGAAACGACCCTCAACCCGCGCACCCGCCGGCTCCTGCGCGTCGAGATCTCCGACCAGATCATCACCGACCGCGTCATCAACGAGCTGATGGGCAAAGACCCGTCGGCGCGCTTCCGCTTCATCATGGAACGCGCGGAAGAAGCCGAAGAACTCGACGTGTAAGCGCCGGGTCTTCAGACCCGGCATCCCTCCTCATTCCGAACTCCCTGCAAGAAACCGGTCGCGACCTCGTTCTAAAGGTTGGATGGCCCGTGACGACCAAAAACGGGGGTCGCGTGTCTAACTGTGGTGAAAGCTGGGAGGATCTGATGCCTGTAATGCGGACGCTGTTGATTGCTGTCTTGTCGTGCTTCTTGGGCCTGCCGGACCGCCAACCGAAGTGAGCCATGCGGCCGGAATTCAAGGAGTTAGCGTCAGCGGGACGACCGTGGACCCGGCCGGGCAGGCGGTCCCTGGCGTCACGGTGCAGTTGCGGCAGGGCTCGACAGCTCCACGGCAGACGGTGTCAGACGCACAGGGCGCCTGGACGTTCGCGGGGGTCGCGGCCGGCGACCTACGAGATCAGGGCGTCGCTCGCGGGATTTCGAACGTCGGTGATTCCGATCGAGGTGCGGACCACCGCGGTTCCGTCCCTGCGCATCACTTTGCAGATCGGCGACATCGCTGAGACGGTTGTCATCCAGACGCAAAGTCGCGGCCGCGATCTGCCGTCGTGAACGGACTTCCGAGCGCCGGCCGCGGCGGCGCGGACGCGCGGGCAACGGCCGCCGTCAGGCCCCCGACCGCCAGGAACTTCGTCGCTGACGGTAGACGGCCTGGTGAGCGGAATTCGGACCTATCGAGACCCGGCTGAGACCGCGTCCTACGCCGAGATCAACGAGAACAAGTTCCGCGACGTCGTCGAACATCCCCTCTCCACGTTCTCGGTCGACGTCGACACGGCGTCGTATGCGAACGTGCGGCGCTTCCTCAACGAAGGCCGCCTACCGCCCGCGGACGCCGTACGGATCGAGGAGCTGATCAACTACTTCAAGTTCGACTACGCGGCGCCGCGCAACGGCGCACCGGTGTCGGTGACCACCGAGCTCGGCCCCGCACCGTGGAACCCGCAGCACAAGCTCGCGCTGGTTGCCCTGCACGCGGCGCCGATCCGCCAGGAGAAGACCCCGCCGCGCAACCTGACGTTCCTGCTCGACGTGTCAGGCTCGATGATGCCGCACGAATCGCCTTCCGCTGATCAAGCAGGCGATGAAGATGCTCGTCGACACGCTCCGTCCCGAAGACCGCGTCGCCATCGTCGTCTACGCCGGTGCGAGTGGCTTGGCGCTGCGGCCGACGCATGGTGATCGAAAGGACGTGATCAATCGTGCGATCGACGAGCTGCAGGCCGGGGGATCCACCAACGGCGCCGCCGGCATCCAGCTCGCCTACGACCTGGCGACCGAGAATTTTGTCCAGCGCGGGATCAATCGCGTCATCCTGGCGACCGACGGCGATTTCAACGTTGGCATCACCAGCCAGTCGGAGCTGACTCGCCTCATCGAAGAGAAGCGCGAACGCGGGATTTTCCTGTCCGTCCTGGGGGTCGGCGACAACAATCTCAAGGACTCGACGATGGAGAGGCTGGCCGACAAGGGGAACGGGAATTACAGCTACCTCGACTCGCTGCAGGAGGCGCGACGGGTGTTGATCGCGGAAGCGGGCGCCACGCTGGTGACGGTGGCGAAGGACGTCAAGATCCAGGTCGAGTTCAACCCGCGCTTCGTGGCGGCCTATCGGCTGATCGGCTACGAGAACCGTGTGCTGCGCAAGGAAGATTTCAACAACGATCGCAAAGACGCCGGCGAAATGGGCGCAGGGCACAACGTCACGGCGCTCTACGAAATCGTTCCGGCGGGCGGGACGGTGCCCGCGTCGGTCGACCCGCTGAAGTACCAGCCTCCAGCCGAAACCGGTCCCGGCAGCGGCGACCAACACGACCGAGCTGATGACCGTGAAGGTCCGCTACAAGGAGCCGACGGGTGACGCCAGCAAGCTGCTGGAGTTCGCCGTGCGCCACGATGCCCAGACATCGACCGCGAACCTGGGTTTTGCGGCGGCCGTCGCCGAGTACGGCATGTTGCTGCGCCGCTCGGAGCATCGCGGTTCCTCGACCTGGAGCCAGGTCCTGTCGCTGGCCCGCGAGAACCGGGGAAGAGACGCGGATGGCTACCGCGCCGAGTTCATCCGCCTGGCTGACCTCGCCGCAGCGCTCGACCGCACGCCGCCGACCACAGACCTATCCAGGCGTTGATGCTCGGATCGGCAATGGGGTGAGTCGGGCGACTCAGAAACTCCGAACTCCGAATTCCGAATTACGAAGTTGGTTCTGACTTCAAACTTAGAACCGCTTCGAAGTTCGGAGTTCGGAGTTCGGAGTTTCAGAATCGCCGCAAGCCACCCCACTGCATCGACCCCGCCCGTACAATGGAATAGTGAGAACGCGGAAGGCAGCCAGCGAAACCACGTGATCCAGACCCTCGCGGTGCTGCTGCTCGCCTGGGAACCCTTGAACTTCGCCCTGCGGGCGCTGACCGTGCTTCCCACGATCGTCTATCGCGGCTGGCTGTCGGGCGTCGAGCTCCTCCTCCACGCCCTTGTGGCGGCGGTCAATGCGGCGGCGGGGATGTCACTGCTCAACCGAACGCCGTCTTCCCATCGGTTGGCGACAGTGGCGGTGCTCGCGGCGTGCGCTCGCACCATCCAATCGGTGTCGTTTTCGACCCTGCCCAACGAGACCGTTCCCGGCCAGGAACCCTACGTGATCGTCGCCGCGTTGACAGCTGCCATCGTGGCGCTCGCCATCATTCGGCGATCAGCACGATCTTCCCGATGACGTCTCCGGACTCCAGCATGCGGTGGGCGTCGCCGGCACGCGCGAGCGGGAAGGTGGCGTGAACGACGGGACGGACCGCGCCTGATGCGAGCAACGGCCAGACCTGCGATTCGAGCTCGCTGGCGAGAGCGCCTTTTTCTTCGACCGTTCGTGCCCGCAATGTCGACCCAGTCAGCGTTAGACGCTTCTGGAGCACCGCCCGGAAATCCACCTGCGCGCGGGACCCGCCCATGAGACCGATCTGCACGAGACGGCCGTTCATCGCGAGAGACTCGATGTTGCGAGAGACGTACTCGCCGCCCACGATGTCGAGGATGACGTCGGCGCCACGACTGCCGGTCGCTTCTCGGATCGCGGCGACGAAATCGGTCGTCTTGTAGTTGATCGCCACCGCCGCCCCGAGGCGGACGCAGGCGGCGCATTTGTCATCCGATCCTGCCGTCGCGATCACCGTCGCGCCGAACACCTTCGCCAACTGAATCGCCGTCGTCCCGATGCCGCTGGTGCCGCCGTGCACGACCAGTGTTTCCCCCGGCTGCAGCTTGCCGCGCTGGAACACGTTGGTCCACACCGTGAAGAACGTTTCCGGCACGGCGGCTGCATGGACGAGGTCCATGCCCGAAGGAATGGGCAGGCATTGGACCGAGGGCGCGGCGCAGAACTCCGCATAGCCGCCGCCAGCCACCAGCGCGCACACGCGATCCCCCACCTTCCAGCGCCCTGCACCGGTGGCATCGACGACCTCGCCGCTGATTTCGAGACCTGGGATGTCTGACGCTCCCGGTGGCGGCGGGTACTTGCCGAGCCGCTGCATGATGTCGGGACGATTCACTCCGGCGGCGATGACCTTGACGAGCACCTCGTCGTCGCGAACTGGGGGCGAGGACGCTCGACCGCACGCAGCACGTCGGGTGGCCCGGGCTGCGAAATCTCTATCGCGATCATCGTGTCGATCGGCGGTGCCGTGCACGCGCCGCGGTCTTGTCGCGCACGGCGGTGTCGGGCGTGATCTCGACGACTTCCTCGCCGCCCGCCTCGATGGGCGTGTAGTACCGCGCGAGCCAGCGGCTCAAGCCGTCGAGGCCCGGGAACAACACACGTTCGTTGACGTTCGCCTGATCGAGCTTGTCGCGGATCTCCCACTTCAATCGCGCGGGAACGACGACCTTGCGGCACAGTTGTGGATGCTGCTGCATCCACTCCTCGAAGAGGCCGGACGGAGTCGACATCAGGGAGAAGAGCGCGAGCTGGTTCAGGATGCGCTCGTCGAGCGCCGGCGGCTCGAGAAACGCGACGAACGGCTCGCGACTCAACTCGTCGAAGTCGCGCAGGCTCTTGAACGGGCGCCAGCATTTCAACCGTGAACGTATCGGATCCCTCATCCTTGAGGATCTTCTGTAGCCGCCGCGGGAGCAGCCGGTTCGCCTCGACGAAATTCACGCACCAGACGGCGCCGTCGCGGTCGAACTCGACCGGATCTTCCGTGGCGAAATGAAGCGCCACGAGCGGTGAGTAGGTCCAGTCGAGGAGCCGCGTCGGAAGACCGCGATGCTGGCCAAGCGCCAGCCAGTCCCACACCGAGTCCGGCCTGCGGCATGGCCGCGCGCGTACTTCCGGAAGTTGCGCAGCAGCGCTCTCGAGACGCCCCACGTCCGCCGCGTCCGCCGCGCCAGGCGCACGAGGCTGCTGTCGAGGCTGTGTTCGCCGGAAGACACGCCGCGGAACGCGAAGGGAGACCGGAACCGCGCAGGTTCGTCGTTCCACGACCCCTGGTAGAGCTCGTCGACGATGTCGAGCCAGGTCTTTGGCACGCGGCGCTCCTAGCGAAGCCCGGAGGGCAGTCGGGGCGACGAGAGCAGCTTGCCGAACTCCTGCCATCGGCGCGACGGGTCGGCCCCGGCCTTGGACTCGATGTAACGAGCCACGAGGTCTTTGCCGAGGTTGTAGTTGATGACGTAGCTCCGGTACTGGTCGAAGAAGCGCACGCGCTGCTCGGCACGGGCTCGCGGCATCAGCGCGTATTTCTCGAGCCATGCGGCGGCCTGCGCGGCGTCGATCTGCTTGTTCAGATACCGGCGCGCTGCCTCGTTGCCGGCATAGGCGAGTTTATCGACCAGGGCCTGCACCTCGTAGTACTCCGCGGCGCGCGCGGGGTCGATGCCTGCGGCGGGGAAGATCACCGTGCGCTCGAACGCCACACGCTCCGCGCCAGGAAACGCGACCGCGATCCCGTAGTTGGCGGTGCCTTCGGCGATGAGCGACTGCGGCGAGAACAGCGGATAGACGGTGAACTCGATCCAGCCGCGATCCTTCACGAGGTGCTTCTCGAGCAGGACGTTGTAGACGTGGTGGCCCGGATAGCCTTCGTGGCACGCGAGGTCGATGGCGCGGTCGACGTAGACCGGCAGGTCGGTGTTCACCTGGATCAGGCTGCGGAACCCGCCTTGGTACCAGTTGTAGCCGCTCCATGACTTGCCGGTGACGTATTCGACCGTGAAGCTCTCTTCCTTCGGCAGTTGCAGGTGCTTCACCGTGCGCTCGCGGCAGGCGGCGATGGCGGTCTTGAAGACCGGATCGAGCTTCTCTTTCGGAATCACGAAGGCCCGCCGCCAGGCGTCGTAGCGTTCGACCAGCGGCCCTTTCCCCGGGAAGCGCTTCTCGAGCTGCGCCAGGACCTCGGCGAAGTGTGACTCCGGCAGCGTCGGTGCGGTCGCGTCGTAGAGCGCCTTCGACTCCTCGTCGAACGACAGCCGCTCACCGCGGAGCATTCTCACGCGGGCGGAGGCGGACGCGACCTGGCGACGGCAGGTACTGCAGGCGCAATCGCGCAGAGCTCGTCAGCAGGCTCTGGTTCCTTCGTCGAGGGCCGCGGTCAGGCCGGCGAGATGTGTCGTCAGCGCCTCGAGCGGCACCTTCGCGGCGTCCACGCCCTTCTTCCATTCCGGCGGCCCGTAATAGGCGTCCACGTAATCGCTGTCGTGCTGGCCGATCGCGAGCACGAGCTTGATGTAATCCTCGGCAATCCGGTCCACGGCCGTCCCCTGGTTGATCGTGATCGCGACCACTAACGCGCCCGCGATGAGCGTCAGGCTCCTCATATGTGCTCCAACCGCTATCTTGCCACCTGGCCGGCGGCCCCCGCTTTGCTTGGATGCCGCCTGCCAGCTGATGAGAACCATTTTCAACTCCCTCTTAAGTTACTTCCTGACACCGGGCGGCCTGCTGCTGATGGGCGCCCTCGACGCGTCCGTGGTCTTCTTCCTGCCACTCGGGATCGACTTCGTCGTGATCATCCTCACGGCGCGAAAGCCGGAACTCTTCTGGTTCTACGCGCTGCTGGCGACCACGGGATCCATGATCGGGTCGGCATTTACGTTCTGGCTCGGAAGGAAACTGGGCGAAGCGGGCCTCAAGCGGCTCGTGAAAGCCTCGACGCTCCGTAAGGTCGAACAACGTGTGAACTCGAGCGCGGCCGTGACGGTCGCGGCGCTCGGGATCATCCCTCCGCCATTCCCGTTCACCGCGTTCCTGCTCGTCAGCGGCGCGTGCCGAATCAACCCGTGGAAATTCCTGCCCGCACTGGCCGGCGTGCGTCTCGCGCGTTTCATGATCGAAGCGGGGCTCGCGGCGTACTACGGTCGCGGGCTGCTCCGATGGATGCAGTCCTCCACCTTCACCGGGTTCGTGATTGCCCTGACGACGCTCGCGATCGTCGGGACGGTTGTCTCGGCGATCGCGATGTATCGGAGCATCAAGCGCGAGAAGCGCCAGGCCGCGTTGGCTAGATCGTAAAGCGCAGCAGCGCGGCGACGCCGCCGAACTCTTCGAGCATTGCTGGATCTTCGATGAACGTCACACGCGCCCCGGTGGTCTTGGCGCGGCGAATGAGCTCTTCCGACAGCCGCAGCACACGCGGGTCGGCCGTCGCCGCTTCGCCGCCCGCTTCGGTCTCCACCGCAGGCGTGAGGATGCTCTCGTCGATCGAGGCGGCTTCCGACGCGCCAGCGATCGCCGGCTGAAGCCCACCAAGACTGGCGGCAATCAGCAACTCGTCGACCTGGCCCTTCACGAGCGCGTCGAGCGTGCGCTCGGGCCGACCGTGCCCAGGCCACCGGACCGGTACCCGTCGACGGCCGCGTCAACTTTTTCGCGGTCGCTGCTGTCGTTGAGGCGCTTGACCGCGTCGATCGTTGCGGCAAGAACGTCGGCGGCTGGCGCGTGCGTGTCGAGCCGCAGGTGATCCACGACCTTTTCGGCGAGATGTTTCGGCAGCTGCTCACGGAAGAGCGGCAGCACGACCTCGTCGCCGGCGAAGAACACCTGCGTCGATGCCCTCCTGCTGGACGATCCGGTCCAGAGCCTCCACGACCTCCTTGACGTGCTGCATGTGGTAGTTGGCGATGTGCCGCTGGAAGCGCGCCTGCGACCAACCCCCCTGCTGACGACCGGCGGGTCTTCGTGCCCTTGACGTCCTTCTGCGACACCAGCTCGGCTGCCGCAAACACCATGATGCGCGCCGTGTTGGTGTCGGCGACCACCGCGGCGTAGCGGGGATATTGCGATTCCACCCGGGCCAGCGGGTAGAGGTGGGGCGTGTCGCTAATGTAGAGCCAGTGTTCGGCAATTGGCGCTGATAACTGGACGGTCTCGAACATCTCCCCAGCCGAGCACGCAAAGATCGCGACGCCGTTTGTCGAGGCTTGCAACTGCGAGTCGAGGAATGTCGTAATCCGCTCCATGTCCTTGTCGAGGCTGGCGCGTTCGGGAGACCCCTCCGGATACGTCCGGCTGCGGGCCTTCAGCTCGTCTTCGACGAAATTCTGAAAGCGTTCTCGACCTGTCTGGTCCGCCTGGGTATTCAGATACAGGCTCACTACGGGATAGGGTGCCGGTTCGAATTGCGCAAGTTTGTCGAGCTGCTCGGTGAGCGTCGCCATTAGTCCTCCATCTGATCAGTCAGTTCGATTAGAGGAGGTGATTTCAAGCCATGTGCCACGGCACGCTAGAATCCCAGCGAATGCGTCACGTCCCGTTCTGGTTCGACACCTTCCCAAGGAGTCGCCGCCCTCCTTTCCCCGCCTTCGCGGCCCACACACCACGCGCGTGGCGGTTGTCGGTGGCGGCCTGACCGGAATTTCGTGTGCGCTGGCGTTTGCTCGGCGGGTTCGAAGGTCACGGTCCTCGAAGCAGACCTCATCGGGCACGGGGCGACGGCGGGCGCGGGATGGGTTCTTGCGGGAGGGCTTCGCCGGGTCGTTTCACGAAGCGGTCGCCAGGCACGGGGTCCGGACGACGAGAGCGCTGTGGGACGGCGATGCGCAGAGGCTCGCTGGATCTGGCCGCCACACTCCGCCGGCTCAAGGTCAAGAGTCCGCTTGTGCCGATGGATGTCCTAACGATAGCGGCGACCCGGCCCGAGGCCGCAAAAGCGCTCCGCCGGGAGCAATCCGCACGGAAGGACGCGGGAGAAGATGCGGCCTGGGTGACGCCTGCCGGCGCCTCCCGTGAGGCGGCGATCGAAGTCGGCGGCGGGATCCGCACGCACGGGCTTGCCATCGATCCCGTACCGGGCATGCCTCGGATTGGCGGCGGCCGCGGCCGAGCGAGGCGCTATTCTCCACGAGCGGACCGCCGTCCGGCGAATCAAGGCCGGCGCGCGCAAGGTCGAGATCACGACCGCCGCGGCAGCGTCGTGACGTGTGACGTCGTCGTGGTGGCGACCGGGGCCCCCTTCCCGGATCTTCGCGCGCTGCGCCGGCACCTGTTGCAACTTCCTCTATGTACGGCGTCGTGACCGAACCGCTTCCCGCAGCGATCGCAAGCAAGTGGGCCGCCGGGAGGCGGCTATCGAGGACGCCGGTGAGCCGCACCGCCTGGTGCGCTGGCTTGCGGACGATCGTGTGATGGTGCACGGCGGCCGCCAGGCGGAAGTCCCCGATACGGCTGCGGGAGCGAGCCCTCGTCCAGCGCACCGGCCAGCTGATGTACGAGCTGTCGCTGCTTTATCCCGCCATTTCCGGGCTGCAGCCGGCGTGGTCGTGGGACTCCACCGATTACGAAACCGTTGATGGTCTGCCCGTTCGTCGGGCCGCACCGCAATTTCCCCCGCCATCTCTTTGCCTTTACCCCCGTCGGCACGGGGCGGGGCTCTCGTGGGCCGCCGCCCGGATCCTGCTGCGGCACTACCAGGAAGACCCGAGCGGGGAGACGACGCCTTCGGGTTCGGACGGGTTTTGCAAGCTGCCGGGTCTAAAGACCCGGCCTACAACCAGCGCTAAACTTCCTCCCTCGACACGAGGTCCAACAGCCATGCAGAACCGCCCAACGCTCCAGGCGCGTGGAACCGGCGATTGAGCACCTGATCCGGCGGGCCGGCTTCGGGGCCAGCCAGGAGGAGATCGACGAGGACCCTCGCGATGGGGTACCAGAAGACCCTCGCGCGGCTCGTGAACTACGAGTCGGTGCCCGACGATGTGGACTCGTTCATCGGGAGGCCGGGATACGTCGGGATCACCGTGAACGGCGCGTTCGTGCCGGCGCAGAACATCGCGCACGCGCGGGCGCGATGGATCTTCCGCATGGTGCACACCCAGCGGCCGCTTCAGGAAAAGATGGCGCTCTTCTGGCACAACCACTTCGCCACCGCGGTCTCGAAGGTCACCGGCACCCTTGGTTCGCCCGAAGGGGTGCGCTACATGTCGGCGAAACCGTCGGAAGATCCCAACCAGGTGAAGGGGCAGCTCGAAGTGTTTCGCGAGTTCGCGCTGGGAAACTTCCGCGACTTGCTCGTCGCGATGGCGAAAGACGTCGCCATGCTCGTGTGGCTCGACGGGCGCCTCAACGTCCGCAACAACCCGCAGGAGAACTTCGCGCGCGAGTTGATGGAGCTGTTCACGATGGGCGTGGACACCTTCACCGAGCAGGACGTCTACGCGGCGGCGCGGGTCTTCACGGGGTGGAACCTCTCGCGGCCGAGCAACGCGTATTACGCGTTCTTCTACAACGCGAACCAGCACGACACGACCGCCAAGGAGTTCTCGTTCCCGATCTATTCCAGCGGGAGCAAGTCGATCCCGGCACGCACGGCCGCCGAAGGGATCCAGGACGGCATCGACTTGATCAATGCCGTGGCCGCGCATCCCGCAACCGGGCCGCGCCTCGCGCGGAAGCTCTATCGCTTCTTCATCAGCGAGACCGATACCCCCGATCCGGCGCTGATCGAGAAGATGTCGAGCTTGTATTACCGCGGCAACTTCGAGATGCGTCCGGTCGTCGCGCAATTGTTCCTGTCGCAGCCGTTCATGAGCCCGGCGTTGCGCTACACGCGATACTCGTGGCCGGTGGAGTTTGTCGCTCGCGCGATCAAGGAGGTCGGCTGGGCGGGATTCTCGATCAGCGACGCGAACGTGCTGACACCGCTGCTCAACATGGGCCAGCAGCTGTTCGAGCCTCCAGACGTCAACGGGTGGGAGCTCGGGCCCGGGTGGTTTTCGAGCGGTGCGATGCTGGGGCGGATGAATTTCGCGGCAACGCTCGCCGCGAACCAGAAGTTCAACCTGCGTGATACGACGCGCGGCCTGGCATCATCGGCCGAGGAGCTCGTTGCGCTCATGGCCAACCGTCTCACGCCGGCGCCGTTCACGACCAACGGCTACAACGCGCTGGTCGATTACACCCGCGCTGGCGGGGCGTGGACCGGCTCCGACACGCAGCTGGCGACGAAAGCGTCGGGGCTCGCCCACCTGATCGTTGGGTCTGGCGAATATCAACTGGTTTAGGGAGAACGCTAATGGCCATCTCGAGACGCGAGTTCGTGCGTGGGGGCGTTGCGGCGTTCACCGTCAGCTTTGCGGCCCCCGCCTTCCTCTCGGATCTCGCCCGCGCGCAGGGCGTCTCGCGACGCAACCTCGTCGTCCTCTATTTGAGCGGCGGCAACGACGCGTTGAGCACGCTGATTCCCTACAACGACCCGCAGGACTACGCGCGGCGGCCCAGCATCGCGATCCCGGCGGGCAACGTGCTGCAGGTCGGCACAGACTCCAGCGGCGCGGCGCTCGGCCTCAATCCGCGGTTGACGGGGTTGCGGACGATCTTCAATTCCGGCCGGCTGGCGTTGATCCAGCGCACCGGCTACCCGAACTCGAGCCGCTCGCACTTTCTCGGGCACCGACATCTGGTCGACGGCCGATCCCGGGTCGCCACAGGGCACCGGCTGGCTCGGACGCTATCTCGATCAATTACCGCCGCCGGTCGATCCGCTCACCGCGTGGTCCACGCAGCGCGAGACGCCGCGTTCGCTCCTGGCGCGCACGGTGGGTGTGCCCGTCGATCACCAACGTCGCCGGTTACGCGTTCGCGAGCCCGAACCCCGGCACCACCGACGCGACGTTCGCACGCGAGACCGCGACCCGCATCTCGTCGCACGTCCCGGTCGATCAGCCGCACCTCGCGTTCGTGAATGCGACCGCGCAAGCAGCCTTCGCCACGCTCGACCGCGTCGCGCAGGTCGGCAGCTACCGTCCGACGGTGACGTATCCGAACAACGGCTTCGCGCAGGCGCTGCAGATGATTGCCGGCGCGATCAACCGCGGCCTCGGCACCCGCGTGTTCTGGGTGCAGACCGGCGGATACGACACGCACGCCTCGCAGAATCCGAACCAGGCCAACGGCGCCTACAACAGCCTGATGGGCACGCTCAACGACGGGATCTTTGCGTTCTATTCCGACCTGCTCAACCAGGGGCTGCTCAACGACACGCTGATCCTGCAGTTCTCGGAGTTCGGGCGCCGCATCTCCGAAAACGGCAGCAACGGCACCGACCACGGGGCGGCAGGGTTGATGATGGCGATCGGCGGCGCGGTGCGCGGCGGCCTCTACGGCACCGCGGCCAACCTCGCGCCGAACGGCAACCCGACGCTCGAGAACAACAACGGCGACGTGCGCCACGAAACCGACTTCCGCTCCGTGTACGCCAAGGTCGATCGACTCGTGGCTCGGCGCCAACTCGGTTGATATCCTCGGCGCCGACTACCGCGGCGGGGCCCCAGCGATCTTGTAGGCCCGACCTTCAGGTCGGGCGTCTACGATGAACCCCCGTCGGTCGTCGGGACGAGTCCGTCGACCGTCCGGGGTTATCCCGTCACGCCCGACCTGAAGGTCGGGCCTACTGGCGGTCACTCCCCGAAGATCCCGCGCATAGCTATGTCGATCTCTGGGTAGCGGAAGTGGTAGCCGTGGGCGAGCGCTTTGGCGGGGACGGCGCGTTGGCCGGTGAGGAGCAGGGCGTCGGCGCGTTCGGCGCCGAGCAAGAGTTTCAGGGCGAAGGCGGGCGCCGGCAGGAGCGCGGGACGGCGCATCGCGCGGCCGAGGGCCTTGGCGAATTCCCGGTTGGTCACTGGATACGGGGCGGTGGCGTTGACCGGGCCTTCGACCGCGGGAGTATCGATGATCCAGCGGACCATCTCGATGTAATCGAGCCGGTGGATCCACGACATGTACTGGCGGCCCGAACCCAGGGCCCGCCGGCGAAGAATCGAAACGGGGGCAGCATCTTCGCCAGCGCGCCGCCGGATCGTTCGAGCACGACGCCCGTGCGCATCAAGACGACTCGCGTGCCGGCGCGCTCGGCGCGGCGCGCCTCCGATTCCCAATCGGCTGACAGATGCGCGAGAAAATCGTTGCCGGCCGGCGAGTCCTCCGTCTTCGGCTCAGCTCCCGCCGCGCCGTAATAGCCGACGCCGCTCGCGCTGACCAGCACCCGCGGCGGTGTCGTCGCGGCCGTAATCGCCGTGGCGAGTCGTGCGTGTGGGGACGATGCGGCTGTCGCGGAGTTGCGCTTTCCGCTGCGGCGTCCAGCGGCCATCGCCGATCGATTCGCCGGCCAGGTTGACGACCACGTCCGCGCTGTCGACGACTGCCGTAAGGGCCGCAGCGTCTGACGCATTGGCGGACGACGGGTTCCACCCGACCCTGGTGATCCCGGGGACGCCGGTCCCGGGTTCGTGGCGCGCCTCGCCTGGTTTCAGGCTGCGCGTCAGGACCCTGACGTCGTGCCCTTCTTCGGCGTGGACCTCGGCGAGCGGACTGCCCAGGAAGCCCGTGCCACCAGCGATGACGAGTTTCATGATCTCATTGGACGCAAAAGGGTTAGCCGGGGTTTGCACTATAATTGGTGCACTCCCCAGAGAGCCACGAGGTTGTCATGCGCGCTCTTCTGCGGCTGTGTGTCCTGCTCCTCGCGGGGACCGGCGATCGCCGCACAAAACGGAACGGTTCCCGTTCCCGCCAACATCAAGGCCGAGGGCCTGCCACCGATCCCGGCGTCGATCGCCGAGAAGCTTGCGCCCGTACGCCTCGTTCGGCCGGACCGCGCTTCTCGCGTGGCATCCGTCGAAGAACGAGATCCTCGTCACGAACACGTCCGGCGCCGCGCCACAGATCCACCTCGTCGCGGCGCCTGGCGTGGCGTCGACCGCCGTCGGTGACGGCATCCGCGGGCAGCCGGGCCTCGTTCGGCCCGCTTTCGTGCGACTTCTTCGTGTACCTGACCGACGCGGCCGGCAACGAGCAATCGCAGTTGTACCGGTTCGACATCGCCGAACGCAAGTCCACGCTGCTCACCGACGGGAAGACGCGCAACAGCACCCCTTCGTGGGCGACGCGCTCGAACCGCCTCGCGTTCACCTCGACGCGGCGCAACGGCACCGACTGGGACCTCTACGTCATGGACGCGACCGATCCCGTCAGCTCGAAGCTCGCTGGCCGAGTTGAGCGGCCAGTGGACCGTCGCCGACTGGTCCCCCGACGACAAGGAGTTGCTGCTGGTGCAAGTCGCTCGGCGTGAACGCCGTGCTGTGGACCTATAACCTCGAGTGCGGGGCAGCGCACGGCCCTCACCGAGGACAGCGACCCGCCTCCATCTGGAGGTACGCGCAGTATGCGCCGGACGGCAAGACCGATCTACGCGATCAGCAACCGCGGATCCGAATTGCCGCGGGTCTGGCGCCGACGCGGACGGCAAATGGACGCCGCTCACCAAGGACGGTGACTCGGTCGAGAGCCGTTGCGCTCTCACCCGATGGCGCGACGATGGCGGTCGTGTTCGATCGCGATGCCGCCAGCCGGCTCGAACTGATCGACACGAAGACGCTGAAGGTGCGCGTCGCGCCGAAACTCCCGACCGGCACGATCACCGAGGCTCGACCCGGTGGAATCCAGCCGGCAGCGACGCTCGGCGCTCACGCTCAACACGCTGCAGACCAACGGCGATGTGTTCAGCGTCGACGCGAAGTCTGGCGCGGTCACGCGCTGGACGACGAGCAACGTCGGTGGTGTCGATCCGGCGACGCTGCCCGAGCCAGAGATCGTTCGCTGGAAAAGTTTCGACGGCAAGATGATCCCCGGCGTGCTCTATCGTCCGCCGGCGAAGTTCACCGGCCCGCGACCGGTCATGATCAACATCCACGGCGGCCCGAACGACGCCTACGAGCGTCCGCGGTTCCAGGGCCGCAGCGGCTACTTCCTCAACGAGCTCGGGATCGCGATCGTCTACCCGAACGTCCGCGGCAGCTTCGGCTTCGGCCGCGCGTTCGAGCGACTGGATGATGCAGAAGAACCGCGAGGACGCCGTCAAGGACATCGGCGCGCTGCTCGACTGGATCGCGACCCAGCAAGGATCATCGACCCAAGCGCGTCATGGTGACCGGCGCCAGCTACGGCGGCTACATGACGTACGCGGTGGCGCAGAAGTATCCAGACCGCATCCGCTGCGCCTTCGCGGGCTCCGCGATCTCGAACTTCGTGACCTACCTGGAGACCACCGAGCCGCAGCGCGTCGAGGACCGCCGCCGCGAGTACGGCGACGAGCGCGATGCCGGCGATGCGCGAATTCCTCCTCAGCGTGTCTCGCCGTCACCCACGCGGCGAAGATCAAGGTCCCGCTGGCGATTGCGCACGGCAAGAACGATCCGCGCGTTCCCGTCTGCCAGGCGCAAGCGATGTACGAGGCGGCGAAGGCCAACAACGTCCCCGTGTGGCTGGTCGTCTACGAGGACGAAGGCCACGAGATCGGCCGTCACCGCGCGCGCAACGGCGACTTCAACTTCTACACGTGGATCCTGTTCGTCGAGAAATTCCTGCTGAACTGAGCGGTTGCAGAGGGCAGGCACGACAAGTCCTGCGCTACATGGTGCTGGTGCGGTGCGCTCTGATCATTCCCTGTAGCGCAGGACTTTAGTCCTGCTTCCGCGACAATTACGTCGAGACATCGACGTCCTGAGGTCGGTGCGGTCGAGGATTCGGCCGAGCGATCTCGATGGCGGCGAAGCACTCCATCAGCAGCAGCACCGAGAACACGACAGCGGGGAGGAGGATGCCACCGACGATGAACCATGACCGCGGCGGCGACAGCGGCGGGGACGAGTGCGCGCGATGCAGTAGCAGCGAGCACGCCGCCGTACATCACCACCATGCTCTGACCCATCGCCTCGACGCCGCCGGTGCTCCTGCCTTGGGCGCGATGTGCATCCACGCAGGGAAGGTCACCGCGACCCGTTCTGAATCACCAGCTGCGCGACGATCACCGCCACGGCGACCAGCGTGGACGACAGCGATGAATGTGAGGCGGCCGCTCACGCCGGCCTCGACCGGCAGGAGCAAGGCGGGAGCGAGTCAGGCCGGCGATCGCGAGGGTGAGGGCTGCGCCAGCCGACAGCACGATCACCGGCGCCAGGATCTCTCCCCTGACGATCGCGGCACCGCTCACCGGCCAGGTCTTGAGCAGGGCCAGGTGCGCCAGGTCCTGGCGCAGGTCCCAGCGCACCATGACCGGACCGAGGACACGGCGAAGATGGCGATGACGAGCAGGAGCAACGGATGACCTCCCATCGCCGGCTCTGAACTGCTGGCGGCAAAGAAGCCGCCGACGATCAGCATGGCGCTGAAGCTCAGGATCACGATGAACGTCCGCGGCGTGCGTCCGAACAGCAGCCAGTTCTTCCAGAGAATCGCGATTTCAGGCCGGCCGGTCGGTGAGAGGCGAAAGGGGGTCGAGCGCTGGGCCGTCGGACGCGCGCGTCCCTTCTGCATGCGCAGTCATGGCCACGCGAGCCTTCTCGGCCTCGATCGCCGCTTCTTCCTCGAACGCGGCGTCTGACCGGAGCACCCACACGATGTTGACGGCGAAGAACAACAGGACCACTGGGGTGATGCGCCACAGCTCGCCGGCCGCTGGCGAACGCGAAACTGCGCCAGGATCCATGCGGCCAGCGCCGCCAGCACGACGCCGCGAGCAGCAGCGGCAGTTCGCGCCGGGCCCGGAGCGCCGTCGCTCGCCTTCGCGGTTCGCACGGTACAGAGATACGCCCGCCTCGATGCATGGCAAGTACAGCCATGAATCAGCGCAGTCTTCCCGGCGAACAAGAGGGCCGCCAGCGGCCTGACGCGGACCGAGCACGACCGTGAAGAACACTGCGGTTCCGCAGCAGGCGACGAGCAGGACGCACGATCTTGTAGCCAAGCAGTTGCCGACGGGTGATCGGTGCCGGAAACAGGAAGGCGACCTCCGGCAGCGCTGAACCGCAGGGCCCCGCTCCCAGGCAGCATCCACGAGTCAGCACCATGATTCCGAATACCGAACGTGCGGCGCCGATCACGCGCGCCAACCTTCGTAATGGGACGGGATCGCGCCAGGCCTGCCTGCGAACGCGTTGAACATCGTCGAGGCCGACGTAGAGCGACGAGCGCCAGTGCGACGAGCATGTAGCGCGGCTGCCGCAGCCGCCGCAGGCGCAACACGAGGTTCCGTTGCGAATCGATCGCACCGCCAGGTAGGTGAGCGCGCCGGCCTGTCCCGAGCGAAGTCGAGGGGTCACGTCAGCGTCCGCTGCCCGTCACGTCGAGGAAGATCCTCTCGAGTGTCGTGCCGCTCGCTTCGCGCCGCTGCCGCGCAGCTCCGCCAGCGTCCCGTCCGCGACCTTCGTCGCCTCGTCGATGATCGACGATGCGGGTGCAGATCTCCTCGACGAGGTGCAACAGGTGCGAAGAGACGATGACTGCGACGCCCCGCTGTGCGGCCGCGACGATCGCCTGCTTCATGCGGTGAATGCCGAGCGGATCGAGCCCGGTCAGCGGCTCGTCGAGGATCAGTGCCGCTCGGGTCGTGCAGGAAGGCGCAGGCGAGCACGACCTTCTGCTTCATCCCTCGCGACAGTTCCGCGGGCAGTGACTTCTCGCGCCCCGCCAGCTCCGCATCCTCGAGCAATGCGCGCGCGCGTGGTCTCGACGTCCGCGACGCCGTAGATGCGCCCGGTCAGGCGCAGATGCTCCATGACGGTGAGATGCTCGAAGAGATGCGGCTCGTCGGCGACGAACGCCAGCAGCCGCTTCGCGCGGAACGGCTCCCTGACGATGTCGTGCCCGTCGATCGACACGGTGCCAGACGGTGGGCGATGGATGCCGGCGATGCAGCGCAGGGTCGACGTCTTGCCGGCGCCATTGGGGCCGATGAGCCCGAGAATCTCTCCCGGCGCGACATCGAGCGACAATCCGTTCACCGCCCGAGCGGTCGCCGTACCGCTTGATCAGGAATCGGATCGCGATCATTGGCGGTCCACGGTGAAGGGTCGGCTGCGAGCATGGCATTCACCTTGTCGAGGACGTCAGCCAGCTCGGCGCGGTGACGGCGCAGGCGCTGGCGCGTGTTGGGATGCGTGCCGCGAAGCGCGAGCCACGAACGCGCCGTGCGCCACGCCGACAGCTCGCGCTCGATGGCGAAGAGTCCGCCGACCGCCAGCGCCGGCAGCAGGAGAACTGCGGCGATTGCCGGCCAGCGCGCCCGCACGCGACCACGTGAGCAGCGCCAGGACGGCGATCCACGCGAATAGAAGATCGTGCCCGCGACAACCTTCACTGTCGCGGTGACGTCGCGTCTGCTCGTGCCGCCGTCCGACGGCGGCGGTCAGCAGGTAGGGCACGGCGAAGATACGACGGTCGCCAGCAATGCCAACCGGCACCAGTACCAGCGCCGGGGCAGCTCGCGCCACGAAACGCACAGCATCGGCCCGCGAGGTGTTCCAGTCGAGCGCCCGGTCGCGAAGCCCGAATCGGCGCAGCCGCTCGTCGTATCGACGCAACTGCAGCAGCGCCGACTCGTACCACGCCGGATCCGTTTCGCGCAGCCGGTGGACGCCGGCCGCGATGACGCCGCCGGCGCTCGAGCGAGCGAACGCGTGATCGCGCTCGGCTCGCCGCTCGGATGTGTAGAGCCGTTCGACGCGCCTCACCAGCGCCGCATCCGCCTCCGGGTCCGCTTCGACGATCAGTTGACGCATGTGCCGGGCGATCGCGTCGGTGAGATCGGCAACGGTGCTGCCGAGGCGCACCGAGAATGGCTGTCCGTAGACGACCGTCATGCGCGAACGGAAATCGGTCTTGCGGTCGGGATTGATGCCCACCGGCACCAGTTGCACCGGCACGCCTTTCGCGGCCGCCGAAAGCGCCATCCGCGCCGCACCCGTGCGCAAGCGGTTCGAGCCGGCCGGTCGAATGGCTGATGCCTTCGGGAAAGATGCAGATCGCTTCTCCCGTCGCGAGCGCCGCGTCCACCGCCGCGAACGTCTCCGCGTTCTTCGACGGTGTCCACGCCCTCGTCCTGGCGACGAAACACCGGGATCGCACCGGCCGCGTGCAGCATCGGCCGGAACGGTGTCTGGAACAGCGTCGACTTGGCGAGGAACCGAATCGGCCGGCCGGCGGTCGCCATGACGAGCGCCGGATCGAGCAGCGCGTTGGGATGGTTTGGCAGCAGCAGCAGAGGCCCGTCGGCCGGTGGGGTCCCGACGTGATCGACGCGATAGAAGAGCTGTGCGGCGATCGCGGCGGCGATGCGCGACGACGGCACGCCGCATCAGTGCGAGGTCGCGAGCTCCGCTTCGGCGGCGCGCGCCTCGCGGCGCCCGGCTTCGACGTCCACCCGCGTCAGCAGCAGCGCCGCCGACGATGAAGAAGACGAGGACCGCGAGGATGGCGAGGCGCGCCCGAGCCGGTCGCCGACACGACGATGGCGAACATCGCCGGGCCCGAGTATGCCGGCGTAGCGCTCGAACACGCTGAAGAAGGCGAAGAACTCCGACGACTTCTGCCGCGGGATCATGCTCGCGAACAGCGACCGGCTCAGCGCCTGCGTCCCGCCCTGGACCAGGCCGACCAGGATCGCCAGCGCGAAGAAATGCGCCGCCGTCGTCATGAAGTAGCCGAGCACCGCTGATGACGACGTAGACGGCCAGCCCGAGGTACACAGCGGCCTTGGCGCCGATCCGCGCGGCGAGCGCGCCGAACAGGAACGCCGCCGGGACGCCGATGAACTGCGTCAGCAGCAGCGCCGTGATCATCGCGCCCTGATCGATGCCGATCTCTGCGCCGTAGATCGTCGCCATCCGGATGATCGTCTGGATGCCGTCGTTGTAGATCAGGAAGGCGAGCAGGAACAGAAGCCTGGCGGTAGCGGCGCAGCTCGCTGAACGTGCTGCGACCATCTGCCGGGCGCCGTCGCGCGAGCGTCATGCCGGTGCGCCACGCCGCCCGACCAGCGCCCGCGGTTCGGGCACCCGGCGGAACAGCGGCAGCGAGAACACCAGCCACCACACGCCGACGCTCGCGAACGTCAGCCGTGTCGCGACGCCGGCGTCCGGGATGCCGAACAGCGCCGGCTTCTGGATCATCAGCAGGTTGATGGCGAGCAGCATGCCGCCGCCGAGATAGCCGATCGCGTAGCCGGCCGTCGAGACGCGGTCGAGCTCGCTCGGGCGGCGACCAGGTGGGGCAGCAGCGCCTCGTAGAAGACGATGCTGCCGGCGACGCCGATTTGCCGATCACGAACAGCGCCAGCGCGAGCAGCCAGTCGCCCTCGGTGATCCAGTACATCGCGAAGCAGGAGACGATCCCGATGCCGGCGAAGATCGCCAGCAGCCGCTTCTTGATCGCCGGAATGATCGGCCATCGCGCCGAGCACCGGCGCGATGATGGCGACGATCAGGATGGCGATGGTGGTCGCCCAGGCGAAGCCGCGCATGGTCCGCCGTCCGTCGAGCCCGTCGGCGGCGACGCGTTGGAAGTAGATCGGGAAAGACCGCCGCGATGATCGTCGTCTGGATAGGCGGAGTTGGCCCAGTCGTACATGCCCAGGCGCGCAGGTCCGGCCGAGCCGAGGCCGATTCGTGTCGAGCAGGCGCGGCATGCAGCGTCTCGAGCAGCGTCAATAGGTTCTCCTCGCGATCCACTCACGCAGCAGCGAATCGACGACCACGTAGCGCGTGCCCTCGCGGGCGAGGATGTCTTCGCGCACGAGCGCCGCGAGGGACGGCCTGCACGGTCGACGCGCCGCTCAGGCGGTAGCGGGCCCGCACGTCGGCCGACAGCAGCTCGCGCCCGTCCTGCGAGCACCGCCGCGCGCAGCGTCGCGCGCTGCGCCAGCGTCAGCCGCTGCCAGACGCTCTCGAACAGCGTCTCGTGCTCGCCGAGCAGCCGCTTCAGCGTCTCGTGCAGGTCCTCGACGTCCGCCGTCTTCCGCCCCGCCGCGCGCACGTCGTCCCACATCTCGTGCGCGAGGCGCTGCACGTCGTAGGGCAGGTTGCCGGCGAGCTCGACGATCGCGGCGCCGAGGCCGGCGACCGGCTTGACGCCGCTGGCCTTGAATCGCGCTTCGAGGAACTCGGCGAACCGGTCGGCGGGAATCTTCTGCAGCCGCATGACCGGCCCGGCCTTGTAGAACGGGCGGCTGCGGCCGAGCATGCGCTCCATCAGCGCCGGCTCGGAGCCCGAGAAGACGTAGCCGACCTCGCGCTGATGCTGGACCGCGGCGCGCAGCGCATGCTCGACGCTGCCGCCGTTGAAGGAGCCGATCGCCTGGAACTCGTCGAGCGCGATCGCCAGCTTGCGCTTGCGCGCCGCGGCGATCTTGCCGGGCAGCGCGAAGACCTCCTGGGCGAGCCGCGAGACGTCCTTGTCGTCTGCGCGGCAGGGAAACGACACGCGCGAGCTGCCGCCGCGCCGGCGCGCGGATCCGGGCTCGACGCCGCACCTCGGGCCGCATGCCGCCGAGCATGTCGCGCAGCCAGGCGCGTGCGCGGTCGACGGTGGTTCGACCGAGAGCAGCGCCCGCGCATAGCCCTCGAGGAACGCCACGTACGAGCTGTAGCTGCTGACCGTCACGTCGACGGTCAGCGCGCCTGCTTCGCCGCGGCCGCGCAGCGCCTGCGTCACCAGCGACGACTTGCCGTAGCGGCGCGGCGAGATGAGGAAGACCTTCTGCCCGGCCAGCAGGTCGCCGGTCAGGCGGTCGAGCTCCGACCTCGCGGTCGACGAACGCGCTCGCGGGGACGACTTCACCGTAGACGAAGGGATTGCTCCATTTCGTATCACGTCCGACTGCTGCGAATGTGCGGTTGTCCGTACGTGCTGGATACGTCGAAGTACGAACTCCGAATTCCGAAGCTCGTTCTACGTGTGAACTTCGACGTTCGAACCGTGCTTCGCAGTTCGGACGTTCGGACTCGGAGTTTCGGAGTCCACCGCACAACCGCACGCTCCGAACCCACCCATTACGTCGAACAGCGTAACGGCTACGGGGCTAACGTAACGGCGCCGAATGGGTCGAGCACCCAGGTGGCGCAGGCGGTCCAGACCGTTCGCTCCTGGGGCAGCCAGGCGGGGAGGCGTTGCCAGCCGGCTGCCGCCGGGCAGCCGCGCGGAGGTGACGGCGACGCGCGTGTCCGCGGAGCTGCTCCGCCGTCGGACCGCTGAAGCTGGCGCGAAAGGCGACCCCTTCGGGCGGAGGCGCGATGTAGATGGCGGTCCAGCGGCCGAGTCGCACGACCCCGGGAAGGCTGCTGCGCGCCGGCGTGACTCCCTGCGGCAACACGAAGCGAGCGTCGACGCCCGGTTCTCGCGCGACCACGGCGATCGCGAGTTCGAGGCCGCCGGCGACCGGCGTGCACGGTCGTAGGCCGTGACTGTGCCGGGGCGGCCGCCGAGCGGGAGCCGCGGTGCCGGATGAACACGAACGGGTGCGCGCAGCGCGCCCCGCGGAATGCTCGACCGCCGGTCGCTGCGGCCGGGCGTCCAGCTCGCCCGGCGCCCCCGGGCGAGATCGAGCCCGGGTTCGTTCGAGCCGACCTGCCAGATCGACGCGCGGCGCTCCGGCATCCTGGAACGCGCGCACGTCGCGGCGCAGCGGTTGCGCCGCCGTGTAGGCCGGCGCCACGTAGGCGGCGGCAGCGTGACGGCGACGCGCGACCAGGCACGAGCGCGGTCACGGCCGACGGCCGCAGCAGCGGCGTCCGACGCCAGCGTCGCGACGAACAGCGGCGGCGCGATCATCAGGCCGGCGAGCGCGATCAGCGCGGCATAACGCATAGACCGGCGTCACGAGCGGCAGCCGGCCGAGGACGGCCACCGCGAAGCGCAGGAGCTCGACCGTGTCGCGCATCCAGAAGGTCGCGGCGACCGCAAGGACGACGAGCGACACGATGCGGACGCGCCAGCGCACTGGCGACCGGCGCGACAGCAGCAAGAGCCCGGCGGTCAGCAGCGGCACGGTCCAGAGATAGGCGGCCGCCGGCGCGACCCACGACGCCGCCGAGCGCCAGCAGATCCACAGCGGCAGCGCGTAGGTCCAGACAACCGCCGGATGCCGCAGACCGCGGGCGCGGGCGGGGATCCAGCGGCCGAGCGCGGGCCATCACCCAGGCGACCGCGGCGCCGACAGCGACCAGCATCAGGAAGAACCGGTCTGGATTCGCGTACCACGGGTGATACACCTCGCGAGCCGACCGCAGCAGCCACGGTCGCCGCGACCATCGCCGCGACGACGCCGCCGCGGCGACCAGCATCCAGACCAGGAAACCGAGCAGCCACCGGCCGGCCCCTTCTTCGCGTACGCAGAAATCGCGTGACGCGCAGCCAGGCGAGCGACGCCCGCACGCACGGCGAGCGGCGGACGACATCCACTGAGCGTCGGTCCATAGCTGACGGCGACGTGCCGCCGACGTCGAAGTAGGTCGGCTCGCGCGGCGTGCGCTGCGTGTGATGTCCCGTCTGCTGCAGCGCATCGAGGATCGCCGACCACGTTCCGCCGGTGTCGCGCATCGCGCGCCGGCGACAGCCGGTCGGCGGTGTCGCGGGCGGTGTGGTAGGTGTAGCTGTCGCCGACGATGGCGAAGTTGAGGCCGGGGATGTCGTGCCGTCGAGGATCGAGAAGTCGGTGTCGTTCGGCAGCCGCCGGTAGACCTCGATCGCGAACGATCCGCCGCGCGGACGCGGCGCGCGCCGCGCCCACGGCGTCACGAGCCAATGGTTGCCGGGCCCGGTCTCGAACAGCATCGACGGACCGCCCGACCCGGTCGATTCGACGTTGATGTAGGCCGTGCAGCCGATCGCGTGATCTCGCGGTCGGTCATCAACGCTTCCGCGCCCATCAGACCCTACTTCCTCGCGCGTCGGTCACGAGCACGAACGTCGTCCATTGCCGGTTGGCCGCGACGCGATCACGCGCGCCGCCTCCAGCGAAACGGCGACGCCGAACGCATCGTCTGCCGCGCCGGGCGCTTCGGGGCGCGAGTCGTAATGCGAGAGCAGGCCGACCGCTTCGCGCCGCTCGCCCTGCAGGACGCCGATCATGTTCGCGACCCGCGCGTCCAGCCCGATCTCGGCGCGCGCGCGCGTCGGTTTCCTGCACGCGCACCTCGTAGCCGAAGAGCTTCAGCTGGTCGATGATGTAGGCGCGGGCGCGCGCGTTGGCCGGGGTGCCCACGGGGCGGCTGCCGATCGTGCCGGCGAGCATCTCGACGTGGGCGCGGGCGTTGGTTTCGGAAAAGAGGATGCTCTCGCGGGAGCAGCCGAGAGGATCAGCGCAGCCGCGAGAAGACGAGAAGGACCGACGGGCGCATCGCGCCAGCCTATCATCCACCTCGCGCTTACAATCGAGCTGGCGCTAGGTGGATACGTGTCTGGAGGTCGAATTCGTGCCGACTTCGTCGCTTTCCACGGCCAGAATGGAGCCACTCTAGCTTCTAGCTTCTAGCTCCTGACAGCGCAGCCTCGCTATTTCTGAATTCGCAGGTCGCCGCTGAAGGTCTTGAACTTCAGGGTCGGGCCGCTGCCGCTGCCGATGTCGCCGCTGACGTCACGCCGGCGGTGCTCTTCATCGCGATCGGCATGTCGCTCTCGACGCTGCCGCTGAAGCTGTTGAACTCCACACTGCCCGGATGCGCTGTCGGGAACCTTGAGACGAATGTCGCCGCTGAACGTTTCGCCGGTGAGCGCCGGCAATTCGGCGGCGGCCGCTACGTCGAGCATCACGTTGCCGCTGAAGGTCTCGGCATTGATCTTCGCGCGGACCCCGGTGACCTCGATCCGCCCGGAAAACGAATACAGATCCAGTTCCGTCCCGAACGGCACCTTGATGTCGAAGTCGGTCTCGACGATGTTGTCGTTCTTGTCGCGCCAGCCTTCCGTCCGCTTGTTGGCCTCGATCGTGACCGACGTTCCGGACGTGACGACATCGAGCTTGATGTTGTCCAGCTGCTCGCGCTTGGCGCGACGCACGGCGTGGATGACGACCTCGTGGCTGTTCGTCCCGGTGATGCGGACGGCGCCCGAGAAGTTCTTCAGCTTCAGGCTGCCGTTGGCGCCAATCGGAGCCGTCCGGTCGATCGTTTCGGTTTCTTTTTGCCCGGCAAGGGCGGGGGAGGCGGTGATGGCCAGCAGGAGCGCGGCGGTCATGAATCGCATAGTGCAGGCTTAGACGGTGCGCCGGCGCATGGAGTTCGTGGCCCTGCGATTGCCAACTGCTCTGCTTCAGAGCGGCTACCGCTGAGAACGCCACGGACGCGAAGTATCAGCTGCCAGCGCTAACCACCGCGCAACCCGATCCTCCGCGGCGATCCGCCCGGACAGTGGCTGATCGCCGCTACGTTAGGGTTCGGAATTCGAAGCTTTCCGGTGTAGATCGCCATTCCGACGACGGCATCGATCCCGATCGCGTCGAGATGGTCGATCTCGGCTTGCGTCGTGATCCCTCCCGCAGCCGTCACCTTTCTCGAAGTCGCGCGCGCGACGGCTTCGATCGCCGCCATGTTCGTTCCCTGCATCAGCCCCTCGAGGTCCACGTGCGTGTAGAGGAACTCGCCGACGAACGGCTCGAGCGCCTTGACGGCCTCCTCCGGGGAAAGCTCCAACTGCGTGCGCCAGCCGTGGATCACGACCTTGCCGCCGCGGCTGTCGACGGCGGCGATGAGCCGCTCTGGTCCGAAGGTGTCGCACAGCGTCCGCGCAAAGGCGGTGTCGACGCGCCCCTGGTTGAAGAGCGACGAGCCGACGATGACGTGCGTGGCGCCTGCGTCCAGCACGTCGCGGGCGCGGCCGACGGTGCGGATGCCGCCGCCGACGCGGCAGGGCAGTGCGCCGCAAATACGCGTGACGAGCGCATCGTTGTCTCCCGCCTCCTTGGCCGCGTCGAGGTCGATCAACTGGACCTTGGGCCTGCCGCTGAACCGTGAGATCCAGGCGTCGATGTCCGTGGTTTCGACGGCCAGCTTCTCGCCTTGCACGAGTTGCACGATCCGTCCGCCTTGCAGGTCGATTGAAGGTATGAGCATCGATGGAGTAGTTAGTCCCGCCGCATTGGAATGCCGCGGGTGCTGAGAAACGTCTTCAACTCGGCCACGGGGTGCTCGGCGAAATGAAAGACCGATGCCGCCAGCGCCGCGTCCGCCTGTCCCTTCGTGAACACCTCCGCGAAGTGTTCGAACGTGCCGGCGCCGCCAGAGGCGATCACCGGAATCGACACCGCTTCGACGACCGCGGCGGTCAGCGCGCAATCGAAGCCGGATCGCGTGCCGTCACGGTCGATCGAGGTCAGCAGGATCTCTCCGGCGCCGCGCGACTCGGCTTCGCGCGCCCACTCGACCACATCACGGCCGGTATGCGCCTGCCCGCTGCGCGCGAACACCGTCCATCGACGATCCAGCGCCTTGCGCGTCGATCGCGACGATCACCGCCTGGCTGCCATACCGCGCCGCCAATCGCGTCGATCAGCGCCGGATCCGCCAGCGCCGCGGAATTCACGCTCACCTTGTCGGCCCCCGCCTCGATCACCGCCGCCGCATCATCGTCGACTGCGAATCCCGCCGCCGACCGTCAACGGGATGAACAGCTCCTTCGACACCGCGCGCACCGTCTCCACCAGCGTGCCGCGCCCCTCGAGCGTGGCGGTCACGTCGAGGATCACGACTTCGTCGATGCCCTCGGCGTTGTAGCGTCGCGCAAGCTCCGCCGGATCCCCGGCATTGCGCAAGCCCGCCGAAATTGACGCCTTTGACGACGCACCCGTTGCGAACGTCGAGGCACGCGATGAGGCGACGAGCCAGCATCAGCGGCTGGCCAACTGACGAAATTGCGCAGGATGCGCAGGCCGGCGTCGGCGGATTTCTCCGGATGGAACTGCACGCCGAACACGTGGCCGCGCTCGACGACCGCCGCGAACGTCCACCGTGCGTGGTCGTCGCGCCGCACTCTGCCGTCACGGGAGCCGCAACGTATGCGTGAAATAGACGTGCGCGCCGTCGCGACACCCGTGGAGCAGGCGCGACGCCTTCGACCGATCGAGCGCATTCCAGCCGACGTGCGGCACCTTCGAGCGGCCGCGCCGCGTGATCCGCGTGCACCGGCCGGCGACAGGCCGAGTCCCGGCACGTCGGGCGCCTCGTCGCTGCCCTCGTACAGCCACTGCATGCCGAGACAGATACCGAGCAGGGGCGCGCCTGCATCGACGCGCCGCCGGATCGCGCAGCACGCCAGCGCTCGTCAAGCACGGCGGTCGCCGAGAAGTGTCCGACGCCGGGGACGACGATGGCGGTGCGGCATCGAGATCGTCCGGCGCGCCGGGATTGTAGAGATCGGCACCGACCGCGGCGAACCCCTTGCGGACCGACGTGAGATTCCCGGCGCCGTAATCGATCAACGCAATCGCTACAGCAGACCCCTTCGTCGAGGGCAGCACCTTCGCGAGCTGCCGGTCCTTCGAGCACGCGAACCGCAGCGCGCGCGCGAACGCCTTGAACACCGCCTCGACCTGGTGATGGCTCGAGCGGCCGTACAGCACCTTGACGTGGACGTTCGCGCGCGCGCCTTGCGCGAACCCGTCGAAGAAATCGTCCACCAGCTCGGTCTGCAGGTCGCCGACCGCGATCGGCGCGCGGCTCGAGATCGACGACCGCGTGCACGCGGCCGCCGAGGTCGATTGCGGCGACGGCGAGCGTCTCGTCCATCGGCATGACGAAGTAGCCGGCACGGTTGATGCCGCGCCGGGTCCCGAGGGCCTGCGCGACCGCTTCACCGAGCGCAATTCCGAGATCCTCGACGGTGTGGTGCTGATCGACGTCGAGGTCGCCCGCGGCGCGGATCTTCAGGTCGAACGCGCCGTGCCGCGCGACGAGCTCCAGCATGTGATCGAGGAACCGGATCCCGGTCGCACGTCGTAGCGACCGCGGCCGTCGAGCGCCGACGCCAGTTGGATCGATGTCTCCTTCGTCGTCCTGTCGCTCGATCTACGCGCTTGTGCGCACAACACCTCCTCGATGGCCTGCGATGCAGCGTCCTCGTGTGGGCGGTCACGCCGGTCGTGATGCGGACACAACCGGCGCAGGCGTGGTCGCGCCGACTTGTCACGGACGTGGACGTCCGCGCTC
Source organism: uncultured Acidobacteriota bacterium (assembly GCA_963762995.1). GTDB lineage: Bacteria > Acidobacteriota > Vicinamibacteria > Vicinamibacterales > 2-12-FULL-66-21 > JACDCA01. The sequence goes on along the minus strand of CAVXMQ010000020.1, from coordinate 69,898 downwards.
GGCGAGCCCGCGCGACGACACGTCGCGCGCGTTCGTCGCCGAAGCGCGCGAGCACGAAGTTCGCGTCGCTCGGCCAGTAGCGGACGCCCAGCCGGTCGAGCGCGTCGTAGAGCAGTTGCTTCGACGCGCGACGTCTCGCGGAGGTAGGCACTCGTAGTGCTCGCGTGTCGGCGAGCGCCGCCGGCAGCGCGATCGCCGCCGCGACATTCATGCTGTACGGCGGGAGCACGCGCCGGATCGGCGCAGCGTCGCCGGCGCGCCGATCACCGCGCCGACGCGGAACGCCGGCAAGGCCGTAGGCTTTGGCGAACGTGCGGCCGATGACGATGTTCGGGCGGACTGCGACGTCGGCGTCACCGATCAGCGACGTGCCGCTGAAGTCCGCGTACGCCTCGTCGAGGAACACCATGGCGCGCGGGGCCGCATCCGCGATGGCGAGGATGGCTTCGCGCGGGATCGAGTTGCCCGGTCGGGTTGTTCGGATTCGTCAGGAACACGATCCGCGTCCGCTCGGTGATGGCGTCGCAGCACGCCGTCCAGCGGAAACGCGAAGTCGGCCGGCTGCGCGGACCTCGACGACGCGGCCGCCGACCGCGTCGGCGCAGGCGGCGTATTCGTCGAAGGCCGGCACGACGACGATCGCCTCGTACGGGCTGTCGGCCGCGCCCCCGCGAAGCGCGGCGACGCTGGCGGCGAGAATGCCTTCGTCCAGCCCGTTGGTGAGCAGCAGGTGGCTCTTCATCGACGCCGAGATGCCGGGCGCATGCCGCAACAGCCTTCGGCGTAATCGGGGTAGATAGGCCGCTTCGCGCGCAGGTCAGGGAATGCAGGGCGGCCAGCACCGCCGGCGAACAGCCGGCGGTGTTCTCGTTCAGATGCAGCCGCAGGCCGGACGCCGGCGTTGCGACTTTCTCGTACTCGTGGCTCATCGGGAGGCTCCCAAACGGATGTCGATCGACGCGGCGTGCGCCTCGAGGCCCTCGGCACGCCGCGAGAATAGCGGCGGCCGGGCCGATCCGCGCCAGCCCGCGGGCGGTCACCGTCTGCACGGAGGAGACGCGTACGAAATCCGCTGGCGCTCAAGCCGCCTCGCGCGCGTGCGGCGCCGCTCGTCGGCAGCACGTGGTTGGACCCGGTGACGTAGTCTCCGAGCGCCTGCGCGCTCGTGCTGCCGACGAACACCGTTCCCGCGCGACGTCAGTTTCGCCGCCGCTTCGCTCGTCGTCGCACACCACGTGCTCGGGGGCAGCGCGCTGGCACAACGCAATCGCTTCGCTCATCGTCCGCGTGACGATGATGCCGCCGTTGCGCGCGCAGCGCCTCGCTGGCGGGGCCGTCGGCGGGGACCTGCCGGTCGACTTCGCGCGCCACGGCCGCCGCCAGCCGACGCGAGGGGGTGATGAGGATCGCACGCGCGTCCACGTCGTGCTCGGCCTGCGCGATCAGGTCGGCCGCGATCCACGCCGGTCGTCCGCGCGCCGACACGACGACGATCTCGCTCGGGCCCGCAAAGAAATCGATCGCGCAGTCTCGCGACACCAGCGCCTTGGCGGCGGCGACGTAGGCGCTGCCGGGCCCGACGATCCGGTCGACGCGAGGGACCGTGGCGGTGCCGTACGCGAGCGCCGCAATCGCGTGCGCGCCGCCGATCCGGAACATGCGGTCGACTCCTGCCTCGAGCGCCGCGAACATCACCGTCGCGTCAGGCCGCGGGCACACGACGACCACCTCTCCGACGCCTGCGACCGCTGCGGGAATCGCGGTCATCAGCAAAGAGGACGGCAAGGGATACCGGCCGGCAGGGACGTAGCAGCCGACACGATCCAGCGGCGTCACGCGCTGCTCGACCGTCACGCCGGGCGCCGTCTTCACGCGCCATCCCCGCGGGACCTGCTTTCTCGCGACCGTCCTGATATTGCGCGCGGCGAAGCGGATGGCCCCACGGACGGCGGTCGGCACCGTCCGCGCGGCTTCCCGCATCTCCGCGACGGAGACTTCCACCGGCCCTGAGACCGTCGAACCGGCGGGCGTAATCGAGCAGCGCCCTGTCGCCGCGCTCCCGCACGTCCTGGACGATCCTGGCCACCGTTCTCGTTCGACCGTCCTCGATCGATCACCGACGCCGCTGAGCACGCGTTCCACTGCCGCCGTGTCTTCCGTTCGGATGATGCGCAGGACCGAGGCCATCACAGGACGATCTTATTGAGTGGGTACTCGACGATGCCCTGCGCGCGCGACGCCTTGAGCCGGGGAATCAAGTCGCGCACCGTGCGTTCCTCGATGATCGTGTTCAGCGCCACCCACTCGGGATCCGCCAGCGGCGAGATCGTCGGCCGCTGCAGCGCCGGCAGCAGCGAGAGGACACCCTCGAGGTCGTCGCGGCGGACGTTGAGCATGATGCCGACACGCCCCTGCGCCTCGATCGCCGCGCGCAACAGCAGCGCGATGTTCTGAAGCTTCGTGCGCTTCCATGTGTCTTCGAGGGCGCGCGGGTTGGCGATCAACTGGGTGTTCGACTCGACCACGGTGTCGATGATCCGCAGGCGGTTCGCGCGCAGGGACGATCCTGTTTCGGTGACCTCCACGATCGCGTCTGCCAGCACGGGCGGCTTCACTTCGGTCGCGCCCCACGAGAACTCGACGTTGACGCGCACGTTCTGGCGCTCGAAGTATGCCTGCGTGGCGCGCACCAGTTCGGTGGCGATCGTGGCCCCTTCCAGATCTTGCGGCGTCCGATACCGGGAGTCTTCCGGCACGGCGAGGACCCAGCGCACCTTGCCGAAGCTCTGTTTCGCGTACACGAGATCCGCCAGCGGTTCGACGCCGGAGTTCCCGCCGTTGCCGGCGCCGTGCTCGGCGATCCAGTCCTGGCCCGTCAGCCCGCCGTCGAGCACCCCGTCAGCCACGTAGCGCGCCATTTCCTGCGCGCGAATCAACATGCACTCGATCTCCGGATCGTCGATCGCCGGAAAGTACGACCGCGTGCTCGCGTAGATGTTGAATCCTGCGCGGGCGAAGAGCTGGATTGTTGCGTCCTGCAGCGAGCCTTTGGGTAGTCCGAGCTTTATCTTCATAAGTCAGCGCCATTCACTGCCAAAACCCTTCACCACAGAGGAACGGAGAAACGGACGTTTGAAAGGTCTTTCACCTGTCGCTAGCTAGCCTCGTCCTTAGAATTTAGGGTTCTGAAGCATGTTCGTTCGCCGGTGTGGCACACGTTGCCGTCTCCCTCGCGGGTGACTTTCAGGAGCACGGTATCGTCGTCGCAATCGATCAGCGTTTCTGTGACGCGCAGGCGGTTGCCGGATGTCTCACCCTTCATCCACAGCGTGTTGCGGGTGCGGCTGAAGAAGGTGGCGTAGCCCGACGCCCGCGTGCGGTCGAAGGCCTCCTGGTTCATGAAGCCCACCATCAACACCTCTCCCGACTGCGTCGTCCTGGATCACCGCCGGAATGAGTCCGTTCAGTTTCGAGAAGTCCATGTTCGCCACCTGTTGCCGGGTCTTCCGCCTTCGCTGAAGCTACGGCGGACAAGAAAGACCCGGCCTGGAAAACACAAAAGCCCTGCCGGCGGTGCCAGCAGGGCTCGGTGAATTTCTAAGCTTGTTGAGGGTTCTTAGTTCACGCGCACATCTGCCGGCCCGCTGGTGCGGAATGATGGAGCCGATGATGGTGGCGCGCGGTGAACATTCGGAGCGAACAGCCTACCGTCGACCCGCCGGCGAAGTCAAACGCGCCGGGACCGAGGCTTTCGAATCCACCGTCGCTTGTCCTTCACGCCGTACACGGTTCCATCAGCCGCCACCCAGATCGAGTGCGCGTCCCCCTGCCGTCCTTCCATGTAGTCGAAGTCGAACCTGGCCCGCCGGACGACTCGGACCTTTGCGGCACGTAGCGCGTTCCGAGCACAGCGGTAACAGCGCTGTGCGGGGTGGCCCGGAGGCGCGACCCATCAATGCGCCGCGTGAGTATCCGAGGCGCTCAAAGTCCGCCGCCTCTGCCCACATCCGGAAATGCTTTTCGCACACGAGATCTCCGATCGCGCGCGCGCACCGAAAGTGCGCCAATTGTCAGCGAGGCGCGCGTGGTCGACGTGGTTGGTTTTTTGCAAGTTTTTTTTGCAAAAGCCGACGAACAGTGCTTGGAACCATCAGTTAAGGATGTGGTCATGACGTCGTTCGCAAATCGCCGTTTGTTCTTCGCAGTCGCCGTTGTCATAGGGGCCGTGCTGACGAATCCCCGCAGCGCGCAGGCCGATACCATCAACCTGGCGACCCTCGGGTGCGCTGGAACCATCTGCGCACCTGTGCTGTATCCAGGCGGAACCATGACCGTCACCGCCGAGGGCGGGACCTTTGCGACCAAGACTCGCAACGGCGCAACGGGACTCGGACTCGACGGGCAGACGCGAGGTGAAATCGACCCCAATGAGTTCATTCACATCGCGTTTTCCACCCCGGTCGCGTTCGACGCCTTCACACTGTTGTTCCTTTATAACGGCCCCGAGTTCGGCGACCTGAACGAAACCGCCCAGATCAGCATCAACGGCGGCGCAATTGGCGGGTCGCTGTCTGCCAACGCAGAAAACACCGCGCTGTGGAGTCTCACGGGCGCCACCGTGACGAGCTGCGGCGACACCAGCCTCACCGGGACGGGCTGCTTCAGGATCAGCAACCCGTTTGGCGCGACGCTGATCTCGAATATCAGCTTTACCGCCAGTAGCTTTGGCTCCGGCCTGTCGAACGATTCCGACTTCTCATTGGGATCGCTCGAAATCTCCCCGGCGCTGGCCCCCACGCCCGAACCGGCATCGATGCTCTTGCTCGCCACCGGCGCGCTGGTGATCGCCGCCAGGCGCAGACGAGGTCGGTCGAATTCGAACCTGTCCTAGGCACCCCTAGGCCGTCGCCCGGAGTTGCTCGGCTACGCGCGTCAGCGCGCGAGCCACGAGCGCCCGTGCCGGCGGCGGGTGAGGCGCACCGTGGCCGCCGTGAGCAAGAATGCTGGCACTTAGATCGCGCGCGGTTGCCGCTCTCATGTGCGTTCTCTCGTCGTAGCTACGCCAGCTCTTTCCGGACATCCTTGACGAAGTCACGCAAGTCACAGTCCAGGAGTTCGACGCCCGCCGCCGACCAATACTGAGCCGCGGTCTGAGTCACCGGTTTCAACACCGCCCAGGTCTTGACCATGCGTGAGTTGCCCGCCGACCACCGCACCACCCGTTGAATGTGCGGGTCGCGCATTGCCGATCCCAGCACCAGCAGCGATCGGGTGCGGAGCACCTCGCGCGCAACGGCGGGCAACGCCGAGAGCAACCGACCCGCGGACACGCTGAAGTCGAGCGGAGAGATCGCCACACTCTCGGGGACATTGGGATCCCAGCTGATCCCGCCGTCAAGTTTCACGACCACGGTGGCGCTCTCTCCGAGGCGACGGATCATCTCGGGCCGTTCGATGATGCGAATGGCGCCGGTCAGGTCGCGATGCGCGAAGTGGCCTTCGTACTCGCCGTCCACCTGATGCGACAACAGGTGGAACGGCTCGCCGCGCGATGCCAGCGCGTTCTCGAGCACGATGTCGTAGTTGGTCGTCAACAGCCACTGATGAGCGACGTGATCCTTGCCGAGCCGCCGCAGGATGGCCGGGAGGTCCGCCACCAAGTCAATGACCACGCTTCGCTGTGACCCCGCGGTGACGATCTTCTGCCTGGCCGCGGCCCACGCCTGCGCTTTTCCCTCTCGATCGATCAGGTACTGTGCCACCTCGGCACGCTGCGCGTCCTTCTCGCTGAAACCGTAATCCTGCGAAAGCGACGAATAGAACTCGTGTGCGCGCGGCAACGCCCCGAGGTGAACCCCGGCGCCCAGGAAAAAGGCGACATCGCCTCGAAGCAGCCGTTGCGCGATCCGGCGTGTGAGACGGCGCCTCTGCTCGCTGCCACCGGAGTCCTTCGCGTGCACGTCGGTCGCGCGGTAGACCCGGGTTCCGGCATCCGTGATGGCCGGGGGCCTGGCGTCCGTCGCGGGTTTGGCGGGTTTGAAGATCACGCGCGTGGAGGCTTCATGCAGCAGCTCCTCGAGCAGACCGTGGATTCGTCCGAAGTCTCCCGGCGCAAACCACAAAGGCGTGATCCCGTAGTGGCCCAGCTCGTCCCGCCGCCGCCGCAGCTTCTTGATGGAATGGTCGGCGGCAAGAACGGCATAGTGCGTCACGCCGGGCACCTCGCGATGCAGCTCGCCCAGCACGTCGAGCGTCTGGTCCTTGTCGAGGCTGCATCCCAGGAACAGCAGGGGCCGGTTGGTGAACATCACCCGCGCGAGCATCGGGATGGCCGGTCGGCCCCGGCGCGATCCGTTGCCGGCGCCATATTGCCGGCGATACTCGACGCCGGTGAACACACGCGCGCTCCGATCCAGCGCGTCGCCGTGCAGCTTGATCAGGACATGCTCGTTCCGGTGCATCGCGCGGATGACGTTGTCGGGCTCGAGCGCGGTAAGTGGCCGGTCGAATCCGGACCCCGCGACACGGAAGGCCGTTTCGAGGACGCGATCGAAGTTCGTCGTGATCGTGGGGCCGCGGCAGATGAGCGGCACCACGCTGACCGGTCCCGTGCGCACCTGCTCGTCGGCGATCGGCGTGCCGAACCACTTTTCGACCAGTCGCTGAAACCTGTCGGGGCTCGGTTCGTACAGGAGCTGTGCCGCTTCGATCAGGCGATTGCGCTTGACCAGGCTGAGGACCTTCTCCGGCGTGCGGTGAAACGCCGCCGCCTGCTCGAGGAACTTTGGCCATCCGGGAAACCCGAACGGCACCGACAGGCCGGCGCCGACGAAGGGCACCACGCCAACGGGCGAGCGCACTTGCGCGACGAGGATGTCGAAGGCGTTTTTGTTTTCGTCGTCGATCAGGCGGCGGAGCTCGGGCGGCGTGTAGAGCTCGGATTTCCGGGTCCACGTCGTGTCGAGGCGAACAGGGCTGGCGGTCTCGCCGTTCTTGCTGCGCTGCACCATCCCTGCCGGCGTCGCGAAGAGCAGTGAGCCGTTCCCAATGGCGTTGGCGTACTCGGAGCGCCACTCGATCAGCGCGTCGGGGGCGACATCGTGGAGCCTTCGCAGGTCGACGCAGCGATGCGTCCCCTTGGCATACAGGACCGGATGCACTTGGCCGGTGGCGGCGCCTCCTCTGGCTCAGCGAGTGTGAGTCACATACTCTAGCTCACCCTCGGCAAAACGGCAGGCGTCCGGCTCATCACGCGAGATATCCGAAGCCGGTGCGATCTGGGCAGGAGCGATGGGGCGCAGCGAGACGCGGCACGCGATTATCGGACGCCCGAACCGGCGGTCGGCACCGACGCCTTGGAATCCACCGTCCGCTTGTCGTTGACGCCATAGACCGTTCCATCCGGTGCGACCCAGATGGAGTGCGCGTCCCCCTGCCGTCCGTCCATGAAATCGAAGTCGTGCCCCATGGCCTTGAGCTTCGCCACGGTTTCCGGGGTGACCCCGTCGCGCTTCTCGATGCGAGCACGGTCGGGCAGCCACTGGTGGTGCATGCGTGGAAGGTCCACCGCCTCGCGTCCAGTCAGGCCGTACTCGGTGACGCCCAGCACGATCGTGAACACCGTGTTGATGATCGTGCGGCCGCCGGGCGAACCGGTGAGGAGCACGACCTTCCCGTCGCGCAGCACCATCGTCGGCGTCATCGAGCTGAGCATGCGCTTGCCGGGATCGATCAGGTTCGCAGGCGTGCCGATGTCGCCGCGGGTGTTGGTCTCGCCGGGCTTCTTGTTGAAGTCCCCCATCTCGTTGTTCAGGAGGAACCCGGCCCCCTTGACGACGACATGCGAGCCGTAGCTCCCTTCGAGCGTGTAGGTGCTGGTCACGGCCATCCCGTTCCGATCCATGACGGAGAAGTGCGTAGTCTCGTCTGGCTCAGAAGGTGTCGTGGTGATGACCAGGTCCTTCGCCAAGCGCGACGCTGTTGGTGGCCTTCTGCTGGTCGATGCCGGCCGCCAGCGTCCTGGCGTATTCCTTCGACGTCAGCTTCTCGACAGGAACGGTCACGAAGTCGGGGTCGCCGAGGTGGCGCGCACGATCGAGATAGGCGCGACGCATCGCTTCGATCTGCAGGTGCAGCGCCGGCGGCGTGAGCAGGCCCTTCGACTTGAGATCCAGGCCTTCGAGCATGTTCATCATCTCGATCACCGCGACGCCGCCGGAGCTGACCGGCGGCATCGAGACGATCTCGAAGCCCTTGTAGGTACCCTTGAGCGGCACGCGCTCCTTCGCCTGGTAGGCGGCGAGGTCTTCCTTCGAGATGAGACCGCCGTTCGCCTTCATGTCGGCGGCGATCAGGTCGGCGATCGGGCCCTTGTAGAACGCGTCGGGACCATCGGTCGCGATCATCCGCAGCGTCTTGCCGAGATCCTTGAGCACGAGGCGATCGCCGGCCTGCCACTGTCCGCCGCCCGGCTTGCCGTAGGCCTCAACCGAGGCCGGAAACTTCGACATCTGCTTCTGCACTTCGCTGTTCAGGCCGCGCGCGAGGCCCGCCGACATCGCGAAGCCCTCCTCGGCGAGGACGACTGCCGGCATCACCACGTCCTTCCAGGGCAGCTTGCCGAACTTCTTGTGCGCCATCTCGAGGCCGCGCACCGTGCCGGGTACGCCGGGCGCCAGATAGCCTGAGGCGGTCAGCGAGCGGACGATATTGCCGTCCTTGCCGAGATACATCGTCCGCGTCGACTTGAGCGGCGCGCGCTCGCGGTAGTCGAAGCTGGTGAGCTCGCCGGTGGGTGTGCGGACGATCATGAAGCCGCCGCCGCCGATGTTGCCCGCCGCCGGATGCGTCACCGCCAGCGCGAACGCCGTCGCGACCGCGGCATCCACGGCGTTGCCGCCCTTGGCGAGCACCTCCGCCCCCGCGTCGCACGAGGGAGCGGAGGTGCAGACGACGACGCCGTCCTTTGCGGGGACGCCGAGGTCCTTCTGTTGAGAGGCGCCTCCCCCAGCAATCAATACACACAACGATGTAATTAGCAGCTTCTTCATGAACGCCCCGACGGGTGTGGCGCTGCGCGCTGGCACGCGCGGAGCGCCCCCCGTGTCAGTGAATGTCGCCTCTATTAATTCTCAGCGGTTGTCGCCCGAACTTGTGGTCGTCGTGCGGGCGGCGCCGCGCTTGTACTTGTCGAACCAATATCGCAGGTACAGCTGCGTGCGCATGAAGTTCGACGGCTTGCTGGTCGTGCCGTGCCATTCGTCGTTGAACCGCAGCATCGCGGTCGGCACCTTGCGCAGCTTGAGTGCGCTGTAGAACTGCTCGGTCTGCGGCATCGGCGTCCGCAGGTCGTTCACGCCGGTCATCAGCATCGTCGGCGTCTTGACGTTGCCGACGTAGGTGAGCGGCGAGCGCCGGAGGTGCTCGGTCGGATCCTCCCACGGCAGCTTCTCGAAGTTGTAGTACCAGCTCGCGCCGTCGGTCGTGCCGACAAACGACAGCCAGTCGATGACGGGGCAGTTCGCCGACGCGGCGGCGAAACGATCGGTCTTGCCGACGATCCATGCCGTCAACACGCCGCCGCCGCTGCAGCCGGTCACGAACATGTTCTGCGGATCGACGAAGCCCTTGGCGAGCACCGCATCGACGCCGGCCATCAGGTCGTCGTAATCCTTGCTCGGATAGGCGTTCTTGATGGCGTTGCCGAACGCGCTGCCGTAGCCGGTGCTGCCGCGCGGGTTCGTGTAGAGGATCACGTAGTCGTTGGCGGCGTGCTCCTGCCAGCCGAAGTTGAAGCCCACGTTGTACATGCTGTGCGGGCCGCCGTGGATGTGCAGCTGCATCGGGTACTTCTTCGCGGGATCGAAGTCGGGCGGCGTGATGTACCAGCCCTGGATCTTCATGCCGTCCTTGGATGTGTACCAGAGCTCCGTGACGTCGCCGAGCTTCTTGCCCGCGAGCACGTCGTCGTTCACGGCCGTCAGCTGCTTCATCGCGGCCGGCGCCTTGAGGTCGAACGACGACGATGTCGCCCGGCTTCTTGAAGCTGGTGACCGTGCCGACCGCGAGCCCCTTGCTCGAGATGTCGGACACGCTGAGCATGTGCACGCCCTTGGTGACCGGCGTCACCTTGCCGGCGGCGGCGCCGAGCGGCAGGAAGTAGAGATTCTGCGAGCCTTCGTTCTGCGCCGTGAAGTAGACGCCCGATCCGTCGGCGGCCCACTTCAAATCGGACGGCGAGCGGTCCCAGTCGCCCGACACGAGCCGCGGGTTCGAGCCGTCGATGTTCATCACGTAGAGCTTGCTGTCGACCCACGTGTCGCGGCTAGTGGTCGTTGCCCGTGTAGGCGATGCGCTTGCCGTCGGGTGACACGGAGGGATTGCCGTCGGGACCCTTGCGCTGTGTGAGCTGACGGATCGTTGCCGTCGGCGACATCGACCGCATAGATCTCCGATTCACGCCACTGGTAATCGTCGGTCTCGACGCGAAGGCCGCTGAAGAGGATGCTCTTGCCGTCGGGCGTCCACTCGCTGCCGCTGTGATCGAAGTTGCCCGACGTGATCTGCCGCGGCGTGCCGCCGATCGCCGGCACGACGAATGATGTGCCGGTAGCCGTTGTCGGTGAAGCCGCTGCGGTCGCGGCGGTAGTTGAGGCGTTCGACGATGCGCGGGGCTTCGGTCCACTTGGCGCCGGCCGGCGCCTTCGGCATCTTGATCGGCCAGTTGTTGCGCTCTTCGACCAGCGCGGTGAACGACAATGCGATTGCCGTCTGGCGACCACGCGATGCGCCGACGGCGACTGCTCGACGCGCGTGACCTGCGAGGTCGCGCCTTCGGCGTCCATCCAGCGGACGAAGATCTGCGATCCGCGCGGTTCGCCGGTCGCCGTGTAGGCGATCCGATCGCCGGTCGGCGACCAGCGCGCGCCGGAGCCCTTCACGAGGAAGCGGTTGCGGCTGCCGTCGGCATTCATGATCCAGAGCGCCGACTCGCGGCTGTCGCTCATCTTGTCGACCCAGCCGCGGGTGTAGATGATCTGCGCGCCGTCCGGTGACAGCTGCGGATCCGACGACCGTCTCCATTTCGAGGAAGGTGTCGAGGGTCAACCGGTCGGTGCGGCGTCTTCTCGTCGGCGCGCTGCCGCGCGCGCGGCGCGGCACCGGCGAGCGCGAAGGCACACGACAACGGCGAAGAGCATGGATGGCCTTCATGGGCGGAAGGTTACACCTCGGCATGCCGTTTGAACAGGGCACGTGCTGGTTGCAGGTTCAGCTCGGACGTGATTTGTAGTTGGTGGAGTTTCGATGCAGATCTGGCCAGGACAGCCCTACCCGCTCGGCGCCACGTTCGATGGCGTCGGGACCAACTTCTCGCTCTTTTCCGAGGTCGCGACGCGCGTCGAGTTGTGCCTGTTCGACGAGGCGGGGCAACGAGACCCGCGTCGACCTGCCGGAAACCACCGCGCTCTGCTGGCATGGATACCTTCCCAACGTGAAGCCGGGCCAACGCTACGGTTTCCGCGTGCACGGACCGTGGGCGCCCGAGCACGGGCAGTGGTGCAACCCCGCGAAGCTGCTGCTCGATCCGTACGCGAAGGCCGTCGACGGCATGTGGGAGTGGAACGAAGCGGTGTTCCCCTACCACTTCAACGAGCCCGAAAACTCGCGCAACGAGCTCGACAGCGGCCCGTTCGCCGCCAAGAGCGTCGTCATCAACCCCTTCTTCGACTGGGGCTCCGATCGGCGCCCGAACACGCCGTGGCACCGCACGGTCGTCTACGAGACGCACGTCAAGGGATTCACCAAGCGGCATCCCGAGATTCCCGGAGACCTGCGCGGCACCTACGCCGGCATGGCGCATCCGGTCGCCGTCAAATACCTGCAGCAGCTTGGCATCACCGCCGTGGAATTGCTGCCGGTGCACCAGTTCGTGCAGGACTCGCTGCTCGTCGAACGCGGGCCTGCGCAACTACTGGGGCTACAACTCGATCGGCTATCTCGCGCCGCACAACGAATACGCGTCGAGCGGCACGCGCGGCGAGCAGGTGCAGGAGTTCAAGCATCTCGTCAAGACGATGCACGAGGCCGGCATCGAGGTGATCCTCGACGTCGTCTACAACCACACGGCGGAGGGGAACCATCTCGGGCCGATGCTCTCGTTCAAGGGCATCGACAACGCCGCGTACTACCGGACGATTGGCGACAACCGCCGGTATTACATGGACTACACCGGCACCGGCAACACGCTGAACATGCGCCACCCGCACGTGCTGCAGCTGATCATGGACAGCCTGCGCTACTGGGTGCTCGAGATGCACGTCGACGGGTTCCGCTTCGACCTCGCCGCGACGCTCGCCCGCGAGCTGCACGACGTCGACCGGCTGTCGGCGTTCTTCGACCTGATCCAGCAGGATCCGGTCGTCAGCCAGGTGAAGCTGATCGCCGAGCCGTGGGACGTCGGCGAAGGGGGCTACCAGGTCGGCAACTTTCCGCCGCTGTGGTCGGAGTGGAACGGCAAGTACCGCGACACGGTCCGCGACTTCTGGCGCGGCACCGACCGCACGCTCGCCGAGTTCGCCAATCGGTTCACCGGCAGCTCCGACCTCTACCAGGGCACGGCGCGCCGTCCCTACGCGAGCGTCAACTTCATCACGGCGCACGACGGCTTCACGCTGCGCGACCTCGTGTCCTACAACGAGAAGCACAACGAGGCGAACGGCGAAGAGAACCGCGACGGCGAGAGCCACAACCGCTCCTGGAACTGCGGCGAAGAAGGGCCGACCGACAACCCAGATGTCAACGCGCTGCGCGGGCGGCAGATGCGCAACTTCCTGGCGACGCTGTTCCTGTCGCAGGGGGTGCCGATGCTGCTCGGCGGCGACGAGATCGGCCGCACGCAGCACGGGAACAACAACGGCTATTGCCAGGACAACGAGATCTCCTGGTACGACTGGGAGCACGCCGACCCAGTCGCTGCTGCATTTCACCCGGCGTCTCGTGAGGCTGCGTCATCGGCACCCGGTGTTCTGCCGCCGCCGCTGGTTCCAGGGGCGCCCGATTCACGGCACGTCGGTCAGCGACATCGGCTGGTTCACGCCGGCAGGCGACGGAGATGTCGGACAACGACTGGCACGCCGGCTTCGCCAAGTCGCTCGGCGTCTTCCTCAACGGCCGCGCGATTCCCACGCCCAACGAGCGCGGCGAGCGCGTCGTCGACGAGAGCTTCTACGTGATGTTCAACGCGCACCACGAGCCGCTCGAGTTCACGCTGCCCGAAGAGAAGTGGGGGACGAAGTGGATCGTGCTGCTCAACACCGCCGAAGACAGCCGACCACATGACGGAAGAAGAGCAGCTGGTCGAGATCGAAGCCGGCGGCGAAGATCTCGGTCCAGGCCGTGGTCGCTCGTGCTGCTGCGGCGCACGGGCTGGGAGTAGGCCCGACCTTCAGGTCGGGCGTGCTCCGAATTACCTCGTTGCTGATTCGAGCACGCCCGACCTGAAGGTCGGGCCTACTGGCGCCCGATTCCGCTAAGCTAACGCGGCATGTGCCGCGTCGTTCTTGCCGCGCTTTTCGCGATGGTCTTCGACTGCACGATCGGCCGCTCACCGTCTCGGCCGCCATCAGCCTCTCGGGGCCGCTCGAGGAGATCGCGAAGGCCTACAAGGCGCAGGGAGGCGGGGAGGTGCGGTTCAACTTCGCGGCCTCCAACGTGCTGGCGCGGCAGATCGTCAACGGCGCGCCGGCGGACGTGTTCATCAGCGCCGACGAAGCGCAGATGGATTACGTCCAACGCGAAAAGGCGATTGATCCCGCGTCGCGCGTCCGTCTGTTGAGCAATCGCCTGGTGGTCGTCACGCAAGCCGACCGGCGTGCTGAGTGGCGCGACGCGAGGGCGTTGCTGGGTGCGGACGTGAAGCGCGTGGCGATCGGTGATCCGGCAGGCGTGCCGGCCGGTGTCTACGCGCGGCAGTATCTCGAGAAGATCGGCATCTGGAACGCCCTGCAGCCGAAACTGCTGCCGCTGGCCAACGTTCGCGCGGCGCTGGGTGCGGTCGAGTCTGGCGGCGCCGACGCGGGCTTCGTCTACGCGACCGATGCTGCCGCCAGTGCCCGGACTCGCATCGCGTTGACGATCGACGGTCCCGACGCGCCGCGCATCGTCTATCCCGCGGCCATCACGGTCCGATCCCGACACAAACCGGCCGCCGGCAAGTTCCTGGCCTTCCTACGCACTCCCGCCGCCACAACGATTTTCGAGCGCCATGGGTTCTCCCGCGCCGAGTAACCTCGATCAGCGACAGCCACAGTCTCTTTACAGCCTGATCTTCTGGTCTTATGTAAGAGGCTGTGGCTGTCGCCGGTTTAAGCCGGAGTAGCTGTCGGTAGAATCAGGTTCACATGGACTCTGTGTGGCGGATCACGCGCTGACACGTCGGAATGGCGGTCGCGGCGACGGCGATCACGCTGCCGGTCGGCTTGCTGCTCGCGTGGGTGCTCGCGCGTGGGCGGTTTCCTGGTCGCGTGCTCCTCGAGACGCTCGTGTCCTTGCCGCTCGTGATGCCGCCGGTCGCGACGGGGCTGCTCCTGCTGATGCTGCTGGCGCCGCGCGGACCGGTGGGTGGGTTTCTTGCGGGGTTCGGGATCGACATCGTGTTCACGTGGAAAGCGGTCGTGATCGCGATGGCGGTCATGGGCCTTCCACTCCTCGTGCGGACCGCGCGCGCGGGCTTCGAACAGGTGGATCCGCGCTACGAATCGGTGGCCGCCACCCTTGGGGCGAAACCGCTGCGAGTGTTTCTCACCGTCACGCTTCCGCTCGCGTTGCCTGCGGTGGCCGCCGGCGCTGTGCTCAGCTTCGCGCGCGCGATCGGGGAGTTCGGCGCCACGATGATGATCGCCGGCAGCATCCCGGGCTCGACGCGCACGCTGGCGGTGGCCATCTACTCGTTCGCCGAGACGGGGCGCGATACGGAGGCGGCGCAACTGGTCGGCGTCTCGGCGGCCCTCGCCTTTGCGGCACTCTGGCTGTCGAACTTCATTACCACGCGCGCCGGTGTGCGCGCATGATCCGGCTGTCGTTCCGGCTGCGCCAGGGCACCTTCCTGCTCGACATCGACGAAACGCTGGCCGCCGGGATCACCGCGCTGTTCGGCCCGTCCGGCGCCGGCAAGACGACGGTGCTCGACGCGATCGCCGGGCTCAGGCGCCCCGAAGCCGGCACGATCGCGGTCGGCGACCGGGTGCTGTTCGACAGCGGCTCGCGCGTGCAATCTGCCGCCGCACGCCAGGCACGTCGGCTACGTGCCGCAGGACGTGGCGCTCTTCCCGCACATGAGCGTTCGCCGCAACGTGCTCTACGGCCGACGCCCAGGGCAGAAGCTTGCGCTGGAAACGGTCGCTTCGATGCTCGAAGTGGGAGGCCTGCTCGACCGGCGCGTGCCGGACCTCTCGGGAGGGGAGCGGCAGCGGGTCGCGCTCGCCCGCGCCCTGATGTCGGCCCCGGAGCTCCTGCTCCTCGACGAACCGCTGGCCGCGGTGGACGTCGAACGGCGCCGCCGGATCCTTCCCTACCTTTTGCGCGTCAGAGATGAATTGGGCATTCCGGTGATTTACGTCAGCCACGACCGCGGGGAAGTCGACCAGCTCGCCGACCGCGTGGTGGTGCTGGAAAATGGCCGCGTAGTGAAATGATGGGGCTTCTGAAATCTGGGGCTTCGCTGAAATGTTCAATGTGGTTCTCTCGGTGAAACGTTGACTGTTGATTTGCTGGCGTTCGGCCCGCACCCGGACGATATCGAGATCGGGCTGGCGGGGACGATCGCGGTGCATACGGCGGCTGGCTTCAGCGTGGGCCTGTGCGACCTGACCCGTGGAGAGTTGGGCTCGAACGGGACGCCCGAGGAGCGCCAGGCGGAGGCCGAGGCGGCCCGCGTCGTGCTCGGGGCCGCGTGGCGAACGAACCTTCGCTGGCCCGACGGCGGTATCACCGGTGACGAGCTCCAGGTCGCTGACGTCGCCCGCCTGGTGCGGCAATCCCGGCCGCGCGCGGTGGCGATTCCGTATTGGGACGATCGCCATCCCGACCATCGCGCCGCGAGCGACGCCGTGACCCGCGGCGTCTTCAAGAGCGGCCTGCGGCGCTACGTCATCGGAGATGCCATGGAGCCGTGGCGCCCCGAGTGGGTCTGCTACTACTTCATCAACGACTCGGTGCCGCCCTCGTTCGCCATCGACGTCTCGGCGCACTACGAGCGCGAAGCGCGAGGCGCTGGCCTGCCACTCGACGCAGTTCACGACGGCCGCGCGCGGCAGCGTCGAGACCCGGCTCACGTCGCCGCGCTTCGCGCAGCTGATCGAGAGCCGCGACGCGCACCTCGGCGCACTCACCGGCGTCGCCTACGCTGAAGGACTCCTCGTGAAAGAACCGATGCTTCGCCCACACATCTTCCGTTCCTGGACGGTTCCCGCGGAGCCCCGCTCGTGAACATCGGCATCGTCTGTTACGCGTCGGTCGGCGGCAGCGGCATCGTGGCCACCGAGCTTGCGAAATGCCTGGCGGCGCGCGGACACGACGTCCACATGATCAGCACCGACATGCCGTTCCGGTACGCGGAGTTCCAGCCGGGGCTGTCGTTCCACCGCGTCAACACGCCGGCGTACCCGCTGTTCCGCGAGC
This sequence comes from uncultured Acidobacteriota bacterium, assembly GCA_963762995.1. Classification (GTDB taxonomy): domain Bacteria; phylum Acidobacteriota; class Vicinamibacteria; order Vicinamibacterales; family 2-12-FULL-66-21; genus JACDCA01. The sequence goes on along the minus strand of CAVXMQ010000020.1, from coordinate 53,221 downwards.
CGCAATACGTGCTGTCGCTGGCGACAAAGATCGTGCGCGTGGCGCGCGAATTCTCGCTCGACGTGATCCACGCGCATTACGCCGTGCCGCACGCGACCGCGGCGTACCTCGCGCGCCAGATCCTGCAAACGACCGAGCCTGGCTGCCTGGTGCCGCAGGTCATCACGACGCTGCACGGCACGGACATCACGCTGGTCGGCAGCGACCGTTCGTACTCCGAGACCGTGGCCTTCTCGATCGAAGCGTCCGACGGCGTCACGGCGGTCTCCGAAAGCCTGCGGGCCGATACCTACCGCACGTTGCACGTGCGCCGCGAGATCACGGTGATTCCGAACTTTCTGGATTGCGGCCGCTACCGGCGCACGTTCGATCCACAGTTGCGGCATCGCCTCGTGAACGGCGACCACGACAAGATCGTCCTGCACATCTCGAACTTCCGCCCGGTCAAGCGAGCCGACATCGTCGTCCAGGTCTTCGCGAAGATCGCGGCCGCGAGTGCCAAGCCGGTTGGTGCTCGTCGGCGACGGCCCCGATCTCGAGATGGCGCTCGACCAGGCGCGCGCCCTCGGCGTCGCGGACCGCGTCGAAGCGCTCGGCGAACAGGACCAGGTCGTACCGCTCCTCTCGGTCGCCGATCTCTTCCTCTTGCCGTCAGCGCAAGAAAGCTTCGGCCTCGCCGCCCTGGAGGCCATGGCCTGCGAAGTGCCGGTGGTCGCGTCGAACGTCGGCGGCCTGAGTGAAGTCGTCGACCACGGACGCACCGGCTTCCTGCACGCGCTCGACGATGTGGAGGGGATGGCGGAGAGCGGCGTCAGGCTCCTGACGGATGCGGAGCTGCACGCCCGCATGGCCGAAGCCGGCCGCGCCTCGGCAGGCCACCGGTTCTGTGCCGACCTCGTGGTGCCGCAATACGAGGCGTTCTATCGCGGGTCTTGTCGCCTCGCGGCAGCCGGGTGTCTCGAAGAGTGGGGTGGCTTGTGGCGACTGAGACAACTCCCAACTCCACAACGCCAAACTCCCAAGGAACTCTCGTCGAACTGAGGTGGCTGCTGAAACTTGGGCAGTCGGCCAAGTTCCAGCAGCCTTGCGTTCGCCGAGAGTTCTTTGGTAGTTGGGAGTTGGGGCGTTGGGAGTTCCTGTTACTTCGGCCAGCCGCTCTGGGGTAGACCGGGGGTGATTCTCAGCGCGTTCTTGTAATACAGCTTCTTCAGCACGTCGTCGGGCAGGTCCATTCCGTACAGCTTCCAGAACGCGTGGTAGTCGCGGTAGTAGTCGAAGTACTCGTCCTTCGTTTCGAACACGCGGTAGAAGTACGGATACTCGCTCGGCGCCCAGGCGTCCTTTCCAAACAGCACGCGGTCCTGGTACTTGATGAAGAAGTCGCGCGCGGCGCGCGGCTGGCGGCCGAACTCGTAGAGCACCGCGGCGACCTCCAGCACGAGGTTGGGTGTCTCGTCCAGTTGCTTCGCAAGCTTGCCAAGGTCGTTGCCGCACCAGTTGAAGTGCGCGCCAATGAACGTCGTGTTCTTGTGCGTGCGGACCATGCGGTCGCGCTCGCCCGAGAGCTCCTCGAATGACAGGCCCGGATACGCGCGGTTCGGGAACAGTGCGAGCTCGAGCCAGCGTTCATTCTTCAAATCGATCGGCTTGAAGAACTCCGCCGGATCCGCCGTGTGAATGATGACGGGGATCTTCAGTTCACCGGCGGCGTTCCAGATGGGGCCAATCTCCGGATCGTCAATCTTCAGCCGCGAACCGTCTGCCTTGCGGGTAGTCAGTCCGAGATTCTTGAAGATCTTCAGGCCGACGGCGCCGTCCTTCACCGCCTGGCGGAGCTTCGCAACCTCTCGGTCCGCCCACCCCGGAGTGCCGACCCCGTCCCAGTTCACGTTTGCGAAGAGCCGGAACCGGTCCTTGTGCGGGCTCGAACGAATGAAGGCGACGTTCCGCTGCAGTTGCTCGCCGCTGCCGCCGGAGAGGTTGACGAGCAGGCGCAGGTTCAGCGCGTCCATCTCCTTGATCATCTCGTCGACGTTGCCGGCGTTGATGGTGATGTGGTTGTGAATGTCGATGACTGGAAACTTCGCCTTCGGCGTCGGCGTTTCTTTCGCGACAACGGTCGACTTCGGCCGGTAATCGAGGATGCTCGGCGGCGGTGTGGTGGGCGCCTGGCAGCGCCCGGGCCGCACCTCGGTCATTCCCGCCGGGCATTCTTCTCCCGGCTTGATCTGCGCCTCCGGTCCGCCGCCGCGCCCGCGACCCTGGGAAACGAGGACCGCACCACTGAGCGCCACGATGCCGAGAATGAGGGCTTTCTGCTTGCGCATGCCGCATCGTACAACACGCTTCTCGGTAGCCGGCGGTGGTGGGAATCGGGCAGTGGGGTTATGCGAGCGGCTCCGAAACTCCGAACTCCGAACTCCGAAACTGGTTCTAAGTTTGAAGTTCGAACCCACTTCGGAATTCGGACTTCGGAATTCGGAGTTTCCTAGCCCTACGGATAACCCCATTGGTCGAAGCCGCCGGGTGGCTCGAACGAGCTCAGTTGATGCGCAGGATTCCGGCGACGGGGTCGACATCTTCGTAGATGGGAACGATCTGGTGGCGCGCTGAGGCGTAGCGCGCGGCGGTGGCGAGCACCACGAGGGTCGCAACGAAGACGGCCGCGCCCAGGGGACTTCGGTAGAGCAGCACCTCGAGTTGCGGAACGCCCAGCACGACGAGCAGGAAGATGCCTGCCTGCAGAGGCCATCGTCTTCCGAAACCCATGCGGGCGGGCGTCCACTGCTGGCCGCACGGCATCCCGTTGCAGTGCCAGATCAGGAGCTCCAGAGTCGCGACACCCAGCGCGAGCATGATCAACGCGTGCGTCGCAGCGGTCGTCGGCCCCCACAGGTACCAGTAGACCGGTGTCGAGATCAGGACCGGTGGGGCGACGCCGAGCAGCAGCATCATCCGCTCGAGGGCCTGGCGCGCGTCCGTCCGTGAGAGGTGGTGGACCTCGAAGAACCACGCCGCGCGTGGATCGCCGGGCAGGACCGAAGCGACCCGCAACCCGGCGAGCAGAAACATCATGATCGCGATCGGCAGCGAGAGGAGCGACGCGCTCGGCTCCGGCGAGGGGGAGTAGGCGCGCAGGCCGGGCAGGCTCCACGCAACGGCAAGCCCGAGGGTGATGGCCACGATGAAACGATGGCGTTCGACGCGCTGCAGCGTCGCGGTGAAGAAATCGGCGGCCGCGCGCGGGCCAGGCCGGCGGCCGGCGGCGCCGACGAGCAACGCGTGCCACGCCCGCGCAGCCAAGCCTCGCTTCTTCTGACCTGATTCCACGACCGCCACCATCAACCGCCGATACGCGAGGGGATACGTCACCAGCACGAGCCCCGCGGAAACCGCCGTGGCGATCACCGCGCGTTGTGCGAGCAGCCGGAGCACCGGGTCGGTGGTGCCGAGGATCCACTCGTAGAGCCCGAGGAACCACATGGGTGGGAGCGACAGCAGCCACGGCTGCGCGCGCGGACCGCCGGTGATCGTGTGGACTGCCGACGAGCCGATGGCAGGAAGCATGGCGAGAAAGATAGCCAGCAGCGCGACGACCACTACCTGCAGGACCGTCGACGCACGCTGGAAGAGGCGCGGACCGAGAACTGCCAGCGTCAGCCCCTGCGCCGAGGCGATCGCCAACGCGGTCGTTGCGGTGATGGCCGCCGATGACACGAGATGCGCGGGAAAGCTCCACAGCAGGAAGGAGAACGGCGCGTTGTTCCCAAGCAGCGAGGCCCAGAACAGTGTGCCCGCCAGGTGTGTGCCGGCCGCAATGATTCCAATGTAGGCCCCGAGTGCCGCCAGCTTGGCCGCCACCACGACGGAGGGGGCGACGGGCATCGCTCCGAGGATCAGGGTGTCGCGACGGTCGGGCAGCACACTCGTCCAGGCGATCGCCGTCAGGCCGCCGGCGCTCAGCATCGACACGCCGAGATAGAACGCCTTCTCGCCCATCGCGAGCGCACGCACGCCGTCGTGGCCATGCACCATGGCGAGCAGCGTCCAGTCGAACGACATCAGGACGGGGATCATGATGCCGGGCATGGCGAGCGCCGCCAGCAGCCAGAAGAACGACTGCTTGAGATCATCGGTGCCTTCGGTGATCTCGCTCTCGAAGAACCGCGCAAAGAAGGCCCGCGCGAGCGCATCGACCTGCTCGACCGCCCTCATAAACGCACGGCCTCGAGCAGCTGTCCAGCAACGGCGTCCACGTCGTCTTTCACCGCGAGCTGCGAGAAGACATCCTCGAGCGATTCGAGGTGCATCAGGGCGCGGAGGTTCGAGGCGGAATCGTCGGCCACGACTTCGCCCGCGCGCAGGATCATCACGCGCGTGCTGATCTTCTCGACGGTATCGAGCTCGTGCGAGCTGTAGAAGATGATCCGCCCGTCGGTGGCGAGCGCCTTGACGATCGTGCGCACGACCAGCGCCGTCGAGACGTCGAGGCCCGAGACCGGCTCGTCGAGGATCACGACGCGGGGATTGTGGAGGAGCGCGGCCGACAGGAGGACTTTCTGCCGCATGCCCTTGGAGAAGGATGCCAGGGTCGCGTGCCGGTCAGTATCGAGGCCGAGGATGCGTAGGAACTCGTCGATCTTGCGGTCGAGGGTCGCGGCCGGGATCCCGCGCAGCCGCCCGCAGAGGCGCAGGTATTCGGGCGCGGTCAGGTAGGTGTAGACGTGCGCCTCCTCCGGCACGTATCCGACCTGCGCCTTGTAGGCGATGAGATCGTCCTGGATGTCCTTGCCGTCGAAGAAGATGGTTCCGAGCGATGGCGGCATGAGGCCGGCCAGCATCTTCACGGTGGTGGACTTGCCGGAGCCGTTCGGCCCCAGGTAACCCATCACCTCGCCAGGCCGCACCGTGAAGCTGACATCGCGCACGGCGGTGATCGCCCCGTAGCGTTTCGTCACGTGGCGCACTTCCAGCATCCCGGCATTAGACACCCAACCGCACTTGGTGATCCCAGCTTCGTTGCTGCTTCGGGCAGTGGGGTCATGCGGAGGGCTCAGAAACTCCGAACTCCGAAGTCCGAACTCCGAAGCGGTTCTAACCTTGAACTTCAAGCTTCGAACCGGCTTCGGAATTCGGAATTCGGAGTTCGGAATTTCGGAATCGCCCGGATAACCCCACTGCTCGAAGAAGCAATGAAGCCGAAGCCGCGAAGCCGAGGCTCATTTGACCGGCTTAGGAGAGCGGCGTAGGATCGATCCCTAAATCGTTTAGGAGACACGCGCGATGACGAACGATCCGGCCGGCATCCTTCCCGGGCACGCTCGACCTGCTGATCCTCAAGGCGCTGTCACTCGGCCAGTTGCACGGGTACGGCGTGCTGTTGCGGGTGCAGCAGATGACGCAGGGTTCGCTGACGGTGGAGCAGGGGGCGTTGTATCCGGCGCTCTATCGGCTCGACCGGCAAGGGCTGCTCGATACCGAGTGGGGCACGTCGGACAACAACCGCCGCGCGAAGTACTACAAGTTGACCGCGGCCGGCCGGCGCCGCTTGCGCGAGCAGACCGATGTCTGGAACCGGATGGTCGGCATCATGGGCGTCGCGCTGAACACGCGGCCAGGCGAAGTCTAGCGTGCGCGCGATCCTCCGCTCCATCAAGGCGCTCGTCGCGCGCACGCGATTCGAGCGCGAGATGCGCGAGGAGCTGCGGCTCCACATCGAGCGCCGCGCCGATGACCTCGTGGCCGCGGGCGTGCCGCGCGAGGAGGCGCGCCGTCAGGCGTGCGTGGAGTTCGGCGCGGTCGAGCGATACAAGGAACAGTGCCGCGACGCGAGCGGCTTCGCGCCGGTGCGGCCGCTGCACGGGATGGTCGGTGACTTCAAGCTCGCGACCCGCCGCCTCATTGCCACGCCCCTGTTCACGATCTTCGCCGTGCTCTCACTGGCCGTCGGCCTCGGTGTCACGACAGCCGCCTATTCAGTCGTCGCCGCCATCTTCTTCACGTCATCAGGCATCGCCGACGAGGCGCGCGTCGTCAACGTCGTGACCGCGTGGGGACGCGGGGCCGTGAACGGCGGCATCTCAGAAGCCGACGTCGACGATCTGCGTAAGGTCCAGGCATTTGCGAGCGTCAGCGCCTACGCTCTGATGACGTCGGCGGTCACGACCCCGCTCGGGACCGACCTCATGCGAGGGGAGGCGGTCGATGATCGCTACTTCGCGACCCTCGGCGTCCAGCCGATGCTCGGCCGCGCGATCGATTCTCGAGACGTGACCCAGGCGCTCCGGGTCGTGGTGATCAGCCACGCGCTCTGGACCAGGCGCTTCGGCGCAGATCCCGCGCTGCTCGGGCAATCGATCCGCCTTGCGGGAGAGTCATTCGAGGTGATCGGGATCACGCCCGAGTCGTTCCACGGCTTCGGCGGCGCCTTCAACGGCACGCGGCTCTGGATTCCCGTGTCAGCCGACCCGCGTCTCACGGCGCGCTCCGCGCCGATCGATCGCGATCGGCCGCGGTTCGTCGTGGTTGCGCGGCTCGCCCCGGGTGTCGACGTCGGGGTCGCCACCACCGAGCTCACCGCGCTCGGCGCCGGCATCGACGCGGTACGACCGTCGACGGTTCCGTCCCCCGGTCCCCGCGAGCGCGCCTGGAGCGCCCGGCCCGTGGGGGATCGAGATGGCGACGTCGTGCTCAAACGCTTCGGCATCGCGTTCATCGTGCTCGTGTCCCTGGTGCTCGTGGTCGCCTGCACCAACCTGGCGAACCTGGTGCTGGCGCGCGGAACGGCACGGCAGCCGGAGTTCGCGATTCGTCGGGCGATCGGCGCATCGCGGTGGCGGATCGTGCGAGAGCAGTGCGCGGAGAGCCTGTTGCTGGCCCTGCTCGGCGGGGGCGCCGCGATGGGCGTCTTCATGTCCCTGAGCGCTCTACTCGACGTGCAGATCCCACTCGCCGACAAATTCTTCCTGTCGTTCGTGCCGACGCTCGATGGCCCGGCGGTGGCGATCGCGACCGGCGCACTCCTTGTATCTCTTCTTGTCTTCGGCCTCGAGCCGGCGTTCCAGTTGACGCGCGACCGCGATCTCCGGCCCGAGATGGGTGCGACGTCCGGAACCGTCGGTGCGCCGAAAGCCAAACGCCAACGTTCGTTGGTGCGCTGGCAGGTGGCGATCTCGACCGGATTCTTCATCCTCGCGGCGCTCTGCGTCCGTTACACCATTGCCGAAGCGCGCCACGACTCCGGCGTCGACCTCGACCGCTTGTCGCTGGCGACGATGAACTTCTGGCGGCAGCAGTGGAACGACGAGCGCGCGAGCCAGGCGGTCGGCCGGCTCCTTGCCGAACTCACAAAGGATCCACTGGTCGAAAGCGCGGCGATCTCCACCGGCGTGCCGTTCGGATCGTCAGGCACGCAGCCATTCAGTTTCTCGACGATAGACAAACCGATCACCGACCGCGGCACGTTCCGGTCGGGGCCGGGCATCGCAGCCACGCCGCAGTTCTTTCGGACGCTCGGAATCCCAATCCTTCGCGGACGCACGTTTGACGATCGGGACCACGCGGGTGCACCACCGGTGGTCGTGGTGAGCGAGCAGACAGCGAAGAATCTCTTCGGCACCGCGGACGTGGTCGGGCGCGACATGCTGCTCGAGCCGCGGGTGCCGGTCCAGCAGAAGCGGTCGGTGGCGGGGAAGCTGGCGCTGCCCGTGTCGCCGCCGCAGGCCACGTCTCCGGACGTGCGTACCGCAAAAATCATCGGCGTTGCGGCGGATACCGACATCGGCTCGCTCTTCTCGCGACGTGGCGACGTGGTCTACATGCCGCTCGATCAGCGCGTCGGTGCGATGTCGTTCGCGATCGCGCTCGTACGCTCGAGCAGCGCCCCGTCGGTCGCGGTGCGCATGCTGAGGGAATCGATCGTTCGGACAGACTACGATCTCGCGATCGAGTCTTCTGGCACGGGCCTCGGCGTGCTCGGGGGCCCGACACCCTTCCTTCGCGCCGGGACGGCGTTCGCCCTGTCGCTCGGCGCGATCACACTGCTGCTCTCGATGGTCGGCCTCTACGGCGTCCAGTCGCACGGTGTCGAGCGCCGCACACGTGAGATCGGCGTCCGCATGTCGTTTGGCGCCAGCGCCCAGCAGATCCGCACGCTGGTGCTGAAGGATGGCTACCGGCCAGTCCTGCAAGGCGTGGCGATCGGGATCTTCCTTGGGTTCACCGGCCGAGGCCTCGTTCGGGCATTTCTGTGGGACAAAATCGAGCTCGTCGACCCCTGGATGCTCTTCGCCGTCCCGCTCCCGATGGTCCTCGCCGCGTTCCTCGCGTGCTGGTGGCCCGCCCGCCGAGCCTCACGAGTGGACCCCAATGTTGCTCTGCGGCACCTGTAGCCCCTGGGTTCCCCCAAAGCTGTTTGTGTTACCATAAGCGCCTTTTTTCCAGACACTTACCCCGCGCCAGAACGAGGAGCCTATGAAGTCCATCCGCCTCCGCGTATTCGTCGTCGCCGCATTTGTGGCTGCGTTGCCGTACGTCTCACCTGCTCCGAGGATGGAGCAGGCGCCGGCATCGCCGGCCGCCAAGAAGAGCATCCAACTCGAAGACATCATTTCGTGGAAGGCCGTGGGCGCCCCGTCGCTGTCGAAGAACGGCGAATGGTTCGCGTACCGCGTCGCCCCGCAGGAAGGTGATGCCGAGCTGATCGTGAAGAACGTCGCTTCCGGCAAGGAACTGAAGTTCCCGCTCGGAGAAGTGGCGGGCGGCGGCGGGGGGGGCATCACCATCGGAGGCGGCGCGACGTTCTCGGACGACGGGAAGTGGATCGCGTTCACGACCAATCCCTCCCGCGCGGAAGCGCAGCGGCTCCGCCGCATGCGCCGTCCCGTCGAGAGCAAGGCCGTGGTCGTGAACCTGGCTTCCGGAGACAAGAAGGAATACCCGCGCATCCGCCGGTTTGCGTTCTCGGGTGAGACGGCGACACACATTGCGCTGCATCGTTCCCCGGCGGCGGCTGCCGGCGGCGGAGCGGCGGCCCCGACGGCTCCGGCGGGCGGCGGGCGCGGTGCGGCTCCGGCCGCGGCCGGGGCGCCGGATGGGCGTCCGCGCGGCACCGACCTGATCCTGCGCGAACTCGCGACCGGCACCGAGCTGAACTTCGGCAACGTCTCGGAGTTCTCGTTCTCGCGCGACGGCAAGTTCATGGCGTCGATCATCGACGCGACCGACAAGATCGGGAACGCCGTGCAGCTGCGCAACATGCTGACCGGCACCATCAGCGTGCTCGACCAGGACGCCGTCCAATACGAACGGCTCGCCTGGACGGAAAAGGGTGACGGCCTCATCGCGCTGAAGGGCAAAGAAGACCGCGCCTATATCGACCGCATGTTCTCGATCGTCGGCTTCACCGGCTTCAGCGGTGGCGACGTGAAGAAGGCCGAGTTCGATCCGTCAAAGGACACCACGTTCCCGAAGGGTTTCGCCATCAGCGGCACCCGCGGCGCGACCTGGACCGAGAACCTCGATGCGTTCGTGTTCGGCATCGCGGAGCCGCGCAAGCGGACGACGCCCGCCCCGGCAGGCACCACGCCGACCGAAGGCGCCGAGCCGCCGGCCACGCCGCCCTCGGGCCCGTCGCCGGAGAACGATCCAGACGAGAAGGTCGACCTCGTGCTGTGGCACTGGAAGGACTCCCGCCTGCAGTCGCAGCAGGAAGTGCAGGAGGCGCAGGACCGCAACTTCAGCTACACCTCGATGTATCACGTGCAGCCGAAGAAGTTCGTGCGGCTGGCCGACGACGAGCTGCGCAGCGTGAGCCTGGCGCCGAAGCAGAAGGTCGCGATCGGTTTCGACGACCGTGAATACGAGCTGATGGGGAACATGGACGGCCGCCGCTTCCGCGACGTCTACGTCGTGAACCCCGCGACAGGCGAGCGCAAGCTCGCGCTGAAGCGGGCTCGTTGGTACAACGGCACGTCGCCCGACGGCGAGTCGCTCCTCTATTACGACGAGGGGAACTTCCACGTCTATTCCACGAAGACCGGCCAGTCGAAGAACATCACGCTCGGCGTGCCGACCTCCTTCATCAACACGGAGTCGGACGTGAACGTCGTGAACCCGCCGACCCAGCCGATGGGGTGGACGAACGACAGCAAGTCGGTCCTGATCAACGACAACTGGGACATCTGGCAGGTTCCCGTTGATGCCGGCGGCAAGGCGATCAACCTGACCCTCAACGGCAAGAAGGAGCAGATCCGCTATCGCGGCCGCATCGCGCTCGAGCCGCCGCAGGATCGTGACGAGGGCATCGACTTGTCGAAGCCGCAGTTCTTCACCGTTTACGGCGAGTGGACGAAGAAGGGCGGCATCGGCCGCCTCGACCCGGGCAAGCCGGGCGTGACCAACGTGATGTGGGGCGACGCGTCGTTCGGCGGCGTGACCAAGGCCGAGAAGGCAGACGTCGTCCTCTACACGAAGCAGACGGCGCTCGAACCGGCTGACTACTACGCGACGACGACGACCTTCGCGGAAGGGAAGCGGCTGACCGACCAGCGTCCGCAGGTCTCGGAGTTCAACTGGACCGAAGGGGTCCAGCTCGTGAACTACACCTGCGACAAGGGGGACAAGCTGCAGGCGGCGCTCTATCTGCCCGCCAACTACGAGAAGGGCAAGTCGTACCCGACGTTGGTGAATTTCTACGAGAAGATGTCGCAGACGGCGAACACCTTCGCCAACCCGTCGGCGAACGGCTTCAACCGTTCGGTGTACACGAGCAACGGCTACGCGGTGCTCATCCCCGACATCGTCTACAAGGTGAACGACCCGGGCATGTCGGCGGTGTGGTGCATGGTGCCGGCGGTGAAGGCCGCGATCGCGACCGGCATCGTCGACGCGAAGAAGGTCGGCATCACCGGCCACTCGTGGGGCGGCTACCAGACGTCGTTCCTGGTGACACAGACCGACATCTTCGCGGCTGCGGTCGCCGGCGCGCCGCTGACCAACATGATCAGCATGTATTCGCTGATCTACAAGAACTCGGGCGGCACCAACCAGGCGATCTTCGAGAGCAGCCAGGGGCGCTTCAAGGGCGGCTACTGGGACAACTACGACGCCTACTACCGCAACTCGCCGGTGTTCTTCGCCAAGAACGTGAAGACGCCGCTGATGATCCTGCACAACGACAAGGACGGCGCGGTCGACTTCACGCAAGGCGTCGAGTACTTCAACACGCTCCGCCGCCTGGGCAAGCCGGTGATCATGCTCGAGTACGTGGGCGAGAACCATGGCCTGGCGCGACGCCCGAATCAGCGCGACTACACCGTGCGCATGATGGAGTTACTTCGACCACTACCTGAAGGGGAAGCCAGCGCCGGATTGGATGACCAAGGGCGTGCCGCGGCTGAAGATGGACGAGCATCTGAAGGAAAGAAACAAGAAGCCCGAGGTCGCGCCGAAGAAGATCACGACGGATCCGGCGGTAGAGGCGAAGAAGGGTTAAGGCCTCAAGGGAAAAGGGAAAAGGGAAAAGGCAAAGGCCGAAGGTCTAAGGTCTAAGGTAGAAGGGCGGCTCCGATTGCGGGGCCGCCCTTTTTTTGTGCGACCATCTGGGCATGAGTGACACGGCGCTTCGCGACCACCTGGCTCGCCTCGTCGACTGGGGGGATGCGCACGTCACTTTTGCAAAGGCGGTCGAGGGGATTCCTGCTGAACTGCGTGGCCGTCGCCCGGAAGGACTCCCGCACTCGGTGTGGGAACTCGTCGAGCACATTCGCATCGCCCAACGCGACATCCTCGAGTTCTGCGTCGATCCCGGCTACAAAGAGATGACGTGGCCAGATGACTACTGGCCACCCGCTTTTGAGGTGCCGACGGCGGCGCAGTGGGAGCAGAGCCTGCGCGACTATCGCGCGGATTGCCAGAAGCTGAAGCAGCTGACCGCGGACGCCGACTTGTTCGCGCGGATTCCGCACGGGACCGGGCAGACCGTCCTGCGCGAAATCCTGTTGGTCGCGGACCATACGGCCTATCACGTCGGCCAGCTCGTGCTCGTGCGCCAGTTGCTGGGCGCCTGGCGTTAACATTTCGGATCGCGGATCGTCCTCGGCACCCAGGAGGTGAGACATGCGCGTTGGCGTACTGCTCGTCGGACTCCTCGCCGCGTCGATCGATTCCAACACCCTCCAAGGTCCGCTCTTCGTTCCTGCCCCAGGCTCGCCGGTTGAAATCGGCAAGGGCGCCGGCACCCTGCTGTTTGCCGACATCACGGGCGATCGACAGCTTGACTTGATGAGCCGTCACCTCCTCGAGCGGACGCTCATCATCCTCCCGGGTGACGGGCGTGGGGGATTCACGGCTGCCACCAAGCCCGTGCGCTTCGACTACGACTTCGGTGGCATGGCGCTCGGTGATCTGAATGAAGACGGCGTCCCCGACGTCGCGGTGACCGCTGGAACGCGCGACTTCGTGGACGTATTCCTCGGCACCGGCAAGGGCGCGTTCCGCAGAGCGACGGGGTCACCCTTCACCGTGACGGACGCGAAAGAACCCTTCAACAAGCGCACGATCCAGGCGCTCGACCTCAACGAAGACGGGCACCTCGACATTGTGACCGCCAACGGCCGCCGGCGTAATACCTTCGCCGTGTTGTTGGGCGACGGGCGCGGGGGATTTATGCGCGGACCCGAAGTGCCGCTCGACTCCGGCCGCGACGGGTATGTTTTCGCGTTCGCCGATTTCAACGGCGACCAGCACCTCGATGTCGTGAGCGCGAGCCGCAACGGATACGAAGACACCGCGCCCGGGCGCGTCATCGTTCGATTCGGCGACGGCAAGGGAAAGTTCGTGCAGGCCCCGGGCTCGCCGTTCGACACGCCCGTTGGGCCGCGGTCGATAACGATCGAAGACTTTAACAGTGACCGCCGCCCTGACATCGCGATCACCAATCGCGATGGGTTGCTCTCTGTCTTTGTGAACGATGGTTCGGCGACGTTCACGGGGATGGCCGGGTCTCCGTTCAGGCTTGGCGTTGACGGCCACTCTGTCGTGGCCGCTGACGTGAACCGCGATGGCCGCGTTGACCTTGTCTGCGCCAACGTCAAGGAAGTCGCGGTGTTTCTCGGAGGAAAGACGGGCTTCGCGCCGGCGCCCGGTTCCCCTTATCCCGCCGGACCAGGCTCGTACTTCGCGACGGTGGTCGATCTGAATCGCGACGGGAAGCTCGACATCGCCGCGTCCGCGTTCGAAGGGGATGGCGTCACTTTGCTGCTCCAGCGGTAGCGTGGCCGCCGTATAGTTCGGCGATGATGCGCGCACTGCTGCTGGCTTTGCTGTCTGCGGCGACGCTGGTCGCCGGGCAGGGCGCGGGCGACGGCACCATCGGCGCCGACGACCCGAGGTTCGACCGCGCGCGGGCCGAGATTCAGCAGGTGATGGAGGCCGAGGGGGTGCCGAGCGTTTCGGTGGCCGTGGCCAAAGACGGGAAGGTGATCTGGCAGCAGGCCTTCGGCCTGGCCAACCTCGAGTCGGGCCGCTCGTCTGGTCTGCCGAAGTATGTGGCGACGCCACACACGCCCTACTCGCTCGCCAGCATCTCGAAGCCGATCACGGCGACGGGTCTCATGCGCCTGGTGGAGGCGGGGAAGGTCGGCCTCGATCGCCCGGCGAACGACTATCTACCAACCGCAAAACTGAACGGATACGCCGGGTCTGCGAGCGAGGCCACCGTGCGCCGGGTGCTATCGCACACATCCGGGCTGCCGCTGCACTACCAGTTCTTCTACGAGGACGAACCGTATCGCGAACCGTCAATGGACGACACCATCATGCGCTACGGGATCCTCGTGAACCCACCCGGCAAGGTGTATCAGTATTCGAACTTCGGGTACGGCGTCCTCGACCGGATCATCTCGGACGTCTCCGGACGATCGTATGCGGATTACATGCGAACCGAAGTGTTCGAGCCGCTCGGGATGAAGGACACCAGCGTGCACGTGCCACCCGACCGGCGCGATCACACCGCGCTTCGCTACTCGTCAGATCGCACGGCGGTGCCGCGCTGGGCCCCGATCCCGTATTACACGTTCGACCACGACGGCGGCAGCGCCGTGTACTCGAGCGCCCACGACCTCGTGCGCTTTGGGATGTTTCATCTCGGCGACAAGGTGCCTGGGCAAACGCAGATCCTGTCCGACGCGACGCGTGCCGCGATGCGCCGCATCGAGACGCCGGCAGGTGGGGAACAGTACGGACTCGGCTGGTTCATCGGCGAAGAGTGGACCATGCGTCGCGTCTGGCACACGGGGTCGATGCCGGGCGTGACGACGATCCTCAATCTGTATCCGGACAACGGTCTCGTGACCGTCGTGCTGCTCAACGTCAACAACGCGAACGCGCGCAGCCGCATTGCGCAGGCGCTCGTCGCGCCGTTCCGCCCGTCGATGCCGCTCGCCGCGGTCCGAGCCGAGAATGCCGCCCGCAGTGCGATGCCGCCGGCGCGCACACCGTTCGTGCCGACGTCCGAGCAGCTGGGCGAGTGGACCGGCACGCTGCGGGCATGGGACCGCCGGCTTCCCTTCACGATGCGGGTCGAAGCGGACGGCGACATCAAGATCGACATCGGGTCCATCTGGAGCCTGCTGAACGGCGTCTCGTGGACCGGCGACCGGCTGGTCGGTCGTTTCCTGGGGCGCATCCCGACGCCTGACGCCGGGCGTCACCCGCACAACATCGCGCTCGACCTGCGCCTGCGGGACGGCAAGCTCAGTGGTGCGGTCACCGCGCAGACGATCACGCAGCCCATGCACTTCGCGTTGAGCTCGTATGTGGAGCTCGAAAAGAAACCCCTTGCAAGCCGATGACTCTCGCGTGGCCCTGGTGCTGAAGATCGCATCAGCCGCGGGGACCGAGAGACACGCCGGCGAGGTCCTCGAGGCCTTCGACGGCGGCGGCATGGTCCGCACCGTTGCGCACGCGCCTGGTGTGGTGCTGATGGAGCGCCTCGATCCTGGCACGCGGCTCTCCACCGTTGTGAGCAACGGCAACGACGCTGAAGCGACTGCGATCCTGGCAGGAGTGATCGCGTCGTTCTCGCCAACGCGGGTGCCTGCGGGGACACCGACCGTGAACGATTGGGGAGACTCCTTCGCGCGGTACCTCGAGTCGGGCGGCCGCGAGATCCCGCCAGACCTTGTCCGGCGGGCCAGCGCCATGTACTCGAACCTGTGTGCATCGCAGCGCCATGTCCGCCTGCTGCACGGCGACCTGCACCACGACAACGTGTTGTTCGATGCCACCCGCGGCTGGACCGCGATCGATCCGAAGGGGGTCGTCGGGGAGCTGGAGTACGAGGTGGGCGCTGCGCTTCGCAACCCGATCGACCTGCCGGAGGTGTTTACCAGCGCGCCCGTCATTGCCACACGCGTGCGAGGGTTTTCGAAGGCGTTGCATCTCGATCCCTCCCGGGTTGTCGGATGGGCCTTTGCGCAGGTCGTCCTCGCACTGGTGTGGATGGTAGAGGACGGCGAGCGCATCATGCCGGATCACCCATGGCTGACGCTCGCGCGTGCCCTGGATCAAGGAACCGGATATCTCTAGTCACGACATGATCGCCGTGTCTATTGTTGTTGTGCTGTTAAGTCAGCAGCCCGCGTTCGCAACATCTCGCGTTTTGAGCTGCGCGGGCCCCTTCACGCCGGAACTCACCCCGCCATGCAGCAGCTGAACCCGCGCGTATATGAGCTGTGGCTGTCGTTCGAAGCTGCACGCACGCCGGGCAGGCAGGACTGAAGTCCTGCGCTACAGCGAAGAGCGACGAGCGACCACCGGCGGTATCATGCGCCGATGAAGTACAGCCTTCGCATCAACGGCACTACGCACGAGGTTGATGGGGACGCGAGCGACAGCTTGCTCTCGGTGCTTCGCTACGATCTCGGGCTGACCGGCAGCAAGTTCGGATGCGGCGAAGGGTTCTGCGGCGCGTGCACGGTGCTCGTCGACGGCGAGACCGCGCGCTCGTGCATGGTGCGGCTGGGGGCCACTGTCGGCAAGGCGATCACAACGATTGAAGGACTCGCGAAGGGCGAGCGGCTGCATCCAGTCCAGGAAGCGTTCCTGGAGACCGAGGCGTTCCAGTGCGGCTACTGCACCCCAGGAATGGTGATGGCCACCATTGGCTTGCTCAAGCATTCACCCAATCCCACAGAGCAGGACATCGCCAGGGTGATGGATCGCAACGTCTGTCGCTGCGGAGCCTATCCGCGCATCGTTCAGGCCGTGAAGCTTGCCGCGGCGCGCGTGCGCGCGACGGATGCACGGGGGCGTGCGATGAGCGATCACCTCGAAATCGAGCGGTACGAACTGAGCGAGGCCGCGCGCTACACCTTTGAGGTGCGGCGCCGCGAGTTCCTGCGGCATTCTCGGCGGCGGACTGCGTCGTAGCCGCCGCGGTGCCGGCCATTGCGCAGCAGGAGTCGGGGCGCGGCGGACAAGGACGCGGTGAGACGACACGAGCTCGCGGCGTGGCTGCACATCGATGAGCACGGGAAGGTCACGGTCTACACGGGCAAGACCGAGATCGGGCAGAACATCCGGACGTCGCTCGCGCAGGCGGTCGCCGACGAACTGCGCGTGCCGCTCGAGGCCGATCACGATGGTGATGGCCGACACCGATCTCGTTCCCTTCGACCAGGGCACGTTCGGATCGCTGAGCACGCCGCGCATGAGCCCCGCAGCTCGCGCCGCGCGGCGGCGACGGCGCGCGAGATGTTGATCGACCTGGCCGCGGCTCGCGCTGGCAGGTCGATCGCGCGGCGCTCAGCGCGCAGGGACGGCCGGATCGTCGCGGGCGACGGCCGCGGCGTCACGTATGGTGAGCTGACGAAAGGACAGAAGCTCACCGGCGGCGTCACCGCGCAGACTGCGCTCGACACCGGTCGCGCAGTGGACGCTGCGCGGAGCCGCCCCGAAGAAAGTCAACGGCCGCGCCTTCGTGACCGGCGCCCATCAGTTCACTCCCGACATCACCCGCCCCGGGATGCTCTACGGTCGCGTCGTGCGGCCCGCAGCGATCGCCGCCACGCTCGTGTCGGTTGACGACTCGCGGCGCTGAGCGCATTGCCGGCGTCTGCCGTCGTGCGCGATGGCGATTTCGTCGGCGTCGTCGCGCCTACCGAGCGCGCGGTCCGGCGAGCCGCGGCCGCGGTGAAGGCCAACTGGAAGCCCCTCGCGGGTCAGCCGTCGTCTCAAACGATTTTCGACCACCTGAAGCGAGGCACCACGAGCGGTCGCGCGGCGACGCCATTCACCGTCGGTGATGCGGCCGCGGCCCTGGCCGGCGCAGCGCGGACGTTCGATGCGAGCTACCGCATTCCCTACATCGCGCACGTGCCGCTCGAGCCGCGCGCGGCGGTGGCCGAGTGGAGCGCCGACGGCAAGCTGACGGTCTGGGCCGGCACCCAGCGGCCCTTCGGCGTCCGCGTCGAGCTGGCGACGGCGTTCCGGCTTCCAGAGGACCGGGTGCGCGTGATCGTGCCCGACACTGGGTCGGCCTACGGCGGCAAGCACACCGGCGAGCATGCGATCGAGGCCGCGCGGCTCGCGAAGGCGGCGGGCAAGCCAGTGAAACTGGTGTGGACGCGCGCCGAGGAGTTCACGTGGGGCTACTTGCGTCCGGCGGGCGTCATCGACATCAAGGCAGGTGTCGACGCGGCGGGACGGCTGGTCGCGTGGGAGTTCGACAACTGGAACTCCGGCAGTTCCGGCGATCCGCACGCCCTACGACGTTCCGATCAGCGCATCGTCTTCCACGCCGTCGGACTCACCGCTCCGGCAGGGCTCGTATCGCGGCCTTGCCGCGACCGCCAACCACTACGCGCGCGAGATGCACATGGACGCGATGGCGCGGGCGCTCGGCGTGGATGCGGTGGAGTTCCGGCTCCGGCACTTGAAGGACGAGCGGATGCGCGGCGTGCTCACGGCCGTCGCCGAGCAAGCCGGCTGGCCGAAGCCGTCCGCCGTCGGGCGCGGGCGCTCGGGATCGCCTGCGGCACCGAGAAGGGCAGCTACGTCGCGACGGCGGCGGAGGTCTCGCAAGCTGGGACCGGGTTCCGCGTCGAGCGCTGATCGCGGCGTTCGAGTGCGGCGCGATCGTCAATCCCGACGGCCTGCGCAACCAGGTCGAGGGGGCGGTCGTGCAGGGGCTTGGCGGCGCGCTGTTCGAGGCCATCGAGTTCGCGGACGGCAGCATCAGCAACGGCACGATGGAGCAGTATCGGGTGCCGCGGTTCAAGGACATACCGGCCCTCGAGATCGTGCTGCTCGACCGGAGGGACCTGCCGTCCGCCGGCGCCGGCGAAACGCCGATCGTCTGCGTCGCGCCCGCGATCGGCAGCGCGGCGCGCGCCTTCGGCCGGGTAGATACGGCGTTACCTGTTCGCTTGATCTGAAGTCACCGGTGCCTTCGGCACCTGGGCGGTGATC
Organism: uncultured Acidobacteriota bacterium; assembly: GCA_963762995.1. Classification (GTDB taxonomy): domain Bacteria; phylum Acidobacteriota; class Vicinamibacteria; order Vicinamibacterales; family 2-12-FULL-66-21; genus JACDCA01. Next base: position 34,750 of record CAVXMQ010000020.1, on the reverse strand, counting down.
GAGACCAGGGCACAGCAGACGAGCGTAAAGACGAGCAGGAGCGCGGTAGCTTTCATGCGAAGGGGTCCTCCGGCCGGGACCAGTGCAGCGGCCGTACCGCCGGCGTTTCAGGCGGATTCACGCCGAATTTGCTGATTCGACGTTTGCTGCGCGCCCGTCTCCGAACGGCGGCGTCCCACGTGCGGACACCAGGGACAAGGTGCGGGACGGTCGGAACTGCCGTTTCCATTTCGACCAACCGCAGTTTTCCCCCGGAGCCGTAGACGCCCCGCAGGCTTATCCGCTGTCCACTCTCCTTTTGGACCTCAACTCGGTCCGGACCGAGTTTTGATCATCGCACCCCCCTCGCGCGCCGGATCGTCTTGTAACGCACCGGCGCCGCGCACCTTCTCCTTTCAGCAACACCTCCAGGCCGCCCGTGTGGGCCCCGCCCTCCCTTCCATTCCCGTCGTCCACACTGGCATCCTCAGCGCCACCAACTCGGTCCGGACCGACTTCGGCAGATGACTCCTCCGGCGCACCGCAGATCTCCTTGCCGAAAAACAGCTCCGCCTCGTAGACGTTGTGAGCGCGGCACCGGAGTTGGATGTTCTCAATCGTGGCCTCTCCGCCGACGGCGAACGGATCCACGTGATGGAACTCGAGCATCGAGCGGCTGCTGCAGCGGCCATCGGTGCCGATGAAGGCGCACTGGCCGCCGTCCCGTTGCCCAGTACGGCCCGTCGAACGGCGGCCGGAATGTGCCGTGTCCACTCGGTCCGGGGCTCGCGGTCGTGCGGATTGTCGGTTGCCGCCCACTTCCGGCGTTCGGCCGCCTTGATGAGGGCGGCGAGTGCCTTGTCGAAGATGGCGGCCAGGTCACCATCAGGGACTTGATGCCGGAGCAGGTCCTGCGCGATCCGCAGCCGGTCGTGCGTCTCCTGCATGACAGTGAACTGGAGCATGTACCGGGCCGGCGGCGACTGGCTTGAGAACACAGGGAGTTGGCGTTGGTGGGGCCGGCCGAAGCGCCGCGAGCGTTGCTGACCGACCTCGCGCTTGCTGCGGTAACAGGCGTTTGCGAGCAGGGAAGCATGGTTGTCGTCGTTGAGCACCGGCCGAAGTAAGCCCACCGTGGTGAGCGTAAGTGCCCCGCTGGCAAGAAGATCGAGAATCACCGGGAAATCGCGGCACGCCCGTGCCGCTTCGATCCGCGCGTACGTGGCGTGCTCGGAGAGCCGCAACACTTCTCGGCAATAGCCGTAAATCGAGTCGTAACCGCCAGCCAAATGCAGGCTGCGGTCTTCGATCTCGGCCAGTGCGGCAACCAATGCAGCGGTCGCTTCGCGCTGTGTCGCCGCATGTTTCGATGCGGCAGCCAGAAGTTCCTTATCCGAAAGATGGGCCACGGAGAATTGGTTCAAGGCGCCTCCTAGGTGTCGTCACGTCACCGACCGCAACCGTGGTTGACGAAATGACGGCTTCGACCCCTGTTTGCGGGACCACTCTTCAAGGCGCGTTCCGCCGCCGCCTGCCCAACGCGAACCGTCGTAACATCTCGGCGTGCGATGGCGCTCCACACTTTCTACCGTCTCGCCATCTGGCTGCCCCTCGCGCTTCCCGCCGCGGTCGCGATCGTCGTTCACGGGCTTCGGTGTCGACCCTGGGATCGCGGTGCCGCGCAGAAGATCGCCCAGGTGCTCCTGGCTTCGCTGCTCTACGGCGGGCCGGTCTACGGTCCTTTGGCGCTCTGGGCCACCTGGTGGATCGGTGGCCGCAGCCGAAGGCGGAGATCAAGAAACTGATGCTCCGCGCCCCCCTCTGATGATCGCGCTCTACGTCCCGGTGGCGCTGACCGCGGGCCTCATCGTCGGCGTGCCGCAGGCATTCGCCGCGGTCGCGGTGCTCGGCGCGATCTTCATCCTGGTCATCGGCTACGGCTATGTCGCCTGCGTCTGGCTGCTGCGGGCGGGCGTTCCCGTCGCGCGCGCATGACGCGTCATGTCATCCTGGCGATCGCGTTGGCCGCCACCCTCGTGGCTTTGCTGATGACGCCCCCGATCCCGCAGGACCCGAACTACCACCAGTTTGCCGACCAGCGCACGCTCATGGGCGTCCCGAACGCGCTCAACGTGTTGTCGAGTCTGCCGTTCGCTGTGGTGGGGCTCGCGGGACTTCTTGCCACGTTCCATCGCTGGACGCGCTTCAGCTTCCCGTGGGAGCGGTGGCCCTACGCGGCGCTCTTTGCCGGCGTCGCCGCGACCGCCGTCGGCTCGGGGTATTACCACCTCGCGCCGGACAGCGAACGACTCCTCTGGGACCGCTTGCCGATGACGATCGGCTTCATGGGTTTTCTCGTGGCGACGGTCGCCGAGCGCATCGGCGTGCGAATCGCGTGGGGGCTATTCCTTCCCTTGCTCGCGCTGGGCGCGGTCAGCGTCTTCCACTGGCAGTGGTCGGAGGTAGCAGGGGCAGGCGATTTGCGCTGGTATGTCTTCGTGCAATTCGGATCACTGTTGACCGTCGCGCTCATGTTGGCGCTCTATCCGCCGCGCTATACCCACACGTCCTACATCGTGCTCGGCCTGGCGGCCTACGCGCTTGCGAAAGCGTTCGAACTGGGGGACCGGGCGATTTTCGACGCGGGTCACATCATCAGCGGTCATTCGCTGAAGCACCTCGCCGCCGCCGGCGGCGTTTGGTGCATCGCCTCGGCCCTCAAGCGCCGCCACGCACTCCGCGCCTAAGATCCTCGACCAACGACCAACGACCAACGATCAGCGACCAACGATCAAGTATTCAGAAACGACCGCTCGGGACGCGGTGACCTTGGCGTGCGTGCCAAAGCTATAGCGATGGGGACGCTGGACCACATCGACATGTGGTTTGTATCGCCGCATGAGCTCCACAAGTGAAGGCAGGTCGGGATAGCCGTTCGACGAATACGACAGCACGAGCGTGCTCCCGGCGTAGCGCTGGAAAAGTGTCTCGAACGCGGCAGGCGCGGTGCGCCGGTAGGAGAACGGCGTGAAGCGCTTCGGGATCTTGCGCACGCGCGAGGTCGCGACGATCTCAGTGCCAGGCGCCGTCCAGTACCGAGGCGAGCCCTTCGAGGAAGTGATACCGCTTGACGTAGCAGTTGTCGTCGCTGCGCGGCACGTAGGGCGGGTCGAGATACACGAGATCGACTGGAGTAGGCGGCAGCGCCAGCGCATCGGCACGGACGGCCGTGTTCGCCTGGCCGTTGTCGAACACCAGTGAATTGAACAATCGCACCGATTCGCGGAAGTGCTCCTCGAGACTCATCCTGAGGTCGCGTCTCCCATCGTCATAGTGAAGGCCGCCAACCGTGAAGACACCACGGGGCTGCTTCTTCACGCAGGCGCGGGTGAGGCTCGCCTGGATCAGCGCCCGGGTGTGCCGACACTCCACACTCCGCAGGTTCGACGAGACGACGTCGAGGAAACGAAGGTCCGTGCGATCGAAGAAGATCCCCGCGAACGTCCGCTCGATGAAGGACCTTCGCGGACCGCTGTCCAGGCAGAGCGCTTCGACGTCGGCTTCGCCGAGCGTCACCCTGGCGTTTTCAACCGACGCTGTTGCGAGGTGGTGCGCGAACTGGAGGAAATCGTTCGCCACGACCCGCTTCCCCATGGTTTTCAGGAGATAGGCGACCGCGCCGCTGCCAGAGAAGAGATCGAGGGCCGAGGTGAACGAAAGGCCGGCGAATGTTCCCTGCAGCCATGGAAGCAGGCGATGCTTGCTGCCCATGTATCGCAACCGCGGGTACGAGATTGCAACTTTGTCCATCGCCTTGCAGAACGGTAACCGATCGCGGCCGTTCCGGCGTAGCGTCCTCACGGATTTGGCGCTTTCCCTCGATTCTGACTGGCGGCGGCCTTGCACACCGGGGCCGTGTGACACAGGTCGAGACGATGAAGGGCGCGGTCACCGCACTGCAGACCGAGATCTTCGTCCGCCGGTACTACGAGTGTTTCAACCAGCGTGACTTCGAGGTCGGCGAGCGTTTCGTCGATCCACAGGCCGTCTTCCTGTATCCGCAGGCCACCGAGCAGTTGATCGGGCGTGCCGGTTACCGGGAAATTTCTCGGCGCTGGGTCGCGGCCTTCCCTGACAGCAGTTTCTCGATCATCGACGTCCGCGTACACGAGGGGACCGTTCGCACCGACTGGGTGGCCCACGGCACGCATCTCGGCCCGCTTGCCCTGCCGGGTCTCGCCCCGATCCCCGCCAGCGGAATGCACACGCACATCAAGCTTGGCGAGACGATCCGCCTCGAGCGGGGACTGATCGTCGAAGCGGTGATGGAGTTCGATCCCGAAGACCTCCGCCGGCGCCTCGCGCTCTAAGTACTTCCCTTAAACATCAAACGGCGGCATTTCTGTGAGAATGTCTGCCGCATGCGATACCTGACTGCTCTCGCGCTGTTTGCGGTGGTGCCACTCGCCTTCGCCTGCTCCCGCAAGGACGAAAGCCCGGCGACCCGCGCCGCCTTCCAGGCACAGCTCGACGAAGAGTGGAAGTTCTGGATGGAGCAGTACCCGGAGGCGGCGACGCAACTGGGATACCCGGGGCAAAACGCCCGATGGACCGATTATTCGCAGGCGGCGATCGATGCCCGCGCGGGCTACCTGAGGAAAGGGCTCGAGCGACTGAGCGGGCTGAACCGCGAGCACCTCGACGAGGCCGGTCGTCTCAATTACGACCTCTATCGCGACCTCGTGCAGACCGCCGTGGACGGCCTTCGCTTCCACAACGACGCGATGCCCGTGCGCTTCGTCACGACGCCGAGCCTGCTGATGCCGATCAACCAGATGGGTGGCGTGCAGCAGGACGTCCCGCGTGTCATCGCCTCGATGCCGTCCGCGACGCGCCAGGATTACGAGAACATCATCGCGCGCTTGCAAGGAATCGGCGCACTGGTGGACCAGACGATCGCCCTGATGGAGCGTGGGATCGCCGCGCGACTCACGCCTCCCGCGGTCGTCATGCGGAACGTTCCGGGCCAGGCAGCGGCGCAGGTGGTGGCCGACCCGTTACAGAGTCCGCTCCTCGACGCGTTCCGCGCGTTCCCCGCCGCGGTACCGGAGGCGGAGCGCGCGGCGTTGAGCAAGCGAGCCGTCGACGCCTACACGGGCATCGTGCGCCCGGCATTCGAGAAGCTGCGCGACTTTCTAGGGACACGATATCTCCCCGCCTGCCGGGAGACCATTGCGGCGGCCGCGCTGCCCGACGGTCCCTCGCTCTACGCCTACAACGTCAAGTGGCACACGACGACATCGATGTCGCCGGAGCAGATCCACGAGGTGGGGCTTGCCGAGGTCAAACGGATCCGGGGAGAGATGGACAAGGTCATCGCCGACTCCGGGTTCAGCGGGTCGTACGAGGACTTCGTGCGCTTCCTGCGGAGCGATCCGCAGTTCTATTTCACTGACGCCGCCGCCCTTGTCGCCGCCTACCGGGATGTGGCGAAGCGAGCGGACCCCGAGCTGGCGCCTCTCTTCGGGCGCCTTCCGCAGTCGCCCTACGGCGTCCGCGTGGTTCCCGACGCCGTCGCTCCGTCACAGACGACCGCCTATTACGAGCCGGGGGCGTTCAACATCGGGCGGCCCGGGTACATGTTCGCCAACACCTACAAGCTCGAGATGCGACCGAAGTGGGAGATGGAGGCGCTGACGCTGCACGAAGCCGTGCCAGGGCATCACCTGCAGATCTCGCTGGCGCAGGAGCTCCAGGGGTTGCCGGACTTCCGGAGGAACTCGAGTTACACCGCTTTCGTCGAGGGATGGGCGCTCTACGCCGAGTCGCTTGGCGAGGAGATGGGGTTTTACAAGGATCCGTATTCGAAATTCGGCCAGCTTACCTACGAGATGTGGCGCGCGGTGCGGCTGGTCGTCGACACCGGACTGCACTCGATGGGGTGGACGCGGCAGAAGGCCATCGACTTCTTCACGGCCAACGCCGCGAAGACCGAGCAAGACATCATCGTCGAGGTCGACCGCTACATCGCGTGGCCGGGGCAGGCCGTCGGATACAAGATCGGGCAGATGAAGATCCAGCAGTTGCGAGCCGCGAGCGCGAAGCAGCGGGGTGAGCGTTTCGATTTGCGCGCGTTCCACGACGTCGTGCTCGGCGAGGGGGCCGTCCCGCTCGATGTGCTCGAGGCACGTGTGAAGGCGTGGGCCGCCCGTTGAGCCGGTTGAAAACGGCGCGTTGGGCGGTGGCGGGGGCAGCGGTGGTGATTGCCGCCGCCCTTATTCTCCTGGGGATGGGCCGCGTCCCGATCTGCAGCCTGCGGCTATGTAAAGGCCTGGCACGGCGTCGTGTCGAGCTCGGAGAACTCGCAGCACATCTCCGACTGGTACACCTTCTCGCACATCATTCACGGTTTCGCGTTCTACGGAATCTTCTGGCTGGTCGGGCGCGGCCGCTGGCCGCTCGGCTTGCGATTGGTGCTCGCGCTGGTCCTCGAGTCGGCATGGGAGATTCTCGAGAACACGCCGATGGTGATCAACCGCTATCGGGCGACGACCATCGCGCTGGACTACTACGGCGACAGCGTGCTGAATTCTGTGAGCGACATTCTTGCGATGGCCTTTGGCTTCTTCCTGGCGATGCGTCTTCCCGTGTGGCTCATCGTCACGTTAACGGTCGTCATGGAGCTCGCCGTCGGATATTGGATTCGTGACAACCTGACGCTGAACATCATCCAGTTGCTCTATCCAATCGAGGCGATTCTGAAATGGCAACAAGGTGGATAGCGGTCTGCGCTATAGGGGCAGTTCTCGCTGCCGCACCCGTAGCGCAGGACTTTAGTCCTGCCGCATCGACGCTGATCACCGGTTCGGCCGTCATCGATGGTTCCGGGGCTCCGCCGCGGCGGGTGAGCGTGCGGATCACCGGCGACCGCATCGCCGGCATCGGCGAGCTGTCGCCGGCAGCGAGCGACCGTGTGATCGATGCGAAGGGCCTGACGCTCGCACCCGGCTTCATCGACCGCACAGCCATCACGACCGCGGCCTGCGCGAGCAGCGCGACGCGCTCGGCGCGGTCAGCCAGGGCATCACGACCATTGTTGTCGGACAGGACGGCGGCTCGGCGGTGCCGCTGGAGAGTCGCTGGCGAAACTTCGAAGCGGCGCCGGCCGGCCGTGAACGTCGCCTCGTACGCGGGTCACGGCACGATGCGCCGTCGCGTGATGGGCAATGATTTCAAGCGCCGTCGCCACCGCCGACGAAGTCGCCACGATGGTCGAGACTGCTCCGCGCTGAGATGCAGGCCGGCGCGCTCGGGCTGTCCACCGGCCTCGAGTACGACCCGGGCATCTACTCCGCCCCGTCCGAAATCGTCACGCTGGCCAAGGCCGTGGCACCGTTCGGCGGACGTTACATCTCGCATATCCGCAGCGAGGACCGCGATTTCTGGAAGGCGCTTGCCGAAGCCATCGACGTTGGACGCCAGGCGAAAATTCCCGTGCAGATCTCCCATGTGAAGCTGGCGATGCGCAGCCTCTGGGGCCAGCACGCGAAGCTGCTGGCGACGCTGAACGCCGCGCGCAAGGAAGGCGTCCGGGTGACGGCCGACATCTACCCTTACACCTACTGGCAATCGGGCATGTCGGTGCTCTTTCCGGCCCGCGACTTCGCCAATCGTGCGTCGGCGGAGTTCGCCCTGCGAGAGGTGACATCACCCGAAGGCCTGCTCGTCGTTCGCTTCGCGCGAGGACCGGTCGTACGAAGGGAAAACCCTGGCCGAGATCGCGAAGCTGCGTGGCACGGATCCGCCGCAGACCATGATGGACATGCTCAAGGAGGCGGGCGAGGGATGACATCGGCATCGTCGCGACGAGCATGGATGAAAAGGATGTCGCGGAGATCGTGAAGTGGCCGTTCGCGATGTTTTGCAGCGATGGGACGTCGAACGGCGGCCACCCACGCGGCTTCGGCGCCTTTACCCGCGTGCTCGGACGATACGTTCGTGAGCAGAAGGTCCTGACCCTGCCCGACTGCGATCCAGAAAATGACCTCGGCCTCCGCAGCGTCGATGGGCTTCAAAGACCGCGGCATGATCGCCCAGGGGCACTTTGCCGACCTGGTCCTCTTCGACCCGGCGACGCGTCATCGATCGAGCGACGACGAAGGATCCGCGTGCGTTGTCGGAAGGGATCGACACGGTGTGGGTCAACGGGCAGGTCGTCTTCCAGCAGGGAAAGGCGACCGGCAGTTATCCCGGCAAGGTATTGCGGCGATGACCTGGATCGCGATTGCCGCCGGCGGCGCCATCGGCGCAATGGCCCGTCACGCCATGAATGCTGCGATACCCGCCACGTCCTCCACACGGTTTCCGCTCAGCACGTTGATCGTGAACGTGTCGGGTTGCCTGGCGATCGGGGTGCTGGCGGGCCTGCTGGCGGCGGATCGCATCGCGTTGCGCGTGCACTGGCGCGAGTTCGTCTTCGTAGGGCTGCTCGGCGGCTTCACGACGTTTTCGTCGTTCGGCCTCGAGACGTTACTGCTCGCCCGCACGCACTCCCCGTCCCAGGCGGCTATGAACGTTGTCGCCCAGGTCGCCGGAGGGCTGATCGCCGTCTGGGTCGGCTATCAGCTTGGCATGCCGGCCGTGATCACAGCCAAAGGCAGCGTCGCCCCTCGCCGGTTGCCACCCTCGTCCCGCGCAGCCCTTCAGGGCTGCCTACACAGACGCGGCGAGCCGCAAATCACAGATCTTCGCGTGCTCGTCGGCGGCCACACGGATCTCCGTTTCCCGATCGTTCTGCAACCGCGCGCGCAGGATCGCCAGCAGCTCTCGGCGGATTTCCCTGACGCGCACACGAGATAGATGTGCCCGAAGTGCTCCTCGTATTCGCGATTCCCCCGGCGAGCGCTTGCTTTACGTCGTCGCCGGCACTTGTCACGCCCGCTTGCTCACGCGCCGAGATCGCCTCCGATGCCTCCGCTGACCGCGTCTCTCCAATTCGCGGATGGTGGGCGAATGCCTCGAGCCAATCGGCCGGGCCGAGCGCGAACCATTCTTCCCGCGCGGCGGCGCACGCCGCGTCGCGGGACGCGAACGGACGCCGTGCAGACCATTCGATCGATCCACCGGCTCGAGCCGCAGCAGATCTGGAGTTCGGCGCGGGCCGCGTCTGGCGGCGCCGCGTTAATCCGCTCCCACCGTTCCATAGATGCGCAGCCGGCTGACGCCGCCGTCCGGATAGATGTTCAGGCGCACGTGCGACACGACGCCGACGTCCTGGAGTTCCTTCTGGAAGAAGTGACGGTGGTGGGGCTTCAGCTTCGTCTGCGGCAGGATCTCGTTCCAGTCGGCCGAGCCCGAGGTCGATCAATGTCTCGGCATAGGCGAGGCACCCCTCGATCGACGCACGATCCGGATAGTTGCCCTTGAAGTGATTGGTGTCGAGCTCGATCCGCGCGACGCGTCCCGGGACCCCGAGCCGCAGGATCAGCCAGTCGTAGCCAGGCCCGCGGCGCCGCTTCGTTTCCCAGCCGTCCCCCATGTTCGTGGCGCGGCCGGGCATGATGATGCTGTCTTTCGCCCCATAGTGCATGTCGCTGGCGGCAAGCACCAGTCCGCCATTCTGGATGGCGGCAAGGTCCACGAGCTTGCCAGGGCGGGCGACGCGCTTCCAGTCCACGACCACGTCGCCGTAGACGCGGAGCCTGGCGACCCCGCCGTCGGGGAAGATGTTGAGCCGCAGGTGCGTCCACGGGCGATCGTCTTTCAGCCTGAAGAGGTTGTCGGAGTCGCCGCTGCAGCTGGCCGCTTGGGGACGATCTCGACCCAGGGCGCCCCCTCTTGCGCGGCCAGCGTCCGCGTCACTGTTTTGCTGCGTGTCGAGCGCCTCGATCGAGCAATGGGTCGGGTAGTTGCCGGTGAAGAACGCCGTGTTCACGTTGAACCCGCGGATCGCGCCGCGCATCCCGAGCTTCACGACGCACCAGTCGTGGCCGGGCGTGCGCCGGCGCCGGGACTCCCAGCCGTCCATCCACTTGCCGCGGCTCGTGTACTTGCCGGGGATGAAGACCGGCGGTTCCGGCTTTGATCAGGTTCGACTTCGGCGCGAAGAAATCGTCGTTCGTCGCGAAGGCTCCGGCCGCCGACACGGTCGGACGCCAGCTCGGCGAGTTCGGTGAACGATCGGAGTGCTAAGATCGGCGTCCATTCAGACGGGAGTTCTCTCATGCTGGCCGATTCCGCCTACGGCAAATCCGGCGTTCGTCTCGTGCGGGTGACCCGGCGCGGTGACCGGCATGACGTGCGCGACCTCACGCTGGCGATCCGCTTCGAAGGCGACTACGACGCATCTTACGTCGACGGCGACAACAGTGACGTGCTGCCGACCGACACGATGAAGAACACGGTGTATGCGCTTGCGGCTCGCGGGCCGTGCGAGGAGCCGGAGTCGTTCGCGCTCTCCCTCGCCGAGCACTTCCTCGAACGCAACCCGCGGCTGCAGCGCGTCACGATCGACGTGCTCGAGCACATCTGGCGACGCATCGCAAGTCGGCGGGACAGAAAGCGGCCACAGCTTTCTTCGCCACGGCCCCGAGAAGCGCTCGGCCCAGGTCCGGCTGGATCGGCTCGGAAGCCCAGGTGCGCGCCGGCATCGCCGACCTGTTGATCCTGAAATCCGCCGCACTCCGCCTTCTCCGGCTTTCCGCGCGACGAATATCACGACGCTTGCCGGAGACGCGCGACCGCCTGCTGGCGACCTCGCTGACCGCGACGTGGCGCTACGACGCAGGCGTCGCCTACGGGCCGGCCTGGCAGGCGGTGCGCAACACGCTCCTCGAGTCGTTCGCCAGCCACGAAAGCGAATCGGTGCAGCACACGCTGCACGCGATGGGGAAGGCGGTGCTCGACGCCGTCCCGGAAGTCGCCGAGATCCACATCGTCATGCCGAATCGCCATCACCTGCCGGTCGACGTCACGCTTTTGCGGCCTCGAGAATCGCAACGAGGTGTTCGTCGCGACCGAGGAGCCGTTCGGCCTGATCCAGGCGACGATACGGCGTTAGTAGGCGCACGCATGACATCGCTCGCCGTCCGCAGCGAACGCGTCGTGCTTGCCCGACGGCATGCGGCGCCGCCACCGCTCCAGATCCGCGACGGCATTATCGTAGCGATCGCGCCGCATGCACGACCGTCCTGCCGGCGTTGACGCTCGTCGATGCTGGGCGAGCTGTGCGTGCTGCCGGGCCTCGTCGATTCCCACGTCCACATCAACGAGCCTGGCCGCGACTCACTGGGAAGGCTTCGAGACCGCGACCAAGCGCGCGGCGGCCGGCGGCGTCACGACGCTGGTGGACATGCCGCTCAACAGCATCCCGCCGACCACGACCGTCGCGGGGCTTCGCCGCAAAGCGGCGGCCGCCGACGGGCACTGTTTCGTGGACGTCGCCTTCTGGGGCGGCGTCGTCCCCGGCAACGCTGCGCGAACTGCGAGCCGCTCGCGCGCGCCGGCGTGCGCGGCTTCAAGTGCTTCCTCTCACCGTCCGGGGTCGAGGAGTTCCCGCACGTCGGCGAGGCAGGATCTGCGCGCAGGCGATGCCGATTCTCGCCGCTCTGCGAGCTGCCGCTGCTCGCGCACGCCGAGCTGCCGGAGCGTCTGTCGGACGCAGCCGGCGATCCGCGCGCGTACGCGACGTGGCTTGCACAGCCGCCCTCCCGCGGCCGAAGTGGCGGCGATCGCGCTGCTGGTGCGACTCTCGCGCGAGTTCGGCACGCGCGTCCACATCGTCCATCTCGCGTCTGCCGAGGCGGTCGAGGCCGTGAGCCGTGCACGCGCGGAAGGCCTACCGATCACGGCGAGACCTGCCCGCACTACCTGACGTTCGCGGCCGAAGAGATCGCGGACGGCGCGACGGCGTTCAAATGCGCGCCGCCGATTCGCGACCGGCGACAGCGCGAGGCCCTGTGGGGCGCCTGCAGGACGGTCGTATCGACCTCGTCGCCACCGATCATTCGCCGGCGCCGCCGTCCACGAAGTGCGTGGACGAGGGCGATTTCCTGCGCGCCTGGGGCGGCATCGCTTCGCTGCAGCTCGGGCTGCGCGGCGACGTGGACCGGCGCGCGCGAGCGCGGCGTGCCGCTCGACACGCTCGCGCGCTGGATGTCGGCCGCCCCTGCGCGCCTGGCCGGCCTCTCGCACGTCCGAAGGGCTCCATCGCGCCGGCGCCGACGCCGACCTCGTCATCTGGGATCCGGATGCGTCAGAGGTCGTCGATCCGTCAGACTCTGCTACCATCGGCATCCGCTGACGCCGTATGCCGGCATGACGCTTCGCGGCCGCGTGATGCACGACGCTGCTGCGCGGCGAGATCGTGTATTCGAGGACGGCGTGGTCGTGCCGAACGCCGCGCGGAAAAGTGATAGCGTCACGTGCATGAGCGCCATCACGACACACGTGCTCGACACGTCGCGCGGCGTGCCGGCCGCCGGCGTGCCGGTGCTGCTCGAGATGCTCGAGGCCTCGACGACCTGGCGTCCCATCGGCCGCGGCGCCACCGATGCCGACGGCCGGCTGCGCACGCTGGTGCCCGACGGCGAGCCGCTGCAGGTCGGCGTCTATCGCCTGACCTTCACCACCGTGCAGTATTTCGAGGAGCTCGGGCTCGACGCCTTTTATCCTCGCGTCGTCATCGAGTTCGAGACGGCGCCGGGGCAGTCGCACTATCACGTGCCGCTGCTGCTCAGTCCTTTCGGCTACACCACCTACCGCGGATCGTAAACGCATGGCGAATCGTCAGGTTGGATCGTTGAAGGGCTCGGACCTCGCGCCGATCCTGCAGAAGCTGAAACGCGTCAACGAAGGCGTCGCGAGGGCGTTTCCCGGCGAAAGCACCGAGCGCCAGCCGGTGCACACCGTGTACGGCGGCGCCCACCTGTTTCGCGCCGACTCCGCGAAGAAGCTCGGCGCGGTCGCGCTGGCCGCGCTCGACGAATACGCGCCCGACCCGGCGACGCTGGCGAGCGCGCTCGCGCTTCTCGCCCGAGCGTCGACCCCGCTGCTCGTCCGTGCGCGCGTGTCGTCGAGAAGCTGCGGCGCGAGCCGGTCGAGGACTTCCGCATCGACTTCGAGGACGGCTACGGCAACCGCCCCGACGCGGAAGAAGACGGTCACGCTCGCTCGGTGGCCGAGGAAGTTGCCGCCGGCTACGCCGCTTCCGACGCTGCCCGCGTTCATCGGCATCCGCATCAAGCCGCTGTCGAAGGAACTGCACGGCCGCAGCCTGCGCACGCTCGACATTTTCGTGACGACGCTGGTGCGCAAGGCGGGAACGCTGCCGCCGAACTTCGTCGTCACCGTCCCGAAGCTGATGGCGCCCGGGCAGGTGACCGCCGTCGCGGCGACCTGCGCGGCGCTCGAGAAGCGGCTGAAGCTAAAGGCCGGATCGCTGAAGCTCGAGCTGATGATCGAGACGCCGCAGTCGATCCTCGCGGCCGACGGAACCTCCGCGCTGCGTCCGCTCATCGCGGCGGGCGAGGGGCGCATCACCGGCGCGCACTTCGGCACCTACGACTACACCGCGCTCTGCGGCATCACCGCCGCGTGGCAGCACATGCGCCACCAGGTCTGCGACTTCGCGAAGCACATGATGCAGGTCGCGCTCGCGCAGAGCGGTGTCCGTCTCTCGGACGGCGCCACCAACATCATGCCGGTGCCCGATCCACCGCCTGCGGTCGCCGAACGGCCTGACCACCGCGCAGCGGCGGGAGAACGCCGAGGCCGTCCACCGCGCCTGGAAGACGCATTACGACGACGTGATGCATTCGCTGGTGAATGGCTACTACCAGGGCTGGGACCTGCATCCGGCGCAGCTGGTGACGCGTTACGCGGCCGTCTATACGCTTCTTCCTCGCCGCGCTGCCAGCCGCCACCGCGCGCCTGCGCAACTTCGTGGACAAGGCCGCGCAGGCGACGCTCGTCGGCGACGTGTTCGACGACGCGGCGACGGGGCAGGGGCTGCTGAACTTCTTCGTGCGCGGCTTGAGCTCCGGCGCGCTGACGCTCGACGAGGCGCGGCAGACGGGGCTGACGGTCGAGGAACTGCAGGGCCGCTCGTTCCTGAAGATCCTGGAGAGCCGCAAGACCCGCTGAGGTTTGCAAGGGTGCGCGGTTCCGTGCAGTCCCTTGACAGCACCATGCCCTCTGCCGACACTCGTGGGATGCGCATTCCATTCGCGTTCATCCTGTCTGCCCTGCTGGCGGTTGGACTCGCCGCGCAGCAGCAGCAGAATCAGTTCGAGCAGCAGGTCCGCAAGCAACTCGACAACATTGGAGCCGATCTCAAGAAGAAAGGCTTCGAGCTCACCTACCAGGTCCATACCGGGTCCCTGAAAGCCGAGACTGCCGAGTCCGTAACCTTCCGGCTGCGCCGGGGAGTGCGCTACGCGCTCGTCGGCGTGTGCGACCAGGACTGCGGGGACCTCGACCTCCGGCTTCTGGATCCCGGCGACCGCGAGATCGGTAAGGACGTCGAAAAAGACGACGTGCCGGTCGTGGAGCTGACCGCCGACAAGACGGGCGAGTACACGTTGAAGGTCGAGATGCAGGAGTGCAGCGATCAGCCGTGTGCCTATGGCGTCGCGGTCTTTGCCACCGAGCAGGACGCGTTCGATCGGCAGGTGCAGGAGCAGCTGGGGCGTGCCGGGCGCGACCTCGGAACGCGCGGTTTCACGCTCACGCACCAGGTCTTCACCGGCAGCCTCAAAGAGGGCGAGACCGAGAATGTCGTGTTCGAGTTCGACTCCTCGGGGTCCTACGTCGTTGTGGGCGTCTGCGACAACGACTGCAAGGATGTGGACCTGAAGCTGCTCGACTCGCGCGGCCGTGAGATCGACAACGACGTGCAGGAAGACGATGCGCCCGTGGTCGCCGTCACGCCGAAGCAGCGCGAGCGCTTTACCGTGCAGGCCATCATGGCGGACTGCAACTCCAATCCCTGTCGCTACGGCCTTGGCGTCTTCCGCAAGTAACGTGCGGGTCCGCCGCGCCACGGCAAGCGACCTGGAAGCAATCGGTCGTCTGGGCGCCCTGCTGATGCGCGTCCATTACGAGTTCGACCGCCAGCGTTTCATGCAGCCGGGCGCCGGAGCCGAGGGCGGCTATGCACGCTTCCTCAGCTCCCAGGTGGACGACGACGAGTCTTTGGTGCTCGTGGCGGAACGTGACGGCCAGGTCCTCGGCTATGCCTATGCCGCGATCGAGCCCCAGAGTTGGAAGGACCTCCGCGACCGGGCCGGCTACATCCACGACATCCTCGTCGACGAAGCGCATCGTGGCCAGGCCATCGCCGAATCGTTGATGGAGGAGATGTTCGCCTGGATGCGCGAACACAAGCTCCCCGCGTGGTCCTCGGCACCGCCGCCCAGAACCTCCGCGCCCAGCGCCTGTTCGAGCGCCTCGGCTTCCGCGCGACGATGGTGGAGATGACCAAGGAGCTGGAGTAGGCCGCCCCGAAGCCGGAATCAGCAATCCGGTGTCTAATGGAGTGAGTCGGTAATGTCCAGGCTCCCCACCCTGCGATCCCTCTCTGAGAACAGACATGAAACGTGTCTCCCTTGCCCTCGCCTGGGCCCTCGTCTGCTTTGTTCCATTCACCCTTAGCGCCCAGACCGGCGCGCTCACCGTCGTCAGCACCGCCCCGCAAGGGGAGACGACCACTCGCGAACAGACGAACGAGATACGCATCGTCTTTTCCGAGCCGATGGTGACGCTCGGAAAGATCCCCGACAAGGTTGCGGCGCCGTTCGTGCGGATCATCGCCGGCGATTGCCGGGACGTTCCGGTGGTCGGGGACGACCATCCTCATCTTCACGCCGGCGCGGCCGCTGCCGTTTTCAACCACCTACGAGGTCACCGTCGATCCAACCGCCACCGCGGTGAGTGGGCGGAAGCTGGCCAAGCCCGTGACGTTCCGCTTCTCGACGCCGACGGTCAGGTTGGAGAACGTCCAGTGGTATCGGCGCGGCGGGACTGTGGACGGGCGCATCGTGCTGCTGCTCACGTTCAACCAGCCGGTGCGGTCGGCCGACATCGCGGCGGCCCTGAGCGCACGGTTCGAGCCGCATCCCTGGGAGGCGCCGAAGCTGACACCCGAGCAGGCGAGCGCGCTGCGCGCCGCCGACCCGTCGGCTGTCGAGCGCTTCGAGGCGAAGGTAAAAGAAACGCAGCTTGCGGCAAGCTCGCGCGCGCCGGTGAAGGTGCAGCCGACCACCGATTGGAACCGTCGCGCGTACCCGGCATCGCCCCGGATGGTCGCCTTCGAAGTGGTGAGCGACGTCGCGCCTGACGGCTGGCTGCGGCTCGCCCTCGCCCGTACGGTTCGATCGCCCGCTGGCCCCGCGACACCTCGCGCGGTGCAGACGCATACCGTCGAGACCGAGAAGGCCTTCTTCGTGACCGGGTTCGAGTGCTACGAGCGCTGCGACGCCGACCGGCGCAATCCGCTGAAGTTCACCACGAAGGTTGACGTCGAGGCCTTCGCCGCCGGGATCTCGGTCGTTGACGCGACCAGCGGTAAGCCGGTGCCGCGCCAGGACCAGCCGAAGGAAAACCAGGAGGAGCGTTACGAAGAGTACGAGAACGCGCTCAGCCTCGAAGACGCCGGCTACCAGGCGCAGCCGCCCCAACCGCCGCTACATCGTCACGGCCCGCTCCAACCTGAAGTCGGCCGACGGGCAGACGCTCGGCTACACGTGGGTGGGATCGGTCGACAACTGGCATCGCTTCGCGTTCACGAGCTTCGGCGACGGACAGGGCGTGTGGGAAAAGGACGGCGGAGCCGTGCTGCCGTTCTACGCGCGCAACCTTCAGGACGTCACGCAGTGGGTGTTGCCGATCCGGCCGGCGGACCTGATGACGCCGTCATGCGCGCCAGGCGGGGAGAGTTCTCGAGCCAGCCGCCCGAGCCCGGGCACGACTCGCAAGCTCGGCGTGACGCCCGATCGGATTCAGTCGCACGGCCTCGACGTGTCGGGATCGCTCTCGAGCGGGACCGGCGTGTTCTGGGCCGCGGTTCGTGAAGGGACGCCGATCCCGCGATCCAAACGCTCGCGACGCGAAGGCAAGCCGATCACCCGCGCGTCGGTCGTGCAGGTCACCAACCTGGGCATCACCGTCAAAGACAGCCCGCAGAACACGCTGATTTTCGTGACCCGCCTCGACAACGGCGCGCCGGTTGTCGGGAGCCCGCGTCTCGATCGTGCGGCCCGACAACTCCACGCACTGGAGCGGCACGACCGGCAACGACGGCCTGGCCGTCGCTCCCGTCGACGCCGCTGCGCGATCCCGACAACTACTGGGACATCGCCTTCATCGTCATTGCCGAGAAGGACGGCGATGTCGCCTACGTCGGGAGCGACTGGAACGAAGGCATTTCGCCGTGGTCGTTCGGCACCGGCTTCGACCTGCGACGAATCGTCGCCGCTGCTGCGCGGAACCATCTTCACCGACCGCGGCGTCTACAGGCTGGGCGAGGAGGTGCGCTTCAAGGCGGTCCTGCGGCACAACGCGCCAGACGGCGTCCGCATGCTGCCGGCCGGGCACCCCGGTCATGATCTCGGTCCGCGACGCGCAGAACCGCGTCGTTGACGAACGCACCATCAAGGTCACCAATTGGAGCAGCGCCGAGTGGGCGTGGACGCTGCCTGCCGAAGGCACGCTCGGTAACTACTCGTCTGCGGGCGATCCTCGAGAGCGATCGCCCGAAGCCCGTCGAGAACCGCGGCGGCGAGCCGCAGCGGGCATGGGACGAAGATTGGCGCGCGCACGACAAGACCGTTCACGCGTCGTTCCTCGTCGCCGCTTACCGGCGTCCTGACTTCCGCGTGGACGTCACGCTCGATGCCGGCAAGACGCCGCATTGCCGGCGAGTCGCTGAAGCGGCGTCGTGAACGCGCGCTATCTGTTCGGCACGCCGATGGCGGCGCGGCCGGTGTCGTGGAAGTTCGACCCGGCCCGGCGGCGACGCGCCCTCGGCGATCACTGAGAAATTCGGCGAGGATCGCTGGGTTTTTGTCGGCTGGGACGATCGAAGACGAGCCGACCGGCCGTCGAAACGCTGTTCGCCGAACAGGCGAAGCTGCGCCGAACGGGCGAACTCCCAGATCGACCTGCCGACCAAGCCACGTCGGCGTGCCGTACGCTCTACCAGCTCGAAGGCGATGTCGAAGACGTCTCGCGCCAGCACATCGCGAACCGCACCACATCGTCGTGCATCCGGCGCCGTGGTACATCGGCGTTCGGCGTCCGCCGTACTTCGTCGAGCAGAAGGCCGGAATTTCGACCGACATCGTTACCGTGGGCCTCGACGGATCGCCGTCGCCGGCATGCCCGTGGAGCGTGAAGCTCACGCAGATCCAGTGGAAGAGTGTGCGCCGCAGCGATTGGCGACGGCTTCTACGACGTGGCGACACCGAGCGCAAGGAAGTTGCCGGCGGCAACTGGACGATCACGACAGCCGCGCGAGCCGTGCCGCTTCAGGCGCGTTGCAGAATGGCGGCTACTTCATGCTCGCGGCGACGGGCAGGGGCGCCGACGGGAAGTTCGCCGTCACGAGGATGATGTTCTATGTCATCGGCGAGGGCTATACCGCCTGGGAGCGATACGACCACAACCGCATCGAGCTCGTGCCCGAGAAGCAGACGTAGAAGCCGGGCGACACCGCGCGCATGATGATCCAGTCGCCGTGGGAGCGCGCGACCGCGCTCGTCACCACCGAGCGCGAAGGCATCAGAGCCAGCGCCAGTTCGCGCTCACCTCGACGCATGCAGACCGTGACGGTGCCGATCACCGAGGACGACATTCCCAACGTGTTCGTCTCGGTGGTGCTCATCAAGGGGCGAACGAGGCGGCCGCGGGGCGAGACCTCGCAGGTTCCCGACGAGAAGGCGTCCGAGGATCCCGGGCAAGCCGACATTCCGGCTCGGCTACGTCGAGCTGAAGGTCGAGGACGTGTCCAAGCGCCTGACGTCACCGTGAACGCCAACAACGAGGAGTACCGGCCGGCGAACGCCGCGAATGTGCGCGTCGAGGTGAAAGACCGCCAGGGGCGCGGCGCGCCAGCGAGGTCACGCTGTGGGCGGTGGATTACGGCGTTCTCTCGCTGACCGCCTATCGCACGCCGGACGTGCTCGGGTCGGTGTACGTGCGCAAGGCGCTGCAGGTCACCAACGCCGACAACCGCCAGCGAATCATCTCGCCGGCGCGTGCTGACGCCGAAGGGCGATACGGAAGGCGGCGGCGGCGGCGCGGACGCCGGGCGCCGGGACGCTGCGCAAGGACTTCCGCGTGCTCGCGTTCTGGCTCGGCTCGGTGACGACCGACGCCGACGGCCGTGCGAGCGTCGACGTCAAGCTGCCGGAGTCGCTGACGACTTATCGGATCATGGCCGTGGCTGCCGATCGAAACTCGCGCTTCGGATCGGGGACACCGAGGTCCGCATCAACAAGCCGCTGACGATGAAGCCGACGTTCCCGCGGTTCCTCGCCGTCGGCGACAGAGCGCTCTTCGGCGCCGTCATCGGCAGCCAGCTCAAAGCCGGCGGCACCGCGCAGGTCACGATGCGGTCGCTCGATCCGGCGGTGCTCGAAGTGACGAGCCCCGCGCAGCAGCAGCTAAAGATGGATGCCGGTGGGTCGGTGGAGGTGCGCTACGAAGCCTCCGCGAAGTCTATCGGTCGGGCGCGCATCCAGATGAGCGTGAGGCTCGGAGACGAAACCGACGCGTTTGAAGACGTCATTCCGGTCGAAGTGCTCCTCGCGCCGGAAACCGTCGCGGCGTACGGCGAAGCGACGACGCGGTCGCCTCGGAAGCGCTCGCCATCCCTCCGAACGCCGTGCCCGGCTTCGGCGGACTGACGCTGGAGCTCTCGTCGACCGCCCTGGTCGGTCTCGGCGAAGGGGCGCGCTACCTCGTCGAGTATCCGTACGGATGCGCCGAGCAGCGCTCGTCGAAGGCTCGAGCGTTGATGCTGGCGGCGGACCTTGGGGAGACGTTCGCGCTCTCGGGGATGAACCCGGCGCAGATGCGCGCCGCGGCGCAGGCGACCCTGCGCGAGCTCGAACGCTTCCAGTGCGAGAACGGCGCCATTGCGTTCTGGCCCGGTGCCTGCGAGACGGCGTCGCCGTATCTCACGGCTTACCTGCTCCAGGTGATGAAGACCGCGGCCGACCTGAAGTATCCGGTGAGCTCCGTGATGCGCGACCGCGCCTACGCGTACCTCGAGCAGCAGCTGACGTCACCGGAGCCGGAGAAGGCCGACTGGCGCACGTCACACCTGGCGTGGCAGGCCTTTGCGGTGAAGGTGCTGGCTGAGGGAGGTCGCAACCAGGATTCGCACATCAATCGCCTCTACGCCGTGCGACAGCGGATCCCGATGTTCGCGGTGGCGTTCCTGCACGATGCGCTGGTGGCCAAGGGAGAGGCGGGGGCGCGCGTCACCGAGCTGCGCCGGATCATGCTCAACGCGATCCTCCAGGAAGCAGGCACCGCGCGCGTCGAAGACTTCAGCGATCCCTACCTGCTCTGGTTCTGGCACTCGAATACGAGGACGTCGGCGATCGTCCTCAACACGCTGGTGAGAGCCGGTGTGGACGAAGCGCCCATTCGGCAGTTGGTCCGCGGACTCATGGCGGATCGCAAGAACGGCCGCTGGGGCAATACGCAGGAGAACGCCTATGCGATGGAGGCGCTCGTCAACTACTACCGACGTTACGAGCCCGAGGCGCCGAACTTCCGCGCCATCGTGAAGCTGGGTGAGCAGGAACTCGCGCGCGGAGACTTCAAGGGACGATCGACGGAAGCGACGACGAAACAGATCCCGATGAACCAGGTGCCCGTGAAAGCGGCGGCACCGCTCACGTTCACGCGTGAAGGCGCCGGCACGCTCTTCTATACGGCGCGGTTGCGGTATGCGGTGAACGAGATGTTCACCGCAGGGGCTCGACTCCGGGTTCCAGGTCGAGCGCACCTACGAGGCGTATTCGCGAGACCGCGGTGAAGCCGAGGCCGGGGACCGCCTACCAGGCGGGAGATCTCGTCCGCGTGCGCCTGACCTTCCGCGTCCCGAAGGAACGCCGCTTCGTTGCGGTGACCGATCCGCTCCCGGCCGGCTTCGAAGCCGTCGAGTCGTGGTTCAACACGACCACCGACAAGCTCGCCGAGTCCAGCGAGCAATACGGAAACCGCACGATGGGATCGCAGTGGGCGCCGTGGTGGACGCTGGGTGGTTTCGACCACGCCGAGCGCCACGACGACCGCGTGCAGCTCTTTGCCACGCGGCTCACCGAAGGCACCCACGTCTACTCCTACGTCGTCCGCGCGACCACCGCCGGCACGTTCCGCACCGCCCCCACGCACGCGGAGGAGATGTATACGCCCGAGATCTTCGGCCGCACCGCCAGCACCACGATCGAGGTGAAACGGTGAACACCGTCCCCAGTAGGCCCGACCTTCAGGTCGGGCGTGCATCGAGTTACCTCGTTCCTCCGCCGATGGCCACGGAGCTGGCGCTGATCGTCGCCCTCGTGGCTCGCTGGCCGCGTGGCTGCGCTACGGCCCGCTCCCGCCTGGCCTCCTCGACGAACCCCCCGCGTCCACGCTAGTCGTGGACCGTCGCGGCGAACCGCTTTATGAAGCGCGCGGCGGTGACGGCACGCGCACCGTGAAGATCACTCCCGCGACGCTGCCGCCGATGCTCGTCGCGGCGACGCTAGCGGCCGAGGATCGGCGCTTCTGGGGCCATCCCGGTGTGGATCCGCTTGCCATCGCTCGCGCCGCAAAAACCAACCTCGCCGAGCGCAGCGTCGTCGAAGGCGGTTCGACGATCACGCAGCAGGTGGCGAAGCTGTTGCTGAACCGGAAGGATCCAAAACGCTCGCGGGGATGGCGCGCCAAGGTGCAGGAAGCGGTGATCGCGGTGCGCCTCGAGCGCCGGTTCACCAAGGTCGAAATCCTGGCGATGTACCTGAACCTCGCGGCGTACGGCAATCAGATCGCCGGGGCCGAGCGAGCGAGCCAGGCGTACTTCGGCGTCCCGACCAGCATGTTGACGCCGGCGCAGGCAGCATTCCTCGCCGGCCTGCCGCAGCGACCGACGGGCTTCAATCCATACCGCCATCGCGACGCCGCCGTATCCCGGCAGCGGGTCGTTTTGCGCCGGATGGCCGACGCCGAGGCGATCACTGCGGGCCAGCTCGCCGAGGCGCGCGAGGAGCGTCTGAACTTCACGCGGCTGGCATCGCCGTTCGTCGCGCCGCATTTCGTGGAGATGGTTCTCGGGGGAGCCGCCGGCTCGCGCCCGGCGCGGATCGAGACCACGCTCGACGCCGGGCTGCAGGTGGAAGTGACCGGTGTGATCGAGAGCCATCGAGAGGCCCTCCGCCGCCACGGCGCAGCAAACGTCGCGGTCGTGGTGCTCGACAACCGCACTGGTGAGTGGCTGGCCTGGGAGGGATCCGGCGACTACGCCGACGCTGCTCACGGCGGCTCGATCAATGGCGCCATCACACCACGCCAGCCAGGGTCCGCGTTGAAACCCTTCACCTATGCGCTCGCGTTCGAAGAGGGCTACTCCCCGGCGAGCGTCCTCCCCGATATCCCTTCGAGCTTCCCGACCGCGGAGGAAGGCATCGTCTACGCTCCCCGCAATTACGACGGCCAGTTCCGCGGCCCGCTGCTCGCGCGCGTCGCACTCGCCAGCTCGCAGAACGTGCCTGCCGTGGCGCTCGCGTCAGAGCTCGGCGTCCCAAAGCTGCTCCGCTTCCTGTCGCGGAGCGGTTTGACGACCTTCGACAACACCGCCGCGCATTACGGCCTCGGCGTGACCCTGGGGAATGCCGAAGTTCGTCTCGACGAGCTGGTGGCTGCGTACGCGACCTTCGCCCGTGGCGGCGAATGGCTCACGCCGTCCTACATTCGTTGCTCGACCGAGGATGGCAACTGCGGTGACCAGCGTGAGGCGCGTCGTGTCGTCTCGCCGCGGACGGCGTTTTGGATCACCGACATCCTCTCCGACCCGGACGCGCGTGAGTACGCGTTCGGTCGTGGCGGCAGCCTCGAGTTCCCGTTCCCGGTAGCGGTCAAGACCGGCACGTCGCAGGCGTACCACGACAACTGGACCGTCGGCTACTCGCCCACGTCACCGTCGGCGTCTGGGTCGGCAACTTCGATCGGCGTCCGCTCCGCAACTCCAGCGGCGTGACCGGCGCCGCGCCGATCTTTCACGGCGTCATGCTCGCGGCCGAGCGTCGCGCGACCGGCACTGCATTGGGATGGTCGAGGCCGGCGCCCGTTCCGGAGGGCTCGCATCAGCAAGAGATCTGCGCGCTCTCAGGGCACGCCGCCAACGCGTGGTGTCCGACCAAGCGGCGCGAATGGGTCGCCGCCGACAGCGCGTCGCTGCCGTGCAGCTGGCATCACCTCGCCGACGAGGGCCCGATCACGGTGTGGCCTGCCGAGTACCGTGCCTGGGCGGATGCGGCGGGTCTAAGGACCGTGGAGGGTCTAAAGACCCGCCCTACGACTGGGGGTGTTGTAGGCCGGGTCTTCTTGACCGCCGAAGCCTTGGCGAAGGTGGTTGACCCGGCAAAGATTCTGGCGATACCACGCTGCGAATCGTGAGCCCGGCGAATGGGTCCACGTTCCTGATCGATCCCACGCTGCGGCGGGAGTTCCAGGCGCTGTCGCTGCGCGCCGTCGCCGGAGAGCGGGGCGCCATCGAATGGACGATCAACGGCGAGCCCGCGGGACGCGCCGACGCCGATTCCAGAGTCAGCTGGCCACTCCGGCCCGGCCGTCACCGTATCGTGGCGCGCGACGGATCCGGGCGCACGGCCGAGGCCCACATCGTCGTGCGCTGACGCGGCGCGGGGCCGCTAGACCACCGACTTCTCTGGCACCATCGCCGGCGTCCAGACGCCCTCGCTGCGCGCCACCCACGCCGTGGCGGTCAAATCCGACAGCACGTTGACCGTCGTCCGCGACATGTCGAGGATGCGGTCGACGCCGATCACGATCGCGATGCCTTCGCCGGGCACGCCGAACATGACGAGGATCCCGACCAGAAGCGGAATCGAGCCGCCGGGCACGCCTGCGGCACCGATCGCGGTGATGACCGACATGACCATGACGATGGCCATCTGTGGAATCGTGAGGTCGACCCCGAAGATCTCGGCGAGGAAGATGACGGTGATCCCCTCGAAGATCGCCGTGCCGTTCATGCACATGGTGCTGCCGATAGGCAACACGAAGCCGGCGATGTGGCGTGGGATGCCAAGCTGGAATTCGGAGACCTCGAGGTTGGTCGGGAGCGTCGCGTTGCTCGAGCTGGTGGAAAACGCCGTGATCAGTGCGGAACGGACGCGTTGGATGAACTTCAGCGGAGACAGGCCGATGGCGAATCGGATGATGGCAAACAATGTCACGCCGACGTGGAGCAGCAACGCGACCAGCACGGTGACGACGAATGCGCCCACCGCGATGAGCAGGTCGAACCCGAATCGGGATGCGACCGCGAAGATCAGCGCCGCCACGCCGTAGGGGGCCAGTTGCATCGCGAAATGGATGATCTTCACGACGACTTCCTGCAGGGCCTCGAGCCACTCCATCATCGGCCTGGCCCGTTCGGCCGGAATCAGCGTCAGTGCCGCGCCGAACATCAGGCCGAAGAAGATGACGCCGAGCATGTCGGTCTTCGCGGCGGCGTCGATCGGGTTTCGCGGCACGATGTTGATGAACGTCTCGGGCCCGAACTGTCCCGTCGACCCGGCCGCCTCCACCTTCGTCGACGCGTCACCGGCGAAGCGCTGCATCAGGGCCGTGCGCGTCTCGGGTACGACGTATTCCCAGGGGCGAAATGCGTTCACGACGATCAGACCCAACGTCGCAGCGAGGACGGTGCTGATGACGAAATAGCCGACGGCTTTCCCCCCGACCCGGCCGACACGGCGGATATCACCCAGGCCGGCAACGCCGAGCGAGATGGACGCAAAGACCAGCGGCATCACGACCATGAAGAGCATCCGCAGGAAGATCTGTCCGAGCGGGATCGTCACGTATTTGTTGAACGCCTCGACGGTCGGATGCGTCGTGCCGAGCGTGAAATTCGTGATCGCGCCGGCCACCGCCCCGACGAGCAGGCCGAGCAGGATCTTCGTGTGCAACTTCATACCGCGGCCGGTGTTGCCAATCGACTCGCTCATACAGGGGGGTCTCTCCTCGAGGACGTGAACAGGGAAGCCGGAAGTGTACAAACAGTCGCGCGATGCGTTACCCGCGTTGGGGGTCGTCGTCGCCCGACCACAGGTGCTGGGTCGTGTATGTAAGGAGCGCCGCGCTGACCGCGAACACGGCAGTCAACGCCAGCGCCTGCGGGTAGCGGTGATACAGGTAATTCCCGACCGCGAACAGGGCGCTCCAGATCGCCGTGCAGCCGGCCACCCAGCCGAGCAGCGCGAGCGGGATGTTGTCGCTGCCGACGCGCGCCAGCCGCGCCGGCCGCCGCGGCGGATCGGCTCCCAGCCCGGGCCGCTCGGCCGCACCTTGCGATAGAACTCGACCAGCACCGCCCGGTCGGTCTGCGGACCGACGTACGCCGTGATCACCCAGCAGACCGTCGTCACCGCGACCGTGATCATCAGCGCCGCGTGCGTGCTGATGGCCACCCCGCTTGCGCAGGCACGAGCAGCGACGATCGACACGACGAACGAGCTCACCATCGCGACGACTTCGCACCACGCGTTGACGCGCCACCAGAACCAGCGCACGAGATAGAGCAGCCCGGTGCCCGCGCCGACCTGCAGGATGATGTCGAACGCGTCCTTCGCGGTGTCGAGCACGATAGACGAGCCCGACGAACGCGAGGAACAAGCCGACGGTCGCGAGGCGGCCGACCGCGACGTAGTGCTTCTCGGCGGCGTCGCGCCGGATGAAGCGGCGGTAGAAGTCGTGAACGAGATACGACGCGCCCCAGTTGAGGTGCGTGAGGATCGTCGAGGAGTTGGCGGCGATCAGGCCGCCGACCATCAGGCCGACGAAGCCGGCCGGCAGGAACTTCAGCATCGCCGGATAGGCGATGTCGTGGCCGAGCAGGCGCGGATCGAGATTCGGGAACGCCGCGCTGGATGTCGCGCAGCTCCGGATAGACGAGGATCGAGGCCAGCGCGACGAGAATCCACGGCCACGGACGCAGCACGTAGTGCGCGACGTTGAAGAACAGCACGGCGCCGAGCGCGTCCTTCTCCGACTTCGACGCCAGCATGCGCTGCGCGATGTAGCTGCCGCCGCCCGGCTCCGCGCCCGGGATACCACACCGCCCACCACTGCACGGCGATCGGCATGATGAACACGGCGACCGCCATGTCCCAGTTATTGGTGAAGTCCGGGCAGCACGTTCAGGTAGTTGATGCCGTCGGGCCGCGGCGTCGCCGACAGCTTGTCGATCAGCCCGGCCGAGCCCGCCGACCTGCGGCGCCTTGCAGCGCGAAGTACGCCGCGGCGATCACCGCCGTCATCTTGATGAAGAACTGGATCATGTCGATGACGAGCACGCCCCACAGGCCGGAGTGCGCGGCGAACGCGACGTTCAGCACGCCGACGAACAGCAGCGTCTGCCAGCGCTCGAGCCCGAACAGGATCCCGGCGATCTTGCACGCCGCGAGGTTCACGGTCGCCATGATCATGCAGTTGAACAGCAGGCCCAGGTAGATGGCGCGGAAGCCGCGGACCACGCTGGCGGCCGTGCCGGAGTAGCGGATCTCGTAGAACTCGAGGTCCGTCATCACCCCGGACCGGCGCCACAGGCGCGCGTAGAAGAACACCGTCGAGACGCCGGTCAGCACGAACGCCCACCACACCCAGTTCCCGGCCACGCCGTTGCGGCGGACGATGTCGGTGACCAGGTTCGGCGTGTCGCTGCTGAAGGTGGTGGCGACCATCGAGAGGCCGGCCAGCCACCAGGGCACGGAGCGGCCGGAGGCGAAGAACTCCGACGTGCTCTGGCCGGCGCGCCGGCCGAAGAACAGCGCCGGGGCAAAGCAGATGAGGACGCAGGCGACCGCGACGATCCAGTCGATCCACTGAAGCTGCATGGAGCGCAATTATGCGTTGTCTCAGCCTATGATGTTCGGACTGATGAAAATTGCGGTCCCCCGCGAACGGCGCCCCGGCGAACGGCGCGTCGCCGCGACTCCAGAAACGGTCCGCAGCCTGCGCCAGCTCGGATTCGATGTCGCCGTCGAGTCCGACGCCGGCGTGGGGGCCGTCGTTCGGCGACGACGACTACGCGGCCAGCGGCGCCAGATCAGTGACCGACGTCCGCGCAGTTGTGGCAGGAGCGCCGACATCGTGCTGAAGGTGCAGCCCCCGGACGAATACGTGGATCTCGGGGCGCACGAAGCGGACCTGATGCGCCCCGGGACGGCCTGCTGATCAGCTTCCTCTGGCCGGGGAAACACGCAGCGCTCGTCTCGCGGCTGGCGGCCCGTAAGGTGTCGGCGCTCGCCATCGACCAGATCCCGCGTATCACCCGTGCGCAGAAGATGGACGCGCTGTCGTCGATGGCCAACATCGCCGGCTACCGGGCGGTCATCGAGGCGGCGAGCTTCTACGGACGATTCTTCACCGGCCAGATGACGGCCGCCGGTCGTGTGCCCGCCTGCGAAGGTCCTGGTCATCGGCGCTGGCGTGGCGGGCCTGGCGGCGATCGGGGCCGCACGCGGCCTCGGCGCCATCGTCCGTGCCTTCGATACGCGCGCCGCGCCGTCCGCGAGCAGGTCCAGAGCATGGGGGCGGAATTCCTCGAGGTGACGATCGAGGAAGAAGGGGAGGGCGGCGGCGGTTACGCGCGAGAGATGAGCCCGGCGTTCATCGCGGCCGAGATGGCGCTCTTTGCGGCGCAGGCGCGCGAGGTGGACATCATCATCACCACCGCGCTGATCCCGAATCGGCCGGCGCCGGTGCTGATCACCGAAGAGATGGTCCGCTCGATGAAGCGGGGCTCGGTCATCGTGGACCTTGCCGCCGAGAACGGCGGCAACTGCGCACTCACCGCAGCCCAATACCGTCGTCGAGCGGCTACGGCGTGCACATCATCGGCTACGTCGATCTTCCGAGCCGCCTCGCGCCGACAGCGAGCTTCCTCTACGGCAACAACCTCGTGCACCTCCTCACCGACATGGGGGGGGCGACGCAAGTTCCAGCATCGATCACGAACGACGCGGTCGTTCAGCAACGCGCTCGTGATCGTCAGGACGGGGAGGTCGCTGTGGCCGCCGCCGCGGATCGAAGCCGCCGCCGGCTCCCGGCGCCGAAGCCGGTGGTCGTCAACGTCGCCCCGGCGCCGCCGCCGGCTGAAAAGAATCCGGCGCTCGCCGGGGCGCTGCTGGCGCTCGCCGGGCCGTGGCGGTGGTGGCCCTCGGGTTCGTCGCGCCGCCCGCGTTCCTGTCGCACCTCACCGTCTTCGCGCTCGCCTGCATCGTCGGCTGGCAGGTGGTGTGGAACGTCACGCCGGCGCTGCACACGCCGCTCATGAGCGTGACCAACGCGATCAGCGGAATCATCGTCGTTGGCGGGCATGCTGCAGCTGACCGGTGAGCTGTCGCCGGCCCTGTGGTTGGGGGCCCTCGGCGGTGTTCCTGGCGAGCATCAACATCGCCGGCGGATTTCTCGTCACGCAGCGCATGTTGCGGATGTTTCGGCGGTAACCGGCGATGCCTGAGACTCTCGTAACCGTCGCTTACCTCGTTGCCGGGCTCCTGTTCATCCAGAGCCTCGGCGGGCTCTCCGCGCAGGCCTCGGCGCGCCGCGGCAACATGCTCGGCATCGCCGGCATGGTCATCGCGATCGCGGTCACCGCCTTTGGGCCCTGGTCGCCGAACTACCCGGTCATGACGGCGATGCTCGTGGGTGGTGGGGTCATCGGCGCGGCGCTCGCGTCGCGCGTGCAGATGACCGGCGATGCCGCAGCTCGTCGCCATCCTGCACAGTTTCGTCGGGCTGGCGGCGGTCCTGGTCGGTATCTCGGCGACGCTGAGCCCGCACGCCGTCCTTACGGGAGCGGAGCGCTACATCCACGGCGTGGAGACGTTCCTCGGCGTCTTTATCGGCGCCCTCACGTTCACCGGCTCCGTGATTGCGTTTGGAAAGCTGCAGGGGGTCATTGGCAGCAAGCCGTTGCTGCTGCCCGGACGCCATTTGCTGAACCTGGCGGGGATCGCCGCGTGTCTCGCGCTGGGATGGATCTTCCTGGCCGCCGACGCACTCCCCGGTGTGGACGCTGCTGGCCTGCTCGGTCGATCGCCGGGCTCATCGGGATCCATCTCGTGATGGCGATCGGCGGCGCCGACATGCCGGTTGTCGTGTCGATGTTGAACAGCTATTCGGGATGGGCCGCTGCGGCAGCGGGGTTCATGCTGTCGAACGACCTGCTGATCATCACCGGGGCGCTGGTCGGCTCGAGCGGCGCGATCCTCAGCTACATCATGTGCCACGCGATGAACCGCTCGTTCCTGAGCGTGATCCTCGGCGGCTTCGGCGCCGACGAAGGGGCGGTTGCGCCGAGCAGCGCGGCGGTAGGCGGGGAAGTGCGAAGCATCACGCCCCCCGACCTGTCAGGCCTGCTGCTCGACGCCAAGCAGATCATCATCGTGCCCGGCTACGGGATGGCGGTCGCGCAGGCGCAGGGGCCGCTGTTCGAGCTGACGCAGTTGCTGCGGAAACGCGGCGCGAACGTCCGGTTTGCGATCCATCCGGTCGCAGGGCGCCTGCCGGGCCACATGAACGTCCTTCTCGCCGAGGCGCGCGTGCCCTACGACATCGTCTTCGAGATGGAAGAGATCAACGCCGACTTCCCGAAGACCGATGTCGCGATCGTCATCGGCGCCAACGACATCGTCAACCCGGGCGCCCTCGACGACCCGTCGAGCCCGATCTACGGGATGCCGGTGCTCGAAGTCTGGAAGGCCACGACCTGCATCGTCTCGAAGCGCGGCATGGCTGCCGGCTACGCGGGCGTGGACAATCCGCTCTTCTATCGCGAGAACACGCAAATGCTGTTCGGCGACGCGCGCAAGATGGTGGAAGCGACGCTCGCCGAGCTGCGCGGCGCCACGATGGACAAGAGCGCGTGACATATTGGGCGTGTGATTCGCATCGGCACCGCCGGCTGGAGTATTCCCCGGGCCGCATCTGAAGCGTTCCCGGGTCTGGGAACACATCTCGAGCGCTACGCACGCGTCCTCAACTGCGCCGAGATCAACTCGTCGTTCCACCGGCCCCACGCGCGTGCCGTGTACGAGAAGTGCCCCTAACCTACTGGTTCAGAATTCTGGTCTTGCTTCCATCATGCTGTAAAATCGTTTAATTGTGATTTTGCATTTCTTATAAGCAGATACAAAGAGATTAATCGTGATCGAATAATATATGTTGGAAAAATACTGAATCACAACAAATGGATTGTATTTTCCATGGGAATGAAAGAAATATATATTAATATTATTCTAATATAATTATATTAAAATCTTATCGGAAAATCAATGATATTCTTTATGATAAAAGAAGCAAAATACGTCAAATTGCGTCCACCACTCCCCACCGAGATAAATACAAAAATTTTGTAAATTTTACTAGCAACAATAAAAAATATTAGACTTGTAAAATTATTATGCTAATCTAGTAAAACTTAAATCTAACTATAATTGAGTTGTTATGTGACCAACATCGTCCAGATGGAATTGTTATGATTGCTATTCTTATGACAATTGGTGGAATAATACTCTTATTTACTGGAATTACTCCTTTAATTATAGGTCCTTTAATTAGCATTAATATTTCTGATTATGAAATTAGTCAATTAGGATTGCTTATTACAATAGGTGGTTTAATATTAGTAGCACTGGGAATATCAAGTTTCATTGTTTCATGGGGTCTTTTAAAGGGAAAAAGATGGGCAAGAACAATTACACTCATTATCAGCATAATTGCAATAATAATTGCTATTATTTCTCTTGTAAGCAGTGAGGATTTGATACATATTATAGAAATAATAGTGTATGGCATAATAATTTACTATATGTTTACAGACAAAGTAAAATTATTTTTTGGCAGGGTTAAGGAACCAACTACCTAATTTCTTTTCTACACTAAAGGAATTATTTTCAAGTTTAATATTGATAATATTGCTATCTAAATTATTAATGAAAAGAAACTACTTTCTATTTAGTTATCAAATCAATTAAAGATAAAAATGACTGTTAACCTTTTTCCGAGATTTTATTTGGCTCATCAAAATAGAAAACAAATATTATACAAAAGTAGATCAAATGTAGTCCAATTTAATCAAAGAAAAATCTAATTTCTCATTAAGGTATTTTTAGAATAATATATCATTAATTTAAATGGGTTTATTGTCATTTTTGAAAGAAAAATTAATAATATTCTGTTAAATTTCTCTAAATGTTGAGTGATTGACAGCCCCCCACGGGGGCTATCTTGAAACTGGACAACACGAACACATTCCCAGTCTGGTTGCAGGACGCCGGTTACCGCACCGGCCACGTCGGCAAGTACCTCAACCAGCTTCCGGTCGGCACGATCCCGCCGGGTTACGACGACTGGCAAGGGATCAACGGATCGACACGCTCCTACTACAACTACACGATCAACGACAACGGCGAGTACGTCTCATACGGCGACACAGAGCAGGACTACATCACCGATGTCCTCAGCCAGCGAACAGCGGAGACATTGCGCGACATGTCGTCAGCGGGCGACCCGTTTTACCTCAGCGTCGGCACATCCGCTCCGCATGTCGGCGCCAACAACGCTCCGCCTACTCCCGCGCGGCGACATGAACACCTCTACGACACAGCGACCATGCCTCGTACAGGCTCGTTCAACGAGGCCGAGATCGGTGACAAGCCCGCCTACATACGCAAGCGGCTGTTGTTGTCGCCGACCGCTATTGCCAACATCGAGAACCGCTGGCGCAACGAGATGGAGTCACTGCGCTCAGTCGACGACATGGTCCTCAACATCGTCAGGACCCTGAACGAAACCGGCGAACTGGACAACACCGTCATCATCTTCACCAGCGACAACGGGTTCATGCACGGCGAGCATCGGATCCCCGACGACGAACCGCGTACCCTGCCCGGGAGTCAATCCAGGTGCCGCTGATGGCCGCCGGGCCGGGGTTCTCCGACGGTGTGTGGAACACCGGCGTTGTCTCCAACGTCGACATCGTGCCGACCGTCGTTCACGCAACCGGCGCTATACCCTCGCGAGAGATGGACGGCAACCCACTGCAACGACGACATCGATCTGAGCAGCAAGATCCTCATCGAACGCTACGACAAGAACTGCTTCCAAGGTCTCATCGATGCTGATTGGTGGTATGTCCGCTACGTCTCCGGCTACGAGGAGCTATACCCGTACAGGGCGACGTGGCAGCTACACCGAACGAGGCGTCCTGGCCGAAGCGGCAGACCGTGCTCGCCGGATTGCGGCAACAGCTCGGCGCCATGGTCGGTGGCCCACTTCGTTGGTGCGAGGATCCCCGCACGGGCGCTTAGCAGCCAATCGTCGCTGCCTCGAAGTCGCCTGTGCCATCGCCTAGCGATATGGACACGCCTGAAAGGAGATTGACGACTGCCACGTCCAGTTTGGTATCACCGTCGAAATCCTCGACTGCCACCGAGACGGGCGCATCGCCGACCGCGAACATACTTTGTCTCGAACCCCGCCGTCGCCGTCTAACATCACGCGATCCGGGCGGGCTTCGACACGCCTCGAAAGATTCGCCACCGACGGCACTCAACGCCACGTGAACGCGAGCTCGCCCGAGAGCTGTGCATCGAGCAGACCTTGGAGCACCAACGCGAGCCAGGTATCTGGGCCGTTGGATGGGATCGCACCCACCGATCGAGCAACGGATCGCCTGGCTTCGATCACTCGAAGGAGCATAGGGGGCTTGAGCAGAGGCGTTAGCACGAATCCACGATCCCCGGATCGAGATCAGCACCAGCTCAAGGTCTGAGAACGCGTTGCGGCTGGTGACGTCGTCCTAGCTCTCGCATCCAACGCCGTCACCCCCACCGTCGAAGCCGTGCGGATCGGGCGGGAGTACCACGAAATCCTCGTACGGGATGTCGCCGCAGTCGAGATCGGGCGGCGGCGGGATGCACACCGTCGGATAGGACGGGTCGCAGTTCGACGGTGGCGGAGGCCCGGCGGGCGGCGGCGGAGGCGGGGGTGGGGGCGGTGGTGGGGATCACGAGCCGGAACCCGTTGCCGTAGTTGATGGCGGCACTGTGTCCGTGACACCCTTCGAAATCGGGTGGGAATTCGTCGCTACGCGACACCCTCGAAATATGGTGGCAAAATCATAGGGTGTGGAGACAGCACAAGCAGCGACACTGCAACGACCGGCGCTCGCTGCGGCTGCGGCGGCGTCCATCGGTGCCGGTTTCGTGCACGCAGCCGTCGTCGGTTCGCACACCGATCACGAGCAGTTGGCGGTGCTGTTCGTCGCCACCGCCATCTTCCAAGCCGGGTGGGGCCTTGTCGCCTTGTGGCGGCCGTCGCGGCTACTGGCGGCCGTCGGCGCCATCGGCGACACAGTACGGCGCCTGGCTCACCAGCCGGATCACTGGCATCTCGTTCATCGACGGTCTCGAGGAGAAGGAGATGGTCGGGTTCACCGACGCCGTCTGCGCCGGTCTCGGGTTCGCCGCCGCCCTGTTCTCCGTGGCCGCGCTCGCCGCGCCGCGCACACTCCCGTTGAGGGCACTGTCGCTCGCCCCTCCCCACGCTGCTCGCCCACGCGCTCACGGTACCGGCGCTCGTCCTCAGTGCCACCGATCCGCACTCGCATTCGCACAGTGCCGCCGGGCACGACCACGGCGACGAGGCGGCCGGAGGGCACGACCACGGCACGACGTGGCCGCGCTCGTGGGACCCCGAAGCAGCCGATTGATCTGAGCGTTGTAGAGGGAGTCACCCCAGAAGCAGGAGGCGTTCGGCGTCGCCCTCATCGCTGACACGTTCCGCGACCTGCCGAGGTACGCCGACTACCAGAATGCGCTCGATGCCGGCTTATGTCTCGATCAAGAACAACGTGACCAACGGGGAGCATCTGCTTAAGCCGTCGTACTTGGCCGACGGCAAGATGCTCGATCCAAGCGCTGCTGAATCGCTCTTCTACTGGGCAGAAGGCAAGGAGCGCACGCTGGCCGCGGCGACGTTCATCGCCGAGCCCGGATACGAACTCGGCTCCGAGAAGCTCAACTCGATCCTTGGCCCGCTGGCGGATTACCACGTGCACCCCAACTTGTGCTTCGCCAACGGGCGAGCTCGCCGCGCACCCCGACAAGGACACCGAGAAGTGCCCAGCTGGAACGGTCACTGTGCAATTCGACCGCGCCGATGGTGCATGTGTGGATCCTCTCCCACAAGTGCGGGCCTTCGCCGGCCTCCGAAACCGGCAGCGCCAGGCCAGGCCGCGGCATCCGAAGCCGATCGTGTCGACCAGTGTGCGCACGAGCATGGTGGCCACGGTCACGCGGCGGCGACGACTGTTGCTCCACCGTAGGCCGTATACCGCTTCCAGCATGGCTGTGAACGAAATCGTCGCCACGGGGTATCTCTAGCGGCCCTGGCTGGCGAGGCGGCAGAAGGATCGGGAGGAGGAAGATCAGACTCATCGCCGCCGACTACCTTGTCGCGGCAA
>CAVXMQ010000019.1:0-41709 GCA_963762995.1 uncultured Acidobacteriota bacterium | reverse complement strand
CCAGCATTCTCTGTCCTCTTTGTTCCTACCGATTCATCAACGACTTCATCATGCCGAGGCCGCCCTTCTTCTTGCCCAGCCCCGCCATCCCGCCAAGCTGCTTCAGCATCTTCTTCATCTGCACGAATTGCTTCAGCAGCTTGTTGACATCCTCGACCGACGTGCCGCTCCCCTTTGCGATCCGCTTGCGGCGCTGCCCGTTGATCAACTGATGGTTGCGGCGCTCTTTGGCGGTCATCGAGTTGATGATCGCCTCGACACGCCCGAGCTGCTTGTCATCGACCTGCCCGCGCGCCGCCGTCATTTCCTTCAGGTTCCCCATGCCGGGCAGCATCCCGAGGATCTGCTCGATGGGCCCCATCTTCTTGATCGTCCGCAGCTGATCGCGGAAGTCCTCGAGCGTGAAGTCGTTGGTGCGGATCTTCTGCTCGAGTTTTTGCGCGTCCTCGATCGAGACCGCCTCTTCGGCCTTCTCGATCAGCGACAGCACGTCGCCCATGCCGAGCACGCGCGACACCACGCGATCGGGATGGAACGGTTCCAGGTCCTGGAGCCCTTCGCCGCTGCCGACAAATGCCACCGGCACGCCCACGACACCCACGACCGAGAGCGCCGCGCCGCCCCGCGCGTCGCCGTCCATCTTCGTCAGCACGACCCCGCTGACGCCGATTCGCCGGTTGAACTCACCGGCGCTCTTGATGGCGTCCTGCCCCGTCATCGCGTCGGCGATGAACAGCTGGTCGGTCGGCTGCACGGCGTCCTTGATCGCCTGCAGTTCGACCATCAGGTCGTCGTCAATGTGCAGCCGGCCCGCGGTGTCGACGATCACGACGTCGAAGCCCGCGTTCTTCGCCTCGGTCATCGCGCCGGCGGCGCGCCTGACCGGGTCCATTTCCCCCGCGGGGTCGTGCACCCGCACGCCCGCCTGTTTGCCTACCAGTGACAGCTGCTGAATCGCCGCCGGACGCCGGACGTCGGTTGACACCAGCAGCGGATGTTTCCCCTGCTTGACCAGCCACCGACCCAGCTTGCCACTCGTCGTCGTCTTGCCCGACCCCTGAAGGCCCAGCATCAGAATCACGCGCGGACGGGCCGACGACTCGGGCAGGCCCCCCTGGGTATCGCCGAAGAGCGCCAGCATCTCGTCGCGCACGATCCGCACGACCTGCTGCGCCGGCGTCAGGCTCTTGAGAACTTCCTGATCGACCGCCTTGTCGCGCACGCGGTCGATGAACGCCTTGACGACCTTGAAGTTGACGTCTGCTTCGAGCAGCGCCATCCGGATCTCGCGGAGCGCGGCCTCGACCGTCTCTTCCGTGAGCCGGACTTCCCCGCGCAACGAGCGGAATACGCCCTGAAGCCTGTCGCTAAGCGATTCGAACATGAGTGCGGACCCGGGTGCCCTATGGCCGTAAGAGCTTCAGGCGCAAACGGTTATGGTAAGCGAAGTGGACAAAAAGGTCAATTTGGGACGCTTCGGGGGTCCGCGGCGCGCTGGGTCAAGGGAGAAGGGAAAAGGGACAAGGGAAAAGCCGTCCGGTATCCCTGGCTCCGTTTT
Source organism: uncultured Acidobacteriota bacterium (assembly GCA_963762995.1). Lineage (GTDB taxonomy): Bacteria > Acidobacteriota > Vicinamibacteria > Vicinamibacterales > 2-12-FULL-66-21 > JACDCA01. Next base: position 40,151 of record CAVXMQ010000019.1, on the reverse strand, counting down.
TCCCTTCTCCCTTTTCCCTTCTCCCTTGATCTAGCCCTCCCTAAACCCCCCTCAGCTTGTGACCCAGCTTCTGTTTCTTCGCGGTGAGGTACCTGCGAGTGTGTTCGGAGACCGGGATCTCCAACGGCACCCATTCGCTCACTGACAACCCGTACCCTTCGAGGCCGACCAGCTTGCGCGGGTTGTTGGAGAGCAACCGCATCGATTTCACGCCGAGGTCGCGGAGGATCTGGACGCCGATGCCGTAGTCGCGCTGGTCAGGCTTGAACCCGAGACGCTCGTTCGCCTCCACGGTATCGAAGCCCTGGTCCTGCAGTTCGTAGGCGCGGATCTTGTTCGCGAGCCCGATCCCGCGACCTTCCTGGTTCAAGTAGAGCAGCACGCCTCGACCGGCGTCGCTGATCTTCTCCATCGCGGCCTCGAGCTGCGGACCGCAATCGCAGCGCGCGGAGTGAAACACATCACCCGTCAGGCACCGCGAATGGACGCGGACGGTGACATCCCGTCCGTCGCCGATCTCCCCTTTGACGAGCGCGACGTGCGTTTCCTTGTCGATCAGACTTTCGTAGGCGAGGACGCGGAAGTCGCCGTAGTCGGTTGGCAGAGACGAGGACGCGATGCGGCGGACGAGCGCCTCCGTCTGCATCCGGTATTGGATCAGATCGGCGACGGTGATCATCAGGAGCTTGTGCTTCCTGGCGAACTTGGTGAGTTCCGGGACGCGCGACATCGTCCCGTCTTCGTTCATGATTTCGCAGATCACCCCGGCGGGATACAGGCCGGCGATCCGTGCCAGGTCGACGGCCGCTTCGGTCTGCCCGGCGCGAACCAGGACACCGCCGTTGCGCGCGCGTAGCGGAAACATATGACCCGGACGCGCCAGATCGCTGGGACGCGTCTTGGAGTCGATCGCGGCGAGAACCGTGGCAGCGCGATCAGCTGCCGAGATCCCGGTGCTCGTCACCCCCTTGGCTTCGATCGAGACGCAGAAGGCGGTGTCGAATGTGGTCGTGTTCTGCGCGACCATGAGCGGGACGTCGAGCTCGGCGAGACGCTCCTCCGTCATCGGCATGCAGATCAACCCACGGCCGTGCCTGGCCATGAAGTTGACGGCTTCCGGCGTAATCTTCTCCGCCGCGATCGTCAGGTCTCCTTCATTCTCCCGATCCTCGTCGTCGACAACGATGATCATCTTGCCGTCGCGGAACGCCTCGACGGCGGCGTCGATCGGCGCGAAGGGGCTCTTGGGAGACGATGGCTTCTTCTTCGACATGAATCAGGACTTCGCGGCCAACTCAATCGCGCGCGCGACGTACTTGCCGAGGATGTCGCACTCGACGTTGACGAGGTCGCCGGCCTTGGTGGAGCGCAGGTTCGTGTTGGCCCAGGTAAATGGAATGACTTGGATGTCGAAATGGCGATCGTCAACGCCGGCGACGGTCAAGCTGATGCCATTGACGGCGATGGATCCTTTTCGAACGATGTAGGCCGCGAGTTCCGCCGGGAACTTGACGGTCAGCCAGAAGGAATCCCCCTCCTGCCTGATGTCGTCAATCGTCGCCATCCCGTCCACGTGCCCCTGGACGAAGTGCCCGCCCAGGCGTGCGTCCACCCGCAAGGGGCGCTCGAGGTTCACCAGGCAACCCCGCCGGAGGCTACCGAGGGAGCTCACGCGCACCGTTTCCGGAGAGAGATCGGCATGAAATCCGCTGGCATCGGCTGACACCACGGTGAGACACACGCCGCTCACCGCGATGCTATCGCCGGCGGCGAACTCTCCGGCCAGCGGCGCATCGACTCGGATTCGCAGCCCGGACGGCGTCGGTTTCACTTCGGCGACCTCGCCGACCGCTTCAATCAATCCTGTGAACATATCCCTCGATCAACACATCGTCGCCGAACAGACGGACGGAACGGTCGTGCGGCGCCGACGCGTTCAGCATGTCCGGCGTGCGCCGCCACGCGACGCCGGGCTCTCCGAGAACGCGCGGGGTGACATACATCTGGACGCGGTCCACGACCGAGGCGTTCCAGAAGGCCTCGTGCAGGGTCGGCCCTCCTTCGACGATCACGGACTGCACGCCTCGGGTGGCGAGCAGTCGGAGCGCCGCGGGGATTCGGTCACGGTCGGGCAACAGTTCGACCGTGGCCCCAGCCGCCACGAGCGCCTCTTTCTTTTCAGGTGACGCCACTTCGGCCGACCCAACAATTATCACCGGTCCAGCGTTCAGGGTGCCGAAGATCCGCGCATTTGGCGGGGTTCTTAGATTTGAATCAAACACCACGCGGACCAACGGCCGGTTTCGGTAGGCCCCGCGCGGCGTCAGCAGGGGGTCGTCGCACAACATCGTGCCCGAGCCAATCGCGATCGCATCCACCTCCGCTCGTTCGCGCTGGACCTGGCGGTTCGCCGACGGTCCGGTGAGCGGCGTTCGCGCGCCGGCTGCCGCCGCCACCTTACCGTCCTGGCTGACGGCGATCTTCACGGTGACGAAGGGGCGCTGCAGCCGCATGACGGTGAAGAACGGCGCGTTCAGGCGCTCGGCCTCACGTGCAAGAACGCCGGTGCGGATCTCGACTCCGCGATCGCGCAGCAGCGCCAGGCCGCGACCGCCGACCTCGGGATTCGGATCTTCGGTCGCCACCACCACGCGACGGATGCCTGCCGCGGCGACCAATGGCGCGCAGGGTCCGGTACGCCCCGTGTGACTGCATGGTTCGAGGGTGCAGAACAACGTGGCGCCACGCGCGGCCGCGCCGGCGTCGTTGAGCGCGTGCACTTCCGCGTGCGGCCCGCCGGCGAACTCGTGCGCGCCGCGCCCGACGATCACGCCGTCGCGGTCCACCACGAGGGCGCCGACCATGGGGTTCGGGGATGTCCTGCCGCGCCCGCGTTCCGCGAGCTGCAGCGCCTTCCGCATGAAAAAGGTATCGCGGTCGGCTACCACTTCTCCTCGAAGAGGGCGTCAACGTACTCGTCGGCTGAGAATGGGATCAGGTCGTCGATCGCCTCACCCACACCCACGTAGCGGATCGGCAGCTTGAGATCGTGGGCGATCGCCACCGCGATCCCACCCTTGGCGGTGCCATCGAGCTTCGTCAGCACAATGCCGGTGACGCCCGCCACGTTCATGAACTCGCGTGCCTGCGCAAGTCCGTTCTGCCCCACCGTCGCGTCGAGCACGAGCAGCACTTCGTGCGGCGCTCCTTCGACCTCGCGCGCCGCAACGCGGCGGATCTTGTCCAGCTCCGTCATCAAGTTCACGCGCGTATGCAATCGCCCGGCGGTGTCCACGAGCACCACGTCGCGGCCGCGCGCTTTGCCCGCCGCCAGCGCGTCGAACACCACGGCTGCCGGATCCGATCCGGTGCGGGCACGCACGATGTCGACGCCGGCTCGGTTGGCCCAGATCTCGAGTTGCTCGACCGCCGCGGCACGAAAGGTGTCGGCGGCGCAGATCATCGGCAGCTGTCCCGAGTCTTTCATCAACCGCGCGAGCTTCCCGACCGTGGTGGTTTTGCCCGTGCCATTGACGCCGACGATCAACACGACGTGCGGTCGGTGACCGTTGGAGACCGTCTGGTCCGTCGCATGCAGGATGCGGCGGATCTCTTCCTTGACCAGCGTACGCAGAGAGTCCCCGCGCGAGCGCTTCGCCTTTACGGCCTGGACGATCTGGTCCGCGGCGGCCACGCCGACGTCGGCCGAAATCAGCGCCTCTTCAAGGGCCTCGATGGTCTCGACGTCGACCGGTCGGCTGCGCTTCTCGGGCTCGTCCGCCCCGCGAACGATCTCGTCGAAACGATCGACGAACTGTTCCTTGGTGCGCGTGAGCGATTGCTTGATCTTGTCGAAAAAACCCATCGGTTACCCGTCAACCTCGGCGCGCTGCCGTCGTCCCATCAGCGCTTCGACGGCGTCCGCAGGCTTGGTGCGGCCGTCGAGAACATCCTTCATCTGCGCGGCAATTGGCAGCTCGATCCCGTGCCGCGCCCCCAGCGCCAGAGCGGCGCCTGTCGTGCGCACCCCTTCCGCCACCATCCGCATGTTGGCGAGAATCTCGTTCAGCGGACGGCCGCGTCCAAGCTCGATACCGACGTGGCGATTGCGACTCAGGTTGCCGGTACAGGTCAGCACCAGGTCCCCGAGACCGCCCAGTCCGGCGAGCGTTTCCCGCCGGCCTCCCTCGGCGCAGGCCACCCGCGTGATCTCCGCCAGGCCGCGCGTGATCAATGCCGCGAGGGCGTTGTGCCCGAGGTCCAACCCTTCCACGACACCGGCAGCGATCGCGATGACGTTTTTCAACGCCCCGCCGATCTCCACTCCCACCACGTCGTTGTTCAGATACAGCCGGAGGCCTGGGCCGCGGAAGTGCTCCTGGACGGCCGCCGCTGGCGCTTCATCCTCGGACGCCGCGAGGACCGCGGTCGGCAAGCCGCGCGCGACCTCAGCGGCGAAACTCGGCCCCGACAAGACGACGATCGGGCAACAGTCGGCGGTCTCCTCGGCAATCACCTGCGACATGCGTTCCATGGAATCCGTCTCGAGGCCCTTCGCGGTGCTCACCAGCACGGTGCCGGATGACAGGAGTGGGAGGGCGTTGCGCACCACGGCCCGCAAGCCGTGAGAGGGCACGGCGAGGACGACGAACTTCGCGCCGTCGAGCGCCGTGGCGAGGCTGTCGGTCGGCTCGATCGCGTCCGGCAGCGGCACGTCAGGCAGGTAGCGTCCGTTGACGCGGGACGCCCACAGCTCGCGAACGAACGCTTCGTCGCGGGCCCATAAGCGGACTCGATGTTCGCTCCGCGCGAGATGGACGGCGAGCGCCGTGCCCCAACTGCCGGCGCCGAGAACGGCCGTGGTTTTCACGCGCGTGCTCCCATTCGTCGCTCGGTGCCACTGCGCAAACGGCGCCAGTTGCCGCGATGGCGGAACAGGATCAACGCGGCGGTCCCGGCCGCGGCGATGACCTCGGCGCGCGGTTCGCCGGTGAGCCAGATGGCAGGCGGCAGCGCCAGCGATGCCGCGATGGAACCCAGCGACACATAGCGGGTGATCCAGACGGTGAGCAGGAAGAGGACGGCGGCAATGGCCGTCGCGGTCGGAGACAGCATTGAGAAGACGCCAGCCGCCACGGCGACCCCTTTACCGCCGTGAAACTTCAGCCAGACCGGATAGATGTGGCCGACGACGGCCGCGGCTCCCGTCACCGCGGTGAGGACCGCGCTGCGCGAGAGCCAATACGCGATGGCAACCGCCGTGATGCCTTTCGCCACGTCGAGCGCCATCACCAGCACGCCGCGCCACGCACCGGTGGTGCGCAGCACATTGGCGGCGCCGACATTGCCGCTTCCCGCCACGCGCACGTCGATCCCGGCCCGCCTCGCCAGCAGGTAGGCAAACGGGACCGAGCCCGTCAGGTACCCGAGCAGAATGGCCAGCATCAACCCAATGGTCACTCGCAGGAGCGGCTCGTAGGCGGCCCCGCGCGGCGACGTCCGGCTCCTGAAGACCGTCAGCGTCTCGATCTGACAGCTCCCGGCGTCGGCATCGGTGTCGCGCAAAAGCTGGCGTATGACGGCGCGGATCGAGGCTGGCGGCGACTCCTTCACGCGGGCAAGCGTCAGGTGCGCGGAGTACGGTCGCCCCTCCCCCTCGAATCCCCACGGCGCCAAACGTGCGCCCAGCTCGTCGTGGATGCGCGCAAGTTCCTGAGGTCCCTGGGTGACCCCCATCCAGAACACGCGTGGTGGACCCGTGGGAGGAAACGCACCCAGTCCCGAGAGATGTAACAGGAATGATGGCACTGCGACCGGCGGCCGCAGGGTGTCGAGCACGGCGGCGGCGCGATTGTCAGACACCTCTCCGAGGAACCACACGGTCAGATGCAAGTGCTCCTCTGGCACCCAACGAAGACCGTCGCCCATCCCCCGCGATTCGAGCGCGGCGCGCAGACGTCGGGAAACCGCACTCGCGGCATGGCGAACAGCTTCGGAAGGTTCGGCAGCCACAAACAGGCGCATGTTCAGGAGTTAGGAGCTAGAAGTTAGGAGCTAGATGCGAGCAACCGGCGGACGGTATCGAGCGCCGACTGGGTCGACTGAAAGCGCACGTGTTCGCGGCCGCCTGGGAACTGGTACGTCCGGACCGAGATCGGCCTGCCGGTAACGAGCACGCCAATCACCACGGTGCCGACCGGCTTGGCTTCTGTGCCGCCGCCAGGCCCCGCAACGCCCGTAACCGACACGCATACGTTGGCGCTGGTGCGGGTCTGAAGGCCGTCAGCCATCGCCGCGGCGACCGGCTCGCTGACCGCGCCGTGCAGACGTATGAGCTCTGGATCGACACCGAGCAACGCGATCTTCAACTCGTCGCTGTACGCGACGACTCCGCCGATCACATAGTCCGAGCTTCCGGGCAGGTCGGTCAACCGCTCGAGCAGCAGTCCTCCCGTACACGACTCGGCAGCGGCAATCGTCATCTGCTTGTCGCGTAGCAAATCACCAACGAACCGAGGCAACGAACGCCCATCGGTGGTGAACACGGAATCCCCGAGTGCGTCCACCAGTTGCCGGCAGGCGGCCTCTAGCGTCTCCATGGCCGAGCGTTCGTCGACACTCCGCAACGTGAGATGCAACTCGATCTGTCCTGGCGTCGCGAGGATGGTCGTCTCGATCGGGGTCTCCCCTTCGCGCCACTGCGAGTAGATCGGCTGTGCGATCTCCTCGATGTGCGATTCCGATCGCTGTGTGGTGAAGAGCGAGACCTTGTAGAGGCGCGATCTCCCGGTGCGAGCCGCCAGCGCGCCGCCGTCGAACAAGCCCTTGAGCATGGCCTGCATCTCGCGGGGGGGGCCGGGCAGCAGCACCACCACCTTGTCAGCGACGGTAAGGAGCAGACCGGGAGCCGTCCCATGGGGATTCGGGAGCACCGTCGCGCCCCGCGGCACCATGGCCTGCCGCCGATTCACCTGCGGCATCCGCATGCCGCGCCGGGCGAAACGTTGCTCGATGAGCGTCGTGATCGAGGCGTCCTCTTCGAGTGGCCGCCCGAGCGCCTCTGCCACCACCTCCCGCGTCAAGTCATCGTCGGTCGGCCCCAGCCCGCCGGTCAGGATGACGAGATCCGAGCGTTCGAGCGCCTGCTCGAAGACCTGGCGCAGACGCACGCGATCGTCGCCGACAACCGATTTGCCTTTGACTTCGATCCCGCCCGCGGCGAGCTGTTCGGTGATGAAGAGGGAGTTGGTGTCGAGGCGCGTCCAGCCGAGCAGCTCGCTGCCGACCGCGATGATCTCGGCGGTCGTCAGGGGGATGTTCATACGATCCACGCCGGGAACAGCCACAGCAGCAACCGCAGCGAGAGGTTCGCGTACACCGCCGCCATCGCATCGTCGGCCATCACGCCGAGCCCCCCGTGCAGCGCCTCGAGCCGTCCCGCGGGGAAAGGCTTGATCACATCGAAGATGCGAAACAGCACGAAGCCAACCAGCGCCCCGGACCATCCGACGGGAATGAAGGCCAGGGTGATGAGCATCCCGACGACTTCGTCCATCACGATCGGTCCGGGATCCACGCCACCGAAATAGCGCTCCGCAGTCGTGCCCGCCCACACGCCGGCGACGAACAATCCCGCGATCATCGCCACCTCGACGATCGGCGAGCCCGTCCACCGCACGAGCGCGTAGAAAAGCAGTCCGGCAGCGGACCCGACGGTTCCCGGCGCGAACGGAAAGTACCCGCAGTATCCGACGGTCGCGATGAAAACGGCGAGACGAGTCACGCTTTGACGACGCGGGTGTGTGCGAGGCGGTCGTGCAGCGCGCGTTTCTCGGGGCCGATCAGGGCGGGCAGAAAGCCAAGGCCGGCGGGAAGGGCCGACACGAGGTACGCGAAGGCGCGCAGGATCGCCTGGCCGAGCGGGACGCGATCGCTCCATGTCTCAGGATCAGACGGCACGACTTTAATGCGCGCCGCCATCTTGCCAATGCTCTGCCCACCCGCAGCCGTGAAGGCGGTGAGATACCCGCCGTTGAGGATGAGGAGAAACGAGACGAAGGGAGCAATCGGCAGCGCTCGGACCTCCGAGTACTCGAGGCGGCAGATCTGCAGGGTGTAGTGGAGGACGACAAAATCGAGCGCGCCGAGCAGGAGGACGTCGATGATCGCCGCCAGGATCCTGGCGACGGCCGAGGCGGTCACCGGGGTCTCGATCGCGGCGGGGACGGGACGCACGGCCGGCGCCGGCCGAAGCGTGACGGGCAGATCGGGCTCGTCCTCTTCCGCATCGAGATCCAGGAGCGGCTCCTCCACCGCCGCACCGCGCCGGGGCGGGCGCGGCGCTGCCGGGGCCGGTGCCGGCTTGCGCACGGAAAGGGGCGCGCGCGGCACGGCAGGCGCGCTCACCAGCGGTCGGTCGTCCGGCACATGGCCACCGCCGAAGAGGGGCAAGTCAAACGACTGCGTGATCGGGCGTGGCGGAACAGGATCCGGAACCGAGAGTGGGCCTTCCGGCTCGTCGCCGGTCTGGATCGGCAGATCGAATGGCGGCGTTTCGGCCGCGAACGAGAACTCGTAGCCGCAGTTTCGGCACCGGTCGCCGTTATCAAATGTGATGTATTGGCACTTCGGGCATTTCATGGACGGCGCGCGGTCCCTTCGCGCTTCGGCCCCTGCCCGCGTGCGGCGCCCAACAGCTGGCGCTGGATGGTCGTCTTCAACTCGTCGGCGCGGACCCGGAGCGGATCGCCGTAAGGAATGCTGTCCAGCACCGCGAGCGCCTCGTAGACGCGGCCACGCCCGTGCAGTGCCTGCGCACGGGTCAAGGCAATCTCGGCGACCGATGGCACGGGCAACGCGGTCGCGAGCGGAGCGGCGGCCGTCGCCTCGCGTCCCAGCGAGAACGGCCACGAGATCACGTCGCGTTGCACGAGCAGCGCGAGCAGGGCGGCGCCGAGAAGCGCCCCCGCCAGTACTCCGGCAGCAATCCATTTCACGCGGCTGTGCCGATGCGCCTCGGCGACAGCGTCGCGGGCCGTCGCCACGCGCGGTTCCGGCGCCGCCGGCATCCAAGCCTGGGTCGCGGCCGCTTCGAGCCGCTCGATGCGCGCCAGGAGCGCGAGCGCTTCGTCGCGTGACGCCCCGTGCTCGACGGCCGACGTGATCAAGGCACGAGCCGAATCCGCATCCCCTCGCCCGAATGCCGCTTCGCCCGTGTGCAGGAGTTCGTCCCCCTTCCGCTGCCGCTCGGCGAGCGCGCTGCGAGCCCGCTCGATGTAGGCGCGCGCCCGGGCATGACTGCGATCGAAAAACAGCACACGCGTCCAGACGTTGATCGCCAGCTCGTATTGTTCGGAAAAGTAGTGGTCGAGCCCCAGCACCAGGAGCTCTTCGATGCGCGCGTCGCGGTCGCGCTCCGGCACGTCCGCCCCATCGGCGTTGCGGTCAGTGCGCAAGGGGTCGGTCATGATGTAGCGTCTTGCCCGCCGTAGCGCTCCGCGCAAAGGCGGGTCGGAAGGCCGAGTCGGGGAATTATAGTCTTGCGATGGCGATTATTGAATCGATTCCGAACGTGAGCGAGGGACGGCGTCCCGAGGTCGTCGAGCGCATGGCCGAGGCGGTGCGCCAGACGCCCGGGGTCACAGTTGCTTAATTATTCCTCCGACGCGTCCCACAATCGCTCTGTCTTTACCCTTATCGGCGACGCGCCCGCGCTGAAGGCGGCGACAGTCGCGCTGTTCGATATCGCGACCGCGACGATCGACTTGCGGACTCATCAGGGCGAGCACCCCCGCATCGGGGCCGTTGACGTCGTCCCGTTTGTGCCGATCGAGGGGGCCACGATGGCCGACTGCGTGGCCCTCGCGAAGGACGTGGCGGCCACCGTCGCGGAACGATTCGCCCTGCCGGTGTTCCTCTACGAGGAGGCCGCGTCCTCGCCGGCGCGACGAAACCTGGAAGACATCCGGCGCGGTGAATTCGAAGGCCTGCGCGCGAAGCTCTCGGGAGCTGAGTGGAAGCCCGACTTCGGCCCGGCCCAGCCCCACGAGTCGGCCGGGGCCACGGTGATCGGCGCCCGCATGCCGCTGATTGCCTACAACATCAACCTCAATACCGACCGGCTCGACGTCGCCAGGAAAATCGCGGCGGCGATCCGGCACAGCAGCGGCGGCCTGCGCTTCGTGAAGGCCATGGGCGTGATGCTCGACGATCGCCGCCTCGCGCAGGTCTCCATGAACCTCACCAACTACGAGAAGACGCCGATCTTCCGCGTGTTCGAACTGGTGAAGCGCGAGGCCGAGCGCTACGGCGTCACGATCCTGGAGAGCGAAATCGTCGGCCTCGTCCCCTCCGCAGCCCTCACCGGCGCCGCGCAGTTCTACTTGCAGCTCGAGGGTTTTAATCCGACGCAGGTGCTCGAGAATCAGCTCCGTGCCTCGATCGAGCAGGGTGCTAGGGGTGCTTAGGGTGCTTCGGGTGCTAGGGGTGCTCTAACAGCCTGTAGTGAACCCATTTTGGGGGACGACGCCACAACCACTGGCCGGCAACCCCGACGGCGGCCTTTCACCACGGCCTGGTCGGTATCGCCCCAAGCACCTCCAGCACCCCCAGCACCCCTAGCACCCGTAGCACCCCTCTTGATCGTGGCCACACCGTCAGTCCGCAGGCTCGCGCGTGGGCGCGATGCCGAAGCCGCGCATCTTGCGATAGAGGTTGCTGCGCTCGACGCCGAGCACGTCCGCGGTGCGCGAGATGTTTCCCTGCTGCGCCGCCAATGCCTTGAGGATGTACTCGCGCTCGAAGGCGTCGCGTGCTTCGTGTAGCGGCCCCATCTCGGCTGAGCTCTCCTGCAATTTCACGGCGGCAGGGCCGCCGAGAAACGCCAGGTCCTTCAGCGTGATCGTGTCCCCCGGCACCATGATGATCAACCGCTCGATGACGTTCCGCAGCTCGCGGACGTTACCCGGCCACGGGTAGCTGCGAAGGCCTGTCAGCGCCCCCGCGTCGAAGCGCTTCGGACGGCGCCCGTACTCTCGCGCGAGCCCCGCCATGAAGTGATCGGCGAGTATCGGAATGTCGCTGTCGCGCGTGCGCAGCGGCGGCACCGCGATGGGAATGACGTTGAGTCGGAAGTAGAGGTCTTCCCTGAACCGACCGGCGCGGATCTCGTTGGTCAAGTCCTTGTTGGTCGCCGCGAGCACCCGCACATCCACCTTGACGCTCACCGCGCCGCCCACCGGCTCGACGACCTGCTCCTGGAGCGCGCGCAGAACCTTCGCCTGCGTCTTGAGCGTCATGTCGGCGATCTCGTCGAGGAACAGCGTACCGCCGTCGGCCGTCTCGAACTTGCCGCGCCGATCGGCGACGGCGCCGGTGAACGATCCCTTGAGATGCCCGAACAATTCGCTCTCGATCAGCTCCTCGGGAATGGCGGCGCAGTTCACCTCGACAAATGGGGCGCTGCGGCGCCGGCTCAATGCGTGGATGCTGCGCGCGACGAGTTCCTTGCCGGTTCCGTTCTCGCCGAAGATCAGCACGCGACCGTTGGTGGGTGCCGCCATCGCGACCTGTTCACGGAGCTGCGCCATCGCGTAGCTCTCCCCCACCATGGTCAGCCGTCGATCCACCGTCGCCCGCAACGCACGGTTCTCGACCTCCAGCCGCCGCTGGCGCACGGCATTCCCGATCACGAGCACGGTCTTTTCCAGCGACAGCGGCTTCTCGACGAAGTCGTAGGCGCCCAGCTTGATCGCGCGCACCGCCGACTCGATGTTGCCGTGGCCCGAGATCATGACGACCGGGGAGTCCACCCGCCGCTCGCGCAGCCGCTCGAGGGTGACCAACCCGTCCATCCCCGGCAGCCAGATGTCGAGGACGATGACGTCGTAGGCCGAGCGCGAGAGCCGGTCGAGACACGCTTCCCCGCTGTCGACCGCATCGACGGTATAGCCCTCGTCGCGCAGCACGCCGCTGAGGGCGCTCCGCACCCCCGCCTCGTCATCCACGATCAGGACCGTCGGCTTCAACATGGCAATTCGATCGTAAACACGGTACCAGACGGGGCATTGTCGGCCGCGTCGATGGCGCCGCCGTGCTCGGCGATGATGCGGCGGACGATCGCCAAGCCGAGCCCGCTGCCGCGCCGCTTGGTCGAGTAGTAGGGCATGAACAGCTTGTCGCGGTCCTCCGGCGGAATGCCCGGCCCGTTATCGATCACCGTGATCCGCACCACGCCGTTGCTCGCGTCGTGCGCCGTCGCAAGGGTGATCACCGGCGGCTGGCCGTCGGGACGAGGGCCCGCGGCAGCCCCGCCCAGCGCCTCGACGGCGTTGTCGATCAAGTTGATGATGACGCGGCGAATCTGTTCCGGGTCGATCCTCACGAGCGGCAGTCCGTTGACAAAGCGCGGCTCCAGCAGGATCTCCTTGAAGAGTCCTCGATAGAGCACGAGCGTTTCGGCCAGCACGGTATTGAGGTCGGTGGGCACCGTCTTCGGCGCCGGCATGCGCGCAAACTGCGCGAACTCGTCCACCAGCGCCTTCAGCGAATCCACCTCTGCGACGATGGTCGACGTGCATTCGTCGATCAGGGCGCGCGCCGGGGGCGGGGCCGACGAGAATTGCCGGCGCAACCGTTCCGCGCTCAACTGAATCGGGGTCAGCGGGTTCTTGATCTCGTGCGCCAGCCGCCGGGCCACGTCGCGCCAGGCGGCGACGCGCTGCGTTCGAATCAACGGCGTGACATCGTCGAACACGAGCACGACGCCGGCCGGCACGCTGCCCTCGGCGTGCAACTGTGTCGCCGCGGCGGCGAGATGGACCTCGCGACCGTCCCGGGCCAACGCAATTTCCTGCGCGGCCGGTTCCGCGCGGCCCATCCCGGCACGCCGGATGATCTGTTGCAGCGGCTTCAAGTCCTCGTGACTGAAGACATCGTCGGCGGCGCGATCGATGACATCGGGCTCGAGGCCGAGCAACCGCACGGCGGCGGTGTTCACGGTCTCGATCTTGCCGTCGGCGCCGATCGAGACGACGCCGGTGGCGATCCGCTCCAGGATGGTCTCGATGTAGCGGCGGCGCTCGTCCACTTCGACGTTTTTCCGTTCGAGGTCGACGCGCGAGCGTTCGAGCTTGCGCTGGCTGGCGGCCAACTCACCAGCCATCGAATTGAACGCTTCGACCAACGAGCCGAATTCGTCGCGCGTTTCAGGTTCGATGCGATGGTCGAGCCGTCCGGCGCCGATCTCGCGCGCGCCGGCGGCGAGTAGCTGCACCGGCCGCGTGATGCGCTTGGCGAGATAGAGTCCCATCCACGTCGCGCCCACCAGGATCATGAGGGTCGAGATCAGGAAGACTGACAGGTAGACCCCTTCCAACGCCGGCTTCATCACCACGAGCTGGCTGTAAACCTCATAGGCTTCACTGATTCGTCGCGAGTGCTGGATCAGCGACCCTGACAGGTGATCGCTGGCGATGACGACGCCGATCGGCGTACCGGACGCGTCGGTAATCCGTGCGCCAGCGCGGACCAGTTCGCCACCGCTGTCGAGCGGATCGTGCGAGTTCGTGTTGCTGCCGCCCGACGCAATACGCGCCGCGAGGCGATCGGCCGACGCATGGGTGCGCTCGCGAGGCATCGAGGGCGACTCCACCGCCACGACCGACTTCGGCGGGCTGCCCGGCCGCACCTGATAAACCTCGACGAGTCCGACACGACCCTGGCGAACGTCGGGCTCGATCGCCTGGCGGATCGCCGCGACATCGGCGCGCTGCAACGCCGCAGGCGGCAGCGCCCGGGCGATCCGGGACGCGTGCGCCTGCACACCAGTGAGCCGCTCCGCGTAGTAGTCCTGCGCGATGGAATTCGCCGCCTTGATGACTTCGTCGACCGGGGCGGCGAACCACTGTCCGGTCGTCTGCCGGATCAGCTCACCGCCGACGAGCAGCACGAGCACTGACGGGATGATCGTCAACCCGAGCATCGCCAGCACGAGCTTGGCGCGGAACCGGGAGAACGGCAACCCGCGCCGGCGCTCCACCACCAGCTTCACGATGTTCCGCGCCAGTACCGAACACCAGCGCCACGACCATCGTCAGCATCCATGCCGAGAGCATGTAAAGCAGAACTTCGGTGAGGAAATCGGGACTGACCTGGCGCGACTGGTCCGCGAGCTTGACCATGGCGACCAGGCCCCCGATGAGGAGCAGGATTCCGAGGAGGATCAGCCGAGGGTTGTCGCGGAGCGGACGCCGTTCTGCGGTCTTCGACTGGACCGGCGTTTTTCGAGCCGGCAGCGTGGGGCGCGGGACGTCTTTGGCAACAGCCACCTATTCCTTGGCGTTGAGGAGGTCCTTGAGCTCGGTCATGAACTCGCCGATGTCGCGGAAATGCCGGTAGACGGACGCGAAGCGGACGTACGCGACCTTGTCGAGCGTACGCAGCTCGTTCATCACGAACGCCCCGACTTCCTCGGTGCTCATCTCGCGCTCGGGTTTGTCCTGCAGGGCGGCCTCCACGCGATCGGCCACCGCCTCGAGCGAGGCCACGCTGACCGGACGCTTTTCGCACGCCTTGAGCAGCCCCGCGAGGAGCTTCTGCCGCTCGAACCGCTCGCGGCTGCCGTCTTTCTTGACCACCATGTACGGGATCTCGTCGATCCGCTCGTAGCTGGTGAATCGACGGCCGCAGCCCAGGCACTCGCGCCGGCGGCGAATGACCTCGCCTTCCTTGCTCTCGCGGGAATCGACGACCTTGTCGCCAAGGTGCGCGCAATAGGGACACTTCATCGCGTTGGCACTCCAGTGGCGAGCGTCTGCGCGCCTTTCAGCGTCAACCCTTCCCGCATCATGAAATAAATGCCGAGCAGCGTGACGGGAATGAACGAAATGGCGTGAAGAACGATCGCCGCCCCGACCGCGCGATCGCTGGGCACGCCGAAAAACGTCATCACCGCAAATTTGTACGCCCAATGAAACCCGCCGACCGCCCCGGGCGTTGGCGCCGCCACCCCGACGACCAGCAGCGTCATCACGAGGAACGAAGCCGTGAAGGGCAACGTAATATGAAACGCCCGCGACGTCAGCCAGATCCCCGCCGCGATCGACAGCCACAACGGAAACGATTGCAGCAGCGCCGCGAGCAGCCGCCCGGGCTGCCGCATCACTGCCAGCCCTTCGGCGAACCCTTTGACGAAATGGGCGATCAACCGCGCGGGCTTGGGGGGAAGGATGCGTTCCACTCGCGACGCCGCCCGTCCCAGCCGCTCAGGATGGCCGGCGAGCGCGAACAGCACGAGCAGGCCCGCCACAGCCGCTCCGGCGGCCACGCCGCCCCAGTATTTGACGTGCGCGAACTGGCCGGCCTCACCGGTGAGGGTGCCGGGGGCAACGGTGAAGACGAAGGTGGCGAAGAGGAGCAGCACGACCGCCAGGTCCAGCAGGCGTTCCAGGATGATGGTGGCAAAGGCCGCGGTGGCGCTCAGGCGCTCCTTCCGCGCCAGCAGGTACGGGCGAATGACTTCGCCGGCACGTGCCGGCAACAGAAACGTGGCGGCGAATCCGATGACCGTGGTGCGAAACGCATTCGGAAACCCGGTCTGGCCGATCGGCGCCAGCAACGACTGCCATCGCCAGGCGCGTAAGACGTAGGTGAGCATCGTGAATCCGACGGCGAGCAGCAGGAGCGAAGGGTCGGCGCGCCGGGTCTCGGCCCACACCTCGGCGAGGTTCGCGTCCCTGAAAAAGAACGCGAGCAGCGCCAGCGTGATGGCAAGGATAAGGATCGTGCGGACCCGGGATGACATGCGAATTTGTTGAGGTTACGGATTAGAATCCTATAACACTGCCGCCAAGTCTATGGGAAAACGTGAGTTACTGCTCGTCACGGTCTTCATCATCTTCGGCGTCCTCGCCTGGCAACTGAACGCGCCCGCGAGTGACCCGAACCGCAGGCAATGGTCCATCGGTGGGATCATTGAAAACATCCGGCGCGAAGTCCGCGGCAACCAATCACGCACCCAGATCGCCAGCACGCACACGATCCCCTCGCCCGCCACGGTCAAGGAGATCCGCATCGCCAATTTTCCCAGCGACGTCACGGTCGTCGGCGAGGACCGCGCGGATGTCGAGTACCGAGCTGAGCGTCGACTCGCGCGGCTACGACGACGCGGAAGCCAAGCGAACCGCCGAGGCCACCAAGGTGCTGGTCGACCAGGCCGGCGAACTGCTCACCCTGACGATGTGGTATCCGCCTGAGGGTCGGCAAACCGCGAAACTGGTGCTGAAAGTGCCGAAACGCCTGGCGCTGCGGGTGGACGAGAAAGGCGGACGACTCCAGGCGAGCCACCTGTCGGCAATCACCATCGGCGGCGGACGTGGCGAAACCATCCTCGCCGACGTCGCCGGGCAGGTGCAGGTCACGCAGCGCGGCAGCGCCGTCACCATCGCGAACGTGGGGAACCTGCGACTGACCACCGTTAACACCGGTGAGGTCAAGATCTCGAACGTTCGCGGCGACGCCATCCTCAACTTCACCGGTGGCGAGGTCCGCGCCGACAACTTCGAAGGCAGCATCGAAGTCGAGTCGCGCAACGCCGACATGAAGTTCGACAACCTGGCCAAGGCGCGCGCCCCGATCCGCATCAACGCGACCGGCGGGGAGATCGTGCTGAACGGGGTGCAGGTCGAGACGCGTATCGACGCCCGCCGCGCCGAGGTGCGGGTCGACCAAGCGATTGCCGCCCCCTTGTCGGTTTATGGCGACGGCGAAACGATCGAGGTCACGCTGCCGTCCAACGGCTACACCCTCGATGCCATGGCCACGGGCGGTCGCGTGGATGTCGATAAGGCGCTCGAGAGTGCGGGGTTGCAGGTCACCCACACGGGTGGCTCGACCGGCGACAACGGCAGCACGCCGAAGGAATCACGCGCGTCTGGCAGCATTAAGGGCGGAGGCCCCACCATCACGCTCCGCACCTCGCGCGGCGAAATCGTGTTGCGATCCCGAAACTCCGGTTGACGTCGCTCGCGCGCGCTTGTAACCTTCTCACCTTCCGCGCGAGGTCTTCGTGATTTCCACTGCCACTCCGGTTCTCGACACTTCCCTTGACGGTCTAACGCTGCATCGCCGCGGAAAAGTTCGCGACGTGTACGAGGTGACGCTCCCATCAGGCGACGCCGCGCTGCTGATGATCGCCACCGATCGCATCTCGGCCTTCGACTACGTGCTCGGTTCCGGCATTCCCGACAAGGGCAAGGTGCTCACCCAGCTGTCGGGGTTCTGGTTCGAGCGCATGGGCGAGCTGGTGCCGCACCATCTCATCTCCATGGACGTAGCGGACTTCCCGGCCGCCGCAAAGCCGCACGCCGACCTCCTGCGGGGGCGCACGATGCTCTGCCGGCTGACCAACCCTGTGCCTG
This sequence comes from uncultured Acidobacteriota bacterium, assembly GCA_963762995.1. Lineage (GTDB taxonomy): Bacteria > Acidobacteriota > Vicinamibacteria > Vicinamibacterales > 2-12-FULL-66-21 > JACDCA01. The sequence goes on along the minus strand of CAVXMQ010000019.1, from coordinate 22,734 downwards.
TCGAATGCGTGGCACGCGGATATCTATCCGGGTCAGGCTGGAAGGAGTACCAGCAAACCGGAAGCGTCTGCGGCATCACCCTGCCGCCGGGCTTGAAAGAGTCGGACCGCCTGCCGGAGCCGATCTTCACGCCGGCGACCAAGGCAGACTCGGGCCACGATGTGAACATCAGCTACGAGGAGGCGGCGCAGATCGTCGGCGAACCCCTGATCCGGCGACTGAAGGCGCTGACCCTCGAGATCTACCGTCGCGGCTGCGAGCACGCCGAATCGAAAGGCATCATCATCGCGGACACGAAGTTCGAGTTTGGCCTGGTGGGGGACGATCCGGAAACCGACGTGGTCCTGATCGACGAGGTGCTCACCCCCGATTCCTCGCGCTTCTGGCCCCGCGCCTCGTACGCCCCGGGCCACGGTGTGCCCAGCTTCGACAAGCAGTTCGTGCGCGACTACCTCGAAGACATCAAGTGGAACAAGCAGCCCCCCGTGCCGTCGCTGCCCGACGAGGTGATCCAGCGGACGCGCGCGAAATACGTTGAGGCCTTCCGCCTCCTCTCCGGCCGCGACCTGCAGTAGCGAGCCGTGCGCGACCAACTCGACCGGCTCGTCCAGGAGATGCTCGAAAAGGGAATCCTCTACGACGACGCCCGGCGTGAATTCGAAAAGATGTTCATTGCCCGCGCCCTGCAGCGGAGCAAAGGGAACGTCGGCGACGCGGCCGAACTGCTCGGCCTCCACCGCAACACCGTCGCGAGAAAGATGAGCGAGTATCGGATCAAGCGCTCTGCTTGACCCGCTCCTCGCGTCTCAACCCCTAACTCCCACGCTCGCTGCGCCGAAGTCGCTACAGGGCGACAGGCATGCGGGTTCGCGGCTCCCATTCGCGCCGTGGTAAATCGGGGCCTCCGGCGATTCCCTTACGATCTCGGCCGCGGCTGGGGTTTACACCGAGCCGGTGAACGATCAGTTGGATGTACGGGTGTTCTGTAGGCCAGTGGCGAAACTGCGCCGCGTCCGCCCGGACCGCCTGCGACCCCGATTTAATCCCTTCGCTCTCACGGCGCTCACAGGTCGCCGCGAACCCGCATGCCTGCCACCCCGCAGCGACCGACTATGGGCACCGACGGATCGCGAGCGGCGGCAGGCGAACGCGGCCGCAGCGCCGTAGGAGTAGCGGGCGAGCGAAGGAATTAAATCGCGTCCGCAGGCGGTCCGAGTGGCGACGCCGCTGATTCGTCTCCGGCGATTGGAGTAGCGGGTTGCCCAACCGATCGGGGCTGTCGTGCGGATCCTCAAAGGCGCCGCCTGATCGTCAGGCCATCGCCGGAGGACGCGATTTACCCCGCGTACCGACGTCGGCGCAGCGGGCGCGTTCGCCTGCCGCCGATCGCGTGCCCGGCGTCGAACGGGAGCCGCGGGCCCGCATGGCTGCCACCCCGCAGACGAGGGTATCGGTGCCCGATCTGGTGGTTGAGGACTTGGGAGTTGGGACCTGGGAGTTGGCACTCGCCGCAGGCGACTGCTTGACAGCCCTTCCCCCCTCCGATACATTTAGCAGTCGGGTAGCCTGAGTGCTGACCCGCAGGGCCCACTCAGCGTTTTCCTTAAGGTTTCTGGTCGAACACGACCATTTCCAGCAACCGTTCAACACGGGAGTAGTAGCGAACATGGCAACAGGTACCGCAGTCGGCATCCGTCCCTTGCACGATCGCGTCATCGTGCAGCGCATCGACGAAGGCGAGCAGAAGGTCGGCGGGATCATCATCCCCGACACGGCGAAAGAAAAGCCCCAGCAGGGGAAGGTCATCGCCGTCGGCAAGGGCAAGGTCGAGAAGGACGGCAAGATCACGCCGCTCGACGTGAAGGAAGGGGACACGGTCCTCTTCGGGAAGTACTCCGGCCAGGAGATCAAGCTCCACGGCGAGGAGTACCTGATCATGCGCGAGGAAGAAATCCTCGGCGTCATCAACGCCTAACCAGAATCTAGCTCAAAGGCAACGGAGAAACAGTCAATATGGCAAAGCAGATCGTTTACGGTGAGGAATCCCGCCAGGCCATCCTGCGCGGTGTCAACCACCTCGCCAACGCCGTCAAGGTGACCCTCGGCCCCAAGGGCCGCAACGTCGTCCTCGACAAGAAGTTCGGCTCCCCCACCATCACGAAAGATGGCGTCACCGTCGCGAAGGAAATCGACCTCAAGGACCCGCTCGAGAACATGGGCGCCCAGATGGTCCGCGAAGTGGCGAGCAAGACCTCGGACATCGCGGGTGACGGCACCACCACCGCCACCGTGCTCGCGCAGGCGATCTTCCGCGAAGGCGCGAAGAACGTCGTCGCCGGCGCCAACCCGATGGAACTGAAGCGCGGCATCGAGAAGGCCGTCGAAGTCGTGGTGGCCGAGCTGAAGAAGCAGGCCAAGCCGGTTTCCGGCACCGCGATCGCGCAGGTCGGCACCATCTCGGCGAACAGCGACGACACCATCGGCAAGATCATCGCGGAAGCGATGGAGAAGGTCGGCAAAGACGGCGTCATCACCGTCGAAGAGGCGAAGTCGATGGAGACCTCGCTCGAGGTCGTCGAGGGCATGCAGTTCGACCGCGGCTACCTCTCGCCGTACTTCGTGACCGATCCCGAGCGCATGGAAGTGGTGCTCGAGAACCCCGTCATCCTGATCCACGAGAAGAAGATCAGCTCGATGAAGGACCTCCTGCCGCTCCTCGAGCAGGTGGCGCGCGCCGGCCGTCCGCTCGTCATCATCGCGGAAGACGTCGATGGTGAAGCGCTCGCGACGCTCGTCGTGAACAAGCTGCGTGGCACGCTGCAGGCCGCGGCCGTCAAGGCCCCCGGCTTCGGCGACCGCCGCAAGGCGATGCTCGAAGACATCGCGGTGCTGACCGGTGGTCGCGCGATCACCGAAGACCTCGGCCTCAAGCTCGAGAACATCAAGCTCGACGATCTCGGCAAGGCGAAGAAGGTCACGATCGACAAGGACAACACGACGCTCGTCGAGGGCTCGGGCGCGCAGGGCGCGATCGAAGGCCGCGTGAAGCAGATCCGCACGCAGGTCGAAGAGACCAGCTCCGACTACGACCGCGAGAAGCTCCAGGAGCGCCTGGCGAAGCTCGTGGGCGGCGTCGCCGTCATCAAGGTCGGTGCGGCCACCGAGACCGAGATGAAGGAGAAGAAGGCGCGCGTCGAGGACGCGATGCACGCGACGAAGGCGGCGGTCGAAGAGGGCATCGTCCCCGGCGGCGGCGTGGCACTCATCCGCGCGAGCAAGGCGCTCGACGGGCTGAAGCTCGAAGGGGACCAGGCGGTCGGCGTCGCGCTGATCCGCAAGGCCCTCGAAGAGCCGCTGCGCTGGATCGCGACCAACGCGGGCCAGGAAGGCTCGATCGTCGTCTCCAAGGTCAAGGACGGCAAGGGTGAAGAGGGCTACAACGCCGCGACCGACAAGTACGAGAACTTGGTCGCAGCGGGCGTCATCGATCCCGTCAAGGTCGTTCGCACGGCGCTCCAGAACGCGTCGTCGATCGCGTCGCTCCTGCTCACCACCGAGGCGCTCGTCAGCGAGATCCCGGAGGAGAAGAAGGAATCCGGCGGCGGCGGCATGCCGGGCGGCGGCATGGGCGGGATGTACTAGACGCTAGCAATGCTGAATGCTGAATTCTGAATGTTGAATTCAGGTTCTGGGCCGGTGAGCTAACGCTCGCCGGCCCTTTTTTTCGTACGCGGCAATGAGAGAATCCAGGGATGCCATCAACGATTGTGCTGACCTTCATCGCGCTCGCCGCTGTACCGTTCTCGGCCGCGACGCTCAAGTTCGATGTGCCGGCCGGCTGGACCTCGAAGGCGCCGACATCGTCCATGCGGATTGCCGAGTTCACGCTCCCCCGCGTGACTGGTGATTCCGAGGACGCATCGGTGACGGTGTTCTTCTTCGGCGCCAGCCAGGGAGGGAACGTCCAGGCCAACATAGACCGCTGGATCGGCCAGATGGCACAGCCCGATGGCCAGCCATCGAGTAAGGTCGCCAAAACCACGGCGTCCACGGCCGCGTCGGGCCTGAAGCTCTCGATTGTCGATGTCAGCGGGACCTACGTGGCCGAAGTCGCACCCGGTTCAAGCGAACGTTTCAACAAGCCGGGATTCAGGCAGATTGCCGTCTACGTGGCCACGCCCGGTGGTCCGTACTTCGTCAAGTGTGTCGGCCCGGCCGCCACCGTCGCGAAGTGGCACGATTCGCTACGGTCGTTCCTGCGCAGCGTCAGGTACGAATAGGTTGCAAGGCGTTCTTTTTTGCTGCTGGCGCGGATTCGTCATTCGACGGCGAGGGCGACGACGGGATCGATCTTCGTCACGCGCCGCGCCGGCAGGAAGCTCGCGAACAGGCTGACGGCCGCGAGCAGTGCGATCACGGCGGCAAAGACCACGGCATCTCTCGGATTGACGCGATACAGCACCGGCTGCAACGCGGTGGACGCCACGAGGGCGAGAGTCACGCCTATCACAAGCCCGATGGCGAGCTGGATCGTGCTCTTGCGCATGACCAGCAGGACGAGCTCGCGCCCTTGCGCGCCCAGCGCCGAACGCACGCCCATCTCCCTGGTGCGCTGCGTCACCGCGAACGACATCACGCCATACAATCCGGCCGCCGCCAGGATGAGGGCGCAGACGCCGAACGTGGTGAAGAACGTACCGAACACGGTGTAGAACCAGGTGCGCTCGTCGATGATCCGGCGCAGCGTCCGGACGTCGTAGAGTGCGAGGTCGGGATCGAGCGCGGCCACGGCGGACCGCAGCTGCGGCGCCAGCGACGCGGCGTCACCGCGCGTCCGCACCGCGATGCGCACGCCATTGGCCACGTCGCTCTGGGCGATCGGGATGTAGTAGCCGACCGGGCTCGCGTTCCCGTTGCCGATGCCTTCCATCAGCAGGTCTGGCACGACGCCGACGATCGTCAGCCATGGTTCCGTCGAGCGCGGCCGCACGCGCCGGAACTGCCGCCCGATCGCGTCCCCGGCAAAATGGGCACGCGCGAATGACGCGTTGACGACCGCCACGGGCGCGCCGGCCGCGTTGTCTGTCGTGATGAACTCGCGCCCGCCGAGGAGCCCCACCTTGAACGTCTCGAAGTAGCCGGGCGTGACGATCCCCTCCCGCGCCGACGGCCGATCGGTTGGCTGCGCGTAGCTCTGTCCCTGGATCTCGAGCACGATGCTGCCATTCCCGGCCGCCGGCAGACCGTCTGACAGCGTGCCGGCTTCAACGCCCGCGACCGCTTGCACCTTGGGTAACAGCTGCTCGAAGAAGCGGATGCTCGCCGCGGAATCCGGATACTTGGCAGCCGGAAGATCCACGCGCGCGGTCAGGATGTCCTCCACCGCGAATGGCATGTCGACCGTTTTCAATTGCACGACGCTCTTGACCATGAGTCCGGCGGCGATCAGCAGCGCGCACGAGACCGCCAGTTCGACCACCACGAGACCGGCGCTGAACCGGCCCAGGCGTCCGCTGGTCGAGCCGCGGCTGTCGTCCTTGAGCACGGCGCCAGCGCTCACGCGCGACGCGTGCAGCGACGGCACCGCGCCGGCGAACAGGCTGGTCAGCACGATGAGTCCGAGCACGAAGAGCAGCACGCGATGATCGAGCTCGAAGGTCACGAAGAACGGCGGCGGATTCCGCCGCGATCGCATTCGTGAACCAGCGCATCCCGACGACGCTCAGCGCCATCCCGAGCACGGCGCCAATCGACGCCAGCACGACCACCTCGGTGAGATGTTGCCGGACGACGCGGCTGCGCGCGGCCCCGAGGGCCATCCGCACCGCCACCTCGCGGCGCCTCAGGGACGCCCGTGCGGCGAGAAGGTTCGACACGTTGACGCACGCGATGAGGAGGACGCCGATGCCGGCGCCGAGCATCGTGAACAGCAGGTTGTAGATCTCCGGAGGGAACACGCTGCGCGCGTAGCGGATGACCTCCACGCCAAGCCCGGCATTCGTCTTCGGGAACTCCGTTTCGAGCTGCGCGGCGACGGCGGCAAGCTGGGTCTGCGCCTCCGCGACGCTCGTCCCCTTCTTGAGCTTTCCGAGGACACGGACGAACGCCTCCTGGCCTCGCGGAGGTTGCGTATCGATCGCGAGAGGAACCCACATCGATTCGCGGATCGGGAAGCCGAAGGACGCCGGCATGACGCCGACAACGGTCCGGTGCGTGCCGTTCACACGCAGCACCCGGCCGATGACGTCCGGAGTGCCGCCGAATCGCTCGCGCCACACGGCATTCCCCAGGAGCATCACGGGCTGCGCGCCGGGACGATCGTCTCCCACCTGGAACCCGCGGCCCAGTTCCGGCTGAACGGCGAGCGCTTCGAAGGCCTCGACGGTCAGCAGGCCGCCGGGAAACCGCTCCGGGCGTCCGTCTTCCGCCGTCACGTTCAGCGGCGCGTTGCCGTACGCGCCGAACTTCTCAAACGCTGTCTGCCGCGCCGCGTAAACCGCGAGGTCGTGAACGCCGAAGGGCAGTTCGCGCTCGTTCTGCGTCGGCCTCGTGCCCCTGACCGCCACGATCCGGTCCGCATCCGGAAATGGGAGTCCCTTGAAGAGCCCCCCGTTGACGACGCAAAAGACGGTGGTGCTCAGGCCGATCCCAAGGCCGAGCGTCAGAATCGCCCCCAGCGACAGCGTCGGGTACTTGACCAGCATGCGGACGCCGGAGCGGAGGTCGGTGAGAAGCTCGGACATGCGTTATGAAGACGGATTCCAGTGGGCCCAGGTTCGGGACGGCGAACTCAGGGTTTCTGGCGGGCGGCCCTGGCCGTCACGTCGAGGATCGTATCGATGTCCGCTGGACTGAGATACATGTGAGCGGATAGACGCACACCGCGCGTGTCGTTCTGGGCGCGCACGCGAACCTTGCGGGCCCACAGCGCATCCTGCAGCGCCTTGGCCTTCATCCCGTCCACACGGAACGTCGTGATCGCCGCCGTCAGACGCGAATCCCGCGGCGACGCGACGCGCGCAGCGGGGATCTGGGCCAGTCCGTCTCGCAGACGCTTCGTCAGCATGGCATCCCATCGCTCGATGCGCGCCATGCCGATGCGATCGATGAAACGCAGCGCCGCGACCAGGCCCTCAACGACCGGCACGCTCCCGGTTCCGAACTGCATGAAGCGGAATGCGCCATCCTCGTGGTTGTCCCACTGGTAGCTTGCGAGCGTCGTCCAGAAGCGGTCCTGCACGTCCTTCCGCAGGAACATGAATCCGGTGCCCTTCGGCGCCATCATCCACTTGTGCGGGCTTCCGACGTAGGCATCGCAACCGAGCGCCCGCACGTCTACCTGCACCTGTCCTACCGCCTGCGCGCCGTCGACGATCGCCAGGGCGCCGCCCTTGCGGGCCAGCGCGCACAACTCGCCCGCCGGCAGCAGCGCCCCCAGGCCGGAGGTGATGTGGCTGAACATCACGACCTTCGTCTTCGGCGTCATCGCCGACGCGAACAACCGAACGACGGCGTCGGGTCCCTGGGCCAACGCAGGCTCCAGTGCGAGCTCCTTGACGACGATGCCGCGGCGCTTGGCCAGCAGGCGCCAGGGAGAGATGCCGCCGCCATGTTCATGGTCGGTGCTGACGACTTCGTCACCGGCGGTAAGATCCAGTCCGTTCGCGAGGAAATTCATGCCCATCGTCGCGTTCTGCGTGAGCGCGATTTCGGGAACTGATGCATTGACGAACCGAGCCGCAAGCGCACGGACGTCTTCCAGCTTCTGATAGCCGGTGAGCGGCTCCCCGTCCGCCTGCTCGTATGGCCACTGGGCCAGCTCGGTCTCGATACGGCGAATGCCCTGCGTCAGCGCGTCCACCACCTCCCGGGGCGAGGCGCCAAGCGTGCCGGTGTTGCAGTACGCGACGCCGGCGGGAATGAGGAAGTGCTTCCGCGCTTCCGCAAAGACAGCGTCGTCCCCAGCCTGCGGCTGCGGTGTGAACGGGACGACTCGAGCGAGGGCCTCCAAGGCCGGCGCGGCGCCCACAAGAAGTCCCGGGACCGCGAGGTGCGAGAGAAACCGCCGTCGTGTGTGCGCCATGAGTGCGGATTGTAGCCGGAGCGATTACCTACCTGAGCGTGAATAACAGCTCGACGAGGACCTTCACGGCCACGGGCCGGCCTTGATAGGTACCGGGGCGGAATTTCCACGCGCGCAAGGCCTCGACGGCCTTCTCGTCAAGGCCGTAGGACGGTTCCATCGCCTTCAGCACGCGGATGTCAGCCACGCTGCCGTTCTCCAGCACCGTCGCTTCGAGCAGGACAGAGCCCTGGACACGTGCGCGCATCGCTTGGACGGTGTATTCAGGCTTTTGCTGAACCAGCGGTCGTGGGGATGTCACGCCCGGAGCGCCATCCACGAACGGACGGTCGCCTTCGCCGACGCCGGAACTTCTGCCTGTTCCACTGCCGGGCCCGTCGCTGCCCTCGCCTCGTCCCCCGCCTCGATCGCTCGTGCCGGGCCCGGATGCATTCGGAGCGGCAAACGCCACCTCGATACCGGGTACGACGACGGCGGCAATCGCATCCGGGAGGCGCGGCAGCGAGAATCTTGGCTGGTCGTCCGCGACGACGGGACGCTCAGCCCCCGGCGACGGCGATCGACGATCTCCCCCCTGCCCCCCGCCGTTGGGAGCTCCGGGCACCGGCTGGACCGGCGCCCACACGAGCCGCGCGGACATCGGGGCCGGAGCGTCTGGTGGAAGTGGCCGCAAGAACAGCGACAGCACGGCCACGAAGACGATGTGGACGAATGCGCCACTGGCGATCCGGACCGGCTGCCGCCCCATGCGTGTTTTGACGCAGCCTCCGGCCGAGTGGCCTGCCCGTCGCGAGCAATGCTGAATGCTGAATTCCGGTTCTGGTTTTGCTAGGGTGCGTCATGCTCAAGACGAGGGCTGCAACGCCGCAGGAGCGGCGCCCATGGTTGGAGGTCGGCCGCAAGTTCGATCGCTACTGGGACGTCGCGTGGTTCGAGCGCGCCACGAGTCCACCGTCGCGTCCGGCGATGGGGGCGTTGTGAAGAGCGATGGGTCGTACGGGGGATTGACTTCCACCTGCGCGTCGCTGGAGTCGTTGCCCCTTCGTATCCGCGCCGGCACCTGGATGCCGGCGACGTCGTGATAGTTGCCCAGCTCGTACGTGTATTGCGTTGGGCCCGGAGGTTTCATCCCCGGACGAGGCGGCGGCAAGTGCCATTGGTGAGTTGCTTCGACTCGCACAGGAAGGTGGGTCACGGCATCCAGGAAGTACACGACTGGTTCGTCCTCCACGAGCGTCTCCAGCCGGTCGATCGCGCGTGAACCAAGCCGAACCCGCGAAGCCCGGAGCGGCGTGGGTTTCACCCAGCGAGTTTCCAGGAAGTAGAGGTACTGCAACTGCCGCAGCCGGAACGCGGCGCTGGTATCCGGTTGCCTGAATGGCGAGGCCGGTGCCCCATGGGACGCCCAGCCTTGGCCGGTGCGCGCGTTGACGACCCGGACCGTGTATCCCATCTTGCCCGGCCGATAGTCGAGGAATTCCCAACAGAGATCCGGTAGTTCGCAGACGAGCTGATCCACCCTCTGTTCGGCGATGCCACGGACCGGTTTCGCGAACACTGTCTTTTCGTGAATCGCGAAACTGTCGACGGCGCGGAGCCGTTCGCGGCCACCCTTGGCGGCCACGGCCTGCTCCCACAGCTCTTGCGCCGCCGGTTGGCCGTCGCCGGCGTTTCGGCCGTTCACCGTCGTCATCCCCAGGACGACGCATCCGCAGACAGCGATCGCCTTCAGCATAGGCACCCCGAATGTAATGCGTTTTTTCATTCATTCGCCGCTCAGCCGTGCAAGGTTCAATAATCGCCTGGTGTCCCCTTACGAGACGGCGCTTCGGGAGGCGTTCCTGGCGCTCGATCCGGAAGTTCAACGAGCCCACCTGCCGCCGCTCGTCGCGACCGGGATACTCGATGTTGAGCATGGCTCCCACCCGCTCACGAAACCGCTCGTAAAGCTCATGAATCTGCCGCGCGCCGGGCGCGCGCAGGCGGTACGCCTGGAGGTCACGACCGACGGCGACGAGTTGATCTGGATGCGCCGGATTGGTGACGTTTCGCTACACACACGCCAGAGCGCCGCAGGATCCTGCATCGTGGAGCGAAGCGGGCTGGGGAGGATCGTCTTCCGTCTGCGCGCCGAGCATGGCCACCTGCTCTATCGGCAAACGGCCATGACGGTTGCGGGCATTCGAGTGCCCAGGATCATCGCGCCACACGTTGAGGCTCGAGTCTCTGCAGCGCCTGGCGGCTGGCAGGTGGACGTGCGCGTCACGTGGCGGACGCACCTGGTGTGTCGCTATGCGGGTAGGATGGCGGTCGCATGACAACCGCGATCTGGCTGCTGCTCGTCCAGGCCTCGCTCGGCGCGTTCGACACGCTCTACTACCACGAGTACAAGCTCAAACTAGCGCACGGTACGCACACGGCCACGGAACTGCGGCTCCATGCGACGCGCGATTTTGCCTACGCCATCATCATCGGCAGTTTGGGATTCCTGACGTGGAACGGCACCTTCGCCTGGCTACTCGCCGCCCTGCTGCTGGGCGAGATCGTCATTACCTTGTGGGACTTCATCGAGGAGGACAAGATCCGGCGGTTGCCGCCCGGCGAACGCGCGATGCACGCGATCATGGGGATCGTCTATGGCGCGTTCCTCGCCTACCTGGTCCCGTCACTCCGTCAGTGGTCACGCCTCGATAGCGGATTCGGCGCTGCCGATCATGGATTTCCGGCCTGGATGCTCCTCATGATCGCGGCCGGCGTGTTCGTCTCCGGTGTCCGGGATCTCGTCGCCAGCGCGTCGAGGCCTGCGCGTGCATGATCGTTTTCGCGCCTACCGCCCCTGGTTCTATGCCGCCGCCGCGTACAACCTGCTGTGGGGCGCTGCGGTAGTGATTTATCCTCGCGGCCTGCTCGGCCTCGCCGGCGTCAGCGACCCGCGGGCGGTACCGCTCGCGCAGGTCATTGGGATGATGGTGGGAGTGTACGCGTACGGCTACTACCTGCTGGCCCGCGCGCCGCAGCGATATGCCGCGTTCATCTGGATCGGGCTCGCCGGCAAGACCCTGGGTCCCGTGGGTTTTCTCTACAGCGCCGCGACCGGTGCGCTCCCGTGGACGTTCGCCTGGGTCTGCCTGTTCAACGACGTGATCTGGTGGCCGGCCTTCTGGTCGTTCGCGCTGAAGAACGCGCGAGGGGCAATGCTGAATGTTGAATGCTGAAGTAAGTATCCGAAGTTCACTGCAGCACCCCGAGCGCCTTCGCCTTGTGCCACTTGCGTTTCCTCGCGTACTCAATCGCGAATTTCCGAAGCTCCTCGCTGGTCTGTCCTAGCGAGATGGCCTCTTTCACGGCGCGCTCCTCGTCCCAACGATCGACGACCAGCCGCTTGATCAACCACATCGTGGCCGCGCGATTCCCGCCGCCGCAGTGGATGAATGCCGGCTCCATGCCCGGCCTGGAAAGGTACACAAGAAACTGGTCGGCGGCCGCGGAAGCGGCCACGGGATCGGGTTTGCCGTCGAACGGCACATGGATATAACGAAGCCCCAGTGCCTTCGCCGCCGCTTCCTCTTTCTCGACCTCCGCGCCGTTTTCAGTGGCCAGCCGCAAGTTGACCACCGACACGAATCCCATCTTCTTGATCTCGGGCAGCGCGTCTGCCGAGGTCGCACCGCCACATGCCACCGTGGTCTCGAGTCGCGCAAAGTTCCGGACACCGGTGACCGCTTCCTTCGTCACCTCTTGCGTCGTCACCGCCAGCATCAACAGCAACAATCCCTTCAACATTTCAACCTTCCATTCAGCATTCAGCATTCAGAATTCAGCATTGCATCACCGCCGGTCGAGCGAAGGACGACCGGCGGCATTCGCCAGGTCCCAGCTCGCCTGGTGCACCATCCGCCCGATCTTTTCCATCTTCGGATAATTGATCCGATCGGCGTCGTCATTGGCGGTGTGATAGTCAGGGTGCAAGCCGGTGTGCACCCAGACCCCGGGGACGCCCATGTTGAGGAACGGCCAGTGATCGCTGCGGCGCATCAACTGCGAGATGTTGTTGTCGTAGCGCAAGCGCAGCGTCAGGCCGATGCTGGCGTTCGCCTTTTCTATCGTCTGCTTGAGTGAGGCGCTGCGGGTGGTGCCGATGATGTTCACGGCGTTGTTGTTCGACTCAGACGTCTGCACGTCCAGCCCTCGGAAGCGTCCTCCCCCACCGCCTTCCGGCACTTCCTCGTTGCGGCCGATCATGTCCATGTTGAGCACGGCGACGGTCTTTGCGAGTGGGACGATCGGCTTCTGCGTGTAAGCCCAGGCGCCGAAGAGTCCTCGCTCTTCCGAGTTCCATGCGGCGAAGATGACCGAGCGCTTCGGACGGATCCCCTTCGCCGCCGCCAGCGCGTACGCTTCGGCGATCTCGATCACGCCAATCGTTCCCGACCCATCGTCATCCGCGCCGTTCAGGACGTTCTGGCCGTTCGTGCCGTCGTGATCGTAGTGCGCGCACACGATGACGACTTCGTCCTTCAGCGCAGGATCGGACCCCTCCATTAGCGCGACGACGTTGCGGTCGTCGATGAACTTCCGGCTCACTGCGGTCGTGAACTGCGCGACGATGCCGACCGGACGCGGCTTGACCCCGCCCGATGTGTCGGCAGACTTCGCGAGGTCTTCGAAGGGAATGCCGAGCGCTGACGCGGCGCTCAACAGAGCTTTCAGAGCGGGCACCGAGATCACCGCAGCAGGGATCTTTACCTGCTCCACCCAGCTGCCGAGCATGTAGCGCGGGATGCGCGGTGGCTGCTGAGGCCAGGCGGCTGCGAGATTGAGGGCTGGAGCCTGGACGGGAGCGTTTGCCGGAGCGGGATGGTTGTGGACGTCGCTCACGAAGAGGATGCCTACGGCGCCGCGTGCCTGCGCGGCGAGCGCCTTCTGGAGCTGGTCCGCCGCCTGGGCGGTCACGACGCCGTCAAAGGGGCTGTTCTCGTCCCGCTCTCCGGGCTCGTGGTCGAGCGCCAGAACAATGGTCCCCTTGACGTCGCCGCGATAGTCGTCGTGATTCCGCTCGGGCGAGGAAATCCCGTATCCCACGAACACCAGCGAGCCTTCCGCGTTACCGCTGGCGCTGAACCTGGTCGGATACCAGTCCGTCCCGAACGCGCCGATCCGGCCCTGGTTTCCCTCGCCGAGCGTCGTGGTCGCGAGCGTGTACTTCTGATAGTAGGAGCCGCTGTCGCCGATCGGCTGCAGCCCCATGCGCTCGAAGCGCGACGCGATCCACTCGGCGGCCATCGCGTTCTGAGGTGTGTCGGTGAGTCGGCCCGCCATGCTGTCGGACGCGAGGAACGTCAGATCGGCCTTCATGTCCTGCGCCGTGATGGACTCGATCTCCGGCGCGCGCTGCTGGGCGCCGAGGCTGGCCGTCACGAGCAGGGCCACAACGGTGGTGAGGCGACGCATCGAAGACCTCCTGTTGCAACGGATTGTATCCGCGCTAGACTCTGCTCGCCTCTCACAAGGAGCTGCCATGAAGAGAGCCGCACTGCCGCTGATCGTGCTCGCGCTTTCGAGCGTGTTGTCGGCCCAGCAAGCCACCCCACCGCAGCAGCAATCGGAACAGCGCGGACGCGGTCCACGCGATCCGCGGACGGCCGGCGGAGGCAACTGCAGCGCCAACCCCTACAACTGCATCGACACGCCGAACCCGCTGAAGACGCCCGACACCGTGTGGCTCGAAGAGATGACCTGGATGGACGTCCGCGACGCCCTCAAGGCGGGCAAGACGACGATCATCATCCCGACCGGTGGCATGGAGCCGAACGGTCCCTGGCTGGCACTCGGGAAGCACAACTACATCCTTCGGGTGAACTGTGACGCGATCGCCCGCAAGCTCGGCAACGCCCTCTGCGGCCCCATCATCCCGTTGGTGCCCGAGGGGGGCATCGACCCGAAGAGCGGCCACATGGCGACCGTCGGCACGATCAGCCTGCGCGAGGAGACCTTCCAGGCCATGCTCGCGGACGTCGTGCAGAGCTTCAAGATGCACGGCTTCGAGAACATCGTGCTGATCGGCGACAGCGGCGGCAACACCAAGGGGATGCAGGCGGTCGCCGACAAGTGGAACGCCGAGTGGAAAGGCGCTCCGCTCGTGATCCACGCGCGCGAGTACTACGATTACGCGTCCGTGTTGAAGTACCTGGGCGAGCTCGGCGTGATCAAGGCGGACCAGCCGAAAGACGGCCTCCACGACGATCCCGCAATCACGCTCAACATGCTCATCGCCGACCCGAACAGCGTCCGCTGGGAGCAGCGCGTGAAGGCGAACAAGGCGACGATCGATGGCGTTTCGATCGCTGATAAGAAGAAGGCGCTGGAGATCGCGAAGAAGATCGTGGAGATGAGGACGAACGTCACCGTTGAAGCCATCAGGAAAGCGAGGGCGGGGGCGAAGTAGCGGGGATTAGATCAAGGGAAAAGGGAGAACGGAGAAGGGAGAAGGGAGAAGGGAGAAGGGAAAAGTAAGTCGGAATGCCGTGGAGAAAAAGCCGCGTGGCTGAGGGTCCGTTAAGTCCGCGCCTGACCGGATGGCGAAGCAGAAGCGCGGATCAGGCGATCAGATAGATTCAGCAGCAGATGAGCGGACAAGAGGATGACCGTAAATGCCTCGATGAACGAGTTCACGCTCGGGTTAAACCATCTGGGGTCAAAACCATGACGAATAGCGGGCCGTAGCTGCGCGATCGCGCCATCTAGACCCCAAGCAAGGCCGGATACAGCGATGATCGCAGAAGCAACAAGTGGAGTCCAAGAGTCGGCGCGTTTCCTCCAGGCGTACACTGCGAACACCAAAATGGCTGCGCCGTACAGCGCTGAAACGTAAGGTTTGGGATAGTCGACGCGGCCAACCAACCATAAAATCCAGGCGCTCAGGGCAAGCAGGGCCGCGCCGATGACGATGCTTGAAATCTTCAGCATGTCAGGATCAGCATACACCCGCCGGGTCCGTCGAGCGCTGCCGCTGACTGCTGACCGTTCACCTTCCACCTTCGCCTTCCACCTTGCCTTTTCCCTTCTCCCTTTTCCCTTTTCCCTTTTCCCTTTTCCCTTGAGCGAGTCCTCCCTGTTTCACCGCCGCTGTAACGAACTGACCTATTTCGTCCACACTCGCCCGTCTTGCCGCAAGTGCACCACTCCACCCTTGCCAGGTGCCGTCATCACGTAGAGATGGTCGGTGGCGTGCAACTGCAGGCCTTGGACGGTTGGCACGTCGGCGCCGAGTTCCCGTAGCGTTCGGGCGTAGCGGCCATTCGCTTTGTGGAACTCCGCCTGCCGATAATAGATCCGGCGTAAGGCCCATCTCACCTGTTCGTCTGGTCGCTCGGCGAACGTGTCGACGCCGTCACCGGCGGTGCGCGAGGAGAACTGGACGTAGCCCCAGCGCTCGGGCATGTGCATGTTGATCGCCCCCTGCGGACTCCACACCCAGTTGTTTTCGGGAAGCGGCTCCCCTTTCGCGTTCGTCCGCTTGCTGTACTTGCCGTCCTTCACGTCGAGCGTCCATTGCACGCGGGAAAAATTGACCCGCCACTGTTCGCCGGCGTTCGGCGGACGCTGGCCGGGCGCGGCCTCTTTGAGGATCTTCCAGGGCATCGCGATCTCGATCGACCACCCCTCATCCTTGTCGCCAGGGCGGTTCAGCGTCCCGCGGAGGGAGGTGGCGGTTTTCAGTCCGGCGATGTCCCAGGCGTTCAATGCCGGGCCGCCGTCCCGATACGGCTTGACCAGCATCAGGTCCCAGACGGTATTCAGCGCGTTGATCTCGAACTCGTAGTACTCGTGCGTGTCGCCGTCGGGGTCGATGAAGACCTCGAAGTCGTTGTCGTGAAAAATGACCGAGTCGCGCTCGGTGAGGGTGCCCCACAAGTCGGGCTCCTCGAGGTCCGCGCCGAAATAGAAATACTCGTCGTCCCAGAGCATCTTCACACGCGTCAGGGAACGGGGCTTCGGCCGCACGTCCCCCTCGATGTCGACGAAGGCGTCCGTCCACGGCGCTGCGCGCCACGCGGCTTCGTCGAGGCGGCCGTCGACCTTCAGGCTCGCAGCCGTCCGATAGCAGATCGCGTGCTTCGGCGCGAACGGGAGGGTCTCGAATTCCCGCGCGGGTTGGACGGCCGCAAACGCGGTGAGCGCCGTGGCCAGCAGGCACAGGCGACTCATTTGACGACGCGGTGCGCTTTCATCACCGGTGCGATCGCTTGCAGGTGCTCGGGCGTCAGCGTGTCCCCCTGGAAGAGGCTCACACCCTGCGCGCCGCCGGCAAACGCGCGTTCGATGGCGCGCGCCAGATCAACGGGCGGCAGATCGGGAACGTAGAGGCCGGTGTAAAGCGGAATCCGTCCAGCCAGGGCGCGGACGCCTTCGCGAGTCGCGCGCTCGACCCAGGCGACATCTTCTTTGTAGAAGCCGTTGTAAATCATCGGCAACACGGCATCGAGCTTCCACCTGGTCCAGTCTTGCCGTACAAGCCGTCGTGCAATGTCAGGCGTCGGAAAGACGGCCGCGGTCACCGGCATGCCGTGCCGATGCGCCTCCTCGTATAGCTCGGCGACGACTCGCGTAATGGTGCCGTAGCGATACTCGAGCCATGCCGCATGGGAGGGTGGATCGGCAAGCGCCTTGGGATCGACGCCGGAAGACGTCTTGAATCGTTCGCGGCAGACGTCGCAGTAGCAGAAATCGAACTCCGGGTACTCCTTGTCCTGAACGAGCTTGTACTTCGGCCACAGCGCGACCGGCAGGATGACGTCGGGATAGCGGATGTAGTCGAGATGAAAGCTGCCGAGCCCTTTGACGGACGCGATCTCCGAGACGATCCCACGCAGGTAGGCGCGCACCTCGTCGCGCGAGGGGCACATGAACTTGTAGTAATCGACGTACGGCGGCTTGGTCGCCGTCGACACGCCGGCGCGGCTGACCGCGTACCACTCCGGATGCGCCTTCTCGTTCTCACCGCGCATCATCACGAACTGCCAGGCGTGCAGCTCGAGCCCCTCGTCGCGCGCCAGGGGGACGTGCTTTTCGTAGAAGGCCGCGTCGCCACCGATCAAGACGGCGTCGAAGCCGGTGCGCTTCAGCGACGCCAGCATTCGGCGCCAGCCGTCGACGTCCTTCACCTGTCGCCGCAACCATGCCCAGTTTTTCGACAGGCGCTCCCCTTGAGCCGCGAGCGTGGGGCACAAAAGCAGCCCCGCGCCGACCGATCCGATGAATTCGCGCCTGTTCACGCACTTGACCTTACTTCAGCATTCAGCATTTCGCATTCAGCATTGCTAGAATCACCCCACCTTGACGCGTCGCCGGTGGCTGGTCCTGCTCGTCGTGCTCGTGCTCTGGGGGATGGCGACGCACGGCACCCACGCGGGCGAAGGGGACGAGCCGCACTATCTGGCGATCGCGCACTCGATCGCGTTCGACTTCGATTTCGATGTGTCGAACAACTACGGCCCCGACGAACCGCTCATCGGTGGCGGTGGGCTCGAGCCCGATGGTCACACCCGCCGGGGCGTCGGCGATGTGCTCAGGCCGGTACATGACGTCGGGCTGCCCTTCCTCTTCGTTCCCTTTCCGCGTATCGGTGTGCCGCTGGTGTCGTGGCTGTCGGCGAACCTCTCGCCGGAGACCATGCGCCGGCTACGCGTCGAGCCACCGACGCTCTACAAGCACTTCGTCAGCGCGGTGCTGATTCTCGTGGCCGCGATCCTGGCGGCTCAGATGCGCGGCGCGTTCCTGACGCTCGGGGCCGGACCCCGCGAGGCGCTTCGCTGGGCGGTCCTCGTGGCGTTGTCGTCCCCATTGCTGGTAATGAGCATCTCCTTTTTCACCGAGATCGTGAGCGCGCTGCTCGCCTTCCTGGTGTTCAGACGCCTGATCGAGCGCGAAACCCTCGACCTGCGCACCTGGCTGGTTTGCGGCGCCACGACGGGACTGCTGTTGCTCGTGCACGCGCGCAACGCCGGGCTGGTCGCAGGCCTGCTCCTTCTCGGTGCGCTTCCCCTGCTCCGCCGGCGCGCCTTTACCGAGCTCGCGTACTTCGGCGGCGGCTTCGCCGCGCTGGTTGCGGTGCGCACCGCCGTCAACTATCGGTTTTGGGGGACCTGGCTCACGTCACCGCACGCGCGTCCAGGGGAGTGGACCGGGATCGGTCCGTTCGCGAGCGAACTCGCTCGACGTACTGCCGGCATGCTGTTCGACCAGGAATTTGGACTGCTGCTGTACGCGCCGATCTTCCTGCTCGTCCCGTTCGGCCTCGTCGTCCTCGCACGCACCCACCCACGAGTCTTTCGTGGCGTGGCGCTGGTCGCCGGTGGGTACCTGCTGATGGTGCTGCTGCCGCTGACCAACGCCCACGGTTGGACCGGAGGATGGTCACCGGCGGCGCGGTTCTGGGTGCCGGTCGTTCCCCTGCTGGCACTCGCGGTCGTCGCGGCCGCGGGAATCACACCGCGTCCGTTGCTAGTGGCGCTCGTCGTCGTGCAGGTGGGCCTCAACGTGTACTTTTGGCAGAACCCGAAGTCGGGATGGAACGATGCCGATGGCGTCGCCGCGGTCTGTCAGCGAACTGGCGCCACTTTCTGCCGCTACCTGCCGTCCTTTGTCATCGAGCGAGAACGGCAGCACCAAGCGCAATGATCGCCGCTCCCGCGAGCCACGTCGACAGGCCGTAGCCGAAGTATCGCGGCGCGGCACACTTAGCCGTCGTGCGTCCGCGTTTGATCGCTCTGAGCACGCCCTCGCTCGAGGCGTCCTCGACAGAGACGTCGGTGCGACACACCCCCACCGGCCCCCCGAAGTGAAAATCGCTGGACCCGATCGCCGCAACATCGGGGTTCAGCCGCCGGACCCGCTCGAAGAATCCGCGGATTTCGGCATCGGTCTCCCGATCATCGAACATGGTCGGATGCGCCACCTCGGCACCGTCGAGGGCGAGAAGCGCGTCGGTACTCGTCACCCGCCACGAGCGGTCGCCGGGATGAGCCGCGATCGCGACACCGCCCGTGCGCTGGATCTCCGCAATCGCATCCACCGCGGAAAGCCATGGATCGACGACCTGCTCAGCCCCCACGGCGGCCATGTGGAAATCGGGCGCGGTCAATTCCTGCCCGTCGATCACGATCGGATAATCCCCGACCAGTCGCAATCCGCGGGCGATGCGGATCGCGAGCCGGTGATTGTGGTTGGTGATCGCGACAACGTCGAGACCGCGTCTGCCGGCCTCGCGCTGGATTTCCCACACCGGCAGCAGCCCATCGCCGGGAGCAGCATGTACGTGGAAGTCCGCTGCCAGCAGCGATGGATTGCGTGGGCCTGCCGTGCGCGGCACGTCGGTCAGCGTCCCGACGAGGACGAGAAGGGCGAACGCGATCAGTGCTGCGAAGCGCGTGCGGGTCACGAGCGCACCAACGCGGCGATCCGGGGCCCCAGCGCCACCGCCCATCCGAAGTAGAGCACGAGGATCGTGTGCGTGATGGCCTGGTGCACCAGGGCTCGACGCCGCGCGCTGCGCTCGCTGGCGCCGCAGACCTCCCGGGCGGTCCTCGTCAAGGCGCGTGTGGTCAGCACGACCGGAATGATCGCCGTCGCAGCCGCCCAGTCCAGGATGGCGAACGGCCGAGGTCCGAACAGCACCGCCGCTGTCAAGAGCAGAAGCCAGCACGACCAGAAGCGTCCGGTCTCGAAGTACCGCGCGAGCGCTTCAGAAGTAGGTACGCGCGAGCCACGAACGAAAAGCAGGCCGGTGAGGAGTTGGACAAGAGGTATCCAGATCCAGATGAACGTGGTCCCGGCGATGAGCGGAACCGTCACACGCCCGGTGCCCAGCACGGCCGTAGCTGTCCCAATAACCAATGCTGTAAGCGCCAGCTGCCCAATCACTTTCACGCGCTGAAATGCTAAATCAAGGAGGCGATTCGTCACTCAAGAGTGTGGTATAAAACCACCCCTCGCCCGTTTTATCCCAGTTCACTCGGAGGATTTTGGAATGAAAAATGTGCGCAAAGCTGTCGCTGCGCTTACGTTGGCGCTGGCGCCGTGCGTCGCCTTCGCCCAGGACCCGCCGCAGGATCCGCCGGCTGGCGGAGGCCGCGGCGGTCAGCAACGCGAGCCGGAGATCCGGCCGTTCGATCGAGTCATCACCAAGGACGCGAAGTCTGACGAAGGCGTCTTCATCGTGCACCGGATCAAGGACCGCGTCTTTTACGAAATCCCGAAAGACAAGCTCGGACGCGAGTTCCTCTGGGTCAGCCAGATCGCCAAGACGACGCTCGGCGCCGGCTACGGGGGCCAGGCGGCAGGCAACCGCGTCGTGAAATGGGAACGCCGCGGCGATCGCATCTTGTTGCGCGGTGTGTCCTACGAGGTGGTCGCGGATCCCGCGGCGCCGATCGCAAAGGCGGTTGAATCCGCCAACTACAACCCGATCGTGATGGCCTTCAATGTTGAAGCGGAGCGCGATGGCACCGCCGTCATCGAGGTCACGCGCCTGTTCACGACCGACGTGCCCGAGTTCAGCGGACGCACCCGCGTCGGCGCACGTGCCTTCGACGCGAACCGCTCCTTCGTCGAGCGCGCCGTGTCGTTCCCGGAGAACATCGAGGTCGAGGCGACCCACACCTACAACAACCCGCCCGCGGAAGCGGCCGCCGGTGGACGCGGTGGACCGGCCCCTGCCGGTCGTGGCGGCGCACAGCCGCTTCGCTCCGGTAGTCACAGCGTGGTGATGCACTACAGCATGGTGCTGTTACCCGAGAAACCGATGCAGGCGCGGCTCTTCGACGAGCGCGTTGGCTACTTCTCCACCAGCAAGATCGACTATAGCGTTGACGAGCATCGGGCGCCGCAGCGCCGGTTCATCACGCGGTGGCGCCTCGAAAAGAAGGATCCGAACGCGGCGTTGTCGGAGCCGGTGAAGCCGATCGTTTACTGGATCGATCCGGCCACGCCGAAGAAGTGGGTGCCGTACCTCAAGGCTGGCGTCGAAAGCTGGCAGTCGGCGTTCGAAGCGGCGGGATTCAAAAACGCGGTGATCGCGAAGGAAGCGCCGACCGCCGAACAGGATCCGGACTGGAGCCCTGAAGACGCGCGCTACTCGGTGATCCGCTGGCTACCGTCAACCATCGAGAACGCCTCGGGCCCGCACGTGCACGATCCACGCAGCGGCGAGATCCTCGAGACCGACATCCAGTTCTACCACAACGTCATGAACCTGGCCCGCAACTGGTACTTCGTACAAGCCGGCGCGCTCGATCCGCGCGCGCAGAAACTGCCGCTGCCCGACGACCTTATGGGCAAGCTGGTGCAGTACGTGGCGGCGCACGAGGTCGGCCACACGCTCGGCTTCCAGCACAACATGAAGGCGAGCTCGATGTACACCGTCGCACAGGTGCGCGACGCCAAGTGGGTCAAGGAAAATGGCCACACGCCGACGCTGATGGATTATTCGCGCTTCAATTACGTCGCGCAGCCGGAAGACCGGATTGCGGTGGAAGACTTGATCCCGAAGATCGGTCCCTACGACAAGTGGGCGACGATGTGGGGGTACAAGCCGATTCCGACGGCGAAGAGCGCAGAGGAAGAGAAGAAGACGCTCGACGAGTGGGCGCGCCAGCAGGACGCCACGGCGTATTACCGCTTCTCCACCGAAGGCTCGAGCGGTTCGGACCCCGGCGAGCTGACCGAAGCGGTCGGCGACGCCGACGCCGTCGCGGCCACCACGCTCGGCCTCAAGAACATCGAGCGCATCGCCGGCATGCTCATGACGGCGACGACGGCCAAGTCGGGTGATCCCTATACCGACCTGGAGGAAGTCTACGGCCGCGTACTCGGCCAGTGGTCGCTCGAGATGAACCACGTCGCCGCCATTGTCGGTGGCTACAACTCCCAGCAGAAGCACATCGGCCAGAACGGCGTGCGCTTCCAGCTGATCCCGCGCGCGAAGCAGGAGGCGGCCGTCAAGTTCCTGCTCGACAACGCGTTCCACGCCCCGAAGTGGGCGCTGAACCCGGAGATCCTGCGCCGCATCGAGCCGGTCGGCGTCATCGATCGTATCGAGGCCAGCCAGGGGCGCGTCCTCAACTCGCTGCTCAGCAGCGCGCGCGTCAACCGTCTCGTCGAACAGGAATCGATCGACGGACAGAATGCCTACGCGGCCCTCGACTTCTTGACCGACGTCCGCAAGGGGGTCTTCAGCGAGGTCTATGCCAGCTCACAGGCGATCGACCCGTATCGCCGCGGCTTGCAGCGTGCGTATGTCGAGTCGCTCGGCAATCGCGTCAACGGCGCGCAGGCGCAGTCAGACGATGTGCGGGCGTTCTTCCGTGGTGAGCTCAAGCAACTGGATGCGGATCTCGCCGGCCCGAGAACGCCGACCGATCGTGCGTCGCAGCTGCACATCCAGGACATCCGGATGATGATCGCGCGCGCACTCGATCCCACCGCGCAGATCGCGGCCGCCGCGGCGCGCGCGGGGACCGACCTGCAGGACGAGTTCGACGTGACCGTTGGACTCGACAGCTGCTGGATTGATTACGTAGTGAAGCCGCGGAAGCGGTAGCCGGTGTTCGGTACTCGGTATTCGGTGTTCGCTCCGAATACCGGGTACCGGG
>CAVXMQ010000018.1:0-676856 GCA_963762995.1 uncultured Acidobacteriota bacterium | reverse complement strand
GAAGAAACACAGAGACAGAGAATGTTTTCCGCCCCGAAGTCGCGACTTCGGGGATCAGAAACAAAAAAATTCTCTGGTCCTCTGCTTCTCTGTGGTGAAGGGTCTTTGAGCTGCCGCTAGTGACCCCAATGCCGCGACTTCCGTTGTGGATGCGCCGCCAGGAGAGTGCCGGGGTGATACAGTCCACGCGCCATGGCGCTACTGACTCCGTCTCCGACGCTCGAGCGCGACGAAGCAGCTGTGCGCGCGCGGAGCGAGGCGCTCCATAAGAGCCTCTCGATTGGGGACCTCGTCTTCGCGCAGATCCTGTTCATCGTCGGCTTGCAGTGGGTGGGCGTTGCCGCGAAGCAGGGGCCTTCGCACGTCATCTTCTGGCTGATCGCCGTCGTGCTGTTCTACTTGCCGTCCGCGGCGGTCGCGGTGTGGCTGGCGCGCGCCATGCCGCTCGAAGGCGGGCTCTATCAATGGGCCAAACTCGGGTTCAACGAGTTCGTCGGCTTCATCGTGGCGTGGAACCTGTGGCTGTTCAGCATCCTGAACATGACCAACATCGGCCTGCAGTTCACGCAGTACCTCGGGTACATCATCGGCCCGGACGTCGCGTCGCTGATGACTGACAACCGGGTCATCGCACTGGCTACCGGCGTATTGATGGCGGCGCTCGTCGTCATCACCATTCTCGGCCTTCAGGTTGGGCGCTGGGTCCACACGGTCGGCGGGGTGCTGATGCTGATTGTCTTCGCGATGATCATTGCCCTTCCCTGGCTCAACGTGGCCAACGGCAGCCTGTCCTCATTTCATCCGCTGCAGACGGCTGCTCCGGTGCTGTCGCTGTTCAGCCTCAACCTGCTCGGCAAGATGGGCTTCGGGGCGTTTGCAGGGTTCGAGTACGTGGCCATTCATGCCGGCGAATGCCGCGATCCGATCCGGAGCCTCACGCGAGCGACGTTGATTGCTGCGCCCATCGTCGTGCTGATGTTCATCCTCGGCACCAGCTCGGTGCTGGGCATGATCCCGATTGACGACATCGATCTCATCGCGCCGATTCCGCAGCTTTTGAGCGTCGGCTTCGGTCCGCTCGGCGCCGCGGCGGCCATCGTGCCGCTCACGCTCAGCGCGATGATCGCGATCCGCTTCGCGCAGGCCAGCGTCAACTTCGCCGGCAGCACGCGGTTGCCGATGGTGGCCGGGTGGGACAGCTTGTTGCCTGCGTGGTTCACGCGCCTCGACGAGAAGTTCAAGACACCCCGCAACTCGATCCTGTTCGTCGGAACTGTGGCCCTGGTGCTCAGCGGGCTCGGCCTGATTGGCGTCGGGAAGCAGGAGGCGTTTCAGCTGCTCTGGAATTCGGCGGGGATCTTTTACGGGCTGACCTATCTCGCGATGTTCGCCATCCCGCTTTTCGGTCTTAAGCGAGCATCGATCAGCGTGCCATGGTGGGTGAAAGCGTGCGCTCTCTCCGGTCTGCTGATGACGCTGCTCTACGTCACGCTGTCGGTGTTGCCCATCATCCCTGTCGGTAGTCGCACGCTCTTCGCCCTCAAGATCATCGGCCTGATCGTCGTCACGAACCTGCTCGGCCTCGCACTCTATGCGTCCGGCAGCCGCCGCTGAGAAACTTTTCCGGATGCCGCGACTTCGGGGCGGAAAAACATTTTCTGTCTCTGTGTCTCTTCTGTGTCTCTTCTGTGGCCTGTGGTGAAAGGTTTTGAACTGGCTGTCGGTCGAAGAGATTAGCGTGAACGCACGGTGCGGAAACCCAGGTGATTGCTGCCGGTGGAGACTTCTCCTTTGCCGCGGGTGCCTACGAGATACCGGGTGCAGTACCTGCTCGGTGCAGAGAAACGAGCCGCCGCGCTGTACTCGCTTTTCCGCGCCGGGCTCGGCGGGATCGTGCGAGCGGTCGGGGCCGCGGGGATTGACGGCGACGGTTCCAGAGGCGGCGAGCGTGGCGTAATAGTCGGGCCGATACCAGTCGGTCGTCCACTCCCACACGTTGCCGGCCATGTCGTGCAGGCCGTAGGCATTCGGTGCAAAGCTCGCGACCGGCGCGGTGCCGGCAAAGCCATCCTTCGCCTCATCGCGATGCGGGAACTCGCCCTGGTGGATGTTGGCGTGATGGACACCTCCGGGCGTGAGCTGATCCCCCCACGCGTAGAGACTGCCCGCGCGTCCGCCTCGCGCCGCGAACTCCCACTCGGCCTCGGTCGGCAGACGCCGGCCCGCCCATGCGGCATACGCCTCGGCATCCGCGTACGCCACATGCACGACCGGCAGGCGCTCGCGTCCGCGCAACTCCGAGCCGGGCCCCTCGGGATGTCGCCACGACGCGCTCGGCACGTACTTCCACCACTGCAGAGGATTCCGCAAATCGACTGCGCCAGCGGACGGCGTGAACACGGCGGAGCCAGGGACGAGGAGGTGTTGCGGCGCGCCAGGAAAGTTCGCGGGATCGAGTGGACGCTCGGCAATCGTCACGTAGCCGGTCGCCTGAATGAAGGCCGCGAACTGCGCGTTGGTGACCTCGGTGGCGTCCATCCAGAAACCGTCAACCTGGACGCGATGAATGGGCTGCGCGTCGCGCGTGATCCCAGCCACCTCGCACAGCGAGTCGGCCGCCGCGTCACTCCCCATCGAAAACTCCCCGCCGGGGATCCACAGCATCCCGGCGGGGGCATCGCCAGGCGCCGGGGTCTCGTTCACCCGCGTCGGCGCAAAGCCTGTCGCGGACACTGGCGCCTCGCGAGACGTGCCACACGCCGCAGCGGCCGTCGCCAGCGATGCTAAGATCCCGGCCATGCGCAGAGCCGTTCCGGCGCTTGTCGTCACAGCCGCATTGTTCCAGATCGGCGCTTCCGGTGCACCTGCGCCTCCGCAGGTTGCAGGCCTGCCGAACATCGTCCTCATCTTTCCAGACAACCTCGGGTGGGGGGAGGTCGGCGCCTACGGCAGCGTGCGCGGCAACATCACGCCGCGGCTCGATCGCCTCGCCGCCGAAGGCCTCAAGCTCACGAACTTCAACGTCGAGTACCTCGTGCACCGTCTCGCGCGCGTCGCTCCTCACCGGGCGCTACGCGATCCGCACCGGCGCCACGCAGGGCGCGGGCATGACGCTGTGGGAGGTCACCATCGCCGAGGCACTCAAGGGTGTCGGCTACGCGACGGCGCTCTTTGGCAAGTGGCACGTGGGCGGCAACGCGCCCGAAGGCAAACGCGAACCAACGCACCAGGGCTTCGACGAGTACCTACGGCATCCCGCGCACGAGCAACGAGGCGCAGACCGGCCTGGCGCAGGGGTCGACGGTCCCGAACTCGTCGTTCATCTGGGAGGGGAAGTCCGGCTCGCCGAGCGTCAACGTGAAGCCGTTCGATATGCAGACGCGTCGGACCGTAGACCGCGAGTCGGCTGAGCGCAGCGTCGCCTTCATGGAGAAGAACGCCCGTGCGCGGCGGCCGTTCTTCCTCTACTACCCGATGACGCAGATCCATTTTCCGACGCTCACGCACCCCGACTTCGACGGCAAGACCGGATCAGGGGACATCGGCGACGCGATGGCCGACGTCGACCACAACGTCGGCCTCGTGCTCGACGCGATCGACCGGCTGGGCATCGCGAAGAACACGATGGTTTTCTGGTGCACCGACAACGGCGCCGAGGCGCGTCGACCGTGGCGGGGCTCCCCCGGGCCCTGGAGCGGCTTCTACAACACCGTGATGGAAGGCGGTGTCCGCACTCCCTGCATCGTCCGCTGGCCCGGCCGCATTCCCGCGGGGCGTGCGTCCAACGCGATCGTGCACCAGGTCGACATCTTTCCCACGCTCGCTGCCGCCATCGGCCGGGACATCGTCCCGAAGGACCGCGCCATCGACGGCGTGAATCAGCTTCCGGTGTTCGAAGGCAAACAGGCCGCGTCGAATCGCGACAGCGTCATCATGCACGCGGGCTCGCAGACAGCTCCCGAAGTGCGCGCCGTCAAATGGCACGATTGGAAGCTGCACTACGTCTACCAGCCCGAGCCCGGCGTCGGCGCCGGTACGCCGACGATGCGACTCTTTCACCTGCTGTCGGACCCGCGGGAGGAGTCGGACGTGAAGGACGCCAACCCGTGGGTGAAGAGCGTCATGGACAAGATCGTCGCGGACTTCCAGGCCACAACCGCGCGCTATCCGCACGTGCCGCCGAACGCGCCAGACCCCTACGTGCCGCCGACTCAGCGCGGCGGCGAGGGTAGCCGCCGATAGACGACCCGCGTCGTCGATGACGGCCCGCCGAGCGCGCCGGCACGCGTCGTCTCGACGACCAGGGAGTCGGGCGACTCCAGCGAGAGCCGCCGCACGACGTCGAGCGATCCGGACTTTCCAGATGATGGATCCTTGAAGTCGTGCGTGGTCGTGATCACGAGTGTCTGGCCATCCCACGCGGACTTCGCTCGCTGCGTCTGCATGCCGCGGCCCAT
Source organism: uncultured Acidobacteriota bacterium (assembly GCA_963762995.1). Classification (GTDB taxonomy): domain Bacteria; phylum Acidobacteriota; class Vicinamibacteria; order Vicinamibacterales; family 2-12-FULL-66-21; genus JACDCA01. Next base: position 672,399 of record CAVXMQ010000018.1, on the reverse strand, counting down.
CATCACCGGATTACGGGACTCGCTCCCGTCGAGCGCATAGGTGAACTTGAGCGGAGGCTGCATGTCACCCCGCGTGAAGAAGGCGTACTCCACCGTCAGCTGGCGCGGGTCCTGGGTCACTGTGATGGTCGACCCCCATCCGCTACCGAGATCGGGCCGCACACCCGGCCCGCCGCGTTGCCCTTGAGCCCCGCCCGCCGCATCCGGCGCCGGAATCGGATCCGTCGTCCAGCGTCCGGATAAATCCGGCCGTGTTTGCGCGGCGGCAGGCGCGAGGCCCAAAGCAGCGACGAGCGCGGCGACAGCGAGCGTCCTCATTTGGAGCGCGAGTATAGCGTGCGGGCTGGCAATGCTGAATGCTGAATGCTGGTGGATCCCATCTCGCCATTCGAACCTTCATTCAGCATTCAGAATTCAGCATTCAGCATTGCCCAAGCGGTACAATTTCAAGCAATGCAGTTCATATACACGATGAAGGGGCTGGGCAAGATCCATCCCCCAGACCACGTCAGTACTCCGCGACATCTGGCTGTCATTCCTCCCGGGCGCGAAGATCGGCGTCCTTGGCTTGAACGGTTCTGGCAAGAGCACGCTCCTGCGCATCATGGCGGGGCAGGATCACGACTTCGTTGGCGAGGCGTTTCCGGCCGACGGCATCACGGTCGGCTTCCTGGAGCAGGAGCCGAAGCTCGATCCCACGAAGACCGTGCTCGGCAACGTCGAAGAGGGCGTCTCTGAGGTCAAGGCGCTGCTGACGCGCTACGACGAGATCAACGCGAAGTTTGGCGAAGACCTGTCGCCCGAGGAAATGGACAAGGTCCTCGAAGAGCAGGGGAGGGTGCAGGACAAGATCGAGGCGGCGCAAGGCTGGGACCTCGACTCTCGCGTCGAGCTGGCGATGGACGCGCTGCGGCTGCCGCCGCCGGACGCCGAGGTGTCGACGCTCTCGGGCGGTGAACGTCGTCGCGTCGCCTTGTGCCGGCTGCTCCTGCGGTCGCCCGATCTGCTGCTGCTCGACGAACCGACGAACCATCTCGACGCGGAATCGGTCGCGTGGCTCGAGCGCTTCCTCAAGGACTATCCCGGCACCGTCGTCGCGGTGACCCACGACCGCTATTTCCTCGACAACGTCGCTGGCTGGATCCTCGAGCTCGATCGCGGACACGGCATCCCGTGGGAAGGGAACTATTCGTCCTGGCTGGAGCAGAAGCAAGGCCGGTTGCAGCAGGAAGAGAAGGCGGAGTCGAAGCGCCAGCGCACGTTACAGCGCGAGTTGGACTGGATCCGGATGTCGCCGCGGGCGCGCCAGGCCAAGGGGAAGGCGCGACTCAACGCCTACGAGGACCTCGTCAACCAGGAGACCGCGCAGAAGATCGAGCAGGTCGAGATCTACATCCCGCCCGGCCCGCGCCTCGGCGACATCGTGATCGAAGCGCGCGACCTGCGAAAGGCCTATGGCGACCTGCTGCTCATGGACGACGTGAACTTCACGTTGCCGCGTTCCGGCATCGTCGGCGTGATCGGGCCGAACGGGGCGGGCAAGACGACGCTGTTCCGGATGATCACCGGACAGGAGAAGCCGGACGGCGGCACGCTGCGGCTCGGCGAGACGGTGAAGGTCGGCTACGTTGACCAGTCGCGCGACGCGCTCGGCGCCGACAAGTCGGTGTGGGAAGAGATCACCGAAGGCCGTGACGAAGTGGAGCTCGGCAAACGGGAGGTCGCCTCGCGCGCCTACTGTTCCTGGTTCAACTTCAAGGGCCGCGATCAGCAGCGGAAGGTCGGATCGCTGTCGGGCGGTGAGCGCAACCGCGTCCACCTGGCGAAGCTGCTCAAGGGTGGCGCCAACCTCCTGCTGCTCGACGAGCCCACCAACGACCTCGACGTCGATACGTTGCGGGCGCTCGAAGAGGCGCTCCTCAACTTCGCCGGCTGCGCGGTCGTCATCAGCCACGACCGCTGGTTCCTCGACCGCATCGCCACGCACATGCTGGCGTTCGAGGGAGACAGCAAGGTGGAGTGGTTCGAAGGCAACTACGAAGACTACGAAGCGGACCGCAAGCGGAGGCTCGGTGCCGAGGCGGATCAGCCGCACCGGATCAAGTACCGCAAGCTGACTCGTTAGTGTGAGGGAGGGAAAAGATGAGTCCTGAAAACGCCAAGGCGGCAGCCGAAGTGATCGCCTCGTGGTGGGAAGGGGAATTCAAGGCCACGTGCCAGGTGATCGCGGCCGTGAAGGACGACAAGCGTGACTACAGGCCGGACCCAAAGTCGCGCAGTGCATGGGAGCTGGCGACGCACCTCGCGACGGCGGACATCTGGTTCATCGACAGCATCATCAACGGCGCGTTCGTGTGGGACCCCGAGAAGGCCAAGGCAGCCGAGGGGAGTCTCAAGAACGTGGCTGATGTGGTCAGCTTCTACAAAAAGACCTTCCCCGAGCGGCTGAACGCGCTGCGTGCGCTGCCCGCCGAGAAGTTCAGCGAGGTCATCGACTTCTTCGGCTTCATGAAGATGCCGCGCGCGAGCTTCGTCGCCATGGCCAACAACCACAGCATCCATCACCGTGGGCAGTTGGCCGCCTACCTGCGCGCGCTCGGCGGGAAGGTGCCGAACATCTACGGACCGAGCGCCGACGCGGAGCCGGCGGCCTGACCGGCCTCAAGACCGCGTTTGTTGTCCTCGCCGGCCTTGCGTTGGTCGCTTGCGGCGGCGGGGACGCGAAGCCGCGCGCGCAGTTCCTGTCCATCGCCACCGGCGGTACCGGCGGTGTGTACTACCCGTACGGCGGTGGCATCGCGAAAGTTCTGAACGAAAGCTTGCCGAACGTGCGCGCGACCGCCGAGGTCACGGCGGCATCGGTCGATAATCTCAAGCTGATACGCGACGGCAAGGCGGACATCGCCTTGGCGCTCACAGACACCGTCGCCGATGCCGTCAACGGCCGCGGCGCGTTCGCCGGTGCGCCGGTCCCCGCGGCGACGCTGGCGGTGCTGTATTCCAACTACACTCACCTGGTGACGCTGGCGTCGAGCGGCATCAATACCGTTGCCGACCTGCGGCGTAAGCGGGTATCCACGGGATCGCCGGGCAGCGGCACCGAGGTCCTCGCCTTTCGCGTGCTGCGCGCCGCCGGGGTGAACCCGGACGCCGACGTCACCAAGCAGGGTCTTGGCGCGTCGGAGTCGGTCGATGCGTTGAAGGATGGGAAGATCGACGCCTTCTTCTGGAGTGGCGGGCTTCCGACGGCAGCGGTGCAGGATCTGTCGCACTCCGCCGGCATCACGATCCGGATGATCCCGACCGGCGATCTCGTCGCCGTGCTGCAGAAGGAGCACGGCTCCCTCTATTTCGCACTGCAGGTCCCGGCGAACGCCTACCCTGGTGTCACGGCACCGGTGTCAGTCGTCGGCGTTGCGAATGCCTTGGTAGTAAATCGCTCGATGCCCGACCAGCTCGCCTACGACATTACGCGGGTGCTGTTCGAGAAACAGCCAGAGCTCGCGGCGATCCATCCCGAGGCGCGCAACCTGACGCTCGCGACGGCTGTCAAAGGTTCGCCCGCCGACTTTCATCCCGGTGCGCTGCGTTACTACAAAGAGCGAGGACAGCTCTCAGTCGATCGACAGCCACTCGCGCGCTGAGACGGGCCACGACTCGGCTCCGCCGTGCACGAGGACTCGAAGACGCGAAGACACGAAGGTTGTGTTTTAAAACCCAAAGAAGGTCTTCGTGGCTTCGAGTCTTCGGGTCTTCGCGGGATGCCGGAGGCATACCGTGAGAGTGGCTGTCATTGAATCGAGGCAGCCCTGTGGCGGTAGACTCTCTCGGATGTCGGTCGGCCTCGCCCTCCGCAGCCTGCTGTGGACCGTGCTGTTGCCCGGTTTCTTTGCTGGCTACGTGCCGTATCGGTACTTCGGCCTCGGCGAGGTGCCGCTCGATCACACACGGCCTGATCACATCGCTGGGCTTCTGCTGATGGGCGTCGGTATCGCGCTGTTGGCGACGTGCATCTTCGAATTCGCGCGCAGCGGCCGCGGCACACTGTCGCCCGTCGATCCTCCACGCGAGCTCGTCGTCCGCGGCCTCTACCGCTACGTTCGCAATCCGATGTATCTGGCGGTCCTGACCACCGTCTTGGGCGAGATCGTGCTGACCCGATCAGTCGATCTTGCGATCTACTGGCTGGGTTTCTTCGTGGCGACGAACGTATTCGTCATGACCTACGAGGAACCAATGTTGCGCGCTCAATTCGGCGACTCCTACGAGGCCTACACACAGCAGGTTGGGCGCTGGCTCCCGCGGCTGCCCCGCCACCAGCAGACTCCAACGCCACGCTGAGGCGGGCCGACGGCTCGGCTCCGCCGCGCACAAAGACGCGAGGACACGAAGACACGAAGTGTTTTTTCGCGTCTTCGTGCAGCGCGTAGCGCAACCGTGGGAGTGGCCGTCGTTGAAACGTGAATAGTCGCTGCGAGTCTCACTACTGGAGCGCCAGCCGCCCGCCTCTGACGACGACCTGGCCACCGACCACCACTGTCGCATCGGTAAAGAAGTTCCAGCGCACCGCACCACCGCGCACGGTGCCTCCTAGCTCTTCGTTGTCTCCGAGACTCATGCGGACGACGCCGGCGCCGTAGCCATAGTACGGGATGACTGTTTCCCCCGGCTTCATCGCGAGCAGGGGATTCATGCCGACGCAGAATTCGCGGAAGTTCATCAGCGCGGGTTGCGAGCGCAGGTAGTTCTCGAGCTCGGCTTGTCGCTCCACGGCGGTTGCGCGGGTGATGCGGCCGTTGGTGAACTCCAGGCGGACGCCGGTGGCGCGGATGCCTTCGCGAATCCAGAACGACGGGAACGCGATCACGCCGTTCACCGAGGTTTCGATCGGCGCCACGCGCAGTACGCCGGGAGGGATTTCGATATGTCTGTCGATCCTGATCCTCGCTTTTTCGAGATCCACCGACGATGCGAGCTGGCGGTTGAATGGCCGGTCGCCGACACGAAAACGGATGTCGGTGCCGGCGCTCGTCGACACGCGCACTTCGCCGCTGGTGAGCGCGGAGATCATCCGCTCCATGCTCTGCCTCAGCTCGATAGGATTCGTTTCGGCCGCCGCGATGTAGCGCTCGTCCATGCCTGGCGGGTGCGTCGTCTGGCGTCCATCGAGGTCGAGGGTGCCTTCCATCCAGTGGGCGTGGATCTCGTGACGGAGGCCGCCCTTGTCTGTCCATCGCGCCAGCGAGGCGACTTGATCGCCGGGGGTTTGGATCGTGGTCGGCAGCCACACATACACGACGGCGCCAGCCAATCGCTCGTCGAATTTCTCGACGGTCCCATAAGGTATGAGTTCGACCTGCTGCGCGCGCAGGTCCGCTTCCACGGCGCGCTCGAGGCCCTGCATCGTCTGCGGATCGAAGCGGACGATGACGCGGTCGCGAGGGTTGGCGCGAAGCGCGAACCGGATTTTGGTCGCGATTCGCTGGTAGAGGGCTTCCCGTGCAGCATGCGCGGTCTGCTGCACTTCGGTCGCGCAGGGCACCTTCGGGTCCAGCTCGCAGGGCTCCGGCGGCGAGTCCTTCGCGGTCGCGATGCCGGCGCTCCGGTTGTTCGTGACATGCCAGCCGCTGCCTTCCTGGAACATATACACGCGCCCGCGTGCCGTGATGTGCAGCTCGAACGGTCCTTCCCGGTAGCGGCCACGAGGAAACAGCCGGATGAGCAGGGGCGCCGTGTCCGGATTCAGAAGCCTGATCTGACGCGATTCCGCGGGGCCCATTCGGCCAGTTTCCAGCGGGCCGCGTTCCTTTTCGAGATGCGCGCACCCATCGCTGCCGGAGGCGAGGAGGCATTGGCGGTAGGCCTCGACCGCCGGGATCGGCGTGTCGAGGGCAAAGTCTGGTGCTCCCGGGGCCTCGCGTCGCACGAGCAGGCGTTCGTCGTCGAATTCGAAGAGGGGGCCACGCTGCTCCAACAGGGGATCGGGCCGGACGACGACCTTGTCGCCGCGCGGCGTCCTCACAGTCTCCCAACGCCAACCCTTGTCGAGACGGTCGTAGCTCGCTGTGCCCGCGCCGATCCGAAACGATTGCTCGCGGCTGCAGCCATTTCTGCCAAGTGCGTCCGCCGTCAGCGAGCGGCTCCACGTATGGCAGTTGAGCAGCGAGTGTGCCAGCTCGAGGCCGATGGTTGGATCCAGCGGGCCCATCGCGCGGGCCCATTGCTTCCTCTGTCGCTCGACGGGGTCGGAGACCGGTATGCGCACGATCGCCCAAAAGCCCGCTGCTCCGAGCAGCGTCAGGACGGCCACGGTACCCATCGCACGCGCGAAGATGATCGCGGCGCGGCGGGTTCGTCCTTCCGCGGCCCTGAGACCGGCCACCACTCCCATGGCGCCGCCGAACAGTGCCGCCAGCACCATCCCGACGAACATCAGCGTCAGGATGTCCGCCCAACGGCGCGAGTATTTCAAGTCCCCAACGGTGATCCCGATGAGCACGACGATGAGCGCGCCGCCGAGCGCCCCCGCCACCAGGCCACCCACGATGTAGGGGAATTTCGCCATAAGGGGTCAGATCTCAATTATCCGACAGCCACACCTGCTCACACGCTGCCGACGGCGCTGCTCCGCCGTAGCGCGAAGCGCAACCGTGGGAGTGGCTGTCGTTGACCTGGTTAGCGGCGGCGGGCTGCCACCCGGAGGCTCCCATCCTCGATCGTTATCGTCGCGGCCCGGCCGGTCGCCGGCTCGAAGCGGATCCGCACGGCCTCGGCGCCGGCTGGGTTGAACACGCGGCCGCCGTGATGCCAGAGCGGCCGGTCGAACATCCCTTCGCGCTTCAGCATCAACCCACCCCGAGCCGGCGTCGTCACCGCGAACTTCTCGTTCGGCGCATCGCCGAAGGCGTACTCGCCGGTCAGGTTCGCCAATTCGGCGGCATCGAGTGGCTCGTTCGGGTAACGCGGATCGGCATCGCCGAGCGACTCGAGGTAGGTCACCACCGGCGCCGCTCCAGGACCGCCGGCCTTCGCGTGGATGAGGAGGGAAAGCCCATGCGGCCCTCGCGTCTTCTGAATGCCCGGCCGGGCGGCTACGAACGCCTTCACAACGTCGAGTTGCCCCAGCATGGCGGCGGAGAAGATCGTGGGGTGGGCGCCGTTGGTGAGGAGCAGCTCGGCGATCTCGCGGTTACCAACGTGCGAGGCGGCCCCGAGCGCCGTCTCCCAATCGCCGTAGCCCCAGTCCCACGCCGCCCGCGCCAGCGCCGGCCGGTCGGCGACGAGTTCCTTCACACGCGCGATGTTTCCATGCGATGCCCCCACCATCTCCTGCACCAGGGACGACGGTTGGGACGGGAAGGTCGGATGGAGCGTCGACGCCGGCTGTGCGTCGGCGACGACTCGGTGGGGCACAAGGGCCACGAGGGAGGACGAGTACAAGAAGCTGCGGCGAGAGATGGGTGTCATGGCGTCTTTCTACGGAGATGACCCGCCTCAGTGCCAGCCAGAACTATGTGAGCGTCGAAGTCGCGCGCAATCAACGCTTTGAAGCTGCGTGTGAGTCCTCGAGAACCCCGAACCCCGAACCCTGAACCGCGAGCGAAGCGAGTCACCGCGAGTGTTCTATCACCGAGCGAGCAATCGCCTCCGCGAGCTCCGCCTGGACGTCGAGGCCAAACGCATCGCGATCGAACGTCTGGGCCCAGACGTGCGCCTGATCGGTCACGCGAATCAGGTGCGCGATCAGCCGCACGCGCGACTGGTCCTGCTTCACCTGGGCGAGGACGATGTAGTGGGCGTCGAGCTCCTGGCCGATCGACTTGAGGTCGCGGAAGGCGCGCGGGCGACGCAGGACCGCGGCGTTGCCGATCACCGACACCTGGCGGATCCGCTCCGGAGTCGCGAGGCGCGCGACCGTGGCGTCGGCGACGCCGCCAGCGATGCGGTCGTAGTCCGTGTCGCCGGTTTCGTTGTCGAAGGGGACGACCGCGATCCGGATGGGCGCGTCCGCGTTGCCGCGCAGGGCGAGCGCCGCCACACCCGCGCCGATGGCCAGCAACAGGAGCGCCATGACCACAACGCCCCGCCGGCCCAATGTAGGTTGCCTGCCCGCCGTAGCGTGAAGCGCGAAGGCGGGTCCGGAGGAAGCCGGAATGGATCCTGATTGGGTGACTGGAGCGATGAAGCGATAGCCGCGTTTGGGGAGCGTTTCGACGAACCGCGGCGAGTCTGCCGAGTCGCCGAGGGCGGAGCGGATCTGCGCGATGCAGAAGTTCAGGCCGCGCTCGAAGTCGACGAAGGTATCGGTCCCCCAGATCTGCTGGCGCAGTTCGTCGCGGGAAACCACCTCGCCCGCGCGCGCCACCAGCAGCGCCAGGACGCGCGCCGGCTGCGGTTGCAGGCGCACGGGATTCCCGTTGCGCGTCAGTGTGCCCCCGTCGGGATCGAATGTGAACTGGCCGAACTGCGTCGTCGCCATCCACCGAGTCTACCGCTGTGGTCGCTGAATCGACGACAGCTGCGCACGACGATTAGAATGCGTCCCATGCAGCGAATCCTCGCGGGCCTTGTCTCAGGTGCAGTGGGAGCTGCGCATGTCAAGAGACGGCGCTCCGCCATATCAAGGGATGGGTTCGCCAGAGCTCTCGCTGATCGGATCGGGGTAGAGGTTCGGTGAGTCGGCAACGTAGGATTCGACGAAATCGGTGAAACTCTCGGCGATGATCCTGGGCTGCAGAGTGCCGACGTGAATGACTTGTCCCCGCGTGGTTGATTCTCTCCCCAGGTCGATCGCATACGCCCAAGACCAAATGAGGTAGTCCGCAAAAGCGAAATAGCTGTTCTCGTCGAATCCCGGCGTGGAGACTCCGTCGTCGAGGTTCAGCTGCCGCAGGGTTTTCATTTGCGACAAATTCCAGAAGCAGAATCCCTCATTGTCCATGATTCCCGCTTCCGACATTCCATTGGCGTCCAGCAGGTACGAGCGGAAATCGTCTGGGAATCGAACAGCATGTTTTCTTTCGAACGCCGTGATGGCCTCCGGCGTCGCCGGTGGTGCCGGCAGCGCGCCCCGTTTCTTCCAATGGACGATCAAGCGTTCGTGTGCCGGGGTCATAACGGCCTATTCTCCGACAGGGCCCCTGGCTTCACGAAGCGAAAGACCGTGATGCGCTCTTTCCGATGGAGCCGGCGGTGAACCCCGAACCCCGAGCGGCGAAGCCGCGAGCCCGCGCGTACGCTATCCTCGCCGCGCCCCGATGCCCCCTGCCAGCGAGATCCCCTCAGACGAAGCCCCCACACGACGATTGGACGGCTTTGCGGGCCGGATCGCGACGGCAATGGCGATTGGTCTTTCGCTCTACGCGCTCTACTGGGTCCTCTTCATCGTCCAGCCGCAGGTATATCGCGTCAGCTTCCTGCTGATCGCGCTCGTGCTGTCGTTCCTTTCGTTCCCGCGGCGTACGAGGATCGAAGTCGGACGTCAGCATCCTCGACTGGACGTTGATAGGCGCGTCGATCGTCGCGCTCTCCTGGCCGCTGATCGACTTTTCGAACTTCATCTACCGCGCGGCAGATCCACAGCCGATCGACATCGCGCTAGGCGCGGTTACGGTGCTCCTGGTACTCGAGGCGACGCGAAGGGCAGTGGGATGGATCCTGCCGGTCACCGCCATCCTCTTCCTGCTCTATGCGTGGGCCGGGCCGACCTTCGACGACATCGGCTTGCCGCTGTTCGCGCATCGAGGCTACAACCCCGACCGACTGATCGGCACGCTCTACATGACGCTGGAAGGGATGTTCGGCGTGCCACTTGACGTGGCGGCGACCTACATCATCCTTTTCACGATCTACGGCGCGGTGCTGGAGCTCTCGGGCGCGGGAAAGTTCTTCATCGACTGGGCGATGGCGGCGATGGGACGGTCGCACTCCGGCGCGGCGCCGGGCCGCACGGTCACGGTGGCAGGGTTCCTCCTCGGGACGGTCTCGGGCAGCGGCGTGGCGACTACGGTGATGCTCGGGTCTGTGGCGTGGCCGCTGCTGCGCCGCGCGGGGTTCAAGGCGGAGACGGGTGGCGCGATCCTTTCAGCCGCTGGCATCGGTGCGCTGCTCTCACCACCGACGCTCGGTGCCGCGGCGTTTCTCATTGCCGAGTTTCTGCGCATCTCGTACCTGCAAGTGCTCGTGATGGCGACCATCCCGACGATGCTCTATTACTGGTCGATCTTCCTGATGATCGAAGCGGACTCCCGTCGCGCGGGGACGCGGCCGGCGCCGGTCGAGACGCCGGGCGTCTGGGTGCTGACGAAGCGCTACTGGTACCACTTCAGCTCGCTGATCGCCATTGCCGCGTTCATGGTGATGGGGATGTCGGCATTCCGAGCCGTGTTCTGGGCGACGGTGTTGGCGGTCGTCCTCAATTACGTGAGCCGCGCGTCGTCGGCAGGGTCTAAAGACCCTGCCCTACGAGTACATGAAGCCCTTCGGCTCGGCGCCACCGGCGTGCTCGGTGTTGTCGCAACGACAGCGACGGCGGGCATCATCGTCGGCGTCGTCACGCTGACCGGACTTGGGTTGAAGATTGCCGGCATCATCGTCAGCCTGGCGGGTGGGGAACTCTTTCTCACAGTGATCTATTCCGCGCTCGCGGTGTGGATGCTGGGACTGGCGGTGCCGGTGACGGCGTCGTACATCATCGCGGCGGTGATGGTGGCGCCGGCGCTGACGCAGAGCGGCGTGCCGGTGGCCGCCGCGCACATGTTCATCTTCTATTACGCCGTGCTCTCCGAAGTCAGTCCGCCGACCGCGCTCTCGCCGTTCGCTGCCGCCGCGCTTACTGGTGGCAATCCCTTCAAGACGATGATGTTGACGTGGAAGTACACGCTGCCGGCGTTCCTGGTGCCGTTCGTATTTACGCTGAGCCCCGCAGGCATGGGCTTGTTACTGCAGGCGGACGCGGCGTCGGTGGCCTGGGTCACCGCGACGGCGATTGCCGGTTGCGCGGCGCTGGCCGGCGGCTTCGGTGGCTGGGCCGTGCGACCTCTGCCGATGCCGGCCCGGTTGGCGCTGATCGTCCTTGGAGTGCTGCTGTTCTTTGCGTCGGCGATTGTGGGTTAGTGCTTGCCGGGTCTGAAGACCCGGCCTACTGGAGACCCGGCCTACGCGATGGTGATATCGTTAGCCGATTTTCTGGCTTACGACCCCCGACGGAGGATTGAGAATGCTCCATAGAACACCGCGGCTGTGCGTCGCGTTTGCGGCCGCGCTCTGCGTTGCCGCCAGTGCCGCGGCGCAAGCGCCGACGATCACGACCCCCAAGCAACACTTCGGGTTCAACATCGGCGACGACTACAACCTCGCCACCTACGACCAGTTCCAGGCCTACTGGCACAAGATCGACAAAGAATCTTCGCGGATGCAGGTCGTCGAGATCGGCAAGACCGAGGAAGGCCGGCCGCATCTTGCCGCGATCATCACCGCCCCCGAGAACTTCAAGCTGCTCGATCGCTACAAGTCGATCTCGCAGCAGCTGCACAAGGCGCGCGGCCTGACCGAGCAGCAGGCGCGGGCGCTGGCGAAGGAAGGCAAGGCAGTCGTGTGGTTCGACGGTGGCCTGCACGCGACGGAAGTCGTCGGTGCGCACCAGTTGATCGAAACGGTCTACACGCTGGTGAGTCGTAACGACGAAGAGACCAACCGCATCCTCCGCGACGTGATTATCGTCGCCGTGCACGCCAACCCCGACGGCATGCAGATGGTCTCCAAGTGCTACATGCAGAATTCGGATCCGCAGCAGCGCCGCACCTGCAGCCCGCGGCTCTACGAGAAGTACGCCGGGCACGACAACAACCGCGACTTCTACATGTCGAACACCAGCGAATCCCAGAACATGAACAAGATGATGTACTGGGAGTGGCTGCCGCAAATCATGTACAACCATCACCAGTCCGGCCCGGCCGGCACGGTGATCTTCTCGCCTCCCTTCCGCGATCCGTTCAACTACAACTTCGATCCGATGATCGTCACCGGCCTCGACATGGTCGGCGCCGCGATGCACCACCGCTTCCTGCAGGAAGGGAAGCCGGGCTTCACGATGCGCTCCGGCGCGTCGTACTCGACGTGGTGGAACGGCGGGCTGCGGACGACGGCGTATTTCCAGAACATCATCGGCCTGCTGACCGAGATCATCGGCAATCCGACCCCCGGACAGATTCCGGTGAACATGGGGACGATCCTGCCGAGGGCGGACCTGCCGGCGCCGATTGTGCCGCAGGAGTGGAAGTTCCGTCAGTCGATCGACTACTCGGTGACGGCGAACTACGCGGTGTTCGACCTCGCGTCGCGCTACAAGGACCAGTTCCTCTACAACATCTACAAGATGGGATCGAACCAGATCGAGCGCGGCACGCGCGATAGCTGGACGATCACCAACGAAGACATGGAACGGCTGCGCGCGTCGCTGCCGGCGGCGCCGGCCGGCGCACCGGCTGGTGGACGCGGCGGACGCGGCGGCGGTGGCGGCCAGCAGGCGGCGGCGCCGCCCGCGGGTGACACGCCCGACGCGCCCCAGGGCGGCGGTCGCGGCGGCGGCCGTGGCGGCGGCGGTCTGACGATGGCGCAATACAACCAGGTGCTGCGCGATCCGGCGCGCCGCGATCCGCGCGTGTTCGTGATCCCGGCCGACCAGGCGGATTTCCCGACGGCGACCAAATTCATCAATACGCTGCGCTACATCGGCGTCGAAGTGCACCAGGCCAACGCGGCCCTCAGCGTCGGCGGCAAGAACTATCCCGCCGGTTCGTACGTCGTGAAGACAGCGCAGGCCGGCCGCGCCCACGTGCTCGACATGTTCGAGCCGCAGGATCACCCCAACGACATGGACGAGCGCGGCATTCCCCGTCGTCCCTACGACAGCGCCGGCTGGACGCTCGCCTACCAGATGGGCGTCAAGTTCGACCGGCTCTTCGACGACGTCACCGGGACGCTCACCGAGATCCAGGGGCTGGCGAAGCCGGTGCCGGGAACGGTGCGTGGTACCGATACGGCAGGCTACCTGATCTCGCCGTCGATCAACGACGCGTTCACGATTGCGAACCGCGTGATGAAGGCGAACGGCGAAGTGTTCCGCACGGGCGCGCCGATGACCGCCAACGGCAAGGCGTATCCGGCTGGCTCCTTCTACGTGGCCGCCAGCGCCGCGAGCACGCCGATCGTTCAAGCGGGCGCGAAGGATCTGGGCGTCAACGTGGATGCCACGAGCGGCCGTCCTGATGCTGGCGCGACGAAGCTCGCGGCGAAGCGGATCGCGCTCTGGGATTCGCAGACCGGCTCGATGCCGTCCGGGTGGACGCGCTTCATGCTGGAGCGCTTCGAGTTCCCCTACACGATCGTCTGCGGCGCCGGGTTCGATGACTCGAACCTGCGATCGAAGTACGACGTGATCATCATGCCTTCTGGCGCGGCCTTCCGCGCCGGTGGCGGCGGGCGCGGCGGTGGTGGAGGTGGCGGCGGTGGCGGTGGCGGTGGCGGTGCCACGACACCTACGGCGCCGCCGAGCGATCCTGACCTGCGCAGCCTCTGCCAGGTGACGACTGGAACCGGCACGGGCGCGACGGCGGAAGCGAACGTCCGCAAGTTCGTCGAAGCGGGCGGTGTCGTGGTAGCGGCGGGATCCGCAGCGGAATCGATCGCGCTGACGCTCCAGCTTCCGGTGTCTGACTACCTGACCGAGCGCCAGCCCGGACAGCCCGAGCGCGGGTTGGGCAGCGACAAGTTCTACGTGCCCGGCTCGATCGTCCGTGTCGCAGTCGATCCGACGGCGCCGTCGGCGGCGGGCTCCGAGGATCACATCGACGTGTTCTTCAACAACAGCCCGGTCTTCCGCCTCGCCCCGAACGCCGCATCGCGTGGCATCCGCCCGGTGATGTGGTTCGACTCGGCATCCCCCCTGCGCAGTGGCTGGGCGTGGGGACAGAACTACCTCGAAGGCGGCACCACCGCATTCGAAGCGACGGTCGGGCAGGGACGCGTGTATGCGTTTGGACCGGAGATCACGTTCCGCGCGCAGCCGCACGGCACGTTCAAGTTCCTGTTCAACGCCATTCACACACCAGCTCGCGGCGGCGCGACGACGCCTACGAATACCTCGGCGTCCCGGTAATCGGGACTCGGTGTTCGGGACTCGGTGTTCGGGTCCTCGGGCCGGGCAGCTCTGCTGCCTGGCCCTTTTAGCTGTGACGACGACAGAAATGCCTGATCGGACGGAGCCCATGCCCGAACCGGATGTTCGATTGGTGCCTGTCTTTCAAACGGCCGACGCCGCACTGATCGCGATTGCGAAGTCGCTGTTGGATGCCGAGGGGATCGATACCACGTCCGCGGCGAAGCGGTGCAGGATCTCTTTGCCTGGGGCCGGTTCGGCTCCGGCTTCAATCCCATCACCGGCGCGCCGGTCTTCATCGTCCGCGAAGACGACGCTGAGCGGGCGCGCGAGCTCTTGCGCGATCTCGAGACGTCGGCTGAGGACGACAGCGACGGTCGTGTCGCGGACTCGTGACGTTCGATTGATGGTTGCCAAGCTGGCGGTGCTGGTGATCTGGCTCGTATCTGCGTTCGTGGCAGGAACAGCCGTGCCCGTCCAAACATCGGTTGCGGCCGCGAACGCGGATCTCGTGGTCGTAAACAAGGAAGCCCGCACGCTTACGCTGTACCGCGAGGCCGCCGTCCTGAAGAGTTATCGGATCGCGCTGGGCGGCAATCCGAAGGGGCACAAACAGCAGGAAGGCGATAGCCGGACGCCCGAGGGCCGCTACGTGATCGATTCCCGTAACGCCGCTAGCAAGTTCCACCGTTCGCTGCACATCTCGTATCCCAACGAGGAGGATCGCCGTCGAGCACGGTCGCGTGGCGTGAAGCCGGGGGGAGACATCATGATTCACGGACTCCCGAATGGCATGGCCGCTATCGGAAAGGCCCATCGGCTCAGGGATTGGACCGACGGGTGCATTGCGGTCACCAACGAGGAGATCCAGGAAATCTGGCGCCTCGTGCCGAATGGCACGCGCATCGAGATTCGACCATGACTGAGTCGCGACTCAGCGAAATGAAAAAAGCCAACGCCACCCCGGCGGCGAAGGTGCGCGCCTATTTCGCGGGTCAACCCCCAGTGGCCCGCAAGGCGCTCAAGACGATCCGTGCGTCGATCCGCGCCGTCGCTCCACGCGCGAAGGAAGGTTTCGCATATGGCATTCCTGCCTTCACGCTGGACGACCGGCCCTTTGTCTATTACGCGGCGTTCAAGAATCACACGAGCCTGTACCCCATGACCGCCGCGATCCGTAAGGCGCACGTTGCTGCGCTCGAGGGATACAAGATGTCCACCGGCACGATCCAGTTCCCGCTCGCGAAGCCGCTGCCGGTCGCGCTCGTGAAGCGTCTTGTGAGGGCGCGCCTCGCGGAAATGCGCGCGAAGAGCTAGCTGCGGTGCGCCTACTCACCGCGTGCTGGACGGCGATCGGCATGGCGCTCGGCCTGCTGCTGATCCGTCTCGACGAACTTCCCGCCACCGTCCCCGTCTTCGTATCGCTTTTGGGTACGCCCACGAGATGGGAGCCAACCTCGTTCGCCACTGTTGCGCGGGTTCCGCTGATGGGGGCGGGACAGTTGCTGGCGGTCACCGCGCTCGTTTACGGAAGCACTGCCTCCCCACGCTGGGTGCGCTTCTTTCAGTGGATGGCCGTCGCCATCACCGCGAAGACCGTGCTCGAGAGCGTAATGCTCGCCGGCACCGGTACAGCGTGGGGCGAGGCCACGTCGCTCGGTCTGCAAGTCATCACGATCCTCACGGTCGCCACCCTGGTCATCTACGCCGTAGCGTCATGGCAACGGGGGCTACTCGCCGACGTTCCCGATCTACCCGGTGCTGCCGCCCGCATCGCCGTGGCGCTTGGCATCGCGCTCTGGCTCGCTTGTGCCACGGTCCCGTACTGGGGATGATCTCGTCGCGACTGGGTTAACTTAAGTACGGTGACGACGGACCGCGGATACGCAATCTACGAAGGAGTGCTCGCCGCCTCGGAGGTGGGCGACGTCGCCAGGGCGTTACAGTCGGCGCCGCTGACGCGCACTAAGGCTGGCGCTCGGCATGTGCTCGGCGTGCCCGCCGTGCGTGACCTGGCGCACGATCGCCGGTTGATCGAACGCGCATCGACTTTCGTCGGCGCGGGCGCCATGCCATTCCGCGCGACGCTCTTTGACAAGTCTCCGACGGCCAACTGGCTGGTGGTGTGGCACCAGGACACCGCCCTGCCGCTGCGCAACCGGGTTGAAATGGCGAGTGGGGACCGTGGTCGACGAAAGCGGAGGTCCTCTACGCCCACGCGCCTGCATGGGCTCTCGAGCAAGTGGTCGCGCTTCGCGTGCATCTCGACGATTCCAGCCGCACCAACGGACCGCTGCGCGTGCTGCCCAACACGCATCAACGTGGTGTGTTGCAGGACGCTGAGGTCGAACGCGCGGCGAGAGATATCACCCCGATCGATTGCCTCTCGGCTCGCGGCGGCGTCGTCGCCATGCGCCCCCTCACCGTGCATGCTTCTTCCAAAGCAACCGACGACCACCCCCGCCGCGTCCTGCACATCGAATACGCCTCCTCCCTCAGCCTCGCCCCCGGCATCGACCTCGCTAACTGCTGAGTCTTCGAAAAACGTCAAATTCCCCGCCCCCCAGGCACTACGGCGCGTCAGGCCTCGCTCCAATATTCCGGACCACGAACAGCGAGCCGCGAACAGCGAACAGCGGAAAGACAGGGGGGGCCACTGGCATCGCAGTTGCCACGCACTACGGGCGTGGACGATGTCTCCAACCGCCTTCGGCGCGCCCGGGAGCGGGCAGGGCTGCGGATTGAGGATATTTCCGCCTGCACCAGGATCAAACCGGCCTTCCTGGTGGCTCTGGAGACAGGGCACTTCGAGACACTACCGGGTCATTTTTTCGCACGGGCGTTCCTCAAGAGCTATGCGCGGGAAGTGGGTTTGGCACCGGACGAGGTGGCTCGGGAGTTCGACCTCGTCCATACGAGTCCTCCCGTGGAGCTCGAAAAGATTTCGGCGGCGGTTGACGCCCAGCCGAAACACCCCTACTTCGATCGCCCGTACTCCGATCGCCCCTACTCGTTCCAGCTCTCGAAGAACAGCTGGCAGTTCGCAGCCGTCGTCGGCGTGGTTCTGATCGTTCTGTCGCTGATCGACTCACCGCAGACCAATATCGATAGCGCGCCGGCCGCCGTCGGCACGAGTGGCCAGGCGGCGGCGCCGGTCGCGGCGCCTAGCGAGCCCCCGGCGCCCGAGATGCTCACGATGCAGATCCGCCCCCGCGGTGTGATCTGGGTGAGCGCCACCGCGGACGGCGCCACGGCCATCTACAAGCTGCTGCAGCCCGGACAGAGCGTCAGCGTGGAAGGGCGCGAGTTGACATTCCGCATCGGCAATGCCGCCGCCTTCGAGTACCTCCATCAACGGCGCTCCCGGAAAAATCCTCGGCGCGGCCGACGAAGTCCGCGAGTTCAAAATCACACCCGCCAACTACCGAACGTTCCTTCGTTAACCGTTGTCCGTTGTCCGTTGTCCGTTGACCGAAGTAGCATGCGGGCGCGAACAGCATGTCTACTCCGAGCGCCTCCTCAAGGCGTCTGATCCTCGTTAAACACGCGCAGCCTGTGCTCGACCCGGCAGTGCCTCCGCGTGAGTGGCGGCTCGGGCACGAGGGGGAAGAGCAGAGCCATCGGCTCGCGCAGCGCCTCCGAACATTCCTGCCGTTCACGCTGGTCTCGAGCGCGGAACCGAAGGCCGTGCGCACCGCGGAGATCGTGGCTGCGACACTGGGAATCGCCTCCGCCGTCGTCGATGGACTCGAAGAGTTCGATCGCCCCGCAATGCCGATCGTTACACCGGAAGAGCACGAGCGACTCAATGCGTCTATCTTCACCACCCGCACGCTGCCGGTGCTCGGCCGCGAATCAGCGGACGCCGCCCTCGCACGCTTCAGTGCCGCAATCGACCGAGCGCTGGCGCCATTACCTTCAGGGCACACCCTGGTCGTGATCGCGCATGGGACCGTGATCGCGTTGTTTGTCGCGCAGCAGACCGGCCGCGACGCGTTCGAGCTTTGGAAGCGTCTAGAATGCGCGGATTGGTTTGAGCTGGATGTGAGCGACAGCCACTCCACTCGAGTCAGCGACAGCCACTCGCCCTGAACAGGAGACCAGGAGACCAGGAGACCAAAGGGTTTTAAACCCAATGAACTCCTGATCTCTTGATCTCCTGTTAGAGATGAGTGGCTGTCGCTGTCTTGAGGGGAGTGGCTGTCGCTGACCTGGGGGAGGGAAGCGTCACAACGCCGAAGAGCCCCGCGTTATACAAGCGGAGGCAGCACGTGCTGGCATCCGCGTTCTTCTACATCGGTGCCGTGGCGGCGATCGCGGGACTGGTGATGTCGGTGAAACCGATCGCGCGGTTTCGTATCCACAACCGAAGCCGCGCACTTGCTCTGGCGGCCGGAGGGCTCCTCACCGCCAGCGGAGCGCTGCTGGCGCCCGCGAGCGAGGCGCGGAGTCGTTCAGGCAGCGACGAGGCTCGACGAGTTCGTGCCCGCGTGGCAGTTCCGGGAATTCCACAGTCGCCGCATCGATGCGCCTCCGGCGGCGGCCTACGCGGCGCTGCGCCGGGTGCGCCAGGACGACATCCTGCTATTCCAGACGCTCACCTGGATTCGCCGCGGCGGCCGGCCGGCGCCGCCCGGCATGCTGAATGCCGGGAACGAGCGCCCAATCATCGACGTCGCGTTGAGTGGCGGGTTCGTGCTGCTGGCCGACGACGGACCACGCGAGCTGGTGATCGGCGCCATTGTGGACGCACCCACGGTCGCCTCCCGTCCGCGGAGCGCCGATATCATTCGCCAGCCGCCGGCCGGTTACTCGGTTGCCGCCATGAACTTCCTGCTGACACCCGACGGAAGCGGAACCATCATCTCCACCGAGACCCGAGTCTTCTCGAACGGACCCGAGACGAAGCGGCGCTTCGCGAGATACTGGCGCATGATTTATCCTGGCAGCGCGCTCATCCGCCGGATGTGGCTGCGCGCGATCGATCTCAACTCCCAATCTGACGTTGGACTCCATCCGTGACCAACCTTCTCATCTTCCTTACAGCATTGTCGACGGTAGTAGCCGCCCAGCGCGGCCTCGGACTCGATGCGCGATTGCATGCCGACTTCGCGTCAAAGTTCCTCTCGTCGCCGCGCCAGATCATCGTGTGGCTGCCGCCAGGGTATGCGACCGAGACCGAGAAACGGTATCCGGTCCTTTACCTGCACGATGGCCAGAACGTTTATCTGGAGTGGCGCATCGACGACATCGCGAAGCCATTGATCGCCGCGAAGCAGCTCGAGCCGGTGATCATTGTGATGGTGGCGAATGCAGGAACGCCGGAGTCGCGGGCCGATGACTATACGTGGACGAAGCCATCCAATGCCCGAGCGGGCGGCAAGGCGACCGACTACGCGCGCATGCTGGTCGAAGAGCTCAAGCCCTTCATCGACAAGCAGTATCGAACGATGCCGGACGCGTCAAATACCGGCGTTGGCGGGGCGTCGTTCGGCGGCATCGTGTCGCTTCACTTGGGGATCAGCCATCCCGATGTGTTCGGGAGGCTGGCGGTCATGTCGCCATCGGTCTGGTGGGACAACCAGATTGTTTTGAGGGACGTCCGGTCGCTGAAGTCTCGCCCAGCCGCACGGATCTGGCTCGATGTCGGTGCGGCCGAGCCCGACGCGGTGCGTCGGGGGGCAAAGGACCTCAGGGATGCGCTCGTGCGCAAGGGCTGGACGCTCGGTTCCGACCTGACGTATTACGAACTCCCAGGTGGCACCCACGACGAGGAATCGTTCGCAAAGCGCGCCGGCGACATGCTCAAGTTTCTGTTTCCCGCGAAATAAAAAGGGCCGCGCCTCAGCGCGACCCTTCGAACCCCGAGCACCGAACCCCGAGGCTACCGGCGGCGCGCCTTCTTCGCCGACCTGCGTGCGGTCTTCCGTGCGGTCTTGCGTGCCGCGACCTTCTTCTTCGGCGCCGTCCTCGCCTTCTTCTTCGCCCCGGCCTTGCTTTTGGTGGCCTTCTTCGCGGCAGTACGGCTGCGGCCGCTCACCGCTTTCCTGGCCTTGCGTGCCGTGGTCGTGGCGGCGCGTCGAGCGGTCTTGACCGTCCTCTTGGCAACGCGCGTGGTCTTCGCCACGGCTTTCTTCGGCGTCACGGTGGACGCCGCCGAACGCGCGGCGCCGGCGGCGCGACGAGTCGCGGCCGTTGCGGTCGCCACCGCGCCGCTCGCCGCATTCGTGACGGCCGAGACCGCCTGTTTGCCCGTATCGACGGCCGTGGAGGCTGCCCGGCTCGCGGCGTCGGTTACGGCGCTTGCCGCGCTTGTTGCGGCCGGAGCGGCGTTCGACACCATGCTTGTCGCGGTCTGCGTGGCACTGACGACCGCACGTGTCGCGCTGCCAATCGCATTCCCGACCACCTCCGCCGCACGCGAAATCGGGTCGTCGCCGCCAGTCTTCGTCTCGTCTGCCATCCGTTGCTCCTTCGTGTACCGCTATTCGCGGTTCGCTGTTCGCTCTTCGGTAGTCTCTTCCGAGCCCCGAGCCCCCGCCTCCGCGCTTGCTTTATCCCTTATCCCTTATCCCTTTTCCCTTGAGACCGCGCGTTAGCGCGCCCCGCCCCGTCCGCCGCGGCCTCCGCCAGGCGGCGCCGGCGGGGCAGGCATGTCTTCCTTCGTGAAGCGCGGCAGCATTTCGTCGCGCATCGCGAGGTGGTAGACCGCCGAGGCGATCGACATCGCCGATTTCTTCACGTCCTCTTCGATGATCCGCTCGTAAGTGTCGAGGTTCGTGTGCCAGGTGTAGGTCTGGTACTCGATCGGATCCTGCGAGAGGCCGATGCCGGGCAATCCCGCGGCGTTGAAAGAGGTGCTATCGGTTCCGCCGGCATTGCGGCCGCGCGTGGCGCTGGCGCCCATCATGCCGAGATCCTCGAATGGCTTGAAGATCTCGCGGAGGACGGTGGCGGTCTCCGGCGGGCCGAAGACGCCCGCGGAACGGATGCGGCCGGTGCCCGAGTCCACGTTGAAGTAGCCGTTGAACTTGGCGAATTCAGGCTTCGGGTTCTCCGCGGTGCCGAAGTGCTGTTCCACGTAGGCCTTGGACCCGAGCAGCCCCTGTTCCTCGCCGCCCCACAGCGCAACGCGGATCGTGCGGCGGGGCTTCACGCCGATCGCCTGGAGGATGCGGGCCGCTTCCATCATCACCGCGCAGCCGATCGCGTTGTCGGTGGCGCCGGTGGCCGAGTGCCAGGAGTCGAGGTGGCCGCCGAGCATCACCACTTCGTCCGCTTTGTCGGTGCCCGGAATCTCGGCGATCGCGTTGTAGGAGACGCCGCCGGGATAGCTCTTGTTCACGATGGTGAATTCCAGCTTGACCGGCGTGCCGTCGGCGAGGATGCGGGTGATGCGGCCGTAGTCTTCGTTGCGCAGCACGACTGTCGGCGGCGCCTTGGTGATGTCGTAGGTGTTGTTCTGGAAGGCGCGGATCTGCCCGTGGTCGCGGCCGGCGTCGTTGATGCGGACCGCGACGCCCGCCTTCAAGATCATCGCGTTGAGGGCGGTGTTGACGGCCCCGGCGTTCAGGCGGGTGGGATCGGGTGGCGTGGCGGGCTCGTTCCCGCGTCCGCCGCGGCCGGCGTTGTTGCCGCGTCCGCCTCGCCCCTCTTGCGGAGGCGCGTTCGGGTCAAGCGACCGGCGCAGTTGCTCGTCGTCGCGGCGCAGGGGGGCCTTCTCGAGGATGACGTTCACCTTCTGATGCGCTCCGACGAGCACGATCTTCCCCTTGATCTTCGGCGTCATCTCGGCGATCCACTTGTCGAGCTCCGGCTGCGTCGGCGAGGTCGGCGCCACGAGGTGGACGGCGTCGGCCGTTACCGTGCCGTTCGTTGACGGCGTCCACGCCAGCACTTCGCCAACCAGGCTGTCTTTCGTGGGGGAGACGATGTGGGCGGAGAAGCGCTCGTTGAGCCATCCCGGACGCTTGCTGCCGTCGGCGTTGACGAACGGGAACTCCTCGAGGTGGCCGTTCTTGAACCCCCATTCCGACATCTGCTTGATCGCCCATTCGCCGGCGGCCTTGTGGTTCGGCGAGGCGGTCAGCCGCGGACCGTACACGTCCGTGAGGAAGTGCATGGTGCGCATGATCTGGGAGTTCTTGTCCCCTTCCGCCCGGATCTTGGCGTTGATTTCGGTATCGATCTTCTCTGATGTGGCGACGGGCGCGGCGGCGATCGCGAGCCCGACGAGCAGTCCTGTGAACAGTTTCGACATTGCATTACTCCGATGACAGCGGACTATAACATTGAGTTCTTGACCTTCACCTACCGCGCCGAGGTCCTCGAGGAGCTGGCCCGACACGGCCTGCACCCCCTTCCGACCACGGGTCCCCAGTCGCTACGAGACGCGGTGCGAGATCTCTACAAGTACGAGATCAAGCGCCTGCGCGGCGAG
This sequence comes from uncultured Acidobacteriota bacterium, assembly GCA_963762995.1. GTDB lineage: Bacteria > Acidobacteriota > Vicinamibacteria > Vicinamibacterales > 2-12-FULL-66-21 > JACDCA01. The sequence continues at coordinate 649,801 of CAVXMQ010000018.1, read as the reverse complement.
CTGCTGGCGGGGAAGTTTCACAAGAACGAATACGCCGGAAAAGTCATCGCGTTACGGCAGCGGTATCCGCTGCTCTCGATTCCCACGGCCCTGTGGTTGCAACACAATAGCTAAATGGTGGATTTCGAGAAGCTCGGGCTCTTCTACCTGGGTCGGGAATACGACCTCGCGGCGCAGAAAACGTCCGACGCCCCGGTGCTCTACGACTCGCGCGACCTCGTGACGCACGCCGTATGCGTGGGGATGACCGGCAGCGGCAAAACCGGCCTCTGCCTGGGCCTTATCGAGGAAGCGGCGATCGACGGCGTGCCGGTGATCGCCATCGATCCCAAAGGGGACCTGTCGAACCTGCTGCTGACGTTCCCCGGGCTCGCAGCGCAGGACTTCAGGCCCTGGATCGACGAAGACGAGGCCCGCCGCGCCGGACAGTCGCCGGACGTCTTCGCGGAAGACCAGGCCCGCAAGTGGAAGGAAGGGCTCGCCCAGTGGGCGCAGGATGGAGCACGGATCGAGCGCCTGCGCTCGTCCGCCGACTTTGCGGTTTACACCCCCGGCAGCCGCGCCGGCCACGCCGTGTCTGTCCTCAGCTCCTTTGCCGCGCCGCCGGCCTCGGTCCGGGGTGATGGGGAGCTCATCGGCGAGCGGGCGTCCAGCACCGCGACGAGCGTGCTGACGCTGGCGGGGGCAGAAGCGGCGCCACGCAGCCGCGAGCACACGCTGCTGGCCTCGCTCTTTTCGACGGCGTGGGCAGCGGGGAAGGACCTCAGCCTGGCCGGGTTGATCGAACAGGTCCAGTCTCCGCCGTTCGAGAAGGTCGGCATCCTCGACCTCGAATCGTTCTTCCCCCGCAAGGACCGCTTCGATCTCGCGCTGCAACTGAACGGCATCCTCGCCGCGCCCGGCTTCGACCAGTGGTTCTCCGGCGAGCCGCTCGATCCGGCCGCCCTGTTCCGAACGGCGCAGGGGAAGCCGCGCGTTTCGATCTTTTCGATCGCGCACCTCGGAGACGCGGAGCGCATGTTCTTCGTCTCGCTGCTCCTCAACCAGGTCGTGGGCTGGATGCGCGCGCAAACGGGGACCTCGAGCCTGCGCGCGATCGTCTTCATGGACGAGATCTCCGGTTATTTCCCGCCGGTCGCCAACCCGCCGTCCAAAGGGCCGCTGCTCACGCTGCTGAAGCAGGCGCGCGCCTTCGGCGTCGGCGTCGTGCTCGCCACGCAGAACCCGGTCGATCTCGACTACAAGGGGCTCTCGAACATCGGAACCTGGTTCATCGGCCGGCTGCAGACCGAACGCGACAAGGCCCGCATGCTCGACGGCCTCGAGGGAGCCGCGGCCGGCGCGCTGAACCGGGCCGACGCGGATCAGATGCTCTCGATGCTGCCCAAGCGCGTCTTCCTGCTGCACAACGTCCATCAACCCAGGCCCACGGTCTTCCAGACTCGCTGGACGATGTCGTACTCTGCGGGGGCCGATGTCGCGGGAGCAGCTCAGTACTTTGACTGCCGGGTCTAAAGACCCGGCCTACACCCCACCTGTAGCGCGGGTCTTTAGACCCGCCGGAACCGCCGGAACCGCGGCTTCGCGCCCCGTTCTCCCGCCAGACATCGAGCAGTACTTCGTTCCCGGTCCTGCGGAGTCGTACGCACCGGTCGCACTCGGTGCCGCGCGGGTCAGCTTCTCCGACACGAAGCTCGGGATCCAGGAAACGCGGGACGTGCTCTATGCAACGCCGATCGAAGACGCGGCCGTCCCGGTCGACTGGCAGAACGCGGAGTCGCTGGACGTAGCGGCCGCGGACCTTGAGCACGAACCGACATCAGCCGAGGCGTCGTACGAGAGCCTGCCGGCCGCGGCGCAGCAGAAGCGCAGTTACGCGGCGTGGCAGAAGTCCTTCAGCCAGTGGCTCTCGCACTCGCAACGGATCGACCTGTTCCGCCACCGCGGCACGAAGTTGACGTCCACGGCGGGGGAGAGCGAACGCGACTTCGTGGCGCGCGTGCAGGACGCGCGTCGTGCCACGCGAGACGCGGAGATCGAAGCCGTCCGCCGGAAGTTCGCCGGCAAGCGCGAGACGCTGGCCGAACGGCTGCGCAAGGCAGAGGCGGCGACCGAGCGCGAGGAGCAACAAGCCTCGGAGCAGAAGACGCAGACGATGCTTTCGGTGGGCGCCGCGGCGCTCGGTGCGCTGTTCGGGCGCAAAGCGGTCAGCAGCAGCACGCTCGGGCGCGCGACGACCGCGGCGCGCGGCATGGGCCGCTCGATGAAGGAAGCCGGGGACGTGAAGCGCGCGAAGGAAACCGTCGACGCCGTCCGCGAGCAGCTGGAGGCATTCGACGCCACCGTGCTCGAACAGACGCAGGAGATCGCGGCGAAGTTCGACGCCCCCGTGGAGCTGGAGCGTCTGCCCCTGACCCCCAAGCGTGGCCAGGTCGCCGTGCAGTTTGTGGCGCTGGGATGGATGCCGCGGCAGTGAGAGATAAACGCGGATTGCTCTGGCTGCGCGTCGCTGCGGTGCTTTTCGCGGCTGTTCTCGGCGGCTGCCGGGGGCAGGAGCTGCCCGCAAGCGCGGTTCGCAAGACCGCGATCACCGTCGAGGAGCTGCGACCCAAGCCTGGAGAGCTCGCACTGCCCAAGAAGCTCGGGTCGGTGAGATTCGCGGTGATCGGAGATTCGGGGCGCGGTGACCAGGCGCAGAACGAGGTCGCGCAGCAGCTCGTGGCCTGGCGCGAAAAGTTCGACTACGACCTCGTGGTGATGGTTGGCGACAACATCTACGATCGCCACACGCCGGAAGACTACGCCGCCAAGTTCGAACGTCCGTACAAACCATTGCTCGACGCCGGCGTGAAGTTCCAGGCCGCCATCGGCAACCACGACGATCCCGGACAAATCAACTACGAGAAATTCAACATGGGCGGGCAGCGGTATTACACGTACCGCCGCAGCGACCAGCCGCTCGGGCCGATCACCGGCGGTGGGGTCCGATTCTTTGCCCTCGACAGCCGCTCCTTCGACCCCGAGCAACTCACCTGGCTGCGGAAAGAGCTCGCCGACACGAACAGCAAGTGGAAGATCGTCTACTTCCACCATCCAATCTATACATCCGGCCGGTACCAGAACGGCGCGCGTACGCTGCGGAGCGTACTCGAACCCTTCCTCGTGGAGGGGGACGTGGACGTCGTGATTTCCGGTCACGAGCACTTCTACGAGCGCATCATCCCCCAGCGCGGGATCGCCTACTTCGTCACCGGTGCCGCAGGATCCCTGCGACCGAATGACATTCGTCGGACGAACCTGACGGCGCGCGGATTCGACACCGACTACAGCTTCATGTTGATGGAAGTGAGCGGAGGCGAGATGTTCTTCCAGGCGATCAGCCGAAAGGGAGAGACGGTCGACGCCGGCGTTATCCGGAAATAATGATCACTGCGGGCACGGCCCGCCCTCGCGGATCTGCTTCACCTTATCCTTGAACACTCTCGCCCAGACGTCCGCGTTGCGCCCTTCGGCAGGCACCTGGTCGAACGACGTGATCCGCGAACCTTCGAAGAGATCGCGCAGCTGCTGATCCGAGAGCTGCTCGAGAAGACTGAGGACCAGCGTGCGTCCGTCCTCGGAAATCTTCGCGTCCGGAAACGTCGCACCGCTGTAAGGCAGCGTTTTCATCGACACCGTGCAGCTCGCGCCATCCGCCCAGATGCGCGTGTTTCGCCAATTGTGCAGGTCGACCTTCGTCGGTCCGAAGGTGGCACCCACGTCCTGGAGGATCGCGAGCGGTCGCGCGCAGGATCCATCGGGGCGGTCGTCGGACGGCGGGCAGAGGAGGCGCTGGTTGTCGGCCTTGTTGTCCCAATGCGCGAGCAGCATCGCCGTCAGGCGCAGCGCGTCGACTTCCGCCCGTGAGGATCCGCCCCGCGCGGGATCGATCTTCCCGAGTTCGAACCACGCCCACCCCGCGATCGAAGGAGACTCGATCTTGCGCCCCTCGAGCCGTCGCTCGACGACGACCGAATCGAAGTTCACCACGCGATCGTAGTCGATGCCGCCGGGAAAGCAGGCCGCCTTCACGCCGACGTCCTGCAGGCACCGTAACGCGACGTACGGATACCTGGGGCAGCCGGCGCACCGAATGCGCTTGACGATGTACATCCGGTCGGCGCCGAAGCCCAGGGCCGAGAGCAGGCGTGTCGCGGCGACTTCACCCGGGAGCTCGGCGTTACCGCTTCCATACTTGATTTTGAGGACATCCCCGTTGGGCAGCTCGCAATGGAACTTCGGCGTAAGGCCGTTCACGTCCTGGATCTTGAAGCGGCAGTCGATTTCGGCGTCCTCCACAAAACCCCCCGGGCCGTCGGGATTGTTGCGGAGGTTGATTTGGGAGATGGGGACGGCGGGCGGCGTCCACACCTTTGCCGCGGCGAGGGTATCCTCTCTCAGCCTGGCGGCATTGGCGTCGGGCGCATCCGCCGTTTCGGACGCAGACTTACCTGAGCAGGCGATCTGGACCGCCGCCAGGAGCAGAGCACCGAGAGTTGCCCAATCCCGCATACCTCAGCGGGACTATGCAAGCTAATGGCCGAGATCGAGGGCGACGATCTCCTTGCGATCCCGGAGGTAAAGCGTTGAGCCGACGAGGGATGGGGCGGTCCACGACGTACCGGTGAAGACTTGGGCACGCCCTTTCACGATGAGGCCTTCCGCGGAGGGAATCCCGAGGAACAGGTTGCCATCCTCGCCGAGGGCGATCAGCTTGTCGCCGGCGGCCAGCAGTGCCGCCCGAGGGACGGTGCGGTCACGCCAGACCATGTCGCCAGTGGCCAGATCGACGGCCGCGAGCGGGGCGGCGCCGAAGTCCCCGTTGGACGCATACACACGATCGCCGAGCCGCACGGCGTTCCCGAAATGAATGCGGACGCGCTTGTTGGCCCACCGCTCTTCCACGTGCACCTTGCCGTCCCGCCGCGATAGTTTGAGCGCGCGGCTGCCACCGTTATAGGCAGAGGAGACGAAGAGCACGTTGTCGCTTCCCCAGACCGGCATCGCGACGTTGACCCCATAGTCGGCGGGATGTGGAACGCTCCACTCGAGTGCCCCCGTCGCCGGATCCAGTCCAGAGATCTCTCCGGCCGTGAAGGTGACCAGCTCAGGCCGTCCGTCGAGGTCGATCAGCACCGGCGAGGAGTAGCCGTTCGAAAAATCCTGCGTCGTCCACACCTCTCGCCCGGACTCGAGATCCACGGCGACCACGCCACGACCCTTGCCGCCCGCCATCGTGAGGATCGTGTTGCGAAACAGGACCGGACTCGTCGAATAGCCACAGGGTTTCGTTTCGCTCGATCCTGCCTTGACGAGCGGGAGGCTCCACTGCTTCGCTCCACTCTTGCGATCGAAACTGTGCATCAGTGCGCCGGCGCTGACAGTGATCAGCCGGTCACCGGCGATGAGCGGCGCGGCACGCGGCGCCGGCCCGAGCCGCTGGCTGCAGGTTTCCTCGAACGGCGCCGTGTACCTCGTTTCCCAGAGCGTCTTTCCGGTCGCCGCATCGAGCGCGATGACGACGTCGTCGGCATCGCTGCGGTACATCGTGTAGAGCGTCGACCCGTCGCTGACGATGCCGGCGAAGCCATCGCCGAGCGGACGCCGCCACACTTGACGCGGGCCGCCCTCCGGCCACGATCCGGCGATCTGCGTTTGCACGACGAAGTTGCGCGATGGGCCGCCCCACTGCGGCCACCCCGCTAATTCGGCCGCGTCCGAACGTGCGATCAGCACGACTACCGCAGCGGCGAGACCGGCGGCGGCGCGCATCACCGTTTCTCCGCCGCTGGCGTGAAGAGCGTCACGTCGAGCGGCGTATTGACGGTGATGGCGTCGAGCGACCGTGAGAGCGCGGCCTCCGCGGTGCCATTGAAGGAGCCGGTTTCCTTGAACGGCAGCGTGAAACCATCGACTGCACGGAAATCGCCGTAGACGATGGTGAACTCGCCGATCACGCCGCCCGGGCCGCGATCGATGTAGGTCGTCGAATGGGGACGGCCGGTGGCGCGCTCGATGTTGAGCGTCACGTCGAGGCCGCCACGCCGAACGCGCACGCGCTCGACCTCTACTCCCGCGACCGTCGTGCTTCCAAGCGCCGCGACCGCCGTGCCCTTCTCGTTTCGCAACCGCAGCAGCGGCACGAGCTGGCGGCCGAGATCGAGCTGCACGGACGGCAAGGCTTCGGGGATCTCCGGCCGCATCCCCTGTGGGCCGACGCTCCACGCGCCTCCGCCGGAGAGGAGCGATCCGAACTTCATCACCTGGCCATCCGACATCGGCACCTGGCGTTCGAAGCGCGCGCCGCCGGGAAAGCGCCACATGCTTTTGCTCACGATCTTGACTTCGCCGGTCTGGCGCTTCTGCATTTGCGACGAGGTCTCGACGTACGACGTCAGGTTGGAGACGTTCGGGCCGAGCGTCGCGGCCGCCTTGTCGAGCAGAGCCTCGCCCCTTCTGCACGGACTGCGCGTCGGTTGGCATCGGTGCCACCGGCTTCGGAATGTAATTCGCCGGCGCCGCGACAAACGCCTTGTGGCAGGCGTCGGACCCGAAGATGTAGATCTTCCCCTCGTGCACGACATAGTCGCTGGGGTTTCCGGTGACGGTTTTCCCCATCCGCGCGCAGAGTCCGCCCATCTGGACGGCGTACTTCTCCGGCGCCTTGTCGAATTCGGCCTTCGTCTCGGCGGAGGAGAAGAGGTAGGTGAGCCGGCCGTGCGTGCTCTTGAACGCCTCCTTACCGAACGTCTCCTTCCCGGTCTTGAGCAGGACGACGGTGTCGACGCCATCGAGCGCGTCAGCCCGCGGAGCCTCCTGCGCGACGGCGGCGGTCGAGACGGCGAGCACCAGCATGCCGACGCGCAGCGCGACCATCGGATCGACCGACGCCGCACGCCGCGCAGGCACGAAGCAGGCGACCGCCGCGACGGCGACGAGCACCATCGAGACCGCAACGAACGTGGGGGCATCGGTAGGCTCCACGCCGAAGAGCAGCGTGGTCATCACCCGCGCCAGGATGAGCGCTCCGCCGAGGCCGATCGCGAGGCCGATCAACACCAATTGCAGGCCCTGACGCAGCACCATCGTCAGCACGCTGACCCGCGGCGCGCCGAGCGCCATGCGGACCCCGAACTCGCGCGTTCGCTGATTCACGGAGAAGGCGATGACGCCTGCCATGCCGGCAGCGGTGATGACGAGCGCCAGGCCCGCGAAGAGCGCGATCAGGATCGCGGTCAGCCGGGGAGACTCGAGCGTCGACGCCCGCACGTCGTCGAGCGTCCGGAAGCGATCCGCCGGCTGCTGCGGATCGATCGAGTAAATCGCGTCGCGCACCTGCCGGGTCATCGTCGCCGCGTCAACGTTCGTGCTGATCAACCAGTTGCTGGTCAGCTGACCGGCCTGGAACATCGGTACGAAGACTTCATCGCCAGGCGAGAGGTTCAACTGTTGCCGCGCGTCCGCGACGACACCCACCACGGTGGACCACGTCCGGCCGTCGTCGCCGGTGATGCGGCGCCCGATCGGGTTGTCGTTGGGCCAGTAATGCTGCGCCATCGTCTTGCTCACGATGACGACCGAATTCGTCCCGGCGCGATCGGAGGGCTGGAAGGGCCGTCCGGCAAGGAGTGGCTGGCCGAGCGTCTCGAAGTACGCCGGCGTGATCACCCGTACGTCCACTTGCGGTCGAGGCGCATCGGCCGGGTACTGGACGCCCTCCAGTTGTATCGAGTTCGGGAACGGCCCCTCTTCGTTGAGCGGGAAGGTACCGGCACCGCCGACACTGGTCACGCCAGGAATCGCCCGCAGCCGCTCGTCGAGCCGCTCCCAGAACGCCGCGATCGCGGACCGCTCCCGGTACTTCGTGAAGTTCAGGTCGAGCCGCATCGTCAGGATGTTGTTCGTCTTGAACCCCGGGTCAACCTGCTGCAGGTTGTAAAGCGTGCGCACCGTCAAGGCCGGCGCCGATCAGCAACATGAACGACACGGCCACCTGCGCGACGATCAGGCCGCTGCGCAGGCCGTGCGCGGTCTGCGTAGAGCGTCCCCCCTCGCGCAACGACGTGCCCCCCAGCCGCCGCGCGAACGCCGGTCCCGAGCCGAAGATCAAGCCGGTCGCGACCGATACCACCAGGGTGAAGATCAGCACCGTTCTGTCGATGGAGATCTCCTGCGCCCGAGTGGTGAAGCGCTCGGCGAACGCCGCCAGGAGATCGACACCCCATCCAGCCAGGGCCAGGCCCAGCACGCCGCCGATGACCGCGAGCAGCGTGCTTTCGGTCAGGAGTTGCCGCACGAGCCGCGTGCGGCTGGCGCCAAGGGCGGCACGCACCGCCATCTCTTGATCGCGGCGCACCATGCGCGCCAGGGTGAGGTTCGCGACGCTGGCACACACGATCAGCAACACGAAGCCCGCGGTTCCGAGCAGCACGAGCAGCGTCGGCTTGAACGACCGCGTCAGTTCGTCCTGGAGCGGCGTCGCTGTGGCGGTGTAGCCCTGGGCCGCTGGATAGAACCTGGGGTGATCCTGTTGCAACCGGGCGGCAACGATGTCCAGGTCCGCCCGCGCCTTGTCGAGCGTGACGCCGTCGCGAATCCGCGCGAACGCGCTCATCATCCTGGCGTCGCGCGCGGCAACCATCCTCGGATTCGAACGGAACGGGCACGCGGACGTCGGCATGTAGACGTCCACTTCCTCTGGATGCTGCGGTACCGGCGGCAATACTCCGACGACCTCGTGCGGCCGGTCGTTCATCTCGAAGATGCGGCCGATGATCGAGGGATCGCCGCCGAAGCTCCGTTTCCAATAGGTGTGGCTGAGGATCAGAACGGCCGGCGCGCCATGCTCTTCGTCGCGCGCCGCAAACGGACGACCGAGCATCGGCGTGACGCCAAAGGTCTGGAAGAAGTTGGCCGACACGACGCCGGTGGCCACCCGCTCGGGCTCAGAGCGTCCGAGCAGGATGAACCACATGCTGTGGAACTCGACGACGGAGGAGAGCGACGTCGCCTTGGCGTAGTCGCCGATTTCGGTCGCCGAGAACGCCATCCTCTCGACTCCTGCGAGCGGACGCTGCTGGCGCAGGACGACGAGCTGCTCTCCCTTCTCGTAGGGTAGCGGCCGCAGCAGCACCGCGTTCACGACGCTGAAGATGGCCGTGTTGGCGCCGATGCCGAGCGCCATGGTCACGATGACGACCAGCGCAAAACCAGGCGTGCGGCGGATGCTGCGCAGGCCATAACGGATGTCCTGGCCGAGGGTCTCCCAGGTGCGCGAGAGCCACGTGTCGCGCACATCGTCCTTGACCCCCTCGAGGGCGCCGAAGTGCTGCACGGCGGCGCGTCGCGCGTCGATCGGCGACATCCCGGCCTGGACGTTCTGCTCGGTCAACATGTCGAGATGGAACGCGAGCTCGCGATCGAGATCCTGCTCCATGCTGTCGCGCGTGAAGAGCGAACGCAGCCGCGTTGAGAATTTGCGCATCATGGCGGTTCTCCCTAACGGTACGTCGACAACACGCGGGTGACGGCGCCGGCCATCCGTTCCCAATTCGCGGTTTCGTGTTCGAGTTGTTTCTGGCCGTCGGTGGTGAGGGCGTAGAACTTCGCCTGTCGCTTGTTCTCCGACGCACCCCACTCGGCGCTGATCAGGCCCTGCTGCTCGAGCCGGTGCAGGGCGGGGTAGAGCGAACCCTGGTTGATCTGCAGCACTTCGCCGGACACTTCCTGGATCCGCAGCGAGATGCCCCAGCCGTGCATGGGACCGGAGGAAAGTGTTTTCAAGATGAGCAGGTCGAGCGTGCCCTGCAGCAGATCGGATTTACTCGCCATCTACACTCCTGTCGATTGTCGACAAGAGGCTAGTCCCGCTCTTGTAGACCGTCAAGGGGAATGGTTCGGACTGCGGGACGGTTGACATTGCCTAAGGGAACTGAATAATTCTACATACGTAGAAATCTTCAGTGGGGTGATGAAGCGTGCCACGCCTGAACCTGACCTACCCAACGGCTCTCGTGCTGCGGGCCCTGTCGAGCGGCTTCCACTACGGGTTCGACATCATGGACGCGACCGGGCTGCCGAGCGGGACGGTTTACCCGATCCTCCGGCGCCTCGACCGCGAAGGCCTTCTCGCATCCTCCTGGGAAGACGTCGCCGACGCGCAGAAAGAGCAGCGCCCGCCGCGGCGCTACTACGCGATCACCAAGGACGGCGAGCAGATGCTCGCGAACGCGACGGCGAGGTACCACACCCTCGAGCAGGCCGTCGTTCCCTCGTCAGCTCGCATGAAACCGTCTGGAGCCTAGCGTGACGAACCGCAACCCGCTCTGGCTGCGCATCTGCCTCTCGATCATTCGCGTGTTCGCCGCGCTGGTGCCGCGCGCCTCCCGCGCTGGTTGGCGCCGTGAGTGGGAAGCGGAATTTCGCGCCCGTCACAACGTCGCCGGATCCGGCGACCTGGATTTGAACGGACAGGTGGACCTCGTGCGCCGCGCCTTCGGTGCCCTGCCCGACGCCGCGTGGCTGCGTCGCCAGTTCACGTCCGACTCCGAAACGCTCCACGACATGCGCCACGGCGCGCGCATGCTTCGCAGGTCTCCCGGTTTCACACTCGCCGTCGTCCTCATCCTCGCGCTGGGGATTGGCGGCACGGTGGCGATCGCCGCGCTGCTCGACACGCTGATCTTCCGTCCGCTGCCCTTTGCTGACGCCGACCGGGTGGTGACGCTGTGGCAGCGACCGCTGACTGGCGAGCGTGACGATGTGGCGCCGGCAAATTTCCTGGATTGGCGCGAACGAAGCCGCTCATTCGAACGCGTCGCCGCAGCGATTCCGTATTCGTACGACTACACCGGTGGCGGCGAGCCGGAGGTCCTGTTTGGCGCGCAGGTGACGGAAGGCTTCTGGGACGCGCTCGGCACGCGGCCACTGCTCGGCCGCACGTTCAAGGACGACGAGCACGTGTACGGCGGGCGTCCGGTCGCGATCATCACGTACGGTCTCTGGCAGCGGCGCTTTGGCGGCGACCCTTCCATCGTCGGCAAGGCGGTCACGCTCGACGAACGCCCGCACACGATCGTCGGCGTGTTGCCGCCGGAGTTCAAGCCGCAGTTGTTGCCACGCCCCGGGGAACTCTCGGTGTGGACGCCGAAGGTGATCCTGGAACACGAGCCGCGAATCCGCGCCAGCGCCTGGTGGAACGTGGTGGGACGCCTGAAGAAGGACGTGTCGATCGACGAGGCGCGCGCCGAGATGTCGACCATCGCGGCGGCCCTCGGCCGTGAGCATCCCAGGACGAACGAACAGCAGGGGATCGAGGTCGTCGCCTTGCGCGACCACCTGATGGGGACGGTGAAGACGCCGCTCCTCGTGATGCTCGCCGCCGTGGTGCTCGTGCTGGGGATTGGTTGCGCCAACGTGGCGAGCCTGCTGCTCGCCCGCGGCATGCACCGCGAGCGGGAGTTCGCGATCCGCGCCGCGCTCGGCGCCGGCCGCGCCCGCCTGGTGCGTCAGCTCGCGGTCGAGAGCCTCCTGCTTTCGGCGATTTCCGCCGCTGTCGGCATCGCGCTGGCCCACACATTGATCCGTGGCGTCGTGGCGCTCGCTCCCGGGGACGTCCTGCGGCTGCAGGAGGCGGTCATCGACGGACGGATCCTTGGCTTCGCGGCCCTGCTCGCCGCGTTCACCGCGATCACCTTCGGGGTGCTCCCCGCCATCCAGTTCTCGCGCCCTGGCAGCGATGCGATCCGCGAGCGGCATTCAGCGTCCCCGCGTGCCGTTTTTCGTCGTAGCTTGGTCGCCGCCGAAGTCGCTCTCGCCGTCGTCGTGCTCACAAGCGCAGGACTCTTGCTGCGCAGCTTCGGACGGCTGCTGGAGGTCGACCCCGGATTCACCGCGAGCAACGTCGTGGCCTTGCAGGTGTTCGTGCACGACCGTCACGGCACACCCGAACGGACGCGCAGCTTCTTTGCGAGCACGATGGAGCGGCTGCGTCAGCTCCCCGGCGTCAACGACGTAGGGGCGGCATCGGCAATGCCCTTTGCGAACGCCAATATCAACATCAGGAGCGGCCTCGAGGTGATCGGGCGCGAACAGAAGCCCGCCGCCGAGCAGCGAGGGGTCTACCTGACGATCACCACGCCGGGCTATTTCAGGGCCATGTCGATCCCGCTCCGCGAAGGCCGCCTGCTCGAGGACGCCGATGGGGAAAAGGCGCCGCGCGTCGCGATGATCAGCGACAGCTTGCGGCGGCGCGAGTGGGGGAAGGAGTCACCGCTCGGGAAGCGGATCAAGCTCCAGTGGCAGGGCAAGCCGATCGAGGTGGAGATCGTTGGCGTCGTGAATCAAATCCGGCACGACGGCCTCGACCGTGCTCCGCGTCCCGAGGTGTTTCTCCCGTTCGAGCAGGTGCCGTTCGCATCGATGACCTACGTGCTCCGCGGAAGCGGCGATCCCGCCGCCATCATTGCTGCCGCGAAACAGGCCGTCTGGGCCGTCGATCCGCTCCAATCGTTTTACGAAACCGCGCGCGTGGAGAGCATGATCTCGGCGTCGGTCGTCCGGCAGCGCTTCAGCACCACGCTGGTGTCGGGGTTTGCGTGCGTGGCGCTGCTGCTCTGCGCCATCGGGATCTACGGGGTCATCAGTTTTGCCACCGCGCAACGTACCCGGGAAATTGGCGTCCGGATGGCGCTCGGCGCGGATGCGTCCACGATCCGAAGGATGGTGCTCGGTGAGGGAGGGCGCGTCGTGATGGTGGGGCTGATCTTCGGGCTGGTCGGCGCTGCGATCGCCACGCGTTATCTGCGCACGCTGCTGTTCGAGGTCAGTGCGTTCGATCCCCTCACGCTGGTCAGTGTGTGCGCGATGTTGGCGGTCGTTGGCCTGATCGCGTGTTACATCCCCGCGCGGCGCGCGACTCGCGTCGATCCGCTCGTCGCGCTGCGGGTCGACTAGCGGCTCACGTAATTCGCGGCGACCGTGCGCGCAGCCGTGCTGACCGGCCGGCCGTTGATCGACTCGTACTCGTATTCGACTTCCAGCTTGGACAATCCCGCGAACTTCACCTTGGCGACCGACTCGGTGGCAATCGGCACGCGCACGCCATCGAGACGCGCGTAGTGGCGGATCACGTTGACGCTGTTGGTCCAGAACGAGGGGCTCTTCGACAGCACGCCTTCGACGCGTACCACTTCGCGGCCGTCTTCGCTGAGGACGATGCGGCCGTCGACGAACGTAACGTCCTTTCGTTTTGGCTTGATCTCGATGTAGCGGACACCCGGGCCGGCAGTTTCGGTCGCGAACGTGTAGTTGTCCTCCGTCAGCTCGGAACGTTCGGACTCGTTGGCCGCGATGAGCTCGCGCTCACGCTCGAGCAGCGCCCTGAGCACTTTTTTCCGGACGGTGTCCGATCCGCGCTCACTCACAACCTCGTAGCGGAAACCCTTGGCGTCGAGCTCGGTCCAGGCCTCCATCCATCCTTCATGGTTGAATTTTTCGCTGCGGGCGTGCATTCGGCGCAGCGCACGGTATTGCTGAAGTGCGGGATCCGGCTGGAGCGCGGGGCTGACATTCGTGGCCGGCGCATCCTTCGCCGCGGGGGCGGTGCCGACGGCCAGCGCCGCCAGAAGTGTGAACGTCGCTACCCAGTAGCGGTGTGATGCGCCGTGTTGAAGGGCTTGTTGCCGCATATCATGCTCCGCAACCCTTCAATCGCAAGAAGCATGCTCAGGACCCTCCACCTCGTCTAAAAGGGCTCCCCCATTGATCGGCCCTGTGCCCCAGCGCCAGCAGGCGAGTGGGCCTGCGGCTACGAAGCCGCCGCCCTACTCGCCTGCTGTCGCTGAAGAGCGGCGACCGGGCGCGGACTGCGCTGTCAGACTGATGCGGCCCCACCGCCGCGCAGTGCGTTGCGGGGTGGCAGGCATGCGGGGTCGCGGCGACCTGTGAGCGCCGTGAGAGCGAAGGAATTAAATCGGGGCCGGAGGCGGTCCGGGCGGACGCGGCGCTGTTTCGCCACTGCCGTTCAGCTACACCCGGCTATCCAAATGATCGCTCACCGGCCCTGTGAATACCCGAGCCGCGGCCGGATCGTAAGGCACATCGCCGGAGGCCCCGATTTACCACGGCGCGAACGGGAGCCGCGAGCCCGCATGCCGTGCCGGGAGCCCTGCAGCGAAGCGCCGCGAGCGCGACAGCGGCGAGCGCGATGCCGTACTCGAAGACGAGCACAACAGACGGCACCGTCCATAACTTCCTGTAGTACGGCAGGCGCCACACAAGGTAGACGGGCAGCACGCTGAAGGTCCACGCGATCAGCGGCGCCGTGGCGGCGCTGAACAGGAACGGCGTGAAATACAGCAGGTACCAGGGATAAATCACAGGACCGCAGGCCAGCGCGACCGCCATCGGCCACGCCCAGCCGGCCGGCTCTTCGCGCGGCAGCTTCCATCGGCACCAGGCAGCGACGAGTAAGCCGAGCGCGATGGCGAAACCTGCGGCAACGACGGGGTTGGTCAGATGCCTGATGCCGCGGAAGACGGGTCCATTGAAGCGGATGCTTGCGACCACGCGGTCCATGCCGAGGCCGATTTGCGGACCGGCCATGAAGGGCACATATAGAAGACCGAACAGCGCGATACCGATCAGCGCATCCCGCTTCGAGATGCGGCGCCAGAGCAATGGCAGTAGCACGATGGGCAGGGGCTTGGTGGCGATCGCCAGCACGAACGCGATCGTTGCGAGTGAGGTGCGGCGCCGCGACAGCCAGTACGCTGCGGCCGTGATCCACAGGGCGCCGAGCGCATCGATGTGACCGCTGTGGGAGACCTCGAGAACGACGAGCGGATTCCAGGCGTACGTGAGTGTGAGCCATTGGTTGCGACCGGTCGCGGCGAGCCAGCGCCACAACACCAGGATGGTGAGAAGGTCGCACCCGACCAACGCCAGCTTCATCGCGCGGCTCGAGTCCTTGAGCGACACCACGAGGCGGAAGAAAAGCTGCGCGGCCGGCTGATATGACGTGCGGTGACGCGCGCTCGGCATGTCGCGCGTCTCCTCGGTGTGGGTCCACTGCACCTCGGGGTCCGCGGGCAGCACGAGGTACGGATTGATACCGAACTTCTGGATCCGGCCGTCCCAGAGGTAGCGGATCATGTCGTTGTCGGCATCGACCGGGGCCACAGCGACGGGGGCGCGCATGAGGAGGGCGAACGCCAGCGCGCTGAAGAACAATCCTCGCGGAACCTCGCGCGCGTGCCACACCAGCCGGAGCGCCGCAAGATACGCGACCCCGACAACGGCAGCGAGGGCAAAGAACAGCGACGTGCCGAGCGGCGCCTTGGTGATAGCGAGGGCCAGCGTCGCCGCGACGCTGGCGACGCCGGCAAGAGTCAGGGGCACGCCGAGGGAGCGCATGAAGCGCCCCTATGTTTTCACACTCCGAGAGAGCTCAGGTCGTAGATGGGGCGCGCGCGTCGCCGCATCAGCAGACGGCGTACCGTCTCCAGCGTGAGGCCGTAGACGAGATGTGTCGCAAGGCGTGGGATGCCCGGCTCGCCGGCCGTCAGGAAAACTGCCGCGCCGAACGGAACGCCACCGCCTCTGGTGACCTTCGGCTCTGTCGCGGCGAGCGCGCCGTAGAGGGCGCCGGCCGCCGCGCCGACGCCGTAGTGAAAGACAGATCCCGCGACGTCCTTTTCCCCGGTCGCCGGCAGCACTCGGTTGAACAGCACCATGGCGGCGGATCCCAGCAGGCCACCAATCGCCCCCGCCGCGGCTCCGTGCAGCGCGTTCGAACTTTCCATTTCCGCCGAATACATGCGTCCCCTCGGCGGAAACGGAAGCACGCGGCGTGCCTAGACGAACACCGCCTCGGCCTGTCGGGCAGCCGCCAGCACATCGAGGCCAGTCACGAGGTCGGCGACGAGATCCTTCTGATGTTCGCAGCCGGGTGAGAGCCGCACGAGGGTGTCCGACAGCCCCAGCGCCGCTCGCGCCTCCGGCGGGATGGAGGCGTGGGTCATCCGCGCCGGGTGGCAGACCAGCGATTTCACGCTTCCCAGGCTCTCGCCCAGTGTGAAGAAGCGGCGGCCCGACACGAACGACACCACCTCGTCGACGGTGCCATCCAGCTCGAACGACACCATGCCGCCGAATCCCGTCATCTGCTGTTTTGCGATCGCGTGGCCGGGATGATCGGGCAGGCCCGGGAAGTAAACGCGGCGGACGAGCGGATGTGCGGCGAGCGCCGTCGCGATCGCGGCCGCGTTCTCTGCGTGGCGCAGCATCCGCAGCTCCAGCGTTTGCAATCCGCGCAGCGTCAACCAGCAGTCGAACGGCGACGGTACCGCTCCGGTCGCGTTTTGCAGGAACTTGATCGGCTCGAACACCGCCGCATCGCGCGCCAGCACCGCGCCCTGGATCAGATCGGAATGCCCGGCCAGATATTTCGTGACGCTGTGGACGACGATGTCGGCGCCGAGGGTGAAGGGCTGCTGGAAGAAGGGGGTCGCAAAGGTGTTGTCGACGACGACCAGGGCGCCGTGCGCGTGCGCGCTGCGACAGATCGCGGCGATGTCGTACACGAGCAGCCGCGGATTGGTCGGCGACTCGATCCACACCAGCCGCGTGCGCGCGTTCAACGACGCCTCGAAGGCCGCATGATCCGCGATATCTATCTGCCGCACCACGACTCCGGCCGGCTGATAGACCTTGTTGAGGATCCGATACGTTCCGCCGTAGACGTCCAGCGGGATCACGATCTCGTCACCGGGTTTGAGCCACGCTTGCAAGACCGCGTTCTCGGCTGCGAGGCCGGACGCGAAGGCGGCCGCGTGCTGCACGCCTTCGAGGTCCGCGAGCACCGCCTCGAGACGCGCGCGCGTCGGGTTGTTGGTGCGCGAGTAGTCGAAGCCGCGGTGCTCGCCGGGAGCGTCCTGCTCGAAGGTGGACGTCTGGAAGATCGGGGCGATCAGCGAGCCGGTGCCCGGCTCGGAGGGCTGACTGGCGTGAATGGTGCGCGTCGAGAATTCCATGAGTGCGTGCTCCTTCTGTCTTCGTAGGGCGGGGTCTTTAGACCCCGCCAACCAATGTTGATTCCGTGGCCCCAATCGACCGGATGACGACCGGTACGTTGCGGTCGCGAGCGGCGATCAACGCGTGTCGCTGCACGAGCTCGCACCCGTCGTCGGCCATCTCGATGGCGCGGGCGTACGAGACGGTCTGCAACGGGCGCGCGTCGGGATCGCGCTTGGGATCCGCCGTGAAGTACCCGGGGACGTCTTTGACGAGCTCGCAGCGGCTGGCGCCGAGGCCCGCCGCGAGCAGCACCGCGGTCAGATCGGACCCGCCACGGCCGAGCGAGACGACACGGTCGCCGGCGCCGCGCGCGAGGAAGCCAGGCGCGACAACGACGTCGTACTCCTCGAGCAACGCGAGCAGGCGCAACGGCCGCAGCGCTGAGCGGCCGGGACTGCCCTCGAGGTCAGGTTCGACGAGCCCGGTTTGATGGATGTTGGCGGCGGTGGCGCGGACGCCGTGCGCCTGCAGCGAGAGCGCCAGGAGCGCGGCCGATTCCGTTTCCCCCGTCGACCACAACAGATCCACCGTGGCCGGATCGGGGTCCGCCGCGATGTCGCGCGCACGCGCCAGCAGCGCATCGGTCGTTCCGTTCTGTGCGGAGACGACGGCGACGAGGCGCTCCCCCGGATGCGCGCACAACCGTTCGCCGATGAAGGTGGCGACGCGTCGATAAGCGAGGCGTCCGGTCAGCACCGATCCGCCAATTTTGAGGACCGAGATGCGGCGTTGGGACATGTCAGGCTCCCAACGCTCGGAAGTGCACCGTTCGACAGACCGCCGCCGACGCGAGTGCGTGCAAGGCTCGCTCGAGACGCGGTCGTTCGCTTGGCCAGGTCAGCGCTGCCACGCGTTCGAGTCCGTCAGCTGACCGGCGCGCGCCGGTGCGGCGGATGAACACGCCGTACGACGACAGCAGGTCGGCGATCTCGAGGCCGCGCGGCAAGCGTGCGCCTGCGAGGCTGATGAACCACTCGCTCTCCGGCGCCGCGCAGGCGATCGGTCGCAACGGTGACTGGCTGGGCACCTGCGTCGACGAGGCCGCTTCCAGCACATCGTCCAGCACCGTGGCCGCCGTGACGTCCGGCCCGGCGCCGGGACCGCGGAAGACGATGCGGCCGCGCGGGCCGCCGAGCACCAGCGTGTTCTCGGCACCGTCGACCGACGCGAGCAGGTGATCCGCCGGCACGAACGCCGGACCGACGAAGGCGTTGAGGCCGTCGGACCAATCGGCGCAGATTACCGGCTTGATCACTCCTTCGAGCGAGGTGGCCTGCTCGATTTCAGCGGAAGAGAGGTGGCGAATGCCACGCGATTCGATATCGCGAGGGGCAACGTCCGCGCCGGCGAAATGCTGCAGCAGCACGGCCAGCTTCTCGACCGCATCGATGCCGTCCACGTCGTTGGACGGATCCGGTTCCGCGAGCCCCAGCCGTTGCGCATCGGCCAACGCCTTGTCGATCCCGATCCGATCGGCCGTCGCCCGCGTGAGGACGTAGTTGCTCGTGCCGTTGGCGATGCCCACGATGCTGGAGAGATGCGCGGCATGCGGCCGCCGCGCGAACGTGCCCAGGAACGGCACGCCGGCCATGACCGCTGCTTCGTAGAGCAGGGGCGTGAACGTCGCGGCCGATGCGTCGCGCAGCTCCCGGCCGTGCGCGGCCAGCAGCGACTTGTTGGCCGTGACGACGGGGATGCGGCGGTGGAGCGCGTCGAGTACCAGGGTTCGAGCCGGCTCCGTTCCGCCGAGCAGCTCGACGATGACGTCGGGGTTGGCCGCGAAGATTGGCTCCGCCAGTTCGGTGCGCAACGCATCGCCGCGCAGCGACGGGCGCTCGCGGCGGGCATCGCGCACCAGGGCGCCGGTGATCCGCACGGCTGTTGCGGAAGGGTGCGGCCGCTCGGTGAGCCCGGCGAAGGCGGCGCCGACGTTCCCGCATCCCAGCAACCCCACATCGATTGGGCGGCAGACGGGTGTGCTCCGGGCACGAAGCTCTCGGCCCACGTCGATGTTGACGACGGACGGCATGGCGTTCTCCATGCGCCGCCCCCAATGGCCGGTGCGAGCCAGCCGCCACGTACCGCGTACGTGTGGAGTAGCGCTGAAATTGAGAGCGAGTTCTTCGAAGACCGGGACGGTCTACCGAGGCTCTTATCTCTCCCGTTTATCGGGCAGGAAGAAGCACCGGGGCTCTAGGCGCCTGGTTGCTGTGGCTTCAGCGGGCCTGTTCCCTCAGCCACTCTGGATAAGCGTCCGCAGCGAATGCGAACAATCGGAGAGTAGGACGATCGCGCCGTCCATGTCAAGCGCCCAGGTCTCCGAAGCTCTTCTCTGACGGAGGTACCATGCAGGCGACTTGCTGCCGATCTGGGGCTTCGTCGCCGTCACCCTCCCGCTCGTCGCCACCCCGGGCGCTTCGACGGCGGTGGTGCTGCGCAACAGCATCGCCGGCGGGGCCCGCGCCGGGTTGTTGACCGCGCTTGGATGCAACACCGGCAATGTGTGTTACGGCCTCCTGTCGGCGTTCGGTTTTGCCATTGCCCTTCAGCGCTGGCCCTCGGTGTGGTTGCTGCTGCGCATTGCCGGTGTTGCGTACCTCTTATGGCTCGGGGTGATGTCGCTTCGCCACGCGTTTCATCCGCACGGGTCGCGCCGACCGGCCGCGGGCGACGCCGACACCGGCGACTGGCGAAGCGTGACGTCCGGGTTCCTCACCAACTTCCTCAATCCCTCGATCGCCGCCTTCTACCTGATCGTGCTGCCGCAGTTCATCCCGCGCGACGCCCCCTTTACCAAGAGCGCGCTGACGCTGACGGCGATCCACGTCGGGATGGCGTTCACGTGGCACACGGTGTGGGCCCTGGCGGGCGCGACGTTGGCACGGGTGCTGGCCTCCGGCGCGCCGCGGCGCACGCTGGACGCCATCACCGGTCTGGCGCTCATCTGGCTCGCCGTCAAGGTGGCGCTCTGAGGGAATTGCACGTACGATGCACGCCTCATGCGCATCGCTCCGTGGCTGCTGACGACCCTCGTCGTGCCGGGCGTGCTCGGCGCGACCGTGCCGCCGCAAGGGACGCCGCCGGCACCGCAGTGGTTCAAGGGGAACACGCACACCCACACCACCGAGAGCGATGGCGACAGTTCCCCTGACGACGTGACGCGCTGGTACAGCGAGCGCGATTACAACTTCCTCGTCCTCAGCGACCACAACGTCCACACGCGTATTGATGAATTGACCGGGAAGTTCGCCGCGCCCGGCCGATTCATGCTCATGCGCGGTGAAGAAGTCACCAACACCTTCGAGGGAAAGTCGATTCACGTCAACGGCCTCGACACGAAGGCGCGCATCGGCCGCCAGAGCGGTACCTCGATTCTCGACATCCTGCAAAAGACCATCGACGCGATTCGCGAACAGTCGGGTGTCCCGCACATCAACCACCCCAACTTCACCTGGGCGCTGACCGCGGACCAACTCCAGAACGTCAAGAACAACAAGCTGTTCGAGATTTACAGCGGCCACCCGATGGTGAACAGCCTCGGCGGCGGGGGAGTGCCGGGGCTCGAGGCGGCGTGGGACTCGATCCTCTCCAACGGCGTGCTGCTGTACGGCATTGCCGTCGATGATGCGCATACCTTCAAGCAACCCTGGCGGTCAGATCTTGCCTTGCCCGGCCGCGGGTGGATCGTCGTCCGCGCCATGCGCCTCGAGCCGCGCGCGATTCTGGAGGCGATGGAGCGCGGCGATTTCTACGCCTCCTCCGGCGTGGTGCTCGACGACATTCAAGTCACGCGCACCGCGATGACGATCACCGTGCGCAAAACGACCTTCGCAAAGTACCGGATCCAGTTCATCGGGAAGCACGGCGTCGTCCTTCACGAGGCCCTCGACAGCCCAGCGACCTACACGTTCCGCGGCGACGAGGCCTACGTACGGGCCAAAGTGATCGAAAGTAACGGTCAGGTCGCCTGGATTCAGCCGGTCATCGTCGCGCGGCCCTGACGGGCTGCGCTCCGACCTCCAAATTCCAAAAATCCGCCGGGGCCCTCAGCCTCAACTGGGGTCAGATCTCGATTTTCGCAACGGGCGGGGGTCTGACCCCAACGGAAATAGAAAATCGAGATCTGACCCCAGCGAACGGGGGGGCGCCGGTGGGAGTGTAGAATCGCTGCTTCCGAGTTGATCTCTCCCTAAGGAGCTCCAGATGACAGTCGAGCACGCCTCCCGCCGCCGCTGGTGGGCACTGGCGATTACGGTTGCGGTCGTCGCCGCCATCTCGCTGCCCGCGCAGCAGATGGTTACCGAAACGCGCGATCCCGCCCAGCAGCAGGATGCAGACTTCGAGAAGTCGGTCAAGGAATGGACGACGCAGCCGTATTTCATCAGCCCGCTGGTGGATCACCTGCCGCGCGTCCAGGGGGTGCCGATGCCGAAGGACGTGCTCGGCTATCACATCGGGGCCCCGGCGAAGCTGACCTACTACGCCGACATCGTCAAGTACTACCGCGCGCTGGCGGCGGCGACGCCGCGCGTGAAGGTAGAAACGATCGGCAAGTCGGACGAGGATCGCGAGCTCGTCGTCGTGTGGGTGTCGTCAGACGAGAACATCACCAACCTGCAGAAGAACCGCGAGAACCTCGCGAAGATTGCCGACCCGCGCGGGCTGACGCCGGACCAGATCAAGCAGCTGATCGCGACGACCAAGCCGCACTATCACCTGATGGGCGGCCTGCACAGCGGCGAGACCGGCCCCTCCGAGATGCTGATGGAGCTCGTCTATCGCCTCGCGACGGAAACGTCGCCGCTCATCAAACAGATCCGCGAGAACGTCGTCGTGTCGATCACGCCAGTGGCTGATCCCGATGGACGCGATCGCAACGTCGACTGGTTCTACAAGACGCGAGAGGAACAGGCCGCTCGCTCGGGGCAAGCCGCGCCGGCAGCTGGGGGTGGCGGAGGAGGACGTGGCGGCGCGGGGATCCCGTACTGGGGCAAGTACGTCTACCACGACAACAATCGCGACATTAACCTGTCGCAGATGTCGATGCGCGCGCTCGCCGACTGGTACTTCACGGCGCACCCGCCGATCATGCACGATCTCCACGAGTCGCTGCCGCTGCTCTACACCTACAGCGGCGCCGCTCCGCAGAATCCGAACCTGGATCCGATCCTCTTCACCGAGCTTCCGTTCTTCTCGAACTTCGAGCTGTCGCAGATGACGAAGTGGGGGATGCCGGGCGTCTACACGCATGCGTTCATGGACGGCTGGTCGCCGGGATACCTCGGCTCAGTGGCCTACAACCACAACGGCATGATGCGGATGTATGAAACGCAATCGGGCTCCGAGCCGGCGAATGCGGCTGCGCCGCAGGGTGCGAGGGGTGCGGAGGGTGCTGGGGCGGCTGCGCCGCAGGGTGCTAGGGGTGCCGGGGGTGCTGCGGCTCCGCCGCAGAGTGCTACGGGTGCTGCGAGTGCTGAAGCCGCTGCGGCGCAGGGACGCGGCGGGCGCGGAGGCCGTGGGGGTGGCGGGCGCGGGGAAGGTGCACCGGCGGGTGAGCAGGCGGAAGCGGGTGGCGGCGGCGGGCAGGGTGGCCAGCGCGGGGGGGCGGCTGGACCGCCGACCGGGCGTGGCGGCGGGCAGCTTCGTGAGTGGTATCGCGGGCTTCCGATTCCGCCCGGCGCGGCGACCAACTTCTCGCGCCGCAACAACACCAACTACATGCAGACGGGAGTGCTGAGCGGTCTGCAGCTGACGTCGATGATCCCGAACCTCGTGCTCGAGAACTTCTATCGCAAGACGCAGAACTCGATCGACGCCGGCAAGAACGATCCGCCGCATGGGTATGTGATCCCGGTGCAGCGTGACATGACCCGCGTGGCGACGCTCGTGAACCTCCTGCGCGTGCAGCGCATCGAGGTCGGCCAGGCGACCGCGGAGATCAAAGTGAGCGACGGCACCTTCCCGGCAGGCTCGTACGTGATCAAGCGCGATCAGCCGTACGGCAGGCTCGCCAAGAATCTGCTCGAGCGTCAGAGCTACCCTGACCCGAACCTCCGCACCTACGACGACAGTGGTTGGACGATGGGACTCGCGACGCTGGTCGACGTGAAAGAAATCAAGGACAAGGCGATTCTGACCGCCGCCGTGACGCCGGTGGCGCAGGCGGTGGCGAAGGGCAAGATCTCCGGCAACGGATCGGCGGGCCTGGCGATCGCGCACTTCGGTTCAACCAACATGATCGCGCTTCGCTACAAGCTCAAGAGCGTGCCGATGAAGATCGCGGAGCGCAGCTTCACGGCCGAAGGCATCGAGTTCCCCGCCGGCTCGTTCATCGTCACTCCACCGGCCGACCTGGCGGTGGTGCGCGCCGCAGTCGAGGAGCTGGGGCTGACGGCAGCCGCCCTTTCGTCCGCGCCGACGGTAGCGTCGCACGATGCAGATGTTCCGCGCGTCGCGATCTACACGTCGTGGAACGGCACGCAGGAGATCGGCTGGGTGCGCTTTACCTTTGACAAGTTCGGTATCCCGTTCGATCTCATCTACAAGGAGCGCCTGAAGACGGGAAACCTGCGCGGCGACTACGACGTGATCGTGATGCCGACGCAGAACGCCAACCGCGCCACGGTGTTTGCGCCGCCGGCGGCACGGCCGGTCCCCTACGTGAAGAGCGACAAGTACAAGTTCCTCGGCATGTATGGCTCGTCAGACGACATCACCGGCGGCTTCGGGGCCGAAGGCGTGGACGCCTTCCAGCAGTTCCTCAACGGCGGCGGCACGCTGATCACGATGGGGAACGCCGTGCGCTTCCCGACCGAGTTCGGCATGACACGCACGGTTGACGCCTCTGGCAGCACCTCGGCGAACTTCTACGCGCCGCGGCCGCTCGTCAACGCCGAAGTGCTGCGACTGGATCATCCGGTGTTCTACGGCTACACGGAGCGGATCATGCCGATCAAGTACCTCGGCGGGCCGCTGATGTCGGTCGGACAGCCCGACCAGGGGAACGTGCTCGCACGCTACGTCGGCGGCGATTCGGCGGTGCTCAGCGGACTGATGCGGGGAGCCGACGAGATTCGGGACAGGCCCTTCGCGGTGGATGTCCCTGCCGGAAGCGGCGGCAAGGGGCGCATCGTCCTCTTCGCCAACAATCCGGTCTACCGCTGGCAGAACCACGGCGAGTTCAACATGGTCTTCAACTCCATCGTGAATTGGAACGACATGGGGATCACTCGCGGTGGCCAGACGCCGCCTACGGCGGCGTCTGGGGGCGCTCGCTGACAACTCAAATTGCCAAACTCCAAACTCCAAAAGGGATGAACGCGGATTGAGATGGCTCAGTCCGCGTTTTTCTTTTGGAGGCCTTGGAGTGAAAGGTAACGGGCGAATCGCTTGACAAAGACGTTACGTGGGCCTATTTTGTCCGCACTTGGAACAAAAGCCAGTGACCAACGGGTTCCGAGGCGCGATTAACGGCAGCTTTACCGATTAAGTCGTGGCAGAAAGCCGGACGGATCGCAGCATTTGTTGGGAATCAGGACTTAATGCGCCGAATTGACCCCAGCCGGTTTAGCGTCGCCAAGCAGGGCACGTCTCGCGACATTAACCGCAGGATCGCGCTCAACCTCGTGCGCGCCCAGCAACCGATCTCGCGCGCCGACCTGGCCAGGGCCATGGGGGTCACGCGTGGCGCGGTCACCGTCATCGTCAACGAACTCCTCGAGCAAAAACTGATCTTCGAAGGGGCCACCGGCGAAACGGTTCGGGGCCGCAAGCCCACCTTCCTCTACATCGAATCGCGCCGGCGCTGCATCGTCGCGGTCGACATCCGGGCGAGCCAGACCTACCTGATGCTGACGGACCTCGTGGGAAGGCCACTCGGCGACGTCATTGGGATCCCGACGGTGAAGGATCCGGCCGCGTGTGTCGCGAATCTCGCCGCGACGATCACGTCGCTCGTTGCCGAGCAGAAAGGCGTGGACGCCTGCGAAGGAATTGGCCTGGTCGTACCCGGGATGGTCGAGTACCTCGACCAAGAGGGTGCTGCACGCGCCGACGCTCGGTTGGCGCAATGTCTCGCTCGGCGAACCGCTCGCCGCAGCCACCGGCCTTCCCGTTCAAATCGAGAACTCGGGCCGCGCCTGCGCGCTCGCCCAACTCTGGACGATGCGCGACGAAGGGTCGGCACCAGGGGACCTCGTCTACGTCAGTGTGTCGGACGGCCTGGGCGTCGGCGTGGTGGTTCGCGGAGAGGCGCTGCGCGGTCGTCACAATATCGCCGGGGAGTTCGGCCACGTGCCGCTCTCGCTCGACGGGCCGCGGTGTTCGTGCGGCGCGAACGGCTGCTGGGAAGCCTACGTCTCGAACCGCGCCACGCTGGCCCGCTATTTCGGTCGCGCGGCGGAAGGCGTCGGCCCGATCCCCGTCGAGCAGCAGACGTTCACCGTCCATGACCTGATCGCTCGTGCCCGCGACGGCGAGGCGAAGGCCACGGCCGCATTGCAATCCACGGCTAGATACCTGGGCCTCGGGCTCGCCACCATCGTCAACGCGATCGACCCCACCCGCATTTATGTCGGCGGCGAAATCACTGCCGCATGGGACCTGGTCGGAGACACGATCCGGCTGGCGCTCGGCGAGCGGGTGTTGACACCTGCGGCCGCCTCGACGCCGATCACGCCGGTCGCGGCCACCGAGCATCCGCGATTGAAGGGGGCCGCGGCGCTGGTGGCGGCCCCGGCATTTGCCGCGCCGGTGGTGGCGTAATGCTGGCGACGCGACGCCCGCTGCTCGTGCTGCTCGCGTCGGTGGCGCTCGCGACCTCGGCGTCAGCTCGACGGCTCCACGGTCGCAACGGCCGCTCTCGATACCGAGATCCGCTCCTTCTTGAGCCGTGAACTCTCCGCGCACCTGGCTCCCATCGCGTCGCTCGATCCCGCGCCAGAGCGGGTCAACGGCGCGCTGACGACGGGTGAGTACACGTGGGGAACGTTCATGCGCGCCCTGGCGGCCTACGCGCAGATGTCGGGGGCCACGACGCTCGCCGAACGGGACCTGGCGCGGACGATCGGCGACATCGGGCTCCTCGAGGTGCGGCTCGGCGGCACTCGTTTCTCGCAACTGTACGCCGCGCTCTCGCTCCGGCACTACGGCACCGACCTCTCGAAGAATCGCCTGTGGCAGGCGCTCACGCCGAAGGAGCGTGAGGCATGGATGACGCTGCTGGACGCGAATCGCTTCTACGATCCGGTCAAGAAGGAAGTCATCAACCTTCCGGAGAACTATCTCGGCGTCGCCGCGCGGATCGCCGCGATGGCGTGGGACGTCGGCCTGCTGAAGGATCGCGTCGCGCTCGACTCGCTGCTCGACCGGGCCGCGAAGCAATTCACGGCCGGCGCGCTGTATGCCGACGATGCGTTGCCGACCGGACGCTACGACCGCTACTCGAACGAGTACGTCCGCTACGTGTGGGAGGCCGCGCAGATTGCGGGCCGCAAGGATCTGCTCGACGCGCTGCGTCCCTCGATCGGCCGACAGATGCGCCTCTGGTGGGACCTCGTGGCCGAAGACGGCTATGGCTACCCGTGGGGCCGCAGCCTCGGGATCGTGAGTTACCTCGACACCCTCGAGATCGCCGGATTCCTCGCCTTGCACCCCGAATTTCGTCCCGCCCCTCTCGACCAGCTCGCGGCGGCCTACCACGCCGCGTGGCGCTACTTGAGAAAAGACTTCAAGGACGACAAGCACCTGCTGTCGCTTTACGACTACGGCCGCGGGAACTTCGCGTACATCAGCATCGACCGCGAGTTCCAGCAGACGGCGGGGTTCCTCGGCAAGCTCGCGCACGCGCACATGCAGTTGATGGCGGGCCTGGCCAAGGAGCGAGTCGCGCAGTTTCCGGCCGGGCCCACCCTCGCGGAGGCCGCGCGCTTCGAGTTCTTTCGCACCAAAGACCGGCAGGCCGGGGTCTGGGTCGTGAGACAGGGGAAGATGCGTTTCGCGCTCCCGATCACGACCGGAACCCGGCCCGGCGTCGCCGATTACCTGCCGGCTCCCCACGGCCTGCCGGGCTTTGCCGCGCCGGTCGAACAAGTGGTTCCCGCGCTGGTGCCGTTCCTGGAGCTGGCGACCGGCGAGACCATCGTCGCCACCGACGGCGCGGACGCCATCGACGCCTCACCTGACGGCCGCTCGATCACGGCGCGATGGACACGGTTCGCGCGCATCGGCGGGAAATCGACCGAGTGGGTGACGCCGCCGATGACCGCCGAAGTCGAATGGCGGCTCGAGCGCCACGCACTCGTGCGCACCGAGCGGCTGATCGCGACGTCCCCGGTCCGCATCGCGCGGTGGCGGGTGGTTCTCTCGTCAACGGCCACGTCGTTGACGACCGCGACGCCGACAGGCCGTCGCGTGGACACCCTCACCGGCCGCGACGGCACGTTGAGCGCTGTCGTCGAGCAGAGCACCTGGCCCGTCACCGTGACGGCGCGTACCGCGGCAGGCGACACGCCGTACGGGCGTGGCGCGCGCGGCGCCGTTCCCCTTCATCTCGAATACGAAGCACGCGACGTCGCGCTGGCGCCCGGCACGCCGGCGTCGTGGACGCTGCGGCTGGAGGTCAAATGAGCACCAACGGCAACGGCGCCTTTCAGCATCGCGACTGGCAGTCGATCGCCGCCGAGCGGATCGCCGACGGCATCGAGCGCCAGATGATCTGGGGCGACAACCTGATGGTGTGCCGGCTCACGATCGCCCCCGGCACGGTGACCGCCGTGCACACCCATCCGCACGAACAGATCACGCTCGTCGAGCGCGGGCAGGTGCGCTTCTTCGTCGAAGGGAAGGAGCGCATCTCGGGCGCCGGTGACGTGCTCCATTTCCCGTCGCACTGCCGTCACGGCGCCACCATGCTCGACGAAGAGGTCGTGCTGATCGACATCTTCACACCTGTTCGCGAGGAGTTCCTGCCAACAACCGGACAACCAGGGGAGTGACGTTATGGACGCATCACACCAGATTCGCGACGCCGAAAAGCGCGCGGCCCTCGATGAGGTCCTCACGAGCACGACGTTTGTGCGGGCCAGCCAGGTGCGCAACTTCCTCAAGTACATCTGCGAGATGGAGCTGGCCGGCCGCGGCGCCACGCTGCACGAGTATTTGATCGGGGTCGAGGCGCTCGGCTGCTCGGCGGCCTACTCCACCGAAGACAACTCCAGCGTGCGCCGACGTGCCTATGCGTTGCGGCAGAAGCTCGACGAGGTCTACTCGAAGGAGCTCACGCACGCGCGCATTCGCATCGACGTCCCCAAAGGCAGTTACGTTCCGCGGTTCTCGGTCGCGTTCCTCGGCCGGGAGGAGGTCGAATGCCGTCCAAGATCCGTCGCGTAAGCACCGGCTGGCCCCGCACGCTCGCCGCCGTGGCGGCCGTCGCGCTGCTCGCGGCGGCGCCCGCGCCGCTGCGGTCGCAAGCGTCGGCCGAAGAAGAGGCCGCGAAGCGCGAGCGACTGAAATGGTTTCACGAAGCCAAGTACGGCCTCTTCATCCACTGGGGTCTCTACGCCGTCCCGGCCGGCACCTGGAAGGGCCAGCGCATCCCCGGGATCGGCGAGTGGATCATGAACCGGGCGAAGATCCCGGTGCGCGAGTACGAACAGCTCGCCCGCCAGTTCAATCCCGTCAAGTTCAACGCCGACGAGTGGGTCCAGCTCGCGAAAGACGCGGGCATGAAGTACATCGTCATCACGTCGAAACACCACGACGGGTTCGCCTTGTACGACTCGAAGGTGAGCACGTACGACGTCGTGGACGCGACGCCTTTCAAGCGCGACATTCTGAAGGAGCTCCAAGCCGCGTGCCGCAAGGCGGGGATGCCGCTCGGTTTCTACTACTCTCAGTCGCAGGATTGGCACGACCCGAACGGCGCCGGCAACGACTGGGACTTCGGGCCAGACCTGGGTCCCGACAAGAAGGAGCGGAAGCAGTACGACAAGTACCTGCGCGAGAAGGCCGAACCGCAGGTCAGGGAACTGCTCGCCAACTACGGCCCCGTGGCGCTGGTGTGGTTCGACACGCCGCGCATGATGGACGTCGGCGACCGCGCGAAGCGGTTCACGCGTATCGTCCGCGAGCTGTCACCCAAGACGCTGATCGACGGCCGTCTCGGTGAGGCGGGCGATTACGTCACGACCGGCGACAACGTCATCCCACCCAACGTGCAGAACACCGCGTGGGAAGTGCCCGCCACGATCAACCACACCTGGGGCTACAAGACGTACGACCACGACTGGAAATCCCCCGGCACGATCGTCTTCAAACTGGTGGACATCGTCAGCAAGGGTGGGAACTACCTGCTCAACGTCGGTCCGCGCGCCGACGGGATCATTCCCGAGGCCAGTCAGTACGTCCTTCGCTCTGCCGGCGACTGGCTGAAGGTGAACGGCGAGGCGGTGTACGGCGCCGGGCCCACGCCGTGGGGCGAGGAGCTCGGCGAGGCGAGCGGCAAAGGCACCAAGGACGTCCGCGGGCAACCGCTGATGCTGCAGCGCACCGAATGGCGGGCCACGACCAAGCCCGGCAAGGTCTATTTCACGTTCTTCGCGGAACCGCGTGCGGCGTTCGAGCTACCGGCGATGACCAACGCCGTGAAGCGTGTCTATCAGCTGGCCGACGGCTCGCCGGTGGACTTCAAGAGCGACGGCGGCAAAACCATCCTGAACATCCGGCGCCCGATCATCGACCCGATGGCGACCGTCATCGTGGTGGAAATCGACGGAACGTCGGTCAATCGAGGCACGCGCTGAAGTCGGGCGCGATGGTGATGACGCGCCGGGAGCTTCTTCGGATGGCCGCTGCGACGCCGCTTGCCGGCTTCGCCACGATCCAGGTGTCCGAGACGCTCGGGCAGCGATCGTTGGCGTCCGCGCCGTGGCGCGTCAGTGGTCCCGACGGACAGCCACTGTCGCACGTGAAAGTGGATCGCACCTGGCAGGGGGCGGTCTGCCGGTCGACGGTGACCAACACCGGACCGTCGCCGGTGCGCATCAAGGACATCGTGCTCTTCGACGTGCAGCACGGCTTCGCGCCTGACACGAGGTTCTATGGCGAAGGCTTTCAGATGCTGACGCAAAACGGCGGCACGGTCGGCGCGCCGGCGGACCTCGGCAACTACACCGACCCGAAACACTACAAGCTTGCGGAGCCCGAAGGTGCGCGTGTCGTCTACGGACTCGCGACGTTCGCCACGAAGGCGTCCGATCATCACGTGCTCGCCTTCGCCAGTTGCCGCCGTTTCGCCGGCGCCATTCACGTGCGGCCGAAATCCTTGCAAGTGGTGGTCGACGCGGAGGGCCTGACGCTCGATCGCGGACAAACCTGGACGCTCGAGGACGTGACCTACAGCGAGGGTCGCGATCGAGACCTGCTCCTCGACGGCCTCGCGGCTCGCCTCGTCGCCAACCATCCTCCGCTCAAGTTCAAGGCGCCCCCGGCGGGCTGGTGCTCGTGGTACTGCTTCGGCCCACGCGTCACGGCGCAGCAGGTGCTCGACAACCTGGACGTGATCGCCAGGAAGATCCCGGGGCTCAAGTACATCCAGATAGACGACGGCTACCAGCCGGCGATGGGGGATTGGCTCGAGACGGGAGCGGCGTTTGGTGGCGCCGTCCAAACCGTGCTCAAGGAGATTCGCGCACGCGGGTTCGAGCCGGCCATTTGGGTCGCGCCGTTCATCGCCGAGGAAGGTTCGACGCTCTTCAAGCAGCACCCCGACTGGTTCGTCAAGGATGCGGACGGTACGCCGCTTCGTTCGAACACGGTCACCTTCGGCGGCTGGCGCCGCGGCCCGTGGTACGCCCTCGACGGCACTCACCCTGATGCCCGCGCGCACCTCACCCACGTGTTCACCACGATGCGACAGGAATGGGGCTGCACGTACTTCAAGCTCGACGCGAACTTCTGGGGTGCGATTCATGGAGGGCGTTTCCACGATCCGAAGGCGACGCGCATCGACGCCTATCGTCGTGGCATGGCGGCGGTCCTGGCCGGCACGCGCGACGCCTTCGTGCTCGGGTGCAATCATCCGATCTGGCCGTCGATGGGCGTGATCCACGGCTCGCGCAGCTCGCACGACATCAAGCGCGAGTGGAAACGGATCTCGGACACGGCACGCCAGAACCTGATGCGGAACTGGCAGAACGGGCGCCTGTGGTGGAACGACCCGGACGCGATCGTTCTCACCGGCGAGCTTGCTGAAAACGAGTTCCGCTTCCACGCCACGGCGATCTACGCGACCGGCGGCATGATCCTGTCGGGTGACGACTTGACGAAGATCGCCGAGCCCCGGCTCGCGATGCTGCGTCAGCTCGAGCCGCCCACCGGCGTGGCCGCGCGATTCCAGGACGACTCCCTCCAGGTCGGCACGGTCGAGTTGAAGGATCGCCGCGTCGTGTGCCTGCTGAATTGGGGAGACGCTCCCCAGCATCTCTCGTTCTCGCTGTCCCGCCGCCATTCGCTCCGCGAGCTGTGGACGGGGGAGACGCTCGGACACCGCCAGGGAACCATCGGTATCGACGTCGGGCCCAGAGACGGGCGCGTCATTGTCTGTACACCCGCTTAGCGCTTCATTAAGGAGTTACATCATGGCCCGGCACACGCTGCTTGCCCTCGCCGCCGCCCTGCTGCTGCCCGCAACCGCGGCGGCGCAGGTCACAACGGGAACGATCCTCGGGACCGTGCGGGATGCCTCGGGAGGAGTGGTCCCAGGCGTCGAGGTCACCGCCACCAACCTGAACACGCAAGCCGTGCGCACCGAGGTCACCGACCGTGAAGGCCGCTACTCGCTCGAGTTGCTGATGGTCGGCGAATACCGGGTCGAGGCCAAGCTGACCGGCTTCAAGACGTTCGTGCAGACCGGGATCGCGGTCGAAGTGGGTCGCAACGCCAGAGTCGACCCGACGCTGGAGCCCGGCGCGCTGACGGAAATCATTGAGACGCGTGCCGACTCTCCGCTGGTCGAGACCACCTCCACGGCGCTCGGCCGCGTCGTGACGCAGTCCGAAGTCCTGAATCTGCCACTGGTGAACCGCAACGTCTACGCGCTGCTCTCGCTCACGGCCGGTGTCGATCGCTCTGAGAGCGGCCAGACGTTCGGGTACCCGTCGCAAACCACCATCGTCAACGGCTCGCCCGATGCCGGCGCCGGCGCGGTGAATTACTACCTCGATGGCGGAAGCAACGTCGGCGGCTTGCGCAATACCGGCAACCTGGTCCCCAATCCCGACGCGATCCAGGAATTCCGCGTCGTCACCAACAGCTACTCGGCCGAATACGGGCGCTTCGGCGGTGGCGCCGTGGATGTCATCACGAAGTCCGGGTCGAACCGCTACCAGGGCTCCATGTTCGAATTCATGCGGCACGACTCGCTGAACGCGAGCCGCTGGACACCCGGCACGAGCAGTCTCAAGGATCCGCTCGAGCGGCACCAGTACGGCGGCACGATCGGCGGACCCGTGAAGACGGGGAAGACCTTCTTCTTCGGCAGCTTCTCAGGGTTGCGCCAGGACAGCTCGGTCTTCAAGAACTCCGCGGTCGTGCCGACCGAGGCGCAGCGCAACGGTGACTTCTCCGCGGTGACCGCCGCCATTCGCGATCCGCTCACCGGCGTCGTGTTTCAGGGCAATCAGATCCCCGTGTCGCGGTTCGATCCGGCGGCGAAACAGATCCTCGACCAGTTCATCCCGCGCTCCAATATCGCCGGCACGAATTTCTTCGAGGTCGAGGAGGCACGCCCGACCGACGGCGACGAGTTCCAGGGAAAGATCGACCACTCGTTGACGGACACGCACCAGTTGACGGCCAGCTACTTCTACTCGCGACGCAAGGACGACCAGCCGCTGCTCGGCGGCGGCAACATCCCGTGGGTGCGCCAGCAGCTCGGCGGAAACCAGCACAACCTGAATCTGTCGGATAACTGGGTCGTCAACAACACGGCGGTCAACACGCTGCGCGCGACCTACGTGCGCCACTTCGGTTTCCGTGTGAACACCCCGGACCTCGCGCTCGGTGACCTCGGGTCGCAGTTCGGCATCCAGGGGCCCAATTCACTCCCGCAGATCACTGTCTCTGGCTTCTTCACCCTCTCGAGCGCGATTTTCGGACCGACCGCCGGCAGCGACCTGTGGATGGTGCGCGACGTGTTCAGCCTGTCGCGGGGCAAGCACTCGATCAAGCTGGGCGGGGAAATGTCGTACGAAAAAATGATCCACGATACGACGCTGAACAACTACGGCGTGTTCAGCTTCGACGGCACGCGCTCCGGCAACGCGCTCGCCGACTTCCTGCTCGGTCACCCCAGGACGATGAACCAGGACGCGCCGATCGTGAAGACCGACAACGTGTGGTTCTTCAGCGGCTTCGCGCAGGACGACTGGCGGATCGGTTCGCGCCTCACGATCAACGCCGGCGTGCGGTATGACCTGCAGGGCGTGCCGGTCGATCCGCAGAATCGCAAGCTGACCTTCGTGCAGGGCCGGCAGTCCACCGTCGTCCCCACGGCCCCGGTCGGTCTCTTGTTCCCCGGTGACGAAGGGGTGAGCGACGGCATCGTGCCGGTCGACAAGAACAACTTCTCTCCGCGCATCGGCGCCGCCTGGGATCCCTGGGGAGACGGCAAGACAGCCGTACGGGCAGGGTTCGGGATCTTCTACGGCAGCGTGTCAGGCAACGAATGGAACCAGAGCGCCGACAACCAGCCGTTCACGATCCGGCAGCAGTTCAACCTGCCGTACTCGCTGAGCGAGCCGTACCGCAACCTGCCGGGAGGCGTCTCGCCGTATCCGTACGTATACGACCCGGCCAACCCGCGCTTCCTGGCGCCGTCCGCCATCTACGGTCCGGCACTCGACTTCGAGCTGCCGTACAGCTACCAGACGAACGTGGCCGTCCAGCGCGAGATCCTGAAGTCGGTGAGCATCACGGCCGCCTACGTCGGCGCGTTTGGCCGCAAGTATCCGCTGAGCCCCGACATCAACTACCCGGTGTTCAGCTCCACGGCGACGGCAGGCAACGTCGACGCCCGACGGCCGATCCAGCCCGGCGTGCTCTCCCGCATCAACCTCATTCAGTCGCTGATGGGCACCGACTATCACGGGTTGCAGATTACCGGTGAGAAGCGCGGCGCCCGGCTGACGGCCAAGGCGTACTACACCTACGGCAAGGCGATGGAGGACGCGAGCCTCGGCGAATCCACCGTGCAGGGCTCCGGTGCCACCAATCCGGCGCAGAACTCGAACAACCTCGCCGCCGAGCGCGCCCGCTCGAGCACGGACCGCCGCCACAACTTCGTGGCGTCGGCGATCTGGAACATCGATTACTACGACGGAGACAATGGGTTCCTCGGCGCGTTGTTCAACGACTGGACCCTCTCGACGATCGTGACGCTTCGGAGCGGCACTGGCCTCACCATCGGCGCCGGAACGGACCGCAACCTCGACGGCATCAACAACGACCGCGCCAACGTCAACGGGGATTGGGCACTCGATCCGGATCGCGCGCGCGGCGAAGCGATCGAGCAGTGGTTCGATACCACGGTGTTCTCGGCTGCGGCGGTCGGTCAGGATGGCAACTCGAGCCGCAATATCGTCGACGGCCCCGGGATCAAGATGATCGACGTTGCCTTCTTTCGCGACATCCGGTTACGCGGACGTTCCACGCTGCAACTCCGCGTCGAGGCCACCAACGCGTTCAACATGGTGAACCTCGGCAACCCCGGCACCAGCGTGAACGCGCCAACCACGTTTGGGAAGATCCGTTCCGCTCGTGAAATGCGCGAGATCCAGCTGGGCGTGAGGTTCTCCTTTTAGGACGCGGATTTAAGAGCCGGATTAACGCGGGTTAACGCGGATTCTCAGCTGACCCGAGCAGCATACGGGGGTCGGGCCAGCGGCCTCCGGCCGCTGGCGTGAGGAGTCGTATGAGTGAAAAACAAGCGCCATAGCAGTTCGATCGGCGCTTGTGTTTGCACTCATACGCCTCCTCACCCGCGCGAAGCGCGGCCCGACCCCGACACAGAATCTTCGGCTGACGTGTTATCCGCGTGAATCCGCGTGAATCAGCGTCTTAAATCCGCGTTTCCCACAGCACTGGCTGTCGAATGAAGAAGTTGCGGATGACTTCTTCGACGCTCGAGTCAGCGGGCAACCGGCGCCACAACTTCAGGTATGCGGCGTCCCCGAATTCGCGTGCCGCGAAGAGCAGTGCGGCGTGTCTCATGGGCCACTGGTCGTGGTACATGACGTCGGGCTTGTGCGGCCACCGCGTCTTGTCTTCGATGAACGGCACCATGAAGGCGACGGCCTTGCGAACGCTGCGGCCATCCGCGGCCTCGAAGCGCCACAGGTTGTCGCTCGGCGTCGAGAGGATCTCGCACGCCGTCGCAAAGGCGTCGAGGTTGAAGAGAGAGTAGCCGTAAGGCTTCGTGCGCCGCAGTTCCTCCGGAAAGCTGCCGTCTGGCGCTATTTGAGTCGGTACCAGCACGTGTTCGAACTCGCGCACGGCAGTACTCGAGCAGGTCTGTTCGTCCCGTGAGCTGCGCGAACGCGGCGACCTGCATCACCCAACACGTGCCGTGGTTGTTTCGCGCGTCGCGTTCGGCGATTCCGTACTCGTGGGTCGTCAACCACTGCGTGTAGGTGCCGAACCATGCCTTGACGGCCGCAACCGTGCGGGCGGGGAGCGCCCGCCTGCGGGCAAGCACCTGGATGGCGCGCACGACCTCCACGAGGTGGATCGTGTCGATGATCCCAACGCCGCGTCCGGTAACGCGTCCCTTGATGGCCTGCGCATACAGCAGGTGGGGATTCATGCGCGTCTTCGCGTCCACGAACCAGGCGTTCAGGTGGCGATCGACGTGCGCGGCATACCGTCGATCGCGCGTCAGGATCCACGCGGCGGCAAGGGCGGGAACGTGGAGGCTCAGTCGCATCAACGCCTGCCGGTGTGCGACGAAGTTGTCGGGATTCGTCATCCCGTCGCGCTGGATATAGGGGCCACTCAGGGTTCGCAGGGTCGGGCCACCAGTAGTCCCCCTCGGAGAAAAAATCGTGGCGCCCGCCGGCGCTGCGGGGGCTCGACGACGCGGTGATGGTGATGGGGCGCTCTGTCCAGGAAGCGGCGGGCTGCCGAGAGGACTCGGTCTCGTTCGAGCGTGCGGAGGTCGATCGAGGCAGGACGTAAGGTCCTGCGCGACGAGTGCGAATGCCGGCACGCTCAACAAAAACGTTCGGCGCGTCATCACAGGCGTGGGATATCAAACGGTAACGTGAAAGTAAATGACGACACCGTTACAGCTGCCGTAATGTGCTGGTCATGAAACGCCTCCTGCTGATCGTCTGCATCCTGGCGGCGGGGCAGCCCACGCCGGCGCAGGAATGGCTGGTGCCATCGCCCGACGGGCGCAACGTCGTTTCGCTCTCCATCGCCGAGGGTCGACTGGTGTGGCAGGTGAAGCGCGGAGAGGCGTCGATTCTCGAACGGTCGCCGCTCGGAGTGAGGCGCCACGACCAGGCGTTCAGCGAGGGGCTGAAGTTCGTCAGCGCCAGCGCCATCCGCGACATCCGCGAGGAGTACCGGACGCCACACGGCAAACGGCGGCAGCACAGCGTCCGCGGACGCGAGCAAACGGTGTCATTCGTCAACGCGCGCAACGCGCGGCTCGACGTCATCCTGCGCGCGCATGACGACGGCGTCGCGATTCGCTATCGGTTTCCCGAGAGTGACACGCAGGAGCGGCGGGTCTTCGGCGAGATGACCGGCTTCGCCGTCCCGCCGGGTTCGCGAGGATGGTTGCAACCGCAGCAGCGGGTCCATCGCTACGGGCCGGCCTACGAGGACTTCTACCAGGAGGTCGCGGCCGGGCAGGAGGCGCCGCAGCGGGACGGCTGGTCGTTCCCCGGACTCTTCAAAACGCCGGCGGGGAAGTGGCTGCTCATCTCCGAATCGTCGCTGGACGGCCGTTACCCGGGCGCGCACCTGGCCGCGGATGCCCCCGGTGGCATCTACCGGATCGCGTTCCCCGATCCCGAAGAAGGTCTTGGCGTCGGCGAGATCCATCCGTCCTCTCACGCTGCCCTGGGTGCTGCCGTGGCGTGTGGTTGCGATCGCCGACACCGCGGCGAAGCTGTTGGAGTCCGACATCATCAACGACCTCTCGCCGCCGACCGCACTGCAGGACGTCAGCTGGATTCGTCCCGGTCGCTCGTCGTGGAGCTGGTGGTCGAAGAGCGATAGCCCGAAGAACGCGAACGACCTCAACGCCTTCACCGACCTGGCCGCGGAGATGACATGGGAGTACACGCTCATCGACGCGAACTGGGACCAGATGACCGTCGGCACCATCGACCAGGTCCTCGCCCACGCGCGCGCGAAGAAGGTCGCACCGATCCTCTGGTACAACTCCGGCGGTCCCCATAACGACGTGACCGAGGCGCCGCGCGACCGGATGCACGAGCGTACCGCACGGCGCGCCGAATTTGAGAAGCTGAGACGCTGGGGCGTGAAGGGCGTGAAGGTCGATTTCTGGCACAGCGACAAGCCCGATCGCATTCGCCAATACCGCGAGGTGCTCGAGGACGCGGCCGACTTCCAGATCGCGGTCAACTTTCACGGCAGCACGATTCCCCGCGGCTGGTCGCGGGAATTCCCGCACCTGATGTCGATGGAAGCCGTGTTCGGCGCCGAGCAGTACAAGTTCCGTCAACCGTTCACGACCCGCGCCGCCTGGCACAACACGGTCGTGCCCTTCACGCGCAACGTCATCGGGCCCATGGACTACACGCCGGTCACCTTCACCGACGTCCGCTTTCCGAGAACCACCACGAACGCGCACGAACTCGCGCAGTCGGTGGTCTTCGAATCGGGCATCCAGCATTTTGCCGACAGCGTCGAGGCCTACCGCGGACTCCCTGACGCGCCGAAACGCTTCCTGCGCGAGGTGCCCGCCGCGTGGGACGAGATTCGCGGCCTCTCCGGCGAGCCAGGCCAATCGATCGTCCTGGCACGCCGATCCGGCCGCACGTGGTACGTCGGTGGACTGAATGCAGACGCGGCGACCACCGCGACCGTGGCACTCGGCTTCCTGGGCCCTGGCGCCTGGACCGTGGAGATCATCGCCGACGGTGACGGCGACCGCGAGTTCCGGACGTCCACACGCCGAGTCTCTTCGACCGACAGCCTCACCATTCCAATGCGTCCCCGAGGTGGCTTCGTCGCCCGCTTATACGCGGATTAAGAACGCGGATTCACGCGGATTAACGCAGATTCCGCCGTGTTCGACAGCGACTGAGCCGGGTGGGACCGGCGGCCTGCGGCCGCCGGTGTGAGGAGGCGTATGAACCAGAAAACAAGCGCCGCTTGAACGACCGTCCCGGCGCTTGTTTTCTGGTTCATACGTCTCCTCACACCGGCGCGCAGCGCGGTCCCACCCGGCTCTCAAGTGCTGCGAGTGTGTGGTGAATCCGCGCTAATCCGCGTTAATCCCTGTCTTCAAAATCCGCGTTACTGCAGGCGCGCGATGAAGCCCCCGCTGCCTCTCATGGTGACGTCGAGCGACCGAGAGACTTCGCGTGTCTCAACCTGCACGGCTGCCGCGTCCTCCGGGCGGTCGCGGACGATGAGGGCGCGGTAGGTTCGGCGTGGCAGGAAGCTCAGATCGACCGTGACGGTGCGCTCCGTGGGTCCGTTCATCGCCGCGATGAACCAGGTGTTCCCGCTGCGTCGCGCGAACAGGGCGACTTCGCCGATCTCGGATGGTGGCAGCACCCGCGTCTCGTCCCAGACGCTGGGGATCGACTTGATCATCTCGACGGCGGGATTGGCCAGCAGCGATGCCGGATGCCCGCCGTACACCAGCAGCGGCGACGTCAGGATGGCGGCGCTGGCGATCTGGTGGGCCCAGCTCGTCTCCTTTCGCCGTTCCCCGAAGACCACCGGCGTGTAGTCGGCATGCCCGGCGAGCATGCGAATGAACGGGAACTCCGCGTTGAACTGACCCCAGCGTTCCATGCGCCGATGTTCGAGGCCGTAGATCCCTTCGCGTGTCAGCTCGTTCGGCCACGTGCGCGCTTCGCCGGCCGGCTTGTTCGCACCGTGGAAGTTGACCATGAGCTTGTGTTCGGCCGCGTCTTTGAGGATGCCCTGATAGAGGTCGATCACTTCCTTCGCTTCGTGGTCGAGGAAGTCCACCTTCAAGCCGACCGCGCCCAGTTTCTGAATCCTCGCAAAGAGCTCTCGCCGTTTCCCTGTGTCACCCAGGGTGTTGCTGTGCCGCCAGAGCCACAGGCTGACCCCTTGTGCCTTTGAGTACTCGATCACATCGCGGAGTTCGTCCTCGCTCCAGCGCGCCCACTGGCCTTCGACGACCTGGTGCTCGAATCCGAGCTGGCCGGCCAGCTTCGAGAACTCCTTGATACCGGCGGGCGTGTTCTCGCCGCCATCGAGGTAGCGCCAGACCGCGCGCCCGTGTGTGATCCATGGCGTGCGGCTGCCAAGGGGGAACAGGGAAGGATCGTGCGGGTCGGCGAGCGCGTGCACGGCGTCGCTGTTCACCAGCGCGTTCAGATCGCGGCCGAACGACACGACGCGCCACGGCGTCGTGATTTCCCCCTCGATCGCCGCCGGCACGGCAAGCCGTTTCGCGTTGTCCTCTCCGTATCGCAGCGTATACGGATAGCCCGGCGGGTGACTGTGACCCAGCCGCTCGAGATAACCGCCACGCCCATCCGCTTGGAGCGCCATCCCCGCGTAGTTGCGGAGATTGGACTCCATGATCGCGGCGTACCCCGCCTGGTTCGGCAGCTTGATCGTGATCGGGGGCGCCGCCCACTCGCCGGCGGGCACTTCGGCGATCAGTTTCTTCTCGTAGATGGCCTCGTAGTGATCGCGCAGCCCATGCGACCACACGGTGCTGCCGGCCGGGAGTGCGAAGCGCATGGCAGCATCGGGGACGCGCGAGCCGCGGCCGGGCACCACGAAGCGAATGGCCGCCGCATCGTTCGAGACGCGGACGTCGATCGTGAAGTCGGTCCTGGATGAAGGATGCACGGCGCGGATGCGCACGCCGTTCGCGCGGTACTTGATCTCGGACTTGATCCCGCGCCAGGGGTAGCTGTCGTCCACCCGATACGACTCGATCCGTCCGAGGGTGGCGCCCTGGCCGAGGTCAACTCCATCGACGAGGATGCCGAGCGCCGACGACTCGATGACCACCGTCTGCGCGGCGCGCACGCTCCACGTCAGGTGACCGTCAGCCGGCAGGACCGTGAGCGCCAGCGAGCGATCAGGGCTGCTCACCGTCGCCGGCGTTTGCGCGCCTCCTCCGGGTACCAGCGTCACCCAGAGGATCGCGAGCGCCGTCCCGATCGACCGCCGTGGCATGGCCCTAGGCGAACCGCACCAGGTCCGCGATCTTGATCGGCCGTCTTTTCGTCGATGCTCTTCCGGGCCGCGATGCCGGTCAGGCAGGACATCGCGCCGGCGCGCGAATCCGGCAGCTTCATGTGGTCCGGCGCC
Source organism: uncultured Acidobacteriota bacterium (assembly GCA_963762995.1). Classification (GTDB taxonomy): domain Bacteria; phylum Acidobacteriota; class Vicinamibacteria; order Vicinamibacterales; family 2-12-FULL-66-21; genus JACDCA01. The sequence continues at coordinate 609,124 of CAVXMQ010000018.1, read as the reverse complement.
GCCGCCTTCCGGAAGATCAGGTCGCGCAGCCTCGTGTCGCCGCCCCCGTGGCCGCCCGCCGTGGAGGCGGCCACCAGCGGAACCCGGCGCCGCTCGCCAAAGCTCTTCGTCACGTAGATCTCGGTTTCGTCCCCCGCGGCTGCTTCCAGGGCTGCCGCTCGTAGTCGCGGACCTCCAGGCGCCCCTTCTCGCCATTGAACGCCACGCGGAACCCTTCGAATGGCATGTGCGCATTGAGCGAGTAGCTCATCGTCGCGCCGTTCGAATACTTCACGATCGCCGACATCGTGTCGAAGATGTCGATGTCCTCCCGGAAGACGCAGCCGTCGCGATGGTAGTTATCCGCGTCTTCGTTCGCCACGTAGAGCCGCATGCGGTTCGCATTGGTCGTGATGTCGTAGTAGAAACGACACTCCTTCTTGTGAGGACACGGCCGGCAGTGTGAGTGCCGGATCGGACTGTTCTTGCCGTAGACGCGCAACTGGCCGTCGCCGACGACTTCCACCGGGTCCGCCGCCAGCCACCAGTTGACGAGATCGAAATGGTGGGTCGCCTTGTGCACGAGGAGACTGCCGCCACGATTCCGCAGCCGGTGCCAGCGGCGGAAGTAGTCGGCCCCGTGGTAGCACGTCCAGGTACCAGGCGAAATCGACCGACAAAACCTTGCCGATCTCCCCCGACATGAGGACTTCTTTTACCGTCCGGTGCTTCGGCGCGTACCGGTAGTTGAAGGTGACGATGATCTTCCGTTTGTTCCGCGCCTCCGCATCGAGCACCGCCTGGCACTGCTGCTCGTTGATGACCATCGGCTTTTCGGTCATCACGTCCATGCCGCGGTCGAGCGCCTTGACGATGTACTCGGAATGGAACGCATCGACGGTGGTCACCATCAGCAGGTCCGGCTTCGCCTTATCGCACATCTCGTCGAACGAGGCGAAGGTGGGGCAGTTCACGCCCATCATCGCCTTTCGAGGTGAGCGCGCGCTTGGGGTTGATGTCGTAGAGACCCACGAAGTCCACGACGTCGGAGTACTCCTCGCGGATTGGCCGTCCCCACATGCCGGTGGCCCGGTCGCCGGTGCCGACAATCGCGTAACGCCGTTTGCTCTGCCCTGCCTCGAGCGGCGGAATACCGACCAACGACGCTGCCGCGACGGCTGATGCGGTCTTCACGAACTCGCGGCGGGTGGGGCTACTCAAGTCGGACACGGTGCCTCCTAGACGCTTTTCCCCGCAAGGATAGTCGCGACGCCCGGGGAGGGGAAGCGCTGCGCTGTTACTACGCGGATTAAAAGCGCTGATTTACGCGGATTTACGCGGATTGCTCCACAGTCGCCGCGTCTCGGCAGGGTCAGCGGTCGTCGGCCTGCGGCCGCCGACCTGGTGGGCTGGCGGCTCGCACGAAAGCAAACGCCGCTGGCTTATCCGGCGCTTGCCTTCGCGCGATCCGCCACCCCACTGCGCCGCGCTGGCGCGCGACGCGCTGACCCGGTGCGATTGTTGCGATCTTCTCAGCGGCTTGACAGTGCAGTAATTGCGACCAATTGAACCGACGTTGGCGAATTCCCCAGCAATCTGTCCGGCCGCGCGTTTGCGATACGAGTCGGCATGTCAATACTCGCCAACACCCCGCATTGGGACCTCACCGAAACGATCATCGGCGGCTTCTACGAGACCGCAAACGAGCTCGGGCCGGGCTACCCGGAACGGGTCAACCAACGATCTCTGCAAATCGTGCTGATCGACAGGGGACTGGATGCGAAGATCGACGTGCCTATCAGCGTGTTCTTCCGCGGCAAACTCGTCGGCCGGTTCTTTGCCGATCTCATCGTGAACGACACGGTACTGATCGAGGTGAAGACTCTGGCAACCATCGACGAGGCACACGCCGAGAAGCAGATCCTCAACTACCTCCGCTGCGCTGGCGGTGGAATCGGCTTCCTCGTGAACTTTGGCAAGAGCGTCACGTTTAAGCGGTACGCGATGGGAGATCTCACCAATTGCTTGCCCCGATTGCGTGAGCGAGGGTCGGCGACCGTCGGCCGCAGGCCGACGGGAGCGGGCGGTGCGAGCTGCGAAAACGAGCGCCCTGACTAGCCACGGGCGTTTGTTTTCGTGGCTCGTGCCGCCCGCTAACCGCGCGAAGCGCGGTCGCCGACCCGAGAATCCGCGCTAATCCGCGCGAATCCGCGTATCTAAATCCGCGTCTCAGTAACGGGCGCCGCAAGCCATCCCGCCGCCGCAAGTTTCATACTGTGAACCATGCTGAATCGAGTGGTCCCGCTTCTGTTGTTGCTCGGCACGCAGCTGCCTGCGCAGCCGGCGCGGACGGTGACGGTCGCGGGCTTCGAAGTTGGCATTACGAGCGAACTGGGCGGGTTCGATCTGAAAACCGACGTCGTCAAGATCGGCGACGGCGTCGAGCGGCTCGATCTGACGTTGACGAGTCCGCGTCCCGCGCAGCCGCCGCGGGTCGCGCTCAAGTGGCGAATCGCGTCCCATGATGTCGCCGGCCACTGGATGACTTCGCGTGTCTTGAACAAGGCCATCCGTCCTGACTGGACGAGCGGACGTCTGCAGCCGACGATGTTCGCGAAGGAGGCGCCGGTCAGCGCGCTGTTCAGCAGCACGAATCGCAACGTCCTGACGTTTGCGGTGTCCGACGCGTTGAACACCATCCAGATCGGCTCCGGGGTGCGCGAGGAGGACGGCTGGATCTACAACGAGGTCATCTTCTTCAGCGAGCCGCACAAGCAGGTCACCGAATACAAGGCTTCGGTGCGCCTCGATCGGCGCGACGTCCCGTACGAGACCGCGTTGAAGGCCGTCGCTGAATGGTGGGCGGCGCAACCGGGATACGCGCCGGCCCGTGTGCCCGCAGCCGCGTGGGGGCCGGTCTACTCGACTTGGTACAACTACCACCAGAGCGTCGACTCGGCGGAATTGCTGAAAGAGCTCGAGGTCGCGAAGCCACTCGGATTCGAGTCGATCATCGTCGACGACGGATGGCAGACGCTGGATACCAATCGCGGCTACGCGTTTACCGGGGACTGGAAGCCGGAACGCATGACCGACATGAAGGCGTTCGTCGAGCGGAGTCAGAAGCTCGGGGTCAAGGTCGTCCTCTGGTACGCGGTGCCATTCGTGGGCAAGAACGCGTCGATGGTGGCGCGGTTCAAGGACAAGTCGCTGCGCTTCACGCCGACCGGCCTCGCGGCGTACACGCTCGACCCGCGCTATCCGGAGGTGCGGGAGTACCTGATCGACATCTATCGAACGGCGTTACGCGAATGGAAGCTCGATGGCTTCAAGCTCGATTTCATCGATCGCTTCGTCGCCGACGAGCAGACGGTGCTGGAGGCCGGCGGAGGACGCGATTACGCCTCGGTGAACGAGGGGGCCGACCGATTGATGACCGACGTCATCGCCGAACTGAAGAAGATCAATCCAGACGTGATGCTGGAATTCCGCCAGCCGTACATCGGTCCGCTCATCCGCAAATACGGGAATATGTTCCGCGCCAGCGACAGTCCGAATGCCTATCTGACCAACAGAGTGAAGAGCATCGATCTGCGGCTGCTCGGCGGGACGACCGCCGTGCACGGCGACATGATCATGTGGCACGAGACCGAACCGGTCGAGAAGGCAGCGCTGCAGTTGCTGAACATTCTCTTCACGGTGCCGCAGGTCTCCGTGAAGCTGCGCGAGATTCCGAAGGAGCATCTCGCGATGACGAAGTTCTATCTCGATTACTACAACCGCAACCGGGACGTCCTCGTGAAAGGGGACCTCGACGCACCGTTCCCGACGATGAACTATCCCCTGGTGCGCGGATACGCGGGCGACAAACAGGTCGTGGCGCTGTACACCGATCTCGTCCTCACCATCGACCGCTCGCGTCCGACGGCACGCATCGACGTCGTCAATGCCAAGAGCTCGCGGCAGGTGGTGTTATCGGTCCCCCAGGCTCTCGGGACGTATCGCTACGAGATCCGCGATTGCCTGGGTCGGACGGTCACGCAGGGGCAGATGACGCTGGGGAAAGGGCTCGTCGAGCTCGATGTGCCGCCGTCTGGCCTCGTCTCGTTCGAGCGCGTTACTGCGGCTTCGGGACCTGCTCGTAATTGATCATGATGACGAGGTCTTCTTTCCCGATCTGCTTCAAGCCGTGCGAGGCCCCCGGTCTGGTCAGGATCGCGTCACCGGGTTTTACCTCGAAGGTCTTCCCGTCCATCGTCATTTCGCCGCGGCCGCTGAGGACGTAGTAGATCTCGTCCTCTTTCTGCATGTGGTATCCGATCCCGGATCCGGGCTTGAGCGCGCGCTTGCGGAAGACCAGCTTGAGATTCGGGACCTTGCTGAAGAAGGAGTAGCCAACCGTCATTCCGCCACCCTGGTGGGTGCCCGGTTCGTCTTTCGCTACCTCGGCGTCGCGCTCGAGCACGTAGCCACCGGATGCCTGGCGGGCGGGGGCCTCTTGCGATGCCGCCAGAAACCACGCGGCTGGTCCTACGAGCGCAGCGGTCACGATGATGATTGTCAGCGGCTTCCTCAACACAGATCCTCCTCAGTTCGCGGCAGTGAAGGTTAATTGGTACGTCTGACCGGCTCGAAGCGCAAGTATGGCCGCCCCGTCGCGTGTGTCGAACGTCAGGTTAACGCCGCCCGACGTAACCCGGACCAGGCGCTGGCCTTGCGGCGCACGAAGTCGGTGCGTGGCGTCGTGGGTCGCGCGCAGGGTCGCGGCGGTCGCCTGACCGGCCCGCCACGTGAGATCGACCTCGACGCCGCCACGCGCGCGAAGCCCGGTGAACGATCCATTGGACCAGGCGCGCGGCAGGGCGGGGAGCAGATGCACCTCTCCCGCGTGGCTTTGCAGGAGCATTTCAGCCATCCCTGCGGTGCCGCCGAAATTGCCGTCGATTTGAAACGGTGGATGAAGGTCCCAAAGGTTCGGCAGGGTCGACTTTGCAAGCAAGGCGACGAGGTTCTCGTGCGCGCGTTCGCCGTCCTCGAGGCGAGCCCAGAAGTTGATGATCCACGCGCGGCTCCAGCCCGTGTGGCCTCCGCCGTGTTCGAGCCGTCGTTCGATCGTGGCGCGGGCGGCTCGTGCGAGTGCCGGCGTCTTTCGCACGGAGATGCGATCGCCGGGATGCAGCGCGAAGAGCTGTGAAATGTGCCGGTGGCCAGGCTCGGGCTCATCGTAGTCCTCGGACCACTCCATGATCTGGCCGTGCTTCCCGACTTGCGGCGGCGGGAGCCGCTGGCGCGCTGCTTCGAGGCGCACGCGCAGCTCGGCGTCCACGCCCAGCGTCTCGGCGGCGCGGATCGTCTGTGCGAACAACCCTTCAATGATCTGGTGGTCCATCGATGGCCCCATGCACAGGATTCCGACCTGCCCGTTGGGGAGCCGATAGCGATTCTCGGGAGAGACCGAAGGGCCGCTCACGAGGCGGCCCTTGGTGTCCGGGACCAGGTAATCGAGAAAGAACAACGAGGCCTCGCGCAAGGTGGGATACGCGCGCGTCAGGAATGCGCGGTCCGGATTGAACTGGTAGTGCTCCCACAGATGCTGCGCCAGCCATGCGGCGCCGGTCGGCCACAGCCCCGAGCGCGGCAGGTCGCCGGGACTCGTGAAACCGAAGATGTCGGAGATGTGGTGCGCGACGAACCCATTCGCGTTGTAGTGAACGCGTGCGGTCTTGCGTCCAGGTTCGCGCAAGGACTCGAGATAGTCGAAGAGCGGAAGATGCGTCTCGGCGAGATTGGTGACCTCGGCCGGCCAGTAGTTCATCTGCAGGTTGATGTTCAGGTGATAGTCGCTGTCCCAGGGAGCGTGGAGGCTGTCGTTCCAGAGTCCCTGGAGATTCGCCGGAAGTCCGCCCGGGCGGCTGCTGGCAATGAGTAGGTATCGCCCGAACTGAAAGTAGAGCGCCTCGAGGCCGGTGTCTTCCGTCCCCTTCTTCACGCGCTCGAGCCGTTCGTCGGTGGGTACGTCCGGCACGTCCGCGCCGCCGAGCTGCAACGACGCGCGACGGAACAGCCGCTGATGGTCCGACACGTGCGCGGCGAGCAGGCGATCGTAGGTCTTTGTTGATGCGGCCGCGACGTGTGCGTTGGCAAGCGACCGTGGATCGCCGCCCCGATATGACGTCGCCGCGCCGATCAGGATCGTGATCGCGGAGGCGTTCTCCACCGCGATGCGTTCCGGAAACGTGTCGCGGGTCCCATCGGAGATGACCTTCGCGGTCGCGTGGAAGCGAAGGCCCTTGCCGCCCTCGAGCGCTCCCGCCATCTCGAGCCGGTCGTCGCCGTCGATCGACGTGACGGTGTCCTGCAGGCGATCCATCCAGATGGACACGTTGAGCGCCTTCGGCTTATCGGCCGTGATGCGGACGACGATGACCTGGTCCGGGTGGCTCGCGAACACCTCGCGTTGCACCCGTACGTCGCCGGCGCGATACGACACGCGGGTCGACCGCGGCATCGAGATCCAATTCGCGCCGATAGTCGCTGATCGTGTCCTCATGGTCGAACGTGAGGCGCAGATCCCCGAGCGTTTGATAGGACAGCAGCCGCTGTGGTCGCCCCATCAGGTACTTGTCGGCCAGCCGGTACGCCTCGGCCGGTGCGCCCGCGAACAAGAGCCGCCGAACCTCGGCGAGGTGCTTGTAGGCGTCCGGGTTATCGCGCTCGCGTGGCCCGCCGAGCCACAACGAGTGCTCATTGAGCTGGATCCGCTCGCGGTTGACGTTGCCAAAGACCATCGCTCCCAGGCGGCCGTTCCCAATCGGCATCGCGTGGTCCCACTGACTGGCTGGCTGCCGATACCACAACGTGGATGCCGTCGCCGGCTGGGGAGCTTGCGGCGCCTGCGGCTCGGCCGAGACGACAGCCACTGCGGCAAGTGCGACGGCCAAGGAGACGACTCGCATCCTTCACATCCTAGAAGTCGGAGCAGTGTGGCTCAATCGAGAGGCCGTTACGGCACGCGGATTTAAGACACGGATTAACGCGGATTGACGCGGATTCTCCCACACCGAGCTGTCGGGGCCCGCGCTACGCGCGGGTGAGGGACAGGAAATCGGAAAACACAAACCACGCGGGCTGTTATCCGTGGCTTGTGTTTTCCGATTTCCTGTCCCTCACGTCGCCGGCCGAAGGCCGGCCCCCGACAGCTCCAGTCAGTTTCACGGAAGCCGAAGGTGCAGTCGGTACTCACCGGGCCCGATCCGCGTCAATTCGCGTTAATTCGCGCGACATCCGCGCAATTTCAACTGCGCTTCGAATAGAGATGCCGGTGTGACTCGGGTTCCGCGGGACTCGTTGTGGGCGACCTTGCGGGATTCGTCGGTGAATACCACAGCGCGGTCGGATCTGAAGCCGGCGAAGATCGGCAGGGCGAAGGTGTTGTTCTCGCGTTTCTCGACGCTCCAGAAGTCGTAGACGTGGTCCTTCTTGGCTCGGTGTTCGAAGTTCCAGAACACCATGTACTTCGCGTGGTTCGGGTAGTTCTCGTAGGGGCCGCCGTTGTCCTCGAAGATTCCACCCGTCACGTCGTCGAACAGCGTCGCGAAGGGAACGCCGCCGTGGCTGTCGATCTGCTGGGCCACCTGCATCTTGTGCCGCAGGATGACGGTGCCGACCGCGTTGTAGCCCATGCTCGGACCGTGATCGAAGGCGGCCGTGTCTTCGTTGTCTTTCATCAACACCCCGTAGCCGCGTCGCGCGTGGATCGAGGTATGGCCCTGCTTGCCCGTGTACCGGATGCGATCGAAGGTGAACGCCACCAGCGTGTCGCCGTTGATGGCCTGGTTCACGTGGCGGAATTCCAGGCGGCGCATCCAGCCGTTGGCCACCTGCCTCACGCTGAACATGCTCCAGGCTGTGTCGTGATTCGTGTCTTTGTGATGGACGAACGGCTCCGGGTATTCATTCCACTTCCCGGTGAAGCGGATGTCCTCGATTCCGACCTCCTCGAGCACGGGAAGGCTCCGCAGCGTGAAGGGTGCGGCGTTCATCACGATCGAGAAATGCAGCGGCTCCTCGAAGCGAACGCGCCGGCCGTCGATCGCCGCGATCCGGTGCGCTTCGGCGAACGACATGCCGTTGTCATAGCACGCGGGTCCACTTGGGGCTGAGCTCGAGCTCGCCGAAGTAGATCTTGTTGTAGGCCGGATTCTGATAGCGGATCACCACCCGCTGGCCCGCGCGGAGCTTCGACGGATCCGCCACTTCCACCTCGAAGGTCTCGCGCCGGGCATTGGCGGTGATCGTCGTAAGGTCCGTCGACGCGGTGTCGGGCGGCGCGACACGGAACATAACGCCGCCCGGTTTCATCTTGTCCATGACGATCTCAGTGCCGCCGTCCCCGGCGCCCGCACCACGGAGGACGATGTTGCCGGCGGAGATGTCGATGGTCTGTTTCGGATCGCTGGTCGGGCTGACGAGGAACCGGCCGGCAGGGAACAGCACGACGCCGCCCTTCGCGGACGCGGCAGCGATCGCTTTCTGGATACTCGAATCGTCGTAGGTGTCGTCATTGGGTGTGGCGCCGTAGTCGGTCACGCGGAAGACCGGCCCCTTCACGTCGGGGATCGCGCGATTGGAGTAGTGATAACCCGCGTACGAGAAGTCGGGGAGGATCGGCTCAGCCCCGCTGCGGCGCGCGTTGACGAAGTCTCTCCACAGATTTGAGGTGCCCTTCGGGATGCAGTCGTCGGCTTCGTTGCGCGCCAGATATCACCGCGACAGCCAGGCATACAGCTCAGGGCAACAAGCTTCATTCCGCCTCCAGCCACATCCTAGAAGCCGCCGCAGCGTTGCTCAATTGGGAAGCCGTTACGGTACGCGGATTTAGGACGCGGATTCACGCGGATTTTCGCGGATTGACCCACACCGCCGACAGCGTTGGTACGGGGCAGCGGTCGGCGGCCCGGAGGGCCGCCGACCAGCGGGTAGGGGTACACGCGAAAACAAACGCCCCCATGAATCGAACGGGGCGCTTGTTTTCGCGTGTACCCCTACCCGCGGGCCGCGCGAAGGCGCGGCCGCTGCCCCCAAGCGGTCTCGACGAGAGTGCGATCCGCGTGAATCCGCGTCAATCCGCGTAATCCGCGGCTAAGCCCACGCGGCGCCACCGGGGTAGGCGTAGCGAATTCGGGATTCGCGCAGCATCTCGACGCCGTAGCCCGGACGCGATCGGCGCCATGTAGCGTCCGCGGACGATGCGGACGGGGTCCACGAAGTGTTCGTGCAGGTGATCGACGAACTCGATCACGCGGTCCTCCATGGTCCCCGAGATCGCCGCGTAATCGAACATCGACAGGTGCTGGACGTGTTCGCACAAACCGACGCCGCCGGCGTGCGGGCACACGGGGATCCCGAACTTCGCGGCCATGAGCATGATGGCCAGGTTCTCGTTCACGCCGCCGACCCGGCAGCTGTCGATCTGGCAGACGCCGATCGCGCGGGCTTGCATCAGCTGCTTGAAGAGGACACGGTTGGCGCAGTGCTCACCGGTCGCCACCCGCACTGGCGCGACACCGCGGGCGATCGTGGCATGGCCGAGCACGTCGTCCGGGAAGGTTGGCTCCTCGATCCACCACAGGTCGAACTTCGCGAGGTCGTTGACCCGCGTGATGGCTTCGCCGACATCCCATCGCTGGTTGGCGTCGATCATTAGCTTGTTGGTCGGACCGATCTCCCGGCGCACCAATCCCACGCGCCGTGCGTCATCGTCGGGCGTGCCGCCGACCTTGACCTTGAAATGCGTCCACCCGTCGGCGAGCGCCTCGCGACACAGCGCGCGGATCTTCTCGTCGGAGTACCCGAACCAGCCGACCGAGGTCGTGTAGGCCGGGTAGCCGTGGGCGAGAAGGAACGCCTCACGCTCGGCTTTGGTTGGCCGCTGGCGCTCGAGGATTTCCAACGCCTCTTCCGGCGTGAGCGCATCCGTGATGTAGCGGAAGTCGATGCACGAGACGATCTGCTGCGGCGTCATGTCCGAGAGCAGCTTCCAGAGCGGCTTCCCTTCGGCCTTGGCGTAGAGATCCCAGACGGCGTTCACGATGGCGGCGAGCGCCAGGTGGATCACGCCTTTCTCCGGCCCCAGCCATCGCAACTGCGATTCGCCCGCCAGGGCGCGCCAGAATGACGCGAAGTCGGACGTAATGTCGGCGAGGCTGCGGCCGACCACGAGAGGACGGTAGGCGTCGATCGCGAGCGCACAGACCTCGTTGCCGCGCCCGATGGTGAACGTGAGCCCATGGCCTTCGAGTGGAGAGTCGGTGCGCAGGATGACGTAGGCCGCCGAGTAATCCGGGTCGGTGTGCGTCGCGTCGGTGCCCGCGTTGGTCAGCGACGTCGGGAATCGAATGTCGAGCACCTCGAGCGAGGTGATCTTCACTTGTTCCTCCAGCGGTCCAGGGCGACGGCCAGCACGATGATCACGCCGGTGACGATCTGCTGGACCCAGTTCGGCAGGCCTTTCTGCGAGCAGCCGATCGTGATCACCGCCATCGTGCACGCGCCCAGGACCGTCCCCAATACCGATCCCCGCCCGCCGTTGAGGCTGCCGCCGCCGATGATGACCGCGGCGATGACGTCAAGCTCCAGGCCCGCGGCCACCGTCGGATCGCCGACCGACAGGCGCGAGAACTGGAGCACGCCGGCCACTCCCGCGAGCGCACCCGCGGCGGCGTAGACGCCGATCTTCGTGCGCTCGACCGAGACGCCGCACAAACGCGCGGTGCGTTCGTTGGAGCCGATCGCGAAAAGATGGCGTCCGAACCGCGTGTAGCCCAGTGTTCCCGCGACCAGCAATGAGAGCGCCGCCACGAGCCAGATGCCCGCCGGCACGATGATGAAGCTGTCAGGATCGACCGCCCGCAGCAGATCGTTCAGCCATGTGGCAGGCGCCTCGACCCGCCGCTCGTCCGCGAATCCCTTCGCGGCGCCGCGCACGAGGATCATCGTTCCGAGCGTGACGATGAAGGGGATGACCCGCAGCCCCGTGATCAGCGCGCCGTTGAGGGCGCCGACGAACGCCCCGGCGCCGATCCCGGCGAGCGCGGCGGACGTCGGACTCGCGTCGGCCCGCAGCAGCACGGCAATGACGACGGTCGTGAGCGCGACGACGGATCCGACGGACAAGTCGATTCCCGCCGCGATGATCACCATCGTCATGCCGAGCGCCGCGGTACAGACGATCGCGGTTTGCCGGGCGATCAATTCCAGGTTCGCGCCGTAGAAGAATCGCGGACCGATCAGCGCACCGAAGACAATCGACACGAAGAGCAGGCCCAGAAGTGGACCCGCCGTCTCGACCCATCGCCGCGTGGTCATGCGGCTCCCTCGCCGGCCGCCGCGTCCATCACGAGTTGATGCTCGGTGAGGTCCGATGCGGGCTGCGCCGGCAACAGCCGGCCCTTGCGCATGACGGCGATGCGGTCGCAGAGGCCGAGGAGTTCGGGGAGATAGCTGCTGACCAGGAGAATGGCACGTGGCCGTGGTGACGAATCAGCCACCAGCGTGTCGAGGAGCTGATAGATCTGCGCTTTGCTCCCGACGTCGATGCCTCGCGTCGGCTCGTCGAGGATGAGGACGTCCACGTCGTGGTGGAGCAGTCGGGCGACGGCGATCTTTTGTTGATTGCCCCCCGACAGCTCCGCGACCGCCTGGCGCGCGCCACTGGTCCGAATCGCGAGACGATCGATCCACGAGAGCGCTGCGGCCTCTTGTCGGCGTGGCCACACCAAAGGCGCCGGGCCGAGTCCGTCGAGCCTCGAGAGCGTGAGGTTGTCGGCAATCGAAAGGCCCATCGCGAGGCCCTCGCCCTTGCGGTCCTCGCTGACCATGCCGACACCACGAGACCACTGGTCGTGCGGACGCGGACGCCCGCTCCAGCCGGCGACGGTGACGCGCCCACTCTTGACCTTCTCCAGTCCGAAAACCGAGCGCAGCAGCCGCGTGCGGCCGGCGCCGAGCAGCCCCGCGATGCCCAGGATCTCTCCTCGATGGAGGGTGAAGGAGGCGTGACCGGGCCCCAGCCCGTCCACCTGCAGGAGCACTTCCCCCTGTCGGCGTGGCGAGCGCGGATACAGCGTGTCCACGTCGCGTCCGACCATCGCGCCGACGATCTGCGACGCTGCTGCGCTGGCGTCGAGCTCCGCCGCGACCCGGCCGTCACGCAAGACGACGATCCGGTCCGCCACTTCCTTGACCTCTTCGATGAAGTGCGAGATGTAGACGATGGCGTGGCCTTCGGCTTTGAGCTGCGCGATGACGTCGAACAGCCGCCGCGTATCCTCGCGTCCCAGGCTGCTCGTCGGTTCGTCCATCACGAAGACGCGGGCGCCGGTCGCCAGGGCTCGCGCGATCTCCACCATCTGCTGGGCAGCGACCGACAGGCTCCCCGCGGACGCGTCGAGAGGGATGTCGCTGCGGCCGACCCGGGCGAGCGCCGCGCGCGCGCGCGCTCGCACGGCCTCCCAGCGGACGACACCCGCGCGCGAGGGCTCGTCCCCGAGGACGATGTTCTCCATGACGGAGAGATCGGGCGCGAGCGACAGTTCCTGGTAGATCATCGCCACGCCCGCGCGGCGCGCGTCGAGTGGATGCCGCGGCTGAAAGGCGTGACCGTCAACCTGCAGGACGCCGGCGTCCGGCCGGAGCGCACCCGCGAGAATGGACATCAGCGTGCTCTTGCCGGCGCCGTTCTGGCCGACGAGGGCACACACCTCGCCTGCCTGCACCGTGAGGTCGACGCCATCCACCGCGCGCGTGGCGCCGAACGCCTTCCGCACGCCGCGCATGGCGACGCGCGGCGGCGTCACTTGAGCCATTTCGACAGGTCGGGCTGCAGGAGCTCCTTCATCTCTGGCTGGTCCATCTGCTCGGGGGTGACAAGCTTCACGCCGGTGTCGATGCGGCGCTCGACTTTCTCGCCGCGGAGGTGGGCGACCAGCGTCTTCACCCCGAGGTATCCCATCTTCACCGGGTCCTGCAGCACGAGTCCGTCCAGCTGCTTGTTCCGGAGTCCCTTCACGAGATTGTCCGAGGAATCGAAGCCGATGAACCGCACTTTGCCCGCCCAGCCGTTGTCCTGGAGCACGCGCAGCATCGCGAAGGTGCTCGATTCGTTGGGCGTGAAGATGCCGTCCACGGCCAGGGTCCCGTCAGGGTTCTTCAAGGTGCTGAGCACCGACTCCGCCTTCTTGTAGGCGCTCTCGACGTCCGCGCCACCGAACTGGTTCTCGCTTACGAGCTGAAGGCCCGGATGTTGGCGCACACGCCGCCAGGAAGCCCTCTTCGCGACGTGTCGTGCTGTCGTGTCCTTCGGCGTACCGCAACAGGAAGACGCGTCCCTTGCCATTGAGGAGCTTCGCCATGTGATCGCCGGCCAGGCGGCCGCCCACGTCGTTGTCGGTGGCCACGAAACTGACCCAGTCGGTCCCCTTCAGGCCGGAGTCGAAGATGACCACCGGGATCCCGCGCTTCATCGCGCCGCTGACCGGCCCGACGAGCGCCGAGTCGTCGAGCGGCGCCAGCGCGATGCCGTTGACGCCGCGCGCCACGGCATTCTCGACTTCGCTGACCTGGGAATCGCGATCGTCCTCGCGCAGCGGGCCGCGCCACGCGACGGTGACGCCGAGTTCTTGCGCCGCTTTCTCGGCGCCGGCGTGGATGCTCTGCCAGAAGGCGTGCGACGTTCCCTTGGGAATCACCGCCACCGTGATGCCGCCGTCCGCTTTCTTGTCGCCCGAACACGCCGCCGCGACCACCAACGTCGCGAGGACAACCACTCTCCTGAATTCCATCGCTGTTCCCTTGTCAGTGTGAGGCGTTGATTATGCTTTGCCGCTGCGTTCCCAGGCCGGTGATGCCCAGTTCGACGACGTCCCCGGCCTGTAAGTAGCGCGGCTCCGGTTTCATGCCGAGACCGACGCCGGCGGGGGTGCCGGTGCTGATCACGTCCCCGGGCAGCAGCGTCATGAATTGGCTGACGTAGCTGACCAGCGTCGGCACGTCGAACAACATGTTGGCGGTCGTGCTGTCCTGCCTGCGCTCGCCGTTTACCGTCAACCACATCGCCAGGCGCCGCACGTCCGCGATCTCATCCGGCGTGGCGACGAAGGGCCCGAGCGGCGCGAACGTGTCGGCGCTCTTCCCCTTGACCCACTGGCCTCCGCGCTCCAACTGGAAGCTTCGCTCGGAGTAGTCGTTGTGCAACACGTAGCCGGCCACGTGGTCCAGCGCGCGTTCGGTGGACACGTACGATGCCCGCTGGCCGATCACGACCGCCAGCTCCACTTCCCAATCCACCTTCGTCCCGCCGCGCGGGATCCGCACGTCGTCGTTCGGCCCCGAGAGAGCGGTCGTGGACTTGAAGAAGATGACGGGTTCCCCTGGCAGCGGCATCCCGCTTTCGGCCGCGTGGTCGCTGAAGTTCAGTCCGATGCAGACGATCTTGCTCGGTCGCGTGATCGGCGGCCCGATGCGTGTGGACGCGTCCACTTTCGGCGCGCGAGCGCCATGGCCCTCCACCCAGCGGCGCAGCTCGAAGAGGCCATCAGCCGAGAAAAAGGCCTCGTCGAAATCGCGCACGCACGCCGACACGTCGATGCGCGTCCCGTCGCCGAGCTCAACGCACGGCACCTCCAGGCCGGGTGGTCCGCAGCGCAGCAGCTTCATCCTTCAGGACTCCGATTCAGTGGGAAAGCCCCGGCGTGGCCGGACGCGTCCGACACGTACACTTCGAGGCGAATGCCCGTGCGCGTCCGGTACGCGGACGACAGGTGTTCGATGAAGTCGCCCACGGCACTGGTATGGACGAGATTCACTGTGCACCCGCCAAACCCTCCACCCGTCATGCGCACTCCGTACACACCGTCGAGGCCGCTCGCACTCTGCACGAGCAGGTCGATCTCGGGACAGCTGATTTCGTAGTCATCGCGCATGCTCCGGTGCGACTCCGCCATCAGCGGCGCAATGGCCGAGCGATGGTCGTCGGCAAGCGCGGCGCCCAGCCGCTCCACGCGCTCGTTTTCGGTCACGATGTGGCGCGCGCGCCGGTACAGCACGTCGCCGAGCTCGGCCCGCGAGTCTTCGAGACAATCCGGCGTCGCGTCGCGAAGACTGCTGATCTGGGGATTGCGTGAGGCGAGGACGGCAACGGCGGCGAGACATTCCTGGCGGCGCCGATTGTACTCACCGGCGGCGATCGAGTGCCGCACCATCGAGTTGCACGCCACGATCGCGATGTCTTCGGGCATCGGGATCAACTGATGCAGCACATGGCGGCAGTCGAGCAGCAGCGCGGTGCCAGCCTCGGCGTGACACGCGACGTATTGATCCATGATTCCGCACTGCGCACCGACGACTTCGTTCTCGGCCCGCTGGCAGAGCCGCGCGACGACCGTCGGAGCGAGATAATGGCCCGCGAGGTCGAGCAGCGCCGTCGCGACGCTGACCTCCAACGCCGCCGACGAGCTCAGGCCGGCACCCGCGGGCACATCGCTCGCGATCAGCAGATCGGCGCCTGAGAGCGGGACGCCGTGCGCGTTGAGCATCGCGATCACGCCCGCCACGTAGTCACGCCACGTCCCCGTACGCTCTGGCGCGATCCGCGACCGGGATCTCGGCGGCCCCCCTGGCATCTTCGGAATAGACATTGACGATGCCGTCGGTGCGGCTGGCGGCGGCTACCCAGCACGAGCGGTCGAGGGCCGCGGGCATGACGAGCCCTTGGTTATAGTCCGTATGCTCCCCAATCAAGTTGACGCGCCCGGGCGCGCGGAAGAGCCGAGGGTCGCGGCCGAACCGGGCGCGGAACAGGACGGGGAGCGCTGAGGTGTCGAGCAAGCCGATGGCATTGTAGGTGACTCGAGGCGGGGCTTCACCGTATATGCCAGTAACAGGTATATCGTTGACACACTTACGGGGACACCGTAGTTTCGACGGCGAGACCGTCTCGCCCAGGGAGCGCACATGTTTCTGACACCGGAACAGCAGGAGGTGGGGCGGCGGACCTTTCTCAAGGCCCTGGCCGGAACGCCTGCACTCGGCCTGCTCGGCGCCGCCGCGGCGATGAAAGGCCCGGTGCCTGGCGGCCCCGTCCGGCTCGGCATCGTCGGCGTCGGCGGACAGGGGCGCGCGTTGCTCAACAACGTCGACCCCGCCTTCGGAGAGATCCGGGCCCTCGCCGACATCAATCCCGCCTCACTCACGCGCGCCGATGACGTGCTGCTGAAGAAGAAGCTTCCCAAGGCCCAGCATTACGTCGAGTGGAGCGACATGCTCCAGAAGGAAGACCTCGAGGCGGTGCTCGTCGCCGTTCCCCTGTGGCAGCACGCGGACGTCGTCGTCGGCTGTCTCGATGCCGGCAAGCACGTGCTGTGCGAAAAGATGATGGCCTGGGACGTCGCCGGGTGCGAGCGCATGGCGCAGGCGGCCGAGCGGAACAAGCGCGTGCTCGAGATCGGCTACCAGCGCCGCTACAGCGGTGTCTACCTCGCGGCGCTCGAGGGGATTGTCAACAAGGGCCTGCTCGGCGACGTCTTTCACGTCCGCATGGCGTGGCATCGGAACGGCAACTGGCGTCGCAAGGGGGAGCCCCCGGTTCCCGACTACGATGCTTCGAAGTGGGGCTATCCGACGTTCGAGCATCTCTGGAATTGGCGTCTCTACTGGAAGTACTCGCAGGGACTGATGGCGGAGCTCGCGAGTCACCAGCTCAATGCGGCCAACTGGTTCCTGAAGTCGGCGCCAACCGCGGTGACGGCTACCGGAGGCATTCATCGCTACAACGACGGCCGCGAAGTCCCCGATCACATCTACGCGCTGTGGGAGTACCCCGGCGGCAGAACCGTTTCCTATTCCTCGCTCGAGTCGAACGCTCTCGAGAATCGCTACGAGGTCTATTTCGGGACGAAGGCCACGCTCCTGGTGAAGAACGAGAACGAGGCGCAGCTGTTCGAAGAAGGGGAGGGGGCGGCGCGTCAGACCGGGGTGCAGGTTTCCTCCCGCGAGGACGCCCCGGCGGCGGACGCGTCCGAGACGCGGCCCGGCAACACCTCGTCTGCGCCGACGCCGGCAGCTGGTGCCAGCGCTGCCGCGGCGGGCGCGAGCCGGGCGCCGGCGACCCGGCAGGAGATCTCGACCTTCTGCTCGGCGGTGCGTGTCGGCACCCCGCTCGCGTGCGGTCCACAGGAAGCGATGCATTCCGCCCGCGCCTGCATCCGCGCCAACGAAGCGATCCAGAAGAAGATGCGGCTCGACGTATGAGCGACCGATGTTTCGGCTTGCCGGCAAGATCGCGCTTGTAACCGGCGCCGGCTCCGGCATCGGCGCGGCGATCGCCGAAACGCTGGCACGCGCCGGGGCGCGGGTGTTCGCCACCGACTGTGACGCCGATACCGCGCGGAGCACCGCCGCCCGCATCCAGGCGGCGGGTGGCACGGCCGCATCGCTTCCGCTCGACGTCGTGGACGAGAAGGCCTGCGAGCTGGCGGCCTCGCGTGTCGCGGCGGACGCCGGGACGCTCGACATCCTCGTCAACAACGCCGGCATCGGTCACGTCGGCACGCTCGTGACCACCAGTGGGGCGGACCTCGATCGCCTCTACCGGGTGAACGTGCGCGGCGTGTTCAATGTGTCGAAGGCGTTCCTTCCCGCAATGCTCGCGCAGCGGCGGGGCAGCATCATCAACACCGCCTCGATCGGTGGGGTCGTCGGCATTCGCGACCGACTGGCCTATTGCACGACGAAGTTTGCCGTGGTGGGATTGACCAAGAGCATGGCGCTCGACCACGCGACCTCCGGCGTTCGGGTGAACTGCATCTGTCCCGGCCGGGTGGAGACGCCGTTTGTCGCGGCCCGGCTCAAGGAGTATCCGGATCCGGAGCGCGCGTATCGCGAGATGTCCTCGTCGCAGTCGCTCGGACGGATGGGACGTCCCGAGGAAGTGGCGGCGGCGGCGTTGTATCTCGCCAGTGACGAAGCGGCGTTTGTCACCGGGTCGGCCTTGATGATCGACGGCGGGTGGGTGGGCTAAAAAGGGAGAAGGGATAAGGGAGAAGGGAAAACGATGAGCGGTAGCGGAAGGGTGGTACGTGCGGCGCTCGTCGGCGGGCCGATGTACGACCCTCTCTACGAGTCGATCGCTGCCTTCGAAGCCGGATCGGGATATCGCGTCGAGGTGATCGCCCGGCTGCCGCACCCGGAGCTGAACGCCTTCGTGAAGGACGCCTTCGAGCGCGGAACCCCTCACATCGACCTGCTGTCCACGCACACGAAGTACGCGCCGTCGCAAGCCGAGTGGCTGGCGCCGCTCGATACCGTGCTTGCCGACGACGACCAGAAGGATCTGCTCGATCGGCCCCGCGAGCTTTCCCGGATTGGCGGGCGCCTTCTTCAGTGCCCGCGAAACCTGGACGTGCGCCTGCTGCACTTTCGTCGCGACCTGTTCGAGAATCCTCGCGAACAAGGCGCGTTCGAGCGCGAACGCGGCCGTCCGCTGGCGGTGCCGTCAACCTGGGCCGAGCTTGCCGAGGTCGCCGACTTCTTCACGCGTCCGGGCTTGTACGGGTTTCTCTTCCCTGGCCGGGACTCGGGCCTCTTCGGCACTTTTTACGAGATGCTGGTCGGCGCCGGTGGAGCGCTGTTCGACGACGCGCTGCGTCCGGCCTTCGACTCCAGCGCGGGTGCCTGGGCCGCGGGCACGATCGCGGATCTTCATCACGTGCGCCGCGTCACGCCGTCACACCTTTCCGCGTGGCACTACGACGAGATCTCCGCCGCGTTCCGCGCCGGCGAAGCGGCGATGGTCTGTGACTGGCCGGGCAGTTACCACCTGTATAAGGACCGGGCCACGTGCGCCGTGTGGGACCGCGTCGGGCTTGCGCCGCTCCCGGCGGGACCGGCCGGCATTCGCGCCGCCTACGCCGGCTGCCACTCGTTCGCCATCGCCAAAGACGCGGAGAATCGCGACGGTGCCGCGGCCTTGCTTCGGCATCTCACGTCGTTCGAGGCACAATTGGGCGAAGCGCGACGCGGTGCCATCCCGTGCCGCGCCAGTGCCCTGTCGAGCATCCGCCAGGAAGCGCACGTCGATGCCGCCGAGACACGTCGTTGGGAGCTGCTCGCCGACGCCGAAACCACGATGATCATCCCACCCCGGTTCGCCGCCTATCCGCGCTGCGAAGACACGATCTGGCGCCGGATCCAGGACGCCATGGAGGGACGGTGCTCCCCGCGCGAGGCAGTCGCACGCGCCGCGGCGGCGATCCAGCCGATCGTCGGCGTCCAGGCGGCCGTTGAATCGTGACGACCGATTCCGCTTTTCGTGAACGGGCGGTGCTGGTCACCGGTGCGGCCCGTGGCATCGGGCGCGCGACCGCGGAACATTTCGCCGCGGCGGGTGCGTTCGTTGCGCTGGTGGATCTGGACGGCGACGAAGTGGAAGCCGCCGCCAAGGTCATCTGCAGTCACGGAAGACGCGCGATTCCACTGACTGCCGACGTCGCCGATGCCGGCGCCGTACGGCGCGCGGTCGCCGACTGTGTCGCGTGCGTTCGGGCGCCTCGACGTCCTCGTCAACAACGCCGGCATCCATTTCGCGCGGGGGATCACCGAATACACAGACGACGAGATCGACCGTCTGTTGTCGGTGAACATCAAGGGCGCGCTCTATGCCGTGCGGGAATCCGTCCCGCACCTGCGCGCGTCGCGCGGGTCGATCGTGTCCGTCTCCTCGATGACCGGCCTGGTGGGGCAGGACCGTGGCGCCGTCTACGTCGCGACCAAAGGCGCCCTCATCGCCCTCACCAAGGCGCTGGCCCTCGAACTCGCGCCCGATGGTATCCGCGTCAACTGCGTGTGCCCGGCAGGCGTCGATACGCCGCTGATGCGCAGTTGGGCCGCCACCTTACCGGATCCCGAGGCGGTGCTGCGAGATCAAGCGGCGATGCACCTCACCAACCGGCTCGCCACGTCCGACGAGATCGCTGCCGCCATTGCCTTCCTGGCGTCTCCCTCCGCGTCCTTCATCACCGGTGTCGCGCTTCCCGTCGAAGGCGGCGCTACGCTGGGTTATCGACGCGGGTAAGCCTCGCCGCACGACAGCCACTCACCCTTCACAGAAGACCAGAAGACCAGAAGGAATTAGGGTTGCGAGAAGGATTGCGACGCCGTGTGCGATCGCGCGGAGGCGTAGATCGCTTCAACGAGCGCCACGCTCTTCCGTGCTTCGCGGCCGTCGCAGGCGGGGGGACGACCGGTCCTGATGGCGAGGATGAAGTCCTCCAGGACGCGGCGATGGGCGCTGACATCCGTGACGACTGGTGAAGTAGCGCTGAGACTGCCGTCGGCCGGCGGTTCGGGCGCCTGCTGCACAACGGATCGCAGATCGACGCGAATCAGACGGTCATGTTCGAGGACCAGCGTCCCTTCAGTTCCCGTGACCTCCAGTCGCCGGGCATAGCCGGGAAAAATCGAGGTCGCGGCCTCGAGGGTGCCGATCGCGCCGCTGGCGAACTCCAGGACGGCGGCGGCGGTGTCCTCGACTTCGATATCGTGGGCGCGCGTCGCCACGCTGCCGTGAAGCCGGCTGACCGGGCCAAACAACCACTGCATGAGATCGACGGTGTGGATGCCCTGGTTCATCAACGCACCGCCGCCATCGAGGGCCCAGGTCCCTCGCCAGCGCGAACCGGCGTAATACTCCGGCGGCCGATGCCATTTGACGCGCCCGGAGATCATGACGGGCGCGCCGATCGTTCCCGTGTCGATCATCGACTTGATGCGAAGGACGTCGGGGCGCAGGCGATCCTGGAAGAAGACGCCGAGCTGCACACCGGCCCGGTCGGCGGCAGCGATCAGCGCATCGGCGCGATCGGTGGTGATGTCGATCGGTTTTTCGACGAGGACGTGCAGGCCGCGCTGTGCGGCGGCCATGCCGTGCTGCGCGTGCAGGCCCGAGGGGCTGCCGATGGCGACGAGATCGAGTGGGTGTTCGAGGAAGCGCTCGAGGTCGTCGTACGGCGCGGCGCCGAAGGTCGACGCGAGCCGCGCCGTGCGTTCGCGATTCGTCCCCGTAGACCGCCGCGACGGTCAACCCGTCGATCTCGCTCGCGGCACGCGCATGCGTGTCGCTGATGCTGCCGCCGCCGATGATGCCGACGCGCACCCGGGGATCTACGTGCGCGCCTGGCCGCCGATGACGACTTCCTGCCGCTTGTCGTCGAAGGTGATGCGCTGCCCGGTCTGCAGGGCCGCGATGGTCATGCAGAGGGCGACCGAGTGCCGATAGCCGGCCTCGATGTCCGCGTTCGGGGTCTTCCGGCTGCGGACGCATTCCATCCAGTTCCGCACGTTCGCGCTGGTGTCGGCGTCGACGCCGGTGGACGCGCTGGTGACGGTCTTCTCGCCGGGCTGCGAGAGCGAGCGCTTCTCGAGCAGGTTGGGCGCCAGGTTCATCGCCTTGGCGTGCCGTTCCTGCAAACCCCCTTCGGGCGTCACTTCACCGGTGTCGAGATTCAGCGTCCCGCCATTCGAGAAGTACAGCTCCTTGACGTCTCCGGCTTCGTTCGTCATCCGCGAACTGTAGACCACCTGGAAACCCTTGCTCGGGTCGTTGAGCGGGCCGTAGTCGAAGACCGCCGTCATCGTGTCGTAGTTCTGGCGGCCGTCCTTCCAGAAATACACGCCGCCGTTGGCGACGACGCTGCGCGGGCGGGGGAGATCGGTGAACCAATGGACGGTGTCGATCTGGTGAACCATCCATTGGTCCGGAATGCCGGACGAGTACGGCCAGAACAGGCGGTACTCCAGGTGCTTGCGCGCATCGAACGGCACCGGCGGCCGGTTGATCAGGAAGCGCTTCCAATCCGTGTCGGCCTCGTGCAGCGAGGCGACGAGCGCCGGGCGCCGCCAGCGTCCGGGCTGGTTGACGTTCCAGGTCATCTCCGCCATCACGATCTCGCCGAAGGCCCCCGACTTGATGAACTCGTGCGCGCGTTGATACTTCGGCGAGCTGCGGCGCTGCGTGCCGATCTGGACGATGCGTCCGGTCTCTTTGACGGCGGCCCGGATCGCCTTGGCGTCCGCCATGGTGTTGGCGAGCGGCTTCTCGATGTAGGCATCGCGACCGGCCTTCAGCGCCTCGACGCCGTGCATGGCATGTTGAAAGTCCGACGTCGCGATGATGACGGCGTCGACGTCCGTGCGGTCGTAGAGCTCGTCGTTGTTCCGGCAGAGGGCCGGCGCGCGCCCCGTCACCTTCTCGATGAAGGCGCCTCCCTCTTCGCGCCTGCGCTTCCAGATGTCGGAGACGGCCACGATCTCGAAATTCAGTTCGGCGGCGTGCTTCATGAACGAGGGGATGAGGTCCACGCGAGAGCGGTCCGAGAAGCCGACGATCCCGATCCGCACGCGGTCGTTGGCTCCGCGCACCCGCGATTGCGAATACGCGGGCGTGGTGACGGCCAGGCCCACGGCTCCCGCGCCGGCGACCTGGATGAACTCGCGTCTGCTGCGGCTGCCGGTCATTTCGAACCTCCAATCCTGCGGATCCTGATATTGCGGTACCACACGCGGTCGCCGTGATCCTGCAGCAGCAGGTGGCCCCGCTGCGGCTTGCCGAAGCGGGCGATCTCTCTTGAACTTGCTCTTCTCGATCGCCGCCTGCAGCGCGGGGCTCGACAGCTCGTAGCGCAACACCCGCTGGCCATTCAGCCAGTGCTCGACGGTCGTGCCGGTCGACGAGGATGCGGCTGTCGTTGAACTCGCCGGCCGGCTTCAGCGTCCGGTTCGCCGCCGGCAGGACGTCATAAAACGCGGCGGTCTGGCGGTGCGGTCCGACCTTCGCGTCGGCATGCCGCTCGTCGTCGATGATCTGGTATTCGTGCCCGATCGCGGCGTCGCGGTCTTCGAGGATGAAGTACTTGACGCCGCTGTTGCCGCCGCTGGCGATCCGCCATTCGAACGCGAGCTCGAACTGATCGAACGTGTCGAGGGTGATGAGATCCAGCGCCCCGCGGGTGTCTTGTCCGCTGGAGGCAGGGACGGTCAGCATTCCATCCTCGACCGTCCAGCGCGTCGACGCGGCGTCGGGTTTCTTGTAGCCGCGCCAGCCGTTGAGCGTCTTGCCGTCGAAGAGCGGCGTCCAGGCCGCCGCCGACGGCGGCACGGTCCGCCCGGCGCCGACCGAGTACCCGAGTGTCTCGAGGTACGTTTTGGCGATGCGCGTCGACTCCTTCGGCGTCCGCACACCGCCGGGCACCTTATCGAGCTCGACGACCGCCCAGCCACGGAACTTCACGTCCTCGAGCGCCTTCATGACCCCGGCGACGTCCACCTTCCCACGTCCGAGTTCAACGAAACGGTAGGAGCGGGACAGGTCTCCGGTCGCGCCGGGCACCGGGGTTTCGAGGTCCTTGATGTGCAGGAAGAGCAGACGGTCCTTGTATTCGCGGATGGCCTTCACGGGATCGCCACCGCCCATCTGGTAGTGCGCGATGTCGAGCTCGAGCTTCACGTAACGCGGATCTGCCGCGTCGAGGATCCACCGCACCTCGTCGGGACGCTCGCCGATCGCGTTCATGTGATTGTGATAGCCGAGCGGGATTCCAAGATCGAGTGTTCGCTTGCCGATCTCCGTCAGCATCCATCCAAGTCGCTTGTAGTCGTCGCGCGTGAGTTCGCGTTTCGGGCGCGAATCCGTCGCCTGCAGATACAGCCCGCCGACGTCCCGCACGAACTTCGCGTGCCTGGTGTGGAGCTCGAACTCCTCCTTCTCGAACGCCGGGTCGATGCGCACGCCGCCGCTCGATAACGCGACCATCACCAGCTTGTGCTGGTTCAGCAAGGCCTTGAGGGCCGCGGGCTTGTCGCCGTACTCCTTGAGGATCGGCGAGCGCAGCTGAATGCCAGGGAACCCGATCTCGGCGACCTCGCGGATCGCCGTGTGGTCGTCTCCCTCCCACGTGATCGCGGCGTAGCCGAACTTGATCTCGCTGGCGGCGTGGACAAGCAGACTGGGGTCGAGCAGGGTTGCTGCTGTTGCGGCGCCTGTCACTCCGAGGAATTCACGCCTGGTTGCCATTTAGCTGCTCCTGTTGGGGCCGCGGATTACGCTGATTTAACGCGGATCTACGCGGATTCTGCCACACCGAGCTGCCGGGGCCGCGCTGCGCGCGGTATGACGGGCAGAAAAGCGAAACTACAAGCCACGCGTGAGTCAGACGTGGCTTGTGGTTTCACTTTTCCGCCCGTCATACCGCCGGCCGGAGGCCGGCGTCCCCGGCAGCTCCAGTCAGTTTCCATGGCGCGAATGCAGAGTCGTCACTGTCGGTGGCCAATCCGTGAGAATCCGCGTCAATCCGCGTCATCCGCGGCTACCAACTGTGCAACGTACCATCCGGCTTCCGAGCGACAGGGAGGTACGCCGGCGCGTATGGGTACTGCGCCGCGAGCTCCTCGTCGATGTCGACGCCGAGGCCCGGCGCGTCGCCGGGATGCATCGCCCCATCGGCGAACGTGTAGGCGTGCGGAAACACACGATCGGTTTCGTCCGTGTGCCGCATGTACTCCTGGATGCCGAAGTTGTGCACGCTGAGGTCGAAGTGTAGCGCCGCCGCCATGCAGACGGGGCTCAGGTCGGTGGCGCCGTGCGAGCCGGTGCGCACGTGGTAGAGCTCCGCCAGGTTCGCGATGCGCCGCAGGTGCGTGAGGCCGCCGGCCCTGACCACGGTCGTGCGGATGTAATCGATCCACTGGTTCGTGATCAATTGCTGGCAGTCGTAGATCGTGTCGAAGACCTCGCCGACGGCAATCGGCGTCGTCGTGTGCTGGCGAATGATCCGGAAGCCTTCCTGGAGTTCGGCGGGAACCGGATCCTCCATCCAGAACAGGTGGAACGGTTCGAGTGATTTCCCGAGGCGCCCGGCTTCGATCGGCGTGAGGCGATGGTGAACGTCGTGCAGCAGGTGGACGTGCGGTCCGAACTCGCGCCGCAGCCGTTCGAAGACGCCGGGCACGAACGACAGGTAGCGCTCGGTGTTCCACTGCGTTTCCGGCGGCAGCCCGCGCTCCGCGGGCTCGTAGTACAGGTCCCCGCGGCCGACTCCGTAGGCATGGGGCACGTCGGGAACTGCGCACTGCGCGCGAACCGCCTGGTAGCCCATCTCGACATAGCGTCCAACCGCGGTCACCGTGTCGTCGAGCGTCGCGCCATTCGCGTGTCCGTAGACCATCACCGACTCGCGCGAGGCGCCACCCAGCAGTTGGTAGACCGGGCGGTTCGTCGTCTTGCCGAGGATGTCCCACAGGGCGGTATCGACCGCGGCAATCGCCGTCATGGTGACTGGCCCCCGCCGCCAGTAGGCGCCCTTGTAGAGGTACTGCCAGGTGTCCTCGATCCGGCGCGCGTCGCGACCGATGAGCAGGGGCGCCACGTGATCCTGCAGGTAGCTGGCGACGGCGAGCTCGCGCCCGTTCAGCGTCGCGTCGCCGAGGCCGTACACGCCGTCCTCGGTCACCACCTTCAACGTCACGAAGTTTCGCCCCGGGGAGCAGACGATGACGCGGGCGTCAGTGATTCGCATTCGGTTTGACGACTCGAAGTGTTCGGGATCTCGACCGCGGCGGCAATGAGGGAGATGTTACCGGACCCCCCGATGATTCGCGCACGACCAACGTCGGCGCAATGACGACTCGCCGGAACGGGCCATCCGGGTGGTCCTCGATCTGGTCGAGCAGTAATTCCGCCGCGCGGCGCCCGAGCTCCTCCTTCGACCACGCTACCGTCGTCAGCGGCACGCGCAGGAGGTCGCCGTGCGCGACGTCGCCGGCGCCGACGACGGCGACGTCGTCGGGCACGCGGCGGCCTGCCGCCCAGATGGCTTTCATCGCGCCGATCGCCGTGGGATCGTTGGCGGCGAACACCGCGTCGACGCTCGGCCGGAGCGCCAGCAGCTGCTGCATCGCGCGGTAGCCATCCGCTTCCATGAATCCCGCACGGATGATGAGCGTCGGGTCAACCGGCAACCGGGCGGCCCGCAGCGCCGCGCGATAACCCTCCTCGCGCCGGCGCGCGTGGACGATGGGGGGGCCGCCGATGTGCGCGATCCGGCGGCGGCCGTGCGCCGCCAGGTGTTCGGTGGCCAGGCGGCCGACCGCGGCGTCGTCGGTCACCACGCGGTGGCAGGCGACGCGAGGATGATCGTCGCGGTCGATCATCACCAGGGCACAGCTGGCCGCGACGAGTTCCTTGAGGATGTCCGTGTTGCCGGAGACGTGCGCCGAGGCGAGGACGATCCCATCGACCTGCCGGGCGCGGAGCATGTCGAGCTCCGAGCGCTCCTTGCCGGGGTTTTCCCCGGAACTGCAGAGGAGCAAGCCGTATCCCTGCGCGCTGGTGACCGCTTCGATCCCAGCCACGATCTCGACGAAGAACGAGTGCATCAGGTCCGGGATGATCACGCCCAGCGTGTGGGTGCGGCGCATCGAGAGGCTGCGGGCCACGGCATTCGGCCGATAGCCCAGCTCTTCGACCTTGGCGAGCACCCGGGCGCGCGTCGCCTCGCCGATATCCGGCTGGTCGTTGAGCACTTTCGACACGGTGGTGACGGACACGCCGAGCTCGGCGGCGATCCGTTTCATGGTCGTTATCGCCATCTTTTTGGATTGGCGCTGTCAGCGCGCCGCCCGCAAGTGTAACGGTAAACCTGTTTACTTTAACGCTAAAGCCATGTTATTCCAGCCACCGGTTCTCGTGCGAGCGGCGGGGATGCTCCACGCGGCGCCTTGAGGAGGAAATGCACATGTGGTCCAGCAGGTGGAGAGTCACGTCTGTTGCGGCCGTGATGACGGCACTGCTCGCGGCGCCCGCCGTGGCACAGGACACCGGCACGATCTCCGGGACGGTCATCGACAACTCGGGGAATGTGGTTCCCGGGGCAGCGGTCGCGCTGACCAACGAAGCGACGAGCGACACGCGGACAACGGCGAGCGACAGCCGCGGCGCGTTCGCGTTCCGCGCCGTTCCGCCGGGTACCTACACCGTGAAGGTGGAGCTGCAGGGATTCCGCGCGATCGAATTGCGGAAGAACGTGCTGAACGCCAGCACGCGGCTCGACCTCGGATCGCTGAAGCTGGAGATCGGCACGCTCTCCGAAGTGATCACCGTCACCTCCGAAGGCACGATCGTCGAGACGAAGAACAGTGACTACTCCGGGTTGCTGACGGCGACGCAGATCGCGCAGATGCAGTCGAAGGGGCGCGACGTCATGAACCTGCTGCGGCTGCTGCCGGGCGTCAGGTATGAAGCGGACGTCGATGCCATGGGCGACAGCTTCGGCACGCAGGTCCCGAACATCGGCGGCCAGCGCCGCGCGTGGAACCAGGTGACCGTCGACGGGATGAACGGCAACGAGCTGTCCGGCACGGCGCGGTTCTCGTCGGCCCTCAACCTCGACGCGATCGCGGAAGTCCGCGTGCTGTTGAACAGCTACAAGGCGGAGTTCGGCCGCAGCGGGGGCGCGAACATCCAGATCGTCAGCAAGAGCGGTGGCAACCAGTATCGCGGCTCCGCCTACTGGTTCGGCCGCCGCGACGAGTGGAACGCGACCCCGTGGGTGAACAATCGCGGCGGTCTCGACAAGCCGGAGTACCACTTCGACACCTATGGCCTGAACATCGGCGGCCCGGTGCGATTCTCGCGCGGCAACGGCGAGCGCAAGCTCTTCTTCTTCTACTCGCTCGAAGCGCCGCAGGTGCAGCGCCCCGGTCCGATCCGCCAGTACCGCGTGCCGACCGCGCTCGAGCGCAAAGGAGACTTCTCGCAGACGTTCGATCTCAACGGCCGGCTGATCAACATCAAGGATCCGCTGTCGAGCGGCGCCTGCACGGCGACGACCTTCGGCCCCGGCTGCTTCGCCGGCAACATCATTCCGGCGGAACGCATCGACGCCAACACCCGGAAGCTGCTCGAGATGCTGCCGCCGCCGAACGCCCTCGATCACAACGCGACGGCCAGCTGGAACTTCCAGCGCCAGGAAACCGCCGACAACCCGCGCTGGAACAATTTCCTGCGGATCGACGGGCGCCCCTCGGGTGAGAACAACTTCTGGGGCACGCTGCGCACCTTCAACTCGAATCAGTACGGCTCCGAGATCACCGCCGGCCCACCCAAGTGGGGCTTCTATAACGGCTCCTACATCTTCTCCGACAGCTCGCTCACCGGCGGCTGGAACAAGATCCGCGGCTCCTCGTTCGTGAACGAACTGCAGGCGGGGGCGCGGCGGCAGACCGAAGGGTTCCAGACGCATACCGAGGACGACTGGCAGTACCTGCGGCGTGAGGATGTCGGCTGGGACCTGCGGCAGTTCTTCCCGGAGGCCAACCCGCTGGGGATCATCCCGCGGGCGTCCTTCGGGCTCGCCATCACCGCGAGCGGCGTCGAAAGCCCCGACTTCACGTACCCGGACCGTCTCGGCGAGACCGCCGAGGACCTCCTCTTCAGCGTGCGCGACACGATGACCTGGACGCGCGGCACCCACTCGTTGAAGGCGGGCGGCTACTTCGAGTTCATGCACAACAACGAAGCGCGCGGCGGCAGCTGGTCGGGCAACTTCAATTTCGGGAACAGCACGAACAATCCGTTCAACACGAACTTCGCGTTCTCGAACGCGCTGCTCGGCGTGTTCCAGAACTACGAGGAAACCCAGAACCCGGGCTCGACCCGCAACCGCGCGTGGATGTCCGAGTGGTACGTGCAGGACAGCTGGTCGTGGAAGTCGAACGTCACCTTCGACTTACGGCGCGCGGTTCCTGTGGTACGCGCCCTACTGGCGCGTGGACGACCAGGTGGCGAACTTCGACGAGCGGGAGTGGGATGCGGCGCAGGCGCCGCGGCTGTATCGGCCGGCGCTCGTCAACGGCGTCCGCTCGGCCGTCGATCCGGTGACCGGCCAGGTGCTGCACTCGGTCTTCATCGGCGCCTACGTGCCCGGCACGGGTGATCCGAACAACGGGATGGTGAACGCGGAGGACGCCGAGCATCGCGGCTTCCGCGAGACGCTCGCGCCGCAGATCGAGCCGCGCATCGGGTTCACCTGGGACGTCAGCCGCAAGGGGACGACCGTCGTCCATTCGAGTGTCGGCCTCTTCCACAACGCGCGCCTGGGCGGCGGCAGCTTCGGCAACCTGCGCAACCCGCCGTTTGTGACGTCACCGGCCATCCCGAACGCGATGATCTCGACGATGTTCTCGCCGGGCGTGTCGCTGACGAACCGTCCGCCGAACATCAACGCGATCTCCTGGGACTACAAGTCGCCCAGCACGACGAACTGGTCGCTCGGGGTTCGCCGCGACATCGGCTGGGGCACCGTGGTGGACGCCACCTACGCCGGGAGCCTCGGCCGCCACATGGAGGGCCAGTACAACCTGAACGAGGTGCTCGACGGGGCGCGGTTCCTCGACATCAATCCCCAGAACGACGATCCCGGCACGGCCGGCCTGCAGCCGCTGCCGGCCGAGTTCCTGCGCCCCTACCCGGGCTACGGCAACATCCGCATCCGCGACAACTACGGCACGGCGAAGTATCACTCGTTCCAACTCCAGGCGAACCGCCGCTACATCCACGGGGTGCAGTTCGGCGCCGCCTACACCTGGCAGAAGAGCGAAGGGATCCAGGACGAGGACGGCGACGCGCAGAGCACGTCGATCCAGCGGTCGCGGGACTTCTTCTGGTCGACTGTCGCGCAGAGCCAGACGCACAACCTGTCGATCAACTACACCTGGGACCTGCCCAAGGCGTCCGGCGCCAACGCCGTGCTCGGCGCGATCGTCAACGGCTGGCAGCTCTCGGGCGTGAACACCTTCGCCTCGGGCGAGTGGGCGCCGGTGACGTTCACGACGACCGACAACTTCGACTTCACGGGCGGCGACGGCGGGCAGGGAACGGACGTGAACGGCATCCGGCTGGTGCGTCCGAACATGACCGGCGATCCGATGAAGAACGGGGGAGATCCGCTGACCGGCTGGTTCGACACCACGGTCTTCACGCGTCCGAACGGCCGCGGTGACATCGGAAACGCGCCGCGCAACGCCGTCCGTCGTCCCGGCTTCAACAACTGGGACGTGGCCGTGTTCAAGAACTTCGGCCTCGGCGGCGTGCGGGTCTTCCAGTTCCGTCTGGAGGCGTTCAACGTCCTGAACCACACGCAGTTCACCGACATCGACCGCAACGCACGGTTCGATGCCACGGGCGCGCAAATCAACCCGAACTTCGGTACCGTCAACGGCGTGGCCGCCGCGTCGCGGCAGCCGCGGATCATTCAGATCGCGCTCCGGTTCAACTATTGACTGGGATCGGCGAGAGACTACAGGCTGAGGATTCCGCCCGTCGGCCAGTTCGAGGTGGAGGTGATCAACTCGCAGCCGTTCTCGGTCAGCAAGGCGGTGTCTTCCACCTTGGTGCCGGTGATGCTCGGGTTCCAGGCGAAGGCTTGCCGCGCGTGGACGACCTCCTCGCTGGCCGGGTGGGCCACCCACTCGCGCGAGCGGTAGCCGATGGCGCCCCCTTGGTGGTGGCGCCGTTCCTCGCCCGCGAACCCCGCCTCGTCGTAGGCGTGTGCCGCGACGTCGAAGAGTTCGTGGCCGCGTGCCCCCTCGCGCGTGGCGTCGAGCAGTCGGCCAAAGACGCGCGCGGTCGCTTCGGTGCGCGAGACGAGTTCGCGGTCGGGTGGGCCGGCCGAGACGATCCGCGAGAGCGCGACCACGAGCCCGCCGCGCTGGATGCACGCGACGAGCATCACGGTGCGTTCCCAGGCTCGCGGCGTCGGCACCGGGTGGCGGAAGCGAGCGATGCGGTCGTCGGCAGCGACAAGCACGACGGTCGCGCGCCCGCCGATCGATAGCGAGGCGTCATACACGCGTCGCGCGATCTCGAGCTCGGACATTCCCGGAATCAAGGCTCGTGCGACCTCGCCGAATGCACGGCCGGCATCGGCGCCGAGCGCGCGGTAACGCTGCACCTCGGCGGAAGTCAGCGGCGCGCGAAGGCGTGCCACGGCCGCGTCAGCCGCCACACAATCGGCGAGCGGCCAGTCGGCGCCGATACGAGCTGCGGAGGACGAGGGTGACCCGACGGCGGCCGAGGCGAGCGTTTTGAGGATCGCCGGGTTCGCGTGCTCGTAAGCCCACGGATAGGAGATCGGCTCCCAGCCGGCGCCCGCGAGTTCCTCCTCGACGAGGCGCGGCATCTCGATCTCGTTCGCGATGACGAATCGGCGTCCATCTGCACGGACGAAGAGCGCTCCGCTGCCATTCTCGCGGCTGCCGTCGATGCGGTTCGATCCACCGCCCGTCAGCCACGCGAAGCCGGGTTGCGATACGACGATGATGCCGCCGAGTTGCTGCTCGTGTGCGAGCCGCGTCAGGCGCTCCGTTTTTTCATCGAGCTCGGTCATCGACGGGATCAAAGACGCGGGATCGAGAGGCCGCCATCGACGTGGATGACCGATCCCGTCGCGTATGGCGCATCGCCGCGCACGAGCGCTGCCACCACGCGGCCGACGTCGGCAGGGTAGCCCCAGCGAGGCTCCGGGATGAGGCCGTCGGCGATGCGCTTATCGTAGAGGCCGTGGACGGCGGAGGTCATATCGGTCTCGATGATCCCCGGCCGCACTTCGTAGACCGGGATACCGTGCGGGGCGAGCCGCACGGCAAACAACCGCGCCGCCATCGCAAGGCCTGCCTTGCTCACGCAATACTCGCCGCGCATGATGGACACCATTTCCGCCGACACCGAGGTGATGAATACGATGGCGCGCGGTCCGGCATTCGCCTCGGCGACCATCCGTCGCGCGACATCCTGCGTCAGGAAATAGGGTCCGCGAAGGTTCGTGTCGAGCAGGTCGGTGAAGGCGTCCTCGGTGGTCTCGAGCAGGTCGGCTCGCTGGCGTGGGGCGCGGCCCGCGTTGTTGACGAGCGCATCGAGCCGACCCCAGCGGGCGAACACGGTTTCGACGATGTGCCGGCGGTCGGCGGCGTTGGCGACATCGCCGCGCACGTATTCGGCGCCGGGAAGCTCGTCGAGCACGGCCTGGACCTGGTCGGGCGGCCGCACGCCACCGAGCGCGAGCGTCCAGCCCTCGGCGGCGAGGGCGCGCGCGATGCCGAGGCCGATGCCGCGCGTCCCGCCGGTGATCAGGGCGACGCGACCGCTCATGCGCCGGCGAAGAACGTGGGATAGCGCTCGCCCAGGGCCAGCCGTCGCGCGAGCACCGCGGCCTCACGGAGGTGGTAGTCGCCCCATTGGCTCGACTCGCCGCGAGGGATGCGCGATCCCTCGGGGACATGATCCCATCCGTTGGGCCGGTGATAGATCGAGTGGAGCAGGAGCCCCTGGTGATCGGGATCGGTCGACAGGTACGGGCCCGTCTCGTCGAGGAGCGCAGCCAACACCTGGAGGCCAGCCTGCGTGTACGTTCGGCCGCCTTGACCGAGCACGTGTCCAAATCGCAGCAGGCCTTGCGCAGCGATGGCGGCTGCCGAACTGTCGACCGGTTCATGATCGTTGAAGGGATCGGCAGGCCGAGCCTTCCAGTCCTTCAGCGCGCTCAGCCCGGGCGCGCCGGTATCCCAGTAGGGCACCCCGTCGGCCGCGGTGGCGTCCTCGATGTAGAAGTCGCACGTGGCCCTGGCCGCATCCATCATCCACGCCGTCACTGCGCCGCGTCCGCCGAACGCCGCGAGCTCGTCGTCGGGAACCGTGCCGATGAACTCCAGTTGCTCGGCGAATCCGAGCATCGCCCAGGCGAGCCCTCGCGTCCAGGTCGAGAACGGCGAGTAGCCCTGCTGGCTGTTCGGCGCGCGATAGGCGCCGTTGGCCGGGTTGAACAGGCTCTCGTGGGCGACGCGCCCGCGGACGTCATAGGTGTCGCGCCCCTTGCCGTAGTACACGCCGTACTGGGCGGTGGCGCTGGCGTGCTGGATCAGGCGCTCCAGGAGATTGATACGCGCGTCTTGCTCTTCCACCAGGTAGTGACCGAGGCGGTGCGATAGCGCCAGCGCTCGCAGCGACCGGATGGTGTCGACGAACAGCGATTGCGCGCCATTGAAGGAATGGATGAAGCCACCGCCCGGGATCGGTGTCCATCGGCGCGCCTGAATGGCGCCGCTGACCTTCAGGGCCAGCTCGTAGAAACGAACCTCCCAGTCGGGGGCATCGATCCGTTCCTCCTGGGCCAGACGCCAAAGCCCGCCGTAGGTACTGACGTTGTTGAAGCCGTGGTCGTGAACGCCGACGTGCGTCAGGTGTGACGCCATGCGCTCGATCGTCCGGGTGCGCGCCAGGTCGAGGAACGCCTGGTCGTCGGTCACGTCGAATTGCAGCACGGCGGACCCGAACTGAAAGCCCTGCGTCCATTCGGTCCACCCCCGCGATCGGTAGCGACCCTCCACCGTAAACACCGGAGCGCCGTCGGCGGGTATCCACGTGCGTTCGAGCGAGTGGATCTTGCCGGCCGACAGTTCGAACAGGCGTTCGATCGGGGCCATCAGGTCCGCGGGGGAGCGATGGGGGATATGCATCATGAAAAGTGCGGCGCATATCATATATGATCCGTCGCGCATGGATTCTGCCGGCGTCTCGCGCCGTTCGTTTCTGACCGGATCCCGGGAGCCGCAGCCGTCCGCCGCGGATTTCCTGGTGCGGGTCCAGCGGCAGATCATGGCCTGCCAGTTCGAGATCGTGCTGCCCGGCGAATGCAGCGACCTCGTGCCGGTGGCACGCGCGGCGCTCGACGAAGCCGATCGGCTCGAAGAGCTGATGACGATCTTCCGTGAATCGAGCGAGCTCTCCCGCATCAACCGCTCGGCGCACGAGCGGCCGGTGCCCGCCGATGCCGAGCTGTTCTCGCTGCTCGAGGAATGCGCGGCCATTCATGAAGCCACCGGAGGGGCGTTCGACATCACGTCCACGCCACTCAGCCGCTGCTGGGGCTTCCTCCGGCGTGAGGGCCGGCTGCCCTCGGAGGAGGAGCTCGACACCGCCCGCCAGAGCGTCGGCATGCACCTCGTGGAGCTCGACGCCGCGGCGCGCAGCGTCTACTTTCGGCGCACCGCCGTCGGTCTCAACCTGGGAAGTATCGGGAAGGGGTTCGCGCTCGACCGGCTCGGCGTGTTCCTCCGGCGCCAGCACGTTCGGCAAGCGTTGATCTCCGCAGGCTCGAGCAGCATCCTCGCGGTGGGCGGAGCGCTGCACCCCTGGGAGGTCGACCTCCGCTCGATGACGACCCGGACTCGCCTTGCCCGCCTGCATCTCACCAACGGCGCCGTCGGCACCAGCGGGGCCGGCGAGCAGTTCTTCGAAGTCGACGGCGTTCGCTACGGACATGTCATCGATCCGCGCACCGGCTGGCCCGCATCGGGCATCCTCAGCGCGAGTGTCATCACCCGGCGGGCCACGTCGGCCGACGCCCTTTCCACCGCGTTCCTGATCGGCGGCCTCGAGATGGCAGAGACCTATTGCTCCCGCCACCCAAACGTCATGGTCATCATCACGCCAGACGACGAATCTCGCCGGCCGGTGATCTTCGGATCCTTTAGCGGCGTCTCGGTGGACCTGGCATGAGCGTCCTGGCCGTGCCCCTGTCGCGGTGGCAGCAAGTCGCGCTGGTGACCCTGCGCATGCTCATCGGGTGGCACTTCGCCTACGAGGGCTACTTCAAACTGCTCTCGCCGGCATGGAGTCGTGCCGGCACGCCGCTCGACAAGTTCTCGTCGGCGGGGTATCTGCAATCGGCCAGCGGCCCACTCGGAGAGCTGTTCCAGTCACTCGCGCGGCCCGCGTGGATTCCCTATATCGACTCCGCAGTCGCCGTCGCGCTGCTCACCGTCGGCCTCCTGTTGATGTTGGGCTGGCTGACGCAGCTGGCCTGTGCGGGAGCGATGGCATTGCTCGCCGTCTTCTACCTCTCCGCGATTCCGGTGACGGGGCTGCCGCAGCCGCGCGCCGAAGGCACCTACCTCCTCGTGAACAAGAACCTGATCGAATGTGTCGCCGTGGCGGTGGTGATGGCCTTCCACACGGGCCGGATCGCGGGGCTCGACATGCTGTGGCGGCGCTCTCGGGCCGGGGCGGTCGCGGTGAGCAAGGCATGACGGCGACTGCGCCTCCGCATCCGGTAACCAAGCTGCAGCGGGCGTACTCGGCGCTGCGCGACGCGATCATTCGCTGCGAGC
Source organism: uncultured Acidobacteriota bacterium (assembly GCA_963762995.1). GTDB lineage: Bacteria > Acidobacteriota > Vicinamibacteria > Vicinamibacterales > 2-12-FULL-66-21 > JACDCA01. The sequence goes on along the minus strand of CAVXMQ010000018.1, from coordinate 573,874 downwards.
TCGCACCCGGTGAGCGGGTGGTGATCGACGACCTGGCGCGCCGCTTCGACGTGAGCATCATTCCCGTACGCGAGGCGCTGCGGATGCTGGAGGCCGAAGGACTGATCGTCAGCGTCGCGCACACCGGAACCACGGTGGCGCCAGTGTCCCGTCAATCCATCGTCGAGGTCTTCGCCCTGCTCGAAGGGCTCGAGACCGTGTCGGCCCGCGCGGCGGCTGCGCAGATCACCCCGGCGGACCTGTTGCGTCTCGACGGGCTGCTCGGTCGCATGGACCGCGCCCTTGCCGCCAATCGTGCCGGCGCCTGGGCCGAGCTCAACACCGAGTTCCATCTCACGATCAGCGCGCTCTCGGGGATGCCCATGGTGGAGCAGATGCTCAAGCGCGCGCTCGACCACTGGGACCGCGTGCGCCGCTACTACTTCTCAGGCGTGTTCACGCGCCGCGCTGATACCGCGCAGCGCGAGCATTACCAGATGGTCGCGCAGCTGCGGGCCGGCGATGCGGACGGCGTCGAGGAGACGTTGCGCCTCCACAATCGCGCGGCGCTCGAGGCCTACGTGGCCTACCTCGATCGCTCGACGCGGCGGGAAAAGAGGCGCGCGTGACGGAACCGCGCTTCCCGCGGATTGCCTCGCTCAAGACCGCAGACCAATTCCGTCGTCACCTCGCCGCGGCGGGGATTCCGATCGACTTCGACGACACCATGCAGGCCGGAACGGCATCGCCGCTCGCGCAGCCGCTGGAAGCCGGCGGCATGCGTGCCGGCAATCGCTTCTGCGTCCTGCCGATGGAGGGATGGGACGGCACGACCGACGGAAGGCCTTCCGATCTGACGATTCGCCGTTGGCGCCACTTCGGCGCCAGCGGTGCGAAGTTGATCTGGGGGGGCGAAGCCGTGGCCGTGTGTCCGGAGGGACGCGCGAACCCGAATCAGCTCGTGCTCAACGACGAGACGCAGTCGGACCTCGCCGGCCTGCGGCAGGCCCTGATCGCTGAGCACGAAGCCAACTTTGGATCGGCGGCGTCGCGGGACCTGCTCGTCGGCCTGCAACTCACGCATTCGGGCCGGTTCGCGCGGCCGACCAGCGACGGGCCGCGACCGCTCGTGGCCTACAAGCACCCCGTGCTCGACGCACGCTTCGCCAAGGGCGTGCATCTCTTATCCGATCGCGATCTCGATAGCCTCGTCGTCCAGTTCATCTACACCGCACGGCTGGCGCGGGAGATCGGGTTTGATTTCGTTGATATCAAACACTGTCACGGCTATCTGCTGCACGAGTTGCTGAGCGCCCGTACCCGCGCGGGGAGCTACGGCGGCGACCTCGAGCACCGGACACACTTCCTGCGCCAGGCGATCGCCGGCATTCGCGCCGAGGCCCCCGGCCTCGGCATCGGCGTGCGGCTGTCGGTCTTCGACACGGTGCCGTTCCGGAAAGGCGCTTCGGGACGCGGCGAGCCGGAAATCTCGCCGACGGGGTATGCGCATGGCTTTGGACTCCTCGAGGGCGATGACATCGGTGCCGCTCTCGACGAGGCGCGGCAAGTGATCGCGATGCTGCGCGACCACGACGTGCGCTGGATCTGCGTCACCGCCGGGAGCCCGTATTACTCTCCGCACATCCAGCGTCCCGCGACGTTCCCGCCGAGCGACGGCTACGAGCCACCCGAAGATCCCCTGCGTGGCGTCTGGCGCCAGATCGAGGCCACGGCCCAGCTCAAGGCGGAGTTCCCCGACGTGGTGTTCGTGGGGTCTGGATACACGTATCTGCAAGAGTGGCTGCCGAATGTGGCGCAACACAACGTGCGCGCCGGGCGAACCGATTCGGTCGGGCTCGGGCGGATGATGCTCGCCTATCCGCGGCTGGCCGCCGACGTTCTGGAAGGGAAGCCGCTGGCGCGGAAAGTCATTTGCCGCACCTTCAGTGATTGCACGACCGGGCCGCGGCTGGGCCTCGTCTCAGGGTGCTATCCACTCGACGATTTCTACGCCGAGCATCCACACGCCGCTCCGCTGAAGGCCTTCAAGGCGGCGAAGGCGTGAAGCGCGATCAACTCCTCGCCGTCGTCACCGCCTTCCTCGCGCTGTTCGCGATTGTCGGCTTCGCGCTGTACGGGTTGCCGCGTTTCTACCCGTTCTTCGTCCAGGAACTGGGCTGGACGCGTCAGCAGGTCACGTCGGGCAACGCCTACAGCAAGATCGCCATCGCGCTGGCGTTCGGCTTCCTCGCCGGGCGACTGGTGGACAGGTTCGGACCGCGTCGAGTGATGCTCGTCGGCATCGTCATGGCTGGTGCCGCTCTCGTCGGGCTCTCGTATGTCACGACCCTCGGGCCGTTCTATTTCTTTTATGGATTCAACGCGCTGGGATATTTGCTGGGCGGGCCGTTACCGAACCAGGTGCTGTTGTCGCGCTGGTTCGATCGCGCGCGCGGCAAGGCGATGGGAGTGGCCTATCTTGGCATCGGCGTCGGCGGCGCCATCGTTCCCATCCTCGCGTTCACACTGACCCAGACCCTGGGCTGGCGGGGCGCGTTGCGCGCGCTCGGGATCATCATGATCCTGGTCGCGCTGCCGGCGGCGATCTTCGTCCGCGAACCACCGACGGCGGCGAAGGCTGCCGCGAGTGCCCCGTCGCTGAGGGGCATTCTTTCGCGCTCGCCGCTGTACCTGCTCGCCATCGGCAGCATGGCGTCGATCGGTGCGGTGGGAGGCACCATCCAGAACCTCGCTTTGTACCTGAGCCTGGACCGGAAGCTCCCGCAGGTCACCATCGACACGACGTTGTCGCTGATCCTCATTGGAAGCCTGATCGGACGCTTGCTCATGGGTTGGTTGGCCGACCGATGGCCGAAGCAGCGGGTCATGCTGTTGATCTACGTCCTGGTGGCGCTCACGATCCCACCGCTTTTCTACGCCCCGACACCGGCGACGCTTGCCGTCTGTGCGTTCGCCTTTGGCGTAGGGCTGGGCGGTGATTACATGATCATCCCGCTGATGGCTGCCGAGATGTACGGCGTCGCGATCATGGGACGCGTCATGGGGCTCGTGTTGACAGCCGACGGCGTGGCCGAAGCGGTCGTGCCGATGATCGTCGCGTCGGTGCGCGACCGCACGGGAAGTTACGACGGCGGGTTCATGCTGCTCGTCGCGCTCGCGGCCGTTGGTGCCGTCGCGGTGGCCTGCCTGCCCCGGCAACCACAGCCGGCTGGCGGTTCTTAGGCCTGTGGCGCGGCGGCCACCAGCCGCCGCCGAAATTCGCGCTCCAGCATCAGCAGGTTCGCGGCGGCGTGAAGCCAGACACTGGCCACTCCGATGTACCACACCCACACGAGCTTGAACCCGTCCATTCTGGAGAGCAACACCACCGGGATCGCGACGACGAGCAGACGGCCAAACGACGTCGCCAGCGGCGGCAGTGTGTTGCCCAGCGCCTGGAACATGCTCGAGGCGACAAAGACGATCCCCGAGGCGATGAAGCTGAAGGCCACCAGTTGCAAGTACTCGCCGCCGACCGCCATGACCCCCGGGTCGTCGCTGAACATGCCAATCATTGGCTTGTTGAAGAAAAACGACAGGAAGGCCACGCCGACCATCATGGCGGTCGCCATTATGAGGCCCGCGCGGAACGTAGCGCGGACGCGGTCCCCCTTGTGAGCGGCGAAGTTCTGCCCGGCGACCGGCGCGACGGCGATCCCCAACGCGACCACCGGGAGAAAGCACGCTTGGATGACTCGCAGGCCAATGCCGAAGCCCGCCTGCGCCGCGGCGCCGAACGGACGGCTCACCGCGTAGACGACCAGCAGGTGCACCGACATGAGCGCGAACTCAGCGCCAGCCGGGAGACCGACCTTCAGCATGCCGACCCATTCGCTTATCCGCGGCTTCCATTGCGACGGTCGCAGGTGGAGGTAGGCGTGCGGGCCGCGAAAATAAAACGCCAGCCACGTCGTCCCGATCACCAGCGCGACGAAGGTCGCAATCGCGGCGCCCCTCACGCCTAACGGACGGCCGGTGCCGACACCGAAGATCAACAGGGGTGACAGGATGATGTTGATGATGACGGTGCTGGTCTGAACGATCATGCCGGGTTTGAAGTTGCCCGTACCGCGCAACGCGGCACTCATCGAGACCATGGGAAACTGCAACGCGAGCGCGGGGATGAAGAAGGCCAGGAACTGGGCGGCGAGGGCGCTCGTGCCGGCATCGGCGCTCAACGTTTCCGCGTAGAAGCGTCGCGTCGACATCGCGATCACCAGGAACACGATCCCGCAGGCAAAGCCCAGGCTCATAGACTGGTTGGCGGCAAATACCGCTCCCGCCTGGTCCTTGCGCCCAACCGCATGCGCGATGCGTGTCGTGGTGCCGACGCTCAACATCTGGGTTGCGGCGAGCACGATGAACGCCATGTTCCCCGCGATGCTGACCGCCGCCACGGCCTCCTTGCCCAGCCGCCCCACGAAATACAGATCCACCAGGAAGTAGAGCGTCTGGAACAGCATCGTGACCAGCATGAAACTGGTCGTCTTGAGCAAGTGGCGGGTGACGGAGCCGGTGGTGAGGTCCTGCATTGGGGTGGATCATGATAATTCCCAACGCCCAACTCCCAACTCCCAAACGCGGATTCTTGCGGATTGCCGCGGATGTAGAGTTCATCCGCGAGAATCCGTTTGGAGTTGGGAGTTGGGAGTTGTGGAGTTGTGGAGTTGTCAGCGTTTAGGGAGCGTAGTGCTAGCGCCAAACCCCCTCTGACCCTCCGGGAAGCGCGCGTCGCGGAGCGACACGTGCACGCGGTCGCCTTCTTCGGTGATCAGCCAGAACGGAAAGCGCGACCACACGAGGATCGCGTCGAAGTCCGGGTCGTGTTGTCGTGCGGCCGCCACCCACGGGGAGTGGTCGTTCTTGGGGATGGAAACCGGATCGAACTTTATGTCCCGTGGATACCAGCCGAAGGCGCCGCGCATGTACCGGTCGCCCGCGTCCACGATGATCGACTTGCGCACGGAGTTGAACGGTACGGGGCCCACCATGAGCTTTAGCGGAGGCGCGCCAAAGGTCTCGATCCAGCGATCCTCGACGATCGTCCGGGCCGCGCGGGCCGACATCAGCATGGCGCCGATGTAGATCGTGGCGAGCGTGAGCCCCACGCGCGCCGGCCAGCGGCGGCGGATGCCCGCGAAGAATGCGCCGAGGCCCAGGAATAGCCACAACCACGGATCGATGATGAACACCGAATCCCCGTAGAACCATTCGTGCGAGATGGGGATCAGCAGCCGGACCCCATACGTGTTCAGGTAGTCGAGGAAGACGTGCGTCAGGACTCCGATATAGGAGAGCGCCAGCAGCCAGCCGAAGTGCGTCGCCACAGGGGCCGGCGTCGCCCGGTCTTTTCGGCGGCCGATGGCGTACATGACCGCGGCGAAGGCGATGGGGAGCAGCAGCTGCGCCAGGACGCCGTGCGTCCAGCCGCGGCGCAGCGCGACCGGCGGTATCCCGCTCGCGAAGGCCAGGACGTCGATGTCCGGGAGGTTCGCGCTGATGGCCAGCGTCACGGTCGCGAGTCGTGTCCTGGTGTTGAGGCCGGCGCGCGATGCCGCAACGCCGACAAGCGTGTGGCAGACGTTGTCCATGTCAGCCGAGCCGCGCGCCGTTCTGCACCGGCCGCTCCGGGACGGCGAGCACCACGGCGCCGTCCTCGCGATAGAAGCCGGTGAGCAGGAACTCCGATCGCATCGGCCCGATCTGCTTGGGAGGAAAGTTCACGACGCCCATCACCTGCCGTCCGAGCAGTTCATCTGGCGAGTAGATCGCTTTCACCTGCGCGCTCGTACGGCGGACGCCGATGTCTGCCCCGAAGTCCACCGTGATCTTGTACGCAGGCTTGCGCGCCTCGGGAAAGTCTTCCACCGCCACGATCGTCCCCGCCCGCATCTCGACCGCTTCGAACTGCTCCCACGTAATCATGCGTATCCTCATATCACCGACAGCCGCTCAAAACCTTTCACCACAGCCGCACATGCCACGCTCATCACGGTTGGCCTTCGGCCTGCACGAAGACTCGAAGACTCGAAGGCACGAAGATATTTTGGTTTCCTGAACGACAACCTTCGTGGCTTCGCGTCTTCGAGTCTTCGCGCCACGCCGGAGGCGAGCCGTCGGCCGTGGCTGTCGCTGATTCATGGCTGTCGTTCGAACGTGAGATAGATGGGGCCGGTGCCGAGCAGCGACAGCATGGCCCAGGTCGCGAAGCCGGGCCGGTTAACGACGATGAAGTGGGCGTGCTCGCCGGGCGTCAGGTCGCAGTTCAGCGTCTTCCAGACCAGGGTGTTGTGCGCGCGGAGGACGTGAGGGCCAGGTGGGACCTCGCGGCTGGTCGTTTGCCCGTAGGCCAGCTCCGCGATCGTCTCGCCGTCGAGGGAAACAAAGATGTGGCGCTGCTTGACGTCCGTCGGGGATCGGCGGGTGATGGTGATCGTCGCGGGCGAGTCGAGCACCCCTTGATGGTAATGGGGCGGCGCGGACAAATCCCCAGCCGGAGGATGGAAAATCCCCGCACGACTCGAGAGCAACGTCGGTACCGGCGGGGAATCGCTCGAAAACCGGCCAAAACAACACGCAAGGGACGGGCACGCCGGTTGCTCTGCCGATATTCCGTTACCTCACTCCTAGGAGCTGCCCATGCTATCTCGCGAGCGCGTTGAAAGTGTCCTCGATCGTGTCCGTCCGTTCATGCAGGCCGATGGTGGTGACATCGAGCTGGTCGAGGTCATTGGCAACAGCGCCCGGGTGCGCCTGATGGGGATGTGCTCGGCCTGCCCGAGCGCTCACATGACGCTCTTCATGGGGGTCGAGACGGCGCTCAGGGAAGAGATCCAGGAGTTCGAAGAACTGCAGGTGGTCTGACATGCGCGCCACGACCGCGTTCTCGATCGACAACGTCGCCGTCGGCGCAAGCCCGCGCATGCGGGCCATCTTCGACGTCGTGAAGGTTGTCGCCCGCAGCGACAGCCACGTGATCATCACCGGCGAGACCGGCACCGGTAAGGAATTGATCGCGAACATGCTGCACCACCTCGGCCGCCGCCGCCATCAGCCGTTCGTGGCGGTGAGCTGCGCGCTCTTCTCCGAGACGCTCATCGAGACCGAGCTCTTCGGCCACGAGCGCGGCGCCTTCACCGGCGCCATCAAAGACAAGCCGGGGCGCTTCGAGCTGGCCAGCGGCGGCACGCTCTTCCTGGACGACATCGACGACGTGCCGCTGGGGATGCAGGTGAAGCTGCTTCGCGCGTTGCAGAATCGCGAAGTCGAGCGCGTCGGCGGCACGCGCGCGATCCCGGTGAACGTGCGCGTGATTACCGGGACCAAGCGCGACCTCAAGAAGATGGTCGCCGAAGGAAAGTTCCGCGAGGACCTGTTCTACCGCCTCAACGTGCTCCCGATCGTGCTGCCGCCGCTGCGCGAACGCCGCGAGGACATTCCGGCGCTGACACAACACTTCCTCGAGCGCTTTTCGCGCGAGAAGAACATCGACGTCCCCGTGCTCTCGTCCGCCGTCGGCGAAGCCCTCTTACGCTACTCGTGGCCGGGCAACGTCCGCGAACTCGAGAACACCTGCGAACGCATGGTCCAGACCTGCGCCTGCGGCACCGCGCGCGTCGGCTGCCTGGCGTCGAGCGTGCTGTTCGGTGCGGCCAAGGCGAACACCAGCCCTGTCAGCGCCGGCGTGCCGACGCCCATTTCGCTCGACGACCGGCTGATGCAGCTCGAGCAGGACCTGATCGCCTGGGCCCTGAAGGTATCGGCGGGCAACAAGTCTCGCGCCGCCGCGCTGCTCAACGTCAAACGCTCGACGCTCGGAGACCGCATCGCGCGCTGCGGGCTGTCCGAGCCGGAAGCGGTGGACGCTTAGACCGCGACTGCCAGTCGCGCGGGTGTAGTGCTCGATAGGACGGCTTCCGCGATGTGGTCCGCCTCGGCGACGCACGAATTCATCGACACACCACGGTAGGAGTTCCCGGCGAGGTGCAATCCGGGGTGGGTGGCGACATGCGCGTCGATGCGTTCGAGTCGCGCCAGGTGGCCGCGCTCGTATTGCGGGATCCCGCGCATGTGGCGCGTGACCTTCACGAACTCGGGGGACGCGGTCAGCCCCATGGTCGTTTCGAGATCCCCCCGGACGATGGCCAATAACTCGTCGTCGTTGAGCGTCACGGCGCTCCGGTCCTTTGCGCCGCCCAGAATCACGCGCAGCAGCGCCTTTCCTTCAGGTGCACGGTTCGGGTAGATGCTGGTTTCCCACAGCGCGCCGAGCGTTCGGATGCCCTCGCGGCGAGGCACGAGGAAGCCGAAGCCGTCGAGCGGGCCGATGGCGGATGCGTCGTAGCCAAGCGCCACGACGGCGACCGGAGCGGTCGGGATGTCGTCGAGCTCACACGCCAGTCGCGGGTCTAAGGTCCGCAGGAATTCCGACGACTCGGCGGCCGGACCCGCGAGGACGACGGCATCCGCGTAAATAGGGCCTGCCGTCGTCAGCACGGTCCAGCCCTCCGTGCCGGGCCCGCGGCGCACGGTCAGCGCGCGTGTCTTGGTGCGGACGACGTCCGCGAGCGTGTCGGTGAGCGCTTCGACGAGTTCGGCCATACCGTCGATGAACGACGTCAGCCTTCCAGCCGGCGCTCCCGGGGCATCCGTCGCCTTGCGCTGCCTGCGGGTCGCGATCATCGCGCGCACCAGACTGCCGTGTTGCGTCTCGAGGTCCCACATTCTCGGAAAGCAGGCGCGCAGCGACAGCGCATGCACGTCACCCGCGAAGATCCCGGACACCATCGCGTCCACCAATACCGAGGCGGCTCGGCGCCGATGTGCCGACTGGCGAAGTCATGAATGCTTTCGTCGGCCTCCGGCCGCCGGCGGGAGAACGGCTCGCACAGCAACCGCGCCTTCCCAAGCGGCGACAACAGACCCGAGGTCACCATCTCGAGTGCCGACAGCGGCACCTGGTGCAATCGGCCGCATCGGAAGATGTAGCGCTTACGAGCCGCGTCGCAGCTCGGGAGCAGCCGCTTCTCGAGGCCGAGTTGCCGAACGAGGTGCAAGGTGGCAGGCGCATTGTCGAGGAACCCGTCCGGCCCTGCCTCGCAGGTATAACCGTCGACGTGCTCGGTGCGGATGTTGCCGCCAGTCCGAGGGCCGCGCTCGAGGACGGTCAGGTGCGTCCCGGGCTCGCGCCAGCGCACCGCCCAGGCCACGGACAACCCCGCGATCCCGCCGCCCACGACGATGACGCGCTTCATACGGTCACCGGCACCTTGTCGAGCACCAGATGGGCGAGGGCGTCGATGAACAGCGGGTGCGAGTTGAGCGCCTCAGGACGGAAGTAGCCGGTGATCCCGGCCCGGCGAGCCGTCTCTTCGAAGAGCAAATCCACCTCGTAGAGCGTTTCGATATGGTCCGACACGAACGAGAGCGGCACGACGAGCAGGTCTTTGACCCCTTCGTGCCCGAGCCGCTCGATGGTTTCTTCCGTGCCCGGGCCGAGCCATTTCACGGGGCCGGTACGTGACTGGTAGGCGAGCAGCTGACGGTTGGGCACGTTGAGCCGCTTCAAGATACCGGCGCGCGTGGCCTCGATGTGGTCGACGTAGGGGTCCCCCTCGTCGATGAACTTCTGCGGCAGGCCGTGCGCGCTGAAAAGGATGACCGTGTCGCGCCGGCGTCCGGCTGGAATCGTGGTGAACACCGATCTCACGGTGTCGGTGAAGGCGTCGAGATACTGCGGGTCGTCGGCATAGTGCTCGACGTGCGCGACGTCGAAGTTCAGGCCGCTGAAGCGAGGTTCGGCGAGCGTACGCTCGAACTCGTTGCGCGACGACCCGGTCGTCGCCCTGGAATAGTGCGGGAAGAGCGACAGCGTCACGAGCTGACGAACGTCAGCGGCGGCAAACACCCCCAGCGCGTCGGCGCAGGTCGGCGCGGAATACCGCATCGCGATCTGCACGTGGAAGCGCGGCCGACCGCCAGAAAGGGCGTTCAGCCGCTGTTCGAGCGCCCGCGCCTGGTCCTGCGTGAGCCGTAGCTGTGGCGACCCGCCACCGATCCGGCTGTAATTCTCCCGGACGGAAGGGCCCCGCATCTTCGCGATGATTCGTGCCACCAGCGGCTGCAGGGCCGCTCCGCCCGGAAGCTCGATGATTTCCCGGTCGGAAAACAGCTTGACGAGGAACGGCTCGACTTCCGAGAGATCTCCGGGACCCCCGAGGTTGAAGAGCACGACACCGATCTGTTCTGAAGTCATTTCCGTTGTCCGTTGTCCGAGGTCCGAGGTCCGAGTTGTTTATACCGTTCGCGAGAAAACAGGCTGGCCTCGATGAGCGGCCAAGTACGTGTCGAATTCCATGCAGATCGTTCTGACGAAGAGACGTCCGTGCGGCGTGACCGTCAGTGAATCGGGGCCAACCTCGAGCAGACCGTCGGTCACGGGGCCACCGGGCGCGGACAGGGTGTCGAGCTCCGGGGCGAAGTAGGACGCGAAGTCGAGACCGTGCCGCTCGCGGATCGCGGTGAACGCCACGTGGAAGTTGCACATCAGTTCGGTGATGACCGTGCGGCGCACGAGGTCGTCGGCGCTCAGCGCGTACCCGCGCTCGATGGGGAAGCGCCCCTCGTCAAGCGCCTGGTAATAGGCGGGGAGCTTCTTCACGTTCTGCGCGAAGGCCCCGCACACGTCGCCGATGGCCGACATGCCGATCCCGATGACGTCGGAGGCGCGCTGCGTCGTGTAGCCCATGAAGTTCCGGTGCAGCCGTCGCTCGCGTGTCGCCACCGCCAACGCGTCGTCGGGAAGCGCGAAGTGATCCATGCCGATGGCGACGTAGCCGGCGCGAAGGAAGGTCTCGGTCGCCGCGCCGATCAGTTCGAGCTTGAGCGCCGGCGTCGGCAGTTCCGACTGGAGGATCTTTTTCTGGTGCGGGCGCATCCACGGGATGTGGGCGTAGGAATACACGGCGATGCGCTCGGGGCGCATGGCCACGATCGTCTCCACCGTTCGCGTGAAGGACGCGAGGCCCTGCCGCGGCAGGCCGTAGACCAGGTCCACGTTGACCGAATCGAAGCCAGCGGCCCGGGCGAAGTCGTAGGCGCCGCGCGTCTGGTTCTCGCTCTGGTGCCGTCCGATCGCCGCCTGCACCTCGGCCTCGAGATCCTGCACGCCCATCGACAGACGGTTGAACCCCAGGTCGCGCAGCGTGGCCAGCTGCTCCCCGGTGGTGACCCGCGGGTCGACTTCGATAGCGCATTCGGCCGCCGGGTCCAGTTCGAAGTAGCGATCCAGCGCGCCGCGCAGCCAGCGCAGCTCGTCCGAGGTGTAGTAAGTCGGTGTGCCGCCTCCCCAGTGCAGCTGGATGACCCGGCGGCGTCTTCCGAGCGCGCTCGAGAGCAGGGCCATTTCGCGCTCGAGATACGGCAGGTACTTCCGCGCCACCTCGCGATTGCGCGTCGCGATCATCGCGCATCCGCAGTAGGAGCATCGCTCTTCGCAGAACGGCAGGTGCACGTAGAGCGACAGCGGCTCGTCAGCCTGTTGGGACGCGGCCTGCAGCCGTTCGCGATAGGCGGCTTCGTCGAACGATGCGTTGAACTCGACCGCCGTCGGATACGACGTGTAGCGAGGGCCGGGCTTGTCGTATTGCCGCAGGAGCGACGCAATGCTGACGTCGCGGTGAGCATGTTCCCCTCTTCTCAAGGGGCATGCCGGGCACTTTTCCTCGGGTTTCGACGAACTGGCGTCGCGGCGCCGCGAGATATTCCGCAGGGTGACGGGAAATCGGCACCACCACGATTTCCGCCGCGGTATCGGAAATCCGGCAGTTGCCTCGACCTCCACGCCTAACCTTCCAGGAATCCCCAGCATTTCCGCGGGGAACATGGCTTGCTCACTGCCTCGCTGTCCTTATGCGTATGCGACGGGAGGCATTGAATGGGTAGGTTCACGCGGAGCCTCAGCCCGAGAGTGGCAGTCATCACGGCCATCGCCATGTGGCTGGTCGTCGTCGTTTCGGTGGCGGCGACACCACAGGCAAGCCAGTCGACGTCGAGCAGCACCACGACCGCCGCGCCGGCGAAGCCGACTCCCACACCGGCGGGAACACCGCCGGCCGCCCAACAGTCAGGCTTTGTCGGCGACGACACGTGCCTGACGTGTCACGAAGATCAAGCCAAGGGGTATCACGGGTCGCCGCACGCACGCGCCCTCGACCCGCGCTCGCCGGCGGGCAACAAGGGCTGCGAAAGCTGTCATGGCGCCGGCCAGGCGCACGTGGACGCCGGCGGCGACGGCAATATCAAGAGCCCAAAGAAGATGAAGCCGTCCGAGATCTCCGAGTTGTGCACGACGTGCCACAACCGCAAGAACCACAGCGAGTGGGACGGCAGCAAGCACGACTCGCGAAACATGAGCTGCGCGACGTGCCACAGCGTCCACGAGCCCAAGGCGGAAAAGGGACAGCTCAAGACCGAGAAGATCACCGAGACCTGCGTGCAGTGTCACCAGAAGGAAGTGAACAAGATCCACAAGACGTCGCACATGCCCGTGAAGGAAGGCAAGATGGAATGCACCACCTGCCACAACCCGCACGGCTCGCAGAACGTCAAGATGCTGCGCGAGGGTAACTCGGTCAACGAGTCCTGCTCGACCTGCCACGCTGAGAAGCGCGGTCCCTTCCTCTTCGAGCATGCCGTCGGCCGTGAGAACTGCGTGACGTGTCACGACCCGCATGGCTCGAACAACGACCGCATGCTGGTCTCGAAGGTCCCGATGCTCTGCCAGCGGTGCCACAACCACTCGCGGCATCCGGCCACGATCTACGACACCACGCAGGTCAACAACAAGAGCAACCGCATCGCCGGCCGCGGCTGCCTGAATTGCCACTCGATGGTTCACGGCTCGAACCATCCGACCTCCGGCAAGTACTTCTTGCGGTGACGTTGAGGAGAATGAGATGCGCAACAGAACAGTGATTCTGCTCGGAGCGCTTCTGCTGGCCTCCGCAGCGTCGATGCAGGCGGAAGACCAACAGCAGCAGACGAAGCCGGCGGCCGCGCAGACGACTGCCACCCCGGCGTCGTCGTTCACCCCGAAGCTCGGTTGGATCGACTTCGGCTATCGCGGCGACAGCATGTCGGGAGACGAGGCCCGTTACAACCGGTATCGCGACCTCCGCGACGGTGCGACGCTGAACACCTTCCAGCTCCAGAAGGAGACGGAGGCAAACTATTTCTTCGCGCGCGCTGAGAACGTCGGCTATCGCGATCAGCGCTACTCCGCCAACTACCAGAACATCGGACGACTAAAGGCGAGCTTCGACTGGATCCAGGTTCCGCTGTACCTGTCGAAGGGGACGGTGACGCTCTACTCCGACCTGGGGGACGGCCGCCTCGACATCGCCGACGCGACGCAGGCGACCATCCAGGCGGCGGCCGCGGTCAGCACCGCGGCGCGCGACAAGGCGATCGAGAATGCGCTGGCGGTCGGGCGCGAGACCGACATCCGGAGCCGCCGCGACCTGGCGGCCTTCACCATGGTCTACAGCGTCAACCGTGACGTCGACCTGAAGCTGCAGGTGAAGAACACGAGGCGGACCGGCAGCCAGGTGATGTCGTTCGGGTTCGGCACGTCGCCGGGCCTCCTCCCCTCGGTCGAATTGCCGGCGCCGACCGACGATCGCACGACGGATGTGCGTGGCGTGGCGGAGTTCGCCAACGCCAGGGGCATGCTGGCGGTCGGATGGGACGGGTCTTGGTACAATCAAAACATCCCGCTCGTGAAGTTCGACAACCCGCTGCGCGCGATCGACGCGAATAATGGGCCGTCGGTCGGACAAGCGGCGTGGTGGCCGACCAACTCGGCGTTCAACGTCAACGTCAACGGCTCCTACAAGCTGGCGCCGCGGACGCGCGCCAACGCGGCATTCTCGATCGGCCGCTGGTCGCAGGACGAGGCGCTGCCGCCGCCGACGGTGAACACGGCGCTCGTGGCGCCGCCGCTCGAGCGGGCCAGCGCCGAGACGCAGGCCGACATCAAGACGATGCTGTTCGGGTTCAGCTCGCGACCGACCAACGCGCTGCTGTTCACGGGGCGTTATCGCTACTACGACTACGCCAACAAGACCCCGCACTTCACCGCCACGAATGCGATCATCGGCGACTGGACGACGGGGACGCAGATCCACGAGACCGAGCCCTCGAGTTTCCTGCGCAAGACGCTCGATCTCGATGCGGCCTTCACGCCCTTCGAGTACTTCACCGTCGGTGCCGGTTACACCCGTGACGACGGCGAGCGTACCTTCCGCATCTACGAGAAGACCAAAGACAACGTGTACCGCCTGACCGCGGACGCGTTCAGCAACCAGTACTTCTCGCTGCGCGGCAAGTACGAATACTCCGAGCGGCGCGGCTCCGGCTTCGAGGAGCACCTGCTCGAGGAGGTGGGCGAGCAACCCGACATGCGGCACTTCGACATCGCCGACCGCGATCGTAGCCGGCTGACGGCGCTCCTCACCGTCACGCCGAATTCCTACTTCAGCTTCAACGCCTCGGTGGGGAACGGCAACGACGACTACATCGACAGCGGCTTCGGCCTGCGCGATGCGAAGAACAACAACTGGTCGGCGGGCATCGACTTCGCCCCGGGCACGGTCGTCAGCTTCGGCGCCAGCTACGCGTGGGACAAGTACCAGGCGAACACCAAGCACCGCACCGCGGTGCCTCCTGGGACATCGTCTGGTCCGAACGAGTTCTACGACGAACGCCGCGACTGGACGACCGACCAGGACGACGAGGTGAAGACGACCAGCATCTACCTGGATCTGACCAGGGCGCTGCCGAAGACGGACATGCGTTTCGGCTACGACGTCAGCGACGGCTCGGCGACCTACGTCTACCACACGCGCCCCGACGCGCCGCGCGTCACGGTGCCGAACGTGGAGTCGGCCGTCCCGATTCCCGTGGACCTCACCCCGGTGAACAACCGCCTGACCACCGGGCGGTTCGACGTGCAGCACTACATCCGTCCGAACGTGGCCCTCGGCGTGGCCTACCACTACGAAGAGTACAAGGTCGACGACTTCGGGATGGGCACGACAACGATTGATCGCCTGGATCCGAAGAGCGCGGCGAATGGTCTCCTGGCGAACACAATCTACGCGGGGTATCTCTACAGGCCATACACGGCACACACGTGGTGGTTGCGCATGACCTACCTCTGGTAGGTCGCGGACATGTCGTGTCATGTCGCGCTCGAGGCCTCTTCGCCACGCGTGCTTCGGTTGCGGGCCCACCCGGTGCGCGTGGCGCTGGTCGGCAATCCCAACGTTGGAAAGAGCGTCCTCTTCGGGAGGCTGACCGGGCGCTACGCCACGGTGTCGAACTACCCCGGCACGACCGTGGGCATTGCCCGCGGTCGTGCGCTGATTGGCGCTGAAGTCTGCGACATCTACGACACCCCGGGTGTGAACGTCCTCGAAGGACGGTTGAGCGAGGACGAGCACATCACGCGACAGATGTTGGCGGAGGGGCAGGCGGAACTCGTCGTCCAGGTTGGTGACGCGCGCAACCTGCGCCGCGTGCTGCTCCTGACATCGCAGCTGGCGGCGACCGGCATTCCCATGGTGCTCGTCCTGAACATGGTCGACGAAGCGCACGCGCGCGGCGTCACCATCGACACCGCGGGGCTCGCGAAGGCGCTTGGCATTCCCGTCGTAGAGATGGTCGCACCGGAAGGGCGTGGCCTGCCCGAACTGCGCGACGCGCTGCCGTACGCCGCACCCCCCCGCTGGGCGAGGCACGCGGGCGAAGGCCACATGGCGTGGGCCGATGCCATGGCTTCCCGGTTTCGCACCGTCCGCACCGTCTCGCTCGGGAGGGTGCAGGAGTGGTTCGGCCGCGCCGTGCGCGAGCCGCTGACGGGGCTGCCGATCCTGGCGACCGTCCTCTATCTCACGTATCTGTTTGTCGGCGTGCTGGGGGCGCAGACGCTGGTCGGCCTGCTCGAGGAGGACCTCTTCGGCGGCGTGATAAACCCGCTCGTGGTCTCGGCAACGTCGAAGATCCCGCTCGCCATCGTGCGCGACTTCCTCGCCGGCGAGTACGGGCTCGTCACGATGGGGTTGACCTACGCGATCGGCATCGTCCTCCCGGTCGTGACGACGTTCTTCCTGGCCTTTGGTTTCCTCGAAGACAGCGGCTACATCCCGCGGCTGGCGATCTTCAGCGACCGGCTGTTCCGCGCGATGGGGTTGAACGGCAAGGCCGTCCTGCCGATGGTGCTGGGCCTCGG
The DNA here is from genome assembly GCA_963762995.1 of uncultured Acidobacteriota bacterium. Classification (GTDB taxonomy): domain Bacteria; phylum Acidobacteriota; class Vicinamibacteria; order Vicinamibacterales; family 2-12-FULL-66-21; genus JACDCA01. The sequence goes on along the minus strand of CAVXMQ010000018.1, from coordinate 557,544 downwards.
GTGCGACACGATGGCCACGATGACGACGAGGATCCTTGGAACGCCGAAAGAGCGACTCATCGCGATCACGCTCCTGGCGCTCGGGGTCCCGTGTTCTGCCCAGCTCGCGACCATCATGGGCATCCTGGGCGGCATCTCCTTCGGCGCGTTGCTCACGCTCTTTGCCGTCGTCTTGTCGCAGGTGGTGCTCGTCGGGTTCCTGGCGGCGCGCGCGCTGCCGGGCGACCGGTCGGAGTTCATCATGGAGTTGCCACCGATCCGGCTCCCGCGGCTGAAGAACCTGCTGACCAAGACGGCGCTGCGCGTGCGCTGGTATCTCGGCGAGGCGGTTCCGCTGTTCCTCGCCGGGACCGCGCTGCTGTTCCTGCTCGATCGAGCCGGAGCGCTGGTGGTGCTCTCGCGGGCGGCGCGCCCTCTCGTGACCGGCCTCCTCGGCCTGCCGGCTGACGCCGCGCCTGTGTTCGTCATGGGGTTCCTGCGCCGGGACTATGGCGCCGCCGGCTTGTTCACGCTCGCGCACGACGGACGTCTTTCGAATGTGCAGGCCGTCGTCGCGCTGACCGTCATGACGCTGTTCGTGCCGTGTGTGGCCAACCTGCTCATGATCATCAAGGAGCGTGGGGTCAAGGTGGGACTCACGATTCTTGCGGCGGTGACGGTCATCGCGCTCGTGGCAGGCGGGGCACTGAACTTCGCGCTCGCCGCGTTGAATGTGAGGTTCTGACCCCCATGACGACCCGCGTTCTCGTGCCGTTGTCCGTGCTGAAACCCGGCGCCCGCGGCCGCATCGCTCACGTGGTGCGCGACCTGACCGGGCGCGCCGACCACCTGGAGGCGCTAGGCGTCAGCGAGGGCGCATCGATCGTCGTCTTGCAGACGTTCCCCGGCATCGTGTTCGAATGCGATCAGACCGAGATGGCCGTGGAGCGACGGGTCGCCTCTGCGATCTACGTCGACGTCGCCTGACGACCGTTCGTCAGTCGATCCAGTGCAGGACGTTCCGGAGAATCGACCACCGAGGCTGGCGTTGACCGCTTTCGCGGCCGAGTACCCAGTAGTCGTACGCCCCCTGGATCGTTCCGTCCTTGCGCTTGAGATCGATCCAGGTGCTGATGAAGCTGGCGAAGGCCTGGTCATGCCGGGCGACCGGAAACGCCAGGGGGATCTTCACGATGCCGGGTTCGGGTACGACCATCGAGAACTGTGGATACATCAGCGTCCAGGCTGATCCTCGCTCGGCTGGGAAGGCGATCGCCGTCACACTCGGATCCCACGTGGAGAATAGCTTCTCGAGATCGCCCACCACCCGGATCTCTGCCCGCGGCAACCGCGCTCGAAGCATGTCCCGGTAATAGCGCACGTCCGGCATCGCGATCGTGACGTCGGGCAGTGCGCGGATGCTCTCCCACGTCGCAAAGGCGGTGCGTGAATGATCCGGGACCGCGAAGGCGAGCGTCTCGTCGAGATACGACGACGAGAACAGTAGCGCGCTCGCACGCAACGTCGTCACGGCTACGCCTCCCATGATGAGATCGCAGTAGCCGTCCGACAGGCGCTCCGGCATGCGCGCCCGCTCCACCGGCCGGAACTCCAGGCCGACGCCGAGCTCCGCGGCCAGCCGGTGCGCAAGTTCCACGTCGAACCCGACGAGATCTCCCGACTCATTGAAGAAGGTATAGGGGAGCGAGTCGGTCATGTACCCGACGCGTAGCACCCCGCGCGCTCGAATGCTCTGCAGCACCGGGCGGCCGTCGGGAGGCTCAATCGCCGGCGGTGTCTTTAGAACCACCGCCGCCACTTGTGGCGTCAGCAGATGCATCGCGGCGAGCACCTTGTCTTTCGAGTATTCCGGCCGCAGGAAGCCAGTAAAGACGGCGCGTGCTCCCCCGATGACGGCAATGGTGAGGACAGCCGTGATCGCCGCATAGCGCAGAACCGGCCCGCGCCGAACCTTCAGCACCCCCACGATGGCGCAGCTGCCGAGGAGCGCGACGGTCAGCGTGTGGACGGCCGCGACCAGCGAGCCGACGCGCGCATTGATGACCCCAGACGCCAGGAACAACTGAAACGTGTCGGCCGGAATCCGAAACAGGTCGAGCAGGAAGGGGACAGCGGCATTGAGGCTGCCGAAAAACGTCAGGAACCCCGTGATCGCGAGCTTCGGGTATTCCGTCAGCGGGAGCGCCGCATCCGCGAACCAACCGGCAAACAAGATGAAGCTGATCGAGAGAAGCTTCCCGGTGTGCGGAAAGTTGAAGGACGCCGGGACGAGAACGTCGGGCAGCTCGGTCGCCGACGGTGACTCCTGCGCGTAGCGTGAGAGCAAGGTCTGGCTGGCCGCGATCAGGCCCGGCAGCACGATGAACAGGTCGCCTGCGACGAACGCCGTGATCAGCGGATCGCGCGTGAGCCTGAAAATCTCTCGGAGCGGGATCGGTGTCAATGCCGCGACCAGACCTGGGAGCACCCAGAGACTCACCAGCAGACCGACCGCCACGTACATGGAGAGGTAGATTTGCAGGCGCCCGAGCTGTTCGACGTTCATGGTGCCGGCCGCCGAGCCGGCGATGGCGAAGAGTCCGTACGGAGTGAGGCGGGTGATGGCGTGTGTGACGCGTGACACGGCATCGGCCGCCGTCTGCAGGACATCGAGCAGTACCTGCTTCCGTTCCATGGTGATCAGCGCGCCGCCCATGATGACCGAAAAGAGCACGACGGCTGGCACGACGTTGTTGGCGAGCGAGTGGAACGGATTGGAGGGGATGTAAAGGTCAACGAAGTTGAACGGTGCTCGACGCTCGACCAGCGACGTACTGAAGAACATCGCCGTCTCGATGTGCGGAAATGCCAGGGGAATCAGGAACGCGAAGCCCAGGCCGACCACCCATAGCGCGGCGAGGACGGCGCCGGCGCGCAGCCCGAGGGTGCGCGCCTCGGCGGGGTTCAACGACCCGACGCTCTTGACGATCGAGAGCGTCACGTACGGCAGGACCGTCATCTGCAGCAGCTTCACGAAGGCGTCCGCCACCGGCCGCAGTAGCGCGGCGTGTTCTCCGAACGCGAGCCCCACCAGGACGCCCGTCCCAAGACCGACCAAAATACGGTTGGTAAAAGACATGCAGGATCACGAACCGCTGCAGCAAGAATGCCGCCCCGGGGCGTGAGAACACAGGCGGTTACGCGACCGCCGGCCACGGCAAGCCGGAGTTTTCCTCCGGAATGCCGTAGCGTGCACGCTCCGGCCCTTGTCCGCCGTAGCGCGAAGCGCGAAGGCGGACTGATCACGTGTTCAAGGAGATTGTCATGTCCTGGTTTTCGTTCGTGAGCCTGCTGGCGCTGGTTACGCTGGCCGTTCCATCCACCCCGGGGCAAAGCCGGAAACAGCCGCTCCCCGAGTCATTTACGGCCACCGCGCAGTTCATCGGCGCTGCCGGATCCGTGGCGGCGACGCTGAAGATTCGCGTCGAGCGCTACACGCCGGACGCCGAACGTGAGGCGGTGGTGCAGGCCCTGAAGCAGGGCGGGTATCCGGGGTTCGTGCTGGCGCTGCGGAAAGCGCCCGTGGTGGGCTCCGTCAACATCGGCGAACACGCCTTCGATATTCGCTGGGCGCGCGAAACGCCGATCAAGAACGGCCGGTCGATCGTCGTCGTGACCGACAAGCCGTTGTTCTTCCTGGGCGCCGGCAGCCCGACGGCGAAGCCCAAAGAGGGGTTCGACGTCGCCGTCGTCAGTTTTAAAGTCGACGACGTTGGCATGGGCTACGACGGAAAGATGGCTGCGGCCGCGCGGGTGAAGACCGGCGAAAACGGGGTCGAAGTCTCCGAGTACGCCGAGAAGCTGATCGACCTGCGGTCGGTGACCCGCGATATCAAGTAGCCGCTCAGCGCACTCTCTTCCAGCGCCCGATCGAGAGGGGCTGGCCGGCGTCATCCTTGGTTGTCAGCGTCAGGGTGTCCGCGTCCACGACCCAGTGGCGCGGACGCTCCATCGCCAGCGGGCCGCGCTTCACCAGCGGGTCCTGCCCCTGGAGCACGTAGGTCAGTGTCTTGTTCTGGAGGTCGATCGCCGTGCGGCCGTCGGTGGAGATGACCCCGTCCCTGATGTCGATTCCAGCCGCACGGAGCATGTCGGCCGAACTCTGGTCGGCGCGGATCTCCATCCGCAGATTGCTCATGTTGTCGTACACGAGCGTGCCGGATCCTTTGAGCTGCAGCGGGGGCTTTCCAGGCGGATGGATCTCGAACGACTCGAGCGCCCATCGCCCCTCGAGAAACTTCCGGGCCGAGGCCAGCGTGCCGGGGCCGGTGTCTACCGGCCCCGCCTCGACGGGCCGTTGACGCGGCGCCTCCGCGCAGCCCGGGACCAGGAGCGCGAGGAATGCCACCGTAACCAGGCCGCGTGCTGCAAATCGCTTACTCATCGTCATGCCTCTTTGCGTCGGTTTGACGCATTGTCCCACTAATACGTCCATCCGATCGATGCCACGATGCCGATGTCATTCCGCTCCGCTGACGGGTTCGGCGGACGACTATCGTACGAGTCGTACAGGGTGAGCGCGACGTACAGGTCCTTTAACAGCTCCTGCTTGACGCTGGTATCGAACTGGACGCGCCGCCGTCCGCGATTGCTCAGACTCGGATAGTACTGGACGCGGATATCGAGGTTCGTCGTCGGCCGGTCGTAGGTAAAGTACGACGTCGTGGCGAGGAACACCGCCTCGACGTTGCGTGTTGACTCGACGTCAACGCCGCGCTCGTCATTCACGTCCAGGCCCGCCCCGACGCTCACCTGCGCGCGATTGCTGTTGACGAGGCGCGGGCCGAGGGCGGCGCCCACCTGCGACCGTAACGTGAGGCCGAGGCTCTCATTGCTCTCGAAGCGGCCGAAGCCAAGCACGAACCATCCCTTCCACTGATAGTTCTGGTACGTGATGTCCAGGTTCCCACGATCGTCGCGGCTCTGGTCCTCGGTCTGGGTCAGGGTCATCGACCCGATGAGACGCACGTTGGACTCCGGCTGGCGGAACACCGTGTTGGAGTTCAGCGTCATCTGACCGACCCCGCTCGACTTCGTGTAGTTGAATCCGGCGTCGATCGAGCCGTCCAGTTTGCTCCAGAAGCTGCGGCCGATCGGTGTCATCCACGTCACGTTCGTCATTTGAAGCGGCACCTCGCCGCCCACCGTCGAGACCGAGATCGAACGCGCTGGGGCCTTCACCAGGCTGCCAAGGTACCTCGTCCCATCGCTGGTCCCGACCTCGACCAACCTCACGGTGAGCACGCTCGTGAGCTTGTCCCACTCCAGATGCAGCGTCCCGGCGTCGTCTGTTTTGAACTCGAGCCGGCCGCGTTCGAGTCGCAGGATCTCCCCGGTGATGTGGTCGCCATTCGCCAGGGTCACGATATCGGTGCGGCCTTGCGCGCCGCTGGTCTCGGCCGGGCCAAAGACCAACGCAACGACGAGCACGCTGCGAGCCACCCAGTGCATTGGGTTAGCGCTCAGAGAAGGGCCACGATGACGGTGCCCCAGAGCGCCAGCAGCACGTTTCCTACCGCATAGGACACGCCGTACCCGAGCGTCGGCACTGAACTCTTGGCGGCTTCCTGGATCGCCGCCAGCGCCGGCGTCGCGGTTCCCGCGCCCGCACACACGCCGAGCAGGACGCCCGGGTGCATGTGGAACACCCATCGCCCGACCGCCACGCCAACGGCGTGAGGCACGAGAACCGTGACCAGGCCGGCAAAGACGAGCGTGGCGCCCGACGTGCGGAGGCCCACGACGAAATCCGGACCGGCGTTGAGGCCGACGACGGCGACGAAGCCGGCGAGTCCCAGCGACTCGAAGACCCACAGCGTCGGCGAAGGGACTCGCCCGACGAACCGCGGCCACATCGACCGCAACCAGCCGCAGGCGAGGCCGCCGACGAGCACGCCGACGCTCAGGCTCAGGCCGATCTCGAGGCCTCCCAGCATCAGCGCCGGAAGCCCGATCAGCGCGCCGAAGACGATGCCGAAGGCCACGAGCACCATGTCGGTCACGTCGCTGGCTCGATCCGGCACGCCGATTCGCGTCGTGGCTTCGGCGACCGATCGGGAGGGGCCCACGAGCGTGATCACGTCGCCGCGGTGGAGTTCCGTCGCCGGGAAAACCGGGATGGCTGTTCCCGAGCGTCCGATCCGACGCACGAAGACGCTGCGCGCGAAGTCCTCGGTGGCAAGGTCGGTCAAGGTGCGACCGTCCACGTCCGCGGCGGTGACGACGACGTCCACGGTGTCGGAGGGAATGTTCAGCAGATCCGCGTCATCGACCTCATGGAGGCCGAGTTTCGCCTCGTCGATCGTCGCGAGGAGCCGCTCGCGGCGCCCGACCACCGCGATCCGGTCGAGCGGTTGCAGGACGGTGCTGGCGATGGGATCGATGATGGCGCCGCCCCGGCGCAAGCGCTCGACGAACAGCCGCGCGTCGCGCGTGAGCTGCTCGAGATCCCGCACGCGCTGCCCGGCGAGGGTCGATCCGGGGAGCACGTCGTAGGCGCGCCAATCGATCTGCCGGCGGGTGGATTCGGCGTCCTGGTCTCCCTGCATCTCGCGTTCGTAACGGCGGCACTCCTCCTCGAGGTTGATGCCCATCAGCCGCGGCGCCAACTGCGCCAGGAACCACGCGGCGCCGACGACCCCGATCAGGTAGGTCACCGCAAACGACACCGGAATGCGGTTGATCATCGCGCTGGCGTCGGCCTCGGGCAGGCCGAGCCGGGCGATCGCATCGCTGGCGGTGCCGATCGTCGCGGACTCGGTGAGCGCGCCGGCGATGACTCCAGCCGCCGTGCCGGCGTCGTAGCCGAAGAGGCGGCTGACACCGTACGCCACGATCAATCCGGTCGTGGCGATGATGACCGAGAGCAGCGCCTGTTGCAGGCCGTCGCTCTTGAGCCCGCGAAAGAACTGCGGGCCCGTTCTGAATCCGATCGAGAACAGGAACAGCAGGAAGAAGGCCTGCTTGACCTCGCCGGACACCTTCACGCCCAGCTGGCCGATGACGACGCCGGCGAGCAGCGTCCCGGTCACCGCGCCGAGCGTGAAGCCTCCGAGCTTGAGCTTGCCGAGCACGTAGCCGATCCCGAGGACGAGAAAAAACGTGACCTCGGGATGCTCGCGAAGGACATCGACGAACGCCTCACCCATGGCGTCCGTCTACGCACCGGCGGACGCGGTCGTCGCCGCTTGTGCCGCCTGATAGGCGACTACGTAGCTGCGCGCCACCGCGCGCACCGCGCGTCCGATGCTCTCGTAGACGTCGTCATCGAGGTTGGCAAACGACACCCGCACCGACCAGTCGGGCGCCTCGAAGCCGCCGCCGTTGAGCAGCACGATCCCGTGGTCCTCCGCGAGGCGGAACACGATATCGAGCGGGTGGATGTTCGCTTCCACCCATCGCGCGACGTCGTCACCCCCGTACTTCCGGAGCCAGAACTGGAAGTCGATGAGGCCGTAGTACCAGTCGAAGAGCGGGTTGGGCGGCACCTCGATGCCGAGGCCCGTGATCGTCGCTTCCACGCGCTTGCGCAGGATCTCGATGCACGCCTTTTGGTACGCCTTGGCGTCGTCGGACAGTTCCGCCAGCGAGAAGAGCGTCATCATCACCTGTTGCGGCAGCGAGAGGCCGGCGGTGTGGTTGAGCGCAATGTCCCGGCTGTCGGCGACGATGCGGTCGATGAACCGGATCGCGCGCGGGGTGAGCGTCAGTGGCGCGTAGCGTTTGTCCAGCGCCTGCAGCACGTCATTCGGCAGCGCCTCCAGCTTCTCGTCGAGGATGTTGTGCTCGTGCAGCGCGATCACGCCGAGGCGCCAGCCCGAGCAGCCGAAGTACTTGCTGTAGGAGTAGACGCCGATCGTGTTCTTCGGAAACTCGCCGAGCAACGACCTGAAGCCCGGCACGAACGTCCCGTAGACGTCGTCGGTCAGGATGATGAGGTCGGGGCGTTTCGCGAGCACGCGGCCGACGGCGGCGATCGACTCCTGGCTGAGCGCGACCGCGTAGGGATTCCCCGGGTTCACGACGAAGAACGCCTTCACCTTGGGGTCGAGGAGCGGCGCCAGGTCCTTGTCGGTGAACTGCCACCGTTGCTCCTGGCGCGCGGCGATGGTGATGAAGTGGAGGCCGTAGTCCTCGAGGTGCGGCATCTCGAGGTAGGGCGTGAAGATCGGCGTCACCATCGCGATCGTGTCGCCGGGATTCAGCAGCCGGTTCGCCTTGAGGGACTTGAACAGGTAGCACATCGCGGCCGTGCCCCCCTCGACCGCATAGAGGTCGAACCGTCCGGCGGGGCGTGGGTCGCCGCACATCGCCCACTGCAGGTACTCCTGCACGATGCGCTCGTTGTGCACCAGCATGCGGTCGGGCACGGGGTAGTTATCGCCCAGGATCGAGTCCACGAGCTCATGGACGAAGGCGTCGGGCTCGAACGCGAAGCGCTCGATCGCCCAGGGCACGACTTTCTGCAGGAGCGCGGCCCCCGGCGTTTCGGCGCGCTCGGCGAGCCACGCCGTCAGACGCGCGGCAATCCCAGGCGCCTTCGCCATTCCGCCAACGCCGGCCGGATGGTTCATCGTGCGCTGGCTCTCGGTGATGGCGAACTGCCCGAGGAGGAAGAACGCCGACCGTGGCTCGGTGGCGACCCAGTTCGGGTTGCCTCGTCCGGCGTTGAGATAGGCGATTTGCGACGCCTTGGCAGTCCTGACCGCGACTTTCGCGAGGTCGTTCTTGATCTCGAACGGACTTAGCGTCTCGTATTGACGAAGCGTGACGGCATCCATATATCGCCCCCGTTACCTGCTCATCCACAGCACGACGGCCATGCCGAAGATCGTGAGCAGCGTGTTGCCGACGGCGTACGGCATCCCATAGCCGATCGCCGGAACCTTGCTCTTGGCAGCGTCTTCGAGCATGCCGAGCGCCGCCGTGGTCGTCCGCACGCCGGCGACGGCGCCGAAGAGAATCGCCGGGTGGAACTTGAATACGAAGTGCCCGAGCAGGATGCCGAACACCAGCGGCACCGTCGTCGCCACCGCGCCCCAGATGAACAGGCTCACGCCGACCTGCTGAACGCCGGCGACGAAGCCCGGGCCAGCGTTGATCCCGACGATCGCGATGAAGACGTTGAGGCCCAGCGTGTTCATCAGCACCAGGGCCGGCGTTGGAATGCGGCCGAAGGTCGGCCGCATGGTGCGCAGGTAGCCGAGCACCAGGCCGGCGAGGAGTGCACCGCCCGACGTGGACAGGCTGAGCGGCACGCCCCTCCAGTTCACACTGAGGGCGCCGATCAGGCCGCCCAGCAGGATGCCGCCCGCGACGGTCATCAGATCGGTGGAGTCGAGCGGGTGATCCGGAACGCCGAGCGCGTCAACCGCGGCGTTCACATGGTTGACGGCTCCGCCGAGTGTGAGGATGTCTCCGCGGAGGATCTCCGACTCCGGCAGGATGGGCAGTTCCACCATCTGCCGCGTGATCTTTTTCAGGTAGACACCCCGCGCGAAGGGCTCGTCGGCGAGTTCGCGCAGCGTTTTGCCGCTGAATGTGCCGGGTTGGTCACGAAGACGTCGACCGCGGTCGCCGGCAGGTTGAGCAGCTCCGCGTCGTACACCTCGGGGACATGCTTCTCGATCTCGTCCACGAGGACCTGGCGCGGACCGGAGATGGCGATGACGTCGCCGGGGCGGAGGACGGTGTCGTCGTGCGCGTCCAGGAAGGCGTTGCCGCGGCGCACGCGCTCGATGTACACCCGCACGCCCGGGAAGAGCTGACGGGCCTCGCGGGCCGACGAGCGGGGAGCCGTGATCAACTCGATAGGCGCGCAGTTCGATCGCCCGATAGGCGGAGAACGCGCCGGGATCGAACGCCGAGGCATCGGCGCCCATCTGTCGCTCGTACTCCGCGCAGGCGGCCTGCAGGTCGACGCCAATCAGCTTCGGTCCGATCTGCGCGAGCACGATCGCGGATCCGATCGTGCCGAAGAGGTAGGTCACGGCGTAGCCGATCGGGACGGCGTCGGCGTAGGCCTTGGCCTGTTCCGGCGAAAGGCCGAGCCGGGCGATCTGGTCGGTGGAGACGCCGATCGCTGCCGAGATCGTCTGGGATCCGGCATACAGGCCCGCCGCGTAGCCGACATCGAGTCCGGCGGCCATCGCACAGAGCACCGGAACGACGAGGCAGACCACGAGGACCACGAGCGAGAAGACGATCTGCCGGGGCCCCTCCTTGCCGAGGCCGCGGAAGAACTGCGGGCCGACGCCGTAGCCGACGGCAAAGAGGAAGAGCAGGAAGAAGGCGGACTTGATCGGTCCGTCCACGGTGATTCCCAGCTGGCCGATGAGCACACCGGCCAGCAGGGTCGCGGTCACATTGCCGAGGGTAAAGCCGCCCAACTTCCACGGACCCACGGCGAAACCCACCGCCAGCGCGAAGAAGACGGCGAGTTCCGGATACGCGCGGAGCGTGTCCACGAGCCACGTGACGAGAGCGGAGTCCACGATTACCTCGGTCTCAATACGTATCGAAGAGCTTCTGCACGGCCTTCGGGTCGGACGTCTGCGTGAGCGCAAGCTTCAGCAGGACGCGCGCCTTCGACGGGTTCAGCTCCTTCGAGACGACGGTTCCGGTCTTGTCGTCGTCCACCTCGATGTTGCGGCGGATGATCCCTTCGCCGACGCGGCTCGAGCGCACGACGACGACCTTCTTCGCAAGGGCGCGCTTGACGGCCTCGAGCGCCGGCGTCGTCATGTTGCCGTCGCCGACGCCGGCGATGACGAGCCCCTTCGCGCCATTGGCCACAGCGGCGTCGATCAGGTCGGGCGACATTCCCGCGTGCGCGTAGATGATGTCCACGCGCGGCAGCACCTGCCCGACGGCGACCTTGAACGGGGTGGCCGTCGTGTGGGCGCGCGCCGGCGATCCGCACGAATTCGCGATCGTCGAAGAGACACACGCCGATCAGGCCGGCCTCCGGCGAGACGAACGTCTCGACGTCAGTGGTGTGCCGCTTGGTGATGGCGCGCGCGCCGTGGATGTCGTCGTTCGCGACGACGAGCACCCCGCGCCCCTTGGCGCGCGGATCGGAGGCGACCCCGACCGCGTTGTAGATGTTCAACGGGCCATCGGCGCTCAGCGAGGTCGACGGCCGCATCGAACCGGTCAGCACGACCGGCTTGTCGGTCTTGACGACGAGGTTCAGGAAGTACGCCGTTTCCTCCATCGTGTCGGTGCCGTGCGTGATCGCGATACCGTCCACATTCGACTGGGCGGCCAGCCGATTGACCTCGGTCGCCAGCTTGATCCAGACCTCGTCGTTCATGTCCTGGCTGCCGATCGAGGACACCTGTACGCCGGTCACGTCGGCGAACTTCTTCATCTGTGGCACGGCCGCGATCAGCGTGTCCACGGCGACGGCGCCCGATTTGTAACCGGCGTCAGTCGTGGACGGTGCCGATCCGGCGATCGTGCCCCCCGTGGCCACGATGACGATGCGGGCCTTGGCCTGTTCGGCGGTGAGCGGAAGGGTCATGACCATGGCGGCTCCTGCCGCCGCGAGCGCCGTTCGGGCGCTGAATGCAGTGCGAAACATTTGTTGCTCCTCGCGGGTCCGTTAGGACCCGCTCTTCTTGCCGGCGTACGGATTTCCACCCAGGGCATTGGAGATGTCAGTGATGGCGCGCTGCGCCTTGATGCTGTTGCCTGCGTCGTCGAGTGGGGGAGCCACCACCGCGATTCCGAACTTCCCGGGCGAGACTGCGATGATTCCGCCGCCCACGCCGCTTTTTGCGGGCAGGCCGGTGGCATACAGCCACTTGCCGGAGTCGTCGTAGAGTCCGGCGGTCGCCATCACGGCGAGCACGCCCGGGACCTTCGACGCATCCATCACCTGCTTCTTGGTCACCGGGTTGGTGCCGCCGAACGCGAGGGTGGCCGCCATCGTCGCCAGGTCCTGCGCGTTGACGCCGATGGAGCACTGGCGGGTGTAGAGATCGACCGCCTGCTGCCAGTTGCTCTTGATGTAGCCGTAGGCGAGCATGAGCGCGCCGATGGCCTGGTTGCGCTGGTTCGTGTCGGACTCGGACTTGTAGACGTCCTGCAGCACCGTCAGCTCACGTCCTGCGGCATCGTTGTGGAAACCGATGATCTTCTTCCACACCGCGTCGGCGCTGCCGCCGCTGACCATGCTGGTTGCCGAGATGGCCCCGGGGTTGACCAGCGGGTTCATCTCGGGCGCGCCGGTGCCCACCACCGACCGCACGCCTTCGATGGCGATGATCGAGTTGAAGCGCGCGCCCGTGGCGTCGACACCGATCCGTTTGGACACCGAGTCGAGCCCCTGCTCCTGGATGACCTGCGCCATCGTGAAGACCTTGGAGATCGACTGGATCGACACCTGTGTCTTCACGTCGCCGGCGGTGTAGACCTTGCCGTCAGGGGTCACCACCGCGATGCCGAACAGGTTCGGATCGACGGCGGCGAGCGCCGGGATGTAGTCGGCGTTCTTGCCTTCCTTGAGGTTCTGGTACTTGGCGTACGCCGCATCGACGGCCTTCTGGACATCAGCGGCCGATTGTGCGTCGACCGGTGCCATGGTGACGGTGGCGAGGCCGAACGCGAGCGCGCAGGCGCCCGCCGCGAGGAGACTGATGACGTCGAGTCATTACTGACCTCCGAGCTTGTAAGAGAAGTTGTATTTGAAGGAGAACTGGAGCTTGAGACCGTCGCTTTCGAACCTGTCGAGGTTCTGACGGCGGCCCCACTGCAGCTCGACGCCCGCCATGACGTTCTGGATCGGTGTGTAGAGCAGGTTCCCGAGGGCGTACTCGCCCTTCCGGAACGCATCCCCCGCCTGCGCGTCGGTGTTGTCGTTGTCCTGTCGCGAGTAGCCGACCGAGGTGGTGAAATGGGTGCCCCAGGTGTGGTCGAGGAACAGCACCAGGCCCGTGAGCGGGATCGGCTCGCCAATGACCGGCCGCAGCGGATCCGAGAGGTTGTTCACGATGCCGATGTCGATCGGCGAGTCGTTCATGTAGTTCTGGATGCCTTCGCCGAACACGTACTGGATCCGGACGACGACTTTGCCGAGATTGATGTTCGAGCTGAGGTTGAGCCCCCAGCCGGTCGCATCGCCCGAGAGGTCGAGCCCATCGTCGAGGGTGTCGTCCCAGTTGATGCGGCGCAGGATGCCGGCCGCGCGCACGTAGCCCCAACCCTGCTTGTACTTGTAGGCGCCGGAGAAGTCGGGCAGCGGGAACCGGGCGCGGATGCCGTCCAGTTCGACGCGGTCCGAGTACACGCCCTGGTCGCCGCTGGCGCCGGGACGCTCGACCGCGAACACGATGTCATGCTCGCCCTTCGACGGCATCCATCGAGCCTGCACGTTCCTGAAGAACACCATGCCGGTCGGGCCCCAGGTACTCGAGCGAGTTCGGGAACACGTCGGGGTCCATGAACGGGCTCCACGTTTGGCCGGCGCCGAAGGCGCCGAGCTCACCGTAGGCATGACGCAGGCGGAAGGTGGTCTGCCCTTCGTCCACGCCGGTCCCGAACAGTTCGAACTCGAAGGTCGTCTTGATGTCGCCGAGGTCGGTCGGCACCGTCGCGCGCACGCCGAGGCGGCTCTGGCGCACGCCGGCGAAGGTGTTGTTGTCCTCGCCGAACTCGTTTTCGAACTTCGGCAGCCGCGTGACGCGCATCGTGTCGAACCAGTTCGGGTGGATCTGCTTGAAGTCGTGACCGATGTCGAGCATCGCGAAGCCGTAGATCTCCATGCTCGGCTTCGGATCGGCCGGCGTCACGGCCACCGTGACTTTTGGGGGATCTTGCGCGGCGGCTGGTGTGGACACGCCGAAGGTCATGAGCATCGTCAGCAGCCCGCCCGCTAGCGCGAGTCTGGTGCACGGTTGCAATCGCATGGACATCTCTCCTTGATTCATGAACGTTAGGGGTGTGAGCCTGCTCCCACGCGCGGACCTTGCGTCGTCCTTCGTCGAAGATCCGTTCGTAGTTCCCCTTGCGAACCTTGTGGCTCGCCTCGGGAGTCAGGCGTTTCCAGATCGGCGCCCAGAGATCGAACACGGCAAAGTAGGGGGCCGGCCCGGCAGGCGCAACGGTGTCGGTGCCGAAGAGGAATCGATCGGGATAGCGATTGAGCGTCGCCGCCACGCGCTCGATCGACTGCGGCGAGGCGACGGCATACTTCGCGACTTCGTCCCACGAAATATCGAAGGCGACGTGGCGGAGTCCGGGGTCGCCAAGCATCGACTCGACGATCTCCATCTGCGTGGGTGACCGCTCGGCGGCATTGGCCGTCACCTGCACCGGGTGGACGATGCGGCCGAGACCGACATGGGCCCAGATGATCGAGGCCTTCGAATGCCTGCGCAGGAGGGCTTTCATCTGCGCGAGGTAGACCGGCTCGGCATCCGTTTTCGCGAACGGCATGTCGATGTCGTTGTGGAGGATCACGACCAACCCGGACTCGGCGGCGAACTCGAGGATGCGATCGAGGGCGGGGTTGGTAAGGCTCGCCGTTTCTCCGGCGATCTTCGAGGAGACGAACTCCTTGTGGATGCTGAACTCGCCGATCCCGGTGAACACGCCGGGAAACGTTTTCAACACGCGGCGAATGTGGTCGACGCCATACATGTCGGCCGGGTTGAACCCCGTGATCATCGGGTCGAGCCGCGCCTGGTCGGCCTTCGGCAGTCTGAGATACACGCTCGCGATGTAGGCGTCGGTGAAGGAGTAGTAGTAGAGCGGCGCGTCGGTCTGCAGGTAATACGTGGGCGCGAAGTCGCCCGAGTTCGCATGCGACCACTGCTGCTGCAATGGGATTCCGAACAGTGTCGACCGTCCGACGCGAGTGCCCATGATGCGCAGGAAAGCGCTGGCCTCAATGCCTTGCTGGACGTAGTTCGTCAGATGGAAATGCGAATCGTGAAAGCCGTCGGTGTCGGGCGCCTGGGCGTGCTGCGCCGCCGGCGGCACGAACGCGATCAACACGCCGCACACGGCGACGGGAGCCAGCAGCTGAAGGAAGGGAGTGACGCGACCCAGGGGCGGCATCTGCATAGCGCTCAGAAGTTGATCTCGAGGTTGATGTGGAACACCGGGCCCTTGGCGCCGACCGGGTACGGATAGGCGGTGTAGCCGACGGGTGACTTGTCCACGTACAACCACTCGCCGTTGACGCGAATCCCGCGCTCCTTCATCGGGTACCAGTTCCCGCCGCCGCGCACTTCCCACTGGTCCCCGTATTGCCCGAACACCTGTGAGGCGCTGAAGTACAGCTGGACGGTCTTCGGGACGGCCATCGCCGACGACTGCAGCTGATAGCCGTGGTCGGTGATGTTGGCAATGCCGCCCGTGTTGACGCCGGTGAAGTTGCTCAACCAGCGCCAGTAGTACTCCCCCTCGAGCGACAGGCCCTGGTACTTGATGCCGGCATCGACGCTCGACATCCGGTAGTCCACTTCGTTGACGGTGATGCCAGGCCCGAACAAGTCCGGCGTGAAGATGACGCTGCCGTCGCTGAGTCGGATCTGGCTGTTCTCGATGCCTTCGGTTCCGGGCTGGCTTTGCTTTTCCTCGAGGCTGTGCGGTGTAGTGCACGCCGATCCGGGTCGCGACTTTCTGGTGATCGTCGTAGTCACCAAACGTGTCCCACAGGCCGAACTCGCCGGTCGTCGGCATCCATGTCACCGAGAAGGACTGCGTGTCGAGCTTGTTGTCGAGTTGCGCGGCGCTCACGCCGAGCGTGCTCAGGTTGTTGCCGATCATCGCCATGTACTTGACGTTGGTGTGGAACTCTCCCTTTGAGCCAGACGCCGGAGGTGTAGGACCCGCGGAAGAACTCGTCGGCGATCAGGCGGTTGTCCACGCCGAGCCAGAACGGGAACTGGCCCTCGGTGCTTCGAACCGAAGGCAGCGACGTGATGCCGGCACCGACGCTGACATGCCGGTTGAAACTCCAGGTCAGGTTGCCGGCACCGACGACCTGCGCCGGGTCCCCTTGCGAGGAGTTCGATGACCAGACGTAGAGGTAGTAGCGCATCTTCGGCGTGAGGAACCATCCCGAGAACGGCGCGAAGAACTTCTGCAGCTGGATGTCCTGGCGCCGCGTGACGGTGCGCTCGACGCCGAAGCTATCGACGTAGGACTCGTCCAGGTTTCGCTGGTTCAGATATCGCGCGTAGCTGAATAGCCGGAAGTAGATCTGGCCCTTCTCGCCGTCAACCAGAAGGAATCCGACGTTCGGGATGTGCGACAGGGGCTTTGGCCTGGTGGTCTCCGGCACCGCGGCGGCGCCGGTGGCGAACACGGCGCTGCAGCCGTCCGACACCCAGACGCTCGTCTGGTCGTAGCCCCACGTCCTTCCGAGCAGACACGGCGCGTCCCCCGTCGATCGCACCAGCACGACGCCCTTCGAGGTGTCGGCTGCGCACTGCGTGCGTTCGCCAGGCTTCGACGCGCACGCCAGCGTCGGCGGTGGTGGTCGTCTGTGGTGCGGGTGAGGCGTCCTGCGCGGCGAGAGACGCCGCCGGACACACGAGGAGAATGACAACGCGTGCGCAGCCAGTGCATGCCCCGTCAAGAGCACTTCGGGTGCCACGCAGACCCGATCGCAGCAGACCGCGATGAATGCTGACGAAACGCGTCAGAACACGCCCTCCGCCCCCGGAACGAGCGCTCCAAAGTGCTCCGCCATTTCGGAGGACCTCCGGGATTGGGGAGCCGTCGTGCGGACCCGTGCACGGCCGTCAATCCGCGCAAATCCGCCACATCTGCGGGGAGAAGACGCGATCGCGCGGTGACGAATGACTGGCACGTCCGGTGCTCATCTTCTCCGCTGAGAAAGGACATCTCCATGCACAACAGACTCTTGGTATCCGTCGCAGCACTCGTCGTTACCGCCTTGCCCCTTACGGCGCAGGCCCAGGACAAGCCGGCGGTCTTTACGATCGGTGGCGGCTACACCGCACCGAACGCCGAAGTGAGTGACCGGTTGGGTGACGGGTACAACTTCACGATCGGTGCGCAGTTCAACGTCAATCCGAAATTTGGGATCGAGGGGCTCTATAGCTTCAACGGTCTCGGCGAGAAGGGCAGAACGATCCAGATCGCCGACACGCCAGGTGGGCCGACCACGCCGACGGAGGTCTTCGGCAGCATGAACATGCAGTACGGGACGATCGCCGGCGTCTTCCAGGCGCCCTCAGGCAACGTCAGGCCATACGGCCTCGTCGGCATGGGCATCTACTACCGGCCGGTCGAGGTCAGCACGCCGGGCATCGGCTGGGTGCCGGGCTATTGCGATCCGTGGTGGTACGTCTGCTATCCCGGAGGCTGGGTCGAGACCGAAAACGTTATCGGTGAACGCAGCTCGACGGACTTCGGCATGGTGTTCGGGGGGGCGTGAACTTCGGCGCGTTCTTCAGCGAGCTTCGCTATCACTACATTTGGGGACCGACAGTCGAGGAGCAAACCACCACTATCCCGATCACGGGCGACGTCGTCACCTTCCCGGAGCGCAAGGCCAACGGCCAGTTCCTGGCGGTGACCTTCGGCTTCCGCTTCTAACTTCTTTTGAATGAGGCCGCATCATGAAACGCGATGACGAACTCCCTCTGCTGCCGGACCTGGAGACGATCCCGGTGCCTGCCGGCATTGACCGCCGGGCGTTCATGATGCGGAGCGCCGTGATCGGCGCCGCATCGGTGATCGTGGGGTGCGGGGCACCCGAGCCGGAGAAGGCGGCCACAACCGCAGCCACGCCCGCACCCCCGGCGGCGGCGCCGCAGGCCCCTCCGCTCTCGCCGGACCTCGAGGTCGTGAAGAAGGCGAAGAGCCCGATCATGACCACGATCGACGAGTTCTACAAAGTGGGGCCGGGCCCGTCCAGCTCCCACACCATCGGCCCGATGCGGATCACGTACGATTTCTACCAGCGGTGCACGAAGCTGCCGGCCGACCAGCTCGCGAAAGCGACCGCGCTGCGCGTGCACTTGTTCGGCAGCCTGAGCGCCACCGGCAAGGGGCACGGCACCGAGCGTGCCGCGCTCGCCGGCATCGTCGGGAAGGAACCGGCCACGGTCGAACCGGCCTTTCTCGACGGCCTGGCCGAGAAACCCGATCAGACCTTCGATGTGAAGCTCGGCGACAAGACGATCAAGGCGTCGCTGAAGGACATCATCTACGACGCGCCGAAGGGGGAGTTCCCACACCCGAACACGATGACCTGCAAGCTGCTCGCGGGCGACACCGTGCTGTACCAGCTCGAGTACTACTCGGTCGGCGGCGGCTTCATCGAATGGAAGGGGTACCAGCCTCCGAAGAAAGGGGCGCCGACGTACCCCTACGCGACGATGGCGCAGCTGCAGGCGCACGCCGAGAAGAACAAGTTATCGATCGCGCAGATCGTGCTGGCGAACGAGGTCGCCGTTTCGGGGAAGAGCGAAGCGGAGATCCTCGCGTTCGTGGACAAGATCAACAACGCGATGGTCAACATCGTGAAGTCTGGCCTGGCCGCACCGACGAGCACGCTGCCCGGACCGATCAAGCTGAAGACCAAGGCGGGCGAGGTCCACAAGCGCGCGATGGATGACGAGTACGAGAGGCAGCGCGGGCTGGGCGTCGTGGCCGCGTACGCGCTCGCCGGCTCGGAAGAGAACGCGCGCGGGCACCTCGTCGTGACCGCGCCGACCGGCGGTTCCGCCGGCGTGATCCCCGCCATCGCCTACGCCCTCGGCGAAGGCGGCCGCAAGCTGCCGCAGGACAAGATCCGGAACGGCTTCCTCGCGGCCGCGGCGGTCGGCTATCTCTGCAAGCACAACGCGACGCTCTCCGGCGCTGAAGGCGGCTGCCAGGCGGAGATTGGCGTGGCGTCGGCGATGGGGGCGGCCTTCATCTCGCAGGCGCACGACTTCAGTCACCAGGTGGTGGCGAACGCCGCGGAGTCTGCGCTGCAGCACCACCTCGGGATGACCTGCGACCCGGTCGCCGGCTTCGTGCAGGTGCCGTGCGTGGAGCGGTGCGCGTTCGGCGCGGTGAAGGCGTTTACCGGCTTCATGATCGCGAGC
Source organism: uncultured Acidobacteriota bacterium (assembly GCA_963762995.1). GTDB lineage: Bacteria > Acidobacteriota > Vicinamibacteria > Vicinamibacterales > 2-12-FULL-66-21 > JACDCA01. The sequence goes on along the minus strand of CAVXMQ010000018.1, from coordinate 538,429 downwards.
AACGAGATCCCGACCAATCGTCGTGTGGACTTCGACACGACGGTGACCGCGATGGCCCTGACGGCCAAAGAGATGAACTCCAAGTACAAGGAGACCTCCGAAGGCGGGCTCGCCGTCTCAGTCACGCTCTGTTAGGAGAGATCGTGAGCCTGGCAACCCGGACGGCCGTTGTCGCGTGGCTGATCACGGCGGTGTATTACTTCTATCAATACACGCTGCGGTCGGCCCCCGCCGTCATGATGCCGGAGCTCTCACAGGCGTTCGGGATCACGGCGATGGGCGTCGCGTCGATGGCGGGCCTCTTCTACTACGGCTACTCGCCATTCAGCCTGGTAGCGGGCGTCGCGCTCGATCGTCTCGGGGCGCGCAAAGTGGTCCCCCTGGGCGCGGCAGCGGTGGGGATCGGCGCGCTCCTCTTCGCGACGGGCAATAACCAGGTCGCCAGTTTCGGCCGGCTCCTGCAGGGGGCCGGCGGCGTCTTCGCGCTGGTGGGCGCGGTGTACATCGCGACCACCAGTTTCCCGGCCTCGCGCGCCGCGACGCTGATCGGCGCGACCCAGATGTTCGGCATGGCGGGCGGATCCGCGGGACAGTTCGTGGTGGGTCCCGTCATCGGTTCGGGTGTGCCGTGGCAGCAGTTCTGGATCGCGATGGGCGTCGGCGGCCTGGCGATCAGCGCGCTGCTCTTCTTCTTGCTGCCCTCGCACAAGGTCGCCGCAGGGAACCAGGACTGGCTGCGAACCGCGTTGCGGTCGATGGGTCTGGTCTTCCGCAATCCCCAGTCGATCCTCTGCGGCATAATCGCCGGCCTCATCTTCATCCCGACGACGATCTTCGACATGGTCTGGGGCGTTCGCTTTCTGCAGGAGGGGCGCGGCTTCGATTACGGCACCGCGGTGTTGCGATCGGCGCTGGTGCCCGTCGGCTGGATGATCGGCTGTCCGCTCCTCGGGTGGATGTCGGACCGCATCGGCCGGCGCAAGCCCGTGATCATCGGGGGGGCGTCCGTGCTGCTGGCCTGCCTGGCGATGATCCTCTTTGGTCCAGCGTCCCTGCTGCCGCCGTACGTCCTCGCGCTGTCCGCAGGTATCGGATCGGGCGCGGCGATGTTGCCCTACACCGTGATCAAGGAAGTCAACCCACCCGCGGTCAGCGGGACCGCGACCGGGGTCATCAACTTCATCAATTTCACGTTCAGCGCGCTGCTCGGACCGGTATTCGGTCGGATTCTTGCCGCCGTTAGCGGCGGCGCGACGTCGATGGGCCTCGAGCACTATCAGATGGCGTTCGAGCCGCTGCTCTACGGCGTCGCGGTCGCCATCCTTCTCACGCTTCTCCTGAAGGAGACGGGATCGGCGGTCCGTCCGCCGGCCCCGGCACTGTTGACCGTAACGCCATGACAAGAGAAACCGGAACAGGCAAGTACGAGCAACTGCTCGCCCGGTGCAGCACGCTCGAGCCGGTGCCCACCGCGGTCGCGCATCCCTGCGAAGCGTCGGCGCTGGCCGGCGCGCTCGAGGCGGCGGCGAAAGGGCTGATCATCCCGATCCTCGTCGGCCCCGCCGCGAAGATTGCAGAAGTGGCGCGCGAGGCCCGACTGGTCATCGACCGAACGCGAATCGTGGATGTGCCGCACAGCGCCGCGGCGGCGGCGAAAGCGGTCGCACTGGTGCGGGCGGGGGAGGCGGAACTGCTGATGAAGGGGAGCCTCCACACCGACGAGGTGCTCAGCGCGGTCGTGGCGCGAGAAACCGGCCTCCGCACGGGCCGGCGCATCAGCCACGTCTTCATCATGGACGTGCCGACCTATCACAAGGTCCTCATCATCACCGATGCCGCGATCAGCATTGCGCCCACCCTCGAAGACAAGGTGGACATCTGCCAGAACGCCATCGACCTCGCGGTGTCGCTCGGCGTCAGCCGTCCAAAGGTCGCGATCCTCGCGGCCGTCGAGACGGTGACCTCCAAGATGCCCGCCACCATCGATGCCGCCTGCCTGTGCAAGATGGCCGAGCGCGGGCAGATCAAGTATGGCGTGCTCGACGGCCCGCTCGCCTTCGACAACGCCATCAGCACCGACGCGGCGAAGACGAAGGGCATCCGATCCGAAGTGGCGGGGGACCCCGACATCCTGCTCGCGCCGGACCTCGAGGCGGGAAACATCCTGGCCAAGCAGCTCACCTTCCTGGCCAATGCCGACAGCGCCGGGCTGGTGCTCGGCGCGCGCGTGCCGATCATCCTCACGAGCCGTGCCGACAGCGTGCGCGCGAGGATCGCCAGCTGCGGCGTCGCCATGCTCGTCGCGCACGCGCGGCGGCAGGCGGTGGTCGCTGCTTCGTAAGACAACCGTACGACTGGGGGAGCGGGGGATGGAAGATTACGTTCTCGTGTTGAACGCGGGCTCGTCGAGCCTCAAGTTCTGTGTCTATCAGCGTCGTGATGCGCAGCTCTGGCAACTGGACGCCCGCGGCCAGATCGAAGGGGTCGGCACGGCACCGCGCCTGAAGGCGAAGTGGGGCCAGGGCGGCGAGGCCGTCAACGACCAGCTGGGCGACGCCGTCAAAGACATCCCTTCGGCGCTCGACCATCTCGCCGGTTGGCTGCGCGCGCGGTATGCCGGCGGCCACGTCCTCGGCGTCGGCCATCGCGTCGTCCATGGCGGGGTGCGCTACTCGACGCCGGCGCTGGTCACGCCACAGGTGCTCGACGACCTGCGCGAGCTCGTGCCCCTCGCGCCGTTGCACCAGCCGCACAACCTGGCGGCGATCGCCGCCGTCAGCGAACGCCTTCCCGGCGTCCCACAGGTCGCCTGCTTCGACACGAGCTTCCATCGCGGTCAGCCGGCGGTCGCGAGCCTCGTGCCGTTGCCGCAGGAGCTGTGCCGGGGGCGCATCCAGCGCTACGGCTTCCACGGCCTGTCGGTACGAGTACATCGCGTCGGTGCTGTCGCAGGTGGCGCCCGAGATCGCCGGCGGCCGCGTGATCGTCGCGCATCTGGGGAGCGGCGCCAGCCTGTGCGCACTCAAGAACGGCAAAAGCATCGACAGCACGCTCGGGTTTACCGCGCTCGACGGTCTCTGCATGGGCACCCGGCCGGGTGCGCTCGATCCCGGAGTGGTTCTTTACCTCTTCCAGGTGCTCGGCAAGTCGCCGGCGGAGGTGGAGACCATCCTTTATAAGAAGTCTGGTCTGCTGGGCATCTCGGGGATCAGCAACGACATGCGCGACCTGCTCGGGAATCCCGCGCCCGAGGCGCGGCTCGCGGTCGATTACTTCGTGTACCGCGCGGCCCGCGAGATCGGCGCGCTCACCGCCGTCCTTGGCGGCGTCGACGCCCTGGTGTTCACCGCGGGGATCGGCGAAAACGCCCCCGAAGTGCGGCGTCGCATCTGCGAGGCGTCGGCGTGGCTGGGAATCGCGCTGGACCACGAGGCCAACACGCGCCGGGTGGCGCGCATCTCGGCCGACGGCAGCGCCGTGTCGGTCTGGGTCATCCCGACCAACGAGGAACTCATGATCGCCCGCCACACCAGCGCGGTGCTCGGCCTCATAGAGGCGAGGACCTGACATGGCGACGAAGGAGCGTGCGATGGCTGGCGCCACACTACAGGCGGGAGGCGGCGAGGAGCCCTCGTCGCCTTGGTACGGGTTCCGCCCCGGTCTCTGGAACAAAGACATCAACGTCCGGGACTTCATTCAGAACAACTTCGAGCCCTACGACGGGGACGAACAGTTCCTGGCGCCGGCCACCAATCGGACGTTGGAGCTGTGGAACACACTGAAGGCGCTGTTCATCGAGGAACGGCGGAAGGGCGTCCTCGACGTGTCACAGATCCCGAGCTCGATCACCGCGCACGGGCCCGGTTACATCGATCGCGAGCACGAGATCATCGTGGGGTTGCAGACCGACGCGCCGCTCAAGCGCGCGATCATGCCGAACGGCGGCCTGCGGCTCGTCGTGAACGCCTTGAAGGCCTACGGCTACGAGCCTGACCCGAAGGTGGTCGAGGCCTTCACGAAGTACCGCAAGACTCACAACGAAGCGGTATTCGACGCCTACACGACCGAAGTGCGCCGCTGCCGCAGCTCGCACCTCCTCACCGGTCTCCCGGATGCGTACGGCCGCGGTCGCATCATTGGCGACTACCGGCGCGTGGCGCTGTACGGCGTCAGCCGGCTTGTCGAGCGCAAGAAAGAGGAAAAACGGGCCCTCGACGCCGAGCCTTCGACCGACGAGATCATCCGCGACCGCGAGGAGCTCTCCGAGCAGATCCGCGCGCTCGATGAGCTCAAGCAGATGGCCCACGCGTATGGCTTCGACATCTCGGGTCCGGCGCACACCGCCAAGGAAGCGGTGCAGTGGCTCTACTTCGGCTACCTCGCCGGTGTGAAGGAACAGAACGGCGCGGCCATGTCGCTCGGGCGCACCTCCACGTTCCTCGACATCTATTTCGAGCGCGACCTGGTGGCGGGCCTCATCACCGAGAACGACGCACAGGAAATCATCGACGACTTCGTCATCAAGCTTCGGATCATCAGGTTCCTCCGCACGCCGGAGTACGACGAGCTCTTTGCCGGGGACCCCACCTGGGTCACCGAATCGATCGGCGGCATGGGCGACGATGGCCGGTCGCTCGTCACGAAGACGAGCTTTCGCATGCTGCAAACGCTGAACAACCTCGGCCCGGCGCCGGAGCCGAACCTCACGGTGTGGTACTCGCCGAGACTGCCGGATGGCTTCCGGCGGTTTGCCGCCAAGGTGGCGATCGACACCAGCTCGCTGCAGTTCGAGAGCGACGAGGTGATGCGGCGCGCCTGGGGAGACGACGGGGCCATTGCCTGCTGCGTGTCGCCGATGGTCGTCGGCAAGCAGATGCAGTTCTTCGGCGCACGCGCCAACCTGGCGAAGTGCCTGCTCTACGCGATCAACGGCGGACGCGACGAGATCAGCGGCGATCAGATCAGCCCGCCGTTCGAGCCGGTCAAGGGGGACGTCCTCCACTTCGACGACGTGCTCGAGAAGTTCGACCGGATGATGGACTGGCTCGCCGGCGTGTATGTGAATGCCATGAACGTCATCCACTACATGCACGACAAATATGCCTACGAGCGCGTCGAAATGGCGCTGCACGACTACGCGCCGCTTCGCACGATGGCGTTCGGCATTGCCGGCATGTCGGTCGTGGCCGACAGCCTCTCGGCGATCCAGCACGCCAAGGTGCGGGTGATTCGGGACGAGACCGGGCTGGTGACCGACTACCGCACCGAAGGGACGTTCCCGGTGTTCGGGAACAACGACAACCGGGTGGACCAGCTGGCGGTCTGGCTGGTGAGCACCTTCATGAACAAGCTCCGCAAGTACCCGACGTACCGGAACGCGGTCCACACGCAGTCGGTCCTGACGATCACGTCGAACGTCGTGTACGGGAAGGCGACCGGCCACACCCCTGACGGGCGCCGGCACGGCGAGCCGTTTGCGCCGGGTGCGAACCCCATGCACGGACGCGACAGCCACGGCATTCACGCCTCCGCCGCCTCCGTCGCCAAGATCCCGTATCGCGATGCGGCGGACGGCATCTCGCTGACGGCCACGTTGGTGCCCAGCGGCCTTGGACGCATCCAGGAGGATCGCATCACCAACCTGCGGTCCATGCTGGACGCCTTCTTCAGCACCACCGGCTATCACATGAATGTGAACGTGCTGAACCGCGACATGCTCCTCGACGCCGTGGATCATCCCGAGAAGTACCCGAGCCTGACCATCCGTGTCTCCGGCTACGCCGTCAACTTCGTGCGGCTGACGCGCGAGCAGCAGATGGATGTCATCAACCGCACCTTCCACGGAGAGCGCCATGGCTGATGTCACGAGTCCGCTGCCGCTGGCGGGGAAGAGCCCGTTCGAGCTCCGCGTCGGCCACAGCGTCCCGGACGTCGAGATTCGCTCGGCGTTGGCCACCGGCGACGTGGGGTTCCTGCACTCGTTCACCACCGGAGCGACCGTGGATGGTCCTGGCGTGCGGGTCGTCGCGTGGACGGCCGGCTGCATGTGGCGATGCCGGGTACTGTCACAACCCCGATACCTGGTCGATGAGCAACGGGATGCTGGTCCCGATCGCCAAGGCGACCGAGGAATTGCGCAAGTACCGGCACGGCATCAAGGTGATGAGAGGCGGGTTCACCTTGAGCGGCGGCGAACCGCTCATGCAGCACCGGTTCGCCCTGAAGTTGCTGACCGCCGCGAAGGAGATGGGCATCCACACGGCGCTGGACACCAACGGGTACTACGGCGAGAAGCTCAGTGACGCCGACATGGACCAGGTGGATCTGGTGCTGCTCGATCTCAAGGCGTGGGATGCCGAACGGCACGCGGCCCTGACCGGAATGGACAACGCGCCAACGCTGGACTTCGCCCGGCGGCTCGCGGCGCGGCGGCGTCCGGTCTGGGTGCGCTACGTCCTCGTGCCCGGCCTCACCGACGACTTCGACGACATCGCGAACATCGCCCGCTTTGCGGCCGGCCTCGGCAACGTCGAGCGCGTCGACGTCCTGCCGTTCCATCAGATGGGGAAGTACAAGTGGGAGAAACTCAGTCTTCCCTACACCCTGCCCGACGTCGAACCACCCGACATGGAGCTCGTGATGCGGGTGGTCGACGTGTTCCGCGCGCATGGGTTGAAGGCCTATTAAAGGCCCTGCGCGGCTAGGCGGTGCGAAGTTCCCCGGCGGCCCGACGACTCAGTCCCAGCTTGGCCATCCGGGTTTCCAACGTGGTCGGCCTCAAGCCGAGACGATCGGCGGCGCCGTTCGTGCCACGGATCCGCCAGCCTGTGATCTCGAGCACCTTGCGCACGTGTTCCTTCTCGACGTCCGCCAGCAGGTCGCTGGGTTTGTCTCCCGTTCGCACGGGGCGTGGCAGCTCGATCGACAGGTCTTCCCCCCGCGTGTTGATCATCGCTCGCTCCACGACATTCCGGAGTTCGCGGACGTTGCCCGGCCACGGGTAGCGCTGCATCGCCGCCATCGCCTCGTCGGTGATGGTCTCGATGTGCTTTCCGAAGGTCTTCGAGAATTCCTTGACGTAGCGCCAGACGAGCACCGGGATGTCTTCGGGACGCTCGCGGAGCGACGGCATTCGGATCGGGAAGACGTTGAGGCGATAAAAGAGGTCCTCGCGGAATTTCCCTTCCGCGATGTGCTGCTCGAGGCTGCGGTGGGTCGCCGCGATGATTCGGGTATCCACCTTGATCGGTGTCGGGCTGCCCAGGCGTTCGAGCTGCCGCTCTTCGATCACCCGCAGCAGCTTGACCTGTGCTTCCAAGGGCAGGTCGCCGATCTCGTCGAGGAAGATCGTGGAGCGGTCCGCGAGCTCGAAGCGCCCGGCCTGCCGATCGAACGCGCCGGTGAAGGCGCCCCTCTCTCGGCCGAACAATTCGCTTTCGAGCAGCGTCTCCGGGATCGCCGCGCAATTGAGGCGCACCATCTGGCGCGCGCGGCGGGAGCTGTGCTGATGGATGTAAGTCGCCATCAGCTCCTTGCCGGTACCCGTCTCGCCCAGGATCATCACGGTCGCTTCGGTGGCTGCCACTTGGCCGGCGAGCTCCACGGCCCGCCGGATGGCCGGGCTGGAACCGGCGATCAAGTCGTTGTTGTCGATGGGTTGCGGATTCATGATGCGAAAACTACCTCCGGCCGGAGGCGAAGATAACTGTGCCGTCTGCCAGTCTCGGCTGGCAAAAGTAACAGGTAGGGGGTCGCGTGATTGCCAGTCAGGGTATCGGGCGCGTATGATCCGCGCACCGGCAGTCCTTCTATGTCGCGTAGCAGTACGTTGGCGCTTTCAGCGCAAGCTCTACTGATTGTTGGCTTTATGGCCGTCAATGCAGATGTCGCCTTGGCCCAGGCCGCAATCACAGGGTCCGTCAGGGACGCTTCAGGAGGGGTAATGCCCCAAGTGACCGTCGAAGTGGCCAGCCCCGCCCTGATCGAGAAGGCCAGGCTGGCCCTGACTGACGAGGATGGCCGTTATCGGATAGAGGACCTTCGGCCAGGTACCTATAGCGTCCGCTTCTCATTCAAAGGATGGCAAACGTACGAACTGCGCGGCATCGAACTCACCGGCTCCATGACCGTCAAAGCCGATGCCGTACTGGCGCTCGACAAAGTGACGAGTGAGGTCAGCGTGCCCGCCCGCGCGATCGACGTGCAGGGGACCAGCCGCGAGGTTTCATTGAGCGGCGAGACCGTCGGAGCGCTGCCCACGGCCCGCACGTATAACGCGTTGCTCGTGCTCGTTCCCGGTGTGCTCACGAGCACCAACGATACGGTGGTGGAGGCGGCGACGACCTCCTTCCCGATTCACGGCGGGCGAGCCACCGAGGGACGCCTTCTGCTCGACGGCTTGAACGTTGGGAGTCCCCCGTCTGGTAACTCCGCCACCAGCTATGCCTTCGTCACGTCGTACGCACAGGAAATCACCTTCACCACGTCCAGCGTGCTTGGAGAAACGGAAACGGGCGGCCTCGTGATGCGGATCGTCCCGCAGAGCGGAGGCAACGCGACCCACGGCTCGGTGTTCGCCAGTGGCAGCGGATCGAAGCTCCAGAACGACAACCTGACACCGGGCGTGGAGCAACAGGGCATCATGGTGGCCCCGTTTTCGAAGATCTACGACGTGTCCGGTGTGCTCGGCGGCCCCGTTGTGCAGGATCGCCTGTGGTACTTCGCCCGTGGAGCGGTCAGCGGCAGCCGGAAGGACAGCACCAACGTGTACTACAACCTGAACGCCGGCGATGCGAGCCGGTGGTTGTACACGCCAGATCCGAGTCGCCGCGCGTACTCCGATCGCACATTCGAGAGCGCCGCCGCTCGCTTTACCTGGCAAGCCACACCGCGCAACCGCCTGGGCGTGTTCTGGGATGCGCAGGCGTTGTGTCGTACGTGCACGGGCGCAACCCCCGGTCTTTCGGAGCCGCAACGCGTAGCTCCGGAAGCCGTAGGCGTGCTCGGGCGGCGACTGGATGTCGTGCAGGTCTCGTGGTGGTCGCCCATCAAGAGCCGCATCGTCCTTGACGCCGCCTTTGGGAGCACGGCCTTCGGCGTCGGCAACTTCGAGCGGGAGCCGAATCCGACGCGAGGCCTCATTCGCGTCATGGAGCAATGCGGGAGCGGGTGCACGGCCAATGGCAACATCCCGGGCCTCGTCTACCGTTCGCAGGACTTCAGCGACGCCCACACCGGCTCGTACACCTGGAAGGCGTCGAGCGCATTCGTTACGGGCACGCACAGCATCAAGGTCGGCTACCAGCACACGTTCATGATCGATGACCGGACGTGGATGACGAACGACCAGAACCTGACGTACCGGTTCAACAACGGGATTCCCAATCAACTGACCCAGTCCATTTCGCCGTGGGTCAACAACGCGCGCGTGGCCTGGTCTGCGCTGTACGCGCAGGGGCAGTGGGCGCGCGACCGGCTGACGCTTCATGGGGCGGCTCGATTCGACCAGGCCCGCAGCTGGTTCCCCCGCCAGCAGCTGGGGCCCTCGAGGTTCCTGCCGACGGCGATCATCGTTCCCGAGACACCGGGCGTGGATAGTTACAAGGACATCAGCCCACGCGTGGGATTCGCCTTGGACCTGTTCGGGACCGGCAAGACCGCCGTCAAAGCGAGTTTCGGGAGGTTCCTGGAAGGCGCCGGGACGACGGGTGCGTATGCGGGCACGAACCCGACCCTCCGGATGCCGCAGACGACGTCGGCCTTTGGGACGGCTGGCGTCACCAGGGCCTGGGTGGATGCGAACCAGAATCTCGTACCCGACTGCAATCTGCTCGATCCCTTGGCGCAGGATCTTCGAGACGCCGGGGGCGATCTCTGCGGCGTGATGTCGAATACCAACTTCGGCCGCGACATCCGCACGAGCAATTACGATCCGGCGATCGTCCGCGGCTGGGGCGTGCGTCCATCCGACTGGCAGGTGAGTGCCTGGATCGAGCAGGAACTGGGCTCTCGGTCGTCGATCTCCGTCACCTACACCCGGCGCTGGTTCAAAGGATTCGTCGCGACCGACAACCTCGCGCTCGCACCCTCTGATCTGACATCCTTCAGTCTGATCGCCCCGTTAGACCCCCGCCTGCCCGGTGGCGGCGGCTACCTCGTCCCCGACCTCTACGACGTCGTGCCTGAAAAGGCGGGACAGGTCGATAACCTCGTGGCGAGCTCGAGCGACTACGGCGGCTGGAGGCAGTACTTCAACGGCGTGGACGTGACGCTGAACGTTCGGGCCTGGAGCGGCCTGACCTTCGCAGGGGGGACGAGCACCGGGCAAACGGTGGCCGACAACTGTGGAGTGCGGGCGCAACTTCCCGAGCTCTCGACAACAATGGGGACCAGCCCCTTTGGTGCGGGGCTTTCGGGCTCGACGGTCAGCCCAGGCAGCCCCTATTGTCATGTCGCGTACGGAATCCTCACGCACGTGCGAGGATTCTCTACGTATTTGGTGCCGAAGCTCGACGTTCTGGTTTCGGCGACCTTTCAAAGCAAGCCGGGACCGATCCTCGCGGCCAACTACGCGGTGCCGAATGCGATTGTCGCCCCCAGGCTCGGGCGGAGTCTTTCGGGCAATGCCGCGAACATGACGGTGAACCTCGTGGCGCCCGGGACCATGTACGGCGATCGGATCAACCAGCTCGATCTGCGTGTGGCCAGGACCTTCAGAATGGGCCGGTCGCGAACAACCTTCGGGCTCGATATTTACAATGCGCTCAATTCCGGCACCGTGCTGACCTACAACAACACCTACGTACCCAATGGGCCGTGGCTCCAACCGCTGACGATCCTGACGCCGCGCTTCTTCAAGCTCACCGGGGCGATCGATTTCTGATGCGCAGGCGCACCCGCGGCACGCTCGTTCCCCCCTGGCTCCCGATCGCGATGATGGTGGCCTTCTGTGCGCCGGTGGCGAACGCCTGGGCGCAAACCCAGAAGGACGTGCTCGTCCTGTACGCGACGCGCCCGGACGCGCGGATTGCCGTGCTCGGCGATCGCGAGCTGCCTCGCATGCTGGAACGGGGCCTTGGGCAGCGAGTGAGCTATTACTCCGAACATCTCGACCTGGCGAGGTTCGCCGACGAACGGTACCAAGCGGCCGTCAGCGAGTTCTTGCGTCAGAAGTACATGGGGCAGCGCTTCGACCTCGTGATCGCGATGCACGAGATCGCGCTCCAATTCCTCGGTTCGACGAGAAAAAAGCTGTTCCTCGACACACCGGTGGTCTTCTTCAGTCACACGCCGAAGGTCCAGCGATTCCAGAATTCGACGGGTGTGGTGACTGACAACGACTTTGCGCCGACGCTCGCGCTCGCCTCGACGCTGCAGCCGGACATCAAGCGCGTCTACGTGGTCACGGGCGCCGACGCCAGGGACAGGCTGTTCGAGACGCAGGCACGGTCGCAGCTGCGGGTCTTCGAACCGCGGCTCGCGATCACGTATCTGAACGGCTTGTCCACACCTGATCTCAAGGCGCGGTTGTCGGCCCTGACGAGCGATTCCATCGTGTACTACCTCCTGGTCAATCGTGACGGCGCCGGCGAGAGCTTCCATCCCCTCGAGTACCTGACCGACATTGCGCCGGTCGCCAACGTGCCGATCTACAGCTGGGTCGATTCGACGATGGGGCACGGTATCGTGGGCGGCAGCCTGAAAAGCCAGGAGCGGCAGACGGCGGCGGTCGCCGAATTGGCCCTGCACGTCCTCCGCGGGGATAACCCCGATAACCTCCCAGTCAAGTTGCAAAGCCTCCAGGTCAACCAGGTGGACTGGCGACAACTGCAGCGCTGGAAGATCAGCGAATCACGCCTGCCGCTTGGCACCGTCGTGCTCTTCGAGGAACCGACGGTCTGGGCAACGCTACAAGCTCTTCGTGCTGGTCGCCCTCACGCTGGTGCTCGCGCAGACGGCACTGATCGCGGGCCTCCTCCTGCAGAGACAGCGCCGGCGCCAGGCGGAGGAGCAGGTGCGCGGGAGCCGCGCGGCGTTGCAAACCAGTTACGACCGCATTCGGACGCTCGGCGTCCGGCTGTTGAACGCGCAGGACACCGAGCGTGCACGCATCGCCCGCGAGCTGCACGACGACGTCAGCCAGCAGCTGGCCCTGTTGTCGATCGACATCGACCTGCTGCGAGGCGCGAATCCGTCCGACTCAACAGGGTTGGCGGTACAGGCGTGGGACCGCACCCAGACCATTGCCCGAAGCGTTCATGACCTGGCCTACCGGCTCTATCCGGCGAAACTGCGGCTCATCGGGTTGCTGCCGGCGCTCGAAGCTCTGAAGTCGGAGATGGAACGGGCCGGCATTGTCATGAAACTTTCACACGAAAACGTCCCGGCGTCGTTGCCGCCGGACGTGACGCTGTGTATATTCCGCGTCGTGCAGGAAGCGCTTCAGAATGTGATCAAGTACAGCGGCGCCCGGGAGGTTTCACTCGCCCTCAGAGGCACTCCCGACGGTCTCGCCCTCACCATCGTCGACGACGGTGTCGGATTCGATGTGGGCGCAGCGTGGGGGAAGGGCCTCGGGCTCGCCAGCATGAGCGAGCGGCTGGAGGCGATGAAGGGGACCTTCCAGATTCGCTCCACGCCGGGTGGCGGCACACGTATCGAGATCACCGTGCCTCTGGCCGACCTCGAATCCGTCGCCGTCGCAGGGTAGGGGGCCATCCGCATGGGGCGCACTCGAGTTCTCCTCGCCGACGATCACGCACTCCTGCTCGGCGCGTTCGAAAAGCTGCTCAGCGGAGAGTTCGAGATCGTTGGGCAGGCTGCGGACGGACGCGCCCTCGTCGCCGCGGCAGAGCGCCTCAAACCGGACGTCATCGTCCTCGATATCTCGATGCCGCTGTTGAATGGCCTCGAGGCCGGACGCCAGATCAAGCAGAAGCAGAAAGACATCAAGCTGGTCTACGTGACCATGACCGAGGACGCGGATCTGGCCTCCGAGGCCTTTCGCCTCGGGGCATCAGGCTACTTACTCAAACGGTCCGCGGCGTCGGAACTCACCACGGCGATTCGCGAAGTGATGCAGGGACGGTCCTACATCACCCCGTTGATCGCCAATGCGCTCATCGGAACGCTCCTGCGTCCGGAAGCGCACGCGCCCGGGCGCGATCTGACCCCTCGGCAGCGCGAAGTGCTGCAGTTGCTGGCCGAGGGGCATTCCATGAAGGAGATCGCGAACCTGCTCAATATCTCCCCGCGCACGGTGGCCTTTCACAAATACGAGATGATGCTGCAGCTCAATCTCGAAACGACCGCGGAGCTGGTGCAGTACGCGGTCAGGCACCACATCGTCTAACCCTTCTTCTTGAACGCGTCCTGCACCTGTTTGCGGATGTCTCTGTAGTTCTTCGAGAGCATCTTGCGCTCCTCCTCGGTCAAAATCCGGAAGGGCACGCGCACGAGGCTGTCCTGGAACTTCACGTTCAACCAGTGCTGGCCCAGCTTGATGCCGCCGGGCACCTTGAAATAGAGCCGACCGAGGCAGCCGCGCTGCCAGCTCAATTCGACCTGGTCGTACGCCATCTCGCGACTCTCGATCGGCGCGAAGAAGCCAATGCGGCAGGCGCTCGAGGCTCCCGGGGGGAAGTAGTTGATGGAATCGCGGACGACGGTGGACCGCTTTTCGAGCGCGCGCAGGTCGGCCTGGCGGTACTCGGCGTTGGTTGGCAAGGGGATCGTCGTGCCGTCCGGCGTTTCGAGCGAGATCGCCTCGCGCGTCAGCTTGAAGTTCGGCTTTCCCTGGCGCATGGTGGCGCCGATCTCGATGAGCATCCAGTCCTCGCCGAGCGAGTTGTTGGCGACGCGATAGCCCAGACTGACGTAGCCCTCGTTGTTGTAGGCGACGCGGACGAATTCTCCCTCGATCGTCATGATCTGAGAGACCCCGGGTTTCGGGATGTCTACTTTCGGAGGCTGGTTCTGGGGCTCGGACCACGCGAGCGCCGCCAAGGGCGTCAGCGCGGCGAGCAGCACGGCTATGAATTTTCGGTCACGCATGATGTTTCTCTCCTCGAAAGTACGTCGGTTACACGGCGAATCACATGCGCCGCCGCCGCTTGACCTGCAGTTGCGCGAGCGAGCGCACGAGCGAGGCGTTCACGGTGGCGACCTCTTCGTCGGAGATCTTCTCGCTCAGGCGGGCGGCCGCGCGGGCGCGCGCCTCTTCCACCTTCGCCTCGTCGATGTTCTCCGAGCGGATGGCCATATCGGTGACGATCGACACGCTGGTCGGCGTGATTTCCACGAGCCCTTCGCCGACGGCGAGGAACCGTTCCTGGCCGTTCTGCTGGATGATCAGCTCGCCCGGCTCGATCTGGGTGATCACGCGCACGTGCGCGGGGTAGACCCCCATCTGTCCCTCGACGGCCGGCAGCGTGACCATTTCGACCGCCTCGGAGAAGGCGATCTCCAGCGGCGTGACGATTTCGAGCTTCAGTGTGTCGGCCATGGCATCAGCCCTGGGCCACTTCCTCGATCCCGCCCTTCATGTAGAAGTTCCCCTCGGGCACGGAGTCGTGCTTCCCGTCGAGGATCTCCTTGAAGCCGCGGACCGTGTCGGCCACCGCGACCTGTCGCCCTTCGCGACCGGTAAAGACCTGCGCGGAGCTGAACGGCTGGCTGAGGAAACGCTGGATCTTGCGCGCGCGGAAGACCGTCTGCTTGTCTTCCGGTGAGAGCTCGTCCATCCCGAGGATCGCGATGATGTCCTGCAGGTCCTTGAAGCGCTGGAGCACCTTCTGCACGCGGCGCGCGACGTCGTAGTGCTCCTGTCCGACGATCTCCGGCGCCAGGGCGCGGGATGTCGAGGCGAGCGGATCGACGGCCGGGTAGATGCCCAGCTCCGCGATCGAGCGCTCGAGCACGATCGTCGCATCGAGATGCGCGAAGGTCGTGGCCGGCGCCGGGTCGGTGAGGTCGTCGGCCGGCACGTAGACCGCCTGGAACGAGGTGATCGAGCCCTTCTTCGTCGAGGTGATGCGCTCCTGGAGCACGCCCATCTCGGCGGCGAGTGTCGGCTGGTAACCGACGGCGCTGGCGGTGCGCCCGAGGAGCGCCGAGACTTCGGAGCCGGCCTGCGAGAAGCGGAAGATGTTGTCGATGAACAGCAGCACGTCCTGGTTCTTCTCGTCGCGGAAGTACTCGGTGATGGCCAGGCCGCTGAGCGCAACGCGCAGGCGGGCGCCCGGGGGCTCGTTCATCTGCCCGTAGACGAGCGCGATCTTCGAGGCGCCCAGGTCCTCCTGGTTGATGACGCCGGCCTGCGACATCTCGTGATAGAGGTCGTTGCCTTCGCGGGTGCGCTCGCCGACGCCCGCGAACACGGAAACGCCTCCGTGGAGTTTCGCGATGTTGTTGATCAACTCCATGATGACGACCGTCTTGCCGACGCCGGCGCCGCCGAATGCGCCGACCTTTCCCCCTTTGAGGAACGGGCAGATCAGGTCGATCACCTTGATGCCGGTCGTGAGCACCTGCGGGGAGGTGGACTGGTCCACGAGTGGTGGCGGCTGACGGTGAATCGGGTAGTACTTCTCGGCCTTGACCGGCCCGCGCTCGTCCACCGGGTTGCCGGTGACGTCGAAGACGCGGCCCATCACCCCCTCGCCGACCGGCATGGAGATCGGCCCGCCGGTGTCGGTCACGTCGTAGCCGCGCTTGAGGCCCTCGGTGCCCGACATCGAGATCGTTCGCACCCAGCTGTCACCGAGATGCTGCTGGACCTCGAGCGTGAGGTGCACCGGTTGCCGCTCGACCTCGTAGTCCACCGTCAGCGCGTTGTAAATGGGGGGAAGTCCGTCAGTGAACTCCACGTCCACGACCGCACCCACGACTTGTACGATTTTGCCGATGCTCATAGTTAGCCCGCCTGTCCGCCGGCGATTTCCAGCAATTCCCTGGTGATATTTCCTTGCCGCAGCTTGTTGTATTCGAGCCGCAAGGCGTCGATCAGGCTTTCCGCGCTGTCGGTGGCGTTCTTCATCGACACCATGCGCGCGCTCTGCTCGCTCGCCTTCGCGTTCAGGAGCGTGAAGTACACGTAGATGTTCAGATAGTGTCCGAGCAGGTACTTCAGCACCGACTCTGGGTCCGGTTCGAACATCGCTTCCTCGACGTCGGTGCCCGCGATCTCTTCGACGCCAGGGATTCGGAGGCTCTGGATCGCGCCCACCGGCAGGTACTCGACGTTGATCGGCACCTGCGTCAGCGTGTTGACGAACCGCGTCGCGACGATCCGGACCTCGTCGACCTCCCCCTTGAGGAACAGGTCGCGCGCGAAGGCGGCGATCGCCCGCGCCTCCGGGAACGTCGGCGAGTCGCGGTACGCGAACTCGGCCGCGAGCTGCCGCTTCGTGCGGGCGACAAACTGTGCCGCCTTCCGCCCGGCGGCGATGTACAGCGTCGTCTGTGGATCGAATTGCGCCGCGAGGCGGAACACGTTCGTGTTCAGCGCGCCGCACAGGCCCTTGTCGCCGGCGATCAGGATCACGGCCCGGCGCCGCACCTCGCGCACTTCGAGGAGCGGATGACCGAACTGGTGCGCCCGGCTCGTCGCGCTGCGCTGGATCCGATAGAGCAGCTGCGCGAAGGGACGCGCCGCCAGCGCCGCTTGTTGCGCCTTGCGCATCTTCGACGCCGCCACCATCTGCATCGCCTTGGTGATCTGCGCGGTGCCGCTGATGGACTTGATCCGCCGGCGGAGATCGCGAGGGCTGTTCATGACTTCCAGGTCTGCTTGAATTGGTCGGCGGCGGCTTTCAGGTCGGCGGTCAGTTCTTTGCTCAGCGCTTTCTCCGCGCCGATGCGTTGGAGGAGCTCCGCTTTGCGCGTGCTCAGGAAGTCGGTCCAGCTCGCCTGGAATTCCTTGATCCGCTCCACCGGCACGTCGTCGACGTAGCCGTTCTGCACCGCCCAGATCACACCGACCAGCACTTCGACCGGGACCGGGCTGTACTGCGGCTGCTTGAACAATTCCACGATGCGCTTGCCGCGGTCGATCTTGCCTTGCGTCGCCGCGTCGAGTTCGGAGCCGAATTGCGCGAAGGCGGCCAGTTCCCGGAACTGCGCGAGATCCCCTTTGAGCTGACCGGCGACCTGTTTCACGGCCTTGAGCTGCGCCGCGGAGCCGACGCGCGACACCGAGATGCCGACCGAGATCGCCGGGCGGACGCCCTGGTAGAACAGGTCGGTCTCGAGAAAGATCTGTCCGTCGGTGATCGAGATGACGTTGGTCGGGATGTAGGCGGAGACGTCCCCCGCCTGCGTCTCGATGATGGGCAACGCCGTGAGCGACCCGTCGCCGTATTTCTCGCCGACCCTCGCGGCGCGTTCGAGCAGCCGGCTGTGCAGATAAAAGACGTCTCCCGGGTAGGCCTCGCGCCCCGACGGGCGCTTGAGGACGAGCGAGACCTGCCGGTAGGCGACGGCGTGCTTCGAGAGATCGTCATAGACGATCAACGCATCCATCCCGTTGTCCATGAACCACTCGCCCATGGCCGCGCCGGCAAACGGCGCCAGGTACTGGCTCGTAGCGGAATCGGAGGCCGGTGACGCGAGGATGATCGAGTACGGGAGCGCACCCGCCTCTTCGAGCACCGAGATGTTGCGCGCGATCGTGGACTGCTTCTGTCCGATGGCGACGTAGATCGAATAGAGCGGCCGGTAGCTGGTATCTCCGGCGGCCTCGGCGGCGCGGTTGAGACGCGCCTGGCTGATCATCGTGTCGATGCAGATCGTCGTCTTGCCAGTCGAACGGTCCCCGATGATCAACTCGCGCTGGCCCCGGCCGATCGGGATCATCGCGTCGATCGCCATGATGCCGGTCTGCACCGGCTGGCCCACCGGGCGGCGCCGGATGATCCCGGGTGCGAGCTTCTCGACCGGGTACGAGGCGGTGCTTGGTATCGGTCCCTTCCCGTCGAGCGGTTCGCCGAGCGTGTTGACGACGCGCCCGAGCAGGCCTTTGCCGACCGGGACCTGGAGCAGGCGGCCGGTCGCGCGGACTTCATCGCCTTCGCGGAGCTGCGTGTAATCGCCGAGCACGATGACGCCGACCTCGGTCTCGTCGAGGTTCAGGGCCAGGCCGGTGATGCCGCGACCGAAGTCCAGCATCTCGTTGAGCATCACGTCTGCGAGCCCCTCGACCTTCGCGACGCCGTCTCCGATCTCGCGGATGACGCCGACACCCTGCCGGGCGGCCGCCGTTTTGGCGCCCGCGATCTCGGCCTCGATCTCCTGCAGCAGTTCCGCGACTATGTCAGCCATGGTTCATCTCTTTCATCGAAGGAAGGGTCAGAGCCGCGCCTCGAGGGCCGCCAGCCTCCCTCGGATGCTGCCGTCGTAGACGTCACTGGCCACTTTGATCCGCACGCCGCCCAGGAGCAGCGGGTTCTCGGAGAACCTGGCCTGCACGCGCGGGCCGTACACCCGCGCGAGGTCCGCACGAATCTCATCGCGCACCGCCGCAGCGAGCGGCGTGGCGCTCTCCACGAGCGCGGTCTGCCGATCGTGATGGAGGTGGACGAGCCGATGGAAGGCGCCGAGGATCGCCAGCGATCCGCGACGTCCCGACGATGCCAGCCGTCGGCTGACCCGCCGCGCGCGGGTCCCGTCGAGGGCGCCGTCCACGAGGCACAGGCGATAGAGCGTCCGCGCGACGCGGCTCGCTTTCTTGTTGGCCTTCATGATGCGAGGTGGCTCGCGGTTTCTTCGGCCAGCCGGCGATGGTCCTCGGCCGTGAGGATCTTGCCGGTCACGCTGGCGGTCGTCTGCACGACGAGGCGGCCGACTTCGCTCCTCAGTTCGGCGAGCATGCGCGCGCGGTCGCGCTCGGTGGCTTCCCGCGCGCGAACGATCAGCTGCTCGGCGGCGGCGATCGCCTTCTGCGTTTCCTGCGCGCCGACGCGTGCCGCCGCCACCCGCGCGTCTTCGATCAGTTGCTTGCCTTCGGCTTCCGCCTTGTGCAGCACATCCCGGCGCTCGATCGCGATTCGCGCGAGCTCGGCCTTGATCTTCTCGGCGTTGGCCAACCCGGTGGCGATCTGCTGCCGCCGAGCCTCGAGCAGCTTCAGGATCGGCTTGTAGGCCAGCGAGTAGAGCACCGCGCAGACGATGCTGAAGCTGACGATCTGTGCGCCGAGATGAACCCAATCGACGCCGAAGGTGCTGGCGATCTGTTCGATCTTTCCAGCCCCCTCGGCCGCCTGTTGCAGTGCCAGGAGATGCATGGTGGCCTCGCCTCCGCGTGCCTACACGAGGAACAGCGCGTAGAAGACGATGGCTTCCGCGAAGGCGATGGAGAGGATGGCCTGCACCATGATCTTCGTGGAGGCGCCGGGGTTCCGCCCCACCGCGGTCGAAGCCGCGCCGCCGATCAGACCCACACCGATCGCCGCGCCCAGCGCCGCGAGGCCCACATGTAAGCTACCCGTCATCGGAATCGTCCTTTCTGGTTGTCGACGCCAGCTGCCGCACGACGCGGCTGCGCCCGACTGTCAGCCGTGTGCGGCCGCTGGCTCCGCGTCGTGGTGCTGACAGATCAGCAACGTGAAGACAGCGGTCAGCAGCATGAAGACCAACGCCTGCACCAGCCCGACCAGCAGCTCCATGAAATAGAACGGAACGGGGAGCAGCCAGCCGAGGCCGGGCACGATCGTGGCCATGGTTTCCAGCATGTTCTCGCCGGCGAAGACGTTGCCATAGAGACGAAAGCTGAGGGAGACCGGCCGGAACAGGATCGAGATGATCTCCAGCATGCCGGCCGCGAAAAACACCACGATCATCAGGACCTTGAGCGCGCCGGTCGTTTCCCCCTTGGGGGCGAACAGCTCGTGCATGATGCCGCCCGGGCCCACTTCGCGTAACGCCCACACGATCCAGCACGCGAAGAACACCAGCGCCATCGCCAGCGTCAGGTTGAGGTCGGCGTTGGCGCCGCGGAACAGCGGGCGCTCGACGCGGAATCCATCGGCGGTGTGGTGACCCCAGCCGATGGTACCGACACCGGGCACCAGGCCGAACCAATTCGCCGCCAGGATGAAGATGAACACGGTGGCGAAGAACCAGAAGGTCCGTTCGACCAGGTGCTTGCCGATGACGCTTTCGAGCAGACCGTAAAGGCTTTCGATCAACCACTCGAGGAAATTCTGCGCGCCTCCGGGGACGTCCGTGAGGCGCCGCGTGGCGAGCTGTGCGAAGAGAATCAGCGCGGCGGCGACGATCCACATCACGATCATCGAATTGGTGATCGGGAAGCCGAAGGGCGCGGCGATCTCGACCGCCTTTTGCGACAGGCCATGCCCCGCAGGTTCAGAGAACGCAAAGATGGACGTCATGGTGTACAGGCCGACCCGGTCGGAACAGCACGCCGCGTGCCACGGGAACCACGGCGTCGCGACGGAGGAATACCGTTCAACTCTGCGGACGGCCTCTCGATCCGTGGGCGCCGGGGCGTGCGTCGTCCCTCCGGTATGTCGGACCCGCTCCGTCGAGCCGGAGGTACGGCAAACGCCGGAGGTCGCAAAAAGCGCTGTATCCGCCCCCCTTTTTCATCAACGACGACGGTACGGCTGCTGCTAACGAGACCATGAAGCTCGGAACGCTCGAGACGTGTCAGAGGCCTGGCTATAAGAGGTGACGTGATGGCTGGTGGACGCATGGCAGCAGGGGTAGTGGCAATGATGATCGGCGTGGCGGCGGGCACCGCGGCACAGGCCGGCCAGGAAACGTTTCACGCCACCGCGACGGTCGAGACGGCAGGCGGCGCCAAGGCAACGGCGCCGGTCACGATCGTCATTACACGCACGACGCCGGCGAATGAGGGGCAGGCGCTTGCGCAGGCGTACACCACCGGTGGTGAAGCCGCGTTGCGGAAGGCGCTCGCCGGGCTCTCCGCCACCGGTTCGGTCACGATCGGCAACGGGAAGCCGACGGCGACCAGGATCACGCTCGATCGCCCCACCGAAAAGGGACGGCTGCTGACGATCGTCACCGACACGCCGATCCTGTTCCTCGGCGGGGGCCTGCCTGGCGCGAAAGCGAAAGAGGGCTATGGCTTCGCGATCCTCGACATCGAGGTAGACGGCAAGGGGAACGGCTCCGGCACGTTGTCGCCCGCCGCGAAGGTGAAGGTCACCAACGGGGCGTTCGTCGTCGACGACTATGCGTCGGAGTCCATTCGCCTCACCGGCGTCGCGCGCGCCAAATAGCCGGGAGAGGTCTCTGTGCGCATACACCCCGCCTCACCTCCGGCCTGTCGTGGCGCCTCTGCAATGTCGGGGGATGACGTGCCCCCCGCGCGCGGCTCGACCAGCGGAAGCTGGCCGCAAGGTGTTCAGCGCGCAAAGGTAAGCGGGTCGGCATGGCGGGGCGGACCCGGTGGAACGGGGGGTGCTATGGGACCTGGTATGGTCCGCATGACAGTTTCGCTGGACGCGCCGTCCGTCCGCTCTGCCCAGGACCTCGTCGACGCATTCCGCTTCCTGATTCCTGCGACCAAGCTCGAGCCGGGGTGCCTCGGTTGTCGAGTCTGGAAGGATCCGACCGCCACGGTGCACTACACCGAGGAGTGGACGACCGAGGCGACGATGCGCGAGCGCGTGCAGTCGCAGCCGTTCACCTTGTTGCTCTCGATCCTCGAGTCCGCCAAGCATCCCCATGTGCAGTTCGATTTCGTGACGTCGACGCGAGGCCTCGATTACCTCGCCGAAGTCCGTAGCCCCAACTCGGGGATGTGAGGCTCAGATTGAAGGCTGCGAAATACGAGAAGGAGCTGAAGAAGCTCCAGGTGCGTCTCTGCCACCTGCAACGCTGGGTGAAGGAAAAGGGGCTGCGGGTCGTGATCGTCTTCGAGGGACGCGACGCGGCCGGCAAGGGGGGCACCATCCGGGCGCTCACCGAGCGCGTGAGCCCGCGCGTGTTTCGCGTCGTCGCCCTGCCCGCGCCGTCGGACCGCGAGAAAGCCCAGGTCTACTTCCAACGCTACCTGCAGCATTTTCCCGCCAAGGGGGAGATCGTCATCTTCGATCGCAGTTGGTACAACCGCGCCGGGGTCGAGTACGTCATGGGCTTCTGCAGCGAGCAGCAGCGCGATCGTTTCCTCTCCCTGTGTCCGCAGGTGGAACGGTTCCTCGTCGAAGGGGGCACGACGCTCATCAAGATCTGGCTCGAAGTGAGCAACGAGGAGCAGAAACGCCGCTTCGAGGCACGGATCGAAGATCCCCTGCGGCAGTGGAAGCTGAGCCCGATGGACATGCCCTCGCGGCAGCGCTGGTACGAATACTCTCGCGCCCGCGACCTCATGCTCAAGAAGACCGACACGCGCATCGCCCCGTGGCACATCGTCCGTTCCGACGACAAACGGAAGGCACGCCTGAACACGATCGCGCACGTGCTTTCCATGCTCCCGTACAAGAAGCTCCCGGCCGACAAGGTCAAGCTCCCGCCGCGATCGTCGAAGCACGCGTACGACGACGACGCGGCGATCGCGCGGCGGCGTTTCGTACGCGATCGCTATTGAGCGGACCGGCGTCGTCCGGCACGCGCCCAGAGGAGAGAATGCGATGAAAGGGCTCATCACTGCCGTTAGCGTCGCGCTGCTCTTCAGCTTGTCGGGTGCGACCCATGGACCGGCCTCGGGGCCGGAAGATGTCGACAAGCTCCTGGGGCCGATTGCGCTCTACCCGGATGCGCTGCTCGGCCCGATGCTGTTGTCGGCACAGACCCCGGCGACGATCGGCTCGCTGAACGAGTGGCTGCGCAGCAAAGAAAGTCTGAAGGGCACCGCCCTCCAGGACGCCGCCAAGGCCTCGGGTTTTGCCGAGAGTTACGTCGCGCTGGTGTTGTTTCCGCAGGTCGTGAGCATGATGGCGGAGCAGATGGCGTGGACGACCCAAGTGGGGAAGGCGTTCACCGCGGACCGTTCCGGCGTGTTCGCGAGCATTCAGCGATTACGGGCCAAGGCGCGGGACGCCGGCAAGCTGAAGAGCAACGCCCAGCAATCGGTCACGACGGAAACCTCCGCCACCGGCCAGCAGGTCATCGTTATCGAGCCCGCGAACCCGCAAGTCGTCTACGTGCCGCAATACAACGCGCAGACGGTCTACGCGCCATCGACGGTCGTCATCAAGGAAGAGGACGACAGCGGCGCCGCGGTTGCGGCCGGCCTCATCGGCTTCACGGCCGGCATCGCGCTCGGCGCCGCCATGGACAACGACTACTACTACGGCCCGTACGGGTGGGGCGGCGGCTTCCGCATGTACGACGACGCGTGGGACGACTGGTACGACCACCGCGAAGACGCGCGGGAAGACTATATGGACCACCGCGAAGACATTGCGGAGGAACGCGGCGAGCGGGCGCGCACCTCGCAAGAGCAGCGCACCGATCGCACGCAGGCGCGCACGTCGGCGGCCAACGAGCGGACCGCGTCCGGCACGCAGCGCACTGCGACGGGCACCGAGCGCACCGCGGCGGGGACCGAGCGAACGGCGACAGCCGCGGATCGGCCGTCTGCGGAGTCGCGCGGGCACAGCCGGGATGCCGCCAAGGCTCCAGAGCGCAGCGGCACCAAATCGGATGCGTTCTCCGGCTACTCGAATGGGAAGTCCGAACGGGCGGCCAGCTCGCGTGGCGCGAGCAGCCGGAGCAGCTCGCGCGGCGGTGGCGGTGGCGGCGGTGGTGGCCGCCGCCGGTGATGCGACGAGGACAACGGCCATGAAGACCACACGCATAGCCTCGAATGTAATCCGCGTCACGGCCGCCCTCGGGGTGACGTGCGCGCTGCTGATCGCGCTCCCAGCCTGCCGACGCGCACAGAGCACGGTGAAGGGCCGCGCCTTCACCACTCCGAAACTCGCCGTGCTGGAACTCGCGAAGGCCGTCAAGGCCGGCGATATCGGGGAGGTCATGGCGATCTTCGGCCCCGACGCGCAGGTGCTCGTCGATACCTCCGATCCCGTCACGGCGCGCCGCAACCAGCAGGTCTTCACCGTCGCGGTCGCCGAACGCTGGCGGCTCGAGGAGGTCGGAGCCGATCGGAACACGCTCGTGATCGGGCACGAAGAGTGGCCGTTTCCGATCCCCCTCGTGAAGGACGGTGAGGAATGGCGCTACGACACGTCGGCCGGCAAGGAGGAGATCCTCGCGCGCCGTATTGGGCGCAACGAGCTGGCCGTGATCAGGATCTGCCGGGCGTACGTGGCCGCGCAGCGTCTGTATGCGAAGTACGGGCACGACGGCAAGCCTCGCGGCATCTACGCGCGTGCCTTTCGCAGCGACGGCGCCAGCCAGAATGGCCTGTACTGGCCCGCTCGCCAGGGGGAACGACGCAGCCCGCTGGGGGACCTGTTTGCGGCGGCGTCGATCGATGCGCCCACCGCCCGTCGCGCTCCAACCGGAGAGCCCCAGCCCTTCCACGGTTACTACTTCCGCATCCTCACCGCGCAGGGGGCCGCGGCTCCCGGCGGAGCGCGGGACTACGTCGTCAACGGCGAGCTGAGTGGTGGGTTCGCGCTCGTGGCATGGCCCGCGCAGTACGACGCCAGCGGGGTCATGACCTTCATCGTCAACCAGGACGTCCTGGTGTCGGAGCAGGACCTGGGTCCTGGTACGGACGCTGCGGCGCGCGCCATCACGACCTACAATCCGGACGCATCCTGGACCGCCATCCGCTAAGGGCTGGCCGCCCGGCTTAGCGCTGAAACCGAGGACTCTCGTGGCACGGAATGACCAGAAGACTGCAGAGGCCCAGCGCCTCGAGCAGTGCGCAGAAGTGCCGTGGCGCCTGTGGGGCCCGTACTTGAGCGAGCGACAGTGGGGCACCGTGCGCGAGGACTACAGCGCGTCGGGTGACGCCTGGAACCATTTCACGCACGACCACGCACGCTCACGCGCGTACCGATGGGGAGAAGACGGCCTGGCGGGGATCTCTGATGATCGCCAGTTGCTGTGTTTCGCGCTGGCCCTCTGGAACGGCAAGGACCCGATCATCAAGGAGCGCTTGTTCGGCCTGACCAACAGCGAGGGGAACCACGGCGAGGACGTGAAGGAGTACTACTTCTACCTCGACTCCACGCCGACGCACTCCTACATGAAGTTGCTCTACAAGTACCCGCAGGCGGCGTATCCCTACGACGAGATCGTGCTGACCAACCGGCGGCGCAGCCGAGCGGAGTTCGAATACGAACTGCTCGATACCGGGGTGTTCGACGCGGACCGCTACTTCGACGTCGTCGTCGAGTACGCGAAAGGCTCGCCGGAAGACGTCCTCATCCAGATCACCGTCAACAACCGTGGTCCCGAGGCGGCGACGCTTCACGTGCTTCCCACGCTCTGGTTTCGCAACACCTGGTCGTGGGGAGGCACCGGGCCACGTCCCGAGCTGAAGCTGGCCGACGGCGGCGCCGTGACGTCCGTGCATCCCGCGCTCGGCGAGCACACGCTGCTCGCCGGTGGCACGCCCGAGTGGCTGTTCACGGAGAACGACACGAACCTCGAGCGGCTCGTCAGCCTCAGGAATCCGACGCCGTATGTGAAGGACGGGATCAACAACTACCTGGTGCACGGGCAACGCAACGCCGTCAACCCGGAGAAGCGCGGAACGAAGGCTGCGGCGCACTACACGATCACCGTCCCGGCCGGCGGGGCCGAGGTGGTCCGCCTGCGCCTGCGTCACACGGAGAGCGTGCCCCTGCGTCCGGCCGCCGGGAGCGACGCGTTCGGTGCGAACTTCGAAACGGTCCTCACCGAGCGACGGCGCGAGGCCGACGAGTTCTACGGGTCTGTCATCCCGTCGTCGTTGGATGGCGACGCTCGCAACGTGATGCGCCAGGCGCTGGCGGGGATGCTGTGGTCCAAGCAGTTTTACAACTACGACGTGGATTGCTGGCTCTCGGAGCGCGGCGCGGACCCTTACAAGCCGCGCCACCGCGCGCCGCGCAACGACAACTGGCATCACATGGAGAACACCGACATCATCTCGATGCCGGACAAGTGGGAGTACCCGTGGTACGCGGCGTGGGACCTGGCGTTTCACGTGCTCGCGTTAACGCTCGTCGACGAACAGTTTGGGCAGCAGCAGCTCGACCTGATGCTGCAGGAGCGCTACCTGCACCCGAACGGACAGATCCCCGCCTACGAGTGGAACTTCGGCGACGTCAATCCTCCCGTGCACGCGTGGTCGACGATCTTTACGTATCGGTTGCAGAAAACGCGGCACGGCCAGGGGGACATCGAGTGGCTCGAGCGCTCGTTCCACAAACTGCTGCTCAACTTCACCTGGTGGGTCAATCGCAAGGACCGGTCGGGCAAGAACGTCTTCGAGGGCGGCTTCCTCGGCCTCGACAACATCGGCGTATTCGATCGCAGCTCGCCGCTGCCCACCGGCGGCTATCTGGAGCAGGCGGACGGCACGGCCTGGATGGCGCTGTTCTGCCAGAACATGCTGGAGATCGCCGCGCAGCTGGCCTTGGAGAAGCCGGCCTACGCCGACATGTGCGTCAAGTTCGTCGAGCACTACCTGTGGATCGCCTCGTCGATGGTCCATGCCGGTGAAGACGTCGGGATGTGGGACGAGGAAGACGGGTTCTTCTACGACGTCCTCCGCTTGCCCGACGGCGGCGGGCAGCGTCTGAAGGTTCGCTCGTTGGTGGGGTTGCTGCCGTTCTGCGCGGTGACGGTCTTCGAAGGGGAGGTGCTCGAGAAGTACCCCGACCTCGTTCCTCGCATGCGGCGTTTCCTCGACGCGCGACCGGAACTCACCGCCTGCATCCACGACCCGGCAAAGCTTGGACACGCCGGACGACGACTCGCCGCGATCCTCGACGAAGGTAAGCTGCGGCGCGTGCTTGCGACGATGCTCGATGAACGGGAGTTCCTGAGCCCCTGCGGCATCAGGTCGATCTCTCGCTATCACGAGCATCATCCCTACATCTTCCACGTCGGCCAGCAGGAATACCGTGTCTCCTACCTGCCCGCCGAGTCCGACTCGGGCATGTTCGGTGGCAACTCCAACTGGAGAGGGCCAATCTGGATGCCCGTGAACGGCCTGATCGTCCGTGCGCTGCTTCAGGTACCTATGCGTACTACGGCGACAGCTTCACGATCGAATGCCCGACTGGCTCCGGGCGCTTCATGACACTCTTCCAGGTCGCCGAGGAGTTGTCGAAGCGCTTGAACAGCATTTTCCTGAAGGACGGCCAAGGCCGCCGGCCCGTGTATGGCGGCACGCGCAAGTTCCAGGAGGACCCGCACTGGCGCGACCTGCTTCTCTTCTACGAGTACTTCCACGGCGACAACGGCGCGGGTCTCGGTGCCTCGCACCAGACGGGGTGGACGGGCATCGTCGCCCGCTTGATGCATCTGTTCGCGACCACGTCTGCTGACGACGTGCTCGAAAAGGGGAAGAAGGCGGTCGTCAGCGATGGCGAGGCCGTCCCGGTGAAGGCATGACCATGACAATCAGCGTGCGACATCCGGCGACGCGACTCTTCGCCGCCATCTCTGTTCTCTGCCTGGCCCTGGCGGTGATCGTCGACGCGGCGATCAAGGTGCGAGCAGAACCCGATCCTGAGTTCGATTTCGCCACCGTCCGCACCTGGGCCTGGGATGCGGAGGCGGGCGATGTGATCATGGCGCGCACCGCCAATGATGATCCCGCGCCCGTGAAAGCGCGGGTCGACCCTCTCGTTCGCCAACACGTCGAAGCCGCGATGGCGAAGAAGGGGCTGACGCTGGCCCCCGCCAAGCCCGATGTGCAACTGCATTACTACGTGCTTGTCACGATCAACACCAGCGGTCACACGATGGGGCAGTTCCTTCCGGCGGTGCCCTATTGGGGCCTTCCGCCGTTCGCGCCCGCGACGACCTCGTTGAACATCGTGACCAAAGGATCGCTGATCCTCGATGCGATGCTTCCTGGGAGCGTCGGCGACCGCCGCGTCGTATGGCGAGGCGTCGCCCAGAGCACGGTCTCGGACGGCGACTCGCAGGCGGTGCGCGAGGCGCGCCTTAAAGAGGCCAGCACCGAACTGGTCAAACGATTCCCCTTGAAGAAGAAAGGGAAGTAGGCGAGCCGATGCTCCTCCATGCAATGACGCTGGCCATCCTGCTGGCGACGGGGTCCCAAAACGAATTTCTGTCGACCTGGAAGGCGCCGGGCGCCGAGCAGATCGACTTCACGGGCCGCAAAGTGGCAGCGGTGCTCATTGTGGACGACCCGGGCCTGCGGGTGTCGGCCGAGGAAGCGCTGGCGCGTGAGATCAGTGCCCGCGGCGCTATTGCCGTGGCGGCCTACAAGATCCTCCCCAAGGAACTCTTGACCGATAAGGACGCGGCACGGGCATGGTTCGAGAAGGCCCGTATCGAAGGCCTCGTGATTCTGCGGATCGTGAAGACCGACACCCAGAAGGTCTATTCGTCGGTCGTGTGGAGCAGCGGTTACTACGGCAATGCCTGGGACTACTGGGGCAACGGGTGGGCGACCGCCACGCCGATCGGCAAGGGACGCGACCAGCAACTGCTCACCGTCGAGACCGTGCTCTACGACCTCTCGAAGGGCGTGCCGATCTGGGCCGCGGCGACCAGGACGACAGACCCGAAGAACGTGCAGACCTACATGAAGCTGCTCGCCATCGATCTTGTGAAAGAGTTGGAGAAGGCAGGGCTCGTTCGAACGAAGGCCCGGTAAGGCTCAGGACCCGGACGGCGCGGCCTTACGTCGCCCGGCTTCTTCGACAGCGATCCGATAGGCGACGTAGTACTTATAAATGTTGCTGACGTAGGTGACCGTTTCGCGGCCGATGCGCTCGGAAGCGATCCGTTCGACATTCCCGAACCAGACGTTGGCATTCAGGCCGCGCTCCGCAGCCTCACGCCGCAGTTGACGAATGCGGCCAGGGCCTGCGTTGTAAGCCGCGAACGTGAACAGCCCCTTGTTCAATTCGTCCATGGGCTCGTTCTCGAAGAACGTGCTTCGGATGAACCGCATGTACTTCACCCCCGCGTGCACGTTCGCGTCGATTTTTCTGATGTCGCCCACCTTCTGTTCCTTGCCGGTTTCGGGCATGAGTTGCATGACGCCGATGGCGCCGACGCTGCTCTTGGCGCCGTGGTCGAGCCGCGACTCCTGGTAGCCCTGGGCCGCCATCAGCAGGTAGTCGAACTTGTATTGGTCGCCGTACCGGCGGAACAGATCGAGCAACGCCTGGAACTTTTTTCGTTCCGCTTCCGACGTCGCGTCCTTCACGAACTTGGTGCTCTCGAGGTATCTCTTGTTGAGGATGGCTGCTGTGGCAGTCCCGAGACCGACCTTGCCGATGAACTGATCGAGTTCGTCCTTGAGCTTGGGATTGTCCTTGCGGACGGCGACCGCCAGTGAGCCGCCGGTTCTCAACGCCACCGTATCGTGGACCGTGATGTTGGGAAAGACCTGCTTCCAGAATTCGGCCAGGTAGTTGTCGACGACGATCGTCCGGATGAGACCCGCGTTCACCATCTCCAGGAGGTCGTCGTCTTCGAGATTCTCGGCCGCCAGCCGGACATCTACGGGAGGACGTCCTTGCGCGCCGAGTCTGCCGTTCAACGCCACCAGGCTCTCGTAGTAACTGGATGTCCGTCGAACGAAGACTTCGCGACCCGATAGATCCTCCGGCGAGGAGATCGGAGGGGCCCCGGGACCGGTGACGACGACCTCGTCGACGTTCTTGCGCGTCGGCACGGAGAACGCCACGAGCTCCTGTCGCGCCGGGGTAACCGTCAGCTGCGCCACCACCATGTCGATCTTCCCCGCGCGGAGTGCCGGGATGAGGGCGTCGGCGGACAGCGGCAGGAGGACGACGTGGATCTTGAGGTTGCGCGTCTTCAGCTTCTTGTTCAGCGCCTCCTCGAACATCATCAGATACTCGTACGACAGGCCACGCTGCGTGCCTTTGTCGACGAAGTAGAACGTGCGATTGAAGGGCACGCCGGCCCGGATGATGCGGCGAGCGGCGAGTTGATCGAGGTCGCCGGTGAAGGGCGTGTCGATGACGCCGCGAAGTTCCTCGGGGACCACCGACGCCTGTTCCGGCGAGGACTCGGCCCCGGTCGCGGCGGACGCCGCCGGCGCCTCGTTGGACGCCGGCGGCGAGCATCCGGTGACGGCTGCCAACGCCACCGATGCCACGACAAACCGGAAGTTCATTCCTGCACCACGCGCACGGAGAACTGCACGCCGGCTGCCAGCCCCCACTCGTCGCCGCGAACGCATAAAGCCCCGTGGGTTGCGCTGTTCTGAGCGGTTCTGGCCTAGAGATGGTGGTTTACAGCCCCCCCGCACCGCCCGGCATGTCGGGCGCCCTCCGGCGGGCCGGGGGGATGCCTTCGCTCACGGTTCCCGGTTCCAGGTTCCCGGTTCCAGGTTCTGTGGTTCTGGGTTCTGGGTTCTGGGTCGAACGCATCTAGAACGCAGAACCTCGAACCGGGAACCTGGAACCGGGAACCTGGAACCGAGAGCGAAGATCCCTCCGGCACATGGTTCGCAGCGGGGACCGCATGCGCAGTGGCCGATTGAGCCTGCTGGTGGGAGTGTGCGTCGTGGCGCTCGGGGTTGGCGCCGCGGCCGCGCAGACCCCCTCAGCTCCCGCCAAACCCCCGGCAGCGACGCCGCCGCCGCGGAGGCGGCGCCGGTGGACGATCCGCTCGGCCGCCAAACGCCGCGTGGCACGGTCCTCGGGTTCCTGGGCGCGGCCCGTCGGGGTGAGAACGAGGTGGCCCGCCAGTACCTCGACACGCGCGCCGACCAGGCGGCGGGGCAGAGGCTCGCCCAGCAGCTGTTCATCGTGCTCGACGCGAAGCTGCCCGCCCGGCTCACGCAGATCAGCGACGAGCCGACCGGGTCGCGCGCCAATCCCCTCGCCCCCGATGTCGAAGTCATCGGCACGGTGATGAGCCCGACGGGCGAAATCGAAGTGGTCGTCGAGCGGGTGGCCCGCGGAGGGGGAGAGCCCCTCTGGTTGTTTTCGAGCGCCACCCTGAAGTCGGTGCCTGCGCTCTACAACGACGTGGCCCGCCAGGACGCGGCGCGGCGACTGCCGGACTTCCTCGAGGAGCCGGGGCTCGCCGGGCTGCGATGGATCGAGTGGCTCGTGGTGCTCGTCGGCATTCCGTTGTTTTTCGTCGCCGCCGCGCTCCTCAACCGGTTGCTCGTCGCGATCGTCAAGCCGCTCTGGCGGCGATTCTCCGCGGACGCCGCCCGGCCCGTCACCACGGTGATTCCGCTGCCAGCCCGCTTGCTGCTGTTCGCGCTGAGCAGCCAGTGGCTGCTCGCGAAGCTGCCCCTCTCGCTCCGCGTGCGGCAGTTCTGGTCCAGCGCGGTGACCGCGCTCGCCATCGTCTCGGTGGTCTCGCTGCTGATCGTTCTCAACGCCGAGCTCGAACGCATCATCCTGCGGAGAGCCTCGCGCGGCGATAGCACGGCCGTCCACGCGCTCTTGCGGGTGCTGCGTCGCGTCGCCGACGTGGTCTGCATCCTGGTGGGGTTGGGCGTGCTGCTGCGGCACTTCGGCATCGATCCGACCCCAACGCTCGCCGGGGTCGGCGTGGGCGGCATTGCCGTGGCGCTCGCCGCGCAGAAAACGCTCGAGAACGTGATTGCTGGCGCCTCGCTGATCTTCGACCAGGCGGTGAAGGTGGGGGACTTCCTGAAGATCGGGGAGACGGAAGGCACCGTGGACCATATCGGCCTCCGCTCGACACGCATCCGCACGCTCGATCGCACCGTGGTCAGCATTCCCAACGGCCAGATCGCCAGCGCGACCCTCGAAACGGTGTCGGCGCGCGACAAGTTCTGGTTTCACCCGGTCGTGCGCCTGCGCTACGACACGAGCGCGGAGCAGTTGCGCCGCGTGCTCGAAGGGTTCCGGCAGATGCTGGCGGCGCACCCGGCCGTGGACCCCGCCGAGCAGCGCGTGCGTCTCTACCGTCTCGGC
Organism: uncultured Acidobacteriota bacterium; assembly: GCA_963762995.1. Lineage (GTDB taxonomy): Bacteria > Acidobacteriota > Vicinamibacteria > Vicinamibacterales > 2-12-FULL-66-21 > JACDCA01. Next base: position 506,411 of record CAVXMQ010000018.1, on the reverse strand, counting down.
CCCTACTCCCTCGACATCGAAGTCTTCGCCTACGTGCCGGCCCGCGACTGGAACGAGTTCCTCCAGGTCCAGGAACAGCTGCTCTTCGGCGTCACCGAAATCGTGGAGCGTTCGGGTACCGCCTTCGCCCTTCCGTCACCGCCGGCGGTCGCTGGGCAGCCGCCCGTCCCTGTCTCGACACTAACCGGCGCACTCCGCTAGCGGACAGACGGTCGACAGCCATACACGGACTTGCGGCCGGGTTGCCCGCTTGCGGCGTCCTTTTACAGAAGGCCAGAAGACCAGAAACTCGGGTTCTTACAACCCAAAGGATCTTCTTCTGGTCTTCTGATCTTCGTGAAGCCAGCGCGCAAGTCATCCGGCTGCTGCAGGTTCAGTGGAGGGTGTCGTCCGCTACTGCTTCTGTTCGAAGCTGCCGCCCAGTGCGAGGTGCAGGTTGACGCGCTGGACGCGCTGCTCGACTTGCGCGCGGATCAGGGCGGCCTCGGTTGCGATGGAGGCGAGTTGGCGCTGGGTGACGAAGCGCAGGTCGGTGCTGCCGACTTTGAATTGGGACTGGACGATTTCGAGGGCGCGCCGGCTGTCGGCGAGCGTCTGCGTCAGGATCTGCTCGCGGTCGCGCGCGGCGAACTCGGCGGAGAGCGCCCCCTCGACCTCGTTGAACGCCTGCAGGCCGACGGCGGCGTAGGCCGCGACCGCCTGTTTCTGTTCCGCCGTGCGGATCTCGACCTGCGTCTTCAGCGCGCCCCCCTTGTAGATCGGCGCCAGCAGGTTCGCCCCGAAGTTCCAGACCGGATTGTCGCGGCTCTGCAGGACGAAGAGGTCGCTCGAAATCGAGCTGACGCCGGTCGTGAGACCGATGATCGGCAGACGCGCCGCCTTCGCCTCGCCGACGCGATTGAATGCCGCCGCCACGCGGCGCTCGGCGGCGATGACATCGGGCCGCCGCTCGAGGAGCTGCGAAGGAAGTCCCGCGGGCACGCTGGCGGGCTGCGCGGGAAGCTGCGTCGAGACGATGGCGGCCGCCGACGGATACCGTCCGAGCAGGTTCTCGAGCGAGCGTATCGCTTGTTCGCGCGCGAGGTCGATCTGCCGCAGGGTGTCCTTGTAGGTGCCCACGTTTGCGCGCGAGACGAAGACTTCCTCTTCGTTGCCCACCCCGATGCGGGCCCGGTCCTGCGCCAATCGCACCAGGGCGTCGGCATCTTGAATGGTCCGGCGCGCGAGCTCCGCCTGCATGGCGGCTTCGACAGCGAGGAACCAGCTTCTCGCCACCCGCGCCGCGATCGACTGGCGCGCGAACTCGAAATCGGACTGGACAGACGCCGCGTCCGCGCGCGCCGCTGCGCGACCGTAGCGCACGCGGCCCCACAGATCCAGCTCCCAGCTCACGGTGAGGGCCGCACCCGGTCAGGCCGGAATTGTCGCCCGACATCTTGCCGCCGCCGCGCGCCAGCACGTCGACCGACGGATAGAGCTTGGCGCCGGCGAGCTTGGCGTACAGCAGCGCGGTTTCGACCCGCGCCGCACCGACGCGCAGGTCGGCGTTGTGCAGGATCGCCTCGGCCACGGCCGCCGTGAGCTGCGGATCGGCAAAGCCGACGAGCCAGTTGTCAGCCGCCAGTTCAGCCGCCGTGCCCGGCGCGGTCCAGGCCGTCGGCACCTGCACGGTCGGCATCGCCTCCGTCTTGAGGGTGGCGGTATCGGGCGGCGAGTTCAGCACGCAGCCGGCCGCCAACGCGGACGCGGCAACGATGAGTGAGCGTTTACAGATAGCCATCGCCGTCCCTGCTGACTAATGACCGAGGCTGATGCTGTGCTTGATGATCACGTAATTGAGGTACGACCCCACGCGCAGCAGCACCTTGCGGATGATGTGAATCGGCCCCAGGTGGTCGGTGTAGATCGCCGCCGCCCCTCGCGCGCCAGCGGCGAGGAATAACGACTTGTCGTGCTCCCCGACCAGGAGCTTCACCGGGAAGCGGCCCGGTGGCAACGCGATCGTGGTTTGCGGAAGGTTTCCCGACGCGTCGAGCTGCCCCTGCGCCTGCGCCCAGATTACCGAATCCACGTGCGCCTTGATGATCCGGCCCGGATACGTATCGAGCACGACCTCGACTTCGTTGCCCGGAATAACTTGATGCAATTCGTTCTGGCCGAACAGCGCGAAGATCTGGTACTCGTTGTCGACGAACGTCATCACCTCGTTGAAGGGCATCCCGGCCACGAAGAAGCCGGGGCGCAGCATGACGTTCACCATGGTGCCGTTGCCCGGCGCGCGCACGGTCGTCTGGTCTAATTCCCACTTGGCCGTTTCGAGCTGCGCCCGCGTCGTCTCGGCCTGGGCCTGCGACACCTTCACCTGTGCGTTGGCGGTGGCGATTTGTGCTTTGACCTCCGCAACGTTCGAGAGGTCGGCGCCGACCCGCGCCGAGAGCTTCTCGCGGATCTGTTGTTCCGCTGCGCGCGCGCCGGCGAGTTTCGCGGAGAGTTCGTTCACGCTGGTCTGCGCCTGCTCGAGATCGAAGCGGTTGCCGGCGCCGGTCGATACCAGCTCGGTGTTCTGCGCGACGCGCTTCTGCGCGAGCGCCAGTGAGGCAGCCAGCGACCTGACCTGCTCGGTGGCCTCCTTCAACTGCTCGTCCAACTGACGTTCGCTCGTATTGGCGCCTGCCAACCTCGCCTGGATTTCGACGAGCTTCGCCTGGTCGGCGCCCACGCGCGCCAGCTCGGACGCCAGCCGCGCTTCGAGCGAGACCACTTCGTTCTGATAGGGCGTCGGGTCGATCTTGAACAGCACGTCTCCGGTCTTCACCGGCCGGTTGTTCTCGACGGGCACCTCGATGACGCGACCCCGCACCTGCGACACGATCGGCACGACGTAGTTCACCACGCGCACGTCGGTCGTCGTCGGCGCGAAGATGTTCAACAGCAGCAGCATCGCCGCGATGCAGATGACGGGGAAGATCGCCACGGCGACCTTCCACGGCGTCGTCCATGGCAGGAGCTTGAACTTGATGAAGATCAGCCAGACGAAGAACGAGTAGATGCCGAGCAGCAGGATTTCCATTACCGAACCTCCTGCGACGCCAGCTTCGCTTCCACGGCCGCGAGTTCCGCTCGCAGGACCTCCAGCTCCTTCGGAGGCACGAGCGCTTCGACGCGCGCCAGACGATCGTGAAGCGTCACGGGTGCCGCCGCCGGGTGGTCGTAGGCGGGCTCCGGGTGATGCTCGCCCTGGTCGGTTCCGTAGGCCATCTTGTAGAAGACGGGCTTCGAATAGGCCCACAGCCACGCGAGCGGCCACAGCAGTCCACCGAACAGCAGCGATAACAGGCAGAGCGTCCGGATGCCCTCGAATTGCGGATGGTTCCGTTTGTGCGCGATCTTTTCCGGCAGGACGTGCACCATCCAGAAGAGCGCGATCAGCACGGCCGGCACGACGAAGATCACGAACAGCGCGAGGAACGTCGCCAGCTTGTCTTCCACTTCCGGTGAGAACAGGGAGGCGCGTGCGTCGGGCGGTAGGCCCAGGAAGGCGAGGATGGTGAGCAGACTGCCCGCACGTCGAACAGCCCGGAACCCCGGACGAGAAGGGTGAGATCGCATCATGGGCGTTGATTCCTTGCCGCCGGGTGGAGCACCGGGCGTGCCATGACGACGCCCGCATTGGAACGCGCGTAACGGCTACTCCTAGGGTCGAAACCTGCCGCAAGTCCGTCGCGCGACGACCCTTGGCTAGCTCCGGAATGGCGGGGTTGCTCCGGCATTCCGGAGGGAACGAAAGGCAATATCGCGCCGTTGCCGGGATACACGCACACCCAAGTCGGGTATGTAGCGTGAAAGAACCCCAAGCGATATGGCAGATCACGACGTCTCTCAACCGGACCCCGCCACGACGCGGACCCTCGAAGAAGCTGTCCGTTTCGACCAGTTCGTGACGGAGCTCCTGAGCGTCCGGCCGGAGCAGGTGGACGACGCCGTTCAGAACGCCATGGGCCGTTTGTTGGATCCGCTCGATCTGGACCGGTGCGCAGTGTTTGCCCTCTCCGACGACCGGCAGGACCTTCGGCTCACGCATCACCGGACCCGTGAGGGTCTGCCGGACCCGTCGCCTGAGGTATCCGGCGGAACCGAGTTCCCCTGGACGACGTCGCGGGTTCTCCAAGGAAAAGTGACCTACGTGCGGTCCCTCGACGACGTGCCGGATGAGACCGAACGCGAGAGCCTTCGCCGGTGCGGCATCACGTCGGGCGTGTCGTTCCCCCTCCTGATCGACGGCACCGTCGCTGGGGCCGTCAGCTTTTCCTCGAAGCGGCCGCTGGACTGGACCCCGGGCTTCCTCGAGCGCCTGCGCCTGGTGGCCCATGTCTTCGGCAGTGCCCTCGGACGCAAGCGTGCAGACGTCGCGCTCCAATCCAGCGAGCAACGGTTCCAGGCGATCGCCGACCAGGCGCCGGTGATGATCTGGATCACCGGTCCCGACAAGAAGTGCACGTGGTTCAACCGTCAGTGGCTGGAGTTCGTGGGGCACTCACTCGAAGAGGAGCTCGAACTGGGGTGGACGGCAAGCGTGCATCCTGAGGACGTCGCGGCCTGCGTCGAGACGTACGAGAAGCACTTCGACGCGCGCCGGTCGTTCACGCTCGAATATCGGATGCAGCGCTGCGACGGGACGTGGCGCTGGGTGCTTGACAGCGGCGGGCCGAATCTCGCGGGTGGCGTCTTTGCGGGATACGTCGGGACCGTCATGGACATCACCGAACAAAAGGAGGCGCTCCAGGAGGTCGTGCGCCTGCGCGACGAACTCCACCTGGAGAACGTCACCCTCAAACGGGAAGTCAAGGAGCGGCGCGGATACGACACGATCGTCGGCGAGAGCGAGGCCATCCGGTCGGTGCTCGCCCAGGTCGAACGGGTCGCCGCCACCGACGCGACCGTGCTTCTGTTCGGTGAAACCGGCACCGGCAAGGAGCTGTTCGCCACCCGCATCCATGAACTGAGCGCGCGCCGGGGCCGCACCATGGTGCGGGTCAACTGCGCGGCGATCCCGCCAACCCTCATCGAAAGCGAGTTGTTCGGTCGCGAGCGCGGCGCCTTCACCGGGGCGCTGGCGCGACAGGTGGGACGCTTCGAGCTGGCGGACCACTCGACGATCTTCCTCGACGAAATCGGCGACCTGCCGGTGGACGTCCAGGTGAAGTTGTTGCGCGTGCTCGAGGAACGGCAGATCGAGCGGCTCGGCAGCCCGCGAGCGATCCGCGTCGACACGCGCATTATCGCGGCCACTCACCGCGACCTGGAGAAGCGCGTCACCGAAGGGACCTTCCGCGAGGATCTGTTCTACCGGCTGAACGTGTTTCCGATACACATCCCGCCGCTCCGCGAGCGGGTCGAGGACATCCCCCTCCTGGTCTGGCGCTTCGTCGTGGACATCTCGAAGGCGCTCGGAAAACGCATCGATACGATCCCGCAGCAGAACATGCAGGCGCTGCTGCAGTACCCATGGCCGGGCAACGTCCGCGAGTTACGCAACGTCGTCGAACGCTCGATGATCCTCGCGAAGGGTCCGCGCATGACGATCGATGTCCCCACCGCGACCCCCTCACGCGCCGCCGGGCGCAGCTCGAAGCTGACCGATGTCGAGAAGGAACACATCCGCAGCGTGCTCGAGAGCACCACCTGGCGCATCCGCGGGGTGGGTGGCGCGGCGGAGAAGCTCGGTCTGCCCCCGACGACGCTGGAAACGCGCATAGCCAAGTTGGGGCTCGTGCGGCCCAAACGTTGAACGGCATCGCGATTGCTTCTCTTGTTTCAGACACGTAACAACTAAAGAGAAGCGCCGCCGCCAGGCACGACCGGCGAGAACTGCGCCCAGGGGCCGCCGTTATGGAGATGGGGAGTTTTGCAGTGGGTGATGAGGGCTGGGAGTCGATCCCGGCGACTCAGTCGACCCAGGCTTCCAGCAAGGTCAGTAGCAAGCACATTGTCGGGACCAGCCGAGCGCTCGCCGAGACGGAGGCGCTCGTCCAGCAGGTCGCAGCCACCGATTCGACGGTATTGCTGCTCGGCGAGACCGGCACGGGTAAGGAACTGTTTGCCAGCCGTATCCACGACCTGAGCCTCCGTCGCACCCGCCCGATGGTGCGCGTCAATTGCGCCGCCATTCCCTCGACGCTCATCGAGAGCGAGCTGTTCGGCCGTGAGAGGGGCGCATTCACCGACGCTATCGCGCGCCAGATCGGCCGCTTCGAGCTGGCGGATCGCTCGACGATCTTCCTCGACGAGATCGGCGACCTCCCGCCCGAGGTGCAGGTGAAGCTCCTGCGCACGCTCGAGGACCGTCAGATCGAACGCCTCGGAAATCCCAAGAGCATCCCGGTGAACGTGCGGGTTATCGCCGCGACCCACCGTCATCTCGAAGACCGTGTGTCGGCCGGCTCGTTTCGGAGCGATCTCTTCTACCGCCTCAACGTCTTCCCGATCCACGTGCCGCCGCTGCGCGAGCGCGCCGAGGACATTCCTCTCCTGGTGTGGCACTTTGTCAGGGAGTTCTCGGAAGCGTTTGGCAAGCGCATCGACACCATCGCGCCAGCGACGATGGCGCAACTCGCACAGCACGCATGGCCGGGCAACATCCGCGAGCTGCGGAACCTCGTCGAGCGGGCGATGGTGGTGGCCACGGGCCCGCAACTGACGATCCCGATGCCGACCGCGGTCCCCGCGGGCATGGCTCGCAGCTCGAAGCTCGCCGATGTGCAGAAAGCGCACATCCGCGAGGTGCTCGAGAGCGTGGGCTGGCGAATCCGCGGCGTCGGTGGGGCAGCCGACCGGCTCGGCTTGCGTCCGACGACGCTCGAAACGCGGATGGTGAAGCTGGGACTGTTCCGGCCCAAGCCGGCGTCTGGTAACGGCAGGCTGACTCAGGCTGACGTCTGGCTCACGGTGTCAGCGGATCGTGACCGCCTGGGTGAGTTGGAACTGCAGGCGCGTTTCCGCCGGCAACTTCAGGTGCTCTTCGCCGCTCGACGCGACGGCGGCACCCGTCACGCCACCGATCGCCGCGCCGATCGCCGCCCCCTCACCGCCACCAGCGATGCCGCCGACGATCGCGCCGAGTCCGGCACCCCCGCCGACTTTTCTCGCGGTGCGCTTGCCCTCGCCCTTCCCTTTGGTTTCGACGTACGAGGTCGCCACTTCATAGACCATCCCGCCAAACGTGATCGTGTTCACCTTCAACGTGATCTTGTCGCTGCCCTTCATCTGTCCAGACTGCTGGACCTGCACCGCCTGCAGTGTCGCCGAGGCGCCGCGCGGAATGACGATGGAGCCGCCGACCGTTACCGGGTCGTCGACGATGGCCCTGAATCGCTGGCTGGTCTGCGACACATCGACGTCGATGTCCTGCGCTAACCGCACGTTCAGCGCCGTCCCGGCCGGTACGGTGACCGCGGGGCGCGGCGCCGGAGCAGCGGCTTTGGCCGGAGGTGGCGTCCGCGGTGGCGGTGGCTTGCGGGGCGAGAACTCCACCGAGACGGCGTCGGCCAGCGGAACCTCTGAGACGCTGCCGTTGTCGAGCAGCACCCGCACGGTCTTGCTGTCGCCGCCGATGAACATCCCTTCGACGACCTTGCCGCTGCGAAGCCGGACGCGGTCCGCGTCCAGTGACACGCCCGCGGCGGCCAGCAGGAGCATGGCGGCACCGATTCTCTGAAACTTCATCGCGGTTCCTTTCCGGTCGGAGCGACCGGGAGCGCGGCCGCGATCTGCAGGTCGATGAGCAACTGTAACTGGTGCTCGACCTGGAGAAAACGCAGGGCAGTTCGTGGCGAGAGGGCGGTCTTCACGCGTTCGTAGACGTTGGCCTTGGCCGCGTTCCGGCGGGCTTCAAGATCAAGGGCCTTGGTCGCGAGACTGGCGGCGCGCTCGTCGGTGAGCGTGCCATAGGCGGCGGCGTAGTCGCGAATCAGGCCGACGCGCTCGTCGCCGAGCTTCGACATCTCCACGTCGTACTCTCGATAGAGAGGCCAGAAGGCTTTGTCTTCCGCCTCCGTGAACCCCATGACCTCGGTGATGATGGCGATTTTCAGCGTCCGCACGTCGCTGCGCAGCAGCTCCGCGTAGGCGCTCAGATTGAGCGTGGTGTCCTGCGGTTGGGCGGGAAGCGCCGGCGTCTGGGCGCCGGCACTTCCCGCCATCGACAGCACCAGCGCCGCAGCGATCGGGCAACGCATGATGGGCCTGCCTACTTTTTGACCTTGGGCGGATAGTTCTTGAAGATCTTCTGAACCGCGTTGTTGATGCTCTTGTCGCGCTTCTCGGGGTTGTTCTGCGTGTTCACTTCCTTCACGCCCATGCCGCGCCACACGAGCTGACCCTTCCGCGCGTCTGCGAGGTCGATCACCAGCGTGCCGATCAGGATGTCGCGCACCTGCGTCGTCGTAGTGCCGCCCGCCCAGCCGCCGCCCCATCCCCACCCGTACGCCCCGTAGCCGCCGCCGTGGCCGGAGCTATAGGTCGAGATGTCTTTCTCCTTGTCGAAGGCCATGTGGTAGACGACGAAGACGTCCGGGTCCGCGGTGGCCTTCGTGAACCCTTTCGCGGCGAGTTGGGTTTCGATCGCCGCAACGATGCGGTCGTCGATGAGTGACTGACCGACGGGCGTTCCCTGTTTGTGCGCGTAGGTCTTGAAGCCGGCGAAGTTCGCGGTCTTCTCGTAGTCGTAACTGGTCTTCTGCGCAACGATCACCGCCGGCGCGACGAGCAGCGCGATCGCCGCCAACACAAGTCTCTTCTGCATGTGGGTATCCTTTCGTGAGTCAGGTGGAGTGCAATTGCGGAGCCGCGTCGCGCCACGCGTGGCCAGCGCAGTGAGGGCCAAATACGGCCCCAGTCGCTGCGATCGGCGTCCGATATTTCGTAGGGACTCCGGGTGGCCGGAGCCGTGGTGGGGGCCGTGTGACGACCGTGGGGGGCGCAAATGCTGAACTTCCGTGCTGATCGGAGTTTCGCGGCGGTCCCATCGAGGGCTCCTGCCGGGCACAGTCCGTGCTCTTTCGCAGTGACGCCAACGCCGAACCTCTCCAGAAGGACTAGACGATGAATCGCAAGACCCCCGCAGAACGTGCCGTTGCCCTGATCACGGCACTCGGCCTGCTGGCGCCGCAGGCGCCGCTCGCGGCCATGGTCACCCAGGCGGCGCCGCAGGCGAAGCCGCCGGCGACGACTACGCCCGCGGCCCCCGCGGCCAGCTCCCAGGCCACGGCCAAACCGACCACCGCTCCGGCGCCCGCCCCCATCGATGGTGGATGGCCCCGCATGTACAACCTCCCGAGCGGCGGCAGCGTTCTCGTTTACCAGCCGCAGATTTCGAGTTGGGAAAACCAGAAGCACATGGTGGCGTTCAGCGCGGTGTCCTATCGCGATACTTCCGGCAGCAAGCCGGCGCTGGGCACGCTGCGGCTCGAGGCCGACACGAGCGTGGCGCTCGAGGACCGCCTCGTGAGCTTCAAGAATCTGCGCACCGTCGAGGCCAACTTCCAGACCTTGCCCAAGGAGCAGGTGCGCGAGGTCGTGGCGACGATCGAGAAGGTCCTGTCCGCCGACGAACGCGTGATCGCGTTGGACCGCGTGCTCGCCAACGTTGACAAGAGCCAGATCGTGCCGAAGAACGTCGAGGGCATCAAGGCCGATCCGCCGACGATCTTCTTCAGCACGACAGCGGCCGTGATCGTGAACATCGACGGCGAACCGATCTGGAGTCCCATCAAAGAGAACGATCTGAAGTTCGCCGTCAACACGAACTGGGATCTCTTCCAGCACGTGCCGACCAACACGCTCTACCTGCGGAACAACGACACCTGGCTCAAGGCGACCGACGTCAAGGGGCCGTGGGCCGCGGCGGGCGCGTTGCCCGATAGCTTCAAGAAGCTGCCGGTCGACGAGAACTGGAAGGACGTCAAGGCCAACCTGCCCGGCAAGCCGATCGCGCCGGGAGCGGTTCCCCGGGTGTTTGTGAGCACCGCGCCGGCGGAATTGATCCTGGTCACCGGTGCTCCGAAGTACGCCCCGGTCGCGGGGACCGGCCTGCTGTGGGTCAGCAACACCGAGAGCGACATCTTCCGCCTCGGAAAGGCCGGTTCCGTGTACTACCTTGTGGCGGGGCGCTGGTTCTCGGCGCCGGACTTCACGGGGCCGTGGACGTTTGCCACGCCGTCGCTTCCCGAGGACTTCAAGAAAATCCCGCTCGAGCACGATCGCTCGCGCGTGCTGGCGTCGGTGCCGGGCACCGATCAGGCCGCCGAAGCGGTCCTCATCGCACAGATTCCGCAGACCGCCCGCGTCAACAAGAAGGAAACCAAGGCGCCCGACGTGGCCTTCCAGGGTGAGGCCCCACAGTTTGCGCCGATCGACCAGACCACCGTCCAGCGCGCGGTGAACACCGACAAGGATGTCTTCAAGGTCGGCGAGCAGTACTACATGTGTTACCAAGGGGTGTGGTTCGTCGCCAAGACCGCCACCGGACCCTGGGAGGTCGCCGAGTCGGTCCCGGAGGCAGATCTACCAGATCCCGGCGAGCTCTCCCTCGCATCACGTCACCTACGTGACGATCGAAGACGATGACGACGACGAGTGGGTGACCTACGCGGCGGCCGCTGGCTACACCGGAATGATGGTCGCGTGGGGCTGCACGGTGTGGGGCACCGGGTGGTACTACCCGCCCTACTACGGATACGGCGGCTTCTATCCGTACTACTACCCGCACTTCCCGACTTACGGATATTCAGCGTGGTACAACCCGTGGACCGGCGCTTACGGCCGCAGCGCGGGCATTTATGGGCCATATGGAGGCGCCGGCGTTGGCGCGCGTTACAACCCGCGCACCGGCACCTACGCCCGCGGCGCCGCCGCGTACGGCCCCTATGGCGCTCGCGGAGTCGCGCAGGCCTACAACCCCCGCACCGGCACCTACGCGCAGACGCGCCAGGGGTCCAACGTCTATGGCAGTTGGGGATCGACCTCGGTGCAACGCGGCGATGATTGGGCGAAGACCAACCGCTACACCAACAATCGCACCGGCAACACGACGCGCACGATCAGAACCGACGAAGGGGCTGGTGTCGTGCGGCGCGGCGAAGGCGGCGCGGCGGTCGGTGCCGGCTCGGGTGGCAACGTCTACGCTGGCAACGACGGCAACGTCTATCGACGGCAGGACGGGACCTGGCAGAAGTACGACAACGGCAACTGGTCCAACACACCGAACCAGCCCTCCGGCGAGCGGCCGCGTCCGACCGATCGCCCTGCCACCACCGATCGGCCCGCCACCACCGACCGGCCGACCACGCAGGATCGGCAGACCGTCGACCAGCTCAATCGCGACTCCAAGGCCCGCGCCGAAGGGACGCAGCGCACGCGCGACTCCGGCAACTATCGCTCCGGCGGCTCCAGCGCGCCTCGCTCTGGCAGTTACCGAGGCGGCGGCGGCGGCGCACGCGCGGGCGGCGGCGGCGGGAGGCGACGCTAAATGACCCAACGTCTGACATCGGTGGCGTGCGGCCTCCTGGTTTCATGTGCCATGGCATCGTCGGCGGGCGCACAGGAGACGCGCGTCGCCGTGATCGCGGCCGAGCAAGCGCGCAAGGCCGCCGCGGCCGCGCCGTACGTGCCGTCGAAGGTCGAGCGCCTGGCCGTGTCCATAAAACGTGAGTTCCTGGTCGTGCCCTCCGGCTTCTATCCCTATTTCGACAGCGTCTACAGCGGTGGTGGTTTCACGCTCGGCGCTGGCTACCGGCAGTTCTACGGCGACCGCACGCATTGGGACGTCAAGGGTCTCTACTCGATCAAGAACTACAAGTTCGTGGAGCTCACGACGGACTCGTGGGGGCACGCCAGCGGCCGCTTCGATCTGCACGGACGGTTAGGATGGCGCGACGCGACCCAGGTCGCGTACCACGGGCTTGGCATGACCACGCCGAACGAGGGCGCCGACTTTCGTTTGAAGCAGACGTACTTCGGTGGTGACGTTCAGATGCGGCCGGGGGGATTTACGGTCGTCGGAGTCGGCGTGACCTACGACGATTACACGCTCGAACCGGGAACTGGGCCCGACCCGTCCATCGAAGAGATCCACACGCCGGCGACCGCGCCGGGTCTCGGAGACAGTCCCACGTACCTCCACACCGAGCTCTCCGGCGGCGTGGACTGGCGACCGTCGCCGGGCTACGCGCGGCGCGGAGGGCTCTACCAGGTGACGTACCACAACTACTCCGATCGCGACGAAACCTATAGCTTCGACCGCGTGGACGGCGAGATCGTGCAGCACCTGCCGATCCTGCGTGAGAATTGGGTCGTCTCGCTTCACGGTCGCGTGCAGACCACGCTCGACGATGACGACGTCGTGCCGTACTTCCTGCTGCCGTCACTCGGCGGCGGCAGCTCGCTGCGGGCCTATTCGAGCTGGCGGTACCGCGATCGGCACAGCCTGTTGTTGACCGGCGAGGTGCGCTGGATCCCCAACCGGTCGGCGTTCGACATGGCGATCTTCTACGACATGGGTAAGGTCGCCAGCCATTGGGATGGCCTGAACCTGAAGGGCCTGAAGAGCGATGTCGGCATCGGCTTCCGATTCCACGGTCCGGCCGCGACACCGCTTCGCGTCGAACTGGCGTACGGACGCGAGGGGATCCACCTCGTGTTCTCAGGGAGCGCGGCCTTCTAAGGACCCGACACCATCATGACCTACCGCATTTCCCTGGCCCTCCGCTCGCTCGTGGTCTTCGCCGGCGCCGTCGTCATGCTCACGGCCGCACCTCGCGGCGCGACGGTCCGGTTCTACTCCGACGATCCGCTCACACGCGAACCCGAGACGCAGGACGCCTCGAAGGTACAACCCTGGGACATCGATCTGTTCTTTGACCTGGCCGAGAATCTCTTCGGGAACCCCGGGGATCCGTCGACGGACGTGAAGGCGCGCAACGTCAGCACGATCGATGAAGTGCCCGACTCGAACTGGTTTACGAACCGAATCGGCGCGCGGCCGCTGTCGATCGAGGAAGCGGTCCGCGGTCCGCTGACCGGTGACCCGCCGGTGACTGGCCGCTGGTCGATCGCACGGGCGAAGGAGGCCGGCTTTGCCCCCGGCTTCACCATGCGCGACTCCAAAGGGGAGTTGTGGTTCGTCAGTTTCGACGCCAAGGGGTTGCCCGACGCCGCGACTGCCGCGATCCTCGTCGCCAACAAGATCTTCTGGACGCTCGGGTACTGGCAGGCGGAAAACCACCTCATTCGCGTGCGGCCGGAGGAGCTCGTCATCGAAGAGGGAGCCGAGGTCAGGCCCCCCTCCGGCAAGCGCCGGCCCATGAAGACCAGCGACGTCGAAGGGGTGCTTCGCCGCGCGCACCGCAGCGCGGATGGCAGCTATCGCGCCATCGCGGCGCGCGTACTCCCCGGCCGCGTGCTGGGCGGCTTCCGCTACTACGGCACGCGCCCCGACGATCCCAACGACATCGTGCCGCACGAGCACCGGCGCGAGCTGCGCGCCCTGAAGGTGTTCGGCGCGTGGACGAACCTCGTGGACATGAAGGCGGGGAACACGCTCGACACGCTGATCACCGAGAACGGCAAGAGCGTCGTGCGCCACTACCTCCAGGACGTGGGTTCGACGTTCGGCACCGGCGCGAACGCCTTGCGCGACTACGACGAAGGCTGGGAACATCTCTACGAAGGCGTGGCCTGGAAGCGTCTCGTCACGCTGGGCTTCTACCTGCAGCCCTGGCAGACCGTGTCCTACGTGGACAACGACTCCGTCGGGCGCTTCGAGGGGGTCGTCTTCGAGCCGGAGGGCTGGAAGCCTCGCGTGCCGACCGCGGCGTTTCGGCGCGCGCGTGCCGATGACAACTTCTGGGCCGCCCGTCGCGTGATGGCCTTCTCCGACGACATGATCCGCGCCCTCGCGGAGACCGGCCGCTACACCGATCCATCGGCAACCAAGCTGCTCGCCGACATCCTGATTCAGCGTCGCGACCGCATCGGCCGCGCGTATCTGTCCGCCGTGAATCCCGTGGTGAACATCAGGCTCGATCGCGACGGCAAGCTCACGTTCGAGAACGCGGCGGTCATGGCCGGTGTCGCGAAGGAACCCACGCAGGGCTACATCCTGCACTGGGCGACGTTCGACAACACGACCGGGCAGGCCACGGCGATCGGGAAGCCGACCGCGACAACGGGCAGAGAGTCGCAGGCGCCCACGGCGTTCCTGTCAACCGCCGGCGCGTTCGTGAGGGTGCAGATCTCGGCCGCCACACCCGAGCATCCGTCGTGGGCGGTGCCGGTGGAGGCGTTCTTCCGCCGAAGCGCGGACGGCTGGACGCTGGTCGGCGTCGACCGGGTGCCGAGCCGTCCGGAAGGAGAGAAACGATGAAGACGATCATGCTTTCCGCCGTGGCGGCGGTGACGGTCACCATCGCCGGAGCGGGCGCACCAGGTCCGGCGGTCCAGACGCCGGAGGGAGCGCCGGCACTCCCGCTGCGTTTCAGCGCCTTCGCCGTCAACATGAGCACCGTCCAGCGGCCGGGCAATACCGCGGTCATAGACATCCGCATCAAGCGATGGTCCACCCCGGCCGAGCGGGAAAGTCTGGTCACGACGGCTGTGGAGAAGGGACCGGACGCCCTGCTTCGGGCGCTGCAGAAGATGCCGGACCACGGAAGGATCAGCATCCCCGGCTGGACTGGCCCGGATCCCCACAACGCGAGGCTCGGCTGGGAGCTGCATTACGCCTTCGCAACGAAAGGCGAGGATGGCGGGCTTCGCATCGGGATCGCGACCGATCGCTACATCGGGATGTGGGAAGCGAGAGAGCAGCCACGCACCATCGACTACCCGTTCACGTTGATCGACATGCGGTTCGATAGCAGCGGCAAGGGGGTGGGCAAGATGGCCGTCGCAACGAAGATCGAGTTCGACAAGAAGAAGAAACAGATGGTGCTCGAGAACTACGCGAGTGAGCCGGTCAGGCTGAACGAAATCAAGATCGAAAAGTAGGGAAGCGCCCGCCGCGGGTTAGGCGCTGACGCTGGGCGCCGGTGCCTTCTCGGGTTTCTGCGCCGTGTGCGCGTTGATCATGGCCACGACCGCGAGCCAGCCGCCGACGAGCGCGAGCGTGATCGTCGCAAACGCCGGCACTGTCAGGAGCAGTCGCTCGCCGACAAAGACGACGCCCGCCGACAGCACATCGCCGAGGCGCACGAAGAACGAATCCACGGCCTGCTTCGCCTTGTACTTGGCCTCGCGACTGGTCGGGAGCCAGAGCGCCTGCTTGGTGGTGTTGCCCAGCGAGTAGTCGAGGCTGTTGTCCGCGACCTTCAGTATTCCCATCAACTGCACGGACGGGGCCCGCAGAACCATCAGATATCCAACAAGCGCCACGAGGGGATGGATGAAGAGCGACTTGCCGACCCCCAGGAACTTGAACACTCTCGATACCACGAACATCTGGAGCAGGAATCCGACAAGGTTCACGGTGCTGAACAGCCGGCTATAGGTCTCACCCACGAAGCGCTCCCGCGCCGCCGCCGCGTCTGCGCCGGCGCCGTACAACGCCGTCGCCTGTTCGACCACGTAGCGTCCGAACAGGTATTCGCCGCAGGTGTTGACGAGATTGACGAACACCATCAGGGCCGCGATCAGCATCAGGTAGCGGTCCTTGCGAATGAGCGCGAATCCGTCGGCACCGCCCACCGGTGTGTCGGCCTCGGCCACCTGCGCCGCCGACGCCGTCCGCGTGGTGACGCGGTTCACCTGCTGCGCAAGGAACGCGCAGATCACCAGGACGGCGGCCGCGCCGGCCAGCAACCGTGTCGGCCCGTGGCTGGCGATGAGATCACCGGCCCGCATCGATCCGATCCACGCCCCGAGACTGCTGCCCACCCCGATCAGCGGGAAGAGGCGCCGCCCTTGTTCTTTCGTGTAGAGATCGTTCGCGAATGCCCAGAACTGCGCGATCGCCATCAGGTTGAAGATGCCGACCCAGAGGAAATAGACGATCCCCACCTGCAGACCGGCGCGCACGGCGACGATGAACAGGACCAGGTTGGCGGCGAAGAACAGCGTGACGCTGCGAACCAGGCGGACGCGATTGACCCGTGAGGCGAACGCGCCGTAGGCGGGCACCAGGAACAGCAGAAGAATGGCCTGTCCGGCCGACGAGTAGCTTTTGACCTCCGCGCCCCCCTCGGTGAGGATGAACACCTCGCGCGCCGTCTTGAGCAAGTAGTAAGCGGCCAGGAGAAGAAACATCAACAGCGTCATCAGCAGGACGCTGGTCGCTTCCTCGCGCCGCACGTCGGCGATCGGCGATAGCAGACGCTCCACGGGCGTTTTCTGACGTGCGGGCTCGGGCATGGGGCTCCGCAGGCGCAAGAACGCTGCCGAGACAATCCCAACTCCGACGCCTCTCCGGGGGAAATCCGCACGAAATACCGGAGGCGCGCCCAATCTGCCGGAGTGGCGGCACCGCCCACCTCGTCATTTTCTGGGCACAAAACGATGCTCCGGATGGCCGGAGAGGTGCAAGCAGCCTCGCCGATGATTTCCAGAAAGTGTCGCCGCCTGCTGGTACTCGCGTGCCTCACGCTGACATGGATCGCCGGCTCGCGGCCGGCGCTGGCGCAGACCGCACGGCCCCGCGTGGGCGTGGCCTTCGGCGGCGGCAGCGCCCGCGGCATCGCGCACGTGGGGATCATCGCGTGGTTCGAAGAGCACCACATCCCCATTGACGTGAGCGCCGGCACGAGCATGGGGGGCCTGATCGGCGGCGCGTTCGCGTCGGGCATGACGGCGGCGGAGCTCCGGACGCTGATCGAGACCACCGACTGGGACGTCATGTTCGGGAGCTCCTCGTTCCCGTTCAAGAACATCCGCCGGAAAGAGGACGCACGGACGTTCCCATCACGCCTTGAATTCGGTCTGCGCGGGGGAGTCGTGCCGCCCACGTCGCTCAACGACGGCCAGCAGGTCGACCTGATGCTGGCGCGAATGACCGGCGGCTACTACCAGCTGCAGCACTTCGATGAATTGCCCACGCCGTTCCGCACGGTCGCCGTCGACCTGAAGACGGCCGAGCGCGTCGTGCTCGATCGCGGTTCGCTCGCGCAGGCCATGCGCGCAACGATGTCGCTCCCGGGCGTCTTTCCACCCGTCGAGATGGACGGACGGGTGCTGGTGGATGGCGGCGCCCTCGACAACATCCCGGCCGACGTCGTCCGCGAGATGGGGGCCGGGGTGGTCATCGCCGTGGACGTCGGCTACGTCGCCACCGGCAAGGTCGATTATTCGCTCTTCGCGTTGATGGGGCAGACCGTCGACTCGATGATGCGTGCCAACACGCGCCGCGCTCTGCAAGCGGCCGATTTGGTCATCGCGGTGGACGTCGAGGAGTTCGGGTCGCTCGACTGGCGCCGCGGTGCGGACCTGATCGACCGCGGCTACAAGGCGGCCGAAAAACACCGCGACGCGCTCCTCAAGTATGCCGTCTCCGACGACGAGTGGAAGGCGTGGCTCGAGGGACGCGAAAGCCGGCGCCAAAAGACGATTCCGATTCCGCGGTCCATTTCGACCGCGGGTATTGCTCCTTCTGATGTGGCGATCGTTCGCCGCGAGCTCGTCGATCACCTCGATCGTCCGCTCGACGTCACCGCACTGGAGCACGAGCTTTCGGCGCTCTCCGGCCTGGATCGTTACCAGGGGGTCTCGTGGCAAATCATCGGTCAGCCCGGGCATGAATCGCTCCTGGTGCGCGCGCGCGAGAAGCCGTATGCGCCCCCGTTCATGATGCTCGGGATCAGCCTGGAGAACACGACGTCGAACGCCTTCCGCACGCAATTCGCCGGGAGGTATCTGGCGTTCGACGTGCTCGGCTCCGGCGCCGAGCTGCGCATCGAAGCGGCGCTCGGCTCCGATCCCTACGCGGGCTTCTCCTGGTACCGGCCGCTCTTCAAGACGAGGGTCTTCACCCGCCTCTCCGGCGTCGTGGATCAGAACACGCTCGACTTCATCCAGGACGACGTCGTTATTGCGGAGTACGGGCTGCAACGGCAGATGGCCGCTGCGGAATTTGGGGTCAACCTCTCTCGCGTCTCGGAGATCACGGCGGGGCTGCGCTCCGGCCGGGTGGATGCCCACGTGCGCGCCGGTGATCCCGAGCTGCCGGAGCTCTCAGGGCTGGAGACGCAGTTCGCCATCCGTTACAGGCACGACGGACACGACAGTCCGATCGTGCCATCGCGCGGCACACAGGCGAATGTGCAGCTGACGCACTACATGCGGTCGCCCGAGTCGCCGCTGAGCGAGCGTACCAACCAGGACGTCACGCAGCTCGAGTTCGGAACGGCCACCTTCTGGAAGTGGAAGACCCGCAACCGGGTGTTCGTGGCCACCTTTGGCGGCACATCGTTCGACGATAAACCGATCTCACAGTTCGTGCTCGGGCATGCGTTCCGCCTCGACGCGTTCAGGGTCGGAGAGCGTCGCGGCGATCACTACGCGGTGGCCACCGCGGGCATCCTTCGGCAGTTGGGCCGCATGCCGGACTTCATGGGAGGGCCGATCTTCATCGGCACCTGGCTCCAGACCGGGTCGGCGTTTACGACGGACGAGGACGCCGACCTCAACGCGCACGCGGCGGCGGGTCTCGTGATCGACTCCCTGATCGGCCCCGTTGCGCTCGGTTTCAGCGCCGGCCTGGATGGCGGCTGGCGAACGTTCGTGACGATCGGCCGGCTCTTCCGATAACCGCGGTTCGGTATTCGGTGTTCGGTGTTCGCTGTTCGCTGTTCGGTGTTCGGGTACTCGGTGTTCGGGACTCGGGGCGGGCTTGCCTCGCCGAAGCGCGGAGCGCGAAGGCGGGTCGTGAGTGATCGCAATCCATCTGAATTGATTCTTCGAATGCCGGCTGCGCTCGTTGCGCTGGGAATGCTGGCGCTGCTGTTGATTGCCGGCACCCTCTTTCCCGAACCCGCGCGTCAGGGAGGCTGGTCCACGTACCTGTTGCTAATGGGAATGGGCACGCCGTTCGTGTTGCCGTGGTCCTGGTTTCGAACGCCTGCAATGCGATACGTTCTGCTCGGGTGGATTGCCTTGGTGGCGGTCGCGTTCACGATTCGGAGCATTCAGCTCCTGCTGTACTTGTACCCGCGACGCGAACTGACCCACTGGCTGATAATTCAAGCGCTCTTCTTTATGCTGGTTGCTCCATTTTGGCTGGCCCTGGCCGCTGCGTGGCGGCGCCGCTCTAGCGCCTAGCACCTGGCACCTAGCACCCTGCCTGGATCGGCGTTACGATGCGCGGTGAACGCCCGAAGCGGGCAACCTCGTGCAACTGAGGAGGAGCCATGCGGCCACGCGTCCTTCCGTTCGCTCTCGCCACGGTTCTTGCGCTCGGCATCGCCAACACCCACGCCGGCGGCTGGGCCGTCGTCACCCTCGAAGATCTTCCGGAGCAGTTCGTCGTTGGACAGTCGACGGAGCTCAAGTTCTCCGTGCGTCAGCACGGGATGCGACTCGTTCCCGGCCTGTCGGCACGTGTCACCGCGGTCGCGGATGGACGGCAGATCGAGGCGGTCGCGACAGCCGGCCAACCGGGTTACTACAGCGCCTCATTGATGCTGCCCCGCGCGGCCACGTGGACGATTACCATTCACAGCGGATTTGGCGCAAGCGCCTTGCAACTGATGCCGATCGCGGCCGTTCCTGCATCGACACCGGCGCCTCCTGTCCCTGCGGCTCAACGCGGCCTCGCGTTGTTCGTCGCGAAGGGCTGCAATAGCTGCCATTACCACACGGCCACCCGCGCTCAGCCGATCGCGCGCGTCGGCGAGGACCTGTCCAACAAGAACTACTCAGATGCGCTGCTGTCGAAGATGCTCACGGATCCGTCGATGCTGCCGAAGAAGGACATCTGGGAGATGCCGAACCTGCAGCTGAAACCGCAGGAAGTGTCGGCGCTCGTCGCGTTCATCAACAAACCGCGCACGAAACCGTAGTCCGTAGTCCGTTGTCCGTTGTCCGTTGTCCGAGGTCCGAGGTCGCTGCCTTAGGTAAGAGGACTCATGAACAGTGTCCCCATCGGCGTTCCTGAGATCCTGATACTGCTCGTGATAGTGGTGAGCTGGCTGATACCGATCGCAGTGGCGATCTGGATCGTCGTGACGTTATACCGCCTCCGTCGGGGCAACAGACGATCCTGGCGAAGCTCGAGGCGATCGAACGCCGCCTGTCGCCATGAACCCTTCACCAGTGCTCCATGCCTATCTGCAGGCGCTCAAGAGGTAGCCGCGTTACCGCCGCTCCAGGGTCACCGTCTTCGCCTCGCCCTCGAGGACGGTCACCTGTGTGGCCTGGGACCGCAGGCGTTCCAGAACGTCCGGGTCCGCTTCTTCCCCCGGCTCGAGATACTGAAGCGCCACAACGAGGTAGTCGTCGGGCGGCAGGCCCTTCAACTCGAACATGCCGGCCTGGTTTGGCCTCGCCGTCCGCACGAAACGCGTCGTAGATCCCCACCGCGCGCGGTCGGCCGCGAAGGCGACGACGACGTAATCGGTCGCCGGCTTGCCGGCGTCGCTGACGGTCCCCGAAATCGACGCGGCCTGCCGCGTCAGCAGGATCTCAACACCCGCCAAGTCGTCGCCTGGCTTTACGTCCACCCCGCTATCAGTGATGTCGGCGCCATCGAGACTGACCGACTTGAGGTACCAGCCGGAGGGCGGCTGGACACGGAACACACGCCGGTCGGTCAAACCTTTCACCTCAAAGGCCCAGTCGTCGGTGACTCGACCGACGCCTCCCGGCAGGATCGTCGTCTGCACCGGTGCCATCGCGACGACCGTGACAGCTCCCGGCGGCACCTTGGGCGTCTGGCCTTCGAAGACGATACGCCCTCTCGCCGTGCTGGTCGGCATCGACACGAGGGTCAGGCCGGTAATGTCCTCGCCGTTCACGCTGACCGGCAGGGACGCCGCTTCGCTAGGTCCCGCCTTTCCTCTCGACGCGGTGATGGTCTGCAGATCGGTGACGGAGAACGTTTCCAGCCGGTAGTCGCCCGGTGTCACGTTGGAGATCGAGAAGGATCCGTCAGGTCGAACCATCGCCGGACTCAGCGTCGGAATGCCGGCCTGCAGTAACGGGCTGGTCATCACGACGACGGCGTTAGTGAGTGGCTTCCCCTGCGAATTCGTGGCGATGCCAGAGACCGTCGCCACGCGGCTTGGTGCGAGATCGAAATTGACGTTGGGTGTCTCCTGGCCGACCGCGACAGTCACCCGTCGCGCGTCGGTCAGGATCGCTGACCCGGGATAGTACGTGGGCGCGTATCCCATCTTGTCTTCGGAGACCTCGAAACTGACCGCGCTGTTGGTCGCCGAGACGTAGTAATCGCCGGGGGTCAAGCCGTGCAGGCGAAACTGGCCGATGTCGTCGGTAATGTCGCCGGTCCCGACGGCCACTAGGCGGCGCTGTCCGTTGACGTACCGCGGTCGCATGGGCATGACCCGAATACCCGCGAACGGCTCGCCGAATTCGTCGTGAATGCTGCCCGTGATCACGCCGCCGCGGGGCAGCGTCAGCTCGAGCTTTTCGAGGGACTGCCCGACAGCGAGATCTACCTGCAGCCCTGCCTCGAACGGCCGGCGCTGCCCGTAATTGAGCGTCACATACCCGCCCTTGGTCGCTGAGACGTTGTATTTACCCGTCGGCAGCGACCGAATGATCCATCGGCCCTGTGCATCGGTCGTCGCTGATCGTCCCTCACGCAATTCCGGTCCGACAACTCGCACCTGCGCTCGGCGCAGCGGCTTGCCCGTCTCGGCGTCGAACACGCGTCCCGAGACCTGCGATGTGCCGGTCTTCTGTGGCGCGGTTTCGCGGGGCGGCATTCCTGGCAGCTGCGCGAATGCGGGGCTGATGGCGGCAAGCGCTGCGAGTGTGAACGAGGCGACCACAAGGTGCTGGAAGGCAGTCATCGGTCCTCCTGCAAAAATGGTGGCTGGTGGGCGAGATGCAAACGGTCATCCATGGAGCGCGGATTGCACAAAGGGACGAAAACGTGAATGGCCGCGCCGATCTGATCAAAAACGCACGACATCGGGTTTCCGGGTCGATCGGCGACTGACGGAAAACCGGCAGCGCGTGTGGAGGCACATGATTTCTCATCTATCTCGCGTTCCGCCTACCGCCCGCCACCGCGTCGCTGGCCTCGAGCCGCTGGTGACCAACACGCCGCTTCTGGCGATCGCCTACGCGTGGCGCGGGCGTCGGCGGACGATCTATGCGAAGTGCGAGCACCTGAATTTCACCGGCAGCATCAAGGATCGGATGGCACTGCACATCCTCGAATGTGCGTATCGCGACGGCCGTCTTCGGCCGGGTGACACGATCGTCGAGGCGACGAGCGGGAACACGGGGATCTCGTTTGCCGCGCTCGGGCGGGCGCTCGGACATCCGGTGACGATCTTCATGCCCGACTGGATGAGCCGCGAGCGTGTCGACCTTATCGGCAGCTTTGGCGCCCGCATCGTGCTCGTGTCGCGTGACGAGGGAGGATTCCTCGGCAGCATCGCGCGCGCGAATGAGTTGGCGGCACGCGACCCGCGTGTGTTCCTGCCGGAGCAGTTTGCCAACGCCGCGAACCCTGCCGCACACGAAACGACGACCGGCCCTGAAATCGCCGCGCAGCTGTCGGCGATCGGAGTGATCCCCGACGCGTTCGTGGCTGGGGTGGGAACAGGAGGCACGGTGATGGGCGTCGGCCGCGCTCTGCGCCGCTACTATCCCGATATTCGCATCCATCCCCTGGAGCCGGCCAGTTCGCCAACGCTCTCGACGGGGTGCAAAGTCGGGCGCCATCGCATCCAGGGCATCTCCGACGAGTTCATTCCCCCGGTGCTCGATCTCTCCCAGCTGGATGAGATCGTCGCGGCCCATGACGGGGACGCCATCCTGCTCGCCCAACGCCTGGCGAGTGAGCTCGGTCTTGGAGTCGGAATCTCCTCGGGCGCGAATCTGGCCGGCGCGATCGAGTTGCAGAACCAGATGGGCGACGCCGCGGTGGTGGTCACGGTGTTTCCGGACTCGAACAAGAAGTACCTGACGACGGACCTGGTGCGCGAGGAACCGGTGAGAGACGGGGTATGTCTCACCGGATGTCGAGTTGCTCGCGTTTGAAGCCCTGCCGCGGGTGTGCTCGGCGTGCGTGAGGTAGCTCGGTATTCGGTGTTCGGATGCTTCGGTCCTCGGTTCGCGGCTACGAGAAGCAAGAACCGCGCCTTGGGTAACCTGAACCGAGAGCGCGCCGGATTCCCGGCAATCGCTCGACTATGACGCCGGGGCCCGACGTTGGTACCAGCTAAAGTCTCACGGGTTCTACACCTTGCCGGGTTTCCTCCGCTTGGCGGCCCCGTTGCACCGCGGCTCAGCAACCCGCGAGCCGCGATGAAATTCAAGGACCTCGAACATCTCCTCCGACTCGCCGCCATCTTCGCCGGCGGGGTGCTGGTGTTTGCGGTCGCTCGCGCGGAGCTCGTGCCTGCGGATTTCGGGGCGCTGGGGCATTACCGCGCTGGCGCTATCGACGACGTGCGCGCCCGGCCGATCGTGCACGCGGGGCAGAAGGCGTGCGCGGAGTGCCACACCGACGTCGTCGAGACACGCCTGCCGTCGCGGCACAAAGCGCTCTCCTGCGAGTCGTGCCACGGCCCGCTCGCGAAGCACGCCGCCGGTGACGAGACCTTCACCTTCGTGAAGCTTGACCCGCAGCCCCTCTGCGTGCGGTGCCACGCGGCGAACACAGGCAAACCCGATCGCTACCCCCGCGTGGACGTGAAAGCGCACGCCGACGACGCCTGCGTCTCGTGTCACAAACCGCACGATCCCAGGATCCAGTGAGCACGCCATGGACCAATCCCGCCGCGAGTTCATCGCCGTCGGCACCAGGCTGCTGGTGATGACCGCTGCCACGAGGAGCGCGCTGGCGTCCGTCCTGGCCGGCGAGCCCGAGAAGGTCGAGACCTATAAGGCGGCCAGTCACTGGTGGGCGATGACCATCGACATCGAGAAGTGCATCGGCGGCGGGAACTGCGTGAAGGCCTGCAAAGACGAAAACGACGTCGTCAACGAGCCGTTCTACTTCCGGACCTGGGTCGAGCGCTATCACGTGGAGTCGTCAGACGCCGATCACCCGATCGTGGACTCGCCGAACGGCGGCTACGACGGCTTCCCCGAGAAGTACGAAGAGGGCAAGGGGAAGACGTTCTTCGTGCCGAAGATGTGCAACCACTGCGAGCACTCGCCGTGCACGCAGGTCTGCCCCGTTGGCGCGACGTTCCACACCCCCGACGGCGTCGTGCTGGTGGACAAGGACTATTGCGTCGGCTGCCGGTACTGCGTGCAGGCGTGTCCGTATGGCTGCCGCTATATCGACCCGCGAACCCACACGGCCGACAAGTGCACGCTCTGTTACCACCGCATCACCAAGGGGCTGCTCCCGGCGTGCGTCGAGGTGTGCCCAACGGGTGCGCGCCAGCTCGCCGACCTGAAAGACCCGAAGGACCCGATTCACGAATTCCTGCGCACGAACGCGATCCACGTGCTCAAGCCGCAGATGGCGACCGGCGCGAAGCTCTTTTACAACGGCCTCGACGGCTCCGTGCGGTAGGGAGAAGACATGCACCCAGGCGTGGACGGCTTCATGTATCCGAACGAAATCGAGCTCCAGTGGAGCGTGCTGATCGTTCTGTATCCGTTCATCACGGGCCTGGTCGCCGGCGCGTTCATCCTCGCCTCGCTCGAGCGGGTCTTCAACGTCCAGGCCGTGAAGCCCACCTACCGCCTGGCGCTGTTGACGGCGCTGGCCTTCATGCTCGTCGCACCGCTGCCGCTGCAACTGCACCTCGGCCACCCGGAACGGTCGTTCGAGATGTTGTTCACCCCGTCGCCGACCTCCGCGATGGCGATGTTCGGCTACGTCTATCTCTGGTACCTGATGGTCGTGCTGGTGGTCGAGATCTGGCTCGAGTATCGGAAGGACCTGGTGCTGATCCGCCGCCGCAGCACGGGCCTGAAGCGCATGCTGTATACCGCGCTGACTCTTGGCTCCGACAACATCAGTCCCGCCTCGCTGAAGGTTGACGACACCGTGGGCCGCCTGGTGACCATCATCGGCATTCCGTCGGCATTCCTGCTGCACGGCTACGTTGGGTTCATCTTCGGGTCGATCAAAGCCAACCCCTGGTGGTCGACGCCCATGATGCCGATCGTCTTCCTGTTTTCCGCGATCGTGTCGGGTATCGCGGCCGTCCTGGTGCTCTACATGGCGATCACCACGTGGCGCGGCGAAAAGATCGACATGGACTGCGTCGATACGATCGCGCGGTATCTCTTCTACGCCTTTCTGATCGACTTCTCGCTCGAGATGCTGGACCTGATCCACCGGATGTACGAGGCCGACGAGTCGTTCCACAGCCTGGACTTCATGGTGAAGACGCGGCTGTTCGTATCGCAGATCGTTATCCAGATCGTCCTCGGCACCGTCGTGCCGATCGGCGCGCTGGCGATCGTGCAGGTGAAGCGGCTCTCGGAGCGCACGAGGCTCCAGATCTATACCGTGTCCGGAATTCTGACGCTGATAGGCATCCTCGCCATGCGCTGGAACGTCGTCATCGGCGGTCAGCTCTTCTCGAAGACGTTTCTTGGATACACCACGTACAAGATGGGATTCGCGACCCGTGAAGGCCTGCTGCCCGCCATCCTCGTGATGATCCTTCCCCTCGTGATTCTCGCCATTCTGATCCGCGTGCTGCCCCCGTGGGCGGCGGCGGAGGAGGGACACCTGTCGCCGTAGGTACGTCAGCGATCCACACGCCGTCGCGACGCGAGCGCCAACCCGACGCCGAGCGCGCCGATCACTGCGGACGCCGCGCGCGGATGCAGCATCGCCTGCGTGTAGACGCTCGATCGGCGCGTGTGTCCTTCCCAGTTGCGGCCGCGTTCACCACCGTCGTGAGTCACCGGGGCGTACAGGTTGTCGGGGCGGCCGTTGAACGGCTTCCCTGAACTCTGTCCGTCGAACGTCCAGCGCTCCATGTACAGATCCGCAAGGCGGGGTGCGAACCGCGCGGCACTCAGCTTGGCACCCGATCCACCGGCAATGACCTCGCGGGTCGGCTTCTGCGCCGCGGTGAGGATCACATCGGTGACCACTTCGGGCGCGTACACCGGCGGCACGGGCTGCGGTTCCACGTCGAGGTAGGTCTTCGCCTTCTCGAAAAACGGTGTGTCGATGCTCGCGGGTTTGACCAGCGTGACGGCAATCGGCACGCCGGCTTCCTCGAGCTCCATGCGCAACGCATCGGTAAATCCCTTCAGCGCATGTTTCGCCGCGCAGTAATTGGCCTGGAGCGGGATGGCGCGGTCGCACAGCGCGCTGCCGATATTGATCAGCGCCCCCCCGTGAGTTCGCATGTGACGGACGGCGGCGAGCGAGCCGTAGACCTGTCCCCAATAGTTCACGTCCATCTGCCGGCGCATGTCGTCGATGGGAAGGTCCACGACGCGTCCGTACATCGAGACCGCGGCGTTGTTGACCCAGGTGTCGATTCGCCCGAACTCGCGGACGGCGTGGTCGGCGAGGCGATCGACGTCCGCGGCATTCGCCACGTCGGCGACCACCGCGATCGCGCGTCCGCCGTTGCGGCGGATTTCATGAACGGCGCGATTCAAGTCGGTTTCGTTGCGTGCCGACAGCACGACGCGGGCGCCGGCGCGGGCGGCGTGTGTGGCGGTGACGAGGCCGATGCCGCTCGAGGCGCCGGTGATCACGAGCACTTGTTCCGCGAGCGGTTTGAGCTGGATCTTCATGAGCGTTCTCCTTACACGAGGGCGGCAAAGCGGTCCCACCACGTGGCGTCGAGCGACTCGGGCGGCGGCTGCCGGAGAATCCGTAGCGTGCCCTGCCGGCTGACTACCTCGAAATCGCAGGTGCCATCCTTGGCGCGCCAGAACCGGATGGTCGCCGCGGCGGATCCGATGCGAAGGTTGTGGAGCGTCAGGTCCGGGAGCCAGTCGGGCAGCGCGGGGTCCACGACGAGCGTCTCAAAAGGCGCCAGCGGGATGAGGCCGAGCAGGCTCTGCACGATCAGGGGCAGGGCGGTCGCGTTCCACAACTGCGGCGCGTTGGCTTGCGGGTAGGCGGCCGGCGACGGGCGTTCCCCGCGCGCGTAGCCGCCCACACATTCGGGCGTCCGGTACTCCGGGTACAGGCAGGAAAGGTCGAACACCGCAGCAGCGAGATCCTGCGCGCGCGCGTCGCACCCGTAGCGCCGCAGCCCGAAGACGATCGTCCCTTGTTCCACCGGCCAGACGGTGCCGCGGTGATAACTCAGAGGGTTGTAATAGCGATGCGTCGACGAAAGCGTGCGGATGCCCCATCCGCTGAACATGTCTGGCGCGAACAGCCGTCCGACGAGCGCCGGCACGTGCTGACGGTCGATGATTCCGGTCGCCAGGCAATGCCCCGCATTCGACGTCGCCGCTGCGACCGGGTGTTTCCCGGCATCGAGGGCGAGCGCCGGGCAGGCGAGATCCTCGATCCACCAGTCGGCGTTGAACCGGCGCTTCAGGTCGGCCGCGGCGGCGAAGTGCGCTTTCGCATCGTCGCCGTCCCCCCTCATCCACGACAAGGCGCCCATCAGTTGCTGCGCCGCGTACCAGTAGCCTTGCAGTTCGCAGGTCGCGATCGGTGGCGGCACCGGTGAGCCGTCGTCGTAGACGATCGCGTCGCCGCTGTCTTTCCATCCCTGGTTCTTCGTTCCGTCGCTCGACCGCGTGTGGTACTCGAGATAGCCGTCGCCGTCGGCATCGCCACGTGTACGCGCCCAGTCGAGAATCCGGCGCGCCGTGTCCCAATGTCGATCGAGACCGTGACGGTCGCCGGTCCAGGCGAACAGGTTGGCGAGCGAAATGACGAACATCAGGGGGCTGGCAAAGTCGGCGTAATAGCGGGCGTACGGGTTGATGTTCAGCCGCGCGAGAGGACCGCTGCGCACCTGGTAAGGAATGCGCCCGGGTTCCTCGTCACGCCAGTCGTCGGTGCGATCGGTCTGCAAGCGACCGAGGCGCGTCAGGGCGGCTTCGAGCGCCGCCCCGCGATCGATGTATCCGGCCTGCCAGCCCGCGGTCATGGCGTCCCGTCCGAAGAGCGCCGGGTAGAGCGGTACGCCGGCCTGCAAGGTCAACCACTCGTCCACCGAACCGTCCATTAGCGGGAAGGACGCGATGTCGCGGATGTTCCTGGCGAGGGCGTCCTCGAACAGGCGGTTGCCGGGCGCGCTGACACGGGCGAAGCGGCTGCGCCACTGGTCCACCACCTGCTCGCGCGTCTGCGCGTCGCGATCCGAGAGGGCCTCCGGTGTCGAGGGGACAACACGCAAGCGACACTCGACCCGCGCTCCGGCTGCAAGCCGGATCCGTGTAGACAAGCGATCGTCGCCGGTCGTCCACGTGTCCGACGAACGTGCGGTCACCGAGGTCGCCAACGGCAGGCATTCGTGATCGTATTGAAATCGCAGCGCCGCATCCCCACGCTCGCGGTGGATCGGCGCCTCTTGCCGCCGCTCGCCACTCTGAGCTTCCTGGATGTCGGCGAAATCCGTGTCGAGGATCCAGGCGAACTCGACCTCGACGCTCTCGCGCGAGCAGTTGTCGATCGTGGCGACGATCTCGAGCGTCGCGATCCCGACCTTCCACACGACCCAGATGTTCAGCGCACGCTGGGGCAGCCCGCGCGCATTGCGCGGTTCGTCATCGCCAGACTGGCCCGTGCCGCCGCCGCCGTACTTGGCGACCTCCGGATACGTATAGGTGAAGTCGAGCCTGTCCGGGGCAACGGCCGCGGCCTCGCACAACCAGGGCGCCTCGCCGTCCAGCTCGAGCCGGCACGTGCGGAGGAAACGCGCCTCCTTGTAGTAGTAGCCGGAGATCGGTTGGTCGGTCCCGCAGGCGCCGTGGGTGTTGACGATCAGCAGTGACGGTCCTCGCCACGCATACAGCTGATCTGGTCGGATATGGCTCAGCGACATTCGCGCCTCCACAAACTGCAAGTTCCGTGCGGGCTGCAGTTATCGGACCGGAGGCTCGAGGCAGCTCAAGCAGGAAGTCCAAGCCGAATCGCGTCGACGAGCTCGGCCACCGGTCTCGATGCATCGAGCGTCAAGGCATCGGCCGGTGGTTCGAGTGCGTCGATCTGGCTGTCGAGCAGCTTCGGACCGGCAAAGTGATCGCGCCGCTTGGACAGGCGCTGGAGTAACAGCTCGCGACTCGCGTTCAGGAACACGAAGCGCACATTGGGGATGCCGTCGGATAAGAAGGTCCGGTAGCG
Source organism: uncultured Acidobacteriota bacterium (assembly GCA_963762995.1). GTDB lineage: Bacteria > Acidobacteriota > Vicinamibacteria > Vicinamibacterales > 2-12-FULL-66-21 > JACDCA01. The sequence goes on along the minus strand of CAVXMQ010000018.1, from coordinate 476,989 downwards.
TGCTTTGAGCGCCGAGCAGGCGATGACGGCGCCGGCGCGGTCGTGAACGGCATCCTCGATCACCCCACGTACGCGCGCCAGCCACGGCGCCCGCATCGCGTCGGTGAGCGGCAACCCTCGCCGCATGCGTTCGACGTTCTCGGGGGAATGCAGGTCGTCGGCATCGTGGAAACGCCACGACAGCCGTTCGGCGAGCGCGCGTCCGACGGTGGACTTGCCACTGCCGGCAACGCCGGTGATTACGACAACGCAGGCACGGTGTTCGGTGGGCTCAGGCAAGGGACCGCCGGAATGGTACACAATTCCGCGGATGTCGCTGCTCCAGCACGCGCCGCGGTTCGATCGCGCCGACGCCGTCGCGTTGGCGAACACTCTCTACGGCATCGAGGCCGAGGCGGCGCCGCTGCCCAGCGAGCGCGACCAGAACTTCCAACTGATCGCCCGCGACGGCACGCAGTACGTGCTCAAGATCGCCAACGGCCTCGAAGAGCGCGCGATGCTCGATGCGCAGAACGCCGCGATGGCGCACCTGGCCGCGGTGGGCCTGACTCCCACCCTCGTGCCGTCGAAAAACGGGGAACCGATCGCCACGACCCCGGGCGGTCACTTCGTACGACTCTTGCGGTGGATGCCAGGGGAGCCGCTCGGACGCCTCGAGACTCGGCCCCGCGCGCTCCTCGAGGACCTCGGGTTCCGGCTCGGGCAGATCAGCCAGGGCCTTGCGACGTTCGACCATCCTGCCGCCCACCGCGAATTTCACTGGGACTTGGCCACGGGTGCTGGGACCGTTCGTACGTTCGGCTCGTTGATCGACGACGAGGCGCTGCGCGACCTGGTGTGGCGGGTGACCGGCTACGTCAACGAGCGAATCGGCGCGGCCGCCCCGCGGCTGCGGCGGTCCATCATTCACGGCGACGCCAACGACTACAACGTCCTGATCGACCAATCGCCCGCCGGTGGAGCACGCGTGACAGGTCTGATCGACTTCGGCGATCTGCTCCACACCTACACCGTCGCCGAGCCCGCGGTCGCGATCGCGTACGCGGTACTCGATCAAGAGGCGCCGCTCGACCTCGCAGCAGCGCTCGTTCGCGGCTACCACGCCGCATATCCGCTGACAGACGACGAACTGTCGGTGCTGTTCGACCTCGTGCAGCTCCGGCTCTGTGTGAGTGCGAGCCTGGCGGCGCATCAACAGCAGCAGCGCCCAGGCGACGAGTATCTGGCGATCAGCCAGGGTCCGCTGCGGCGCACCTTGCCCCGGCTGGCCTCGATTCCTCCCGATGTCGCCGAGGACGCGCTCCGTGCCGCCTGCGGCGTGCCGAGTCGGCATCCCGTGAAGGAAGCGCCGAAGGCGGTGACCAGGGCGCGCCGCCTGGAACGGCTCGGGAAGAACGTCAGCATCGGTTATCGCGATCCCGTGAAAGTGGTCCGGGGCTGGATGCAATACCTCTTCGACGAGTCCGGCCGCCGTTTCCTGGACGCCTACAACAACGTCCCGCACGTCGGGCACGCGCATCCGCGCATCACGAGAGCCGCGACCGAGCAGATGCGCGCGGTGAGCACGAACACCCGATACCTGCACGACCTCGTCTGGCAATTCGCCGAGCGTTTGGCCGGCACGCTGCCGGATCCGCTTTCGGTCTGCTATTTCGTCAACTCCGGCAGTGAGGCCAACGAGCTCGCCCTCCGCCTGGCGCGCGCCCACACCGGTGCGCGTGACGTCGTCGTCCTCGACGCTGCGTATCACGGCAACACGAACACGCTCATCGACATCAGTCCCTACAAGTTCAACGGGCCGGGTGGGCAGGGGACGCCCGACTGGGTGCATGTGGCCCCCATTCCTGATGACTACCGTGGACCGCACAAACGAAGCGACGCGAACGCCGGCCGGCTATATGCGCAAGCCGTGGGCAACCTCATTGACGACGCCACGAGTCGAGGTCGCCGGATCGCGGCCTTCATCAGCGAGACCTGCCCCAGCGTCGGCGGTCAGATCGTGCCGCCCGCCGGATACCTCGATGCGGTCTATCGGCACGTCCGCGCGGCTGGGGGCGTCTGCATTGCCGACGAAGTGCAAACGGCGTACGGCCGGATGGGCGCGCACTTTTACGCGTTCGAGGCACAGGACGTCGTTCCCGACATCGTTGTGCTCGGCAAGCCGATTGGCAACGGTTATCCGCTCGGCGCTGTCGTGACGACGCGTGAGATTGCGGACAGCTTCGCGAATGGCATGGAGTTCTTCAGCACGTTCGGCGGCAGTACCGTGTCGTGCGCCGTGGGTCTCGAGGTGCTCGCGGTACTCGAGGAGGAGCAGTTACAGGCGCACGCGGCTCGCACAGGGGCGCGGCTGCTCGGTGGGTTGCAGGCCCTTGCACTCAGCCACGAGATCGTCGGCGATGTGCGCGGCAGCGGGCTCTTTCTCGGCGTCGAACTCGTGCGCGATCGAGTGACGCTCGAGCCCGCCACGGACGAAGCGTCGGGGGTCGCGGAGCGCCTGCGCGAGCAGGGTGTGCTGCTCGGTACCGACGGCCCGTGGCACAACGTGCTGAAGATCCGGCCGCCGATGCCGTTCAACGATGACGACGCGGACGTGCTGGTCGCCGCGCTGGATGCGGCGCTCTACGGTGTGATGTCCGGCCGATAGTCCCCGATGAAGTTCATGATCGCCGAGGCCTCCACCATGTCTTTCGCGCGGAAGCGGATCGAGTGCGAGTCCACACGCTCGAAGAGCGGCAGGTACGCCAGGATCTCGGCCGGCATGTAGTTCTTGAAGCTGACATCCACGGTCACCGGCGTCTGCACCTTGAACGGCTTGAAGTCGCTTCGCCGTCCCAGCGCGGCCTGGACCCGTTGACGGATCAGGTCGTACGACGCCTGCGGCGTCAGCGTGATGGCGGAGTGGAATCCCAGGCTCCGCTTGGTCTCCGCTCCCTCGATGTTTCCAACCGCCTTCCGGACTTCCGCGATCGCGGCGTCGTCGCCCGAAATCATCACGACGGGGACGTTGAAATGCCCGGCGATGGCGGCGTTCCATGAGCCTTCGGTGACGTTGGTGCCGTTGAGGGCAACACGCGTCAGGTTCGCGCTCGAAAACGTATGCGCGCGGACGCCGGCGGCGTTGTTGGTGCCGGCGTGGTAGCCGATGAAGATCGCCGCATCCACGGTCTCGTCGACGCCTGCCACCATGCCGAGGCGCCTCGGCCAGGAGCGAATCATCTTTACGTCGGCAGGGAACTGGTCGATGAGCAGGTTCTGACCGTTTCCGTGCGAGTCGGCGACGATGATTTCGGTGGCGCCCGCCGCCTTGCCGGCTTCGACGGCCGCCAGTGCCTCCCTGGTCATGAAGTCACGAAAGCGCGCATATTCGAACCCCGCCGGGCTCAACTGCTGCTCGGTGACCACGCCGACAACGCCTTCCATGTCGACGGAGATGTGCAGTTTCAGTTTCTTCGGCTGCTGGGCAGCGGGGCCGCTCATCGAGAGAAGAGCGAAGACGATCGGCATCAACACGGCAATCACACGCATGCGGGGCTCCTGACGCGCGGAGTGTATCCTGATGTCGCGTGTTTCCTTACCACGACGAGAACCAGACCCAGCGCACGCCTTACGTCACCTTCGCGCTGATCGCGGCGAGCGTGTTCATGTGGGTCGTGGTGCAAGGTGCCGGCGCGGAGGTCTCCCTGGCGAAATCGGTGTGCGAACTCGGATTGATCCCGGGCGAGCTGACCGCGTCGCTGCGTCCCGGGACGGCGTTCCCGATTGGTGAGGGACTGGTCTGCGCCACCGATCCCGGTCGCCAGGTCGGCAACGTCCTGACCTCAATGTTCCTGCACGGGTCGTGGATGCACCTGCTCGGAAACTTGTGGTTCCTTTGGCTCTTCGGCAACAACGTCGAAGACTCGATGACGCGGCCGCGCTTCGTGGCGTTCTACTTGCTGACCGGCCTCGGCGCTGCACTCGCGCAGACGGTCGCGAATCCGACGTCCGCGATCCCGATGGTCGGAGCCTCTGGCGCCATCAGCGGCGTCATGGGCGCGTACCTCGTGTTGTTCCCACGCGTCCGGGTCTTTACTGTGGTCTTTCTCGGCTTCTTCATCACGACGATGGCGCTGCCAGCGTGGGTGATGCTCATTTACTGGGTGGTGCTGCAGTTGTTTGGCGGCTTCACCAGCGCGCTCGCGCCAGAAAGCGGTGGCGTGGCGTTTTGGGCTCACGTTGGTGGATTCCTCGCGGGAATCGTCTTCGTGAAAGTCTTCGAACGGACCGATCGCGTCGCTGCGCACACCTCGGAACACTGGCGCCCGGAACGCATGACGGGTCTTCCGTGACTCAGCTATTGACCCCATCAACTAGCTGAGCTATAAGTCGCTCCCCGGCGATGAACGACGCACCCGTACCTCAGATGATTTTTTGGAAGTTGGGCGAGTGGAGGTGCGAGTATTGGCGCACCAACAATCAGCGCCGTCTGATCGTCTTCTTTCGTGGCGAACCCCTGATCGACCAGCCGTGCGCCGACGCCGAGTCGACCGTGCTCCGGTCGCGAGAATTCCGGCGACTGGTGGAAACCGCCACACAACACGCTCCGCTCAGTTAGCCCGCATTTCGTCCCATACCCAGAACTAGCGATAGTTTCGGACGGACCGAATCCGCTACCATCGGAACATCCTGCGGGGAAAGGAGTTCCCAATGTCGTCTGACCCAATATCCCCAGGCGCGGAGTCGCCTTGCCCAGAATGTTCCAGTGTGGCTACCGTCTTGTACGGGAACCGCGAGCCGGCGTACTACCGTTGCAATGACTGCGGGCACGTCTGGGACCTCGAGGAACCCTCTGCAACCTCTCACGAAACCGAGCAAGTCTGAGCCGATCGGGCGCGCCAGCGCTCGTGTGTTACCCTGAAGACCTCCCCAACCAAAGTATGCGCACGCACACCTGCCTTGTTGGAGCGTTGCTGCTCCTTTGCGGAGCGGCAGCCCCGGCGTTCTCCGCCGAATGGCATGTCGCCGCGGGGGGAACCGGCACCGGGACGTCCACCGCGCCGTTCGGCCGGGTCCAGGATGGTGTGAACGCCGCCCAGCCCGGGGACATCGTTATCGTGGGCCCCGGCACCTACGCCGAGGCCGTCGTTTCCGTCCGTTCCGGAACCGCGCAAGCGCCCATCACCATCCGCGCGCGTGACGCCCGTGGGTCGGCAATCGTGACCACGTCCGGACGCGTGCTGACCATCGGCCACGCCTACATCACGGTCGAAAGGCTCGTCCTCGACGGACAGTTCGGCGCCGACGACGTGGTTCGGGTCGGAAGTGCGGGAACGCGATTCATCCTGAGGAACAGCGAGGTTCGCAGTACCAGTCGCGACGCGGTGGATATCGGCGGCCCCGCGGACGTCTTGATCGAGGGCTCGCTGATCCACCACGCGCTCAATGCCGCCGACGGCCGCACCGACGCGCACGGCATCGTCGCGGGCCCCGCCCGGCGCCTGACGATCCGGAACACCGAGGTCCACACGTTTTCCGGTGATGCGTTCCAGATCGACCCGGGGCGTTCCGCGCTCGGCTGGGGGGACGTCGTGATCGAGGGGTGCCGCTTCTGGCTGCAGCCGCTACCTGGCCCCGTGAACGGGTTCGCGGCCGGCATCGTGCCGGGGGAGAACGCGATCGACACGAAGGTGAACGCAACTGCGGGGCGTGCCGCGCTGACGATCCGGAACAGCGAGTTCTTCGGCTTCCGCGCCGGACTGATTTCCAACATGGCGGCGCTCAACCTGAAAGAGAACGTCGATGCCGTGGTGGACGGCGTGACGATTCACTCGTCGGAGATTGCCTTCCGGTTGCGCGCGCCGGCAAACGTGCGGGTGCAGAACGCCGTCGTCCACACGGTGAACTTCGGCGTGCGTTATGAAGACAACATCCAGGGCCTTCGCGTCTGGAACAGCACCTTCGGCACCGGTGTGGGCCGGGCTTTCATTCCCGCGTCGTCGTCGGGCAGCGTGCTCGACGTGCGCAATGTGGCCTTCCTTGGCACCGCGCTCCCGGCGGAGGCGCCGGGCCCGTCCAATCTCGCGTTGTCTGCGTCGGCGTTCGCCAACGCTGCGGGGCACGACTACGAGTTGAGCGCCACGTCGCCGGCGGCCGACAGGGGAGTGACGATCACGGAAGTGGCGACCGACCGTGTCGGTACCAACCGGCCGCAAGGGACGGCGTACGACGTTGGCGCCTACGAGCGCTCTGGTCGGCGTCCGTCACCGCCGATCAACCTGCGGATCGTTCGTTAGAGTGGGTGCGGTCGAGGGCTAACGCCGAATTCCGGCCGCGCGCATCGCCTCTTCGACCTCTCGCTTCGCGCTCTTCTCTCGTGATGCCCGCACGCGGCTGTCGATGAAGCCCTTCACGGCACTGATGATGGGCGTCACGTTGCAGCAGGGATACATCGCCGACGCGCGGACTTCCTCCGGCGTCACGGCCTCGAGGAATTCAACATGGGGCAGCGGGATGAGCGGCTGCACCCACGGCGCAACCGGCGGTTTTTCCTGCCAGGCGTGCCCCTCGAGCAAGATTTGCTCGACCTTGACTCGGAAAACGGGCGTCCTCCCCGGGCGTGGCCTGGGCGGATCAAACAGGGGCGGACGCGCGAGTCCCTCGCGGATGCGGTCGAGCGAAACGGGCAGATCGACCGCTTGCGCCGGCGGCGGCGGAGACTGCAGCAGCAACGCCAGCAGGATCGGTCCCATGCTCTCACGTCATGTTACTCGCCGTATCGGTCAGGGTCCATTGTGCGGCTTGTTGGGTGCTTCGCTGGCAGAATGGGGGCGAGACAGGAGAGTCATGACTGGACCCAGAATCACGCTCGAAGAAGATCACGCCGTCGCTGCCGAGATCTCCGCGGCTCTTCAACGATGGAACGAGAGCCAGGTCGGGCCGCGCAACACGCAACACCTGACGCTGTCGATCCGCGGTGACGAGGGGGAGTTGCTGGGGGGCCTCGTTGGCGAGATCTTCTGGACGTTTCTCTACGTCGCCGATCTGTGGATCACGGAGGGAAGTCGACGACGTGGCTTCGGGCGCGCGTTGTTGCAGCGAGCGGAGCAAATTGCCGCGGACCGCGGATGCGGCGTCGCATTTCTCAGCACGATGACTTTCCAGGCGCCAGGCTTCTACGAGAAGGGCGGTTACACCGCGTTCGGGACACTGCCGCACGCCCCCACCAATCTGGGTCGGCAATGGTTCGCGAAGGCGATCGAGGTCCGATAGACTCCTGTGGTTACAGGACCGGAGCCGCGTACAACCCGTGTCATCCACCGCTCGTCATTCGCCGTTCTTCGTGGTAGGCATCGGCGCCTCGGCCGGGGGGCTCGAAGCCCTCATCGAGCTGCTCGGCGCCCTTCCACCAACGGGCATGGCGTTTATCGTGGTTCAGCACCTGGACCCGACACACGAGAGCTTGCTCTCAGAAATCCTGGCGAAGAAGACTCAGTTGACCGTGTCGCTGGCCATCGCGGGGGAGGCGGTGCATCCCGATCACGTGTACGTCATCCCCGCGGACGCCATCCTCACGGTTCACGATGGTCTCATCGACCTGAAGCGGCGGCCGAGTACCCGAACGGACGTTTCCAGTCGATCGTCTCTTCTCGTCGCTTGCGGTGGCGTATCGCGACGGCGCGATCGGCGTTGTGCTCTCGGGCGCCGACGCCGATGGGTCTATGGGACTCCGCGAGATCAAGCAGGCCGGCGGGTTCACGTTCGCGCAGCGCCCGGAGTCGGCGCGCTTCCCACACATGCCACAGCACGCCATCGAAACAGGCTGCGTGGATCTGGTCTTGCGCCCGATCGAGATCGCCGGTGAGCTCGCACGTCTGAGCCGCCGGTTCCCTACGCCAGATCCGGCGCCGGGCGCGAAATCTCCCGATCCGCCCGCTGCCAGACCCGAAGGCGACGCCGCGCTCCTGGGCCGCATGTTTCAGCGGCTTCGCTCGGCACACGGCGTCGACTTTACCCACTACAAGCGCACCACGATCAAGCGTCGCATCGAGCGGCGAATGATGTTGCTGCGGATCGAAACCCTCGAGGATTACTGCGCGGTGCTCGACGGTGATCCTGTCGAACTGGCCGCGCTGTATCAGGATTTCCTGATCCGGGTGACCGAGTTCTTTCGTGACCCGGCGGCATTCGACGCGCTGCGACAGTACGTGCTTCCCATCCTCTGCGAGGGGCGTTCCCCGAAACAACCGATCCGCATCTGGGTGCCGGGCTGCGCCACCGGCGAGGAGGTCTATTCGGTCGCGATTGCCCTGCTCGAGTATCTCGGTGGCGTCCCACCGCCGCTGCAGGTTCAGATTTTCGGGACCGATGTCAGCGAAGCGGCGCTGCAGAAGGCACGGGCGGGTGTATACCCCGCGAATGCCCTGCACGAAGTGTCGGCGGAACGCCTGGAACGCTTTTTCGTCAGGCAGAACAGCGACTACCGCATCGCCAAGGAGATCCGCGATCTCTGTCTCTTCGCGCGCCAGGACGTGACGCGAGATCCGCCGTTCTCGCGACTGGACCTGATCAGCTGCCGCAATCTCCTGATCTACCTGGACGATGTCGCGCAGCGCCGGATCCTGCGAACCTTTCACTACGCGCTTCGTCCGCAGGGGATGTTGTTTTTTGGCCCCGCCGAGAGCGTCGCCCAGTCGCTCGAGCTGTTCGAACAGGTCGAAGGCCGCTTACGTGTATTTCGCCGAAGGCCAAACACTGGCCGGGGCGCCATCACGGAGCGGGGAGACGCATCGGCCTCGCCTGCCCTTGAACCCGAAGGCAGCGTCGCCCCGCTACACGTCGAGGCCGATTCGCTGCCGCGTGAAGCGGACCGCCTGCTGCTGGCGCGTTTTGCGCCGGCATGCATGCTCGTGAACCAGGCGCTGACCATCTTGCAGTTTCGCGGCCAGACCGGACCCTATCTCGAGCCCGCCGGCGGCGCACCCAGCTTCGACCTGCGACGTGTCATTCGCCCGGAACTGCTCGTCCAGGTCCTTCCAGCTATTGCGGAGACCAGCAACAGCCACATGGCATCCCGCCGCACCGCGCGCCTCGACGCGCGCGAGATCAGCATCGAAGTCATTCCGCTCGCGGGGTCTGGCGGCGGCCAGGCATTCCTGATCCTGTTCGACGACGGTTCCCGGCCCGCCGTGGATCGCCGCATGTCGGCCGCGAGCGCGTTGCCAGAATCCGAGAAGGACCGGCGGCTCGCGGAACTCGAGCGCGAAGTCGAGGCCATGCGCGAGTACCTGCGCGGGACGGTCGAGGAGCACGACGCGGTCCAGGAGGAGCTTCGCTCCGCACACGAGGAGATGTTGTCGGCCAACGAGGAGTTCCAGAGCACCAACGAGGAACTCGAAACGTCGAAGGAGGAACTGCAGTCGACCAACGAGGAGCTCACGACGACGATCGATGAGCTCCGGAGCCGAAACGACGAGCTCGGCACCCTGAACCGGGAGTTGGACGCGGCGCGCAGCGCCTCTGACGACGCGCGAGCTTATACCGACACCATCATCCAGTCGGTCCGAGAGCCATTGGTGGTGCTCGACGGTGCGATGGCCATCCTGCGGGTCAATTCGGCGTTTGCCACGGACCTGGGAATTCCGCGCGACACAGATCGAGGGTCGATTCCTTCACGAGGTCGGCGACGGCCGATGGAACATCCCGGGCCTGCACCAGAGGTTGCGCGCGCTCCTGGCCAGCGCCGAGCCGCTGGAAGATCTGGAAGTGACGTTGAATCTTCCTGAACAGCGGCGACAGGTGGTCTCGTTGAGCGCGCGGAAGATCCCTGGCGCTGCCGACCGGACCGAGCAATTGCTGCTCGCCGTGCAGGACGTCACGCGCCGGGTGGACCAGACGGCGGGGCTCGTTGCCAGCGGCGAGCGCAAGGATCAGTTCATCGCCATGCTGGGCCACGAGCTGCGACATCCGCTGACGCCGATCACCCATGCGATCTACCTGCTGCGGAAGGGGACCTGGGATCCAGCCACCGCCGAACTGCTCGACACGATCGATACCCAGGCGCAAACACTCTTGCGCTTTGTGAACGATCTGCTGGATCTCTCGCGCATCAGCCACGGCTTGGTCGAGATTCGGCCGGAACGTCTCGATCTCGCCGCCATCGTCCGAGACGCGGTGCACGCGCTCGGGCCATTCATCGAAGGTCGACAGCATGGGCTGTCGCTGGTTTTGCCTGACGTCCCGGTGCAGGTTCATGGGGATGCGGACCGATTGCGTCAGGTCGTCAGCAACCTGGTCGAGAATGCGGCCAACTACACCGAGCCGGGTGGGCGGATCACCGTGACCCTCGAACAGCGCGGTGACGCCGCGATTCTGTCCGTGCGCGACAACGGCATTGGCATTGCCGCCGAGAATCTGGAGCGGATCTTCGAGCCGTTCACGCAGTCACACCAACCGCTGACGCACCCGTCGAGTGGATTGGGAATCGGACTCAGCGTGGTGCGCCGAATCGTGGAACTGCATGGCGGTCGCATCACGGTCACCAGCAGCGGTCTTTCGACGGGCAGCGAGTTCGTGGTCTCACTTCCGGTGACGACGGCGGATGAGCGGGACCACCGCGCGCCCGCGAGCGCAGCGACAACCACGTCCCCAGTCGTGGCCCTGCGCCCGCGGAGGGTGATGATTGTGGACGACCACACAGAGATCAGGAAGTCGATCTCGCTTCTGGCCCGCGGGTGGGGACACGAGGTCGCTGTCGCCGGCGATGGCCCCACCGCGCTGTCGCTTGCCACCGCGTTCCAGCCAGAGTGCGCCATCGTGGACATCTCGCTTCCAGGAATGAACGGCATAGAACTCGGGCGTCAACTCCGTCAGCGATTTCCGCGGACGCAGCTCCATTTGATCGCGCTTACTGGCTACGCCGGTACGGACATCCGCGACGCCTGCCTGGCGGCAGGTTTCGATGCGCATTTGGTGAAGCCAGGAGAGCTCACAAAGCTGGAGCGCCTGCTCGGAAGCGACCGCACGGGTTCGGATTAGCGACGCGTCGAGGGCATGTGGACGGTGTTCGTCAGTGGCGCGGGCGCCATTGCACGGTGAGGCTCGCGTAGATCCCGGTCGGCGCGGAGCTGCCGCCGCCGATGACCCCGATCTCGCCCGCCACGCGCATGCCGTTGGCGTAGATTTGGTCGCCGCCGTAGCCGATCTTGATCGTGCCGATGCCCGCGTGCGGATCGGTCACATGTCCTTCGCCGTCAAGCTCTGAACCGCGGATGTACCCGGCACCCACGATCCAGGAACGTGTCGAGCCAGTGGCATCCCGTCGCGCTCGCAGGAACCGCATCTGGACGGCGTAGAAATCCCGGGTGGTGAAGTAGCCGTTGGTCTCGGGGAACATCCAGCCGGCGTCCAGATCGAGCGCGAGGCGAGGGCTCGCGGGGGTACTGATTCGAACCGCCGGCCAGAATCCGAATCCACCGGCGAGAGCTGGAGTAAGGCTGCCGCCGATCGCCAGGCTGTCGCGGATCGGGTCGCGCGTCGGCGGCGCTGCCGGCGCCTGCGCTTCGACACCCGCGGGTATCAGGAGCGCGACCGCGAAAAACGAGGCGAGCGACCAGGACGTGCCCACGAGTGCAGGGTACGGTCCGGTCGTCGCAGGAGTCGTGAGCAGAACCTGAAGAAACTCTGAAGGTGCGAGGTCGGACTCCTCGCGCCACAAGGAGCCGGATCTGGCCCGCCCGGTTACCGTCAGATCGGGGGGAGTTCGCTACCCTTAATCGCGCCCCACCGAGAGGGAAGGCAGAAAAGAGAGAGTGCGATGAAGATGCGATGGGCCGTAGATCCGATCTCTGGCAAGTTGACTGCGCGATGGGTCATCGTGCGGGTGCGGGGAACAGTCGGGGGGCACTGATGACGACGTAAGGATGAGAAGGCGGCGGGTCATGCCTTCTCCGGTTTGGCCAATCCCAGATGCTCCAGCAACAAGAGGCATACCCCGGCGAGCAACGTTCCACCCCACAGGAACGTGAGCGCAAACCATCCACCTTCAGGAACGAAGATGGAAGCGCAAGCCAGAGCTATTGAAAAACCAACAACCGCCGATAGAAGCACCGGCCATTGCCTGAGCACATGGACAAGGTAGGCAAGGACGAGCAGTCCTCCTGCAATCGTTCGGGCCGTTGGATTCTCTTCATACGCTGTCCAAACGAACACCAGGCCGACTCCAACCCCGCACAGAACCAACAGGGACAAACCGTAGGCCTTGATTTCGTCCTTTATGATGTCCGGCCGGTTGTATTGCGAGGCGATGAACCACGCCACCAACACAAACAACACCACCCATACCCATGTCGGAATGAACATCAGGCAGTCTCCTTCAGTTCTCAGGATTGCGCCCGGGTGATGGTAGCCGTGTTCCTACAAAGAGGCAGGGTGGAATTATCTCAACGCCGCCGACGGCAAGTCAGCGGCGGCGAAGCTCGAAGAAAGATAGGCGCGAGCGAAGCGAGCGCCCACGCGAACGGAGCGCGGCGCCGCCGCGCGAGTGAGTGTGTAGGGGTGCGCGGGGCGAAGCCCCCGCCTGATATTGGAGCCGGCGGTCGGACTCGAACCGACGACCTGCTGATTACGAATCCGTCTCTGTTCGCGAACGTGCCTACTCGACGCTGTCATGGCACTCGAAGTCACGAAATGACTGAGGGCCAGTTGGTGGCGCACTCTCTGAGGAGGTGTCATGGCTCACACTGCCTTTGGTGTTTCGTGGAAGGCCACGATCGAATGGGGACGCGGCCTAAGCGTCCCTCCGGACGTCCGCGATCGGTTGGCGGTGTTCCTGGTCACGTCTGGACGGCGAATCGCGCCGCTGTAGAACACAGAGCGTCCTGGGACTTCACTGACGACTTCGTCCATCTCCGCGCATATACACATCGACAGACCACATCCACGTCTCGCGTCGACTGGCAAGCGCGAAACCGGCCGCTCGAATCATCTGTTCCATCCTGAAAACAGGGTGCACGAAGGTCCGGAACGGGTTCTTCGCAACACGACGTTGGAGGTTCTCCAACGCGACCCCGACGCGCACGTACCACACGTCGCGAGGGTAGGAGAATGCGAGACACCGATCGGTGTGACAGAGTGCCGCGTCCAAGAGCGGTTCATATGACGGATAGCAGCACACGACACGGTCCAGGGTGACGAGCGTCGCGATTGGCAGCTCGGAGGCGACGGTCACGAAGTCGCCATGAATGAACTGCACTGCCTCTTCTCGGCCGAGCCGTTCCGCCTCTTGCCGAGCGACGCCGTTGTACGCCGACGATGCGTCGACCGCGACGGCGGCAGTGATGCCGCGCTCCAGCAGCCCAAACGTCAACGAACCAACTCCCGACCCGATATCGAGCAGCGTGCCCTTCGGCGCTCCTGCCTGGGCGATGCCCTCCTGGAGCAACCGCGTGGTCGGTCCTGGACCCTTCGTCCGGTAACGCTTCAGTTCCTGCGCGGCCTTCTTTTCGTTGAACTGCTGTTCCGCCGCACGTTCGAACGTCGAGCAACAGGCTGGCATACGGCTATCTCACTGCGCAGCGGTTCGCACCAGCTTCGAGCTCGGCGGCGTGAGCGGTCGGAAACTCCCCGGCCTCATTGAGCTCGACGATACGGACAAAGTTCGGCGGCGTGGGCGGGAGCTGGAGGTGACCCGTTCCACGAAGGCCGATTGCGATGCGATCCAGTCCGACAACCAGATCGACACGTCGTGCACTCGTGTGGCGATCGGCTGCCGGTCGAACGGGATGGGTTCGCCCGCGTGTGCGGGCAGCACCACCATCCCGGGTGGGAGCTGTCGCAGCCTGGTGAGCGACAGAAACAGCGCACGGGCACGTTCGCGCGCGGCTTCGCCGTTGGCATGCAGGTCTGGACGTCCGACGCCGTTCGTGAAGAGCGTGTCTCCGGTGAAGACGGCGACATCGTCGAGAACGTATGACGTGCTTTCGTTCGTGTGGCCGGGTGTATGTAGAGCGGTCAGTGTCGCGTTCCCGATCTGTATGCGCTCGCCATCCGCGACGGGAGTGAAGGGAAACTTGGCACGGGGCTGCGCAGGCAGCAGGAGCGCGGCACCCGTTCGCTGGGTCAGGTCCTTCGCGCGCGACAGGTGGTCCGCGTGGATGTGCGTCTCGATCACGTACCGAATCGTCCATCCGCGACGGTCGGCCAAATCAACGTAGACGTCCGGGGCGACGGATGGGTCTATCACCACGGCGTCCGGCCCTGAGCCCACGACGTATGAGAGGCATCCCTTGCCGGTACGGCGCACTTGGACGACTTGGACGCGAGCGTCAGGGAGCGGTACGTCGGCGGTGTTCCACGCGAGGCTCCACGCCTTCATACCACCGACGAGAGACCGCGCATCGAAACCGCGTTCGACGAGGAATGCGGCGGCAGTCTGGCTCACCCGACCGGCATTGCATACCGTGACCACCGGTCGGTCGTGCGGAAGTATTGCGCTGGCCAAGGCACCAGGCTGTCCCGCGCGCAACGCCTCGTATGCGTTGATGTGCACGCTGCCTGGAATGGCCCATTGGGCATGATCCTCGTCGCTCCGCACGTCCAGCACCACGACAGGGTGGTGTGCCTCGAGCCAGTCACGCAAAGTGTTCGTCTCGATCGTGTTGGTCATTTCAATCCCCGCAGAGAATCAACGTATCTGGGGTGTCGCGGAATCCCGCGTGGCGCCACGGTTCGAAGTGGAGCACTGTCAGTCGCGATGCGGACGCGTGGCAGCGTCTCGTTCATCTGTGCCCAGGCCAGGAGCCCTGACAGCGCGGTCAGAATCCCAGCGACGTGCACCGCCCACACGAGGCCCAACAAGGCAGCGACCACACCGGCCATCAGCGCGCCCACCGCGTACCCAAGATCGCGCCAGAATCGATAGACACCCACCGACGTGGCGCGCCATGCCGGGTGAGCCACATCGCCGACGGCCGCGAGCAGGGCGGGATACACCATCGCCGTGCCAAGACCCAGCAACACTGAGCCGACGAGACCGGATAGCAGGGGGCAGCGAGGCCCAGCCCGATGACCGCGTGGCCAGCGGCCTGAACGAGCATGCCCCACACGATCAGCGGCTTCCGTCCGATCCGATCGGCCAAGGATCCGGTGACGATTTGACCGGCACCCCAAATAACCGGGTAGACGGCCTTGATCAGTCCAACTCCTTCCAGGCTCACACCGTTTGCCACGAACAGCAGCGGGAAGACGCCCCACGACATGCCGTCGTTCAGGTTGTTGACGAGTCCCGCCTGCGATGCGGAGAAGAGCGTCTTGTTTCGCCAGCTCGTTTCGGCGAAGACGTGTGCCGTCGAAGGCCTGTCGATCGGCTCGGATGTACTGTGGGCCGATGCTTCCAACCTGGCATGTGCGCGCGTGTCACGGACGAGGAAGACCGAGAGCACGAGACCCAGCGCTGAGTAGACGATTCCGAAATAGAAGGGCTCGGGTCGAAGCCCGTACCGCGCAGCCACGTAGCCGGTGGCCAGCGCGGTCAGGCCAAGCGCGCCGTAGCCGGCAGCCTCGTTCAACCCCATGGCAAAGCCGCGACGGCCAGGCCCGACCAGGTCGATCTTCATGTTCACCGTCATCGACCAGGCGAGCCCCTGACTGATGCCGAGGAACACGTTCGCGCCGACGATCCATGCCCACGACGGCCCGTATCGCCAGCATGAACGGCACTGGGAGGCCGACGACCCAACCTGCCACCAGCACCGTCTTGCGCGTGTACCGATCAGCGAGCAAGCCGGACACGAGATTCACGCAGGCCTTGATCAGACCGAAGGTGATGATGAACGAGAAGACCACCACCTCCGAGCCGATGCCGAATTCCTCGGTGCCGATGAGCGGGACGACCGTGCGCTCGAGTCCCACCATGCCGCCGACGAAGGCGTTGACCAGGACGAGGAGCGAGAACTGCGCGAGGTTCTCCCGGAGCCCAAGGCGCACTGTGCCAATCGTGGCGGCCATCGTCGTCACGACTTCAGCTCAGCGACCCTGGTTCGCTTTCCTTGGGACACCGGGAATCCGGCCGAACGCCATTCCGGAAATCCTTCGACCAGCCGTCGCGCGCGACGGCCGTTGTGCCCGGAGAATCTCGACCGCCCGATCGGCGTAGATGCAATAGGGGCCACGGCAATACGCCACATATTCCTTGCTCTTGGTGAGCTCCTTCAGACGCCGCTGAAGATCATCGACGGGAATCGACAGCGCGCCCGGGATGTGCCCAGCGATGTACTCGCTTGTCGGTCGTGTGTCGAGAATGACGACCTGCTTTGACCGGGCGCGCTTTGAGGAGCTCGTCCATCGGAACGGGCTCTGCGTCGGTGCGATGCCCAAAGTGCTCCTTCACCAATCGTTCGAGTTCAGCCAGACGTCGTTCGGCCACCGATCGAATGACTTTCGACAGCTCGAACACGTCCGGATCGGCAAGCCGGTAGTGCACGAACAATCCGTCCTTCCGACTTTCAACGAGCGCCGCCTGTCGGAGCGCCTGCAGATGCTGCGAGGCGTTCGCCACCGAGAGACCGATCTCCGTCGCCAGCGAATCAACAGTCCGCTCGCCTTGCGCCAGCAGTTCGAGCATCTCGAGACGATGAGGGTTGGACAGCGCTTTCCCGAGCCGGGCGAACTGGCCGTAAAGCGGTCCTTGAATTCTCGATGGTGACTGTCGCGCATATTCAAGTATTCAATATAATACTTGACTATGCGTGTCAAGCACTTCGGAGAAAGGCCCAATCCACTGTCGGCGCGAAGCGCCCAGACGCGGGCGCAGTGGGAAGCTGGGGTGTGCGCAATGCCTGATTCGCCTTCGGTGAGGGATTTCGGCGATTTCTACAACACACGGAAGGCAGCGTCTGAGCTGCGCCGCTATCGCCGCAACGGGCCAATTCCGTCGACGAGGATGCTGATTG
Source organism: uncultured Acidobacteriota bacterium (assembly GCA_963762995.1). Lineage (GTDB taxonomy): Bacteria > Acidobacteriota > Vicinamibacteria > Vicinamibacterales > 2-12-FULL-66-21 > JACDCA01. Next base: position 460,061 of record CAVXMQ010000018.1, on the reverse strand, counting down.
ATGCGCTCAGCACAGAGGGCGTCGACGGTGCAACAGTGATCGATATTGGCGGAGGAATCGGCGCGATCCAGCACGAGCTGCTGGCCGCTGGAGCCGCCCATGTGACGAGCGTCGACGCCTCGGATGCTTATATCCAAACGGCGCGGGAGGAAAGCGAGCGTCGAGGCCTCAGCGGCCGGGTCGCCTACCACCATGGTGACTTCCTAGATCTTGCTGGAACAATACCTCCCGCCGACATCGTGACGCTCGACCGCGTCATTAACGTCTGTCCTGATTGGAAGCGATTGATTCAGCTCTCCGCGGCACGAGCTCGCCGCTTGTATGGGCTCGTCTATCCACGCGACACTCTGCCGGTCAGAATGGTAGTGAATGTGATGAACCTGCTCGTGTGGCGCGGACCCGTTTACGCCTCCGTGCCCTCATCGGATGTGATCGACAGGCTGACCAGTGAGGCCGGTCTCGTTGGCTTCTTCTGGAAGGCGATAGGACCCTGGCAGGTCGCCGTTTATCGCCGCCACTGAACAACAAAGGCTTCGGTATACGTGCGTATAGACCCCGAACCTGCACGCGGTAATGGTGGGCCTACGGTCGTAGGCGAGGCCGTGTGTTGAATGCGCCCCGTACATGCAATGGGACCTGATTGGTCGGGGATAGCCATCAAAGCATCGGATCGATCATGTGGCTGTGACCTTTGAGTCCAGGAGGACTTCATAAAATGCGAACACGAACTGCCCTCGCTGCCCTCGCAATGGTGACCGGCGCCGCAGCGTTCTGGACGGCGGGCACGATAGGGGCACAGGAGGTCAAGCGTTCCCACGTCATGTTCACGCCGGCAACGGCACGAAGTGGGTTGCGGGTCCCGCTTCGTTGCCGCCAGGTGCTCAGGCCGCCGCTCTCGAGGGCGATCCATCGAAGCCCGGCCCGTTTACGCTACGAATCAAAATGCCTGACGGGTACCGGTTACCACCGCACTGGCATCCCGCGGATGAGCACGTGACGGTCGTGCAGGGGACCTTCGTGATGGGTATTGGGGATAAGTTCGAGCAGACTGGGGGCCACGAGCTCCGCGCAGGAGCCTTCGCGCTCATGCCCTCCGGCACGCGCCATTACGCGTCGGCAAAGGGGAGACGGTGATTCAGCTTCATGGCACCGGCCCGTGGGCCATCAACTACGTCAACGCCGTCGACGATCCTCGCAACAAGCCCCGGGGTGCAGGAAGTCGCTTCTGATCCGGATGCAGCAATGAGGTTGATCGGGTAGAGTCCGCAATGTCCCATAAATCGACCGCGGTGCGATCAGCCTTCGCTGCTTCGCTGCTAGGGCGGGGACAGGGTGAGCTTGTAGGGGAGTGCGGGCCAAGCCCCCGCCTAACGAAGAAAGATAAGCGCGAGCGAAGCGAGCGCCCACGCGAACGGAGCGCGGCGCCGCCGCGCGAGTGAGTGTGTAGGGGGTGCGCGGGGCGAAGCCCCCGCCTGATATTGGAGCCGGCGGTCGGACTCGAACCGACGACCTGCTGATTACGAATCAGCTGCTCTACCAACTGAGCTACGCCGGCTTGGCGTGGGCGGAAGCCGATATTCTACCAGAACATAGGCGGGTGTCCGAAGGACCCGAGGCCGACGGTAGTGGGTCAGTTTGAATCTGGCGTTGTCGGAGCGGGCACTCGGATAGTCTTGGCGACGTCAGTCAGAAGCCGGACCTGCCTGTCGTACTCGGGCTGGGGGACAGGCTTCGGCTCCCAGGGCAGCGGTTTTCCCGGAGCCGGATCGTCAAGGTACCTCGGCACAAGGTGGACGTGGAGGTGCGGCACCGAATTTCCGAGCAGTTGGTAGTTCATGTGGCACGGCGCGAACACATGCTCGATCATCTGCGCGACGCTGTGAATGTCGTGCCAGTACGCGGCGACTTCGGAGGTGCTCAGGCTCGTGAAGTCCGCCACGTGACGATCTCGAAAGATGACGATCGCATGGCCACGAGCGATGGCGTGTCGCTCCAGGTGTGCGTCACCCACGCTTCCTGCGTAAAACGGCTGACCGAGCTGGTTCCCACAAAACCAGCACCCCGCCCCTTGTTTCCGGACGTCCCAGTCCTCTGGCCAGGTTCGTGTCATTGCCTTTTGCCTGCCACGCGGCGGTCCGGCCTCAGTCTCGCACGGCCGAAGCGAATTTCAAACTGACCCACTACCGACGGCGCGGTCATGTGCCACGCTGACGTCGATGTCGGCGACCACCGGAAAGTGATCCGAGGCCTGTCGTGCCGCCGGCGTGGTGTGAGTGGAAACGCCTCGCAGCGCATGGATGGGATTCACCCAGATGCGATCGAGCGCCACGATCGGCCAGAACACCGGAAACGACGCCGGACGAGGCGGGCGGCCGAGACGATCGTCGAGGACGTGCGCAGCCGATCGGCCGGGCAGCCAGTCGTTGAAATCACCGAGCACCACCACCAGCGAACGGCGGACCGATTCGAGATACTCCAGGATCTGGCGCACCTGAAAACGCCGTTCATGGACCCGCAGACCGAGATGGGCGGCGAGCACATGGACGACGGTGCCGCGGACCTCGATGGTCGCAGCCAGCGCCCCGCGTGGTTCGCGGCGCTCCATCGACAGGTCGATGCGGTGCACGTCGACGACGCGATGCCTGGTGAACAGCGCGTTGCCGAAGCATTCGGTCACGGTGTTACGGGTCGGCCCCAGCAGACACTCGTACCCGTCCAGCATCGTCAGTGTCACCGGCATGCGGGATTCGATCGCGACGCTGGCGGGGTAGGTGAATTCCTGCAACGCGACGATGTCGGCTTCCAGTTCGGCGACGACCCCGGCGACGCGGTCGGGATCGTGGCGTCCGTCGGTGCCGACGCACGCGTGGACGTTGTAGGTGGCGACGCGAAGGTTCGGCGGCGGCGGTGTTCTCACCCGAACTCCGCGCGGTCCCGATGCATGGCGACCGAGGGTGCGAACTGGCGAATCAGCAGCAGCGTGCGGACAGCGCTTGCGAGAAGGATGAGCAGCACCGCGACGGTTATCGTGGTGAGCGCGTTCGACATCGACGGATCGAGCAGCGCGTGGCGGAACACATCCCCAAGAGTGCTCAACGCCACGATCGTGGGGACCATGGCGATGATCGTGCCGGCGATGTACGCCGTGAACGGGACGCGGCCCGCGCCGCACAGCAGATGAACCGCCCCGGTGCTGGCGACGCTCGACAGGCGCAGCACGAGCACGCCGATCACGTCGTGGGCGCCGAGCTGGCGCACCGATCGATACGATCGCCGGCTGACCCACCGCGCCACACCCGAAGCGCCGATCGCGCGGCCGGCCACGTAGCCGATCACCGCCAGCGCCAGCCAGCCAATGGCCGCCACCAGTCCGCCGCGCACCCCACCGAGCGCCAAGGCGGCGGCAATGGTCAGCAATTCCAGCGGGACGAGCAGCAGCCCCGCCACCACAAACGCCGTCGTGCCCATCCAGAGCGCTGACGGCAGGCTCGCTGTGCCTTGCAGCGCCTCGCCGGACCGCCTGGAATTCCGGTCGCGTGTTGATCGCGGCGAATGTCACCAATGCAGCGAAGAGCGCGATCGCGGGCAGAATCCACAGACGCAGCGGACTACTTCCGCCCGTCGCGTTGATTGGCGGCACCATTTGCGTCAGCGTCGGGCCAAAGCCCAGTGGCTCGCCGGGATCGATGGTGGCTCGAAGAACCGTCGACGGTTCGGCGACCTGATCGGTCACCGGTTCGACCGGGAGCAGCGTGCGGTCGGCGCCTTTTTGCGCATCGATCAGCGCGCACAGTGATCCGCGGCGTTCGATCTCCCCTGACACGGCATCCACGGCAAGGCCCAGGTGCTCGGCGACCAGCCGATCGCGAACGTGCCGTATGCCAGCACGTACCTGCGGGTCGCCGCCCGCCTCCACCGCCAGATCGCACTCGCTGTCCATGCCCATCGACCGTCGTGCGAAGTTGGCTGAACCAATCCGCACCAGCTCGTCGTCCACGATCATCACTTTCGAATGCACGAACGTCGGAACGTCATGCGCTCGGGAAGCAATTGGATAGACCAGCCGCAGCCGACCGGAGGTGTCGGCGTCCGTCATTCGTCGGAAGGCCACATCGCGAAAGGCGCCCATCGACTGCCGCTCGAGCCAGCCGAAGCATTCTTTCGGCACCACGACCACGATTTCAGGGCCATCGGGCTCGGCCAGCCGCGCGGCCAATGCGCCGGCGAGCGTGTCGTCGGTGAAGTATTGGTTTTCGATGTAGATCAGCCGCTTCGCGCGCGCGATTGAATCGAGGAACAACGCTTCGCATTCCCTGATCGCCGGCTGCCCGTTCGAGGGCGGCATCGTGCGCGAGATCGCGACGTCGACGCCGGTCAGATCGGGCGCGGTATCCGATGGCCACAGATCGTCACTCGCCGCGCCGATCGGCGGCAGCTTGTCGTATCCGATGGCCCGCCAGCGATCACGCGAGAGCACGCCGAGACTGGCTGCCGCCGGTCCACTCACCATGGCCTGCACTTCGTGGTACGGGCCATACGGCCGGCCCATGATGGTCTTTCGCGCCGGCTCTTCGAGCCGATGGTCGCTCGTGTCCCACCGGTGTCCCGTCAGATCGATGCCGCCGCAAAACGCCAACTGATCGTCAACCACGACGATCTTCTGGTGATGGCTCGCGCCGACTGGATGGTAATCATCGAATCTGAAGCGGACCCCGCGTGGCATACGCCATCGCATCCGCCAGCGCGTCAACGGTTCACGCTCGAGCGTGTAGAGCGAACCGTAGTCCCAGATCAAGATGTAGATACGCAGGTGTGGACGCCGCTTCGCGACGAAGGCGAGCAGCGCATCGAGCCGGGTCGGCGCGCCGTCATCGCTGAGCCCTGGCGCGAGGTCGATCGTCGAGGCCATATCCCAACCGAGGATGAACACCGTGTCGCGCGCTGCGAGCAGCGCCTGTCTCACCAGCTGAAAATAATGAGCCGCATCCTGGATACAGTAGAAGCGGTCCGCGCGGTCGAGCCGCCAGCAGTTCCGTCCGGGATCCGCCACGCGTTGCGTGGCACCACTCATTCGGCCGGCCTCGCACGACGCAGGGTGCGGTTGATGAACCACGCCAACGTCAGCGGTACGACGACAAACACCGCCGCGGTGAGCGCCGTGCCTGGCGAGGGATTGCGCAGCGCCTGCGTGAGCTGATAGCCGAAGCCGGCAAGCGCGATGACGATGGCGGTCATTCCGAGCGCGGTGCCGAGGAGGAAATCCCGGTAACGCACGGTCGAGGCGCCCATCACGATATTGGCGAGGATGAACGGCACCGGCACCTTGCGGGCAAAGAAGACCGCGAGCGTGCCGTTCCGTTTCAGCGCGCGTGTCACGGTGGTGACGCGTTCACCGCCGAGCCACGCGACACGATCGAGGCCCAGCCAACGGCCGATGCCGAAGCCCATCGAGGCACTCGCAAGAGATCCGGCCATCGCATAGATCGGTCCGAGCACCGGACCGAACGCAATGCCGGTCAGCGTGATCAACAGCATTACAGGCGCGAGGCCGAACGCGACGAACGCGAGCATGACCATCGGCAGGGCGTACCACGCATGGCGGTACGGTTCCGCCCACGCGGAAATCTCGTCGGGATCCAGCATCGTCACTGGTATCCATCTCGACGCGACCACCAGCAGGGCACAAATAGTTAGAACTGCGCCGACACGAAGCCACACAAGCTGATCCACGTCCCGTTCCTTATGCTTGTGCTGAGCAAGAAGGGTGCCCACCTCAGAATCCGCTTGCGTCGCGCTGCCGCGGGCGTATAGTCCGGGCCGTGGCCACACTCGACGGCCAGACCTCCGGCTCGCGTTACTCCGACGTTGTCGCGGCGATCTTTGCCAACCCGTATCAGCGCATCTGGGGAGGCGCCGGCGAACCGGCACTGCCTGTCTACGAGGTCACGTTCACATCGGTCTTCGGCGGCCTGATCTTCGGTGCGACCCGCCAGTTCCTCACCGACAGCGAACGCACGCTCGATTCGGGGGCCGACTTACGCTGGGGCAGCGATCGCAAAGGATTTCCGCGGCTCGTCCACCCGAACGGGGTCTGCCTGACGGGCCGCTGGCAGATCACGGAAGACACGCCGTACTCGGGCTACTTCCGCAAAGACAGCACGGCGCTGATCGTCGCGCGCTATTCCACCTGCTGCACCGAAACGCGGCGGGGCCGCACGCGCTCATTGTCGATGGTAGGCAAGCTGTTTCCCACGACCGATCCGCACGACACGCGGCCGCTGCGGACGGCGAACTTCATGACGCAGGAAGACATCGGCGGCGCGAAGTCGGCCTTTATCAACGACGCTGACCTCAGAAACGCCCCCGACGTGACGGTCTCGCGTCGCGGCGCGTTAGGGTTCGCCCTGCTGACGCGGGTCGGGATCACGTTCGGCAAGGTCGATCGAGAAGGCAGCCAGCGCCAGCTCTATCAAATCGCCGAGCTTGGGAAGCCGCCGGGGGAACCGACACGGAGCCCGCAGTTCATGCGACTTCAGGTGTCACCGCAACAGCCGAAGATTGAAGGCGCCGACCTCGATGTCCGCGACGAAATCATGGCGCAGATCTTCGACCCCGGCGACCCGTTTCCGAAACGGACGCTGACCTTCGACATCGAGGTCACCGACGACGGGGAATCGAGCGGACCAGGGGTGCGCCTGCGCCGGACGTTTCGGAACTGGAAGAGGATCGGCGCGCTGGTGTTCGACAACGCCGTCATCTCCTACAACGGGGACCGGGTGATTCATTTCAATCACCCCACCTGGCGCGAGGATCGGAACGACCCGTCGACGGCAACGCGGATCGACGGGAAGAAGGTGCGGTAGATCCGGTGAGCCGCATTCTCGTGAGTTGGAACCAGATCGGCCAGTTCATTCGCTGGGTCGATGCTCTGAAACGCGCGGCTTGACCGCAATCGTTCGTCCGCCTGCTACTGCCGCACGGCGTGCGAGAAACGCTGCACGAGCACCGTGAGCAGCACCGCCTGCCAGGCGAGCCCGATCAGCGCGTGGGCCAGCGCCGGCCCGACTGCCCCCTCATCGAACAGCCAGAAGACTTTGAGTGCCCAGTAATGCGGCACGAGCCCGAACGCGTTCTGCCACGGACCGGTGACGAAGTAGGCACACGATGCAGGGCACCATCACCACGCCCACGGCCTTGGCCAGGGCGAATCCTTGCACCTTGTTCGCCGCGAAGGTGCCGAGGAACAGTGCGTAGATCGGCGCCAGCGGCGCCGCCGTGACCGCGCTCACCGCCACCTGCAGCGCCGTGGTATCTGTCAATCCCGCCAGCGGCACCATCACCGCGCCGAAGACGGCACTCACGAGCATCGGGCCGCCGAGGCGATAGCGAAGATAATCACGCAGGGTCAACGGCGTGACGAGCAGCGCCGTCATGGTCTGGTCGTCGCGCTGATCGAGGAGCAGGAATCCGACCACGGTCCCGATCATCCCCGCCGCGACCAGCGGCAGAAGGCTCATCAGCAGTGGGTAGTAGTCGGCCAGGTCAAACCCGAATCGCCGGTCCAGCGCCTCGCCGATTGGCGGGACGGCGAACCGGAACAACAAACCGAAGGCGGGCGTGAGGACCGCAATCCAGCGGAGCATCGGGTCGCGCGCCACACTCCGGGCATCGATGGTGCCCAGTGACCGGACCACGGCGGCCGTCCTCATCGGCTTCGCAGCCCTCGCAGCGCGCGGCGACTCCAGAGAAAGGCCGGAACGATCCAGAGCGCCGGGTAGCCGATCGCATACGCCAGCCCACCCGGGGTGTGCGGCGCCTGCATTTGCATCAGCTCGAGCGGGCCCTGGATCGGGTGGAGAAGGTACCAGTCTCGCGGGCCGAGGCCGAAGTATCCCAGCACCGGCAGCGAGAGAATGGCCGTGTACAGCACCGACGGCAGGATGAACTCGTTGACCGATTCGTAGTGGACGATCAGCCCGATGCCGGCCAGGCAGAAGAGCAGGGCGGCGAGCACGATCCCGAGAGCCATTACGACGAGCCGCCAGTCGAGCCCCGCCACCGCTGAGGCGATGAGCAGGCTCTCCGCGAGCGACAGCGCCGTGAGCGTCAGGAGCTTGGAGGCCAGATATTCGCCGGCGCGCAGCGGCGTGACACTCTGTGCGGCAAACGTCCCTTCGCCCCGCTCCAGCAAGAGCAACCCGCTGACGAAATAGAACGTGTTGACGGCAATGTTCTCGAGGAGCACGACCGGCAGCAGGAGCGCCGCGACATCCTCCGGCAGCCCGCGCAGGATCGCGATCGAGCCCGCCACTACAAAAGCGGTGGCGTAGTAGAACCCGTTGCGGAGTTGAACCCGCACGTCGGTCTCGAGCGTCGCGGCGAGCCGCGTCATACGAGAGCCCGTCCTGTGACCCGTATGAACACGTCTGCCAGAGTCGCCTCGCGCGTATGGATTGTCTGCACATTTCGGTCGCGGAGCATCTGCTGGAACGCGGCACTGTCGGCGAGGCCGTCGAGCGGAAAGTCGGTGTGAGTCGTGCGCCCGCCGGAATCGCATTCGACACGCACCGTCCGTTCGCCGTGCCGGAGCTTCAGCGCGCGGGGCGAGTCAATGCAGGCGATGTGGCCGTCGACGATGAAGGCGATGCGGTCGCACAACTCGTCGGCCGCAGCCATGTCGTGCGTCGTGAGAAAGACCGTTGCGCCGCGCTGCCGCTCGGCGCGAACGAGATCCTTGACGCGCTGCACGTTCATCGGGTCGAGCCCGCCCGTCGGCTCGTCCAGGAATATCAGGTCCGGGTTGTTCAGCAGGCAACGGGCGATGCTCAGACGGCACTTCATGCCCTTCGAGTACTCGCCGACGCGTCGATTGCCGTCGCGCTCGAGCCCGACCGATTCAAGCAGTGTCGCGGGAGCCCGCGTACCTCCGTGATACAGCGCCGCAAAATAGCGCAGGTTCTCCAGGCCAGTGAGCTTGAGGAAGTGGTTGGGCGCCTCGAAGGAGACGCCGATCCGCTCAAGATCATCGCCGGTCCAGGCCGCGACCTCCTTGTCACGCACGCGCACGACGCCCTGGTAGCCTTCAAGGAGACCGATCAGAATCTTCTGGGTGGTCGACTTGCCGGCGCCGCTGGGCCCGAGAAACCCGAAGATCTCGCCGCGTTCGACCGCAAACGCCAGTCCGCGCACCGCCGCCTTGTTCGAGCGCGCATAAGTGAAATGGAGGTCGCGGACGTCGATCACGCTTTCCCGAGCCTTTCAGGCATGGCTGCACCTGTCGGCCGTCGGCAGCAAACCGTATCACACGACTGGGGCGAGGATTGGCCGTAACTTGTTGTTGAAGTGTTCGTCTGCCGCGAGTCGCAGCACCGAAGGCGAAGAGCGGAGGCTGGTGAGCCGCGAAGGAATCGAACCTTCACACGCCGCGGCCATGTCCCGATGCCGGGGACATCACCGACGGCGTGTGCGCCTGCGCCGTCCTGCGTTCTCCGGCGCTATGCCTTTGACGAGATGATCGTCAGCAGGAAACCGCTGGGTTCGGTGACCTCGAACGCTCGGCTGCCCCACTCCGTGTCGTGCGGCTCGGCATTCAACTTCACGCCGGCTTGCTTGGCGCGCGCGGCAAGCTCGTCGACGTTCTGCGCGGTCTCGATGAAGAGCCGCGTGCCCACGCCCTTCGAGCGGTTGCGGCCTTTCTTCCAATCGTCCTGACTCAGCCCGATCTGGATGTTGCCGGCACGAAGCATCACGCCGAGTGAGTGTCCCGTTCTCCTCCCAGCGTTCTTCCACGGCAAATCCCAGGCCCTCGAAGAAGCGGAGGCTGGCTGGCAAATCGTCAACGGTGAGGTTGGGCATGACGGTCTTCGCTTGCAGTGCGCTTTCGGTAGCAGTCGACATAGTGTCCCTCCTGAGTGCTCTCGGTAAGCCTTCAGGCTACCTCCAATCTCGCCGCGTCGAAACCTTCTGATCAGTAACATCGACGCGACTCATCGGTGGGTCCTGCGTAGGATAATCGTCGGCCGTTGTCGTCAGGAGAGGTCCGTCATGTCGAAATCAGTTGATCGTCGCCCGCAGATCTGCCTTGTGCTGTGCGCCCTGTTCCTGCTGTCGTCGCCCGCCGTCGAGACGCAGCCCGCGCCCGCCTCCGCCGACGCACGGCTTCGCGCGCTCTACACCGAGGAGTGGAACTGGCGGCAGCAGGAGGTCGCGCGCAGCGACCAGTACGCCGAAGCCCGCGTGAGCGACAGGTTCCCCAGGGTCGATCCGGCGTCGCAGCAGACGCGCCTCGCCTACTGGACGAAGACGCTGGCGACACTGGACACCATCCCGTTCGAACAGCTCTCGTCCGAGGAGAAGGTGAACGCGCAGATCTTCCGGACGTCTATCCGCGCGCTCGCGAACGAGGTGCGGTTCCGGACGTACGAAGCGCCGTTCAACAGCGACACGTTCTTCTGGACCGAGTTCACGCCGCGTCAAGGGCTCCCGACGCTGGACGCGCACCGCGCCTATCTGGCGCGCCTCCGCGACGTGCCACGCTACTTCGACGAGCAAATGGCCAACATGCGGGCTGGCCTGGCGCGCGGCTTCACGATTCCACGCGTGTCGGTCGTCGGCCGAGACAAGACGATCGAGCCGTACGTGAAGGGAGACACGACCAACCCGCTATACGGGCCCTTCACACAGATGCCCTCGACCATCGCGGCGAGCGACCAGGACGCGCTCCGCGCGGAAGCGGCGACCGTGATCCGCGACGTCGTCGCACCGGCGTACGCCAGGCTGCTCACGATGATGCGCGGTGAATATCTCCCCAAGGCACGGACGACGCTGGGGGCGGTCGCGATGCCGGACGGCGAGGCCTACTACCAGGCGATGATCGAGAAGTTCACGACGCTGAACCTGACGGCCAAAGAGATCCATGAGATCGGCCTGAAGGAAGTCGCGCGCATCGAGGCGGAGATGCGAGCCACGAAAGACCGGGCGAACTTCAAAGGGACCATGGCCGAGTTCTTCCACTTTCTTCGGACGGATCCGCAGTTCTACGCGAAGACGCCGCGCGAGTTGCTCGCGTACTCGGCCTATGTGTCGAAGAAGGCCGACTGGAAGCTCGCCGAGACGATCGGGTTCCTGCCGCGGCGCCGGCACGGCATCCGGCCCGTTCCCGAGGCGCTCGCACCGATCTACACCGGCGGACGCGGTGGTCTCGAGGCGTGCCTGATGAACACCTACAACCTGCCGGCGCGCCCGCTCTACACCCTCGCCGCGCTCACGCTGCACGAGTGCACGCCGGGGCACAGCTTCCAGGCAGCGCTGTCGCTCGAGGGACCCGAACGTCCGCCATTCCGTCGCGGCACGTCGTTCTCCGGATACGGAGAAGGATGGGGACTCTACACCGAGTGGCTGGGCACCGTCATGGGCATCTACGAGACGCCCTACGAGGACTTCGGCCGCCTGACATACGAGATGTGGCGCGCGTGCCGTCTGGTCATCGATACGGGCATTCACGCCTACGGATGGACCCGCGAGCAGGCCATGGACTACCTGCGGACCCGCGCGGCGCTCTCCGAGCACGAGATCACGACCGAGGTCGAGCGCTACATCGCGTGGCCGGGACAGGCGGTGGCGTACAAGCTGGGCGAGCTGCAGATCCGGCGGCACCGACGCGAGGCCGAGGAGAAGCTGGGCGCCCGCTTCGATCAGCGGCGGTTTCACGATGCGATCTTGGCGATCGGCTCGGTTCCGTTGCCGGTCCTGGAGCAGCGCATGACGCAGTTCATCGCGGATGGTGGGGTGAATCCGTCGACGCGGTAATTCGGTGTTCGGTAATTCGGTATTCGGTAATTCGGGGTTCGGGTACCTCGGGGTTCGGGGTTCGGTGGATACGAGGTCGAGAGGTGTCTGTAGGCCGGGTCTTCAGACCCGGCAATACGGAAGCCGCAGGAGCGAGTTAGTTCGACCAACCTCCGACTCGATCAAAGGAGAAACGTATGCGTTCGATAACTGGTCTCGCTGCTGCCGTCATCTTCACCGTCGGCTTGGCGGGAGGCACGCTGATGACCGCGCGCCCCGACGCGCAGGGCTTCACCGTGGTGCTCGACTGCGGCACCAAGTCCACGTCGCAGATTCGCACCACCCTGTACTTTGGTCTCGCGCGCCCGAAAGGCGCCGTTACCGAGCTCGAATGGCAACTCTTCCTGCGGGACGAGGTGACGAAACGGTTTCCTGAGGGCCTGACGGTCTGGGAGGCCGAAGGACAGTGGCGGACACCGGCCGGGACACTCGATCACGAGCAAAGCAAGGTGCTGCTACTGGTCCACCCCGACACCGCCGCCGCACGTGAGTCGGTGCAGACGGTGATCGAAGTCTACCGAAAGACGTTCGAGCAGCAGTCCGTGCTCTGGGAGAGCGCACGGGTCTGTGTCGCGGCGTAACCTCGAACCGCGAACAGCGATCAGCGAACCGCGGTAGTGCCGCGCTTAGCGCCCAGTTGCTGAAGCAACTCACGGACGGCCGTGTCCAACTGGCTGTCCTTGCCCGTCAGGCTCTCGCCGATCGGACGGGTGACGGGGACGTCCACCTTGCGCGGGTTCAGCTCCATCGTGGTGCCGTCGAGCGAGGTGATGCGCGTTCCCGGCATCCGCATGGAGGATCCATCCACCAGCGTCTGGCTGCCGGTGTAGATGATCCAGCCGGAGGTCGGTTCACCGACGACCTTACCCAAGCGTAGCGTGCGATAGCCTTCGGTGAAGTCCTCCGCGTCCGAGAGCGAGTGCTGGTTGGTGACGAGCACCGTCGGCAGTTCCAGCGCGCGCTGGCCGAGGACGCTGCGGGCCGGCGCCATCGGAAGGCCGCGCGGCGTCATCATCAGATAACCGCGTCGCGAGAGGACGTCGAGCGCGTAGGCGTTCACGAAGCCGCCGTTGTTGTTGCGGACGTCGATGACCACGCCGTCCTTGACGCGGTTCTCAGCGTCGAGGTCGAGATAGAGACGTTGCAGCGCGCCTTCCGACATGTCGTTCATGTGCGCGTAGCCAAGGCGGCCGCCGCTGGCCTTGTCCACGTAGGCGCGGTTCCATTCAACCCATTGCCGGTAGAGCAGGTTTTTCTCGGTACCCTGCGTCACCGGGCGGACGATGACCTCGCGCGTGTCGGTGGCCGCGGGTTGCGCGGCGACGGTCAGCACCGTGCGGCGGTCGACGCCGCGGACCAGCAGCGCATCGAGGTTGACGTCCGCGGTGACCGGCGTGCCATTCACAGCGGTGACGTAGTCGCCGGCCGATATTTGGCGCGTGATCGCCGCCGGCCCGAGCGCGATGACCTCGGTCACCTTGAGGTGGCCGTTGCGTTCGTAGGCCGCGCGATCGAAGCGGAGGCCGAGGCGCGCCGACGCTGGCGACTCGCCGCCACGTCCACCACCACCGCGCCCGCCCGATACCCCGAGATGCGAGGCGTTCAACTCGCCGACCATCAGGTTGAGCAGCCGGCGCAGTTCGTCGCTCGTCTGTGCGGCGGCGACGCGCGGTTCATAGCGAGAGCGCACCGCCTGCCAGTTCACCCCGTGGAACTTGTCGTCGTAGAAGCCATCCCGCATGTACGTCCACGCCTGGCGGAAGACTTCCATCTTCTCCTGCGAGAAGTCGATGTCCATCTCGGCGTTCACCGACACGGCGCGTGCCTGCCGGCTCTCGACCGGAATCACCGAGATGCGGCCCTGTTCGAGGTAGAAGACCTCGCGACCGTCAGCCGTGAACTGCGCGTCCGACTTGTTGCCGGCGGTGGACGTCAGCTGCCGCGCCACGGCAGGCTCCCGCGCGAGTTCATCCATCGAGTAGAGATAAAGGTTCTGTTGTCCCGCGGCCGTGGCGGTGAGCAGCAGCGAGCGGCCGTCCGGGCTGAACGTCTGCGTCGACACCTCGACGCCAACCGGCAGGATGCTGACACGACGGCGGATGTCCTCGAACACGATCTCCACCGGCTTCGCGGGGTCGCGCGGCGGCGCGGCGCTTTCACGTCGAGGCGCCGTCTCTCCCTCGGGACGACGCTCCGCGGGAGGCGTCCGCGTCGGCTCGTCGCGGAACAGATCGCGGAAGCGATCCTCGCGGAAGCGCGGAGTCCTGAGGATGAGATCCACGCGCACGGTCTGCGACGGTTCCGTCCGCTGGTTGGTGTTGTAGATCAGGTAGGTGCCGTCGGGACTCCAGGACACGTTGTTCGCGTTCCCGTTCGGGATCGAGGTCACCGCGCGGCTGGTGCCTCCGGCCGCCGGTACTGCGTACACGTTGCGGAACGACGCGCCGCTCAGGCCGAGATAGGCGATCCACTTGCTATCGGGCGACCACGCAAGTCCACGATCGGAGCGGACGATGTGGCCTGAGGCCAGCGCCCGGTCCGTTTTCGCCTCGATGTCCATCACGCGCAATTCCTTGCCGTCGCGCACGAAGGCTAGCGACTTGCCGTCTGGCGACACACGCAGCCCGCTGTCTCCCGTGGCGGCGTTGGTCAGCTGCGTTTCCTTACTGGTGGTGAAGTCGTAGGCGAAGACATGCGGCACATTGTCGCGTTCCGACACGTAAACGATGCGCCGGCTGTCTGGCAGCCAGGCGACCTGGGATTCCCGCGCGGAGGTGCGCGTCACACGCACGGCGTCTCCGCCGTCACGCGCGGAAGCGGCCCACACCTCTCCGCGCGCCGTGAACGCCACCTTGCGGCCGTCCGGCGAGAGCTCCAGGTCCTGGAATCCGTTGTTCAGCGTCAGATGGTCAACGGCCGGGCCGGCCGGCAGGCCGCGCCGCGAGATCGCCAGTTGCGCGGCGCGTCCGCTCGCCGTGTCGAGCGTCCAGATTTCGAAGTCGCGCTCGAAGGCGATCGTCTTTCCATCGCTGGTAATGGTCGGCCACAGCACGCGGCCGTCGTTGAAGCGTGTGACCTGTCGCGGCTGCCCGCCGAGCGTCAGCGTCCAGACGTTCTGACGTCCGCCGCGATCGGAAACGTAGAACAAGCTTTTGCCGTCTCCGCTCCACATCGGCCAGAGCTGCTTGGCGCCGCGTTCGGTCAGCTGTTCGTATTTCGGCTGATCTCCATCGTGCAGCAGCCAGATCTCCGATTCGTCGAGATGCGAGCTGCCGTTGCGCCACCACTGACCGACGCCGTTCCCGCGGGCGCTGAACGCCACGCGTCGTCCATCGGGGGCGGGGGCCGCGAAAAACTCGCTTGTGTAGCGGTCGGCGCTGACCGCCATCGGCGTGCCCCCGGCCGCGCGGACCCGGAAGATGTCATGCATGCCCGCGATGTCGCGACTCGACGACGAGAAGTAGATCCAGGCGCCATCGCGCGACCACCCGTCCAGCCGGTCCAGCCCGTCGTCGAAGGTGACCCGCGCCAGGGCCCCGGTGGCGAGTGTCAGCACGTAGATGTCCCCGCCGCCGGTGCGGTCCGAGACGAAGGCCAACCGGGTGCCGTCGGGCGAGTACATCGGCCGCGACTCGTTGGCATCGTGCGCGATCAGCAGCCGCGCGTCACCGCCAGCCGCCGGCACCGTCCAGATGTCGCCGCTCGACACGATGGCGAGTTCGCGTCCGTCTGGAGAAATCGCTGGTTCGGCAAAAGAGGGGAGTGCCTGACGTGGCGCGTCGGCCGCCCGCTGGCCGCCGATGTCGGCGGAGAGGGCAACCACGGACAGGAGTCCAACCGCGACCAGCTCATAGGAACGCATGCGGATCATCAAAACCTCCGGGGAGGGCTCATTCTAACGTGCTATGTGCTACGTGCTGACGTGCCACGTGCTGACGTGCACACGTGCGACGTGCTCACGTGCTGACGTGCTGTGCTGACGTGCCGTGCTGACGTGCTTACGTGCTGCGACTGAACATCGTTAGCTCCCAGGCGTGTGACACGGTGTCGTGGCGGACGATGTAGGTGTGGCCGTCTTTGCCGAGCAGCTTGAAGTAGCGGTGGGTGGGGGCGAGCCACTGGTCGAGGAGTTCGGCGACCTGGATGCGTTGTTCGCCGAGCTGGATGACACGCGGGGTCTGCTCGCCCATGTAGCCGGCGTAGCACTCCACCTGCACCGCAAGCACGTGTTCTGGCATCACTCTCCGTCGCACGTCGCACGTCGCACGTCGCACGTCGCACGTTCGCACGTCGCACGTCGCACGTCGCACGTCGCACGTCGCACGTTAGCACGTCATGCACGTAGCACGTGAGCACGTCAGCACGTCGCACGTCAGCCCGTAGCACGTAGCACGTCAGAAGGTCTTCAGCAGCGCGTCGGTATAGAGGTAATCGAGTGTTCGGTGCCCCTCGGTAATCGAGGCGGCCACGGGCGCGAGCATCGCTCGGGCCTCCTCAATGCGGCCGCGCGCCGCAAGGTAATTGGCATAGCCGCGTGCGGCACGCAACTCGAGCCAGGTGGCGCCCTGCTCGCGGGCGATGCGGAGCGCGTTCAGGAAGCTCGCCTCCGCGGCCGCCGGATCGCCGAGTGCCGCCTGCACCTCGCCGCGCAGCCGCTGGTGCTCGGAGGTGTAGGCGCGTTGCGAGGTTTCTTCAGTCACATCCTGCGCTTCGTCGAGTGCCCGCCAGGCATCCTGGAAGCGCTGGCCGCGGATTAACGCGCCGGCGTAGAGCACAAAGTAGTACGGACGCAGCAGGGCCGATCGCGTCAGGGTGTGGGCGGCGAGCGACTCTTCCATCTCGCGCAGGCCGCGATCGACATCGCCGAGCTCGACGAGCGCACGGCCGCGCAGCGGACCCGCCCATTGCAGCTCCTGCGCGATGCCATGGGCGCGGCAAATCTGGTCGAGCTCGTCGTAGGTGGCGAGCACCGACGCGGGATCGCGACGGCCAAGGTGCGCAATACACAGGAACATCAGCGCGAAGGCGAGCGGTTGCGGATGTTCGAGCGCCCGCGCCTGCGCGACCGCTTCGCTCATCATCGCCAGGCACTGGTCCGGATAGCCGCGCAACAACAGGATCCGCGACAGCTCGCAGCGCGAGAAGACGCCCGGCTCGATCCCGGTTTCCCAGACGCGGGGGCCGTGGAACGCCGGGTCGTACATCTCCAACGCACGCGTGAGGTGCGTTTGCGCCGCCTGGAGCTCGCCGAGATGGAAGAGCGCGGCCCCCATGGCCCAGTTCCCGAGCATCTGCAGGTTCGGATCGCCCAGGCGGGCGAAGAGATCGACCATCTCGAGCGACACGTCGCGCGAGGTCTCGATCTCGCCCGAAACGATGTGATGCGCTGAGAGCCCCATGAGCACGGGGACGACGCGCCCGGGATCGTCCACCTGGCGGCACAGGTCGCGGGCGCGCGCATACGCGGCGCCCACTTCCGGCACGGCATAGCCGCGGCTCGTCTTCAGCGCCAGGCCGTAGGACATCTGCAGGGACAGTTCGGCGGCGTTCCTCGCCGGGCTCGGTGGCTCCGATGTCAGCAGGCTCAGGCCGCGCTGCGCCAGCTTGGCCGTCTCGTCGTGTGCGTAAAGCCGCGCCGCCGCCTGCGCGGCGTGGTTGAAGTACTCCGCCGCCTTGATGTTCTCGCGCGCGGTCTCGTAAAGGATCGCGACGCTGGCCGCACATTCGCACGGCTCGCTGGCCATCCGCCCGACCAGTTGCTCGGCGATCGCGCGAGCGAACGCTGCGCGCCGCGTGACGCGCAGCGATTCGTAGAAGGCGTTCTGGTAGACCTGGTGCGAGAAGCGATAGCGCAGCGTCAGCAGGCGGTTGCGAGTTTCTTCTTCCTCGGCGAAGCGCACGAGCGCGTGCTCGCGTTCGATCCGCTCGAGGCGCGACTCGACATCTTCTTCTCCCATGCCGAGGGCGCCGGCCAGCGCCAGCGTGTCGAAGTCGGCACCCTGCACGCTCGCGGCTCCGAGGAGCCGGCGGTCCACATCGTCGAGCGCCTCCATCTTGCGCTGGATCAGGCTCCTGACCGACGCCGGCAGCTCGCGCTCGAGCGCCGCGAGATCGCCCGTCATCGTCCACCGCCCGTCCAGTTGGCGGATCACGTGCCGCCGACGGAGCTCGCGCAGCAAGTCGGCGACGAACAGGGGATGCCCTTCGGTGCGGCGGTGGATCAATTCCGCGATGCCGCTCGGGAACCCATGCTGGGGGAACTGCAGTGAAACGTAACGATCGATCGCGGCCACGTCGAGTGGTCCCGGTGTCAATTCCCGGCACGCTCCGTGAGCGAGGAGTTCGAGGCGCACCGATAGGAAGGGGTGACGGGCCTGCGCCAGGTCGGAGGCGCGGCAGGTCACGATGATCAACACACGCGTGCCTTCGGTGCGTTGGGCGAGGTACGACAGCAGGTCGGTCGTCGATTCATCCGCCCAGTGCACGTCGTCGAACCACAGAATGACCGGCTGCACGCGGCCCGCTTCTTCGAGGAGGGCCGCGATTTCGCGCTTCAGGCGCTCCTGCGAACCTCCCGCTGTTTCCGCGACGAGACGCGCGGCAGAGGAGTCGTTGCTCGACGGTGGCGTGATCTGCACATACCAACTCGGCGCCACCGCACGTATGAGCCGCGTGATGCTGCCAAGCTGATCGTGGTTCTGCAGGCTTTCGAGCGCCTCGAGCACCGGGAGATAGGCTTCCGTGCCTGCGAGCCGCTCCGAGCAGCGACCGCGGCCGACGCGTACAGGCTCGCCATGCTCGTCCAGCGAGCGCACGAACGTCTCGACCAGCGTCGTCTTGCCGACACCGGCTTCTGCCGAGACGATGACCAGCCGGCTCTTGCCTCCCTTGGCGCGGTCGAACTCGTGGTACAGGACCTCCATCTCGTTATCGCGCCCGACGACGGCGCGCGAGGTGTGGAGCGTACGCGGGACGACCGCGATCGACGACAGCGCCGCCGCCACGGTGGAGTCGTGCACGAGGCCCAGGCGGAGCAGCACTTCGCTCGCGCCCGGTCGCAGGCGCGAATCCTTCTGCAGCATCTCGATCACCAGTTGATCGAGCGTGCGCGGCAACTCCGGATTCAGCAACGCGGGTGGTTCCGGCGTCTCCCACATCAGCGCGTGCAGCGTCGCGAGCTGGGACGTGGAGATGAAGGGGTGGCGCCCCGCGAAGAGCTCGTACAGGACGGCGCCGAACGCGAAGATGTCGGCCTCAGGCGCCGCAACCTCTCCGCGGGCCTGCTCGGGCGCCATGTAGCCGACCGTGCCGATCACCATTCCGGGATCGGTGCCGGGTCCGGTGCCGGGCAACGTGGCGGAAGCCGCGGCCACTTCGTGCTGGCGCGCCAGGCCGAAGTCGAGCAGCTTCACGTATCCGTCGGGACGGACGACGATGTTCTCGGGCTTGATGTCGCGGTGGACGATCCCGGCGGCATGCGCGACGGCGAGCGCTTCCGCGACCTGCCGGCCAATCTGGACGGCGCGCTCCACCGGCAGCCCGTTCGCCGCCAGCTTGCGAAGCGTCGTCCCCTCGACGAGCTCCATGGCCACGTAACGGTCGGCGCCGACGACGCCGGTGTCGTAGATCGTGACGATGTTTGGATGGTTGAGCGAGGAGGCGAGCGTGGCTTCTCGAAGCAGCCGGTCGAGTGCGCCTTCCTGGTCGTGCGCGGATTTTCGAATCAGCTTGACGGCAACGTCACGCCCCAGGCGCGGATCGCGAGCGCGATAGACCTCACCCATCCCACCCAGTCCGAGCGTGCTCAGCACTGAGTACGGACCAATTCGGGAGCCGGAGGAGATTGCCATGAGCGTGGAGAAGCATCATTATGCCATGTCATGAAACGGCTTCTCTCCGGTCTTCTGCTCGCGGGTCTCATCGCGGCGGCCTGCGCGAGCCATGAGCCGACATCGACGCCCGTCGCCGCGACGCGGACAGCATCGGGAATTTTTCCCGGCGCGGAGTGGGAGCGCATTGCCGATCCAAAGACGGTCGGGTATTGCGCTGACAAGCTGGATCTCGTGACGGCGCGGGCGAAGGGGTTCTCGACGACCGCCATCATGGCGATCGTCGGTGGCCGCGTGCTCTATGAGTACGGTGACGTCACGGCAGTCAGCTACCTGGCCTCGGTGAGGAAGAGCGTCCTGGCGATGTTGTTCGGGAAGTACGTGAAGAACGGCACCATCAAGGTGGACAAGACGCTCGCCGAGCTGGGGATCGACGATCACGGCGGGCTGTTGCCGTCAGAGAAGGAAGCGACGATCGCGGATCTTCTCGGCGCGCGGTCAGGCGTGTATCACGAAGCGTCGAACGCGGCGACGACCTCGCGTCGGCGCCGCCGCGCGGCTCGCAGAAGCACGGCACCTACTACCTCTATAGCAACTGGGACTTCAATGCCCTCGGCACGATCTTCGAACAGGAGACGAAGCAGGGCATTTACGACGCGCTCGAGAGGGACCTGGCGCGCCCGATCGGCATGCGCGACTTCGATCGCGCCTCGCACAATCGCAGTGGCGATCGGGCCAGGTCGATCCACCTGGCGTATCACATGAACTTCTCCACGCGCGACATGGCGAGGATCGGCTACGTGATGTTGCGCAACGGCGAGTGGAACGGGCAGGAGATCGTGCCCCGCGACTGGGCGCGCCGCATCTCCAGCGTCGTGACTCCCGTCACGCAGATGAACCCGGAGCGTCACCGCAAGGGGCCATTCGGTTATGGCTACCTGTGGTGGATCTGGGACGGACCCGCGGCGACCGGACCGTATGCCGGCGCCTATACCGGACAGGGAGCGGTCGGCCAATACATCACGGTTCTCCCGCAGCGCGACATGGTCGTCGTCCACAAGACGGTCCCCGGCCCAGAACCGCAGCGTTTCAGGCACGCAGTTTCGCGAGCTGCTCGACGGCATTCTGTCCGCGCAGGGCTGTAAGTGATTTGCGAGAGCCGGGCGTTGTTGGGGAGTGGGGTTGCTCGGGGGGACTCGAAAACTAAGAACTACGAAGTAAGAACTTAGAACGATTTTGTTGAAGGGCCGACGCTGCGCGTCGGCCCTCTTTAGTTAGGTCCAATGTGGAGATGTCGTGCCGGGTCTTTAGACCCGGCTCTAACGATGCCGAGCGGCGCAGCCGCGAGGCGTTCCACAAGATCGTTCTTAGTTCTAAGTTCGTAGTTCTTAGTTTTCTAGCCGCCGCAAGCAACCCCACTGTCCGAGACACCCGGGTAACTCGAGGTACGTCAGAACGCGATCGTGGTGATTAGCGGGTGGTGGTCGGAGCCGTGGGCGGTGTCGGCGCGGCGGACGTCCGTGCGCCAACTCGCCGGTAAGCGGTAGAAGACGTGGTCTAGACGCATGAGGCCGAGGAAGGTCCGGCGCTGGTCGCTCACGCGGGTCTGGGGAAAGGCGCGGGCGGTTTCCACGTAGGCGGCGTCGGTGAAGCCAAACCAGGTGTTGAAGTCGCCGGCGAGCACCAGCGGATCCGATCCGCCGAGGGCTTCTCGAAGTCCCCGGGCCTGCCGCACGCGGGCGTACTCGCCGCCGATCCACCCGCGGCTCAGGCCGGCCATGTTGTCGAGGTGCACGCTGGCGACGCGGAGCTTCCACGGTTCTCCCTCGCCGGTTCGTCCGCGCACCGTGGCCGCGACCGCCACGCGGCGCTGCCGCTCGAAGGGCAGCTCGATTGCGACGAGATCTTCGAGTGGTATGGTCGAGAGGATCGCATTGCCGCGGTCCTCGTCTGAGATTCCCGGCGCGCCGTTGCGCATCGACGGCACGTAGTACATCCACAGGTCGAGCGCCCGCGCGAGGTCGTCGATCTCGCGGCCCGAGGCGCACCGAAGCCTTCCCGCAAACGCGGCGTTCATCGGGGTGCGCGGCACATCCTCGCCGGCGCGAAACGCTTCCTGGAGCAACAGCACCACGGCGTGATTCGGCCGGGCTTGCTGGAGTCGCTTGAACAGCTCGGCGACGTCGCCAGCTCCCAGCGCGATGTTCCAGCTGACGATCGTCAGGCCCTCGATCGACTCGGGAGCCGCAGCCCGGCTACTCGAGGCCACCAGGGGTTGACCGACGCCGGCTCGCCACCGGGCAAGCGTTCGAGCATCGGTTTCCAGGGAGGGGGTGAGCCAGCTGACGCCGAACGACGCATCGGACAACGCGGCGGCGGCCGGGGCGAGGCGGTAGTGGCTGGCGCAGCCGCTCGTCGTCGCCAGCAGGAGGACGAGCAGACAAAGCTCACGCAGGCGCCGATGAGAGTGGCGAAGGAGATTACTCAAAGTGTGTTCCGCTGGAGGACTCAATTCTAACACGCCCAACTCGCAGAGGCGACCTCTGCTGTTCGGGCTCGTGATGACGGCCGTCAGCTTCTAACGCGCTTCGGCGCGGACGACCTGCCATTCGCCGCCGGCGTTCTTCAGCTCGAATCGCCAGTTGCGCGATTCCGTGCGCGAGCCGCCGCCAATCTTGGGCGTCCATGTCGCGGTGCCATTGCACTCGGCTCGTGCGGCCGCACCATCGATCGCGACGGTGCACTGGCCCAGCGACAGCCGCTGCAGCTCTTGCGTGGCCGACACGCTCAGTGTGGAGTAGGCCGCCTCGTAGCGAGCGAGCGCGGTGCGCACCCGGGGGCCTTCGTCCACCGACCCCGGCGGCCCTTCGTTCAGTGGCTGCGCGACCGCCGGCAATGGTGGCTCGGGACTCGAGACAGCGGGCAGCGTGACGTGCGTCAAGACAGTCGCGCTCGGGAGCGAGGGCAGCTCCTCGCGCTCTCGGTTCCAGGTTCCCGGTTCCCGGTTCCCGGGATTCGGGGCTCTTCCTTCGTAGCGCTTCAGCGCGGAGGTCGGGGGCTCGGGACTCGGGGCTTCGGCTTGGCCCGCCGTAGCGCGTGAGCGCGGAGGTGGGAACCGGGAACCTGGAACCTGGAACCGGGAGCGCGTCGAGCCAGACCCCTGTCCCCGTAACCGCGAGAAGCAGTACGGCCGCGACACTCACGCGACGGATGCGGCGCGCCCGCTGGTCCCGACCCAACGCGGCCTGGCGCTCCGCGACGAGAGCTTGAAGGACGTCGAACTCAACGATGGAGGCGTCGAGGCGGCGGGCTTCGTCGAGCGCCTCTCGCGCGTCATCGGGGAAGCCGGCCTCGAGCGCAACTTCCGCGCGCAACGCACATCGCTCCGCGCGACGACGGCGCATGCGCATCTCGAAGCTCTGCCACTGATCGGTGGAGGTGTGCGAGCGGGGAGAACTGACGGGCGGAACGAACGAACTGGCGGCAGCGTCCTCATGGGACATTGCCGCCAGGTATGCAAGAGCTGTGCGCTACTCGGCGCCGTCTAGACGTGGACTGGCGTGCTGGCGAACAGGCGTTCCGTTTCTCCATTCAGGAGAACCCAGAGCCCGTACGCGCCGAGGATCGTGCCGATCGGAATATTGATCAGGTTGATCGCGCACAGCACGATGCCCCCGATCCGGGCCCAGGACTTCAGCTTGAGCAGTCCGAAACCCACGATCACGCCAGGCAGCGAGATGGCCAGGAGGAAGATGAACAGCCCGGTCCCGACGAAACCTATGATGGGGAGCGCAACCGCCGCGTCTGGATCTCCTGAGACCCCAACGCTTCCAGCCGCTACGCCGAACACCATCATCAACAACAGTGCGCTGAGCACGCCCAGCGCGCCCAGCACGATGTAGAGGACCGCCAGCACCTTCACGTGCGTCAGCATTACTGCTCCTTGTCGTCGTCTTCGACCTGGTCGGCCTCGGCCTCCGCCTCCGCCTCGGCCTTGCTCGTTGCGACGTTATCGATGTCCACGTCCTCGTCCTTGGCGCGCCAGTCTTCGTCTTCGTCGTAAAGCGTCGTTACCGGGCGAGCCTTAATCGGACCCTTGGGACGGCCTTCGTCTTTCCGTTGGGGCTTGCGCTTGTTCTTCGGCGGGGCGTCGGGCCCGAAGTTCCGGCTGCGCGAGCCGGGAGCGCCACCGTCGGTTGGCCGCGGCGAGAAGCCGCCGGGGCGCGGGGCGAATCCTCCGCCGCCGGGGCCGCTCGGCGGACCTCCGGGTCGGGGACCGCTGAAGCCGCCGGGCCGCGGGCCGGGCGGACGCTCTTCGCGCGGGCGCGCTTCGCTGACCGCGAGCGGACGCCCCTTGAATGGTTGCTGATTGAATCGCCGGATAGCCTCTTCCGCGACGTTCCGCTCCGTGTAATCCACGAATGCGAAGCCGCGCGGCCGGCCTGTTTCCCGGTCTACGGGAAGAACGATCTGGGCGGGTTCCCCGACACTCGACAGGTGCTCTCGCAACTCTGCCTCAGAAGCCGCATAAGGCAGGTTACCGATAAACAGACGAACTGACACAGCCCCCTCTTCCAGGGAATCCGGTGATCGCTTCGGGGACCAGCCCCCGGGAACACCCGGAAAGTGGCAATCAAAATAGCACGGTTTCCGCGCCAGAGGTTGAAGGCACCTCGCCGTAGCGGCTACTATGGCCTGTTCAGGTTCTTCGAAAGATCGTTACCGTACATGGCCACTAACACCGAGTCGCGCCGCGGGCAGATCGTCATCCGCGGGGCGCGCACGCATAACCTCAAGAACGTCGACCTCACCATCCCGCCGAGGTCGTTGGTCGTCATGACCGGCGTCAGCGGGTCGGGGAAGTCGTCGCTCGCCTTCGACACCATTTATGCCGAGGGGCAGCGCCGGTACGTCGAGTCGTTATCGGCCTATGCCCGGCAGTTCCTCGAACGGATGGAAAAGCCGGACGTCGAGAGCATCGAGGGCATCTGTCCCGCGATCGCCATCCGTCAGAAAAACAGCATCCGAAACCCCCGCTCTACGGTCGGCACGACGACGGAGATTCACGATTACTTGAGGCTGCTCTACGCCCGGGTGGGTCGGACGTTCTGCCGGAGCTGTGGACGCGAGGTGATCCGTGAGACGGCCGAGGTCGTCGCCCGCCGGCTGGGAGAGCTTCCGGCCGGCGCGCGTCTTCTGATCGGGTTCGAGATGCCGGTGGTGACCGTGGTGTCTCACCCGGTCACCCGGGAAGTCGAGGAGGAAGACGCCGAGGAGCAAGCGATCGAGGACGCGGCCGCGCCCCAGCAGCCGCTTCCCGAGTTCGTGGACCCGATGGCCGAAACGCTGGCGGCCCTGCGGCGGAAAGGCTTCGGGCGCCTGCTCATCGATGGCGCCGCCGTCACGCTCGAGGATATCGATCCGGCGATTCTGCGTGGACTGCACTTCGCTCCAGGTGATCGTGGACCGCCTGAAGCTCGAAGGGGACATGCGCACCCGCCTCACCGATTCGATCGAAACGGCCTATCAAGAAGGTGGGGGCGCGGCCTTCGCGATCGAGCTGCTCGAGGGGCAGGCCTCCCGGACGCACGAGTTCAGCGAGCGCTTCGAATGCCGTCCGTGCAACATCCAGTACCAGATCCCGCAACCGCGGCTCTTTTCGTTCAATAACCCCTTCGGCGCCTGCCCGGTGTGCCATGGCTTTGGCAACGTGATCGAGCTCGACATGGCCCTGGTCGTGCCCGACCCGTCGAAGTCGCTGCAACAGAACGCCATCGAGCCATGGAGCAAGCCGCACTACCGCGCGCAGCTCGCCGAGTTGAAGCGCGCCGCCAAGCAGGGCAACGTGCGCCTCGACGTGCCCTGGTCGCAGCTCACCGACGAGGAACGCACGTTTGTCATTGAAGGCGAGTCCTTCGACCAGCCCTTCCGCAAGCTCAGGGCCGGGCGGGGCATCCTACGACGGCGTGAAGGGCTTCTTCCGCTGGCTGGAACGGAAGAAATACAAGGTGCACGTCCGCGTGTTCCTCAGCCGCTACCGCGGCTACTTGACGTGCCCGGAATGCAACGGGGCGCGGCTGCGCCGCGAGGCGCGCGACGTGCGTATCGGCGACCGCACGATCGATGCGGTCTCGGCGCTGACCGTGCGCGAAGCGGAGGCCTTTTTTACAGAACTGCTGCTGACCGAGAAGGAAACCGCGATTGCCGAGAAGATCCTTGCGGAGATCCGCCGGCGTCTTGGGTTCCTGCGCGACGTTGGCCTCGACTACCTGACGCTCGATCGGCTCTCGTCCACGCTGTCGGGCGGCGAGTCGCAGCGCATCAACCTGGCGACGTCGCTCGGCTCGGCGCTCGTCGATACGCTCTACGTGCTGGACGAGCCGTCGATTGGGCTCCACTCGCGCGACAACGAGCGGTTGATCAAGATCCTGCGCAAGTTGCGCGACCAGGGGAATACGGTCCTCGTGGTCGAGCACGACGCCGACATGATCAGGGTCGCGGATGCGGTCGTCGACATGGGCCTCGGCGCCGGGGAGCAGGGGGGACGCGTCATCTTCAGCGGACCGCTTTCGGGCCTGTTGAACGAGCCGCGATCGCTGACGGCGAAGTACCTTCGCGATGAGCTGGCCATTCCGGTGCCGGCCACCCGCCGGAAGCCGATCGCGCAAAAGATCCGGGTTCTCGGCGCCACCGAGCACAACCTGAAGGACGTCGACGTCGACATTCCGCTCGGCGTGTTGACGTGCGTCACCGGTGTCAGCGGTTCGGGCAAGAGCACGCTGGTCCACGACGTTATCTACGCGGCCCTCAAGCGGGCAAAAGGGGACTGGGACCGTCGGGTCGGCTCCCACCACAAGCTGGAAGGCCACGAGTTCGTCAGCGACGTGGTGCTGGTCGACCAGAACCCGATTGGCCGCACCCCGCGTTCGAACCCGGTGACCTATCTCAAGGCCTTCGATCCGATCCGCGAGCTCTTCGCGGCGACCAAGGACTCGCGGTCGCGCGGACTCACCGCCAGCCACTTCTCCTTCAACGTTCCCGGCGGCCGTTGCGAAGCGTGCGAGGGTGAAGGGGTCGTCAAGGTCGAGATGCAGTTCCTGGCGGACGTCTTCGTTCCCTGCGATCAGTGCGAGGGCAAACGGTTCAAGTCGACGGTGCTCGACGTCAAGTATCGCGGCCGCGGCGTCGACCAGGTGCTCGACATGACGGTGCGCGAAGCGCTGGCGTTCTTTGCCTCGTCACCTAAAGTCCTCCGGCGCCTGCAGGTGCTGGATGAGATCGGCCTTGGCTATCTGCGCCTCGGTCAGCCGGCGACCACGCTGTCGGGCGGGGAAGCGCAGCGCATCAAGATTGCGGCGCACCTGTCGTCGAACACCGGGGATCGCGTGCTCTACATCCTCGACGAGCCGACGACCGGATTGCACTTCGACGACATCGCGAAGCTCCTGGCCGCGTTCAGGAAGCTCCTGCAAGCCGGCCACACGCTGCTCGTCATCGAGCACAACCTCGACGTGATCAAGACGGCCGACTGGATCATCGATCTCGGCCCCGAAGGGGGCGCCGAGGGGGGAGAGATCGTTGCGATCGGAACACCCGAGCAGATCGGCCAGGCCGAGCATTCGCACACCGGACGCTACCTGCGCGACGTGCTGGCCGTCGGCCGCTCTAACGCCTATGCGTCGCGACAAAGCTGATAGGGGCAAAGGGGTGATTCGGGCGGCTTTTAAACTTAGAACTACGAACTCCGAACTAAGAACCATTGGTTCTAAGTTCTAAATTCTAAGTTCTAAGTTTCCGAGTCGCCCCGAGCAACCCCACTGCTCGAGAGGGCTCTATGCAACTAGTCATATTGATCGTCTTGGCGCTGGCGACGCAGCAGGCGCGCTATGACGACGTCGTGCGGAACCTGCGGAACCCCGATCCGGACGCGCGCATGGAAGCGCTCAAGTTGCTGAGGGAGTCGCGCTACGAAGAAGCGATCCTGCCGATCGCTCCGCTCGTCAACGATCCCCTCGACCACGTCCAGCTCGAGGCGATCGGCACCGGAGTTGTCGTTCTTCCTGGTGCGGGACGTCAAGGCGCGCAAGTACGTCGCCTTGATCATCGAGACGCGCAGCGGCGGGGGGAGGGCCGAGACCGCATTCAGCGCTGGGCCTCTCGCCGTCTGGCCTCGCCCGGTGCCCCGAGAGCTGATCACCGGGCTCCTGAAGGCCGTGGACGACGAGAATCCGAAGGTGAGGATCGAGGCGATCTATGCACTCGGCTCGATCGCGCAGCCGCCGCTGCCGGATGATGCCGCACCGCAGTTGATCAAGGCCCTGGACCATTACGATCCCGCGATCAGGACCGCGGCGGCGCGCGTCGTCGGACGGCTCAAGGTGACTTCGGCTGGAAAAGAGCTGATCAAGGCGGTCAACGACTCGCAGCAGCCGGTGCGATTCGCGGCCATGCGCGCGTTGGGCGACATCCGCGAAACGGCCGCGGTGGAATCGCTCACCAAGCTGGTCGAGCATTACGGGCGCGGCGAGGGGGCGTGGTCGGCGCTCGATGCCCTGGCGAAAATCGCCCATCCGTCGAGCGTGCCGCTCTTCAAGTCGCGTCTCGCGGATCGCGATCAGTACATCCGTCGCGCGGCCGCGGAGGGCCTCGGCCGGGTCGGAGATACGTCAGAGCTTCCTGCGTTCGAAGCCGGGGTGGTGAAGGACTCCTCGGGAATGGTGCGCGCGGCCATGGCGTTCGCGCTCGTGAAGCTTGGCCAGGACTACAGCGGGCAGCTGGTGAATATGCTCCGCGACGACAAGGCCGTCGCGCAGGTGGCCGAGTACCTGATCGAACTCGGGCCGACCGTCGCCCCTGAACTGGTGCAACGGTTACAGGATCCCGACAAGGCCGTGCGCGGCAATGCCGCGCTGATCCTCGGGGTTGTCGGGACCCAGGAGCACATCCCCGCGCTCGCCGCGCTTCTTGCGGATCGCGACGTGGACGTCCGCACCGCCGCCGAACGGGCGATCGAGCGCATCAAGCTGCGTGGCGCGTAGGCTTCCACGCGATTTCTACGGGCGGCCGACACTGGTCGTCGCGCGCGAGCTCATTGGCAAGGTCCTCGTGCACGACGCGCCCGCCGGCCTCACCTCGGGCATCATCGTCGAAACCGAGGCCTACATCGGCGAGTCCGATCCCGCCTGCCACGCGGCGCCGGGGCCGACCGCGCGCAACGCGCCCCTCTACGGCCCACCGGGCCTCGCCTACGTCTACCTCAATTACGGCATCCACTACCTGGTGAACGCCGTGACCGAAGCCGAAGGGTGGCCGGCGGCCGTGTTGATCCGCGCACTGGAGCCATTCGAGGGAGAGGCGCTGATGCGCCGGCGCCGCGCGAAAGGAACGGGGAAAACGGCCGCGTCCTACGAGTCCGCCGCACTCTGCCGAGGCCCCGGCAACCTGACGCGCGCGCTGGGCATTTCACTGCGTCAGAATCTCAAAGACCTCGTGGGCTCCAGCCTCCGAATCGAGGACGCCAATCTGCCCACCCCCGAAATCGCCTGGAGCCGCCGCATCGGCATCAACGTGGGGGTTGAACAGGAATGGCGCTGCTACTCCACCGACTCCGCTGCCGTGTCTCGCCGACCGACAGCCACTGGACGTTTCACAGAAGATCAGAAGATCAGGAGGAAATAGTGTTTAAACCTCCGGCTTGAAGCGCTTTCGGCGGCACGGCCTCCAGGACGAACTGGATGAACTGGGCGAGGCGCTCCTGCGAACGAGCGCTTATTACGATCAGAAACTCTCGTTTCCACACAGTCAATTGGTACTGAGTAAAACCTCGCGAGTCAGGATAAGTCGCCAGGACAGCACCATCCCCCGCGTCATACGGCTTTGTGGTCCATCCCTTGTGAACATTCCTTAAGGCCACATCGCGATAGCGGGCAGCCGCAGCCGCTGTCCTCATGCGATGGACGTTCACGGTGACGAGATCCCGGTCATCGTTTCGGGGATGCCAGCTACCCGACGCCACGCCCAGCTGTTCGTCCGTCAGGGGCGGACAGTCGCTACAGACGTTAACCGAATGAGTCCAATGCGGCTCGACCTTCAACACGGCGGCTGCGGTTTTCAGCAGGATCTGGTTTTCAGGAGGCGACTGTGCGTAGACGGGAGAGCCGCAGAGCGCCGCGGCGGTGAACGCCAGCACAAGAAGCCTTCTCGCAATCATCAATACGTCCCCTAATACCTTCTGGTCTTCTGGCCTTATGTGAAGAGAGAGTGGCTGTCCTTCGACTTCAGTGGAGCGCTGTCCCTGATTTACCGCCGGCGGCGCGCGGCCTGGGCGAGATCGATCGGGACGCGCACGGTTGTCCGCTTCCCGTCGCGGAGGACGTTGAGCGTCACGGTGCTGCCGATCGGCGCTTCCGCGATCGCGCGCAGGAATTGCGAGGCGGTGTCGATCTGCGCATTGTTGATGCCGACGATGACGTCGCCGGGCTTGACGCCGGCGGCGGCGGCCTTTGAGCGGGGGTCCAGACGCGTGACGAGTACGCCGCGCGCGTCTGGCGCACCCAGGCGCTCGGCGAGTTCCGACGTCATGTGTTGCAGGAGGATCCCCGAGATCGTGCCGCGCCGGACGACCCCCTCCTTCACTAACTGGTCCATCGTCTTCCGAACCAGGTTGCTGGGGACGGCGAGGCCGATCCCCTGGTATCCCCCGGTCTCGCTGTAGATCGCGGTGTTGATCCCGACCAGCTCTCCGCGCGCGTTAATCAGCGCGCCCCCCGAGTTGCCGCGGTTGATCGCCGCGTCGGTCTGGATGAAGTCTTCGTAACCGAGCCCTTCGACGTTGCGTCCGGTCGCGCTGACGATGCCGAGTGTCACGGTCTGGTTGAAGACGCCGAAGGGGTTGCCGATGGCGAGCACCCATTCCGCGACTTTCAGCCGGGAGGAGTCGCCCCAGGGGATCGTCGGCAGGCTTCCCGCCTTGATCTTCAGGACCGCCAGGTCCGTCGTCTCGTCGGTGCCGATCACCGTGGCGCTCAGCTCGCGCTTGTCGGCGAGGATGACCGAGACCTCGGCGCGTGCGTCGCCGATGACATGGTTGTTGGTGACCACGTAGCCGTCGCTCGACACGATGACGCCAGAGCCGAGGCTCTGCATCCGCTGCTCGAGCATCTGATCGGGATAGAAGAACTGCCAGAACGGGTCTGGGCGCGAGCGGACGATCTGCGTCGACGAGATGCTGGTCACGGCGCTGACGGCGCGTTCGGCGATGCCGGTCAGGTCGGGGAGCGAAGCGGCGACGGCGGGACGGCCTTGAGGTGCCGCGTCGGTGCGCGCGGCGGCCGATTGCGATGCGACGGATTCGTCGGCGGTGCGCATGCGGCCGGTGAGCACGAGGCCGGCAAGGAAACCGGTCGTAATGAACAAGGTGACGACAAGAATGCGGCGAGCCATGGCGGGACCTGCTTTCAGCGAACTTCGATCTTACGAGCGGGCGGCGGCGGCACCTTCGGCAGCGTGACCGTGAGGACGCCGTCGGTCAGGTCGGCCGACACCCGTTCGGCGTCGACCTTGTCGGCGAACTCGAAGGTGCGCGAGAACGTGCCGTGGCCGCGCTCGACCTGGTGGTAGTGGACGTCGGTGCCCGACGGGCCGCCGACGCGCTGGCCTCGGATCGTGAGCCGGGAGTCTTCCATGGCGAGCTCGATCTGGTTGCGGTCGAGGCCGGGAAGCTCGGCGGCGATCACATAACGGTCGGCGGTTTCGAAGACGTCGATGGGCGGCACCCAGCCATCTGCGTGGTGCCCGGCCAGGCGCTCGAGGCGCTCGTGCCAGCCGCGCAAATCGCGCCAGGGGTTCGGAGACATCCCTTCGATTGTAATCCGCGTTTAATCGCTGGTACCATTCGAGGGTTGTACCGTTCGCCGGGTCTGAAGACCCGGCCTACGACCGTTATCTGTACGTAGGCCGGGTCTTTAGACCCGGCAACGACCCGTCATGTAGGGCCGGGTCTTTAGACCCGGCCAGTGCAAGGAAGTTAATGAGCTCGATTAACGCCACGAGAATGAAGAAGGGCATGCTGATCAAGATCGGCGACGATCTGATGAGGGTGCTCGAGTTGCAACACGTCACGCCGGGGAACCTGCGCGGGTTCGTGCGGGCCAAGTTCCGCAATATCCGCACGCAGTCGCTCTCGGACCAGAAGCTGCGGTCGGAAGACACCGTCGAACGCGCCATCCTGGACGAGAAGCAGATGCAGTACCTCTACAAGGACGGCGACGATTACCACTTCATGGACACGGACAGTTACGAGCAGATCCACATGTCCTCCGAGGTGCTGGGCGACGCGGTGAACTACATCAAGCCCGACTCGGTGATCGCCGTGGAGTTCTACGGCAGCGAGCCGGTCGGCATCGAGTTGCCCGTGACCGTGGACCTCAAGGTCACCGACACCGCGCCGGGGATCAAGGGAGCGACGGCCAGCAACCAGATCAAGCCCGCCACGACGGAAACGGGCCTCGTCGTGAACGTCCCGCCGTTTATCAATCCCGGCGACACGATCCGTGTGAGCACCGAGAGCGGCGAGTACCTCTCCCGCGCCTAGATGGACATCACCCAGGCTCGTCCCAACGCGGGGTGGATCGAGGTGATCACCGGGAGCATGTTCAGCGGCAAGAGCGAGGAGCTGATCCGGCGGCTGCGGCGTGCCCAGATCGCGAAGCGGAAGGTCCAGATTTTCAAGCCACGGATCGACAACCGCTACGGCGAGGACCACATCATTTCGCACAGCGAGCAGAGGATCGCGTCGGAGAACCTGGTGACTTCGCGCGAGCTCCTCGAGAAGGTCCTCGAGGAAACCGAGGTGGTCGGGATCGACGAAGGGCAGTTCTTCGACCAGGAACTCCCGGCGGTCTGCACCACCCTTGCCGACCAGGGCAAACGGGTCATCGTCGCCGGCCTCGACCAGGATTACCTCGGCAAGCCGTTCGAGCCGATGCCGCAACTCCTCGCGATCGCTGAATACATCACCAAGACGCTCGCCATCTGCATGGTGTGCGGCTCGCCCGCCAACCATACCCAGCGGCTCGTCGCCAGCAGCGAGCGCGTGCTCGTGGGCGCTCAAGGCACATACGAGGCCCGTTGCCGGCATTGTTTTGACCCACGGCTCGGCCAATAACGAAACTTCCGTGTAGGATCCGGTGTCTAAGTCGCCATGGATCTTTCCCGGATCCTTTTTGTCTTCGGCGTCGGCTTCCTGATCGCCAACCTCCGTCTGCTTTTCCAGTTCATCCGTTTTTTCCGCCTGCGCTCATCCGCGGTGCTGACCTGGCCGGGGCGCAAGCCGCCGCATTACCTGTTGCTGCTCGGGCTCGGCGCGATCCTCAGCGTATTGATCGCCTACAAGCTCGCGGTGTTGCGCTGGCACCCCGAGGCGGTGTTCCCGGAATGCATGATGCTCCTGTACTTCGGATATCTGGTTCCTGCGAGCCTGAAGATCGGTCGCGGCTTCTACGAGGATGGGATCTGGGCAGATGGCGGCTTCGTGCCCTACGCGAACATCGGCGGGATCAGCTGGCGGGAAGGGGAGCACCACCTGACGCTGGTGCTGCTCGACCGGTTCAGGGATTTCGGCCGCCTCCTGACCGTCCCGAAGCGCTATTACGGCGAGGCCCGCCGCGTGCTGCGAGACAAGATCGCCGCCCACGACATCCACTTCACCGACAAATCACTCGATCTCGGAGACCACGACGAGCGCGACCTTGCTTGACAGTGGCAATGCTGAATGTCGAATGCTGAATGCTGAATGGGTTCAATTGCCTCATTTCCCCTTCAATTCAGCATTCAGCATTAAGCATTCAGCATTGCCAGGATCCACCCAATGGGTCCCTCGCCCGTCGCCATCGGATCCTTCAGCCAGTCGGGTGGCGTGAGCCAGACGAACGCGAGGATGGCGACCACCATAACGTCGTACTGCCAGGTCGCGCGTTCGTAGGTCCAGAAGAACGCGTTCCACAGAATCCGGGCGGGGAGCGAGACGGCTTCCTTCATCCCGCCGGCTCCGGCCGCGCGTCTTTCAATTCACGATAGGTATAGATGATCCGGTCCGCGACGCTGAAGACCGACAGCACGCCGATCACCCACATCACGGCGGCCATGCGGTTGGTGAAGGCGCCGATCATGAAGAGCACGATCCGCTCGGGCCGCTCCATGAACCCCACCTTGCACTTGGCGATCAGCGACTCGGCCCGCGCGCGCGTGTAGCTGGTCATGATCGCGAACATCATCGCCAGCGCGGTAATCATCACGTAATCGGTGCGCCGCAGCGACGAGTACAGATAGATCAGCCCGATAAAGAGCGCGATGTCGGAGAATCGGTCGATCACCGAGTCCCAGAAGCCACCGAACTTCGTCTCGGCGTGGGTTTCGCGCGCCACTTTGCCGTCGATGAAGTCGAAGATGTTGGCGACGATCATGATGAAGCCGGCCGTCACGAACCGGCCGTAGGCCAACTGCCAGGCGGCGGCGACGTTGATCAGGAGGCCGACGAACGTCAGGACGTTGGGGCTGATCCGCAGGGCGATGCACGCGTTGATGATCACGCGCAGCGGGAACATGCAGATGTGGCCGATGAGGCCGGTAAAGGTCATGGATGAGGCCGGAATCCCCGGTCGGGCCCGTATAATGAAAGGTTCAAAACACGCAAGAATTCGCAGTGTAACGCATGCCGATTCGTGACCTCAAGGCCCAGATCGCCCGTTTGCCGGAGCAGCCCGGCGTCTACCTGTATTACAACGGGGCCGGGGAAACGCTGTACGTCGGCAAGGCCAAGGTGCTGCGGGACCGCGTCCGGTCCTACCTGGGCGCCCAGGGCGTCAGCCCCCGTATCGACGCCCTCCTCGACGAGGCGCAGCGGCTCGAAGTGATCGTCACCGACTCGGTCGTGGAGGCGCTGGCGCTCGAAAACCACCTGATCAAGCAGCGGTTCCCCCGCTACAACATCCTGTTGCGCGACGACAAGAACTACCCGTACCTGCAGTTGACCGTGGGGGAGGACTTTCCGCGGGTGCTGGTGGCCCGGCAGGTCGAACGCGACGACCATTTTTACGCCGGCCCGTTCCTACCCGCCTCGTTTGCGCGGAAGACGATGTCGCTCACGCACAAGCTCTTCGGCATCCGGTCGTGCAACGAGGCGATCACGGGGGACCGGCAGCGGCCGTGCCTTGAGTTCGACATTCACCGCTGCGTGGCGCCGTGCGTGCGCGAGATCTGCAGCCACGACGAGTATCGCGTGGCGGTGGAACACACACGGCTCTTCCTCGAAGGGCGGAACCAGGAGCTGTTGACGACGCTAAAAGAACGCATGGCGCGGGCGTCCAACGAGGAACGGTTCGAGCAGGCGGCGCAGCTACGCGATGCGATCCGCACGGTGGAGACGCTGCAGACCCGGCAGCAGAAGATGTCAACCGTGGAGCTCGGCGACCGCGACGCGTTCGGGATCAAAGCCGGCCCGCCCGGCGCGGTCGTGCAGGTCTTCCAGGTGCGCGGCGGCCGCGTCGTCGAACGCGTGGAGCTGACGACGGAAAACACCGATGTCGCGCTCCCCGAGAGCGCCAGCGGCGGCCGGTTGCAGCCGGTCGTGTCAGAAGCCGACATCCTCCAGGCCGCATTGCAGCAGTTCTATGTCGACCGTGTCGCGCCTCCGGAGGTCCACATACCGGTGGCGTTTTCGGAGACCGACACCGAGATGCTGGACGGCTGGTTAAGCGCCGCGGCTGAACGGCGAGTGAAGATCGTCGTGCCTAAGCGCGGCGAGAAACGCGGACTGCTGGAGCTGGCGGCGCGCAACGCGGCGGTCGCCTACCAGGCGCGCTTCAACGAGAACGTCGCGGCGAACTTCGACGCGCTGGAGACCCTCCGCGCCGTCCTGGGTTTGCCGGCCTTGCCGCGGCGCATCGAGTGCTTCGACATTTCCACGATCCAGGGGAGCGAGACGGTCGCGTCGATGGTCGTGTGTGAGAACGGCCGGATGAAGAAATCCGACTATCGCAAGTTCAAGATCCGGGGTTCCGCCTTCGCGAACGCTACGGCGGACAAGTCGGGGCTCGGGACTCGGGATTCGGGGTTCGGCGCGGATCCCGAACCTCGGATTCTGGATGATTTCAAATCGATGTACGAAGTCGTCTTGCGGCGCTATCGCAAGCTGCTGGAACACGGCGGGCCATTTCCCGATCTGATCCTCATCGATGGCGGCAAGGGGCAGCTCGGCGCGGCGTACGCGGCGCTCGAGGAGCTGGGGCTCGCGAACCTCCTGGCGGTTGGCATCGCCAAGAAAGAGGAACTGCTGTTCACGCGCGAGCACGTGGACGGGATTGCGCTGCCGAAGGACAGCCCGGCGCTGTTGCTGATCCAGCGAATCCGCGACGAGGCGCACCGGTTCGCGGTCACGTTCCACCGCGCCTCCCGCGCGAAGCGCGATCTCCGCTCGGAAATAGACACCATCCCCGGCGTCGGTCCGCGGCGCCGCAAGGCGCTGCTGACCGCCTTCGGCAGCGTCGCCGGCGTCCGCCGCGCCACGCGCGAAGACCTCGTGCGCGTGGTCGGCGTCAAATGCGCCGACGCCGTGCTCGGCTACTTCGCCGGATCGCCGCGGTAGCACTCATCGCTTGCGGCTTGGCGGCGAGACGCCGCCAACGCCTTCGGCGATCAGGATGCTCGAGAGCTGTTCCCAGCCCGCGGTCGTCAATCGTTTCCCGTCCGGAGAGAACGCAAACGATTCGGTCGCTGTCTCCGAGTCGAAGCCCGCGAGCGGCCGCCGCGAGCCGGTCGTATCGCGTCCCGGCAGGAAGTCCTGGACGTAAATGCCATAGTGACCGCTTTCGTTTTGACCGACGTAGGCGATCGCCTTCCCGTCTCGCGTCCATCGGCTTCGTCCCGTAGTGAACAGGGACCCGCGGCGTCCCTCGGTACCTACCGCAATCGAGAACGGGACGTCGCGGCCGTCGGCGACGGTCGCCACCCGCACAGTGGCGCGAGGCGTCCTCCGGTTGATCAGGTAGGCGACATACTGACCGTCGGGTGAGACCTCGGGGATAACCGGTGTTGCGGTGACGAGTCTGACCGCGCCCGAGCCGTCCGGACGAATCTTCCAGATGCCACGGTGGGCCGGATTGCCAGAGGCGTAGACGACCCATTGGCCGTCCGGTGTGGCGGTCGGGTTCTGCGCGCTCAATCCATCTCTCGTCAGTTGTCTCGCGCCGCTTCCGTCAGCCTCGGCGATCCAGATCTCGAACGGTCCGCTGCGGTTCGAACTCCACACGATCCTCCCGTCCGGAAGGAATCCTGGATCCCAGTCATCAGCCGCATCCCGGGTCAGGCGCCGAATCGCCCCGGATTTGGTTGAAACCGCCCAGAGATCGAGGTTGATGCTGCGGTCCGACGAGAAGACCACCCATTCGCCATCCGGCGAGTACACCGGTTGACGATCTGTGCTGTTGCCACGGGTCAGCCATCTGTGCTCCGGAGCGGCCACTCCCTCCGTCGATGAGATCTGCTGGAGATTCTCTCGTAGCGAGCCGCCGTCGAAGACCATCCGTCCGGGCGCAATAACGTCGAGGGTCCCGCTGTTGATAGGCGACCACAGGATCATCCGGGTGGCCGTGGAGCTGAGGCTCTGCTGGAGGACGCGCGCGGCGCTGGCCGTCAGAGCGCCCGCCACCGATTCGGATCGCGAGTAAAGGAGCTCGTCGTTGGCGAGCCAGACGGTGGAGGAAATCTGACCGATCGCTCCTGGCGCCGTCACGACGCGTGCCTGACCTCCCTCGGCGTCTACCACATACACCGCTGTCGGGTTGCCGCCCCCCAGGAGGGGCGTCTCCGATAGGGCGATCTTCCGGCTGTCGGGCGACCATCGCGGGTGGATCAGTGTCACGTTGTCTACCCGCGCGAGCTCGCGGGCGCCGGCGCCGTCCCCGGCCGCGGCGAGTCCAAGGATGCTACTCGTCACCCCATCCTTGACTTGCCAGCGGACGAAGGCAACGTGCCGACCGTCGGGAGACCAGTCGCCCGAGAGCACGTCGTTGACGAGTCTTCGCGGCTCACCACCGACTGAGGGGATTCGGAAGAGCGACGTCCGTCCCTGTTCGGTTCTGGAAAAGAGGATCGCCGAGCCGTCCGGAGAGAAGCGGGGAAAGTCGTCCACGCCCGCCGTCAGCGAGACCTCGTCGCCTTCGTCGAGCTGTTTCAACCAGATGCGCCGCACGCCGTCGCGATCGGAGCTGAATGCGACCGCGCGACCATCCGGCGACGCAGCGGGCGAGCCGTCGCGTCCCGAGTGTGTCAGGTAGCGGATCGCGGGCACGTCCGCCACGGTCCGCCCTTTCCACAGGAATGCGAGCGCAGCACCGACCGCAAGACCAACGAGTCCCACCGCAAGCAGGGCAGAGAGGTAACGACCTCGACCAGGTCCAGTCCTGAGCCTTTCCGCGACAACTTCTTCTGTTCGGCTGACCTCCGGCAGGTGGTCGCGGACAGTCGCCAGTTCGCGAGCAAGGTCGAGCGTGGAGGAATAGCGGTCCTCCGGCTGCTTCGCCAGGCACCGCTCGACGATCCATCGGTAAGGAGGCGGGGCCGACGGCGCGGCACGCAAGACCGACTCGGGCTCCTCGCGAATGATCGCGGCGAGCGTTTCCGCCGTCGTTGTTTTCTGAAACGGCCGGCGGCCGGCGGCCATTTCGTACAGGATCGAACCAAAGGAGAACTGGTCCGACCGGTAGTCAACTGGAACGCCCGCCGCCTGTTCGGGCGACATGTATCCGGCCGTTCCCAGGATCGCTCCCGTCTGCGTCGCGCCGCCCATCGCCGTCGCCGCGAGCGAGTCGGAGTCGGAAGAGGGAGCCACGAGCTTGGCCAGGCCGAAGTCGAGGATCTTGACGAACCCGTCCTTCGAGACCATGACGTTTTCCGGCTTCAGATCCCGATGGACGATCCCGGCCGCGTGCGCCTTCGCGAGCGCATCGGCGGCCTGCGCCGCGATCGAGAGAGCGCGCTTCGTGGGAAGAGGTCCCGCCGACAGGAGCTCCCTCAGCGTCTTTCCCTCCACGAGCTCCATCGCAATCCACGACACGGTGCCCGATCGGCCGACGTCGTACACCGTGACGATGTGCGGGTGGTTGAGTGCCGACGCTGACCGCGCCTCCTGCTCGAACCGCGCGAGGCGCTCGCGATCTGCGGAGAGTGCTTCGGGCAGCACCTTGATCGCCACCTCGCGGCCGAGGCGAACGTCGCGCGCCCGATAGACCTCCCCCATTCCTCCGGCCCCGAGCAGGGCTACGACTTCAAACGGGCCCAGGCGGGCACCCGAAGGGATGCTCATGTCTGATGTAAAAGAGGGATCCTTCGGCGGCAGTATACGACGGCCGATTACGTAAGCCTTGAAACATCAAGGGTTTTGCCGTACGCTTCTGCGTTCCTGACAGCCCCACGGCAGCTTCGCGGCAGCCCTCGAGGGCTGCGCTACAACTGCAGTCAATTCGTTGGATATCGCCTCCATACTTCTGGGCTTTGGCGTGGTGCTGGCCTCCCTGACAGTTCACGAATGGGCTCACGCCTGGACGGCGGATCGCCTCGGTGATCCGACGGCCCGTTTGCTCGGACGGGTTTCGTTCAACCCGATCGTGCACATCGACCCGATCGGGACGGTGTTGTTGCCGTTGGTCGGGTTGTTCACTGCCGGGGTGATCTTTGGCTGGGCGAAACCGGTTCCCGTGAACGTCAGCCGCCTCGGGCAGCCGAAGCGCGATTTCATGATCGTCGCCGCCGCAGGGCCGGCCAGCAACATCGTGATGGCGATTGCCGCCGCCGGGGTGCTGAACGTCATGGGCGGCTATGCGGCGCTCGGGACGACGGCAGGACGGGCGGTGTACCTCGCCCTTTCCATCAACGTGCTGCTTGGCGGTGTTCAACATGTTGCCCGTGCCGCCGCTCGACGGCGGGAACGTGCTCGCCGGGCTGCTGCCAGACCGGTTCG
Source organism: uncultured Acidobacteriota bacterium (assembly GCA_963762995.1). Lineage (GTDB taxonomy): Bacteria > Acidobacteriota > Vicinamibacteria > Vicinamibacterales > 2-12-FULL-66-21 > JACDCA01. The sequence goes on along the minus strand of CAVXMQ010000018.1, from coordinate 420,371 downwards.
CCCCTGTCATCCAGGGGTTGCGCCAGTTCGGTTTCATCATCCTCCTGATGCTGATCCTGTCGGGGGTTCTCAATACCGTCGTCATGCCCGTCGCAAACGCGATCGAAAGGCTCTTGCTGTGAAACGCGTGGTGTCGGGGATGCGCCCGACAGGCAAACTCCACCTCGGACATCTGGTCGGCGCCCTCAACAACTGGGCAGACCTGCAGCAGCAGTACGACTGCTTCTATTTCGTCGCCGATTGGCACGCGTTGACGAGCGGATATGCGGACACGTCCGAAGTCGTGGCCAGCAGTTACGACATGGTCGCCGACTGGATCGCCGGCGGGCTCGATCCGGAGAAGAGCACGTTCTTCGTGCAGTCGATGGTGCCCGAGCACGCCGAGCTCTTCCTCCTGCTGTCGATGGTGATCCCGATCCCCTGGCTGGAGCGCGTGCCGACCTACAAAGAACAACAGGAGCAGCTCGCCGAGAAGGACCTCTCGACGCTCGGGTTCCTCGGATACCCTCTGCTCCAGACGGCCGACATCATCATGTACAACGCGCACTACGTGCCGGTCGGCGAGGATCAAGTGGCCCATCTCGAGCTGAGTCGCGAGATCGTCCGGCGGTTCCACAACTTCTATGGCGAGCTGTTTGTCGAGCCGAAGCCGCTCCTGACGAAATTTCCGCGGCTGCCGGGGCTCGACAACCGCAAAATGTCCAAGAGCTATAACAACGCCATCGAGCTCGCCGATGATGAAGAGACGGTGAGGAAGAAGGTGATGCAGATGTACACCGATCCCAAGCGGGTACGTGCCGACATCCCGGGCACGGTCGAGGGAAATCCGGTGTTCGTCTATCACGACGCCTTCAACCCGAACGTCGCCGAAGTGGAGGACCTGAAAGCCCGCTACCGCGAAGGGAAGGTCGGGGACGTCGAGGTCAAGAAGAAGCTGGCGGCGGCGCTGAACGAGCACATGAAGCCCATTCGCGAGCGCCGCACCGAGCTGCTCTCGAAGCCGGACCGCCTGCGCGAGATCCTCCACGAGGGTTCGCGCAAGGCCCGCGGCGTCGCACAGGAAACGATGGAGCGCGTCCGCGCTGCGGTGAAACTGAAGTACTCGTAATGGAAAACCAGGAATTCGAATCCATTCTCGAGGCCTACCCGGTGCGGCTCGATAATTTCGAGGGGCCGCTCGACCTCCTGCTGCACCTGATCAAGCGCAACGAAGTCAGCATCTACGACATTCCGATCACGCTGATCACCAAGCAGTACCTCGAATACATCGACCTGATGCAGGAGATGAACCTCGACGTGGCGGGAGAGTTCCTGGTCATGGCCGCGACGCTCATCCACATCAAGTCGCGATTGCTGCTGCCGCGGCCAGACCCCACGCAGGACGATCCTGAAGAAGATCCACGCGAAGCGCTCGTGCGGCGCCTGCTGGAACATCAGAAGTTCAAGGCCGCCGCGGAACTGCTCCACGAGCGCGAGACGCTTCGCAGCGCGCAGTGGACGCGTCCCGACGGACCGATTGCCGAGATCGCCGGCGAGGCGCCGGAGCCGGAGGTCGAGGTCGATCTGTTCAGCCTGATCAGCGCCTTCCGCAACGTCGTCGAGCGCTCCAAACTGCGGCCCAAGATGTACCTGCCGAGCGAGCAGATCCCCATCGAGGAACGCATGGAGCAGTTGCTGGCGCGCCTGTCGGAGACCGAGGCACTCGGCTTCGAAGACCTGTTTTCCGACGTGCAGTCGCGGGCGGGGATGATCGTCACCTTCCTCGCCGTGCTCGAGATGATTCGACTGAAGCTGGTGCGCGTCTTCCAGGCCGGCGTCATCGGCCCGATTCGTGTCTACAAGCGCGCGCGGCCCGCTGATGCACCCAAACCACTCGGCGATCCGGAATCGAAATCTAGTACGTAGGCCGGGTCTTTAGACCCGGCAGACCCGGCGAGAACCGAATATGTCTGACCACTTGAAGCCCATCGTCGAAGCACTGATCTTCGCGTCGCCGGAACCGGTCACGTTGAAGAGTCTCTACAAACTGCTCGATGCGGAACCGAAGGAAGACGTGGATGCGGCGCTCGCCTCCGTCCGCGCGGACTACGATCGCGCCGGCGGCCTGCAGCTGGTGGAGATCGCCGGCGGTTACCAGATCGTCACCCGCCCCGAGCTGCACGAATGGGTCCGCAAGCTGTTCCACGAACGCACGACCAGCAAATTGTCGGTGCAGGCGCTGGAGACGCTGGCGGTGATCGCCTACAAACAACCGGTGACCGCCGCCGAGATCGCCGAGATCCGCGGCGTGACCAGCAGCGGCGGTGTCCTGGCGACGCTGATCGATCGCAAACTGATCAAGACCGTCGGTCGCAAGCAGGTGATCGGCCGTCCATTCATGTATGCGACGTCGCGCGAGTTCCTCGAGCGGTTCGGCCTCAAAGATCTTACGGACCTTCCGAAAGTGGAGGAGATGGCGGACGCGCTCGGTTTCGAGCTGCCGATGGAAATCGGCGAGCCAGCCGAGAAGCCGAGCCCGTTGCCGTTCGACAGCGGCCAGGCGGAGACGCCCGCCGCGGACGGTGGCGCGGCCGCCGAAGCCCGTTCACCGGAGAAAGATCCGGAAACGGTTCACTAGATCCACTGAGGCGAACATGCAGTCGCGCCTTCAGAAGGTCCTCTCCGCCGCCGGCATCGCGTCCCGCCGCGCCGCGGAGGAATACATCACGCAGGGGCGCGTGACCGTCAACGGTGAAACGGTCACCGAGCTGGGGACGAAAGCAGATCCGGAAACCGATGACATCCGGGTCGACGGACGTCGCGTCAAGACGCCGGCTCGGCGGCGTTACATCCTCCTCTACAAGCCGAAGGGCTACATCACGAGTCGCGCTGACCCGGAGCGGCGGCCCACGGTTCTCGACCTGCTGACGACGGGCGGCGTGCGCGATTACGTCTACCCGGTCGGCCGGCTCGACTACGACTCCGAGGGGTTGCTGCTCCTCACCAGCGATGGCGACCTGGCGGAGAAGCTCACCCACCCGAGACATGGCATCGGCCGCGAGTACCACGTCCGCGTGCGCGGCGTGCCTGACGAGAAGGCGCTCGCGCGCCTCCGCAAAGGCATCAGCCTCGATGGTGAGCGCACCGCACCCGCGACGGTCGACCTGCACAAGGTGATCGAGAGCGAGCGTGGGGCCAATGCGATCCTCTCGATGGTGATCTACGAAGGGCGTAACCGCCAGGTGCGCCGCATGTGTGAAGCGGTCGGCCATCCCGTGAGCCGCCTGAAGCGCGTCCGCATCGGACCGATCACCGACGACCACATCCGCCCCGGCGAGTTCCGCGATCTCAGCGAAGAGGAAGTGGCGGCGTTGAGGCGGGAGGCATCCGGCACGGCGAAAGGGAAGTTCGGGCCTGCCCCGCCGAAGCGCGCGACCCATTCGGTGCGCGAAGGCGGGCCTACTGTTCGTCCAGAAGGTTCGCCCAGAACGAGATCAGGTTCCAGAGGGCGCGCGCCGCGGCGGAACGATCGACATCGGCGTGGGTGATCAGCGGCGTCGCCAGCTGGTGCACGCGCCCCCCGCGTGCGCGGAGCGAGTTGGCCAGCAGTTTCGATTCGACCGCCGGGATGACGTTGTCATCGATGCCGTGGAGCAGGTAGACCGGCGCCTCCGGCGGTGGTGCCTTCTCGGGTGAGAGCGCGACATTCCCTCCCATCGCGACCGCGTGCGGCGCGAGGATTGGACCAAGGCTCGCCACATCGCGCTCGTTGACGTACGCCATCAACAGGCGTGAGGGTTCGGGCAGCTGGTCCGCCAGGGTTTTCGCGCGAGCGAATTCGATCTTCGCCTGCGGTTTGTCCACCATGTCCACGTGCGAGGCGTGCAAGAAGGCCTGGATCGCGTCGCGCAGCGCCGGCGCCTGGTCGTCTGGGACCACGCGGTCGGCCACCCCCAGCAGGATGATCGCGACGCCATAATCGTGTGGCGGTCGCACCTCGCCGTCCGGCTGGACCCCGGTGCAGAGATATCGCAGCGTGCGCGGCAATTCGCCGTGGCCTCCAAACGACATCACGAAGGCGACCCGGTCGCGCAGCGACGGACGCCCCGCCGCAACGATCGAGAGTCCACCGGCGAAGCTGATCCCCATCATGCCGATCCGGCCGTCGGGCGCGAAGCCGCTCGTCGTCGAGAGCCAGGTCGCCGCGTCCTCGATCATGTCGGTGGTCCGCGGCGTGATGCTGTAGCGCATCAGGTCCGGCAGTTCGGCGGTCACGACGATGCGCCCCATCGCGGCGACGTCGCGCGCGAATTGCACGAGACGGGGCTCGTCGATGCCGCCGGCGTGCACGCCGGGAACGAGGAGGGCGGGTGGGCCGTCGGCATCCGTCGCCGTGAAGACCCGGGCGCGCAACGTCCCGCCGCGCCACGGAACCGTGGTCTCGGCGTCGCGGACGTCCTCCGTGGTCCACTCGGCCGCCGTGCGCGCGCTGCCCTGGAGGCCGGCGGCGCGGATGACGAACGCGGCTCCACGGACGTAGTCGTATCCGCCGACCGCTGACGCGACAAGCAGAAGCGGAATGCCAACGAGGACGAACACCTTCCGGCGGCGCATCACGCCGCCGATCATAGCCGCCGCGGCGCGTTTTTTGGTCGAGTGCATAATTGGCGGTGATGAAGCCGCTCATCATCGCCATCGACGGCCCTTCGGGCGCCGGCAAGGGAACCGTTGCGCGAGGCGTCGCCGCGCGGCTCGGCTACCGGCATGTGGATACCGGTGCGATGTACCGCGCGGTGGCCTGGAAGGCCGTGCACGAAGGGATCGACATCGGTGACGAACGTGCGGTCGCCGCGCTGGGAGAGCGCGCCACTTTCGATCTCGAGGGGGGCCGCGCCGTGATCGACGGCCACGACGTCGCGCGTCTGATCCGCACCCCGGAGATCGACAAGGCGGCCGCCGCGGTCGCGAGGCATCCCGCCGTGCGAGCGGCGCTGGTGCGCCGCCAGCGCGAGTTGGGGCAGAGCGGCGGCATTGTCATGGAAGGGCGCGACATCGGTACGGTCGTCTTCCCGGATGCCGACGTGAAGATCTTCTTGACGGCCTCTCCCGAGGAACGCGCCCGCCGCCGTGCCAGCGATCCCGCGCATGCCGCGTCCCAGCAGGCGGTGCTGGCGGAAATCGCCACGGCGTTGGCCGAACGCGATCGCAGCGACTCGACGCGTGCGGTCTCGCCGCTTCTGCAGTCGTCCGACGCCCTCGCCATCGATACGACCTCGATGCCGATCGAGTCGGTCGTCGCGCACATTCTTACCGTCGTCCGTACAAAACTTGAATCAGCAGGGTAGCTTGAGACTTTCGCCCGGCACGCGCGTCGGGGATTACGAGGTCGTCGCCGCAGTTGGGCGCGGTGGGATGGGCGAGGTGTATCGCGCCCTCGATCTCACCCTCAGCCGTCACGTGGCGCTGAAAACACTGCCCGCGTCGCTGGCCGGCGATCCGGTGCGACTGCAGCGGCTGGAGCGGGAAGCGCAGCTGCTCGCCTCGCTGAGTCACCCGAACATCGCGATCATCCACGGCATCACGGGCGACCGGCTCGATCGATGCCTCGTCCTCGAATTCGTCGAAGGAGAGACGCTCGACGAGCGTCTCGTGCGTGGGCGGTTGCCTCCGGAACAGGCGGCGCGGATCGGTCGCCAGATCGCGGCGGCGCTCGAATCGGCGCACGCCGCGGGCGTCATTCATCGGGATCTGAAGCCGTCGAACGTGAAGGTCACGGCCGATGACCAGGTCAAAGTGCTCGACTTCGGTCTCGCGCGCGCCGCAGACGTCGCGGTTGGGAGCGGCGCGACGACGATGGCGACACCAGCGCTTTCGGAAGCCGGGATAGTGCTCGGCACCCCCGGGTACATGAGCCCCGAGCAAGCGCGCGGCGGACGCGTCGACCATCTCACCGACATCTGGGCGTTCGGCTGCGTTTTGTTCGAGATGCTCAGCGGAAAGGCCGCGGGCGTTGCCGGCGAGCCTGAGTGGAACGCGCTGCCGACGTCCACGCCGGAGCCGCTGCGGCGTCTCGTGCGCCGTTGCCTTCGCCCCGCCCCCGCCCAGCGTCTGCAGTCTGCAGGTGATGCGCGCATCGAGCTCGACGATTTTCTAGCCGCGCCGTCAACCGCGGAACGTCCGCCCGCGGGTGCACACCGAGGGCTAGCCTGGCTCACTGTCGGGGTCCTGATTGGATTGATCCTCGGGTGGGCTGCCGGCAGTCTCTGGCGCGATGCCCCCGTCGCATCGACGCCGGCGAAAGCGCGGCTCGTCATCTCCTCTATCGACGGGGAGGCGCCCATCGCGTCGGGCGGCATCGCGATTTCACCCGATGCGCGACACGTGGCGTATCCCGCGACCGTCGGCGGCGCCAGCCGCCTCATCGTCCGGACGCTGGCAACGGGGGCACGTACGGTCCTCGCCGACACCGCCGATGCTGGACTGCCGTTCTTTTCGCCAGACGGAGAGTGGGTGGCGTTTTTCGCGCGCGGCAAGCTGCACAAGATCCCGACCGCGGGCGGTGCCGTCATCCCCCTCTGCGAGGCGGCCAATCCGCGCGGCGGCGCCTGGGGCGACGACGGCACGATCGTGTTCGCGCCAATCACTACGACGATGCCCATCGACGAGATCGTGGAGCAGATCCTCGTGCTGGCAGTCCGGAGAAACGCCAGCCGCTGACGCGGCGTAAGAGCCGTCATCTGTTGTCCGTTGTCCGTTGTCCGGGAGAGGTTCTGTGATGGGACTCAGCCGTTTCTTCTCTGCCGTTGCGGCCGTTGCGCTGACTTCGCTGACGGGGGCCGCGGCCCCCGGCGACACTTCTGGGGGCAATGGCGCGGGCCGCTCGGCACCGGGGTGTCGAGCACGGCCAAGCCGCCGGTCGAATGGGGCGAGTCGAAGAACGTTCGTTGGAAGGTCGAGATCCCCGGGCGCGGCAGCTCGTCGCCGGTCGTGTGGGGAGATCGGGTCTACGTGCTGACCGCCGCCCCGGTCGGAGCGGAGTTGGCCGCGTCACATACCGCGTCACGCGGACCGCTGCGCTACATGGTGCTCGCGCTGGATCGCAAGACAGGCAAGACCGTGTGGGAGCGCACGGCGCGCGAGGAGCCGCCGCACGAGGGGGCGCACCAACAGTTCGGTACCTATGCGTCGTCGTCCGCGGTGACTGATGGCGAGATCATCGTCGCCTCGTTCGAGTCGCGCGGGATCTACGCCTATGACATGAACGGCAAGCCGCTCTGGAGCGTGGACCTCGGCGACAAGCGGATGCGCAACGAATTCGGCGAAGGCTCGACACCGGCGCTGCACAAGGACAAAGTCTTCGTCGTCTGGGACCACCAGGGGGAATCGTTCATCGCCGCTCTCGATCGGAAGACCGGCAAGGAAGTGTGGCGGAAGAACCGGCAGGAGATCGACAGCTGGGCCACCCCGCTCGTCGTCGAGCAGGGAGGCAAGGCGCAGGTCATTACTGGCGCCCAGAACCGCGTCCGCAGCTATGACGCCGACACCGGCGACATGGTGTGGGAGGCCGCCGGTCTCACCGCGAATCCGATCCCCTCGCCGGTCGCGGCCGACGGCATGGTCTACCTGATGAGCGGGTATCCGCGGGAACAACCTCAAGGCCGTGAAGCTCTCAGACGCGAAGGGAGACATCACGGGAACGCCCGCGCTGGTGTGGTCGCTCGACCGCGACACGCCGTACGTCCCGTCGCCGCTGCTCTACGACAACGTGCTGTACTTCCTGAAGGGGAACACCGGTGTGCTGTCAGTCTTCGACGCGAAGACCGGCAAGCCGCATTACCAGGTGCAGAGAATCGAAGGCGTCCCGAACGTCTTTTCGTCGCCGGTGGGAGCGGATGGAAAGGTCTACGTGCTCGGCCAGGACGGATCCGCGGCCGTCATCAAACACGGTCCTAGCTATGAGGTGCTCGCCACCAACAAGCTGGATGACAAGTTCGACGCTTCGCCCGCGCTTGCGGCGGCGAGATGTACTTGCGGGGTTACCGGTATTTGTATTGCGTTGCGGCTAATTGATGATTGAGGCCGATTGCTGAATGGCGACTGCTGATTGCTGATTCTTGTTGGCATTCGACAATCTCGCTCCCATTCGGCATTCAGCATTCGACATTCAGCATCGCCTAGTCACGATCCTTGTAGTCGTCCGAAGATGCCGGATCGAGCTCCCACCGGTGCTTGTCGCGTTCGGTGATCTTGTCGGCGCCCTTGAGCTCTTCGTTGTCCTGATACTCGACGCCGAGGGCTTTGCCGATGTCGTCGACGATGTCCTGGTCGGGGGTGGGGTTGTCGCCGCCGGGGGCTTCGTCACCTACCGAGTAGGCATCTTCCCAATCCGCATCGACGTCGCCGCCCGTCAGGGCCGGACCGGTTTCGTGATGTTCGTCGATCGAGTCCTTCAGTTTCTGGCGACCTGAGCGGGCGGCGGACGGACCGCGTTCCATGTCGAGGCTCGAGGGCGGGCCTTCGACGGTTTCTTCGATTTCCCGCAACTGCTTGCGCGCGCGCTCGAGCGCCGGCGCCCGGCGCGTGCTCCCGGCCCCCGCCGCGGTGCCCGTGGAACGCCTGGTCGGCATTGGATTGGTCAGGCCACGGACCGTCCGCCCGGTTTCGGGTGTCTGAGCCAGTTCGCTTTCCCGCCCGGTGCCGCCGAGCCGACGAGGGGCCGCTTCCTTCGCGCGACGCTTCGTTCCCGGGCTTCGGCGAGGCAGGGCTTGCGTACGTCGAGCCTTTTGCGCCTGTTTTGCGTCGCAGGCCTTTGCGCTCGCGCGGGCCTGGCGGCTTAGTCGCCTGTCTTCTCGGCTTTCCTTGCGTCTTGGCGGCGCGGTCTTTCGTTTGGCGGCCCGCGCTTCGGGCCTTTGCCCGAGCTCCCGCGCCTGCCTTGCGTTTGGACGAGGTCCGCTTCCGACCCTTGCTTTTTGCAGCCTTTTTCTTCGCCATCAACGCCTCTGGAGGGGTGGGCCGGTTTGACCGTTGGCCCCTAACTGTTGTATCTTCTAGTGCTTATCGCAACAACAGCGAGCGCAAACTACAGCCCGCCGGAGCTGAGATCCCGGCAGATGCACGACCGAGGAGGACCCGTTTCGCATGGCAACAGACAACACGCAGCAGAACAATCCACAAGGAGGTGGCGCGACCGGAACCGTCGAGAGATCGTCCCAGAAACCCTCTGAGAAAATGACGACTCTCAACCCCGCGGATGAAAACGTTGATCCGCAGGAGTATGCGCGTCTCCTCGATCTTTACGATAACAGCTTCCGCAACATCGCGGAAGGCGAGGTCGTAAAGGGCACCGTCCTGAAAGTGACCCCGTCAGAAGTGATCGTCGACGTCGGCTACAAGTCCGAAGGGATCATCCCTGTCGACGAGTTCATCGACGAGACCGGCCAGATCACCGTCCAGCCCGGCGACACCGTTGACGTGTTGCTCGAGCGCACCGAGGACCGTGAAGGCTACGTCGTCCTCTCGCGCGAGAAGGCCGAGAAGATGAAGATCTGGGACGAGGTCGAGAAGGCCTACGCCGAGCGCAAGGTCGTGATCGGCCGCGTCATCGAGCGCATCAAGGGAGGCCTCGCCGTCGACATCGGCGTCCGCGCGTTCCTCCCCGGCTCGCAGATCGACGTCCGTCCCGTCCGCAACCTCGACGCCCTCCGCGGCCAGGAGCTGCGCATGCGCGTCATCAAGGTGAACAAGAAGCGCGGCAACATCGTGCTCTCGCGCAAGGTGCTCCTCGAAGAAGAGAACGCGGAAAAGAAGAAGCACACGCTCGACACCCTCGCCGAGGGCAAGGTGCTCGACGGCGTCGTGAAGAACATCACCGACTACGGCGCGTTCATCGACCTCGGCGGCATCGACGGCCTGCTCCACATCACCGACATGTCGTGGGGCCGCGTGACGCATCCGTCGGAGCTGTTCAAGGTCAACGACGAGATCGAAGTCATCGTGCTGAAGTACGACCCGTCCACCGAGCGCGTCTCGCTCGGCCACAAGCAGCTGAAGGCGGACCCGTGGTCGAACGTGATCGAGCGGTATCCGGTCGGCGCGCGCATGAGCGGCAAGGTCGTCAGCCTGACCGACTACGGCGCGTTCGTCGAGCTCGAGCCGGGCGTCGAGGGCCTGATCCACGTCAGCGAGATGTCGTGGAGCAAGCGCGTGAAGCACCCGTCGAAGGTGCTCAACGTCGGCGACAGCGTGGAAGCGATGGTCCTCGGTGTGGATCCGGGCGCCCGCCGCATCTCGCTCGGTCTGAAGCAGGTCGAGAGCAACCCGTGGCACGAGCTGACCGAGAAATACCCGATCGGCACGACGATCACCGGCAAGGTCCGCAACCTGACCGAGTTCGGCGCCTTCGTCGAGGTCGAAGAGGGGATCGACGGCCTGATCCACATCTCCGACATGTCGTGGAGCAAGCGCCTGAAGCACCCGTCGGAAGTCCTCAAGAAGGGCGACACCGTCGAGGCGATGGTGCTGAACATCGATGCGGAGAACCAGCGCCTGTCGCTCGGCCTCAAGCAGCTCCAGACCGACGTGTGGGACGAGTTCTTCTCACAGCACAACGTCGGTGACGTGGTCGAAGGCAAGGTCGTTCGGCTGACCAACTTCGGCGCGTTCGTCGAGCTGGCGGAAGGCATCGAGGGGCTGATTCACGTCTCCGAGTTCGACGACTCGCAGCAGGCCGGCAAGGACGGCAAGCTCGAGCTGAACGTGGGGGATAGCTACCAGATGAAAATCATCAAGCTCATTCCCACGGAACGGAAGATCGGTCTCAGCATCCGCGCGCTGAAGAACGACGAGTTCCGGGCGGACTGGGAAGCCTACACGGAGACGACGGGACGACCGGAAGTGACGCTGGGCGATCACTTCAAGCACCAGCAATAACGTGCTACTTGCGACGTGCGACGTGCGCACGTCCGCACGTGGCACGTGCTCACGTTCGCACGCGGCACGTGCGCACGTAGCACGTAGCACGTGGAGAGCTCCATGACCAACGGCAGCATGACGAAGGCGGAACTGGTCGAAGAAGTTTCGCGCGTGTCGGACCTGACCAAGAAACATTCCGAGATCATTGTCGACACGGTGTTCAAGAGCATCATCGATGCGCTGCACCGCGGCGAGAAGATCGAGCTGCGCGGGTTTGGCAGCTTTCGTCTGCGCCGGCGCGAGCCGCGCAAGGGGCGCAATCCGAAGACGGGGGACAAAGTGGACGTCCCGCCGAAGAAGGTTCCTTACTTCAAGCCGGGGAAGGAACTGAAAGACCTTATCAATCGCGAACCGGAGCCAACGCCCGCCGCGCCCGTGCCGATTGTGCCGTCGGGCACGGATCTCGCGGGCGTCTGACGGCTCGCGCTGGCAATGCTGAATGCTGAATTCTGAATGCTGAACCAAGGCGGCAATGATGAATTCATTCTTCAGCATTGAACACTTACTTCAGCATTCAACATTCAGCATTCAGCATTGTTAGAGCGCCTCTGGACTCCGTGGCGCCTCGCCTATGTGAGCGGTGGTGGCGAATCATCGGGGTGCGTGTTCTGCAGCGCGCCCGATGACGAGAACGCTGCGCCGCTCGTGGTGTTTCGAGGCGACACCTGTTTCGTCATCCTCAACCTCTTTCCCTACAACAACGGTCACCTGATGGTCGTGCCTCGGCGGCACGTCGCGAATCTGGCGGACACCTCCGCCGAGGAGCGCGCCGAGTTGATGGAGCTGACCCGGATCGCGGAGATCGCGCTGACCGAGGCCTTCGGGCCGCACGGCATGAACATGGGCATCAACCTCGGGAAGGCCGCCGGCGCCGGCGTTCCCGGCCACCTCCACATCCACGTCGTCCCGCGCTGGAACGGCGACACGAACTTCATGACCGTCGTCGGTCAGACCCGCGTTCTCCCCGAGGAACTTCCCGCCACCGGCGACAAGCTCCGGCCACTTTTCGAACGCCTGTCACCGCCACGCTAACGGCCGTCCGGCCGTGCGCGCGGTGCGCGAAAACTGCCAGCCGATGTTCCGTCACGGCACAGTGCGTTTTGGGGATGGAAGTATAGAGCCTGCCAAACCACTCGCCCTGCGGAACTTAGGGGCAGGGCTCGCTGGTCAGGCACTTGCTCGACGCCGGTGGATGCAGCCTCTCACTTCCCTTCGGCTTCGGCACGTCTCACGACCGAAGAATCTTATCGCTGACGGATTCCAAGGGCTTTGCTCCGGTCGTCCCCCACGGGCACACGGCCCTGGGGGCATTGCTCGTCGAACGGGGGCTCATTAACGAGTCGCAGCTCGACGTCGCGATCCAGGAACAGAAGTCCAGCGGACGTCGGCTCGGCCAGGTCCTCGTGGAGCACGGCGTGGTGACGCCCGACGCGCTGCTGGAAGTCCTGAGCGCGCAATTGGGCGTGCCCACGACCCGCGTCAACGCGTACACGGTGAATCCCGATGCGCTCGCCGCGCTCCCTGAAAAGGTTGCGCGACGACATACGGCCTTCCCGCTGCAGAAAACCGGCGCGACGCTTCTCGTGGCGCTCCCGATGCCCAAGGACTTGGCGGCACTCGACGATCTTCGCTTCGCGTCCGGCTGTGAGATCCAGACGGTGCTGGCGCTCGAGGATGAAATCGTCGCGGCGCTGAACCGCTACTACTGCGACGAATGGCTGCCCGATCTCGCGACGGCCGATGCGAAGCACGTGGTTATCGATTCGCCGACCGCGGAACTCGAGCTCCTCGCACGAGATGAAGCGGCGGAACGGTCGGCGGCCGCGGTGCTCGAACGCGTCATCGCCGCGCGCAGCCACCGACGGGGCCAGCGACATCCACTTCGAGCGCCGCCAGGACGACTTCCACGTGCGGTTCCGCGTCGACGGCACCTTCCGCGAGATTGCGGTGCTGCCTCCGCAATTGGCCCCAGCCCTCGTGTCCCGCATCAAGGTGCTTTCCTGCATGGATATCGCCGAACATCGGCTGCCGCAGGACGGGCGGTTCAGCGCCACCGTGGGCGGCCAGCGGCTCGACATGCGGAGTTCGACGTATCCCACGGTGCACGGCGAGAAAGCGGTGCTGCGTCTGCTCGACGGCGGCCGGCTGCGGCTCACCCTGGATAAGGCGGGATTGAACGGCGCCGCGCTCGAGAGCGTGCGGCAGATGATTCATCGGCCCGAAGGCATCCTGCTGATCACGGGGCCGACGGGCAGCGGCAAGACGTCCACGCTCTATGCCGCCCTCGGTGAGCTGATTCAGACCGGCAAGAACATCGTGACCATCGAGGATCCCGTCGAATACGCGCTGCCAGGCGTCAACCAGGGACAGACCAACGACAAAGCCGGATTCACGTTTGCGAAGGGACTGCGCTCGATCCTGCGACAGGATCCGGACGTCATCATGGTCGGAGAGATCCGTGACTGCGAGACGCTCGAAGTCGCGATCGAGGCATCGCTGACCGGCCACCTCGTGCTCTCCACGCTCCACACCAACAGCGCCGTCGCCACGGTCGCGCGGCTCATAGACATGGGACTCGAGCCCTACCTCCTGCCTCGAGCGTCATCGGCATCGCCGCCCAGCGGCTGGTCCGCCGCGTGTGCATGACGTGCCGGGTGGAGGTCGAGACGCCGCCGGCGCTGCGCGCGATGTTCCGCCAGGGAGAGCCCGCCTCCTATTTCCGCGGGCAGGGTTGTCATGACTGCCGGGGCACGGGATTCCGCGGCCGAACAGGCATCTTCGAGCTGCTGACGATCGACGACACGATCACCGAGCTGGTGCTCGGGCGTGCCGGTGAACTCCGCCTTTACGAGGCAGGCCGCGCGGGTGGAATGATCTCGCTGCGTGAAGAATGCCTGGCCCTTGTGAAGCGGGGGGAGACGACGCTCGAGGAGGTCTTGCGCGTGACCTACGATCGGCGTCAGGCGGGCGTCGGCGACATGCGTGCCAGGAGCCGCGCGGCGAACCTGCCAGCGGCGGAATCCATCTGAGGTTGGGCCGACCGGCGCGCGCGTCGCAGTTAGAATGGCACGATGCACCTGGAACTGACCGACGCGCAGAAATCCTGGCAACAGAAGATCAGCGAGTTCGCGACCGAGCACGTCGCTCCGCGGGCGGCGGCCATCGATGACGCGGGGGAGTTCCCGCGCGCGCTGATCGCCGAGGCCGCGCGGTTGGGTCTGATGGGCGTGACCATTCCGCGCGAGGCGGGCGGCGCCGGCATGGACTACGTCAGCTACGCGCTGGCGATGGAGGCGGTGGCCAAGGCGAGCGCGGTCGTCGCCGTCATCGCGTCGGTGAACAACTCGCTCGTCGCCGAGCCGCTCGCGCGCTTCGGCAGTGACATCCAGAAGCAGGCGTGGCTCGAGCGCCTGGCATCGGGTCAGGCGCTCGGCGCCTTCGCGTTGTCGGAAGAAAACGCCGGCTCGGACGCCGCGAATCAACAGACGGTCGCGCGGCTCGACAACGATGGCTACGTGCTCAACGGGCGCAAGGTCTGGGTCGCCAACGCGGAGGCGGCCGACCTCTTCATCATCTTTGCCGCCACAGGCTCAGGGCACGGTCTCAGCGGTCGCAGCATCAGCGCATTCCTCGTACCGTCCGACACGCCGGGCCTCACACGGCACGTCACGACCGATTCGCTTGGCGTGCGCGGTCTGGGGTGCATGGATCTCGAACTGCAGAACGTGCGAGTGGGGGCGGACGCACTGCTTGGCGGTCCCGGCGAGGGGTTTCGCCTCGCCATGTGGGCGCTCGACGGCGGTCGCGTCGCCATTGCGGCGCAGGCGCTCGGCGTCGGATCGGCGGCCCTGGACGAGGCGCTCGACTACTCGCGGCGGCGCGAGGCGTTCGGCCAGCCGATCGGTAATTACCAGTCGATCCAGTGGATGCTCGCCGACATGGCGACGGAACTCGACGCCGCACGCATGCTCACGCTGAAAGCCGCCGACGCGCGATCGCGTAATTCACGTGTAACGGTCGAAGCGGCGATGGCCAAGCTCTACGCGTCAGAAGCGGCCCATCGCGCCGCGGACAAAGCGATGCAGATCCTCGCCTCGAAGGGCTATCGGAGGGGATCGGTGGTCGAGCGGCTCTTCAGAGACGTGCGCGCGACAGAGATCTATCAGGGGACCTCCGAAGTGCAGCGGATGGTGATCGCGGAGCACGTCATTGCTGATTCGTAGGACAGAGATGCATTCGAGCAGGGGCTTCGGGTCGCCGCGCCTTTGGCAGCCGAGCAACTGCTTCGCGATCGTCTGCAACTGCAGGTTCGACGTGCCTTCGTAGATCTGCCGATCTTTGCGTCCCGGTAGAACTTCTCGACCGGGTACTCCTTCACGAAGCCATTCCCGCCGAACAGGTTCACGGCGAGCGAGGCGACGCGCTCGGCGACCTCGGACGACAGGATCTTGCAGATGGCGGCTTCCGTCAGGAACGGCCGGCCGGCGTCGCGCAGGCGCGCGGCGTTGTAGACCGTGAGCGTTGCGGCTTCGACGTCCACGGCGGCGCGAGCGATCTGGTGCTGGACGGCCTGGAACTCCGCGATCGCCTTGCCGAACTGCTTCCGCTCCTTCGTGTATTTGATCGTCGCGTCGAGCGCGCCGCGCGCCAGGCCAACCATCTGCGCGCCGATGCCGATGCGCCCTTCGTTCAGGGTCTCGATCGCCGTCTTGTAACCCTTACCGACCTCGCCGAGGACGTTGGCCTTCGGTACCCGGCAGTCTTCGAGAATCAGTTCGCACGTGCTGCTGGCGCGGATGCCGAGCTTGTCTTCCTTCTTGCCGACGGTGAATCCCGCCATGCCGCGTTCGACAATGAACGCGGTGATCCCGCGGTAGCCGGCGTCGGGATTGACGGTCGCGAAGACGATGAAGATGTCGGCTTCGTTGCCGTTGGTGATCCAGAGCTTGCGGCCGTTGATCACGTAGTCGTCGCCGTCCTCTTTCGCGCGCGTGGTCAGCGCGAAGGCGTCGCTGCCGGACCCGGCTTCTGACAGCGCGTAGGCGCCGACCGTGTCGGAAGCCAGGCGCGTGAGATACCGGCGCTTCTGGTCTTCGTTGCCCCAGCGCAGGAAGGCGTTGATGCAGAGGGTGTTCTGCACGTCCACGAGGACGCCGATCGACGGATCGATGCGCGAAAGCTCTTCAACCGCCAACACGGCATGGAAGAAGGTGCCGCCGGCTCCTCCATACGCCTCGGGGACCTCGATGCCCATGACGCCGAGATCGAAGAGCGCCTTGACCAATTCTTTGGGGATTTTGGCGTGCTCGTCCATTTCGCGCACGAGCGGACGCACGCGGGCCTCGGCGAATTCGCGAACGCTGTCCCGCAGGATCTGTTCGTCTTCGGCCAGCAGGGTGAGGGGTTGGGCGATCTCGGCAGTGTCCTGACTCACGGTCGTGCTCCTTGGGAAATCCTCAGAATGTTATCATCCCGGTTGAGGCCGACCCCCGCCGCCACGCGTCCAAACCCTATATGCGCGTACCATTTGTCCGGATTCTCGTCGCTGCCGGTATCGCCGCCGCCGCGCTGCAGGTTTCGGCCCAACAGCCACCCCCAGCGACAGGCACCGGCCAGGCCGCCACGCAGGAGCAGGCGCGCCAGCAGCCCGTCTTCCGGAGCGGCATCAATTTCGTGCGCGTGGACGTGATCGTCAGCGACGACAAGGGCAACCCGGTCCTCGACCTCCAGCAGGACGATTTCACGGTGCTCGAGGACGGCAAGCCGCAGAAGGTCGAAACCTTCAGCGTGGTGAAGGTCGATCCGCTCGATCAGATCGAAGGCCCGACCAATGGCGAGATCCGCAGCGCGATCGACGAGGAACGCGAAGCGGCGCGCCCGGAGGTGCGGCTGTTCGTCATCCTGCTCGACGATTACCACGTCAGCCGCGGCAACGACATGGCCGTGCGCAAGCCGCTCATCGAGTTCATCGAGAACCAGCTCGCTCCCGCCGACATGGTCGCGGTCATGTATCCGCTCACCCCGATCGGCGACATCAGTTTCACGCGCAATCGGACGCGACTCACGTCAGCGGTCCAGAACTTCGAAGGGCGCAAGTTCAACTACCAGCCGCGCAACGCCTACGAAGAACAGTACATGTATTACCCGGCCTCGGTGGTCGAGCGGATCAGGAACCAGGTCACGCTGAGCGCGCTCGAGGCCGCCGCCATGCGCCTCGGCAGTCTTCGCGAAGGCCGCAAGTCGATCATCTTCGTGAGCGAAGGCTTGATCACGATGCTGCCGCCACAAATGCAGGACCAGAACGCCCAGTTCCCCGGGATGAACAACCCGAATCGGAACAACGCGATGGCGCGCAATGACGACCGCTCGACGTGGACGGCGACGACCGACCTCGCGTCGGAGATGCGACAGACCTTCGACATTCTCAACCGGCAGAACACGTCCATCTACGCCGTCGATCCTCGCGGCCTCGGAGTGTTCGAGTACGGGATTCAGCAGGGCGTCGGGATCACGCAGGATTCGCAGGACCTGCGCGCCGCCATCGACACGTTGCACGTGCTGGCGAACAACACCGATGGCCGGGCGATTGTGAACCGCAACGACCTCGCCGTCGGGATGAAGCAGATCATGCGGGATTCGAGCGGCTACTACCTGCTTGGCTACACCTCGGCGAAAGCTCCCCAGGACGGCAGGTTCCACGAGATCAAGGTCAACGTGAAGCGGCGCGGGGTCAGCGTCCGCGCGCGGAAGGGCTACTGGGCGTTGACCAAGGAAGACGTCGCGCGCGCGACCGCGCCGCCGAAACCGGAAGCGCCACCGGCGATCAACAAGGCGCTGGCGGAGCTCGCCGTCCCGTCGCGAGGGCACGCGGCCCGATTCTGGATCGGCACGGCACGCGGGGAGAACGGCCTGACGAAAGTGACGATCGCCTGGGAGCCCGGCGCCGAAGTCGGCGTCGCGGAGAAAACGGACGCCGCCGCACGCGTCATGATCACGGCGATCAGTCCCGACGGTCGCCCCGTCTTCCGCGGCCGAGTGCCAGAGGGTGCCGCGGCCGCCGCTCCGCCGCCGACCGCGTCGGCCTCTGCGCCCAAGACCGGTGGCGTCGTCACATTCGACGCGCCCCCCGGGGCCCTGCAGCTTCGGATGGCGGTCGAGGGAACACGAGGGGAACTCCTCGACTCCGTCACACGTGAACTGAAGGTCCCCGACTTCACGCAGGTCGCCGTGTCCTTCGGCACGCCGCGGTTGTATGCCGCACGCAGCGTTCGCGAGCTGCAGGCCATCCGTGCCATGCCGTCTGCCGCGCCCGCGGTCGATCGGGAATTCAGCCGCGCCGATCGGCTGCTGATCCGCATCGACGCCTACGCCCCTGGCGGCGTCGTCCCGACCGTCACCGCCCGGCTCCTCAACCGCAGCGGTGGGGCGATGGTGGATATTCCCCTCCAGGCGACCGGATCGACCTTCGAAGCTGAATTGCAGCTCTCATCGCTTGGCGCCGGGGAATACATGATCGAGTTCACGGCGAAGGCTGAGTCCGGCACCACGCAGGAAACGATCGCCTTCAGGGTCGGGCGATAGACCCCCCCCCCCCTCGAGCGCGCGATCAGGAACTGCTTCTCCGGTTCGCTGCACGGCCGTCGCAACGCCTCCCGGAACGCCCGCGCCGCCGCGCGCGTGTCTCCGGCCTCCACGAGCAGGGCCCCTTTGACCGACGGCAGCAGGTAGTAATCGGCGAGCGCCGGTTCCTGCTCGAGCCGGCTCACCTCAACGAGTGCTGCGGCCGGTCCCTCCACGCGCGCCAGCGCGACCGCACGATTCAACGCGACGACGGGTGAGGGGTTCAGGCGATGCAGATCGTCGTACAGCGCCAACATCCGCCGCCAGTCTGTATCCTCGCTCGCGGCGCAACGGCGTGGACGGCGGCAATCGCCGCCTGGACGTGATACGGTCGTCATGCGATCTCCGCTGGCGCTGCGATTCAGGTACGCGAAGCCGAGCCCGATCAACGCGCGATCCCACAGCGTCCGGTCCTGCTCCTCGAGGAGCACCATTTCACCGGCCGCATTGATTCTGGCAGGGATCCTCGACGCCTGGAACGACATCAGGGCGACCAGGGCATCGGCCGCGGGGCCGCCAACCGGCGAGGCCGCGACGGTCCGCCCAAGCCGGATGGCCTCACGGCAGAGATCCTGGCGAACGAGATCCTCTCCGCCGTGCGCGGCGTAGCCCTCGTTGAACGTCAGGTAGATCACCTCGAGGACGGAATCCAGCCGGCCGACCAGGTGATCGTCGGTCGGCAACTCGAACGCGATGCGATTCTCGCGCAGCGTGCGTTTCGCGCGGACGATGCGCTGGGCGATGGTGCTCTCGCTGCTCAGGAAGGCGCGGGCGATTTCGGCGGTACCTGAAACCGCCGACCGTCTTGAGGCTCAGGGCGACCCGCGAGTCCTCGGGGAGGTCGGGGTGGCAGCACATGAACACCATGCGCAGCTCGTCGTCGCTGATCCCTGGCGGGGCGGGGTCGATGGGGGACTCCCGTTCCTGGAGCTCTCGGGTGATCTCGGCCGAGCGCGCGCGAAGGAACGCGCTGCGCCTGAGGACGTCGAGCGCGCCGTTGCGCGCCACCTTGAAGAGCCAGCCGGCTGGATTCTCGGGAACACCGGTGAACGGCCACTGCTGGAGCGCTTTGACCAGCGCGTCCTGCACGACCTCTTCGGCGAGCTCGAGATGGGCGGGGCCGAAGACGCGCGTCAGCCAGGCGACCATCTGCCCCGCCTGCTGGCGGAACAGATGGTCCACGAGCTGGTGCGTGTCAGGCATACTCCTCGATCTGCCGGACCTCCATCGTCCCGCCGAACTCGAGCGACGGGCAATCGCGGCCGAGATCGATGGCCTGTTCGTAGCGTGTCGGCGGTGATCGTGTAGTAGCCGCCGAAGACTTCCTTGGTTTCGCTGTACGGCCCGTCGGTCACGCGGATGTTCTTGCCGTGTCCGCGCACGACTCGGCCGGGTTCGTCGGTGAGCTTGTTGCTGTCGAGCAAAATCCCGGCGGTCACGGAGCTTCGATCCCCAGGCGACGTACTTCTCGATCGCCTTCTGCATGTCTTCGGGGCTCATCGCCATGAACGGACCGGGATCGTCGTGGAGCAAAAGCATGAATTTGGGCATCATCGTCCTCTGAATGATTGTGTTGGTTACTTCTTGACGCGGGTGAAGGTCTCGACCTCGGTCATCTTCTTGGTGCCGTTCTCGAAGAACTCCCACTCCGTCACGAAGTGGTCGCCGTCGACCAGCTTGTACTTCGCGCGGCGCATGTGTCCCGAGTTCGGCGAGGGCAGGTTGCCGGCCCGCAGGAATTCGAACTGGATCTCCCTGGCTGCGGCATCGAAGCGCTCGGCGCGTAAGACCGGTTGGTTGTTCGCCATGCAGTAGTGAGTGAGCACCAGGTCGGTGCCGTCGAGATGATACGCGGTAGCCATCCGTCCGTTCCCCGGCATCGCCGAATTCGAGTAGCGCTCGAGCAGGTCCTGTGCCGCTCGCCGTCAGCTCGAACTCGGATCGAGAAACGCTGCCCTGGGCGCCACGCGATTCCCAGACGCCCTCCAACTGCTTCAGCTGCGCGAACGCGGCCTTCGCATCGATCCCACCGCTCGCCCCCGGCGCCGCTACGCAGATCAGCCCGATCGCGAGCGTGGCCAACAACTTACCTGTCCTCATGTCGTCTCCTTCCGCCGCTTCCTTGCAGCGTTCGGGCTAAAGACGAACGAGCGTTGCTGAATTCGACACGCTGTTGGGGGAACGCGGATTCTTGCGGATTCACGCGGATTTTCGCGGATGGCACCTGGCTAGATGCCACAGCCCTTGCGGGTCGCGTCGCGCGCCCGCCCGAACGGCCGTGTAGGCGAGCACGGATGCAAGCCGCCGCTGACGCCAAGTGCGGCTTGCATCCGCGCTCGCCTACACGGCCGTCCGCTCCGCGCGGCGCGACCCGAGGCGCTGTCGCACTAGCCAGGTGCCATCCGCGCTAATCCGCGACGTCGAGCGGCCAGAAACAGCGTTAGACCCCAGCGCCAGTCGCACGGCTATAGTCACGCACCCACTTGTTCGCGACATTCCAAGAACACTTCAGCGATCGAAAGCGGGCCAAGCGGTCCTGCCGGTCGGGGGTGTGCGCGCGTCCGTGAGCTCAACGACAACTCGAAGGCACCAACGCAACCCGTCGACCTGATAATCAAGGTGACGGGTTTTTTATTTTTATGGGTGCATGGACACAGTGAAGCGCGACGGGCCGATCGACGTCGGAATACTCGGGGCCACCGGCATGGTGGGTCAGCAGTTCATCCGTCAGCTGAGCGAGCATCCGTGGTTCAGGCCGGCTGGCTCGCCGCGAGCGAGCGGTCCGAGGGCAAGACGTACGGCGAGGCCACGACCTGGCGGCTGGCGACCGCTGCCGGAGGCGTCTGCGTGGCGCACGGTGGAAGCCTGACGCCGGGCCGGGGGCCGCAGCTGATCTTTTCCGCGCTCGACGCGGCCGCGGCGGAGATCTCGAGCCCGCCTTCGCGGAGGCCGGCCATATCGTGGTCAGCAACGCGCGGAGCTATCGGATGGATCCGCTCGTGCCGCTGCTCATCCCCGAAATCAATCCGGACCACCTGGCGCTCTCCGGCGCAGCGGCGCGCGCGCGGCTGGCGGGGCGCCATCGTGACGAATCCGAACTGTTCGACCGTCGTGCTCTCGATGGCGCTTGCGCCGCTGAGGCAGTTCGGGATCCGGTCCGTGATGGTGACGACGCTGCAGGCGGTCTCGGGGGCCGGCTATCCGGGCGTGCCTCGCTCGACATCATCGGCAACGTCATTCCGGCATCTGCGGCGAAGAAGAAAAAATCGAGTGCGAGCCCCAGAAGATTCTCGGCGCGTTGCAAGGCGACCGGTCGCCGCCACACCGCGGTGATCAGCGCGCAGACGACGCGGGTGCCGGTCATCGACGGTCACACGACAGTGTCGATCGCCTTCGAGCGCGAGTAGCGCCGCTGACGTCGCCAACGCGCTGCGCACCTTCCGCGGCCGCCCGCAGGAGCTCCGCTGCCGAGCGCGCCGCCCGCTCCCATCGTCGGCGAGGACGCGCTTCCGCCGCAGCCGCGCCTCGACGTCGAGCGCGACGGCGGGATGACCGTCACCGTCGGCCGCGTCCGGCCCTGTCCGCTGCTCGGCACGAAGTTCGTCGCCATCGGGCACAACACGATTCGCGGCGCCGCCGGCGCCGCCGTGCTCAACGCCGAGTTGATGCTGGCGGAGGGCTGGCTGCAGGGCGACTGATGCGTCCGCTCGTGATGAAGTTCGGCGGCACGTCGGTCGCCGACGCCGAGGCCATCGGGCGCGTCGTCGCGATCGTCAAGCGACGCCGCGTCGCAGGGCCCACCGGTCGTCGTCGTCTCGGCGATGTCGGGAATGACCGACGAGCTGCTGCTGACGTGCCAATCGCCGCAGCGGCGGTCGCGGCGCGACGCGCGCGTCTCGACGCGTCGAGGCGCGGCATCGCGACGCGGTCGCGGAGCTGTCTCGGCGGCGCGCGGCCGCCGCGCGACGCGCTGCTCGCGGCATCGCAGCGCAGTTCGACGAGCTCCGCGCGCGTGCTCACGGCGATCGGCCTCCTGCGCGAGCCCTCCACGCGCGCCGTTCGCGTCGTCGCGGCCGGCGAGCTGATCGCAGCCGCCTCGTCGCCGCCGCGTTCGAGGAAGCGGGCGTCCCGGCGCAGTGGGTCGATGCGCGCCGCGCGCTCGTGACCGACGACCAGCACACCGCGGCCATGCCGCTCGCCGGAGACGACGCGACGCGGCGTGGCGCGCGAGCTCGCGCCCCGTGCAGGCGCGGCGCGTCGCGGTGCTCGGCGGATTCGTCGGCGCCACGCGCGAGGGCGCGACGACCACGCTCGGCCGGGGCGGCTCGGACTCTCGGCGCTGATCGGCGCGGCGCTGGATGCGCGCGAGATCCAGATCTGGACCGACGTCGACGGCATGCTCACCGCCGATCCGCGCATCGTCTGGACCGGCGCGCGGTCGTGCCGCAGCTGTCGTTCGCGGAAGCGTCCGAGCTGGCGTATTTCGGCGCCAAGGTGCTCCATCCGAGCACGATTCTTCCGGCCGTCGCCGCCGACATTCCGGTCCGCATCCTCAACAGCCGCCGGCCCGAAGGGCGCGGGCACGCTGTCATCACGGCCGAGCCCGCCCGGGCGACCGGCCGTTGACGGCGCTCGCCTGCAAGCGCCGCGTCACGGTGGTCGACATCACCTCGACGCGCATGCTGATGGCGCACGGCTTCCTGCGGCGCGTGTTCGAGGTGTTCGAGCACCACAAGACCGCGTGGACGTCGTCACGACGTCGGAGGTCAGCGTGTCGGTGACCGTCGACGACGACCGGCGGCTGCGGAGATCGTCACGGCGCTCGAGGAGTTCGCGCGAGGTGATCGTCGAGCGCGGCATGGCGATTCTCTGCGCCGTCGGCGACAACCTGCGGACGATCCGCATTGGCGATCGCGGCTGATCGCCGCGCTCGAGGTGTTGCCGCTGCGGATGGTGTCGCAGGCCGCGTCGCGCCGAAACGTGACCGTCGTGCTCAGCGACGGGATGTGGCGGCGGCGATGTCGCGCCTGCACGAGGACGTTCTTCGCGATCGGCTGGGCAGCGCCCGATGAGCGACCGGCCGCTGCGCCGCTGCTGCTGCTCGGGCACGGCCGGATGGGCACGGCTGGTCGAGTCGCTCAGCGCCGAGTACGGCTTCGAGATGCCGGCCGCGCTGGATCGACGCGGACAACGCTGGCACGCCGGCGCGTGGGCCGACGCCGACGTGGCCATCGACTTCTCCATTCCGCGACGCCGTGCCGGTCAACTTCCCGGCACCTCGCCGCGCGCGGGCTGAATGTCGTGATCGGCACGACCGGGTGGCAGCGCGCACGAGGCCGAGCGCTCCGCGCGGAGGCGCGACGTCGCCGGCATCGGCGTGGTGGCGGCGCCGAACTTCGCGCTCGGCGTCAAGCCTGTTCGTGGCGCTCGCCGAGCGTGCGGCCGAGCTGATGGCGCGCCGCGCGGCTTCGGCGCCTGGCTCCACGAGCTCACCACTCGGCGAAGAAGGACGCGCCGTCGGGAACGGCGCTGGCGCTGCTGCAGATCATGCGCGACGCGGGGTACACTGCGCCGTCGACTTCGCTCGACCCGCGCCGGCGCCATTCCCGGCACGCACACGCTCGGCTTCGATGCGGCGGCGAAACGATCACGCTTGACCCACACCGCGCGCGACCGGACCGTCTTCGCACGCGGCGCGCTCGAGGCGGCGCGCTGGGTGCGGGGCCGTCAGGGCTGGTTCACGATGAAGGACATGCTCGACTTGTGCATGGCTCGTTGCAGGAGGTGAGGTGCATGCGACACCGAGACGTGGACAGGATGCGGCACGGCGCTCGTCACGCCGTTCACGCCCGACGGCGCGTCGACGAAGCGGCGTCCGGCGGCTGGCGCAGCGGCAGATCGACGCCGGCATGCACTTCCTCGTGCCGTGCGGGACGACGGGCGAGAGCCCGACGCTGACGCGAGGACGAGCGCGTCCGCGTCGTCGAGCTCGTCGTCGAGGAAGCGGCGGGGCAGGTCCCGGTGCTCGCGGGGGCCGGCGGCTACGACACGCGCGAGGTCATGCAGCCGCCCTGCGCATGCAGCAGGCCGGCGCGGAGGGCATCCTGTCGGTCACGCCGTACTACAACAAGCCCACGCCAGGAAGGCCTGTTTCAGCACTACAGCGCGATTGCCGAGGAGGTCGGGCTGCCGATCGATCGTCTACAACGTGCCGGGGCGCACCGGCTGCAACGTCGAGCCGCCGACGCTCGTCCGCCTGGCGACGATCCCGAACATCGTCGGCGTCAAGGAGGCGTCGGGCAACATGTCGCAGATCTGCGAGGTCTGCCGCGCCGTGCCGCCGAGCTTCATCGTCCTGTCGGGCGACGATGCGCTGACGCTGCCGGTGATGTCGGTCGGCGGCCACGGCATCATCTCGGTGCGTCGAACGAGATGCCGGCGGAGATGGCGGAGATGGTGGAGCTGCCGAGCGCGGAGATTTCGCCGCCGCGCGGCGCTTCACGCAGCGCTGATGCCGCTGATGCAGGTCAACTTCGTCGAGTCGAACCCGATCCCGGTGAAGTGCGGCGATGGCGATGATGGGCCTGCTCGAGGAGCTCTACCGGCTGCCGATGGTGCCGCCGCGCCGGCGTCGCAGGAGAAGATCGCGCGCCGTGCTCGAGACGACCGGGCTGCTGCGCCGCAGGTCGCAGGCCGCGATGAGCGCTCGCTCGGAGACGGATCGACGTCGACTGTTCGCGGCCGGGCGGCCGCCGACGCGAGCGAGGCCCGCGACGCGTGTTCGCGCGCTTCGCGCGCGCCGCTCTCGGCGCGGCGAGGTCGCGCGCCGCCGAGCCCGATCGCGGCGGCGCCGACCGGCTGGCGGGTGAACGCCTGGGTGAAGCAGGGCATCCTGCTCGGCTTCCGCTTCGGCGACATCGTCGACGTGTCCGCCGACCACGGCCGCTGGCCGTTCTTCGACAAGGACACGCTGCCGCTCAAGCGGTTCGGCGTCGGCGCCGGCGTGCGCGATCGTGCCCGGCGGCTCGACCGTCCGCGACGGCGCCTACCTCGGGCGCGGCGTGATCTGCATGCCGCCGATGTACATCAACATCGGCGCGTACGTCGGCGAGGAGACGCTGGTCGACTCGCACGCGCTGGTCGGCTCGTGCGCGCAGGTCGGCGCGCGCGTGCACGTCAGCGCCGCCGCGCAGATCGGCGGCGTCCTCGAACCGGTCGGCGCGCTGCCGGTGATCGTCGAAGACGACGTGCTGATCGGCGGCAACTGCGGCGTCTACGAGGGGACCATCGTCAAGCGGCGCGCCGTGCTCGCCGCCGGCACGATCCTCACCGGGTCGACGCCGATCTACGACCTACCAACGAGCGCATCATCGAGCCGCGGCCCGGGCGAGCCGCTCGTCGTGCCCGAGGGCGCCGTCGTCGTGCCCGGCACGCGGCCGATCACGTCCGGCCACGGCGAGGAGTGGGGCCTCTCGGTCGCCACGCCGATCATCGTCAAGTACCGCGACGAGAAGACCGACGCGCGCACCGCCCTCGAAGCATGGATACGCTAGACGACGTCGCCTTCGCCCGCGAGCTCATCGACATCGACTCGACCACCGGCGCGGAGCGCGGCGCGGGCGACTGGCTCGCGGCGCGCTGCGGGACGCTCGGCTACCAGGTCGTCGAGCAGCCGCTCGACGCGCGGCCGCTTCAACGTGTTCGCGACGCTCGATCGCGCCGCTCGTCGTGCTGTCGACGCACTACGACTGCGTGCCGCCGTTTTTCCCGAGCAGCGTCGCGTGACGGCCGCTTGTACGGCCGCGGAGCGTGCGACGCGAAAGGGATCCTCGCGGCGCAGGTCGCCGCGGCGGAACGGCTGCGCGCGGCGGGGAACGCCGCGTCGGCCTGCTGTTCGTGGTCGGCGAGGAGCGCGGCAGCGACGGCGCGGCGGTCGCGAACACGCGCCGCCCGGTTCGCGGTTCCTGATCAACGGCGAGCCGACCGACAGCCGGCTGGCGACCGGCACGCGCGGCGATCCTGCGCGTCAAGCTTGCGCGCGCGCGGCCGCGCCGGCCACTCGGCGGCGCCCGAGCACTGCGAGTCGGCGATCGACAAGCTGATCGACGCGCTGGTCGCGCCTCCGCACGCTGCCGCTGCCGTCGAATGCGATCTTCGGCGCGACGTACTACACCGTCGGCCTGATCGAAGGCGGCGTCGCGCCGAACGTCGTCCCGCCGCACGCCTCCGCCGAGGTCATGTTCCGGATCGTGGGATGCCGACGACGTGCTCGCAGGCGCTCAAGTCGCTGGAGCCGCTGGTCGACAGTCGAAGAGGTGCTGCGGGTGCCGCCGGTGCGGCTCATACCGTCCCGGGACTGCCGTCGGCGAGCTTCCCGTTCACCACCGACATGCCGCTGCTCGACCGCTGGGGCACGCCGCTGCTGTTTGGGCCCGGTCCTTCCTGGTCGCGCACACCGACGACGAGCATCTGTCCATGGCGGAATTCGAGGCGAGCATCGACGGCTATCCTGTCGATCGTCAGGGCGTTGCTCTCGGGTCGGTGAAGGTCCGGCTAGCGGAAGATCTTCACGGTCGCGTTCTTTGCTGGATCGCTCTCCGACGTCACCGTAAGGGTCGCGGGGCCGTTTCCAGGCAATACCACCTGCGCCGTGCCGCCCGGGGCAATCGCGACCAGCGCGTTGGCCAATTCCGCGCCCGTCGCCGACAGTCGGTAGATGTCCCAGGCAGTCCCGGGGTTCCCCAGCACGACGGTTCTACCGCCGGGACTGGGTCTCAGTCCGAGCGCGCCTCCCGCGGCGCCATCCATCGACCGGACGCCTACGACGTACGACAGGATGCCGTCCTTGCTGCGCTTCACGTCGATCACATAGAAGTGCAGCCGGTTCGCCTCGTCCTTCCACTCATAGGCGCTCCCCGAGTTCGTGCCCGCATGGAACAGCGCGTCGTTCAGTTGCCGGTAGTCGGCCACGGTCCGCATCACGACGGTGCCGTCCGGCTTCTTGAAGTCCACCATCTTGATGTCTTCGGGATGCGCGTCGATGACCCAGCTAAAGCAGTTGTAGCCGCAGGACCGTCCTTCAGTGTTCTTGTTTTTGGCGATCAGCACGCCGTTGTCGGGCGTGAAGGAGTCGTTGCCGATGCGCTGCACCACTTCGACGGTGTAGTCGTTCCACACCGGCTCACCCGAGCACAGCGGGTCGGCGTTCATGTCGCACTTCGGCGTCCGGTCTCCACCGTCGAGCGTGACGACGACGCCGGCGACTTCACCTGGGAGGGGATCGACCGCGCGCGCGGTCACCGTGGCCACGATGAGGCCTGACTTCTCGAGTTCGCCGCGCGAGACCGTCCGCACCTGCTCCGGCGCCAGCCACTTGTAGCGGATCCGGTTGCGCAGCATGAAGCCGGCAGGCATGGAGGCCCCTTCGGCCGCCGGCACCACCCATCGGCGATGGGGACCACCGGGACCGTTGAACGAGCCGCGGTCCATGATGTCCCACGGCCCGGAGCCGACACGACGGTAGGGAGCCGCATACGGATTGTTGTTGTTATCCCCCGTCCGAAACGCAAAGTGCGCGATCTCGTGGGTGATCGTGCCGGAGCTCTCACCCTGTCGCACCGACGACAGGCCCCACTGCTGCGCCCCTGCACGCCACGACGTCCACGGCACGTAGCGGGTCGGCACCCAGCGCGGCTTCGTGGTGTCCGGATTACCCCACTCGGCAGGGATGTCCTCCTTCGACGCGAACTTCATCTCGCCGAACTCTTGCCAGACGCTCGTCTCGTCGTAGCCAGCGTAGATGCGCAGGACGATGTCGTAGTTCTTCTTGATGTCGGCGCCGGCGTCAGCGGCCCAGACCGCATCGACGTCAGGTTCCATGCGGTGGTTGCAGGTGTGGCCACTGGGACAGCCGACATCCTGGCCGTGTTCGTTGAGTCCGTATTGGAACAGCTTCTTCGGCATGCGGTAGGGGCCGAAGGCGTCGATGGTCGGGATGCCGACCCTCCCGCGCGACTGTTCCATCCAGTATTCGTGGATCGTGTGTCCGTAATTGAGCGCTCCGGGCTTGCCCCAGAAATCCGCGTAGAACTTCGCGACCGCTTCGCGCTTCACCGGCTCGACTTGCGGATTGCCGAAGAGGTCCGAGCCCTTGGGCAGCGTGATGACAAACGGCTGATCCTCGAAATCCACCGCCACGAGCGCGACGCGAAACACGCGCTCCCCTTTGCGCGTTGCGTCGTTCCAGGTCGCACCCGGAATCGGACGGTAATCCTTCCAGGTCATCGTTTCCTGGTCCTGCACCCGCTGCGGGTCTATGGGCGCGGGTGTTTTCGGGGCCTGGTCTTTAGAGGCGGCGCCGAGCGAGAGGCCGAGCAAAGCGACGAGGACCAGGCGAGTGGGTGTCATGCCCTTGAATGATATACACTGCCGTCCCTTTCGGGTCCGTCGCCGTTGGCTTCAGCAGAGGAGGAAAGATGCTGGTCAGCCGTTCCGCGCGCGCGTCCGCTCCGTCGTCGTACGTCACCGACGTCCTTGCCCAGGTCAGGGCGAAGAACCCCGCCGAACCGGAATTCCACCAGGCTGTCGAGGAAGTGCTCGAGAGTCTCGACCTCGTCGTCAAGCGTCGCCCCGAGCTGGCGAAGGCGAAGATCCTCGAGAGAATCGTGGAGCCGGAGCGCGTGATCATGTTCCGCGTGCCCTGGCAGGACGATGGAGGCGAAATCCAGGTCAATCGCGGGTTCCGCGTGCAGATGAACGGCGCGCTCGGTCCCTACAAGGGCGGCCTCCGGTTCCACAGGTCCGTGACGCTCGGCGTGCTGAAGTTCCTCGCCTTCGAGCAGGTCTTCAAAAACTCCCTGACCACGCTGTCGATGGGAGGCGGCAAAGGCGGCTCCGACTTCGACCCGCGCGACCGGTCCGATAACGAGGTCATGCGCTTCTGCCAGAGCTTTATGACCGAGCTGATGCGTCATATCGGTCCCGACACCGACGTCCCGGCAGGGGACATCGGCGTTGGCGGCCGCGAGATCGGGTATCTCTTCGGCCAGTATCGACGACTCCGCAACGAGTTCACCGGCGTGCTCACCGGCAAGGGGCTGACGTGGGGCGGCTCGCTCATTCGTCCCGAAGCGACCGGCTACGGTGCGGTCTATTTCACGGCCGAGATGCTCGCCACGCGTAACGAGACGCTGGAAGGGAAGGTATGCCTGGTTTCAGGCAGCGGCAACGTGGCGCAATACACGATCGAGAAGCTGATCGAGCTCGGCGCCAAGGCGGTGACTGTCTCGGACTCGGACGGCTACATCTACGACGAGGCGGGGTTCGACCGCGAGAAGCTCGCGTTCCTGATGGACCTGAAGAACGTTCGCCGCGGCCGCGTCCTCGAGTACGCGGACCGCTTCAAGGGCGTCGTCTACACGAAGGTGGATGCCGGACTCGACTACAACCCGCTCTGGATGCACGGTGCCCACTGTGCGTTCCCGAGCGCAACGCAAAACGAGATCAACGACCGCGATGCCGCCAACCTCGCCAGCAACGGCGTCGTCGCCGTGGCCGAGGGGGCGAACATGCCGTGCACGATCGAGGCAGCCAAGATCCTCATCGATGCCGGCGTGTTGTATGCGCCCGGCAAGGCGGCCAACGCGGGTGGCGTCGCGACCTCAGGCCTGGAGATGGCCCAGAACAGCGCCCGCATGTCCTGGCCGCGCGAACAGGTCGACCGGGAACTCCATCGCATCATGAAATCCATCCACCGCGCGTGTCGCGAGACGTCGGAGGAGTATGGCGTGCCTGGAAACTACGTCCATGGGGCGAACATCGCGGGGTTCTTGAAGGTCGCGAATGCGATGCTGGATCAGGGGCTCGTGTAGGCAGCCGGTATTCGGTATTCGGTATTCGGTGTTCGGTATTCGGTGTTCGGTGTTCGGTGCTCGGTGCTCGGTGCTCGGTGCTCGGTGCTCGGTGTTCGGGGCTCGGGAATCGGGGCTCGGGACTCGGTGATTGGTGATTGGGCTCGAGGCTTGCTGGCGGATGGCTAACTACGAACGACAACCGGCCGGACGTCAGCGGGTAGTCTGGATCGCGCTGGGTGTCGCGGTGGTGATCGCGTTGGCTACGGGTTTTGCGGTTACGACCGTGCTCGGAGTATCAGACCTCCTGCCCGAAGACATCTTGACGACGCTGACTCGCCATGAACCTCGGCGAGAATCCGGCGAGCTAATCATCATCGGTGATGGCCCGCCGACTGGAGTCGCTCGAGGCATTCAATTGGGTCTGATCGGTCTGCTCCTTGGTGGGGTGCCTGCGGCTATGTTGTCGGCCGCCTTGGTGGCATTCGGCCGCAAGTCAAGGCAGTCTTGGTCTGGCGGATGGGCGAATGTGTTTCTCGCCGGGTTCGTATTCCAACTGAGCAGCCTTGGATTCAGCACGCTCTTGACGGTACTGCTTCTGTTCTATGCCCGGGACGACGGTTTTTCGGCCATCCGGTCCCATTTAGGGTTTCTCGGGGTGAGCCTGTTGAGCGGCGCTGCTGGCATGCGCTTCTGGCGCGAGCTTCAGGGCAGCGTTCACGACGAGCCCGTGAGGATTACGCCCTTTCAGCGCGCCAACTAGTCGGCCCCGAACCTCGAACCTCGAACCTCGAACCCCGAGCCCCGTACGGGTACCCGGTACCGAGCCTCGAGCCTCGAGCCTCGAGCCCCGAGCCCCGAGCCCCGAGCCCCGAACCCGGATACCCGAGTACCGAACACCGAGCACCTAATCCAGATACCGAACACCGAACACCGGCGAGCGTCAGGCGTACATCCCGCGCATCCGCGTAACCGTAGCGACGCGGTTGATCGCGACGATGTAGGCGGCGGTTCTCAAGTCGGTCTTGTACTTGATTGACGTCTGCAGGACGTCGTCGAACGCCTCGCACATCTTCGCTTCCAGCCGGGTGTTGACCTCTTCCTCAGTCCAGAAGTAGCCGTGGCGGTCCTGCACCCACTCGAAGTACGAGGTGGTGACGCCGCCGGCGTTGGCGAGGATGTCGGGGATGACGAAGACGCCGCGCTCGTGCAGGTGCTTGTGGGCTTCGGGGGTCGTCGGGCCGTTGGCGCCTTCCGCGATGACCCTGGCCTTGATCGTCGGGGCGTTCTCCATCGTGATCTGGTTCTCGAGCGCCGCCGGCACGAGCACGTCGACGTCGAGCTTGAAGAGCTGCTCGTTTTCGAGCGGATCGCCGCCGGGGAAGCCGTCGATCGTTTTGTGCTGCTTCGCGTAATCGATCATCTTCGCGACGTCGAGCCCCTTCTCGTTGGCAACGCCCCCCTTCCAGTCGGTGACCGCCACGATCTTCGCGCCGATCTTCGAGAGGAGGTCCGCGGAGACCGACCCGACGTTGCCGAAGCCCTGGACGGCGACGCGCGCCCCGTTGATGTCGAAGCCGAGGTGTTTGGCGGCTTCGCGGGTCGTGATCATCACACCGCGGCCCGTGGCTTCGCGGCGTCCGAGCGATCCGCCCATTTCGATGGGCTTGCCGGTGACGACCGCGGTCGAGGTGTGGCCGACGTGCATGCTGTAGGTGTCCATGACCCACGCCATCACCTGGTCGTTGGTGTTGACGTCGGGGGCCGGGACGTCCTTGTCAGGGCCGATGGCGTCGACGATCTCGGCGACATAGCGGCGCGTCAGCGCTTCCAGTTCGCGGCGCGACATGCGGGTCGGGTCGCAGATGATCCCACCCTTGCCGCCGCCGAACGGGATGTGCGCGACGGCGCACTTCCACGTCATCCACGCGGCCAGCGCCGTGACCTCGTCGAGCGTGACGTCGGGGTGATAGCGGATCCCGCCCTTGGCCGGCCCGAGCGTGATGTTGTATTGGACGCGGTAACCGGTGAAGACCTCGATTTCCCCGTTGTCCATCTGGATCGGGCACGAGACCGCGATCTGTCGTTTCGGATGCGTCAGGATCTTCCAGATACCAGGGTCGAGCCCAAGAAGGCGCGCCGCGCCGTCGAACTCCTGGAGCATCGCGTTGAAAATGCTGCCACCTGCTGCCATACGACTCCTCGAAAGATGAGTGCCCACCGGCGGGTCTGAAGACCCGCCACTACGACTATGAGTGCGAGTGCGAAACACGCCACGCTACTGTGGCCGAATCAGGCAAGTCAAGCCGCGTGGTCGGGCGAGGCGAGCATGCCGAGCGCCTGCTGGGCGTCGGCGTTCATCAGCACGCGCAGCACCATGCCGCCGGTCGCTCGCGGCACGTCGATGACCCGGACCGCGGATGCCAGGTGCGCCGCGTCCGGCAGCAGTTCCGCGAGCACGTTGGGCGCCTCGCTGAAGAACGCGTCGTTGAAGACCACGTCCGGCTCTCCAGGAAACAGCGGCAGATATCGGATGCCCGCCTCGACCAGGTCCTGGAAGAAGTGCGTGCCGAACGACAGTTCCGGGACGTAATTGCCTCGCCGCGCCGCGACCTCTATGAGAAGCGAGGTGTTGTTGATGTCCGAATAGGTCACCCGTACGCCGAGCTTGATGTCGCCGCGGCTTCCCCAGCGCCCGGGGCCGATCAGCGTGAACTCCCGCGGGGTCAGGAGTTTGTTCAGGCGTCCGACGACGCGGCCGACGTCGGTGAGGTCCTCGTGGGTCTGCAGTTGGTGATAGCCCTCGGGATCGACGTAGACGATGTGGGTGAGATCCGGCACGCGGCCGTTGGATACAAACTTCCGGGTGGAGAAGAGCACCTGGTCCGGCGGGACCGCGCTCGGAATCACCGCGGGGGCCGCATCCGCGATGAAGCTTTGCGCCCGGCACTGCAACAGGTAGAAGTTGCGGCCGTCGCCGGCAAACTCGATGTCTACCGGCACCTCGAGCCTGTCGCGCAGCAGCTCCATGACCGCTCGCAGGCGCGAGATGAACGGCGTGTCGCGGAGCAGGCCTTCGAAGGTGACGATGGGATTTCCCTGCGAGGGATCCCAGCCGAAGGCGGCCGGCCGGAGGATGCCGCCTTCGAGCACGGAGACGATCTGCCGCGCCATCGGGTATTCGCGTCCGTGGGCGCGGAGGACCTCCGCCGAGCGACACCGTCTCGAACCGGCGCGTTTCGAGATTGATGACATCGATCTTGCGCGGTGCGTACCGCTCGATCTCCCAGGCCGTGGTATTCACGCGCAGGCCGGGTTTCCCGGGAGCGATCAGGACCGGGTAGTCGTCGCTCACCCGGTCGACCGCCCGCGTGCCCAGGCCGGGGACGAGGCGGAGCAGACCGTCCTCGCGCGCGATGCGCGGCGACCACCGGAACTCGTTGTGCGTGAAGCCGACGCCGGCGAACGCCGGCAGGTAGTAGGGGCCGACCCTGGTGCCCACCACCTCCTGGATCATGATCCCCATCTCTTCGTGGAAATCGAGGAGACCCATGTTCGCGCGGTACTCGATCGGGTCCGGACCGAAGACCGAGGAGTAGACCTCGCTGATCGCGTCCATCAGGCTGCGCAACCGCTCGGCCTTGGTGCCCTGGTTCGCCACGAAAAGGCTTTTGTACTTTCCCGAAAACGCGGCGCCGACCCGGTCCTCGAGCAGGCTCGAGCTGCGCACGACCAGCGGCACCTGCCCGAGGTTCTCGAGCGCGAGCGCCAGGCCGTGCGCGAGCTCGGGGGGAAACGTCGAGTGCCGGAAGACCTGCACGATGTGCGGGTACTGCCGCCGGATCTGCTCGATATCGAGGTACTTGTGGTTGTGGACGTCGTCGAGCTGATTGTGCTCGATGAAGCTGAGGATGCCGTCGGAGGTGAGATACCAGGTGCGAGGAATGCGGATCGGCCCGAGCTCGTTGGCAAGCTCCGGTGCGCTCCTGATGACCGCATCGGCGAGCAGCAGGCCGGAACTCTTGCCTCCGAGCTTGCCGTGGCTGCCGGCGGGGGCGATCGTGCGATGCAGCACGCTGTGGTAATCGCCGACGCCGATGAAGGTCTTCGCCTTGTTGACGAACTCCGCGTCGTCGGTCAACAGCCGGCGCGCGAGTGACACGCGCAGGCCGGTCTTGACGGCGTTCGACAACTCGAGATCGGGTGCGGCCACGCTTTCGTAGCGATCGAGCGCGTCACGGATGTCGGCGAGCGTGGTGTGTTGGCGTTCGACGGCGTCGACGAGAAAGGACCACTTGTCGTCCTTGATCCACCGCTCGACGCAGGCGACGATCTCGGCGCCGGTCATGCAGCGCGAAGCGATGTCGAACGCCTCGCGCATGGCGTCGATCGGCGGCGGCAGGTCGCGGCGATCGATGGGCCGGTTTTCGTCGCTGGACGACTCGAGAAGCGGAGCGGCCGTTCGCTCCAGCACTTCCCGCGCTTCGGCGTTGCCGCTCCAGCTCAGATGATTGAGCATGCGGCGGCCGATGCGAGCGACGACGAACGGGTCGGTCCGTCGCAGGAAGTCGAGGATGACCCGCCAGTCGTCGTTCACGTGGTGATTGTCCTAGCTACAGGTATCAATCTCAAAATGCCAAACCTCAAACTCCAAAAGAGTTTTGGAGTTGGAATTTGAGATTTGGAATTCGCGAGCGAAGCGAGCTCAGACCCAGCCGCGGTCGCGGCAGGCGCGGGCGACGCGGTTGATCGCCACCACGTAGGCGGCATCACGCATGAAGAGTTTCTGCCGAGTCGAGACGTCGTGCACCGCGTGGAAGGCGCTGGTCATCTTGGTGTCCAGCTTGCTCAGCACTTCGTCGCGCTCCCAGTAGTAGTTCATGTTGCTCTGCACCTGCTCGAAGTAGCTGCAGGTCACGCCGCCGGCGTTGGCGAGGAAGTCCGGGATCACGAAGATGCCACGCTGCTTCAGGACCTCGTCGGCTTCGGGTGTGGTCGGGCCGTTGGCGCCTTCCGCGATCACGCGCACGCGCTGGGCGATCTTCGCCGCGTTGTCGCCGCGGATCTGGTTCTCGATCGCCGCCGGGATCAGGATGTCGGCCTCCTGTTCTAACCAGGCGTCGCCGGCCAGCCTCTCGAAGCCGATGTCCTCGGCCTTCTTCTTGTCGATGGCGCCGAACTTGTCGGTGATCGTGCGCAGCTCGTCGAACTTCACGCCGGACGCGCGACGGAACGTATACGACGTCTGGTCGGTCTGGTCCCACGACGACACGGCGACGACTTTCCCTCCCAGCTGCGTATAGAGCTGGATCGCATACTGCGCGACGTTGCCGAAACCCTGCACGCTCGCCGTCGTTCCTTCCGGAGTCATCCCGACCGCCTTCAACGCTTCGCGGATCGTATAGACGACCCCGTAGCCCGTCGCCTCCGTGCGTCCCAGCGATCCCCCCATGCCGACCGGCTTGCCGGTGATCAGGCCGGGATGATGGCTGTGCCCCTTGATCGTTTCGTATTCGTCGAGCATCCAGATCATGTGCTGCGGGGTCGTCATGACGTCGGGCGCGGGCACGTCGGTCAGCTCGCCGATGTTGCGAGCGATCTGCCGGATCCAGCCGCGGCAGATCTGCTCCTGCTCGCGCATGCTCAGGTGGTGCGGATCGCAGATCACGCCCCCCTTGCCGCCGCCGAGCGGAATGTCCACGACGGCACATTTCCACGTCATCCACATCGCGAGGGCGCGGACGGTATCGACCGTCTCCTGCGGGTGGAAGCGGATGCCCCCCTTGGAGGGGCCACGCGCATCGTTATGTTGCACGCGGAAGCCCTTGAAGACCTGGACGTGCCCGTCGTCCATGCGGACGGGGATCAGGAACTGGAACTCGCGCTGCGCGTCCCGCAGCAGATCGCGCGTGCCTTTGTCGAGATCGAGCAAATCCGCGACCTTGTCGAACTGTCGCTGCGCCATCTCGAACGCGTTGAAGCCTTGCGTCGCCATGCGATGTACTCCAGAAGATGTCGGAGAAAGCTGAGCAATCTACTGTGTCAGAATGCGGCGGCAAGTCAAGCCGCCATAGGTGAGAGCATGCGATTCCGCTTCCTGATTGCGTTCGCCCTGCTGGGATCCGCCGTGCTGGTTGCACAGCAACCGGGCGGGCCCGCAGACCTGATCCTCGTCAGCGCCCGCATTTACACGGTCGATGCCGCCCGTCCCTGGGCGGAAGCGGTCGCGATCCGCGGGTCGCGGATTGTTGCTATCGGCACCAATGCCGACGCGCGGGTCTACACCGGCGCCGGTACTCGAACGATCGATCTCAAGGGGGCGTTCGTCTCTCCCGGATTCAACGATGCGCACGTGCACATCGATAGCACCGGGGCGCTCCTTGTCGGCGTCAACCTGCTCGACGTCCACGAGCCCAAGGCGTTCACGACGCGAGTGCGTGAAGCCGCGGGAAGACTTCCCAAGGGCAGTTGGATCACCCGCGGCGACTGGGGCGCCTACGAACAGTGGAACGCCGGCTCCGCTGGAGAGGGTGCTAGGGGTGCTACGGGTGCTAGGGTGCTAGGGGTGCTGGAGGTGCTGCGGGTACGGGGCCGTTTACGCCGCACAAGGATCTGATCGACGCGGCGACGCCAGAGCATCCGGTGTTCGTGAATCGCTTCGACCGGAGCATGTTTCTCGCGAACTCGTTGGCGCTGAAGCTGGCCAACGTGACTGAGAGCACGCCGAATCCACCGAACGGTGAAATCGTGAAGGATGCCTCCGGCAAGCTCACCGGAGTACTCAAGGGCAGCGCCGCCGATCTCGTGCGCAAGGTCATCCCGCCGATTCCCTTCGAACAACGGCTCGTGCAGGTCCGCGCCGTTCTCAAGGAGGCGCGGGAGGGCGGCGTGACGACGATGCAGGACCTGACGTCGGCGGATCAACTGCGGGCGTATCAGGAATTGCAGAAGCGCGGAGAGCTGACGTCGCGCATCATGCTGCGGCCGACGCTCGACAACGTGACGCACACGCGCGCGCTCGGGATCTCCGCCGGCTTCGGCGACGAGTGGTTGCGGTTCATCGGCTACAAGGCGTGGGTGGACGGCATCATGGGCAGCAGCGGCGCGATGTTCTTCGAGCCCTACACGCACGACCCGAAGAACAAGGGGCTGCTGCGCGACATCATGCGACCCGAGGGCCAGGAGGGGGCCGCGATGTCGATGACCGCCTCGCAGCACTACACGGAGTTTCCCCCCGGCAATCTCGAAAAGCTCGTGGAGATGGCGGTGGCGACCGGCCTGCCGCCGCACGTCCACGCCATCGGCGACAAGGGCAACCGCATCATCCTCGACGTCTACGAGAAGCTGCTCACGAAACACGAGCTCGTGAACCGTGACCACCGATGGCGCGTGATTCACGCCCAGGTCGTTCACCCCGACGATTTCCCCCGCTTCGGAAAGCTGCGCCTGGTCGCGGAGGTCAATCCGTATCACGTGTCGGACGACATGCGCTGGATGGAGGAGCGAATCGGGCGCGAGCGCTCCCGCGGCGCGTACGCCTTCCGCCGGCTGAAGGACTCGGGTGCCGTGCTGATCTTTGGCAGCGACAGCCCGGGCACCAATGCGGCGCGCTACTTCCTGAATCCCGTGTATGGGCTCTATGCCGCGGTCTCCCGGCAGACGCTCAACGGCGAACCACGCGGGGGATGGTTCCCGGACCAGCGGCTAAAGATCGAAGAGGCGATCGAGGCCTATACAAAGGCGCCGGCCTGGGCCTCGTTTGAAGAGGAAATCAAAGGAGTGCTGTCGCCGGGCCGCTTTGCGGATCTCGCCGTGTTCGATACCAACCTCGTTGAAGCCGGCCGCGACGATCCAAAGCGGCTTTTGAAGGCCAAAGTGCTCTATACGGTCGCCGGGGGGCGGGTGGTCTTCGATGCCTCTACGACCGCAGGATTGTCGGCTGTGCCCCGAAACGGACCACGGTGACCAGTCGCGTACACATTTGTATGTGTTGGTAGGTACCTGTGCCCGCATATGTTGGGGCACATGGCAGGGCTGGCCGTGCCCTTGCCTCCTCATGTGGCAGGAGGCAAGGATGTCACGGCTATCCTTTAGGTTATTCATCGCTGCGGTCCTGACGCTAGGCGCAACGACGGCTCTTCAGGCCCAAAAGAAGGGCACGGGAGCGTTGGAGCTGGCGCCGACGCAGGACAAGCAGTTGGTCATTTACAGCGCGACCACGAATCGGGTGAGCGAGACGATCACCATTCGTGGCGTCAACTTCGATGGCGGCACGCCGCAGGTGCAATTGCAGGACTTCCTGTTGACGGTCCTCAGCGCGACGCCGCAGGAAATCGTCGTTTACCTGCCGAGCGCCGTCGGGGACGGCAGCTACCTGATGGTGGTGTCGAAGGGCACCAGGAGCCTGGATCGTGACGTGTTCAACGTCACGTGTTACCAGCCCGGCAGCCAGGGCCGCAGGGACCTGCGGGACCGGCTGGTGCAACGGGGCCGGCAGGCCCGGCGGGACCGGCAGGCGCGACAGGACCGGCGGGGCCAACGGGACCGGCGGGTGCGGCGGAGCGCACAGGTCCGGCGGGTCCGGCAGGGCCGGCAGGCCCGGCGGGTGAAACCGGTGCGACGGGACCAGCGGGTCCGGCAGGGCCGACGGGTGCAACGGGCCCGGCGGGTCCTGCGGGTGAGACTGGTGCAACCGGTCCGGCGGGTCCAGCGGGTCCGACGGGTGCCGCTGGTAACGACGGCGCGCCGGGTGCGACAGGCGCCACGGGACCCCAGGGGCCGATTGGTCCGGCGGGGCCGACCGGTGCGACCGGTGCGACGGGTCCGGCAGGTCCGGCGGGCGTGTCGGGCTTCGAGACCGTGTCCGCGCTCGCGTTCCCGGCTCCGACCAACGTAGGCGCGTTCGCGTCGGTGACTGCCTCGGCGACCTGCCCGGCGGGTAAGGTTGCAGTGGGGGGTGGCTACGACGGCTGGGGCGGAAGCGTGGTTCATGCATTAACTACGCGTCCTATCCATCCGCGCCCGAACACCTGGACGGTGAGCCTGAAGAACCGTGACGCGGGTGCGAAGTTGGACGTGCAGGTGCGCGTCTACGCGCTCTGCGCGAGCGCGCAGTAGGGTCGCCGGTTCGATCTTGTGAGTGCTGCTCCGGGGCCGTGACCCGGGGCAGCACCCAAAACCCCAGTGCCTGCAACCGCTTATAATGCAGGCAGCTATGAAAAGCGTCGCCGTTCAGGCGTCCGAACGCTCTACCCCCTTCACCACGATCTCCGGTCGCCCGATCGAGCGGCTCTATACCGCTGATGATCTTCGGGGCCTCGACTACACCAGCGACCTGAACAACCCTGGCGAGTTCCCCTACACACGCGGCATTCATCCAACCGGCTACCGCGGCAAGCTGTGGACGATGCGTCAGTTCGCCGGGTTTGGAACGCCCGAGGAAACCAACGAGCGCTACAAGACGTTGCTCAAGGCAGGTGGAACCGGGCTCAGCGTCGCCTTCGACCTACCGACGCTGATGGGGCGCGACCCGGATCACGAGCTGTCGCTCGGCGAAGTGGGGAAGTGCGGCGTCAGCATCGTGTCGCTCGCCGACATGGAACGGCTCTTCGAGGGGATCCGGCTGAGCGACGTCACCACGTCGATGACGATCAATTCGCCGGCGCCGATGATCTTCGCGATGTATCTGGTCGTCGCCGAAAAGCAGGGGGCGGACTGGAAGACGCTCGGCGGCACGATCCAGAACGACATCCTCAAGGAATTCATCGCGCAGAAGGAATACATTTACCCGCCGCGCGAGTCGATGCGGCTCATCACCGACATCTTCGCCTTCTGCACCAAGGAAGTCCCGAAGTGGAACACGATCTCGGTGAGCGGCTATCACATCCGTGAAGCCGGCTCGACGTCGCTGCAGGAGCTGGCCTTCACGCTGCGGGACGGGATCGAGTACGTGCAGTACGGCATCGACGCTGGTCTCGACGTCGACAGCTTCGCGCCGCAGATCTCCTTCTTCTTCAACTCGCACAGCGACTTCTTCGAAGAGATCGCCAAGTTTCGCGCCGCGCGCAAGATCTGGGCGGAGGTCATGCGCGACCGGTTCGGCGCGAAGAACGAGCGGTCGTGGAAGCTCCGGTTCCACACGCAGACCGCTGGCGTGTCGCTCACGGCCCAGCAGCCGTACAACAACGTGGTGCGCACGGCACTCCAGGCGTTGGCGGCGGTGCTCGGTGGGACGAACTCGCTCCACACCAACTCGCTCGACGAGGCGCTGGCGCTGCCCACCGCGGAAGCGGCAACGCTCGCGCTGAGGACGCAGCAGGTCATCGCCCATGAAAGCGGTGTCACCAATATGGTTGACCCGCTCGGAGGCTCCTACTTCCTCGAGCGGTTGACCCTCGATATGGAGCGTGGAGCGAAAGACTACTTCGAGGTCATCGACCGCATGGGCGGGATGGTCGAAGCGATCGAGAACGGGTATCCGCAGAAGGAGATCGCCGAGGCTTCGTACCGTTTCCAGCAGGCGGTCGAAGCGCGCGACAAGATCATCGTCGGCGTCAACGACTTCGTGCAGGAAGACGAGCCGCCGCATCCGATCCTCTACATCGACGAATCGACCTACGAGAAACAGCTCGGGCGGTTGGACGACCTGCGCAAGACCCGCGATAACGACAAGGTCGCCCGCTCGCTCGAGGCTCTCACGCAGGCGGCCCGAGGGCGCGACAACACGATGTATCCGTTGCTCGACTGCGTGCGCGCCTACGCGACCGTCGGCGAAATGTGCGACGCCCTGCGCCAGGTGTGGGGCGAGTACGAGGAAGTACCGCTTATCTAATGCGCAAAATCCGTGTCGTCATCGCGAAACCCGGTCTCGACGGCCACGATCGCGGCGCCAAGGTCATCGCCCGCGCGCTGCGTGACGCGGGCATGGAAGTCATCTACACGGGCCTGCGCCAGACCCCCGACCAGATCGTGGCGGCGGCGCTTCAGGAAGATGCCGATGCGATCGGCCTGTCGATCCTGTCGGGCGCGCACATGCACATCTGCCCGCGCGTCATGGAGCTGTTGAAGGAAAAGGGACTCGAGGACGTCCTCGTCGTGATCGGCGGGATCATTCCCGACGTGGACATCCCGAAGCTGAAGGCGGCGGGTGTGAAGGGGATCTTCCTGCCGGGGACGCCGATGCAGGAAATCATCGACTTCATTGGCGGCAACGTCCGGCCGCGCGTCGAACAGGTCTAGAAGGGCCGCCCTGCGGGCAGCCCTCCTCACTCGAACAGTTACCGGAACATCACGCCGACCGAAATGGTGAAGACGCGGTGCTTCACCTTCTGAGTGTCTTCGGGATCGGCGTTAATGTTGCTCAGGCCCCAGGTGTAGCGGCCGTCGACCACAAAATTTCCCATGGTGGCCGACATCCCAACGACGAGACCCCAGTCGGTGGACTCGGTAATTTCTTCGAGGTCCAATTCCTCATCTTCAACTTCGACCTTCGCCCCCGTGCGAAAGCCGATCTGCGGCCCCACGAGTAGCGATACCGGGTTCTGCCCGCTCGACAGGTTGATCTTCGCGAGCAACGGCACATTGACGTAGTCCAGTTTGAGCGTCGCTTCGATCCAGTCTTCGGTCGCCTTGGAGCCCTGTTGGCTGTACAGCACCTCGGGCTGGAACGCGAACCGAGGGTTGATCGGGAAGATGGCGAAGGCCCCGACGTTGAGGCCGGTACGGGTGGACGTATCCTCCTCGTCGTCTGGATCGAAACTCAGGTTGGCGAAGTTGGCACCGACTCGGACACCGAATGCGGCCTGAGCGGAGGCTGACGACGCCATTCCCAAGAAGGCGACGAGCAACAGGACCATAACGAATGCTTTCTTCACTCACTCTCCTCTACCGGCCGATACGCCGGCTCAGCTGGACATTGGAACTGTCTTCGCAGTTGAGGTTGACTGCAAGAACGTTCGGCGGTGCATCTACGGGCATTTCTATGCGATGGGGTGCGACTGGTGGGAGAAATCGGTGACAAACTTGTTCGCGGGTGAACGATTCCGTAATTTCGGCGGCGAAACCCCAACGGCTTCTAGGTCGATTGACTTCGACCGGGCCGCATCGTAGGCTCGACCAAAAATGCCCCACAAGCTGCTGCTCGCCGACGATAGCGTCACGATCCAGCGCGTCATCGAACTGACGTTTGCCGAGGAAGACATCCAGGTCATTGCCGTCGGGGATGGGAAACAGGCGATCCACCGGGTGCAGCAGGACCCGCCGGACATCATCCTGGCGGATGTCGGAATGCCGGAACGTGACGGGTATGAAGTCGCCATGTTCGTCAAGCAGTCACCCGAGCTGAAGCACATTCCTGTTCTGCTCTTGACCGGTGCGTTCGAGCCGATCGACGAAGGACGCGCGCGCGCGGCCGGATGCGACGGCGTGCTCGTCAAGCCCTTCGAACCGCAACTGGTGATCAACAGGGTCAAAGATCTGATCAACGCCCGACGTTCTCAGCCACAACCGGCGCCGCAGCCGCCGCGCGTCGATCAGGCCGTGCCCCCGCCAGCATCTGCGCAGACCTCGGCGCCCGGTGCCGCGCCGGCGGGTTCAATCGAGGACTACTTCGACCGGCTCGACGCGGCCTTTTCAACCCTCGACACCAGCGCGATTCTGGGAGGTTCAGCCTCGACGCCGGGGGCCGCAAAGACTGCACCGGTGGGAGGAGATGACCGTAAGTCAGTATTCGGCGACATTGGCGATCCGCTTGCGGACTGGGACCCCGACCTTGGGAGGGATGCGTCGGCGATGAAGATCACCACGCCGACCCTCGACCTTGGCTGGACGCCGGCGCCTCAGGCCGCTCCGCCGGTTGCGCCGCCCGAACCACCGCCCGTGGCCCCTCCAGCGACCCTCGCGCCTCCGCCGACTCCCGCGCCGGTCGTTAAAGCGCCGCCGGTTCAGGCCGTGCCCCCTTCGTTCCAGCACCCGGCAACGGTACCGCCGGCGCCACCATCGCTCGCCGAGGCTTTCGCCGCGTTGCTGACCGCCGAGCAGGGCCGTCCGTTCTCACCCGCCGCAGCACAGCAGGGTCCCATGGACGAGCGCGCGATCGAAGAGGTCACCCGCCGCGTTCTGGACCGCATGAGCGACCGGGTGGTCAAGGACACCGTCGTGGACCTGGCCGAACGCATGGTGCGCGACGAAATCAACCGCATCAAATCCACCGCCCACTAAGTCGTTCTCCCGTAGCGCAGGACTTTAGTCCTGCCGTTCGGAGTACCATCACCGGATGCCTGATGGCTTCGACCTGAGCCACCCGATCTCCGTACCCGACAAGCCCGCACTCGAAGGTCTCGAACAGAAATGGACCGATCGCTGGGAGCGTGACGGGGTCTTTCGCTTCGACCGCACCCGCGACCGCGCCGATGTCTATTCGATCGATACGCCGCCGCCAACCGTCAGCGGATCCCTGCACGTCGGACACGTCTTCTCGTACACGCACACCGATGTCATCGCGCGCTTCCAGCGCATGCGTGGCAAGGCCGTGTTCTATCCCATGGGATGGGACGACAACGGCCTGCCCACCGAGCGCCGCGTGCAGAACTATTTCGGCGTGCGCTGCGATCCTTCGTTGCCCTACGAGCCGAACTTCACGCCTCCAGAGAAACCCGGCAAACAGCCGATCCCGGTCTCGCGTCCGAACTTCATCGAACTCTGCACGCAGCTGACCGCAGAAGACGAGAAGGTCTTCGAGCACCTGTGGCGA
Organism: uncultured Acidobacteriota bacterium; assembly: GCA_963762995.1. GTDB lineage: Bacteria > Acidobacteriota > Vicinamibacteria > Vicinamibacterales > 2-12-FULL-66-21 > JACDCA01. The sequence continues at coordinate 376,202 of CAVXMQ010000018.1, read as the reverse complement.
CATCTGGGCCTGTCGGTGGACTGGTCGATGACCTACGCGACCATCGACCGCCGCGCGCAGCGCGTCTCTCAGCTCGCGTTCCTGCGCCAGTTGAAACGCGGTCTCGCGTATCAGCTCGAGGCGCCCACGCTGTGGGACGTGGACTTCCGCACGGCGGTCGCCCAGGCGGAGCTCGAAGATCGGGAGATGCCCGGGGCGTACCACAAGATCCAGTTCGCCCGGCAGGATTCTGGCTTCGTCGAAATCGACACGACGCGTCCCGAGTTGATCCCCGCCTGCGTGGCGATCGTGGCGCACCCCGACGATCCTCGCTACCAGCCGCTCTTCGGCACTGAAGTCATTACGCCGTTGTTTGGTGCGCGCGTGCCGGTGAAGGCTCACACCCTTGCCGATCCCGAAAAGGGAACCGGCGCCGCGATGATCTGCACGTTCGGCGACGTCACCGACGTGGTGTGGTGGCGCGAGCTCGCACTGCCGGTGCGCGCGGTGCTCCTTCCCAATGGCGCGTTTCGGCCGGTGGCCTGGGGCGAACGTGGATGGGAGTCGGTGGACGCCGCGCGCGCGCAGATACAGTACGACCAGCTCGCCGGCCTGTCGGCCGTCAAGGCGCGGGCGCGGATCGTGGAGCTGCTGCGGGAGAGCGGCGATCTGCTCGGCGATCCTCGGCCGGTCACGCACGCGGTGAAGTTCTACGAGAAAGGCGATCGCCCGCTCGAGATCATCTCGAGCCGGCAGTGGTTCATCAAGACCATGGAATACCGCGATCGCCTCCTCGAGCTGGGTCGCGAGATCAAGTGGCATCCGCCATTCATGCAGGCGCGGCTCGAGAACTGGATCAACGGGCTCGCGGGGGACTGGTGCGTCAGCCGGCAGCGGTTCTTCGGCGTGCCGTTCCCGGTCTGGTACAAGCTGCGAGACGACGGCAGCGTCGATCACGAGGCGCGGATGCTGCCAGACGAGTCGCAGCTGCCCATCGATCCCTCGACCGACGTGCCGGCCGGCTACGGCCAGGACCAGCGCAACAAGCCGGGCGGATTCACCGGCGATCCCGACATCATGGACACCTGGGCCACGTCGTCGTTGTCCCCACAAATCGTGGCGCGCTGGGAGGAAGACCACGACCTGTTCAATCGTGTTTTTCCGATGGACGTCCGCCCGCAGGCGCACGACATCATTCGCACGTGGCTCTTCTCGACGCTGCTGCGCTCGGAGTTCGAGCATGGCACCAGCCCGTGGCGCAACGCCGCCATCTCTGGTTGGGTGCTCGATCCCGATCGCAAGAAGATGTCGAAGTCGAAGGGGAACGTCGTCACTCCCATGGCGCTGCTCGAGGAGCACGGATCCGACGGCGTGCGTTATTGGGCGGCGAGCGGCCGCCCAGGAGCCGATACGGCGTTCGAACCCGGACAGATGAAGGTGGGCCGGCGGCTGTCGATCAAACTGCTCAACGCGTCCAAGTTCGTGCTCTCGAAGACAGCTCCCGCCGGTCCAGTGACCGAACCCGTCGATCGAGCGCTCGTCTCGCGGCTCGCCGCGCACGTGGACTTCGCAACGAAGGAGCTCGAGGGCTACAACTACGCCAGCGCCCTCGACACCACGGAGAAATTCCTGTGGGCGTTCTGCGACGATTACCTCGAGCTGGTGAAGGCGCGCCGCAACGGCGACTTCGGCGAAGCCGGCGCCGCCTCCGCGACGACAGCGCTGACCGCCGCGTTGTCAGTGCTTCTGCGCCTCCTGGCCCCGTATCTGCCGTTCGTGACCGAAGAGGTGTGGTCGTGGTGGCGTCCGGGTTCCATCCATCGCGCGGCGTGGCCGACGTCGGCAGAACTGCTCGCGAACATCGGCGGAAAACGCGACGAGGAAGCGGAACGGCTGTACGGGGACCTGACCGAAGCGCTCGGTGCCATCCGGCGGGAACGGTCCCTGCAGAAACAGCCGTTCAAGGTGCCGATCCGGCGAGCCACTGTCGCCTGGGAGCCAGCGCGTATCGCCGGTCTGAAGGGGGCCGAGGCGGATCTCAAGCGGGCGGCGAACGTTGAAGCGCTGGAATACAACGACGCGGAATCACTGACCGTGCAAGTCGAGTTCGACGGAAGCGCCCCGACGGAGGTCGCGTCGTGATGAAGGTCCCCTTCGAACCACTCGACGCCGGCAATTTTCGTGAGATCGTACGCCGGGCGCTCGCCGAAGATCTCGGGTGGGGGGATGTCACCACCGAAGCCACGGTCGATACGGAGTTGCGCGCCCGGGGCGTCATCGTAGCCAAATGCGACTGCGTCATCGCGGGCCTCGACGTCGCCGCGGAGGTGTTCCGTCAGCTGGATCCCGCCGCGAACATCACCATTACCCTGCCCGATGGATCCCGTGCGTCACACGGCGACATCGTTGCGGAAGTGCGCGGCGCCGCCTCGGCGATGCTCACCGCCGAGCGCACGGCTCTCAATTTCCTCCAGCGCCTCACCGGCATTGCGACGTTCACTCGAACGTTCGTGGATGCCGCCGCCGGGCGGATCACGATCCTCGACACGCGGAAGACGACACCGACGTTACGGGCGCTCGAGAAGTACGCCGTGCGCGCCGGGGGCGGCACCAACCACAGGAACGGCCTTGACGACGCGATCATGATCAAGGACAACCACATCCGGTTGGCCGGTGGCGTCGAGGCGGCGATGAAGCGGATGAAAGCCGCCCGCGACGACATGGCGATTGAGATCGAGGTGCAGTCACTGGAGCAGGTGGACCGGGCGATCGCCGCGAAGGCGAACGTCATCATGCTCGACAACATGTCGATCGACGAGATGCGCGAGGCGGTGCGCAGGATCGCGGGGCGCGCCAAGATCGAGATCTCGGGTGGCGTCACGCTCGATCGCATCCCGGAGCTCGCGTCCACGGGCGCCGATTACGTCTCGGTCGGCGCGCTCACGCACTCGGCGCCGGCCGCGGATCTGAGCTTTGAGCTGGAACCGGACAACTGAGCCGCTGCCGGACGATCTGGCGTCCGCGTTGCGTCACACCACCGAGGCGCGCGGGTGCTTCGGCGATCCCGCCTACTACTTTCCTGAGATCGGTTCGACCAACGACGAGGCGGCGCGCCTGGCGGAGCTCGACGCTTCTGAAGGCACGACCGTGATTGCGTCCGCGCAGACGGCCGGGCGCGGGCGCTTCGGCCGCAGCTGGTTTTCTCCCCCCGGCGCCGGGCTTTACGTCTCGGTGATCTGCCGCGACCGCCGCGCCGCACCGTACATGAGCCTGGCGGGCGGGGTAGCGGTGGCCGATGGCATCCTCGCCGCGACGGGTTTGCCGGTCGAAATCAAGTGGCCGAACGACATCGTCGTCGATGCCGGACGCGGACGTCGGCGCAAACTGGCGGGAATCCTGGCCGAGGGCTCCACGTCATCCGAGGGGCTCCAGTACGTCGTGCTCGGATTCGGCATCAACTTGATGGCGGCCGCCTATCCCGCCGACATTGCCGACCGCGCGACGTCGCTGGAATCCGAGCTGGGACGAGCGGTCGATGCCGGACCTGTGCTCGCGCAAACGCTGATCGTTCTGAATCAGCGGCTGAATCAGCTTGCCGCCGGCAGTGCCCATCCACTCCTCGAGAGGTGGCGTGAGCTTTCGCCGTCGGCGCTTGGCGCGCAGGTGGCATGGGATACGCCATCGGGGCCGGTGTCGGGCCGCACATCGGGAATTGACGACGACGGCGCGTTGCGCGTGAGCGTGGACGGTGCCGTTGAGCGCATAATCTCGGGGACACTTCGCTGGATGTGACATGCTGCTCGCCATAGACGTCGGTAACACCAACATCGTCCTCGGAGTGTTCGAGGGGGAACTGCTCACCGAGAGCTGGCGACTCGTGACGATGCGCGAGCGGACGTCCGACGAGATCGGCATCCTCGTCACGCAGCTGTTCGAGCGGAGCGACATCGACCTGGCGCGCATCGACGGCATCATCCTCTCGTCGGTCGTGCCGCCGCTGACGCGCACGATGGAAGAAATGTGCGAGCGGTTCTTCGACAAGTCTCCGCTGACGGTCGATCCGGCCTCGAATACCGGCATGCCCGTGCTTTACCAGCCTGCGACCGATGTCGGCGCCGACCGCGTCGTGAACGCCGTCGCCGCTTACGAGGGGTTCGGGCGTGCCGAGGGGATCCCGCTCATCGTCGTAGATTTCGGGACGGCGACGACGTTTGACGCTATCTCGAAGCGTGGCGAGTACATCGGCGGCGTCATCTGTCCGGGGATTGGTATTTCCGCGGACGCTTTATTCCAACGCGCCGCGCGCCTGCCGCGCGTGGACGTCAGAAAACCCCCGTCGGTGGTCGGCCAGACGACGGTAACCTCGATGCAGTCGGGGCTCTTCTTCGGCTACGTGTCGATGGTGGATGGCATCGTCGCGCGCATGCGGGACGAGATGGAGGACGGCCCGCGCGCCGCGTGCATCGCGACCGGCGGCATGGCGGACGTGCTGGCCGGCGAAACCACCGCCATCCAGCGTGTCGAGCCGGATTTGACGCTACAGGGGTTGCGGATTATCTGGCAGCGGAATCAATAGCCGGGTCTAAAGACCCGGCCTACGTACGGCTGTTGTAGGCCGGGTCTTCAGACCCGGCAACGGAACCATGGACGAATCCATCGAGTACTGCCGCGACGTCGAGTCCTACCTCTGTAAGAAGAATGGCGGACACCTCGTCCGCATCGTCGGTCCCGCCTTCGAGCAAGTGAAAGGATGGGCGGCGCAGGGCATTCCGCTGAAGGTCGTGTTCCGTGGCATCGACGCCACCTGCGATCGGCACAACGCGAAACCCGGCCGGCGGCGACCGTTGCGAATCGAGTTCTGTGAAGCGGACGTGCTCAAGGCGTTCGACGACTGGCGGCGCTCCATCGGGACGTCCGAGAGCAGTGGCGAACCGTCACCCTCCCGCAAAGAGCCGCTCGCCGCGCACATCGAGCGCGCCGTGTCGCGCCTGCTGGCGGTTCGCACCAATGGTCATGACGCACCGCTCGCAGAGGCGATCGCATCGACCGTCGCGGCGCTCGACGAACTGGTGACGAATGCCAGGCACGCTCGCGGCGACGCGCGCGAGGACATCATCGAGCGACTGGTGGTTCTGGATTCAGCTCTCCTCGCAACGGCGAGACAGCAGGTTGACGCCGCCAAGGTGGAAGCGCTCCGCCGCGAAGCGCACGCGGAGTTGGCTCCCTATGCGGCGCGGATGTCTGAAGGCGACCGGAGGCGTGCGGCCGAGGTCATCCTCGAACGACTCGTTCGCGAAACCCTCGGCCTCCCCGTGCTCTCTTACGACTAACGCGAGAGAAACTCCCGAACCACCACGGCGACATCGCGATGATCGAGATCCACCGCACGGTTCATCGCGCGCATGTCGCGCTCCGTGATGCGGCCAGCCAGGGACTGCAGCGGTTGGCGGATCGCCGGGTGCCGCAACAGCGCCGCAGACCTCACGAGCGGGACGGCGTCGTACGGCGGGAAGTAGCGCCGATCGTCCTCGAGGACGGCCAGGTCCAGCGCGTCGATGAGTCCACTGGTGGCGTCCCCCGCGATCACGTCCACTTGGCCGCTCGCCAGGGCTCGATACATCAAAGTCAGATCCATCACGCGCGGTTCCTGGCGGAAGCGCAGGCCGTAGGCGGCAACGAGGCCGCGGTAGCCGTCCTCGCGCTGAAGAAACTCCGGTCCAAACCCTGCGTTCCAGCGGTCGGCAGTCTTTGCAAGATCTCCGATGGTCTTCAGTCCCAGTGAATCGGCGTCGCGACGCCGGACCAGGATGGCGAACGTGTTGTTGAAACCGAGCGGATCAAGGGCCGTGATCCCAGCACGGGCGTAGAGGTCACGGGTCGTCGCCGTGACGGCCTCGCGGTCGTGCGCGACGGGCTGGTGAAAGATAGCGGTCAGCGCCGTGCCCGTGTATTCCGGGTAGATGTCGATCTCGCCGGCCCGCAGGGCGCGGTCGCAAATGAACGTGCCGCCGAGGTTGAGGCGTCGCACGACCCTGAGGGGAGTGTCGCGCTCCAGCGTTTGCGCGAGCAGTTCGCCGAGGATCACCTGCTCGGTAAAATTCTTCGACCCGATCACGATCGTGTCGGCGGATGCGGCAGGTCTCAGCGCCAAAAGGATGAAGACGAGCGCAGCAGCGCCGCCGGCCACCCACGGCCAGCGTCGCCTCGCGGAGCTTCGGTCGACCTTCGATAGTCGCCGCTCGGTCCAGCCGAGGAGTGCGTCCGCCAGAAGCGCCAGGACGGCGGCCGGGATCGCCCCTGCGAGGATCATCGTCGCGTCCACCATCGACAGGCCGCGCAGGATGTAATCGCCAAGGCCGCCGGCCCCAATGAACGCCGCGATGGTTGCCGTGCCGACTCCGACGACCGTCGCAACGCGAATGCCCGCCACGATAGACGGGAGCGCGAGCGGGAGCTCGACCATCGTGAGCAGCTGACGTCGCGTCATGCCCATGGCTGTCGCGGCTTCGATGATCGCGCGGTCGATACCGAGCAATCCCGACGCCGTCGTACGAACGATCGGGAGGAGCGCGTAGAGGATCAGGGCAACGATCGCGGCGCGCGGACCGATACCGCCGATCACCGGCAGCGGAATGAGGAAGCCGAGGAGCGCGAGGCTGGGGATGGTCTGGGCGACATTCGCGAGACCGATCAACGGTTTTCCGAGGCGGGGACGATGGGCGGCGACGATGCCGGCGGGCACGCCCAGCGCGACCGCGACCGCTGTCGAGAGGGCGACGAGCAGCACATGCTGCTGCACCATGCCGGCGAGTTCTGCCCGGTGGTCGAGCCAGAACTGGATCAGTTGCATAGCGCGTCGAGGAATGGGCGGACCCGCGGATCTGTCGAAGCTGAGATCGCCTGGGGTGAATCCCAGGCAACGAGCCTGCCGGCGTCGAGGATGCCGATCCTATCGCTCAAGGCCAGCGCCTCGCTGATGTCGTGGGTCACGAGCAAGACGGTCTTGTGCAGTTCGCGCTGGATCCGGCGGAACTCACGTCGCAGCTCCGCGCGCGTGATGGCGTCGAGCGCGCCGAACGGCTCGTCCATCAAGAGCACTGGAGGATCCGCGGCGAGCGCCCTCGCGATCGCGACACGCTGCCGCTGACCGCCGGACAGCTCCCGCGGGAAACGCGACGCGAATGTCGCGGGCGGTAGGTCTACCAGGCGAAGCAGTTCCTCGGACCTGGCGCGGATGCGCGGCGGGTCCCACCCGTCGAGTTGGGGAACCAGGCCGACGTTGTGAAGCACGTTGAAATGCGGGAGAAGGCCGGCCTCCTGGATAACGTAGCCGGTCTGCCGTCGCAGCCGGATCGGATCCCAGTCCCTCGTATCGCGCCCTCCTACCAGGACCGTTCCCGATTGCTGCTGCAGCATTCGATTCACGAGCTTGAGCAGCGTCGTCTTGCCAGTCCCACTGCGGCCCACCAGCGCGCCAACGGATCCGGCATCGAGCGACAGGCTGACGCCGTCGAGGACGGTCAGCGGTCCGAACGTGAAGTGGACGTCGCGAAACTCAATGGCCACTCCGCATATTAGATACCGCTCCCGTACACTTGGGAGCGTGGGACTCCCAGTCGGCAGCATCGTCGAGCTCGTGGCCGAGAAACCGGCCGCCGGGGGACGGATGATCGCTCGTCACGACGGCGAGATCGTGCTGGTGGCCGGCGCGATCCCCGGCGAGCGCGTGACCGCCCGCGTCACGCGCGCCGAGAAGCGTGTCGCCTTTGCGGATGCGATTGCGGTTGCCGAACCCTCGCCGAATCGACGTGACGCCGCCGATCCAGGTTGCGGGGGATGCCTTTACGCGCACATCGCCTACGAACGCCAGGTCGAGCTGAAGGCGCAGGTCATCGAGGATGCGTTTCTGCGCATTGGCCGAATCCCGCTGGCCGAGCGCGTCACCGTGCGTTCGGCCGCCGAGCGCGGCTACCGGATGCGGGCCAGGTTTCACGTCCGCGACGGTCGCGCCGGCTTCTACCGCGAGGGCACGCACAGCCTCTGCGATCCGCGACAGACCGGGCAGCTGCTCGAGGGCTCCGCCGACGTCGTTGACGCAGTCGTGGCCGCGATGGCCGAACGCGACGTCACGGTCATGTCCGCCGAATTGTCCGAGAACCTCGATGCCAGCCAGCGGGCTGTACACGTCGACACCGCGCCATCGAAGGATCTCGCGGAGGCTCTTGACTATGCCGTCGCGCAATCGCGACTCACGGGCGCGACTGCAAGGAGCGCCGATGGTGTCACCGCCTCGGCTGGCGACCCGCTCGTCACGGATCCATTGACCGCGCTCACCGACGGACGCGCTACCCAAGGCGTCCTGCGCCGTCACCCTGAAGCGTTCTTCCAGGGCAATCGCTTCCTCGTCGGCCCCCTGGTCGCCGCCGTCATCGACGTCGTTCCTGCCGGCCGCATTCTCGATCTCTATGCCGGTGTCGGCCTGTTCTCGGTGAGTCTTGCCGCCGCTGGTAGGGGCCAGGTGACGGCGGTGGAGGGGGACTCGGTCAGCGGCCGCGATTTGGAGCGCAACGCTGCGCAGTTCGCCGATGCGGTGCGCGTGTCGCACAGCAGCGTCGAGCACTTCGTCATCAATCGCCGGGCAGGCCCGCCCGACACGCTGATCGTCGACCCACCGCGAACTGGCTTGTCAAAGGAAGCGGGCGAAGCCATCGCGCGCTCGCGAGCCGGCCGCATCGTCTACGTGTCGTGCGATGCGCCGACGATGGCAAGGGACGCGCGGCGGCTGTTGGATGGGGGGTATCGGCTGACCAGTCTGCAGGGGTTCGATCTGTTCCCGAATACGCCGCATGTAGAGTCGCTGGGGGTGTTCGAGTTGTAGGCCGGGTCTTTAGACCCGGCGGATGCGGGGTCGGGCAGTGGGGATACTCGGGCGGCTGCGAAACTTCGAACTTAGAACTACGAACTAAGAACTGGAAGGCTGAAGTTCGATGCGGTACCGCTTCTGACGCGATCACGAACCGGGGTGACCGATTAGAGAGGGATGCGTCCATGGCCAACGCCCAACTAGTGGTTGCCAGCATGTGTCTGCTCCTGTTGGGCGCGCTCCAAAGCGTGCCCAGTCCGACTGCACAGACCCGTCCCGCAACTCCGCTCGACCCTACCGCCGCAATCCTCGAGGCGTTTCGGCAGTATCCGGTCGTCTGCCTCGGTGGCGCGCACGGCGACCGTCTTGGTGAAGCGTTCCAGCTCGCGCTGATTCAGGATCCTCGTCTCCCCGCGGTCGTCCAGGACATCGTGCTCGAGACTGGCAATTCGCGATACCAGCCGCTCGTCGATCGGTTCGTGAACGGCGAAACGGTCGAGCAGGCCGCGCTCGAACAAGTCTGGCTGGACACAACGCAGCAACAGGCTGCATCCCGGAAGATTCCGGAGGCGCTCACCGTCATTCGCCGTCTCAATACGTCGCGTCCGCCGCAGCAGCGACTCCGCGTGCTGCTTGGCGAGCCGCCGATCGAGTGGGAACGCATGAAGACGGCAGACGACCTGCGGACGTGGGAACAGCAGCCGCAGTCCGATCGCGACTGGTTCGGCGCCGACCTCGTTCGGCGTGAAGTCCTTGCGAAGAAGCGCCGGGCGCTCCTCTTGTTGGCGCGGGCCACTGTTTCCGGAAGCCGCGGACGCAGTCGATCGTCACGCTGCTGGAGACGGGGAGCGACAAGACGTTCAACATCTGGACGAATGTCGCATTCGAACTCTCCGGCGCACAGCCGGATGTCAACGCGTGGCCGCGACCGAGCCTGACGCTCGTGCGAGGCACCGCGCTCGGACGTGTGGGGATGGCCGACTACCTCGGCCCAAAGGCTGGCGTCGTTTCTCCTGAATGGCTCGTGCCGATGGAGGAACAGTTTGACGCGGTCCTGTATCTGGGACCGCTCTCCACAATCATCCTGGACCGCCCCGTGCCGTGGCCGTGTGCAGATCCAGCTTTTGGCGAACGATTGCGGCGGCTTGCGCTGCGGAGCCCCGCGGCCGCCGAGCGCGCCAAGCAGACGTGCCGGCCGTAGCAGCCCGTCGTGAAATCCAGTCGTCACCGGCTCCCAGAGTGGTCGAATCAGTTTTGTCGTTTGCCTTCGCCACCGGCGACAGTTGGAGTACCCGGGATCATGCCGTCAGCCTATAGTCGCGAGATGGTCCGACGGATTGCGGCCGAAGAGCGGCTGGACCGGACTCAGTTCCGTTCCGAGGTGGAGTACCTTGATCACGTCGTCCAACTCGCCGCATATTGCTGCCCGCACTGTGGCGTGGAGAGTGAATTCCAGGGGCGACATTTTGGGTCCAGAGCGCCTGCGGCTATCGACCCGCCGTGGCGAGCCGCGTTCGATGCTGCCAGGCCTTTGGAGCCCTTCGAGCGGGCCTTGGATTTCCACTGCCCCGGATGTCGCGCGCCGGTACGCATCGTCTACGCGCAGATGAGTGATATGTCGAAGACCTTCGATTGGGATCTCCTCGAAGTCTTAGAGACCATCAGATGGCCGGAGCAATAACTGAGCGCTTCGTGGGGCGTTTTCACACGGGTCACTAGCCGACATCACAACAACCCGAGCGCGCGCATCTCCTCCTCCTGATCGCGCGCCGACACGTACCCGAGCACGCGCCAGGATTCCCCTGCCCGCTCGAGCAGATACGCAATGTCGAACTCGATGGCACGATCGCCGGTCTTCTCGAACCGCGCACTCCAGCGCACCTGCGCCAAGACGTGCAGCGGACTGAGCATGGTTTCCTGCACCGCTGCTGGCGACAATGCACGCATCCCGTGCTGACGATTGAACGCGCGCACCTGCGCCAACCAGTCGAGGAACCGGGCGTCATTCGCGAACGTCATGCTCCCCGTCGGCCCGGCGACAAAGAAGCTCGGCGCATATACCGCGGCCATGGCCTGGTCATCGTCGCCCCATGACAGCGCCGCGTAACGCGTAAAGAACTGCTCGACGGTCATTCCCCGGTCCTAGCAGGCGCATGCGCTGCTGAGCCTGAAGCCGAACTAGGTCCGGACCCAGTTCCCCGTACTCCGTCAGTTGTTCTCTGACCACGTACGGCATCGCCGCGCCGAAGAACAGCTCGGCTTCCCGCTGATTGTGCGCCCGACAGCGAAGTTCGATGTTGTCGATCGTGGATTCGCCGCCCAGCGCGAACGGCTTGAGGTGATGAAATTCTAGGAACGCCGTCGCGCAGCATCGGCCGCGCGATCCCGATGAACGCGCAGCGGCCCCCGTCGCGCTGCCACACGACCCGCCGAACCGACGCGGGGATGTAGCGTGAGTCTCCCGCCAGTTCTGGTTCCGCGCGCGGCGAATTCGTCGCTGCGTACTTGGTTCGCGCCAGGTCTCGCAGCAGTGCGGTGAGAGCTCGGTCGAGGACCCGATCGAGGTCGCCATCTGGCATTGCATGCCGCAACAGGTCGGTTGCCCGCTGCAGCTTGTCGTACGTTTCATCCTCGATGTCGACGGTCAGTCGAAAGCGGCTAGCCGAGATCGGAATGACCGCCGCAACGGGCTCGGGGCACGCTCCGGCGTCATCACGCAGCGCGGCCACCTGGCGCACTACCTCTCTCTTGCTTCTGCCCCGCGCGGCCTCCAGCAGTGCGGCGTGATTCTCGGGCGTCAGGTGCGGCTTCAGCAAGCCGACGTTCGTCAGCGTCAGCTCGCCACCGTCGAGCATCTCGAGCGCGACCGGGAATCTCTGCGCCACTCGGGCGACCTCGACCCGCAGGTAAGCTTCCTGTTCCGAGAAGCGCAGCACCCGCGTGCAGTAGTCATAAAGAGAGGAACATCCTTCGTCCGCCCAAAGTCTCCGTGCATCGACTTCGGCCAGCGCCGCAATCAATCGCGCCGTGGCGCGACGAACGCTGCTGGCGAGACGCTCGGTTTCTTCGAGCAACGCCTGGTTCGAGAAGTGAGCGATAGGAAGTTCAACGTTCATGTCTCCATATACCATCGTCATTTCGTGATCCGGCGGCTGACGCGTGGCGCCACGATCACCCGGTGGGGGATCGACGATGATTCGCCGCGCCGTGATCGTTGACGACGAATGATGTGTGCGCCCCTCGGAGACAATCGTCGCCGTGTCGCGATTCTCGGCGAGACGTGACACGAAATGCTGTCAAGTGCTTTTTTGAAAAAGTAAAGGGAAGCGGACGCGATTCTAGGATTCGCGAAGCTCGTCGAAGCCTTGCCGCCAACCGCACGCCCCGCGTGAGGCGCAACGCAACGAGGTCCGGACCCAGTTAGTTCGTCGTTCGGAGTTCGTAGTTCGGCGTTTCGCAGTCGCCCGAATCACCCCTCTGCCCGCCGCCCATAGTGCACCAGCACATGCCACAGCTGCTTCAGATGCTGTAACACCTCCGCATGAGTGCCCCAGTCCCTCCACAGTCTCCGGTTGCCTGTGCAGCGTGGCTTCGGCCGCACCGATGACCGCCGCGTCCAGCATGCCATCGTCGCCTGTAATGCGTCGCGCGAGACGAGGCATCTCTGGACCACGAAAATCGTCTGGCACGTCGCAGGTCTGCATGCGAAATCCGGAGTGCCACAGCAGCGGAAAACCGTAACGCGCCGCCAGTTCTCGCAGCAGGTCTCCCGTGTGGGTCGGCATGAAAGCAGGATCGGCGACCAGCAGCTCGACATCCTGGTCCAACTCGATCGGGCCGTGGACCTGCGCTTCGATCTGGGTATCGAGCACACGCCCTGGCTCGAAGATTGTTGGGATCTGGCCTCGGGTTCGCGAGCTGTCCGACGAGGTCCAGTAGCCGTGCGATGGTGAGATCCGGCACTCCAAGCGTCGGCGCGCGAAAAGGCGGCCAGGGAGGCGTTGCCATGGCGCCAGCCTCGATCTCCGCGAAGAGCGCGGCCATGACGGAGTCGAGTCCGTCGATGAGTCCCAGGCGCTCTGGGGCCAAGGGGTCCTCACTCCCTGCGAACGTGAACGACGTGCGGCTCGACACGGTGGGCCGCAGCACCAGGTAACACGATCCAAAGCGAGGAATCGGCCCGTCGGGAAAGCGAATCAGCTCCAGCGCGCCGTACTTGGGCCGTTCCGCTGCGGAGACTCCCTCCATCTGATACGCACGTCCGAACAGCACGCGCTCCCAGGAATCGCGTGGTCCACCGGAAGATGGCGCAAGGCCACCGCTTGACCGCCCCGTTTCGAATTGGTTCCGATAGAGACCGCCCTCGAGGAGTGCTTCTGCGACCGAGGTTGGTGTCGTGCCGAGCCGATCCGGGTGGAAGTGCACGACAACCCGCGCGTGCTCCCGGATACATTCCATGGCCGCGTCGTACGACGCGTGCGTCAGTGCCAGACCGTCGCAGCGCTTCGTTCACACACGCGCGCGCCGAGCCTTCGCGCTTACCCACCAAGCCACGCACGTGAGAGAGCGCTGCACGTTGCGCCGCCGTCAGCATTCTAAGTTCTTAATTCTAAGTTCTGAGTTCTAAGTTTCGTCTGCTCGCCGCCGCGCCGCCTCCACGAATGAATCGAATAGTCCCTTGAACTCGCCCGTCCGCCAGAAGTTCTCCGGGTGCCACTGCACGCCGATGCAGAACTCCTTCTCGGGGCCCTCGATCGCCTCGACGACCCCGTCGGGTGCCGTTGCGGATGGCGCCAGCGACGTGCCGACACGTCCGACGGACTGATGGTGCCGACTGTTGACGCGACAGGTGTGGCTGCTGCTCACGGCTGTGCCGAGCGCCGTCTGGAGCTTCGACCCAGGGGTCACCTTGACGTCGTGAGCGACGTGATCCTTGGGCTCGATCAGCGAGTGGGGGAGTTCGGTCTCCACCGCGGACGGGATGTCCTGCACGAGCGTGCCGCCGGCGGCGACGTTCAGCACCTGCGCACCACGGCAGATGGCGAGGATCGGAAGGTCGGCGTCCATGGCGCGGCGCGCCATGTCGATCTCGAACTCGTCGCGCCCGGGCTCGGCGTCTTCGACGCTCGGGTGGCGCTCCTCGCCGTAGAGCACGGGATCGACGTCGCCGCCGCCGGTGAGGAGGAGCCCGTCGAGTTCCCCCACGACCTTGCGCGGGCTGTCGGTGACCTCCAGCACACGAGGACGTCCGCCGGATTGCTCCACGGACGCGAGATAGTCGTCGAGACGGCTGCAGCGGGTGACGCCGATGATGGGGGTTTTCATGGTGTTCGGTGCCGGGTCTAAAGACCCGGCCTACATTTTCGCTGGGACGAGGCAGCCCATGAGCTCCAGCGCTTGCGTGAGCTGGCGGCGGTAGAAGGCGACGGCGGCGGCGCGCCAAATGCGCGCGTCCTCGCGCTCCTCGTTCAGGATCGAATACTTGTGGTAGAAGCCGTTGAAGGCCTGCGCGAGGCCGAAGGCGTATTTGGCGACGACCGACAGCTCCAGCGTGCGCACGGCCTGGTCCACGATCTCGTCGAGCCTCGCGGCTTCCAGCATCAGCCCCCACAGTTCGTTCGCCTCATCGTCCGTACCAGTCAACACGCCGGCGGTCGTTGTCGGAACGGCGGCCAGCACGGCGGCTTCGTCCAGGTCGTGACGCTCCTTCAACTTGTTGAAGATGTTATTGGCGCGGACGGCGGCGTATTGCAGGTACGGGCCGCTTTCGCCTTCGAAGCTGAGCGCTTCGTCGATATCGAAGACGATGACCTTGCCGCGCGAGAACTTGACCATGAAGTAGCGAACCGCGGCGGTGGCGATGGCTTCGGCGATGCGGGTCGCCTCGCCATTCGGCAGGTCCGGGTTCCGCTTGGCCACTTCCGTCGCAGCCTTGTCCCGCAACCGGTCGAGCAGGTCGTCGGCCTTCACGCCGAGCCCCTTGCGTCCCGAGACTTCCACGAACGGCCGGTCGGCGTCCTCACTGGTGTCGTAACCAAGCTCCCGCGCGGTGGCGTGCGAGAGTGCCACCATCTCATACGAATAATGGATCGAGTGTGACGCCTGCTCCTCGTAGCCGAGCGCCCCCAGCGCCTGCTTGAGCAGCTTCTGCAGGTACGACTGGCGCGTGTCGATAACGTTGCACACCCACGCGGCGCGGCCGAACGTGGGATGTCCTCCAGCCATGGTTGCCGAATCCGACGACGTGGACCAGAGAGGCTTGCCAGTGTTCTCGAAGACCCGGTAATGGAAGTCCTTGCCCAGCAGGCCGAACTTCCACAGCTGGTAAGCCATGTCCTTCCCGACGTACGTGACCGTACCATCGGAACGAACGATCACCTTCTCCTTGGCTTCCTCCGCGTCCTCCTCTGCGTCCTCGGCCTTCTCCGCGCCCTCCGCGTCCTCGATCTTCATGACCCAGCAGCCCTTGAGCTTGCCTTCGTTCTGCAAGTAGACCGCGCCGGTCTTCTTCAGGTACTCGAAGGCATGCGCCCAGAAGTGGAGCCGGAGGATGTCCCCCTCCCAGGTCAGCAGGTCGTAGCCGATATTCATGCGCGCCATCGTCCGCAGGTGGCAGCGAACGATCTTGTCGGCGATGAACTGGGCCATCTCGGCGAGGTCGTTGCCGCCGTGCTCGATGGCGTGGAGCGCGGCGACGCGGATCTTGAGACGTTCCTTGTCCTGCTCGTACCACTCGGTGACGCGGGCATAGAGGTCCCAGCAGTAGTAATCGAACCGGCCGGCCGCGGCGATCGCCCGCACGTCGTCGAGCGACTTGTGTTCCAGCTCGCGAAAGCCGACCGCCACGTCAGCAACCTGGACGCCGGTGTCGTCGATGTAGTTCTGGATCTCGACCTCGCGGCCGAGGAAGCGCAGCAGGCGGCCGAAGGCGTCCCCGAGCGCGGCGTTCCGCAGGTGCCCGATATGGGCGGCCTTGTTCGGATTGATCGCGGTGTGTTCGACGATCGCCTTCGTGTCGCTGGCTGGCGCGGCGATCCCGCGGTCGCCGGCGAGCCAGCGTGCCGCGAGCGCGGGGCGGTCCAGAAAGAAATTGATATAGCCGCTCGCCGTCGGCTCGACGCGGGTGATACCGCCCCCCGGGGTGATGGCCGCCGCGATTTCCTGGGCAATCACACGCGGGGCCTTGCGCAGCCGCTTGGCGAGCGCAAAGGCGAGCGGCACGGCGAGATCCCCCAACGCGCGATTCGGCGGGAGTTCCACCGGGATATCGGCGATCACGGGATCGGCCGCATCGATGGAGTAAAGCTGCGCCACGGCGGCGGCGATGCGAGTACGCACGAGTTGATGTAACGGTAGAATCATGAGGAATTAAGGTACAGTTTAGCCTTGCGCCGGGCCTGTTCGTAATCATGCGGCGTGTTCACGTTCACGAACAACAGACCATGCGGGTCAAACGCCGCGACTTCTTCCGGCCCGATTTCCACCACTCGCACGTTGTCCGGCGGGAGCGCCGCCTGCAGCGCGCCGCGCTCGAGCCGCGCCAGGATTCCGGGCGCCGCGGCCCGGTTGTAAATGGCGCACAAGGGTTCGAAGCCCGAAGTGCTTCGCGGCATGACCACATCCGCGTCCCGGTGATCTGCGAGATGCTTCAGGAAGCGCGCCGACAGAAACGGCATGTCACAGCCGACGACCAGCGTGCGATCGCACGGGGAGGTCTCGATGGCCGTGTAGATGCCGCCGAGCGCCCCGCAGCCCGGAATCGCGTCGGGCACCACGGCCAGCCCGGCCGCCCCCGCGGCGCCGTAGGTATCGCCGACGGCGAACACGTGTGGTGTCACGTGCTGCAACAGCCTGATCGTGCGAGCGAGGATCGTCTCGCCGTCGATAACCAACGCGCTTTTGTCAGTTTCCCCGTACCGATGCGCACGGCCGCCGAGCAGAATCGCTGCCGCAAGCTTCATTCGTCATTGAACCTTACTTCAGCATTCAGCAGTCATCATTCAGCATTCTTATGAGCGAAGCCCGCATCGGACGCGTTCTCGTCGCAAGCCTCCACCAGGCCATCGCCGACCTGTTGCCTACCCGTCTCGAGTTCTACGAGAACTGGCTGAACGTTTCGGGCCTGCGTGAGGGCACGATCGGGCTGGCGCCGCTGACGGCCGTGCTCAGTTTCCTGCGCACGGAGGGGGAGGCGTACGGCGCTGTCACGGCGCGGGCGGGCACGTACGCCGCCGAGTGGTCGGTCAGAAGCCTGCCGACATTCGAGCGCCGGATGATCCTGGTGCTGCCCACGCCCCTCCGGGCGCGCGCGACGCTTCGCATCGCCCGGCAGTTGGTGCGGTCCACCTATCCCGGCACGCGACTGATTACGAAGTTCCGCAAGGGCGCCGGCTCGCTGGACCTTCGCGGTTCGCTGTTCTGTGAAGTTCGCGAGCTGTCGACCCACCCGCTGTGCGGGTTCTACGCGGCAGCCGTCGCGCGTCTCATGGAGCTTTTCGCCTTGCCGGCCGATGCCCAGGTCGTCGAGTGTCGCGCCTCCGGAGTGCGCCGGGGATGCATGTTGGCGGTGTCGCTCGAGCGCCCCACGGCGGCAGTCAGCGACCCAACCGGCGTTGCCGGACAGGCCTGAACGATGCGCCGCCTTCTGCTCGTCGCGCTCGTCGCCGCCCTGCTGCCGCAGGCCACCTTCGCGCAAGGCCCCCAGGATCGCCCGGCTACGCCGGCCGCCGACGGCGGACGCATCCTCGTGATGCCGTTCGAGAATCCAAAGCGCGAGCCGAGGCTTCATTGGATCGGCGAGGCCGCCGCGCTCCTCCTCGCGGATCAGTTGAGCGCGCGCGGGTTGGCGGCGATCCGACGAGCGGAACGGGTGCGCGCCTTCGAAGAGCTGCACTTGCCGTCCAATGCCGTCCTGAGCCGCGCGACGGTGATCAAAGTCGGGGAGCTGGTCGGCGCATCCGAGGTCATCGTCGGCTCGATCGCCCTCGATGGATCGGACCTCGTCGTCGAAGCCAACAGCATTCGCATTGACGTGGGGCGGCTCCAGCCACACGTCCGCGACCGGGCGCCGCTGCCGGAGGTCGAGGACTTGTTCGAGCGCGTCGCGGGAAAGCTGGCGCGCGATGCGAAGCTCCGTGAGGCGCGCCCCGCCCGTCCGCCGCTCGAAGCCTTCGAGAACTACGTGAAGGGCCTGATGGCGGAAAGCGCCGCCGCGCGCGCGACCTTCCTGGAGGCCGCCGTCCGGCTGCATCCCGCCTACGATCGGGCGCATCTCGCGCTATGGGAAGTCCGTGCGGACCAGGGCGACCATACCGGCGCGCTGGCCGTCGCGCGTGCCGTGCCGGCGTCATCGCCGCTCGCGCCGCGGGCCGCGTTCCTGGCGGCGGTCTCGATGCTCGAACTGAAGCAGTACCGAGGAAGCGTTCACGGCCTTTACGAAATTGACGCAGTCGGCGACCGGTAGTCTTGCGGCCGCGGCGTTCAACAACCTCGGGATCGTGCAGCTGCGCCGTGGTGCCACTGCACAAAGCGGCCTGCCGACCTACTTCCTCACCAAGGCGGCCGATCTCGATCCCGGGGACGAAGATATTTTGTTCAACCTCGGCTACGCGTACGTGCTCGAGCTCAACAACCAGGGGGCGCTCTACTGGCTCCGGGAGGCGCTGCGCCGTAATCCGGCGGACGCCGAGGCACACTACGTCCTCTCGGAAGCACTCGCGGCGACCGGCGCCTCGGTCGAGGCGGCGCGCGAAAAAGAACTGGCGGGGCAGCTGTCGGAAGAGCACGCCGAGCTCGAGAAACGCGCGGCGGCCGAGAAGCTCCCGGTCCCGAAGGGCCTGGAGCGCGTGCGCGAAGACCCCACCCTCCGCGCCGCGCCGCGCTCGGAACAATCGATCGTCAACACCGCGCAGCGCGAACAGCGAAGCCTCGCGGTCTTCCACCTCGATCGTGGCCGACGGTTCTTCGAGCGCGAAGAAGATCGAGAGGCGATGGCGGAGCTGAGACGGGCGGTCTACCTTTCCCCGTATGAGGCGCAGGCGCACCTCCTGATCGGCCGCATCCACCTCCGCAGCGGCCGAACGGCCGACGCGATCGACGCCTTGAAGATCTCGATCTGGAGCGAGGAAACGGCGGCCGCGCGGCTGGCGCTTGCCGAGGCCTATCTCAAGCTGCAGAATACGGCAGCCGCCAGGACCGAACTGCAGCGCGTCCTCGTCCTCGACCCCGCATCCGCGGAGGCGAAGAAGTTGCTGGCCTCCATCGGCGGTGGTGGGTGACCTATGCGTAGCTGGATTCGTGCCTGTTGTGCGCTCATCCTTCTCGGCAGCGCCGCTATCTGTGCCGGGCTTTTGGCACCCACGAGCGCCCAGTCGTCGGCCCCGGTCATTTACACCGCTGAAGTCGACGGCATCATCCAGCCGGTCATCGCGAAGTACCTGGCCCACGCGATCGAGCGTGCCGACGCCGCCAACGCCGCGCTTCTGGTGATCACCCTGCGGACCCCGGGGGGCCTGCTCGATACAACGCGTGACATCAACAGCTCCATCATCGCGGCGCGGACGCCGGTCGCGGTGTTCGTGGGCCCTTCGGGAAGCCGCGCGGCATCCGCCGGTTTTCTCATCACGATGGCGGCGGACATCGCCGCGATGGCGCCGGGCACCCACATCGGCGCCGCGCACCCGGTTTCGGGCAGTGGCGAGAAGATCGATGACGTCATGGCCAAGAAGCTCGCGTCAGACACCGCGAGCTACGGACGAACGCTTGCGGCCCAACGCAAGCGGAACCCCACGCTCATCGAGCAGGCCGTTACCGAGAGCCGGTCCTATACGGACCAGGAAGCGCTGAACGCGTCGCCGCCCCTCATCGACATCATCGCGAGCGATGTGCCGGACCTCCTTCGCAAACTCGAAGGGCGCACCGTCATCCGCTTCGACGGCCGCTCGCAAGTACTACGCGTCGCGGGGGCGTCGACAGAGGCGGTGGAAATGACCTGGGCGCAACGAGTGCTGAGCTCGGTGGCGCACCCGCAGATCGCCTATCTCCTTCTGACGCTCGGGATTCTTGGCCTCACCGTGGAGTTCTGGAACCCCGGCGCCGTGTTCCCCGGCGTGGCGGGAGGGATCTGCCTGCTCCTGGCGTTTTTCGCCCTGCAGGTGCTGCCGGTCAGCTATGCCGGCGTCCTTCTGATCCTGCTCGGGATTGCGCTGCTGATCCTCGAGGTCAAGGTCACGAGTTTCGGCGTCCTGGCGGTGGGAGGAATCGCGGCGCTCTTTTTCGGCTCGCTGATGCTTATCGATTCACCGGCGCCCGAACTCCAGATCGGTCTTACGATGATCGTGCCCGTGACGCTCGGCGTGGCGGGCATCATCCTCTTCCTCGTGCAGCTTGGCGTGCGCGCCCAACTCCAACGTCCGGTCACCGGCACCGCCGGTATGGTGGACGAAGTCGGCGAGGCGTTGACGTCGATCGACCCGGGAGGCGTCGGGCGCGTCCGCGCCCACGGTGAGATCTGGACGGCTACGGCCGACGAACACGTGTCCGCCGGAGACAACGTTCGCGTGACCAGCGTCAAGGGACTTCTCTTGACGGTCAAACGCGCTTAGAAGGAGACATCGTGGAGATTCCGTTCGCATTGCTTGCGGTCATCGCCGTCGCGCTGTACTTCCTCTTTTCCATCAAGATCCTCAACGAGTACGAGCGTGCGGTCGTGTTCCGCCTGGGCAAGCTGCTCGATCAACCGAAGGGGCCTGGCGTCATCTTCGTCTTCGCGCCGCTCGACAAGATGGTCCGCGTCAGCCTGCGTACGATCGTCATGGACGTGCCGCCGCAGGACGTCATCACGCGCGACAACGTCTCGGTGAAGGTGAACGCTGTCGTCTACTTCCGCGTGATGGAGCCTCGCCTGGCCATCGTCGAAGTCGAGAGCTACCACTACGCCACCTCGCAGCTGGCGCAAACGACGCTGCGCAGCGTGCTGGGTCAGGTCGACATGGACGACCTGCTGTCGGAGCGGGATCGCGTGAACCAGCGACTGCAGCAGATCCTCGATCAGCACACGGATCCCTGGGGCATCAAGGTGTCGGCCGTGGAGGTGAAACACGTCGATCTGCCGCCCGATATGCAGCGCGCGATGGCCCGCCAGGCGGAAGCCGAGCGCGAGAAGCGTGCTAAGATCATCCACGCCGCCGGTGAGCTCGAGGCATCAGAAAAGCTGGCGCAGGCGGCCGCCGTCATCGCCACCGAGCCAGTGTCGATCACACTCCGATACCTCCAGACACTCACGGAAATCGCGTCTGAGAAAAACTCGACGATCATCTTTCCTCTCCCGATCGAGCTCATTAACCTGATCGGATCGGCAGGACGGAACAAGGTCTAGGCGTGCCCGAACTGGCCCACGACACAGAAGACGGATTTCACGAAATCCAACTGAGCGGGAAGCAACTGGTCTTCCTGTTCGGGACGGCCAGCGCCGTCCTGATCGTCACCTTTCTCTGTGGCGTGCTGGTCGGGCGCAACGCGCAGTTGAATAGTTCCGAGGCGATCGACAGTCCAACGGCGTCGGCCCCGTCGCCCTCGACGACGCCGCCGACCGCATCCGCCGATGCCGGCCCCCGGGCCGCAGAGCCGCCGGCGCCCCCAAAAGAAGACGAACTGACCTACGACAGGCGCCTGCGCGGGAACCCAGCTCCGGAGCAACTCAAACCGAAGCCCGCGGAGCCTGCGCCCAAGGCGCCTGCCGCGGCTCCTCCCCGGCAGGCCGATCCTGCGCCGGTGGATGTGCCGACCTCCGGCAAACCAGGCACCTGGTTCGTGCAGGTGAATGCGCTGCAGAACCGCACGGCGGCGACCGACATCGTCAAGTCACTCATCAAGAAGGGCTATCCGGCGTACCTCGAGCTGCCTCCGAAGGGAACCCCGGTGATCTACCGGATACGCGTGGGGCGCTATAACGATCGCCGCGACGCCGAGCAGGCCGCAAAGCGCCTGAAGGAAGACAAATTCAGTCCGGACGTCAGGCGCTAGCGCTCGCGCTTCTGTCGGGGGCGCTGCTCGCCTTGAGCTTTCCGAAATTCGGCCATCCTGCGTCCGCATGGATCGCGCTGACGCCGCTCATCATTGCGGCTGCTGACGCTCCAACCCTCCGCCGCGCCTTCTTCCTCGGGCTCCTCACCGGTGGCGTCTACTTCTGGGGCACGTTGTATTGGCTCGTCGAGACGATGACGACGTTCGGTGGTCTCGGGACGCCGGTCGCCGTGTTTGCGGCATCGGTGCTCGTGGCGTACCTGGCGCTCTTTCCGGCGGCCTTTGCGGTGATGTTTGCCAAGACCCGCCGCGCGTTTGGTTTCGCCGCATATTTCCTGGCCCCCTTCATCTGGGTGACGACCGAGCTGGGACGCCAATATCTCTGGGACGGGTTTCCCTGGGCTCTTCTCGGTTACAGCCAGCTCCGCGTGCTGCCGGTAGCGCAGGCCGCCAGCGTCGTCGGGGTCTACGGGCTGTCGTGGATCCTGGCGCTCTCGGCCGCGGCGGCGGCGGCGGTGGTCATCGAGCGTGACCGGCGCCGATGGACATTCGCAGGGGGCGTGGCCGCTTTCGTCGCGCTCATCGCCGTGTGGGGCGCGTGGCGTTTGAACGATTCGTCCCTCACAACCTCAGGAGACCCGATCCGCGTTGCGGTCGTTCAGGGAAACATTTTTCAGGACGACAAGAACGCCGCGTATACCGGCAACCTCGAGGTTGCCGAACTGATCAACAAGCGCTACCTGGACTTGACCAGGCAGGCGCTCGACTCCGGTGCAAAGTTCGTGATGTGGCCGGAATCGTCGACGCCGTTCCTCTTCGAACGCGACGTCAGGCGGGGCGGCGCCATCCGCCGGCTGGCGGTCGACGCGCAGGTGACGCTCCTGATTGGCAGCGACCAAGTCGAGCCGGTGAAAGCCACCACCGCGACCGAGCGGCCGCAGCCCCTTTATTACAACGCCGCTTTCCTGGTGAAGCCGAACGGCGAAACCGGTGCCGTCTATCGCAAGATGCACCTCGTGCCGTTCGGCGAATACGTACCGCTGAAGTCGCTGCTGTTTTTCGTTGGGCCGATTGTGGAGGCTGTCTCGGCATTTTCGCCAGGGACGGACCCGGTGCTGCTCCCGGTGGACGGGCACATGGCCAGCACGGCGATCTGTTACGAGGTGATTTTCCCGAGCCTGATCCGGCGCTTCGTGCTCGACGGCAGTGAGTTGCTGACCACCATCACCAACGACGCATGGTATGGAAGGTCGTCGGCCGCCTACCAGCACTGGGAACAGGCCGCAATGCGCTCCATCGAGCAGGGACGCTACCTGGCGCGCGCCGCGAACACGGGCATCAGCGGCTTCGTCGATCCGTATGGGCGTGTGATGCAGAAATCGGAGCTCTTCGAGCCCGCTGTGCTCATCGCCGATCTCCGTTTCATCAAGTCGCGAACCATTTACGGCCGCACCGGCGACCTCATAGCGTGGCTCTCCCTCGGCATTACTGCATCCGCGCTGTTCTTCAGCCGGCGCGCGGTAAAATCAGCCCAGCATTGACCCTTACTTCAGCATTCAGCATTTAGCATTCAGCATTTCCACATGGCTACAACCATTGACGAACAGCTTCGCAGGTACGAGGATCTCGCGCGACGCGCGGGGGACCTGCGGAGCTATCTTTGACGCCTCTCGCCCGGCCGACGAACTCTCGAAAATGGAGCAGCGGGTCTCCGAGCCCGACTTCTGGAAGGACCAGGAGGGGGCCCAGAAACTGCTGCAGCGCCGCCGGCGGCTCGAGGAAGATCGCGACCTGAGCGATTCGCTGAAGCGGCGCGTGGAGGACCTCGCCGTCCTCGTCGAGTGGGCGGAGGCCGGGGAACCGGTCGCCGACGACTTCGCGCGATCGCTTGACGAGTTGCAGTCGCAGGTCGACGCCGGCGAGACCAAGAAGATGCTCGGCGGCGAGCACGACCGCAAGAACGCCATCGTCACGATCCATCCAGGGGCCGGCGGCACCGAGTCCCAGGACTGGGCCGAGATGCTGCTTCGGATGTACGTCCGCTGGACGGAGCGCCGGGGATTCAAGCGCGAAGTGATCGACGTGCAGCCCGGCGACGAAGCGGGCATCAAGGGGGCGACGATCACCGTGATCGGCGACTACGCCTACGGCCTGTTGCTCGCCGAAGCCGGCGTCCACCGGCTGGTGCGCATCTCACCGTTCGACCAGGCCGCCCGCCGCCACACCTCGTTTGCGTCGGTCTTCGTCTGGCCCGAGCTGCCCGAAGACGTGGATGTCGAGGTGGACGAGAAAGACCTGCGCGTGGACACGTATCGGTCCAGCGGCGCCGGCGGCCAGCACGTCAACGTCACCGACTCCGCCGTTCGTCTCACCCACCTGCCCAGCGGCATCGTCGTCTCCTGTCAGAACGAGCGCTCACAGCACAAGAACCGCGCGCAGGCGATGAAGGTGCTGAAAGCCCGGCTCTACGACATGAAGATGAAGGAGCAGCAGGCGGAACTCGATCGGCTGGGAGGCGAGAAGAAAGACATCGCCTTCGGCAGCCAGATCCGCAGCTACGTCCTCCATCCCTACCAGATGGTGAAGGACCACCGCACGAAGGAGCAGGTCGGCGACATCAACCGGGTCCTCGACGGGGATCTCGACGCGTTCATCAAGACGTACTTGATGACGGAAGGCGTCCGGATCACTCGCGCCGCCGACTGACGAGAGACGAGGCATAGGCACGCGATTCGCTTCAGGTGACTGCGCGGCGTCTTCGCGACGCCTCAGCCGCCGGTCCTTCAGTTTCTGTCTTCAGTTTCGCGTGCGCGGACGCCAGCGATACCAATCGATCAATGGCATCGGGCACTCGGCAATCTATTGCTTGATCGACCCGGGCTGCGTGCCGGCGATGAAGGCCTCGGAGATGGCACCGGGCGTGCCCTCGGCAGCGGCGCCGCCGGTGCTCTTGTCGACGAGCATGAAGACGATGTTGCCGGGCGCCTCGAATTGCGGCGGATCCTTGCGGTCGCCGATCCAGGCCTTCATGACGTCCATCCAGATCGGCACGGCGGCTTCGGAGCCGGTCTGGTTGTGGCCGATCGGCTTCTTCTGGTCCATGCCCACCCAGACGCCGATCGTGATGTCGGGGTCGAACCCGATGAACCAGGCATCGGTGTAGTCGTCGGTCGTCCCTGTCTTCCCGCCGACGGGCCACTCCAGCGCAGCGGCCTTGGCGGCGGTCCCGCGCTGGACGACGCCGCGCAGCATGTTCGTCATGACGAACGCGGTATCGGCGCGAATGGCGTCCTTGGGCTCAGGTCGATTCTCTTCGAGCACGTTCCCTTCACGGTCCGTCACCTTCATGACGGTGTACGGTTTCATGCGCACGCCCTGGTTCGGAAACACGGCGAAGGCACTGGTCATCTCGACCAGCGTGGCTTCGGCGGCGCCCAGCGCGACGGGAAGGTACGGCGGGAGCGGGGACTCGAGCCCGAGGCGGCGCGCGAACATGATGACCTGCTTGGGGCCGAGCTGGTCCATCATGCGCACCGCCGGCACGTTGCGTGACTGTTCGAGCGCGCGGCGCAGCGTGATCGGCCCCTCGAACTTGCGGTCGTAGTTCATCGGCGAATACATGGGCTGCCCGGCGCCGGCGGGGAAGCTGGCCGGGGCGTCGACCACGGTGCTTGCGGGCGTGTAGCCGCGGTCGATCGCGGCGGTGTAGACGATCGGCTTAAAGGCGGAGCCAACCTGCCGATACGCCTGCGTGGCGCGATTGAACTTGCTGCGCTCGAAGCTGAAGCCGCCGCTCATCGCGCGGATCTGGCCGGTCCGGTTGTCGATCGCGAGGATGGCGCCTTCGACCGCGGGTGGCTGCTCCAGCGTGCCGGTCGCCGTCTTCTCGACAGCATCGACGGCCACCAGGCGCACTTCGATCAGATCGCCGACCTTCACGAGTTGCGCGGGGGCTGTCTTTCGCGTCCACGCGAACCCCTTCCGGTCGATCGTCGTCTGCAGCGAACCTGCACGGGCGCGGATCGTCGAGCCCTCGGCATCGGTCACGACTGCTGGCACGACCTGGCCGTCACGCATCGGACGGTCCCACCTCGCGTGGCGGAACGCGTCGACCTTGTGGCCCTCCGCGACGACGTTGCGCCGTGCCTGACGCCAGCCGCGCACCTTGTCGATCCGCCGCAGCCCGTCGTCGAGCGACCGGTTCACCGCCTCCTGGAGCCGCACGTCGAGGCCGGTCTGGATCGACAGGCCATTTTCGTACAACTGCTTCGCGCCGTACCTGCTGTTCGAGTTCCTTCCGGATGTCTTCCACGAAATAGGGGGCTATCGACGCGTGGCTCGGCTCTCCCCGCAGCACGATCGGCATCTTCTTGAAGGCCTCCGCCGCCTGCGCGCCGATGTAGCCGACCTCCGCCATCCGCCCGAGCGTGTAGTTTCGACGTCGAATCGCCGCCTCCATGTTCACGAAGGGGCTCTGGCGGACATTGCCCTGGAGGATCCCGGCGATCAGGGCGGCCTCTGGGACGTCGAGATCCTTGGCGGACTTTCCAAAGTACAGCCGCGAGGCCGCCTCGACGCCATAAACGCCGTGGCCGAAGTACATCTGGTTCGCGTACATCGTGAAGATCTCGCGCTTCGTGTAGCGCTTCTCGATGCGGATGGCGAGCAGGGCCTCGCGGATCTTCCGCTCCCAGGTTTTTTCGTCGGTGAGGAACAGCTTCCGCGCGAGCTGCTGTGTCAGCGTGCTGGCACCGCCGGCCTTCTTGCGCTTGATGATGTCTTTCACCAGGGTGACCGCGATGTGCGGAATGCTGATGCCGGGATGCTTCTCGAAGTCGGCGTCCTCGGCCGCGAGGATCGCCTGGCGAAGCCGCGGGGAGATCGCCTCGTAGGGGATGACCTCGCGGCGCTGGATGGCGAACTCACCGACGATCTCACCACCCGAGCCGTAGATCCGCGAAATCGTGCTGGGCGTGTAGTCGTCGAGCTCCGACACCTTGGCGATGTCGTCGGTGTAGGCGAAGATCACGCCGCTCGCAACGCCGAGAATCGCGGCGATGAGGAAGAGCGCGATGAGCCCCGCGCTACGGGCGATTCTGACGACTACCCGCGCCATAACTGCATTAGACACCGCCGCCGCGAGGTCTTGCGACGGCCGTGCCGCGGGATGGCGCGCCGCCACTCGGGCGCGAGCCCTCGGCGGGGCGGGCAGATCCTCTGTCGGACCCGCCGGAGGCCGGCGGCTGCGCCGCGGGGCGCGATGGCCCATAGGACGGCGGAGCGGCATACGGCGCTGGCGCCCAGGCCGATTCGACTCGCCCCTGCGGGGCTCGCTCACGGCAGGCCGGTTCGACTCGCCGCTACGCGGCTCGCTCACCGCAGGGCGTCGAAAATCTCCGCGTGGGACGGCATACCTGTCCGTGGGCGTGGCGGTTTCAGGTCTCGCTCGGTAGCCATCCTCGCGGCGATACGTCGGCAGGTCGTTGCTTCTGCCCGGGACGCTGCTCAGCGGGCTCGAGATCGAGTCGGCGGGGCGGATCGGGGATTCAGCGCTCCGCGGTCGCGAGCGTTCGACGGCTCGGTTCTCAGGTTGGTACACCGGGCGATCTTGCGTGCGCGGGACCGCACGGGTGACGTTTCGCGAGTCGGTCTGCGCGGGAGAATCGGCGGTCCCGCTTTGGCTGGAGCGGACTACGGACCGTGACGGAAGCGTTCGTTCGCGCACGGCCTCGTCACGCGCGACGGCGCGCGACGGTGTTGAGCTCCTGGTACTGTCAAGCGCGCCCGCGCCGCGGTTGGACAACATGGGCGATGCCGTGCTCCGTGACGCAGCGGTCCCGGCGACTCGAATAGGTGCGGCCCCGACGGAACCGCGCGGGACGGCGTAACCAACGACGTCGGGGGCACGATCGCGCTGAACGAAGGCGCCGCGAGTGCGTGTGTCGATGTGGTTGCTGGTGACGACGGTGCGATGCACATAACTGCTGCCGAAGGCGCGGTGAGGCACGACCGTCCAGGCACGCCAGTGATCGTACCCGCGATAGCCGGGGGAGTAGCCGAACTGCACCACGGCGCGGTTGTTCCAGCCGAGCGGACACCAGCTCACATACCCAGGGGCGTATGCCCAGGAGACCCACGCGGGGCCCCAGGTGCGGCCCGGGATCCAGAACCAGACGCCAGTGTTGAATCCCCAGCGACCGTAGTGGTGTGTGGGCCATCCCCACGCATGCGCGGAGACCCAACTGACACCGTAGTGCCGATACGGAACCCAACGGCCGTAATGGTACGGACGCCATCCCACGTCGACCCGGGGATACCACACGTACCCGTATGACGCGTCGTAGCCCCAGGAGCCGTTGCGATCGAACGACGCGCTATAGGCGCGCACTTCTTCGGGGAGGTATTGCGACGACAGGCCGAGTCGCTCGCTGCGGCGTCCCTCGGACCAGCGATCGAAGGCGTCCGCCGAGGCCGAGTTGAAGACGTAGGCGTAGGACGGGGCGGCATTCACGCGAGCGAACGCGCGTTCGCCGGCGCGCAGCGAGGTGCGGCCGTCTTCGTTTACCAGTTCGGCACGTCCACGAAGCACGGCGAGCTCGAACTCGTTCTCCGTTGAGCGTGGCGCGGTACTCACCCGCATCAGCAATCTGGGCCCAGCCGCTGCCGGTATCGATGCGATACGCGATCTCGCGCGACGGCCCTGGAATCGACAGGCGCAGCCGGCCGCCGATGAGCCGCACGAGTTCATCGGATTGCAGATCGAGCGTCGTGTCCTGATCGAGGTGCAGCGTGCTGCCGTCGCCGAAAAGGACCTCGACTCGACCCGCCCGCGTCCGCAGGCGATCGCCAGCGAGGAGCGGCATATTTGCCGGGGCATCATCGATGCGGCCTTCGCGTTCCAGCGTGACCGCTCCCTCTACGTACGAGACGTGCGCGGGTGCGCGGCCCTCGGACTGGACTCTCTCCTGAGCTCGCGCAGGCAACGCAGCACACAGGAGAAACAAAAATGCAGAGGTGGCGACGGACGTAGGGCGAACCATAAGGACCCTCGCGGCAGGCTGGCAACCGCAAGTCTAGCACCAATTTAGAAGAAAGTGGCCCATTCGTCTTGACGATGGTCCGCTCAGATTTTATACTGCTTGTGTTGTAAAGATTCGCCGTTCCGCTGAGGGAACGGCCTAGAGGGCGAAAGACAATGAGCAAGATCATCGGTATCGACCTGGGAACCACGAACTCCGTCGTCGCGGTCATGGAGGGCGGAGAGCCGGTCGTCATCACGAACCCGGAGGGCAGTCGGATCACGCCGTCCGTGGTCGGGTTCACGAAGTCGGGCGAGCGCCTCGTGGGTCAGGTCGCGAAACGGCAGGCGGTCACGAACCCGGAAAACACGATCTTTTCGATCAAGCGGTTCATGGGCCGTCGCTTCGATGAAGTCAACGAAGAGATGAAGATGGTCCCGTACATGGTGGAGCGCGCCAACAATGGCGACGTGCGCATCAAGGCCTCGGGCAAGGAATATTTGCCGCCCGAGATCTCCGCGATGATCCTGCAGAAGCTGAAGCAGGCGGCGGAGGAGTACCTCGGGTCGACGGTGACC
Source organism: uncultured Acidobacteriota bacterium (assembly GCA_963762995.1). GTDB lineage: Bacteria > Acidobacteriota > Vicinamibacteria > Vicinamibacterales > 2-12-FULL-66-21 > JACDCA01. Next base: position 346,740 of record CAVXMQ010000018.1, on the reverse strand, counting down.
AAGGCGGTCATCACGGTTCCCGCGTACTTCAACGACGCGCAGCGCCAGGCGACGAAAGACGCCGGGCAGATTGCCGGTCTCGAAGTGATGCGGATCGTCAACGAGCCGACAGCGGCGGCGCTCGCCTACGGGCTCGACAAGAAGAAGGACGAGACGATCGCCGTCTACGACTTCGGCGGCGGCACCTTCGACATCTCCATCCTCGAGGTCGGTGAAGGGGTCGTCGAGGTCAAGGCGACCAATGGCGACACGCACCTCGGTGGCGACAACCTCGACCAGCGCATCATCGACTGGATCATCGACGAGTTCCGCAAGGAAGAGGGGATCGATCTCGGCAAGGACCGGATGGCCCTGCAGCGCCTGAAGGAAGCGGCGGAGAAGGCGAAGATGGAGCTCTCGACGGTGATGGAGACGGAGATCAATCTTCCGTTCATCACCGCGGACGCGACCGGGCCCAAGCACCTGGTCAAGAAGCTGACGCGCGCGAAGTTCGAGCAACTGGTCGACGACCTGCTGCAGAAAACGGTCGGTCCGACGAAGCAGGCGCTGGCGGATGCCGGCGTCGATCCCAAGAAGATCGACGAAGTCGTGCTGGTCGGCGGTTCGACGCGTATCCCGCGCGTGCAGGCGATCGTCAAGGAGCTGTTCGGCAAGGAGCCGCACAAGGGCGTGAACCCGGATGAAGTCGTCGCGGTCGGCGCGGCGATCCAGGCGGGTGTGCTCGCCGGCGAGGTCAAGGACCTGCTGCTGCTCGACGTGACGCCGCTCTCGCTCGGGATCGAAACGCTCGGCGGCGTGATGACCACGCTGATCTCGCGGAACACGACGATCCCGACGCGCAAGAGCGAGACGTTCTCGACGGCAGCCGACAACCAGACCAGCGTCGAGGTGCACGTGCTGCAGGGTGAGCGGCCGATGGCGCGCGACAACCGCACGCTCGGCAAGTTCCATCTCACGGGTCTCCCGCCGGCGCCGCGCGGCGTGCCGCAGATCGAGGTGACCTTCGACATCGACGCCAACGGCATCGTCAACGTGTCCGCCAAGGACATGGCGACGCACAAGGAGCAGAAGATCACGATCACCGCGTCGAGCGGCCTCACGAAGGACGAGGTCGACAAGATGATGCGCGAAGCGGAGTCGCACGCCGACGAGGACCGCAGGCGCAAGGAGGAGATCGAGACCCGCAACCAGGCGGACCAGGCCGCGTATGCCGCCGAGCGGATGCTGAAGGATGCGGAGGACAAGATCTCCGCGGCCGATCGGCAGCCGGTGGAATCCGCGATCGCGGACCTCAAGGCGGCGATCGAGAAGAACGACGTCGCGGCGATGAAGCGCGGCATGGAGGCGCTGAACTCCGCGCAACACAAGATCGCGGAGGCGATGTACAAGGCGGCGCAGGCCTCGGGCGGCGCCGGTCCCACCGGACCGGAGGGTCCGGGCGCGGGCGCGGGTGCATCCACCGGCGGCGGCAGCAAGGCATCCGATGACGTCATCGACGCCGAGGTCGTCGAGGACGAGAAGAAGTAGCGACTGTGGACCACTACTCGATTCTCGGACTTCAGCCGGGCGCGAGCGTTTCGGACATCAAGCGCGCGTATCGGCGCCTTGCGCGGCGGCACCATCCGGGCATCAACCCGGGTGACCGCCAGGCGGAGGCGCTGTTTCAGCGCATCTCCGAGGCGTACGAGACGCTGGTCGATCCGGACCGTCGCCGTCATTACGACAGCGCCGACACCGCGTCGGCGAGCGGCGAACGCGGGACCTTCGAGTTTACGGGGTTTGATTTCACCGCCGCGGCGCACGGGGCCGAGGCGGCGACCTTTACCGAACTCTTCGCGGAAGTGCTGCACCCGGTGCCCAAGGCCCAGGGCCGGTCCGAGCCGGGATCCGATCTGCACGCCGTCGTGAGCCTCTCGTTCGAGGATGCGCTGCGTGGTGTGGACCGGCAGGTGGTGGTGACGCGGCAAGTGCCGTGTGCGTCGTGCCGCGGCGCCGGCGAGGTGTCGACGGCGGAGGCGCGCTGCCCGCAGTGCCAGGGCGCCGGCAAGCTGCGCTGGGCGCGCGGGCACATGGTGTTCACCAAGGCCTGCATCGCGTGTCGCGGGACCGGGCGCGAGCGGCAGCGCCGCTGCGGGGTGTGCGCGGGGCAGGGGCGGTCGGTTCGCAGCGACGCCATCGCGGTGCGGATCCCGGCGGGCGTGCGCGACGGGGCGCGACTGCGCATTCCGGAACGCGGGCACTCGGGTTGGCGTGGCGGCCGGAACGGCGATCTCTACGTGGACATCTCGGTGCGGCCGCATGCGGTGCTGCGTCGCGAGGGGGATGACTTGCACATGGTCGTGCCGGTGTCGATGCACGAGGCTGCGCTCGGGGCCCGGATCGAGCTGCCCTCCGTGGACGGACCGGTGAAGGTGAAAATCCCGCCCGGCACGCAGGCCGGCCAGCGGTTTCGTGTCAGCGGCCGTGGCGCCCCCGGTGTTTCTGGTGAGCGCGGCGACCTCTACCTGGAGGTTCGGCTCACGCTCCCACCGCTCGGCGACGAACGATCGAAGGAACTGATGCGTGAGCTGGCAAGACTGAACCCCGTCGACGTCCGCCGCGAGCTGGCGGACACGTTTAGCAGACAGGTGTAGGCCGGGTCTTTAGATGTAGGCCGGGTCTTTAGACCCGGCGAGTGAAAGCAAATGGCAAAGCGTGGCGGCAAGGCGTACTACATGATCAGCGCGGTGGCGCAGAAGTACAACATCCACCCGCAGACGCTGCGCTTGTACGAACGCGAAGGGCTCTTGAAGCCCTCCCGCACCGAAGGCAACACCCGCCTCTACTCCGAGGAAGACCTCGAACGGCTCGAAACGATCCTGTCGCTCACCCGCGACCTCGGCGTCAACCTCGCCGGTGTCGAGATCATTCTCAACATGCGCTCGAAGATCGAAGCGATGCAGCGCGAGGTCAACGAGTTCATGGAGTACGTGAAACACGAGCTGTCGCGCGGCATCGGCGACTGGGAACAACGCCTCAGCACCGCGCTCGTGAAATCATCCCCCACCGATCTCGTCCGCTCCGCCGCCCCGCAAACCGAATCGGAGCCCATCCCCGCCGAGCACGTAGAACGTAAATAATGCTGAATGCTGAATGCTGAATGCTGAAGTAACTGAAGAATTCAGCATTCGACATTCAGCATTCAGCATTGCGAGTTACAATCGTGCTCCCGCCATGTGCTCCCTTTGCGACGACACCGGATGGAAGCCGGTTGAAATTGATGGTGCTCGTCGCGTTGTGCGGTGCGACTGCTGGCGTGAAACCGTTTCCGCAAAGTTGCTCGACGACGCGCGCATTCCGCCGCGGTATCGGCGCTGCGAGCTCGAAACCTTTGTCACTTACCCAAACGAGAAGCTGCTCGCCGCGGTGCGCCTCGCCAAGAAGTTTGCCGACGAGTTCCCGTCCATATCGAAGGGCTTGTGTCTCATCGGGCCACCAGGAATCGGCAAGACGCATCTCGCGGTCGCGGTGCTCCGGCGTGTGATCATTACGCGCGGAGCGCGCGGTCTCTTCTACGACACCCGCGACCTGTTGCGGGTGATCCGCAGCACCTACAACCCGTTGGTGCGGACCGCCGAAATGGACGTCCTTCGGCCGGTCATGGATGCGGACCTGCTCGTGCTCGATGACATCGGTTCCGAAAAGACCTCGGAATGGGTCGAAGAGACGATGAACCTCATCGTCAACACGCGCTACAACGAGCGGCGGCACACCATCTTCACGTCGAACTACGAAGACACACCCGACGGCGTCGAGCAGGACAGTCCGGAGTTCACGCTCAAAGAGCGCATCGGCTTTCGCATCCACTCGCGTTTGCACGAAATGTGCGAGTTCCTGGAGTTCGACGGCGCCGATTACCGGCATGCGCCGACCAACGCCGGCTCTGACGACCTGGTGGCGATGTGGAAGCGTAAGGCGCAAAACCCCGGCCGGCGCGCCCTGCCGGCCCGCGCCAAAGGCCAGGTCCGCGCGCAGCTCAAGCCATCCTCGGGCACCAGGGAACTGGGCTGGAGCGGCGGGAAAGCGGGGTCCTGACGCTCGCCCGCGGCACAACTCCAAACGCCAAACTCCAAATTCCCAACAAATCCGTGTTAATCCTTGGGAGTTGGGAGTTGGTTCTTGGGATATTGGGCTCTATCTACACATCCCGTTCTGCTCGGCTATCTGCAACTACTGCAACTTCAATCGCGGTCTGTTCGAATCCGGCCTGAAGGACCGATACCTCGACGCGCTCGAGCGTGAGATCCGGGGCGCGGCCACGCGGGAGCCGGCCGACACGATCTTCTTTGGCGGCGGCACGCCGTCCCTTCTGGAACCTGCTGAAATCGGACGCCTGATTGGTGCCTGCCGGGAGTCGTTCGCGGTCCCGGAAGATGCCGAGATCACGCTCGAAACCAATCCCGAGACCTCGTCGCTCGACCGGATGGAACAATTCCGTGCGGCAGGTGTCAATCGGGTGAGCTTCGGCGTTCAGTCGTTTAGGGAAGACGAGCTGAAGCGGTTGGGCCGCATTCACTCGGTGTCGCGGGCCCGGGAGGCGGTGCGCGAGGCGCGAGCCGCGGGGATCGCCAACATCAGTCTCGATCTGATGATGTGGCTGCCGCAGCAGACGCAAGAGCAGTGGCGGGAGAGCGTAGAGTCGCTCATCGACGTGGGGCCGGAGCACGCGTCGCTGTATCTGCTCGAGCTCTATCCGAACGCCCCCTTGAAGGAAGACATGGCGCGCAGTGGCTGGTCGCTGGCGCCAGACGATGACGCGGCAGAGATGTATTTATGGAGCATGGATCGGCTCGACCGCGCCGGCTACCACCAGTACGAGATCTCGAACGTGGCACGCGCGGGGCGCGAATCGCGTCATAACCTCAAATACTGGCGCGATGGCGAATGGCTCGGGTTCGGGTGCGGCGCGCATTCGACCCGCGCCGGTGTCCGATGGAAGAACGTTTCCTCGACCGAGGACTACGTTGCGCGGGTTGGCGGCGGCGCCCCGCTCCGGGTCGAAGAACGCCGGCTGTCAGCGCGTGAGCAGGCGGAGGAGGCGGTGTTCACCGGCCTCCGGCTGGCCGAGGGAGTCGAGCTATCGGCAGTGCTTGACCGATATGCGGTCGATGTTCGGGCGCAGTATGGCGAGGCGCTCGCGCCATTTCTTGCGGAACGGCTGGTCATCCTGGACGGCGACCGCCTGCGCCTCAGCCGCGGGGGCATGCTCCTCGCCAACGAAATTTTGCAGGTGTTCGTCTAAAGGCCATTCCCGCAGCTCATACCTGATTTGTGGCAGGTGGCCAACCCGTACGGTAAAGTGTCGTTTCTTTGGCTCGTCGCGCCGAAGCTCGCTGAATGTTCGAGGCGAGCGAAGGCGGATCGTTTTAAGGAGGAATTGGATGCGTCGCCCCTTCGTGACCTTGACTGCCCTGGCGCTGGCCCTGTTGCCCGTCGCCACGTTTGCTCAGACCCCCCCGCCCGCACAGCAGCCCCCGGCAACGGCGGCCCCCCCGACCCCCCCGCAGCCTGCGGCCCCGAAGCTGACGTTCAAATCTCCCACCGGCATGCTGCTCGTGACGGTAAAGGCGGACCAGACGGCCGCGTTCGAGGAGATGATTGCCAAGATGAAGGGCGGCGCGGCGGCCAGCACCGACGCCTCGCTCAAGGCTGGCGCGAACGTGAAGATGTTCAAGTCGGCTGACCCCGGCGCGGGCGGCAATGCGTTCTACGTGCTGCTGTACGATTCGGTCGTTCCCGGAACCGAGTATTCCTGGCTCGACATCATCAACAAGACGTTGACCGACGAACAAAAGCGCGATCCTGCGACGCAGGAAATGTACAAGCGCTTCGCCGCTGCCATTGTCAGCACGAACATCCTGAACCTGGCCGAAGTCAAGTAAGAGCAGAGCTGGGGCTAAGTGCTGGGTGCTAGGTGCACCAAGCACTCAGCACCCGGCACCAGCTTCTTCAGAACTTCAGGTTCAATCCCGCGTAAAACCGCTGCGGCCGCTCGTGCCGTGGCGATCCCTGCAGCGTAAAAATCCGGTAATCCAGTCGCAAACGTAGCGGCCCAACGAGGTTGACCTTCACGCCGCCGCCGACGTTGATGCCGAAGTTCGTCTCGCTGAGCTCGTCGAAGGACTCCGGTGAACACGCCGCCTCCCGCGGTCGCGTAGAACTGCATCCCGGCGATCGGGATCGGCGTCTGGAGCAGACCGTTCACCATGTAGGTCTTCAGGCCCGGCGCCAGTTCCTGGAGATCCTCCGAGGTGTTGGCGTACTCGAACTCGAACGCGACGATGACGAGGCCGATGCCGCCGGCGAAACCCCTGACTGGGCGCGTGGTGGGTGTGGGGTTGAAGCCGATGAACGCCGTGACGTCCGCCCAGGCAAGCGACGGGGTAAGCAAGGTCATGAGTAGTGCCAACGACATAAACAGCTTGGGCATGGGCAAGGATACTGCGACAGCCACTCACACACCACGATTGGCGCTCCGGCCGGCACGATGCACGAAGACTCGAAGACTCGAAGCACACGAAGCTTCTTTTTGGGATCCCAAAAGACAACTCTTCGTGTCTTCGCGTCCTCGCGTCTTCGTGCCGCGCGGAGCGCCAATCGTGGTGTGTGGCTGTCGCTCGGCTCAGGTCGGCCACATGGTAAATTGACCGGAATGGACTTCAGGCTCAGCGACGAGCAGGAGATTCTCCGCCGCACCGTCCGCGAGTTCGCGGAAGCGGAGATGCGCCCGCACGTCATGGAATGGGATGAAGCGCAGGAGTTCCCCATGGACCTGCTGCCGAAGCTCGCGTCGCTCGGGCTCATGGGGATCCAGTTCGACGAGCAGTACGGCGGATCCGCAATGTCGGCCGTGGACTACTGCATCTGCATCGAGGAGCTCGCGCGGGTCTGTCCCGCCATCGCGCTCTCGGTGGCCGCGCACAACGGGCTCTGCACGGCGCACATCGCGATGTTCGGCAACGACGCGCAGAAGACAGCAGTACCTGCCGCGGCTGGTGGGTGGCGAGGTGCTCGGCGCGTGGGGGCTCACCGAGGCGAACGCGGGCAGCGACGCCGCCAGCATGCGCACGACCGCCGTTCGACAGGGCGAGTGCTGGGTACTGAACGGGTCCAAGAGCTTCATCACGCACGGCAAGATCGGCGCGCGTGATGGTGGTGATGGCGGTCAGCGACCGCACGAAGGCCCACCGGGGCATCTCGGCGTTCGTGCTCGAGCACGGCACCCCCGGAATGTCGGCCGGCAAGAAGGAAAACAAGCTCGGCATGCGCGCCAGCGACACCAGCGAGGTGATTTTCCAGGACTGCCGCCTGCCGCCGACAGCGCTGCTCGGCGAGGAAGGGCAGGGCTTCATCAACACGCTGCAGGTGCTCGATGCCGGGCGGATCGGGATCGCGGCGCTCTCGGTCGGCCTCGCCCAGGGCGCGTACGAAGCGGCGCGCAAGTACGCCAAGGAGCGCCGCCAGTTCGGCCAGCCGATCGCCGCCTTCCAGGCGATTCAATGGAAGCTCGCCGATAACGCCACGCGCATCGAGGCGGCGCGGCTGCTGACGTATCGTGCGGCCTACCTGAAGGACCGCGGCGTGCGCACGACGCGTGAATCGGCGATGGCCAAGCTGTACTCGAGCGAGATCGCGGTCAAGGCCGCCGACGACTGCGTCCAGATCCACGGCGGCTACGGCTTCGTGAAGGACTATCCCGCCGAAAAGTATTTCCGCGACGTGAAGCTGGTGACGATCGGCGAAGGCACGAGCGAAATCCAGCGGCTCGTCATCGCCCGCCAGCTGCTCGGGCAGTGACAGGACCTTCCCTTTCCGAGCGTTTGCTCGCGGGCGATCCGCGCGCGATCGCGCGCGCGATCTCGCTCATCGAAGACGAAGCGCCGGCCGGCGCGGAACTGATCCGCCGGATCTTCGCCGGCACCGGCCAGGCCTACCTGATCGGCGTCACCGGCCCTCCGGGCGCCGGCAAGAGCACGCTGGTCGACCGGCTGATCGCCGAGATCCGCAAGTCCGGCAAGACGGTTGGCGTCGTGGCGGTCGATCCCACCAGCCCTTTCAGTGGCGGCGCGATCCTCGGCGATCGCGTGCGCATGCAGGCGCACGCCGGCGACGCCGGCGTCTTCATCCGCAGCATGGCGACGCGCGGCCACCTCGGGGGCCTCGCGCGCGCGACCGGCGAGGTGGCGGTCGTGCTCGACGCCGCCGGCAAAGACATCGTCCTGATCGAGACCGTCGGCGTCGGCCAGGACGAAGTGGACATCGTCCGCACCGCCGACGTGTCGATCGTCACCATCGTCCCCGGCTCGGGAGACGAAGTGCAGGCACTGAAAGCCGGCATCATGGAGATCGCCGACATCTTCGTCGTCAACAAGGCCGATCGGGAGGGGGCGGATCGCACGGTCACGTCGATTGAAGCCATCCTGTCGCTCCACGCCTTTGGCGAAGGAGAGTGGCGTCCGCCCATCGTGAAGACGGTGGCGACGACCGGCGCCGGCTTGCCGGAGCTGGTCGAAACGATCGAGCGCTTCCGGACGCACACCGCCGCGACGCAGGGCAGCCGGCGCCGCGCGCGCGCCGAGTGGCGGCTGCGCGAGCTGCTCGGTCATCGCTTCCTGTCGCATGTCGAGGGAAAGGTGCTGGCGGCCGGCGAATTCGACACGATCCTGGATCGGATCGCGGCGAGGGAAACGGATCCGTATTCCGCGGTGGATGCGATATTTGCCCGAGCCGTGGGTGGGAATCAAATGAAAGCCATCTTGGATCATGTCGGCATTGCCGTCGGCGACCTCGAACAGGCGCTCGCGTTTTATCGCGACATGCTGGGCCTCGAGATCGAGGCGCCCGAGGAGGTGCCGTCGCAGCGGGTGCGGGCGCACTTCATCCCCGTGGGCGAGTCCACGCTCGAGTTACTCGAGGCTACGGCAGACGATTCGCCGATCGCGAAGTTCGTCACCAAGCGTGGCCCCGGGCTCCATCACGTCTGTCTGCGGGTGGACGACATTGCCGCGGCGCTCGCCGAGCTGAAGGCGCGCGGCGTACGGCTGATCGACGAGGCGCCGCGCCCTGGCGCACACCACTCGCTCGTGGCCTTCCTGCACCCCTCCAGCACCCACGGTGTCCTCGTGGAGCTGAAGCAGAAGCTGTGAGCGCGGCGAAGTCGGTCACGCTCGGTGACCTCGAGCTGGTCCCGTTACTGGATACCTATTTCCGTCTCGACGGCGGTGCGATGTTCGGCGTGGTCCCCAAGCCGCTGTGGGAGAGGCGCGCGCCGGCTGACGATCGCAATCGCATTCACCTCGCGACCCGTCCGCTGCTGGTGCGTTTTGGCAGCCGTCGCATGATCATCGATGGCGGGATCGGCGACAAGATGGATGCGAAGAGCATCGAGATCTACGGCATCGATGCATCGCACACCCTGGAGCAGTCGCTCGTCAAGGCGGGGGAATCGTCGGCGAGCATCGACATCGCCCTCGCCTCACACTTGCACTTCGATCACGTCGGCGGTTTCACCGCGCGCGATGCGAGCGGTGCTCTCCGCCCGCGATTTCCCAATGCCCGCTACGTGGCGCGGACCGCGGAATGGGAAGACGCTACCCATCCACACGAGCGCAATCGCGCCAGTTACGTGCAGGAGAACTTCGTCCCCCTTCACGAAGCAGGCGTTCTGCAATTGGTCGACGGCGACGCGGAGATCATCCCCGGCATACGGGTCGTCCGCAGCGGCGGCCACACGATGCACCACCAGGTCGTGCGGATCGAGTCAGGGAACAAGACGGCCGTGTTCGCCGCCGACATGATTCCGACGACGGCCCACATCGACGAGCCGTGGATCATGGGCTACGACCTGTACCCGATGGACACGCTGGCCTTCAAGCGAACGTTCATTCGCGAGGCCATCGACCGCGAGTACCTGATCTTCTTCGAACACGATCCCAAGGTCGCCGCCGGCTACATCCGCGAGAAGCAGGGCAGAAGTTCGTCGAACCCGTGATTTCCGATTGATAATTCTTTATTCGCCCATTTATTCAACATTCAGCATTCAGCATTGCGATGAGCATTCCAATCGGCATCATAGGTGGCAGTGGCCTGTACGACATGGCGGAACTCACCGACCGCGAGGAGCGGCGGGTCGACACGCCATTCGGCGAGCCGTCGGCCCCTTACGTGATCGGGACGTTACGCGGAAAACGCGTGGCGTTCCTCGCGCGCCACGGCGCGGGGCACCGCTACAGCCCCTCGGAGCTGAACTTCCGCGCCAACATCTTCGGCTTCAAGACGCTCGGCGTCGAATACATCCTGTCGGCCAGCGCCGTGGGCAGCCTCAAGGAAGAGTACAAGCCGATGGACTTGCTCATCCCGGACCAGTTCTTCGATCGCACCAAGGGGCGCATCTCGACGTTCTTCGGCGACGGCCTGGTGGCGCACGTCGGCTTTGCGCATCCCTTTTGCGCCCCGCTGAGCGGCATCGCCTTCAAGGCCGCGCGTGATACGGGCGCGACGGTGCACAAGGGGGGCACCTACGTGTGCATGGAAGGGCCGCAGTTCTCGACGCTCGCGGAATCGAAGCTGTACCGCTCCTGGGGGATGGATATCATCGGGATGACCAACCTGCAGGAAGCCAAGCTCGCCCGCGAGGCGGAGATCTGCTACACGACGATCGCCCTGATCACCGACTACGACTGCTGGCACCCCGACCACGACCAGGTCACCGTGGACATGATCGTCGCCAACCTGATGCAGAATGCCCGCACCGCGCAGCAGGTCATCGCCTCGGCGGTCGATCAACTGCCGTTCGAGCGCACCTGCGAGTGCGCGACGGCGCTGAAACACGCCCTGATAACTCGACCAGAAGCCGTGCCCGACCGCACCCGCAAGAAATTGGCCCCTATCGTCGAGACGATACAATCAACATTCTATGAGCATTGTTGTTACCGGTTCGATTGCGTACGACTACTTGATGTCCTTTCCCGGGAAGTTCACCGAGCACTTCCTGCCCGAGCACATGAACCGGGTGAGCTTGAGCTTCCTGGTGGACACCATGGACAAGCGGCGCGGGGGCTGCGCGCCGAATATCGCCTACACGCTCGCACTGCTCGGCGAGCGGCCGCGGCTGCTCGCCACGGCCGGGCAGGACTTCGGCGAGTATCGCCAGTGGCTCGAGGCGGCCGGCGTGGACACCTCACTCGTGAAAGTCGTCGAAGGCAAGTTCACGGCGTCCTTTTTCTGCAGCACCGACCAGGAGAGTAATCAGATCGCGTCCTTCTACACCGGCGCCATGGCGAACGCCGCCGAGTTGTCGTTCCGCACGGTCACGGACTGCCGGCTGGCGATCATTTCGCCGAACGACCCAGCCGCGATGGTCCAGTACGCGGATGAATGCCGCACGTTGGGCCTGCCCTTCATCTGGGATCCGGGCAGCAGTGTGCGCGCATGTCGGGGGAGGAACTCAGGGAAGGCATCGAAAGGGCCGCGCTCGTCATCTGCAACGATTACGAGTTCGAGTTGATTAGGCAGAAAACCGGGCTCGATGAGATGGCGGTGCTCGAACGAGCTGGAGCCCTGGTCATCACTCGCGGAGAAAACGGGTGCTCCGTCATCGAGCTGTCGGGGCGGAGCGAGGTGTCGGCCGTGCCGCCGCACAAGATCGTGGACCCGACCGGCGTCGGCGACGCCTTCCGCGCCGGCTTCATGAAGGGGATGGGGCAGGATGCGTCGTACGTGGTGTGCGCCCAGCTGGGGACGGTCGCGGCAACCTATGCCCTGGAACATCTGGGGGGACAGAGTCACGCCTATACCTGGGACGAATTTGCGACCCGTTACGAGGACAACTTTGGCGCCCTGACCGCCGTCAGATAACGTAAAGGTTTCCCCCGCTTTTCCTTTTTCCGTGGGGGGTAGGGGGGCCCGACTCGGATTTCTCAACGTTTTCCTCACTCTGCTCGCGGAACAACGCTTGCACGGCGGCTCGACGGGAGGGACGAAATGAGTCGGGTCGCTTTACTGCCCGCGCTGGCCTTCGCTGTAGCGACCACGGTGTCCGCCCAGCAGGCTCCCGTCCCGCAGCTTCCTTCCGCGCCTGCCGAACCCACTCCGGCCGACCAGGTTCCCGCCCAGCCTCGCGTTTTCCGCAGCGGCGCCAGCATGGTCGCCCTGAGCGTCACGGTGCTCGACGGCAAGAAGCCCGTGGCCGGCCTGGGCGCCCAGGATTTCGAAGTCTTCGAAGACGGCGTTCAACAGAGCGTCCGGTTCTTCGAGTCCCAGCGCGTTCCGCTGGACGTGATCCTCCTGCTCGACACCAGCTCCAGCATGAGCCACAAGATGCCGGTCGTTCACAAGGCAGCCCGTGAGTTCATGAAGATGCTTCGTCCCGACGATCGTGGCGCGGTCGTGGCCTTTGCCGACAGTGTTCGTGTGGTCCAGCCGCTCACCTCCGATGGCGCCGTCATTACCGAAGCGATCAATTCCACCGCAGCCAAGGGCTCGACCTCGCTTTACAACGCCATTTATGTTGCGTTGAAGGAATTCGGCCGCAGCGCGAGCGACACCGGTGACGTGCGCCGGCAGGCGATCGCCGTTCTGTCGGACGGTGAAGACACCGCGAGTGTCGTCGCGTTCGACGATGTGATGGCGCTGGCGAGGAAGACGGGTGTTGGCATCTACACCATTGCGCTGCAGTCCGAGTTCGCTGCCCTGCGGACCAGTGGCGGTCACAGGGGCAATTTCTCGGAGGCCGAGTACGCGATGAAGTCGCTCGCGCAGGAAACAGGAGCGCAGTCGTTCTTCCCTGTGAGCGTACACGAGCTGAAGGGCGTCTACGACGCCATTACGACTGAATTGGCGTCACAGTACTCGCTCGGGTACTCGCCAACCAACCAGCGCAGCGATGGCCGCTACCGGCGCATCATCGTCCGCGTACCGACCAATCCGAACTACCGCTTCGCACCCGGACCGGTTACACCGCCGAGACGCCCACTGCCGGCTCGATCGGGGCGCTGTCCGGCCATCGTCGCTAGCACCCAGCACCCAAGCACCTAGCACCCAGCACCTCTAGCACCCTCAGCACCCCTAGCACCCTACAATGCGAAGCGTGTCTCGCATACTCGCTGCGGCGCTGAGCGCCGTGGCGTGCTTCTGGGTGGTTGTGATTGCCGCGGCTCCGTCCGCCCTCCACTCGCACACGTTCGCTGCGCCCGCGGCACTGGTCTACGCCGGGGCGGCCCGGATTTGCCATCAGCGGCCGGAGCGCTCGTTCCACCTTGCTGGCGCGCAACTGCCCGTCTGCGCTCGGTGCGCGGGGCTGTACTTCTCGGCTGCCGCTGGTGCCCTGGCGGTGTGGGTGAGCGGACGACGGCGGTGGACGGCGTCGGCCCGCACGGCCTTAGCGATCGCGGCCGCGCCGACCGCTATCTCCTGGTTGCTCGAACATCTGGGGGGCGTTCCCATGTCGAATGCGCTGCGCGCGCTGGCCGCGTTGCCGCTCGGCGGGGTCGCGGGATGGCTGTTCGTGCAGATGCTGCGCTATGATTCTCGGCTGGATGGCGAGCAAGTCCTCTACAGCTGACCGTACTCGCGTCGCCGCGGAACCTGGCGTGCTCGCCGGCGTGTGCGCGGTGGCCTGGCTGGTGCCGGGCGCCGGCCACTTGTGGCTCGGTCGCCGGCAGAAGGGCCTGGTGTTTCTGCTCGCCTTGCCGCTGATGTTCCTCATCGGCCTGTGGCTGGACGGGCGTATCTTCCCTTTTGATTTCTCTGAGCCGCTCGTCGGCCTGGCGGCCATCGCGGACCTCGGGATCGGGCTGCCGTGGTTCCTGGCCCGGATGTCGGAGGCGGGGGCCGGCGTGGTGACCTCGGCCAACTACGAATACGGCAACACCTTCCTGATCGTCGCCGGCCTGCTGAACTTCCTGGTGATCATCGACGCGTTCGATATCGCAATGGGGCGGAAGTGACCGATCACGTTCTCCTGATGGCGCTGTTCGCGTTCTTTGTCTCCCTGGTTTTTGCCGTGCTGTTGCGCGACGACGTGAGAGCGCAGGTGCGTCTCGGGGGGATAATGTTTGGAGCCTTCCTGGCGGTCGCCATCGTCCTCGGCTGGCTCATGCTTCCGTTTCCGCTATGACCGAACATACGTCCGGTACTTTCGAGAACCTGCTCGTCGAGCACGCGGCAGGCGTCGCGACCGTCACGATCAACCGCCCCAAGGTTCTCAACGCCCTCAATGCCCCGACGCTGGACGAACTGCGTCGCGCCATCCTGGCCCTCAAGCACGATGAGGCCGTCCGCGTCGTCGTGATCACCGGGGCGGGCGAGAAGTCCTTCATTGCCGGCGCCGACATCAACGAGCTGGCAGTCCAGACGCCGGTCAGCGGTCGAGAGCACGCGCGTAAGGGGCAGCACATCCTCGACCTGATCGAGCACATGGGCAAGCCGGTGATCGCCGCCATCAACGGGTTTGCGCTCGGCGGCGGCTGCGAGCTGGCGATGGCCTGCACGCTTCGGATCGCGGCCGATACCGCGCGGCTCGGCCAGCCGGAGATCAACCTCGGGATCATCCCCGGCTATGCCGGCACGCAGCGTCTCGCACGGCTGATCGGGCGTGGCCGGGCGCTGGAGTTGCTCCTGACCGGCGAGCACGTGACCGCCCAGGAGGCCCACCGGCTCGGCCTCGTGAACCGCGTTGTGCCCGCGGCCGAGCTGAAGAACGAGGTGGCGAAGCTGGCAGCGACGCTTGTCAGCCAAGGCGCCGGTCGCGATGCGCTACATCATCGACGCCGTCAACAAGGGGCTCGACATGCCGCTCGGTGAAGCGCAGACCTTCGAAGCCACGCTTTTCGGGCTCGTCTCCAGCACGGAAGACATGCGCGAAGGGACCAAAGCCTTCCTCGAAAAGCGCAAGGCTGAGTTCAGGGGGAAGTAGGTGCGCCCAGCCGCTGGCCCTGCCGCGCCGCTTCCCTCCGGCGCCGGGTTCCGATTTGCCCTCATTGTTTCGCGGTTCAACGCGGTGATTACCGGGTCGCTGCGCGACGCCGCGAAGGCCGCCCTGCCGAGGCGGGAGTTGCGGCCAGCGACCTCGAGGAATTCAACGTTCCCGGGGCGTTCGAGCTTCCGCAGGCCGCGCGGTGTGCGGCCGAGACCGGCCGCTTCGATGCGATTCTCTGTCTCGGCTGCGTCATTCGCGGAGAGACCCCGCATTTCGAATACGTCTCGTCGTCTGCCGCACAGGGCATGATGGCGGCGGCGGGGGACACCGGCGTCCCGATGGCGTTTGGCGTGCTGACCACCGACACCGAGGCGCAGGCGCAGGCGCGCGCCGGTGACGACGAGCAGAACAAGGGGCGGGAGGCGGCGGCCGCCGCACTCGAGATGGCCGTGTTGTTTCGCACCCTTGGCGTCAAACGATGAGCGACCGGAGCACGGGCGTCGGCGCGCGCGCGAAGCGGCGCTGCAGATGCTCTACCAAAGCGAAATCGGTCGCGCCGGCGCGTTCGAGTCGATCGCCACCTACTGGCCGGCGCGGGAGCCGGACGAGCAGCTGGACGATCCGCTGCGCGAGTTCGCCAACGGGCTCGTGCGCGGCGCGATCGAGCGGCGTGAGGAAATCGACGCGCTGCTTACGAGCCACACGCAGAACTGGCGGATCGAGCGGATGACGGTGATCGACCGGCTGGTCCTGCGCATGGGCGTCTACGAGATGCTGGCGGAGGCCGAGACCCCGTCGAAGGTGATCATCAACGAGGCGATCGAGCTCGCGCGGAGCGTACAGTGGCGAAGAGGCCGTCGGATTCGTGAATGGCGTTTTGGATGCGGTGCGTAAAGAGTTGCGGCGCAGCTAGCCGTTGTCCGTTGTCACGCTGTCCGTTGTCCGAGATATGACTGAACACGCACGAGAGTCGGATCTGCTGCGTCAGCGGCGGGAGAACTTCGAGGAGCTGCCGCAGCTCGGCGTCGATCCCTATCCGCGGAAGTTCGAGCGGACGCGACACATCGAGGCGCTCGTCGAGGCGCATGGCGGCAAGACCGGCGAGCAGCTCGAGGCGGACGAGCCGCAGACCAGGACCGCCGGGCGCATCCTCGCGATCCGCGCCTTCGGCAAGGCGAACTTCCTCGTCATTTCGGACGGGCGGTCGAAGATCCAGGTCTACCTCCGGCAGGACTCGCTGCCCGAGCGCGACTTCACGATCTACAAGCTGCTGGACTTCGGCGACTTCGTCGGCGTCGAAGGACGGCTGTTCCGCACGAAGACGAACGAGCTGACGATCTAGGCGTCCGGCGCTCGAGTTCCTGGCCAAGTGCTTCATTCCGCTGCCCGAGAAATGGCACGGGCTCACGCGACGTCGAGACCCGCTACCGGCAGCGCTACCTCGACCTGATCGTGAATCCCGGATTCGCGGCGCGTCTTCGAGGTCCGCAGCCGGACGCTCGCCTCGATCCGCACGTTTCTGAACGCGCGCGGCTACCTCGAAGTCGAGACGCCGATGATGCAGCCGATCGCCGGCGGCGCGCTGGCGCGTCCGTTCGTGACGCACCACAACGCGCTCGACATGCAGCTCTACCTGCGCATCGCGCCGGAGCTGTATCTCAAGCGGCTGACCGTCGGCGGGATCGAACGGGTCTACGAGATCAACCGTAACTTCAGGAACGAGGGGATTTCGACCCAGCACAACCCCGAGTTCACGATGCTCGAGTTCTACCAGGCCTACAGCGACTACCAGGAGCTGATGGTCATGACCGAGGAGATGCTGTCGGCGGTCGCCCGGGAGGCGATCGGCACCGACCAGATCACCTTCGGCGAGCACGAGATCTCGCTGGCGCCGCCGTACCGGCGCGTCTCGCTGCGCGAGGGGGCGCGCGTGAAGGCGTCCGAGAAGCTCGGCACTCCGGTCACCGACGCCGATCTGCGGAACGCGGAAACGGCGGCCGGGCTCGCGAAGCGGCTGCACCTCGAAGTCCAGCGCTCGTGGGGCGCGGGCAAGATCACGACCGAGATCTTCGAGCGGCTGAACGAGGACGACCTGGTGCAGCCGACCTTCGTCTACGACTTCCCGACCGAGGTGTCGCCGCTGTCGAAACAGAAGCCGGACGATCCCGACACGGTCGAGCGCTTCGAGCTCTACATCGGCGGCTTCGAAGTGGCCAACGCCTTCAGCGAGCTGAACGATCCGGCCGAGCAGCGGCGCCGCTTCGAGGCGCAGCTCGCGGGCCGTGCCGCCGGAGACGACGAAGCGCACGCGATGGACGAGGACTACATCCGCGCCCTCGAGTACGGCCTGCCGCCGACCGGCGGCGAAGGCGTCGGGATCGATCGGCTGGTGATGCTGCTCACCAACAGCCCGTCGATCCGCGACGTCATCCTGTTCCCGTTGATGCGGCCCCGGACGAGTGAACTGATGCGAGCGAGCCGAAGCCTGGAGCGCCGGCGCGGAGCTCGTAGTCCGGCAAGTCGGAGTTGGACTCCTTCGAGCTCTTCGTCGCGGTCCGCTACCTGCTGGCGCGGCGGAAGCAGGCCTTCATCTCGCTGATCTCGCTCATCTCGACGCTCGGCGTCATGGTCGGCGTGATGGCGCTGCTGATTGCGCTGGCGCTGATGACCGGGCTGCAGGGGGAGCTCCGCGATCGGATCGTCGGATCGGCGGCGCACGTCTACGTGTTCAAGTCGGGCGGCGATCGACCGACTACGAGGCCGAAGTGGCGAAGCTGCGGCAGGTCCCGCGCGTGGTCGGCGCCGCACCGGTGATCGTTCGGGCCGGGCATGATCAGCGGCGGCGGCGGCGAGCAGCTTCATCACCCTCAAGGGCATCGTTCCGCAGCTCGAGCCCGACGTGACGCGATCGCGAGCTCGATGCAGAGCGGCAGCCTCGACGGCGCTCGAGCCCAGGCGAGGGCAGCCGACCGGCGATCGTGATCGGCCACGAGCTGGCGCGGAAGCTCGGCGCGTTCGCTCGGCGACACGGTCGAGTCGCTGACGACGCACGGGCACGATCGACGCCGTTCGGGATGATGCCGCACACCGCGGCGGCTGAAGGTCGTCGGCATCTTCAACCTCGGCCTGCTCGAATTCGACCAGGCCTACGCGTTCGTGCACCTCGACGTCGCCAAGCGGCTGCTCGCGGCAAGAGCGAGCCCGACTACATCGAGCTGCGCGTGGACGACATGTTCGCCGCGCAGTGGTCGCCGATCGATCCCCGACGTGCTCGGGCGCCGAATACATGGCGCAGGACTGGGCCGACATGAACCAGTCGCTGTTCTCGGCGCTGTCGCTCGAGAAAATGGCGATCTCGATCACCATCGGCCTGATCGTGATGGTCGCGGCGCTGAACATCGTCGCCTCGCTGATCCTGCTGGTGATGGAGAAGAGCCGCGACATCGCGATCCTCAAGACGATGGGGAGCTCGGCGGCGAGCATCCGTCGGATCTTCATGTTCCAGGGGCTGGTGATCGGCCTGATCGGCACGGTCGCCGGCGCAGCGCTCGGGACGCTGACGATCTATCTCGCCGACGAGTACAAGCTGGTGCGGGTCCCGATCGACGTCTACCAGATCTCGTACGTCCCGTTCCGTCTCGAGGCGCTCGACTTCGCGATCGTCGTCGTCGTCGGCGATCGTGATCTGCTTCCTCGCGCACGATTTACCCGTCGCGTCAGGCGGCGAAGCTGATCCGGCACAGGCGCTGCGCTACCAGTGAGCGCTCACTGCGCGGTCCTCGGGCGCCGCTCGGCTTCGCTCGACGGCTGCGCGGACTGCACGGCTTCGAGGCGAGCCATGTCCTTTCTAACAGCAACTGCCGTCGAAAGAGCTACGAGGTCGGCACTACGCTGCCGGTGCTCAAGGGTCTCGACTGTCGATCGAGCCGGGCGAGATGGTGGCGGTCGTCGGGGCGTCGGGCGTCGGGAAGAGCACGCTGCTGCACGTGCTGGGCGGGCTCGATCCGGCGGACGCCGGAACGATCCGGATCGGGGACACGACGTGACGCGGGTTGCCGGATGCGCAGGTCGTCGCGTTCCGCAACCGTCACGTCGGCTTCGTGTTCCAGTTCCATCACCTGCTGCCGGAGTTCACCGCGCTCGAGAACGCCGAGATGCCGATGCGCATCGCGCGGATGGCCGCCGGGGAGCGCACGCCAGCGCGCGACCGCGCTGCTGCAGCGGGTCGGCCTCGGCGAGCGGCTCGAGCACCGCCCGGGCATGATGTCGGGGGGAGAGCAGCAGCGCGTGGCGATCGCCCGGGCGCTGGTGATGAACCCATCCGTGCTGCTGGCCGACGAGCCGACCGGCGACCTCGACGAGCACACCGCCGAGTCGCTGCACGAACTGCTGCGCGAAATGCACCGCGAGCGCGGGCTACCTCGCTCATCGCGACGCACAACCCGCGGCTGGCCGCGGCCTGCGACCGGATCCTGCGGCTCGAGGACGGACGGCTCCGCGACGCCTGACGTGCTCCGCTGCCGATGATGGAAAGCCCTCGCCGCTCGGCCATCGGACTTCGGGGACCCGGAACCAGCCAGCGCGAAGCGCCCCCCGAGGCGCGTAGCGCCGAGGTCCGAGCCCGAAGCCCGAAGCGGCTGCGAAGCCGCCGCGTACCCGAAGCCGTCGCGAGCGCTAGCGAGCGACCTTGAACGGCACGGACGCGGCCACGTCATCCCAAATCAACGTAATTTTCCCGCCGTCATTCGTCATGTCCGTGAAGGCCCAGGTGAGCTGTTCGAACTTCACCGGCAGCTTGGTGACCGTCATCGGCACGCGGACCATGTCCTTGGCGGGGGTGTAGCCGTAGGAGCCCCAGAGCGTGTCGGGCGTCGGGTCCTTGCCGGTCGTCTTGGCGCCGTAGCTCGATAGGATCAGCGTCCAGTCGGTGGCGGACTTGAACTCGATGAACATCGAGTATTCGGCCTTGCCGGGGATCGCCTTGCCGCCGATCTCGAGTGGGACTTCAGTCTTCAGCCGTGTGGAAACGTCGGAACCGGCGCGCCAGACGGGGGCCCCGGCGTAGAGGTCCTTCCCGAAGGTGTCGCCCGACCAAAGGGCCCGGCCGCGCTTGAGCGGACGGCCGGAGCTGATGTCGAGCCAGCTCCCTCCCTTGACCGTCGTCCGGGTCCCCTCCTTGGTCACTTCCATCCCGACCTGGGCCTCCGCGGAGCCGCGAGGGCTGAGGGGGCGGGGCTTGGGATCCTGCTGGGCCGCCGCTGCGGTGCCGAGAATCACAGCGAGGGCGGTGCCGAGTACCGAACTTCATCATCGAAACGATCCTCCTGACCGAAAAGTATGTACGACATCGGGGTCCGGCGGGGACTTCGGGCATCGGCCCTTCGTCTAACTTGTATAGAGACTGTGACTTAGGGCCGAAAAACTGGTTGGTGGGGTGCGTTCGTTGCCGTATAATGCGGCCTAGCGCCCCCTCCTTACACAACAGGTAACACCGGATGTTCGAACGCTATACGGAACGCGCGCGCCGTGTCCTCTTTTTCGCGCGCTATGAGGCCAGCCAGCTCGGAAGCATCTCGATCGAGACCGAGCACCTCCTGCTGGGGCTCATTCGGGAAGGTAAAGGCCTGACCAGCCGCATTTTCGCGCGGTCGCACCTCTCCCTCGAGAGCATTCGAAAGGAAATCGAGGGACGGACGGTGTTCCGCGAGAAGGTGTCGACCTCGGTCGAAATCCCGTTCAGCGCCGAAACCAAGCGTGTGCTCCAGTTCGCGGCGGAAGAGGCCGACCGGCTGCTGCACAACTACATCGGCACCGAACACCTGCTGCTCGGCATCCTGCGCGAGGAGCGCTCGGTGGCGGCCACCATCCTCATGGAAAAGGGGATGCGCCTCAACACCGTCCGCGAAGACATCGTCGCGCTGCTCAACGAGAAGACCACCCTGACCCGGGTCAAGGAAACGCCGCTCCTGGCCGAGTTCTCGAGGGACTTGACCGAAGCGGCTATGAAGAACTCGCTCGACCCGCTGGTGGGCCGCCACCTCGAGATCGAGCGGGTCCAGCAGGTCCTCTGCCGGCGCACGAAGAACAACGCCGTCCTCATCGGCGAGCCCGGTGTCGGTAAGACGGCGATTGTCGAAGGGCTCGCGCAGAAGATCGTCTACGGTGACGTCCCGCATTTCCTCGCGGATAAGCGCCTTCTGGCGCTGGATATCTCGCTGATCGTCGCCGGCACCAAGTACCGCGGTCAGTTCGAAGAGCGCCTCAAGGCGATCATGAAGGAGCTCACCGAGAACACGAACATCATCGTGTTCATCGACGAGCTGCACACGCTGGTCGGGGCTGGTTCCGCGGAAGGCTCGCTCGACGCCGCGAACATCCTCAAGCCGGCGCTGTCGCGCGGCGAGATCCGCTGCATCGGCGCGACGACCCCGTCCGAGTATCGCAAGTACATCGAGAAGGACCGCTCGCTCGAGCGCCGCTTCCAGGCCGTGAAGGTCGATCCGCCGACCGAGAAGGAAACGATCGAAGTCCTGACCGGCGTGAAGGACAAGTACGAGGCGTTCCACCACGTCGAGTACACGGCCGAAGCGATCGACGCCGCCGTCTACCAGTCGAGCCGCTACATCACCGACCGCTTCCTGCCCGACAAGGCGATCGACCTGATCGACGAGGCGGGGGCGCGCGCCAAGCTGCGCGACGCCGGCTACAGCGAGGAGTTCGGCGAGATCAACAAGAGCATCCGCGTCGCCGTCGAACAGATGGAGAGCGCCGTCTCCGAGAAGAACTTCGAGAAGGCGCAGTTCTATCGCGAGCAGGAAGTACAGGCACGCGAGAACCTCCAGTTCGTGCGCGAGCGCTTCGACGTGAAGTCGAACACCCGCCGCGTCGTCGTCGGCAAGGCCGACATCGACGAGGTGGTCTCGAAATGGACGGGCGTGCCGCTGACGTCGATCAACCAGGACGAAGGGGACAAGCTCCTTCGGATGGAAGACGAGCTGCACAAGCGCGTTATCTCGCAGGAAAAGGCGATCTCGGCGCTTTCGCGCGCCATCCGTCGTTCGCGCGCCGGCCTCAAGAATCCGAACCGTCCGGTCGGCAGCTTCGTGTTCCTCGGCCCGACCGGCGTCGGCAAAACCGAGCTGGCCCGGGCGATCGCCAACTTCCTCTTCGGCAGCGACCACGCCCTGATCCGCTTCGACATGTCCGAGTACATGGAGAAGCACTCGGTGTCGAAGCTGATTGGCTCCCCCCGGGGTATGTCGGGCACGAAGAAGGCGGTCAGCTCACCGAGAAGGTCAAGCGGAACCCGTATTCCGTCGTCCTCCTCGACGAGATCGAGAAGGCGCACCCGGATCTGTTCAACATCCTGCTGCAGGTGTTCGAAGACGGCCACCTCACCGATGGGCTCGGGAACCGGGTGAACTTCAAGAACACGATCATCATCATGACGTCGAACATCGGCGCCCGCTTCATCCAGAAGAAAGCGGGGCTGGGGTTCCAGTCGGCCGATGCCGGCACGATCGCGCGCAGCGTCAACGACATGGTGCTCAGCGAGGTCCGGAAGACCTTCAACCCGGAGTTCATCAACCGCATCGACGAGATCATCGTGTTCGAGGCGCTTTCAGACGACGATCTCCGCACGATCACGAAGCTGCTGGTCGATCAGCTGAACGCCAACCTGGTGGACCGCAAGATCCACCTGGAGCTCGCGCCCGAGGTCCTCGACTGGATCATCGAGCAGACCTGCAAGGACCGTTCGTACGGCGCCCGGCCGCTCCGCCGCGCCATTCAGCGGTTTATCGAAGACCCGCTCTCCGAGGAGCTCATCCGAGGTCACCTCAAGGGAGGCGACATCGAGGTTTACCTCGAAGGCGGCAAGCTGTCCTACCGGCCCGCCGGGCGTCCTGCAGGACGGCCGGACACTGGCCTAGGCAGACGTCGCCCGACCGTCGGTCCGCCTTCGGCCTTCGGCATCGGCGAGACGGCCTCGGCCAGACGGCCACGCTATGGCCTCCGCCGTCTAAAATCAAGTAAACTCATGGCTTGGCCTCCCTCCGGAGGGGCCGGCCTGCTTCGCCGGAGCCCAAGGCGTAGCCGAGGCTCGGGTTAGACGATCCCATATGCGATTTGCTCTGAGTTTTCTCGTGGCGTTTTTTGCCACCACCGGCGTGGCCCGCGCTCAGGCCCAGGCCCCGGCAACGCCTGCGCCGCCGCCTTCGCCTGCGGCTTCGGCGGGCCAGCCCGGGCAACCACTGAAACTGCCCGCGACGATCTGCGGCCTCGAAGTCCCCGCGCCCGTGGCCCCGGCGCCCGCCGGCACACCCACCGTGGTGGCCGGCATCCTGCCCTGTTTCGAGAAACAGGGGGGCCTCGCGGTCGTCGATCCCGAAACCTACCTGTATTACATCGAGCTCTCGAAATACGTCAGCATCCCCTCGGAAAAGCGATGGGTGCCCTGGACGGATCAGACGGAGCAGATGGTGCTCGGCGACTTCAAACGCCTGTGGGCGACGACCTTCCTTGACGACCTGTCCATCGAAATCATCGACGTCGAAATGGGCAATGGCGTGGTCGGCAAGTTCGTCGTGTACAACATGGAAGAACGGCAGCGGGTCAAGATCGTTGACTACGTTGCGACCGATGCCGAGAAGGTTGACCAGGGCAAGATCGAAGAGGAACTGAAGAAGCGGGGGATTCGGCTCGGGATCGACTCGTTCATCGATCCGGGCACGGTTCGCCGCGTGACCGGCGTGGTGCGCGAGGTCTACGCCGCGAACGGCCACATGTTCGCGGACGTCAAGCCGACCATCAAGAACGTCGCGGGCGGACCGAAGCTGGTGCACCTGACCTTCAACATCACCGAAGGCCCCCAGGTCAAGATCCGCGAAGTTGACTTCGTCGGCAATAAGTTCGTCAGCGACGGCAAGCTGCGCAAGCGCATGAAGGAGAACAAGGCGCGCGGCTTCTTCGGGTTCATCACCGGCGGCGGCACCTACAAGGAACAGCAGTTCGAGGAAGACGCCGAGAACGTCGTCGGCTTCTACCGCGACGAGGGATACATCGCGGCGCGCGTCGGGCAGCCCGAGCTGAAGATCCTGGAAGACGAGAACGACGGCAAGACGCGCTGGGTACAGCTGCGCATCCCGGTCACCGAGGGGAATCGTTATCGCATTGGCAAGTTCGAGATCGAAGGCAACACGATCGTCAAGGACGAGACCTTCCGCCCGCTTTTCAAGCTGAACGAAGGGGACTGGTACGCCGAGGAAAAGATCCGCAAGGGACTCGAGAAGGCGCGCGAGGTCTACGGCTCCGGCGGCTACTACGAGTTCACGGGATATCCCGACCTGAACCCGCGTGACATGCCGCAGCAGAGTGCCGACCCGCTGGCCGGCCCGGCGCCCGCTGCCGGTGCAAACCAACGGCAAGCCGCAGCCGCCGATCGTGGACGTGACGATGCGCTTCCAGGAAGGGAAGCAGTATTTCGTCAATCGCATCACGTTTGTCGGGAACACCACCACGCGCGACAACGTTATCCGCCGTGAAGTGCGGCTCGTCGAAGCCGGTGTCTTCAACACCGAGGCGCTCAAGCACACGATCCGGCGTCTGAACCAGCTCGGGTACTTCAAGGCGCTCGAGGGAGACGCGATCGCGGTCGACAAGACGCCGGGCGTCGACAACAAAGTCGATCTCAAGCTGACGCTCGAGGAGCAGAACCGCAACCAGCTGACCTTCGGTGCGGGCGTGTCGCAGTTCGAAGGCTTCTTCGGCCAGCTCTCGTTCCAGACGTCGAACTTCCTCGGCCGCGGCGAAACCTTCACGATCCAGGCGCAGCAGGGCAGCCGCGCGAAGAACTACCAGGTGGCGTTCAGCGAGCCGTTCCTCTTCGACCGGCCGATGACCTTCGGCGTCGACGTCTACAAGCGCGAGTTCGAGTACATCAACGTCTACACGCAGGACTCGATCGGCGGCAACATCGTCTACGGGTTCCAGGTGGCCGACTTCGCGCGGATGTTCGTCAACTACAGCCTCGAATGGAGCAAGGTCGAGGACCTGAACCCGGTCTTCAACGACCCGCGCATCCTGCAGAACAACCCGATCCTGGCCGATTCGCTGCTGCTCGGCGCCGGCGGGCGTCGCGTGATCAGCAAGATCGGTCCGAGCTACGTCTTCAATACCGTTGACCATCCGATCTTCCCGAACACGCGGCAAGCGGCTCACGGCATCGGTCGACGTTGCCGGCCTCGGCGGCAACACGAAGTACGTGAACCCGCGCTGCCGAAAGCATCATGTACTTCAAGCACACCGAGCCGCACCTCGGTCGGCGTCCGAGCGCAGGCGGAATACATCACCCCATTCGGCGAACACGATCGCGTTGCCAATCTACGAGAAGCTGTACCTGGGCGGCGAGTACAGCATGCGCGGCTTCGATCTGCGAACGGTCGGCCCGCGCGATCCCTCGGGATTCGTCCTTGGCGGCAACAAGAGCTTGTTGTTCAACGCCGAGTATCTGATCAACATCGCCGGCCCCGTGCGTCTTGTGCTGTTTGCCGACGCCGGCCAGGTGAGGGACACGGGCGAGAAGTTCGCGTGGAAGGAGTCGGTCTACGAAGTCCGTTTCCCGCCGCCGACCGACGTGACGATCAACGACCCGTTCTACACCGGCGGCACGGTCAGCGATCCGTTGGCGTCGCCGATCCGGCCCGAGCGGATCAAGATCGGCGAGCTGCATGCGTTCAAGACGTCGATCGGCGCCGAGATCCGGTTCTTCATGCCGGTGCTCAACGTCCCGTTCCGCTTGATCTTCGCGATGAACCCGAGCCGCGGCGGCGTGCTCGACAATCAGTACCAGCCCGAGAAGAAGTGGAAGTTCCGTTTCGCCGTCGGGTCGACGTTCTAAATGCTGAATGCTGAATGCTGAATGCTGAAGTAAGGAAGAAAGTGTCAATGTCCAAGAAAGGGACGAGTTTCATGAACGTGTCGAAGAAAGTGATGACATTCGCGGTGGTCTGCCTGCTCTCGGCGTCTACCGCTTTCGCGCAGGCGACGCCGCCTCCCACCGGCCAGCCGCCCGCGACGGAGCAGCAGCCCCCGGCGAAGCCGCCCGCCACGCAGCAGCCACCGGCGACGCCGCCGGCTGCGGCGCAGCCGCCCGCGAAGCCCGAGCAGCCCCCGAAGCCGTTCCCCGAAGGCGCCAAGTTCGCCTATATCAACGTCCAGGCGATTGCCAGCAACTCGATCGAAGGCAAAGCCGCCACCGCGAAGATCCAGGAGTGGAACAAGAAGAAGACGGCGGAGCTGCAGGCCAAGAACAAGCAGGCCCAGGATCTCCAGGCGAAGCTCCAATCGGGGGGCGGCGTGCTGAGCGACGCCGCGCGCAGCCAGAGTGAGAAGGAGCTGCAGAAGCTCCAGCGCGAGCTGCAGGGGATGCAGGAAGACGCGCAACAGGAACAGCAGGACATCACCGAGAAGCTCCAGGCGGAGTTTCAAACCAAGCTGAACCCGATCATCGACCAGGTCGCCACGGAGAAGAATCTGCACGTCGTGTTCGACGCGATCAACGGCGGCATGGTGTGGGCGAACACCGGCCTCGACATCACCGCCGAGGTGATCAAGCGCTTCGACGCGTCGGTGTCGAAGCCCGCCGCACCGAAGAAATAGTGCAGATCAACATAACTGAGGCGGTCGAGCGCCTCTGCTACAGGTACCCGTCACCGCTGGTCGATGCGGTGACGGAACACGAACCGGGCCGCCGAATGGTGGCGGTCAAGAACGTTTCGGTCAACGAAGATTTCTTCCAGGGACATTTCCCCGGGGCTCCCGTCATGCCGGGCGTACTCATGATCGAGACGCTCGCGCACGTCGCCACCGTGCTGCTCACGCACGGCGCTGAAGGGGCCCACGGCGACCGCGTCTTCCTTCGCGGCGTCGACAACGCCAAGTTCCGACGACAGGTCGTTCCCGGTGATCGCCTGCGCCTCGAGGTCACCCTCGGCGCACGCCGCGGCCGGATCGTGCGCGCCGCCGCGGTCGCGTACGTGGACGACAGCCTCGTCGCCGAAGCCGAACTCGTGATGGGGCTCGTCGAGGGGCAGACCACGGTCTCGGACCGGCCGCTTGTCGACCCAACGGCGGTCGTGCATCCGAGCGCCCGCATCGGCGCCGGAACGCGGATCGGGCCGCACGTGGTCATCGGCGAGCACGTGCGCATCGGGCGCAAGTGCAATATCGGGGCGTCCACGGTCATCGACGGCTTCACCGAGATCGGCGACGAAAACGAGATTTTTCCGATGGCCTCCATCGGCTTGATCCCGCAGGACCTGAAGTTCGGCGGGGAGCTGACGCGGCTCAAGATCGGCAGCCGCAACGTCATTCGGGAATTCGTCACGATCCATTGCGGCACGAGGGGCGGTGGAGGCATCACCGAGATCGGCGACCACAATCTCTTCATGGCCTACACGCACATCGCGCATGACTGCCATGTCGGGAACGAGACGATTTTCGCCAACGCCGCAACGCTCGCCGGCCACGTCACGGTCGAGGACTACGCGACGATCGGCGCGTTCTCCGGGGTGCACCAGTTCTGCCGCGTCGGCCGCTACGCGTTCATCGGTGGCTATTCGGTCGTGACGAAGGATGCGTTGCCCTACGCGAAGACGGTGGGCAACCGCGCGCGGATCTACGGGCTGAATACGATCGGCCTTGTGCGCCGCCGGTTCTCACCAGATTCGATCGAGAAGTTGCGGCGCGCGTACCGGATCCTGCTGCACTCGAACAAGAGCCGCGCGATGGCCCAGATCGAGTCGGATCCCACGCTGCAGTGCGACGAAGTGCGCTACGTGATCGACTTCATCAACTCGTCGCACCGCGGCGTCGGCTTGCGACGCCCAAGCCGCCGCGTCGCCTGACGATGAAGACTGACGAATTCAGCATTACTAAGGATGCTCGACGGAGAGCTTATAGGTCGAGCGGGGCGGTGACTTTGCCGGTGTCGTGGATGCGGACGCAGAGCGATCCGGCGCCGGAGACCGTGCCCAGCAGCTGATTCCCCTGGACCGCGTTGTCCATCGCGAGGGACATCTGGCAGACGACGCCGTTCCACGTCCCGAGCACCAATCCGACCGCGATCGCGGTGTCGGGCGTCACTTCCGTCAGCGACACCGTGACCACGCCCTGCGCGACCGTCAGGAACGTATGGGTAGCCGCCCCGTTCACCGTGATCGTTCCCTCGAAGGTCTCGGTCGTGGTCGGCGCCGGCTCGGTAATGCCGGGCGCGTTTTCGACGGTGTTGTCGCAGCCGGCGGCGAAGAGGGCCGCGGCCAGGACGAACACCGGGTAAAGCTTTCGGGACATTCTTGATAAACTCCAAACTTTAGACGCCGCAGCACACCTCTTGGCCCGCATTGGCATCATCGCCGGCAACGGCAGATTTCCGTTTCTCGCGCTCCAGGGTGCGCGCAGCCTCGGCCACGACGTCACGGTCGTCGCCGTCAAGGAGGAGGCGTTTCCGGAGCTGGAGCAGGCGGCGCGGGACGCGAGCGCGAGTTTTCACCCCGTCTCGCTAGGGCACCTTGGAAAGTGTATCAAGATTCTCCGGCAGGAGGGGGTCTCGCAGGCCCTGATGGCCGGGCAGGTCAAACACGCCAAGATCTTTTCCGGCATTGTCCCCGACCTCACGCTGCTATCGGTGTTGACCAAGCTCAAGGCCCGGAACACCGATGCGCTCATCTCGGCGGTGGCGGAAGTCATGCGCGACAACGGGATCGAACTGCTCAACTCGACCGCATTCCTGGAGCCGCTGCTCGCGGGTGAGGGGACACTGACACGGCGCCAGCCGTCAGACGAAGAAATGCAGGATTTTGCCTTTGGTTACAGGATGGCGGACGCCATCGCGGGCCTCGACATCGGTCAAACGATCGCGGTCAAGGACAAGGCGGTGGTGGCCGTCGAGGCCATGGAAGGCACCGACGAGGTCATTGCCCGCGCCGGTCGTGTCGCCGGCGCCGGAGTCCGCATCGTGAAAGTGGCGAAGCCGAACCAGGACATGCGGTTTGACGTACCGGTCATCGGCCTCGCGACCATCGAATCGATGCAGCAGTCGCAGGCGACCGCGATGTCGATCGACGCCGGGCGAACGCTCGTCATCGACGGACCCAAGGTCTTCGCCGCGGCCGACGCCGCGAGCATCGCGATCGTGGGACGGCCCCGGAGCGAGCAGCGTGGCTGAGCCGCTCCGTGTTGCCGTCATCGGCGTCGGTCATCTGGGACGCCATCACGCCCGCATCCTGTCGAGCCTCGACGGCGCTCGTCTCACGGCGACCGTCGATCCCCTCTTCGAGCGCGCCGAGGAAGCTGCCGCCGCAGCGGGCGCCACGCCGCTGCGGGATTTTCGGGAACTCTTCGACAAAGTCGATGCGGTGAGCATCGCCGTGCCGACGGAACTGCATCGCGATGTCGCGATCCCGTTCCTGGAGCGCGGAGTGGCGGTGCTCGTCGAGAAGCCGATGGCACGCAGCCTCGACGAAGCCGACGCGATGGTCGCCGCGGCGCGCGCCTCGGGCGCCGTGCTGGCGGTCGGCCACACCGAGCGCTACAACCCCGCCGTGGCGGCCGTGATGCCGATGGTCACCTCACCTCGCTTCATCGAGGTGCACCGGCTTGGCGTGTTTCCCGACCGCAGTCTCGATATCGACGTCGTCTTCGACTTGATGATCCACGACCTCGACGTGATTCTGTCGCTGGTGCGCTCGCCGGTGACGTCGATCGAAGCCGTGGGCGTGCCCGTGTTGACGCCAAAGTTCGACATTGCCAACGCCCGACTGCGGTTCGAGAGCGGGTGCATTGCCAATCTTACGGCGAGCCGCATCAGCCGGGATCGCGTCAGGAAGATCCGCTTCTTCCAGCCGGAGACGTACATCTCCATCGACTATGCGGCGCAAGAAGTGGAGGGCTGGCGGCTCGTTCGGCGCGACGGCGCGCGGCCGTCCATTGAAGGCGGGGCGCTGCCAATCCAGAAAGACGAGCCGCTGCGGCGAGAGCTGGCGGATTTCGTCAGGGCCGCGGCGTCGCGCTCCAAGCCCCTCGTCGACGGGGATGCTGGCCGCGCGGCGCTCGAATTGGCGACGCGCATCGCCGAGAAGATGGAATCCGGTGTAACAAATGTTCAACGATCTCAACGAATTCATCGCCGCATTGGACCGCGACCGCCAGCTCGCGCGCATCACCGAGCCGGTGAGCCCCGATCTGGAAATCGCCGCGATCACCGACAAGGTGAGCAAGTCTCCCGGCGGCGGTCCCGCCTTGTTGTTCGAGCGGCCGACCGGATTCGACATGCCGGTGGCGATCAATCTGTTTGGATCGATGCAGCGCATGTGCATGGCGCTCGGCGTCAATACGCTCGATGACCTGGCACGCGACGTCGAGGAACTCACGACGCCGAAGATCCCCGCCGGCATCTTCGACGCCATGAAGATGCTGCCGACGATGAGCCGGCTCAAGGACGCCCTGCCTAAAACCGTGAAGGACGGGCCGTGCCAGGAAGTCGTGAGGAAGAACGGGACGCTCGACGAGATCCCGATCCTGAAGTGCTGGCCCGAGGACGGCGGACGCTACATCACGCTGCCGCTCGTGTTCACCAAGGACCCCGAAACCGGCATGCGCAACATCGGCACTTACCGCATGCAGGTGTTCGACGGGCGCAGCACCGGCATGCACTGGCAGCGCCATAAGGGAGGCGCGCAGCATCATCGCGTGGCCGAACGGCTCGGCCGGCGGATGCCGGTCGCTGTGGCGTTGGGCCCCGACCCGGCGCTCGCGTATGCCGCCACCGCGCCGATGCCCGAGGGGCTCGACGAACTGATGCTGGCCGGGTTCCTGCGACGCGACCGCGTTGAGTTGGTGAAGTGCATCACCCAGGACATCGAGGTCCCCGCCAACGCGCAGATCATTCTCGAGGGATACGTCGAGCCTGGCGAGCGGCGCCGCGAGGGGCCGTTCGGCGATCACACCGGCTTCTACTCGCATCCCGACGACTACCCGGTGTTCCACCTCACCTGCATCACGCGGCGGAAGAAGCCGGTCTATCTCACGACGGTCGTCGGCATCCCCCCGATGGAGGACTACTATCTCGGCAAGGCGAGCGAACGGATCTTCTTGCCGCTGATCAGGAAGACGCTGCCAGAGATTCATGACATGGCGTTCCCCGCCGCCGGCATCTTCCACAACATCGTCATCATCTCGATCGACAAGCGCTATCCGGGTCACGCGCGCAAGATCATGAACGCGGTGTGGGGGCTCGGGCAGTTGATGTTCTCGAAGACGGTGATCGTTGTCGACAAGGACGTCGACGTGCAGAACGAAGCCGAGGTGGCGTGGATTGTCGGGACGCACTACGACCCGGAACGCGACGTCCAGTTCACGCGCGGCCCGGTGGACGATCTCGAAGACGCCAGCGATCTGCCGGCCTACGGCAGCAAGATGGGGATCGACGCCACGCGCAAGTGGGCCTCCGAGGGGTTCAAGCGTGCCTGGCCGAAGAAGATCTCGACAACCGAGGCCGCGGCGCGCAAGGCTGAAGAAGTGTGGCAGGCGATCGGCAAAGGGTGGAAGGCGTGACGCCGCAGCAATTGCTCGAGACGCCGGACCTTATCGCCGTGGGAGTCGCAGGTGACGACGTCCGCCGACGGATGCACGGCTCAGAAGACGACGTTCGTGCGTGTGTTCGAAGTCCACGTGGATGCGCCGCCGCAGGCGCTGCCGCCGCGCATCAGTGCCGGGGAGTTCCGCCTAGTCGGGCGGCCAGGTTCGCTCGATGCCGCGGTTAAGGCCGTCCGCGCGACCGTGGCGTTGGCCGGCGGCGTCCCGGTAACTGGCTTCACGGTTACCGAGCTCGAGGGCCTTTCCTCGTCGTTCAAGGAAACCTGTGTCGCGCTGCGGGAGGCGGGACTCTCAGGCATCGCGCAGTTGCCGATCGACCTCGTGCACGACGCAGAAGCCGTCGTCCGAACGATTCGCGACACCGGCCTGTCGCTGCTGACGATGACGGTGGAGACACTCGAGGTTTCGGCCCGTGTCGCTGTCTGCGAGCACGCTCGCGATCTTCAGGGGACCGTCGGTGGGTTCAAGGCTTTCGCTCCGCTGCCGCGGCAGATGTCCCCTGCACAGCCGACGACGGGTTACGACGACGTGAAGCAGGTTGCGCTCGCACGGGTCGTGGCGGCCAACGTTCCGTCGATCCAGGTTGACTGGGCGCTTTACGGTCCCAAGCTGGCCCAGGTCGCGCTGACAGTTGGGGCCGACGACGTGGACAACGTGTCGGCCGTTGATCCGGGCATTCTTGGAACGCGCCGCAGCCCGCATCGAAGAGATCAAGGGGAACATCAAGGCCGCGGCCTTGGAGCCGGTCGAGCGGGACGGGTTGTTTGCGGAACGCCGGGTCTGAAGACCCGGCCTACAGGAATGAAACGAATTCGGCTCGGTGCCGTTGCATATCTGAATGCCAGGCCGTTGGTCTACGGCCTGGATCGATCACCGCTGTTCGATCTGCGGTTCGATCCGCCGTCTCACTGTGCAGAGTTGCTGCATGGGGGCGACATCGACGTGGGGATGATCCCGTCGATTGAGTACAACCGGGGTGGCGGAATACCGGATCGTTCCCGGGATGGGCATCATCTCGGATGGCGCCGTTGCCTCGGTCGCGCTCTTCGCCGCGAAGCCGATCGACCAGGTGCGCACGATCGCTGCCGACACGAGCTCGAGGACGTCCAACGCCCTGCTGCGGATCCTCTGCGCCGAGCGATTCGGCATCGAGCCCGAGTTCCGGCCCATGGCACCCGAACCGGAGCGCATGTTCCGCGAGTGCGATGCGGCGCTCATCATCGGGGACCCCGCGCTTTACCTCGATCCCGCCGCCCATGGCGTGGTGAAGATCGATCTCGGCACGGAGTGGACGGCAATGACCGGCCTGCCGTTTGTCTGGGCCTTCTGGGCTGGACGCCCCGGGGTGCTGTCGCCCGAGGCCCTCACCGAGCTGACCCACGCCCGCGACCGTGGCGTCGCCGCCTCGGATGAGATCGCCGACGCCTACTGCGGCACCGAGCGAGCCGCGCTCGGCCGGGCCTATCTGAAGGACAATATTTACTATCAGCTGCGGGAGCGCGAAGAGGCCGGCCTGCGCCGCTACTACGACGCTCGCAGCGCGGCACGGGCTCATCGAAGCACCCCGTGCCGTCGAATTCTATTCAGCGACAGCCACTGGACGTTTCACAGAAGATCACAAGACCATAAGAAAATAGGTTTTGGTTTTTTCCCATAACCTTCTGGTCTTCTGGTCTTATGTAAAGGTGAGTGGCTGTCCGTCGAAGAGATAGAGTGGCTGTCGGTCGAAGAGAACGAGGATGCAGGGAATAGGTAGGATCGCTGACAAGGTGCGGCAGGGAGGGCGCGTCGATCGCGACGAAGCGCTAGCGCTGTACCTGGGGGCGCCGACCGCGCTCCTCGGCGAGCTGGCGGACGGTATTCGCGCCCGGAAGCATCCGGAGCGCACCGTCACCTACATCATCGACCGCAACGTCAACTACACGAACATCTGTGTCGCGCGATGCAATTTCTGCGCGTTCTATCGTCCGGTCGGCTCTGGTGAAGGCTACGTGCTGGGCTTCGAGGAGATCTTCACGAAGATCGACGAAACCATCGAGCTGGGCGGCGGGCAGTTACTGCTACAGGGCGGCCACAATCCCGATCTTCCCATCGAGTGGTACGAGGACTTGTTTCGTGCGGTCAAGGCGCGCTACCCGGAGTTCCGGCTGCACGCGCTGTCTCCGCCCGAAGTCATTCACCTGACGCGCATGTCGCGGCTGTCGGTGCCGCAGGTGATCGAGCGCCTGGTGGCCGCCGGCCTGGACAGCATCCCGGGGGGCGGCGCCGAAATCCTCGTGGATCGCGTGCGCAAGCTCCTCAACTGCTACGGCAAGGCCACCGCCGACGAGTGGCTCGGGGTCATGAGAGAGGCGCACCTCGCCGGCCTGCGCACGACGGCGACGATGATGTACGGGCACGTGGAGACACCCGACGAGCGGCTGGAACACATGTTCCGCTTGCGGGAGAGTCCAGGACGGCTCAGCGGGCGGCTTTACGGCGTTCATTACCTGGAGTTATCAGCCTGAGCACACCGAGCTGGGCGGCTTCGAGGCGACCGGCCTCGAGTACCTCCGCACGCTCGCCATCGCCCGGATCGTCCTCGATAACTTCGACAACCTCCAGGCCTCGTGGGTGACGCAGGGAGGAAAGGTGGGGCAGCTGAGCCTCGCCTACGGCGCGAACGACATGGGCAGCGTCATGATCGAAGAGAACGTCGTCCGCGCCGCCGGTGCGGCGTACTGCATGGACGAGATCGAGATCGTGCGCAACGTCGAAAACGCCGGCTTCACGGCGAAACGGCGGAACATGCACTACGAGATCCTCGGCGACCCGATCTTCCGAGAGCGTGACGTGCCGCGCATGCTGGAACTGGCTGTCGCCCGCACCGATGGCGATACCTCGCGGCCGGCCGAACTCTCCAACTATGCGGCGCGCAGCGCGGCAGAGAAGGCGCGGCGCCGTGCGTCCGGTGCCCAGTAGGCCGGGTCTTTAGACCCGGCATGGCAAGCAGACAGATCTTCCGCGCGCGCTGGGTGCTCCCGATCTCCCAGCCGCCAATCCACGATGGCTGGGTCGCGGTTGAAGGCGATCGGATTCAACAGTCGGAGTAGGCCGGACCTTCAGGTCCGGCGTGCACGACTCCGGCGACATCCGCGATCTCGGCGACGTCGCCATCCTTCCCGGCCTCGTCAACGCCCACACCCATCTCGAACTCTCGTACCTGCACGAACGCATCCCTCCGACGAAAGGCTTCGGCGCCTGGGTGCGCGAGGTGATGAGCACGCGCAAGCAATACCCGGATACGAACGATCCCAGAATCCTCGAGGCCGGCCAGGCAGGCGATCGCCGATGCGCGCGCAGCGGGCACCGCGCTTGTTCGGCGACATCAGCAACACGCTCGTCACCGTGCGGTTGCTCCGTGACGCGGGAATGCCCGCGCAGGTCTTCCAGGAACTCACGGGCTTCACCGAGCAGAACCCCGAGGCGAGAGTGCAGGAGGCGCGTGCGCGCGCGGATGCGCTTGGGGGACGCGGTGATTACGGGTCAGCGTCGCGCCGCATGCGCCCTACTCGGTGTCGGCGGCACTGTTCAAAGCGATTCGCAGCGGATCTCGACCGCCATCCGAACGCCGTCTCGAGCGTCCATCTGGGCGAAACGCCCGAGGAGGTGGAGTTGTTGCGCGCGGGCACGGGAGAGATTCGAACCGTGCTCGAGGAACTCGGGCGCTGGCCGGACGACTGGCAGGCGCCGGGCGTCAGCCCCGTCGAGTACCTGGCGATGCTCGGAGTGCTCGACGCGCGGATGCTCGTCGTGCACGGCGTGCAGTTCTCCAGCGACGACCTCGAGCGTCTGCGCGTGCTGGGAAGCACCGTGGTGTCGTGTCCACGGAGCAACGTTCATGTTGGCGTCGGCTCGCCGCCACTCCAGCGCTTCTATGACGCCGCCGTCCCGGTCGCTTTCGGGACCGACAGTCTCGCGAGCGTCGGCGATTTGAACGTCTTCTCCGAATTGGCGGAGGCCCGCCGCATCGCGCCCGCGGTTCCCGCGCACGTCGCCTGCTCGAAAGCGCCACGCTGGTCGGCGCGGCAGCCCTGGGTTTTGGCGACGAGTTCGGCACGATCGAACCGGGGAAGCGCGCCGCCCTGATCTGCGGTGCCGGCCGACCGTCCGAGTGGACAATACGGTGACGCGATGTGGAAGAATGACTCTGGTCGTCTGGCAATTCAGCTCCGCACGCACGATCCGGCTGGGTTTGATCACCGATGAGGGAGCGCTGCGTAGGTCGCGACCTACCTCTCGTTCGTCCGCTTTAGCCACTCGGTCTTTGCGCTCCCATTTGCGCTGACCGGGGCGCTCCTGGCACTCCATCGCATTGGCGATTGGTCTGCGGAGAACGTGGGGTGGCGCGTGCTCTGGATCGTCGTCGCGATGGTGGCGGCGCGCAGCGCGGCGATGGGGTTCAACCGGCTGGTGGACGCCCACTACGATGCGCTCAATCCCCGGACGGCGAGCCGCGAGATCCCGCGCGGAGCAATGACGCGCACAGAAGCGGCCGTCTTCGTCGTCGTCTCCTCGGTGGTGTTCGTGGTGGCTGCCTGGAACCTCGGCACGGTGTGTTTCGTGCTCTCGCCGGTCGCGCTGGCGATCGTGTTCTGGTATTCGCTGGCGAAGCGTTTCACCGCCTACACGCAGCTGTTCCTCGGCCTGGCGATGGCGGTTGCGCCTGTTGGCGGGTGGCTAGCGGCCGGAGGACGAGGCGGATGGGAGCCGTGGCTCCTGGGGCTCGCGATCGGCACGTGGGTCGGCGGGTTCGACGTCCTCTACGCGTGCCAGGACCTGGAGTTCGATCGCTCGCACGGTTTGCGATCCATCCCGGTGAAGTTTGGCGTCGGGCGGTCGCTCTGGATCTCGCGCCTGATGCATGTCATCACCGTCGGCTGCCTCGCAGCGCTGGCCGCGGTGGCAGACCTCGGCCCGCTGTACCTGGCCGGCGTCGCCGGCGTGGCCGTGCTCCTGGTGTACGAGCAGTCGCTGGTCAAAGAGCACGATCTCTCGCAGGTGAAGCGCGCCTTCGACTTGAACGGCTACGTCGGGATTCTTTACCTCGTCGCGACGGCGGCAGCCATCTATGTCCACTGAGAACCCGAGCCAACCGGCCACACGCTCGATCGCGCTCGCCATCACCGGCGCCAGCGGCGCCCTGTATGCGACGCGAACGATGGCGGCGCTGCTGGAGCGCGGGTGCCACATCGAGCTGGTGGCGTCGGATTACGGGCGCCGCCTCCTGCGCGACGAGCTCGGCGACGAGGCGGCGGTCGAGAAGTTCGCCGAGTACCTGGAATCGAAATACGGCGCCGCGACGCGAAATGGCACCTACACGCTGTACAGCAATCGCGACCTCGGCGCGAAGATCGCGAGCGGGAGCCAGAACTGCGAGGCGATGGTCGTGGTGCCGTGCTCGATGAAAACGCTCGCCGGCATCGCGCACGGGCTCTCGCGAAACCTCGTCGAACGCGCAGCCGACGTCATGCTCAAGGAACGCCGGACGCTGATCATCGTTCCGCGTGAAACGCCGATGAGTCTCCCGCAGTTACGCAACATGGCGCTCTGCGCGGAGGCGGGCGCCATGATCATGCCGGCGATGCCGGCCTTCTACCAGATGCCAAAGACGCTCGACGACCTCGCCGACTTCATGGCGGGGAAGATCCTCACGGCACTCGGATTCCCGCACACGCTGTATCCCACCTGGGAAGGATGACGACCGCTCCAGACAAGACGCCCGCGAAGATCTCGGGCATGTTCGATTCGATCGCTCCGCGCTACGACCTGCTCAATCGCACGCTCAGCGCCGGATTGGATCAGCGGTGGCGCCGCAGGGCCGTCGACGCGCTTGCGCTCGGTGCCAACACGCGCGTGATCGACCTCTGCGCCGGCACCGCCGACGTGGCCCTGGCGATCGCGGCCCGACACGCCGACGCGTCGGTGGTGGGCGTGGATTTCTCGGGCGCGATGCTCGTCATCGGTTTGCGCAAGGTCAGGGCCGCCGGTGTGGAGCACCGCATCCGGCTGGTGCGTGGGGATGCCGCAGAGATCCCGGCCGCGAGCGCCTCGTGTGACGGCGCGACCATCGCCTTCGGCATCCGCAACGTGGCCGAGCCGGAGCGCGCCCTGGCCGAGCTCGCGCGCGTGCTTCGTCCGGGCGCCAGGCTCGCCATTCTCGAGTTCGGCCAACCGAGGATTCCAGGAGTGAAGACGCTCTATCTCTGGTATTTCCGCTACCTGCTCCCGCTGATCGGCCGGCTGGTTTCACACCACCAGAGCGCCTACTCGTACCTCCCCGCGTCCGTTGGCGCGTTTCCACCTCCTGCCGAGTTCGCCCGTACCATCGAACGTCACGGTTTTGTCTCAGTCGAAGCCGTCCCCCTGACCCTCGGCATCGTCTACCTGTACGTGGCCACGCGACTGTAGGGGTTTTTTCCCTTCTCCCTTTTCCCTTCTCCCTTGATAGGAGGCGTCGAACCACCCCGCTCCCGCGTTATACTTAACCCGTAACTCCTTCATGTACTTCAATTTCGAGGAAAACCACCCGGATACTCCTCGGCTGGCCAATTCGCTCACGGTGCTCGAGCGGGTGCTGCTGACAGCCGTCGTGTATCTGCTGGTGGTGATCGCCGTCCTCGTGATTCCGAAGACCGAATGGTACAAAGCGCAGCTCCTGGCGAAAGAGCAGGAACGCCTGCAGCAACTGCAGCAGCAGATCGAGAAGGAACGCGAGAACGCGCGGTTCGTGTTCATGGCGCCGAAGGTGGACATGCGGGCGCCAGAACCGCCGAAGCGCGCCGAGCTTTCCGATATCGATCGCAACAAGAGTGCGCCCGAGCGCGCACTGAAGCCGAACAATCCGCTGCCGTTCTCGCGCGGCAACAGCCCGGAGCGGGTAGACGAACCGATGGGACCGCGTGACAGGCCGGAACCCGCGCCGGCGCCACCGGCGATGGGCGAGGCCGAGGCCTCTCGGCCGACGATCCCGCTACCCGAAGCTCCCAATGCCCCCAACTTCCGTGTGCCCGAAGCGCGTCCCGCCTCGAAGGGATCGCCGACCGGCATCATCGCGGACGCGATCAAGAACGCGCGCAAGTACGGCGGCGGCGAGACGTTCCAGAATCTGCAAGGCGAAGGGGGCCAGAACGACCCCTTCATCCGGTTCGACTCGAAGGGTGTCGAATTCGGGCCGTGGCTCCGCCGTTTCATCGCGCAGGTGCGCCGCAACTGGTTCATCCCGTATGCGGCCATGACGATGAAGGGGCACGTGGTCGTGACGTTCAATATCCACAAGGACGGACGCATCACGGACCTCCAGGTGATGAAGCCGTCGTCGGTGGACGCCTTCACGCATTCGGCGTTCAACGCGATCGCCACCTCGAACCCGACCATCGCGTTGCCGCCGGAGTATCCCGACTCGAAGGCGTTCTTCACCGTCACCTTCTATTTCAACGAAACGCCGGATCGGTAAGATGCCGACGCGTTCTCAGCAGGCTGGCCTTCTCATCCTGCTGGCTCTCCTCGCCGCGCTCGCGGTGTACCGCGCCCTTTGAAGAGGCTAGTCGCCGTCGTCGGGCCCACGGCCACGGGGAAGAGCGCTCTTGGGATCGCTCTCGCGCAGAGGTTCGACGGCGAGGTGATTGCCTGCGACTCGACGGCCGTGTATCGAGGCTTCGACATCGGCACCGACAAGGTCCCGGTCGAGCAGCAGCAGGGCATTCCTCATCACATGGTCGACGTCGCGGGTCCGACCGAGGAGTACTCCGCGGCGCGGTATGCGCGTGAGGCGGCCGCGGTGATTCGGGATGTGAGCGCGCGAGGGAAGTTGCCGATCCTTGTCGGTGGCACGGGGTTGTACCTACCGCGCCCTGACGCGTGGGTTCTTTCCCGGGCCCAGCCGCAACACCGCCGTGCGGGAGCGGCTCGAGCGGATTGCCGCCCGCCGCGGACCAGAACGCCTGCACGAACTCCTCTCGCGAGTCGATGTCGAGTCGGCACAGCGCATTCAGCCGCGCGATCTCAAGCGGATGATCCGCGCGCTCGAGGTGTATCACCTGACGCGGCGTCCGCTCACCGCGCACTTTGCCGACACGCAGTCGCCGCTGCCCGATTACGAGGTGACAGCGTTCGCGTTGCAGATTCCGGCGGAGGCCACCGCCGAGCGAGTCGCGAAACGCGTCGACGATCAGTTCGACCGCGGGATCCTCGCTGAGATCCGCGGCTTGTTGGCTGCCGGCGTGCCGCCGACCGCGCATCCCTTCACCGGGCTCGTGTACCGCCAGGCGCTCGAGCACCTGCAGGGCGTGCGTGGCGAGCGCGAAACGCGCGAACTCATCGTGCGCGAGAACCGGAAATACTCGCGCCGACAGTTGATTTGGTTCAGGAAAGAGCCTAACCTACAGTGGATTCACGCCGCTGGCGAACGCGACGAGACGCTGCACGAGGTCGCTCGCGCCCTCGCGGCCTTGGAGACTCGCCGCGATGTCCCAACCTCGTGAAGCGCGGGCGACTGCCGCGCCACCCAACATCCAGGATGTCTTTCTCAATCACGCGCGGCGCGAGAAGCTGCCCGTGCAGGTCCGCCTGATGGACGGCAGCGACTTCGAAGGCCGCGTGAAGAACTTCGACAAGTTCGCGGTGATCATCGAGCACGCGGGCGCCGATCACATGGTGTTCAAGCACGCCATCGCGAGCATCCGCTCGCCGCGCCCGATCGGCAATTACTACTCTTCGACCGAAGACTGATTGAGCGGCACCGTCCACGACCGCGTCATCCTCATCGTGATCGACAGCGCCGGCATCGGCGAGCTGCCTGACGCGGGGGCGTACGGCGACGAGGGCAGCAACACGAT
The DNA here is from genome assembly GCA_963762995.1 of uncultured Acidobacteriota bacterium. Classification (GTDB taxonomy): domain Bacteria; phylum Acidobacteriota; class Vicinamibacteria; order Vicinamibacterales; family 2-12-FULL-66-21; genus JACDCA01. The sequence goes on along the minus strand of CAVXMQ010000018.1, from coordinate 306,255 downwards.
CGGCAACATCCACCGCGAGATCCCGCTCCAGGTTCCCACGCTCCGCACGCTCGGCCTCGGCCGCGTCGTCGATATCGGAGGATCCCCCGGCGACCCTGCGCTCGGTGCCTTTGGACGCATGGCCGAACGCTCGCCAGGCAAAGACTCCGTAACGGGCCACTGGGAGATTGCCGGCCTGGTGCTCGACCGGCCGTTCCCGACATTCCCCAACGGGTTCCCCCGCGAGATGATCCAGGCGTTCGAGCGTGGCATTGGGCGTGGCACGCTCGCCAACAAAGTGGCCTCGGGCACCACGATCATCGACGAGCTGGGCGATGAGCACGTTCGCACCGGGAAGCCGATCGTGTACACGTCCGCCGACAGCGTCTTCCAGATCGCCGCGCACGAGGACGTCGTCCCGATCGATGAGCTGTACCGCTGGTGCTCGATCGCGTACGACATCGCGGGGAAGGGAGCCGGGATCGGCCGCGTCATCGCGCGTCCGTTCGTTGGCACATCCGGGGCATGGAAGCGGACGGCGAACCGCCGCGATTTCTCGCTGACCCCCTTCGCGCCGACGCTCCTCGACGTCGTGAAAGACAAGGGGATCCCGGTGGTCACCGTAGGTAAGATCGAAGATCTGTTTGCCGGTCGTGGAATAACGTCGGCCGTGCACACCGCGAGTGACGACGAGGGGATGGATGAAATCGAGCGGGCGATGGAGACGACCGAACGAGGGCTGATTTTCGCCAACCTGGTGGACTCCGACACGCTCTACGGGCACCGCAACGACGTGGCCGGATATGCTGCGAACCTGGAGCGGGTCGACGATCGTCTCGCCAGGCTGTTGCCGAGGCTCCGGCCGGCCGACGTGCTGGTGCTCACCGCGGATCATGGGAACGATCCGACAACGCCGAGCACCGATCATTCACGCGAGTATGTGCCGGTGATGATCGCGGGGGCGGGCATCGCCGGGAACGTCGACGTCGGCACACGATCGACGTATGCCGATCTGGGCCAGACCATCGCGGAGCTCTTCGGCGTCGGCCCGCTGCCAAACGGCACCAGTTTTCTGAAAGAGATCGTCGGACCGGCGAAAGCCGGTCCTCACTTATGAGCATTCGACAGCAACTCGAGCAGCGCGAGCGCGAGATCCTTGTGGAGGCGGCGGCCAAGAGTGCCGACACGAAAGGCCGCTTGCGGCCGGAAGAGGAAGATCCCATTCGCCCGGCGTTTCAGCGCGATCGCGATCGGATCATCCACTGCAAGGCGTTCCGTCGTCTCAAGCACAAGACGCAGGTGTTTTTTGCCCCGACCGGGGACCATTACCGCACGCGTTTGACGCACACGCTGGAGGTCTCGCAGATCGCGCGCAGTATCGCCAAGGTGCTTCGCTTGAACGAAGAGCTCACCGAGGCCATCGCGCTCGGGCACGATCTCGGACACACGCCGTTCGGCCATGCGGGGGAGCGGATTCTCAACGACCTGATCCCCGGCGGCTTCAACCACTACGAGCAGAGCCTGCGCATCGTCGACGTCCTCGAGCACGACGGCGCCGGCTTGAACCTGACCTGGGAAGTGCGCGACGGCATCGCGCGGCACTCGAAAGGGAAGAGCGGCATGCCGGTGGGCGCCGATCCCGAGCATCGCGCCAGCACGATCGAGGGGCAGATCGCCCGCGTCGCCGACATCATCGCCTACGTGAACCACGACATCGACGACGCGGTGCGGGCGGGGTTGTTGCGCGACGAAGACCTGCCGAAGGAGCGGGTGACCGTGCTGGGGCGCTCGTCCTCCGAACGCATCGGCCGCATGGTCACCGACGTCGTCCACCAGACGCTGGACGGGGGCATGACCGAGATCCGGATGAGCGAGCCAATCCTGGATGCGACCGTCGGACTGCGCAGTTTCCTGTTCGAAGCGGTTTACGAGAACGACGTCGCGACGGCGGAGTTCAAGAAGGCCGGAGGGATCCTCCGCGGACTGTGGGAAAAGGTGCGCGAGACACCCGAGACGTACCTCGACCCTGCGACGGTGAAGAAGGAAGGGCTCGACGTAGCCGCGAAGGACTTCCTCGCCGGGATGACCGACCGCTACGCGGTGAACCTCTTCGAGCGGCTGTTCGTGCCGAAACCCTGGGTCTCGATTCGGCAGGAGTGAGACCTCGGGACTCGGGACTCGGGACTCGGGGTTCGGTATTCGGTACTCTCGCACCAAGCACTCAGCACCCGGCACCAAGCACCTCTCTCGGTTTGCACTGCAAACAGGTTTGCAGTAGGCTATGGCCGTGGAGCCGGACGTTCGCCGCATAGCCGTGGTCACCCGGAGCTTCCGGGAGTTGTGGGGGCTGCAGAGCGTCGCGCTCGGGATCTGGTTGCTGGTTCTCTTCCTGCAGCGTCGGTTCCCGCTGCTCGGTTGGCTGCAGGGCTACGGCGTCCTTTCGTCGTCCTTCCTCATCACCATCGTCCTTATCCGGGCCTACTACACGAAGCGATTCGGGCGCATCGAGCGGCGTGAAGACAACCGTTTCTGGTGGATCCTGTGGCTCGGGATCACAGTCGCGCTGGTCGACACGCTCACCTTCACACGCGGTGTGCCGTCTGCCTTCTTCTTCACGATCGCGGCGTTCAGCGCGGGAACCGTGATCCGCGACTGGCCGTTCCGTACCCACCGCCTCGCGCTGGCGGCGGCAGCGCTGGTCGCGAGCGTGATGTTTGCGGGCATTACGAATGACGAGACACGGAGAGCCTGGGCTCGACAGACGCTGCCGACCATCGCCGTGGCGCTGATTGTGGCAGGCGTTGGGGATCATCGGCTGCTCGCAACCACCCTGCGCGGCAGGAAGACTGAAGCGGACGCAATCGGGGAGCCGATCCAATGACGCCCGCCGATCTCCAGCGCATCGCGTTACCGGAAGCACATCATGCCAACACCGTTTGAACACATCGCCGCCCTCAACCGCCTCGTCCACGAGCCGTCGCGCCTCGCGATCCTCACCGCGCTCTCGGCGTGCGACAAGGCCGACTTCCTCTTCCTGCTCAACATCACCGGCCTGACCAAGGGGAATCTCTCGAGCCATCTGTCGAAACTCGAACAGGCCGGGCTCGTCGAGATCGAGAAGAAGTTCGAAGGCAAGCAGCCGATCACCTACGCGATGCTGACCGGCGAAGGGAAGGAGGCGCTGAAGGAGTACTGGAAGCGCTTCGAGAAGGCGCGCGAAGGGATCAAGAGCCTGAAGCCGGTGCGCACGACCTGAGGTAACCCATGGATCAGCAACTTAAGGCGATCCGACTCGTTACAGAGCGATACCGCGAGCTGCAGGGGCTGCGCACAGCGCTGTTTGGCGCATCGCTGATCCTGGTATTTGGTGCGGTTCTCAGCATGGCACCGCGCGGCAATTCTTGGGTGATCCCTCTCGCGGTGGCGGCACTGTTGGCCCTGGCTATCCCTGGGGATCGAGTGCTCTCTCGGTACTACAACTCGCGCTTCGGCAGACTGGTGCCGGAACGAGGGAGGACCTCCGGGTTGATGTTCGTGCTGATCGTCGTCGTGTTATCCGTTATGAATAACGCGTTCGACGTCGGGCTGCTGACAGCGGCGCTGCCGATCGTCGCTGGATCCTCGCTCTGGATCGTGCTCCGTGATTGGCCGATTCGCGCGCACTACCTGCTGGGCACCCTTGGTGCGTCTGCTGCCCTGGGCCCTCAGTTCATGACACCACCATTGGAACGTTCTGTAGCTGACGCGCTAGGGATGGTCGTGCTCGGCGCGACGTACGTGCCAATCGGTCTCCTCGACCATTGGATCCTCGTGCGAACCTTGCACGGATCACCACAACCCGAGGTTGTGTCCGAACTGCCGCGGCAGGACTAACCGCCTTCGCGCTTCACTCCGCACGAGCTACGGCGGTCACGAGGCAAGCCTCATCCTGACGCTAGCCCCAGCCTTCGCGCTCCGCGCTCCACCCGGCGGGCAAGCCGAGTCCCGAGCCCCGAACACCGGACAGCGAACCGCCGAACACCGAATACCGGACACCGACTACCGAGCACCGCGGCTCGGCGGGCTGAAATCGCGGCGCCGCCCGAGGTATAATTACGGGTTCCTATACGGCCCGGGGGGCCGGCTGAGAGTCATGCTTCTCGACCTGAACAAGCTGCGCGGGCAGCGCGAGCACTTCGAACGGCGGTTCGAGCCTTCGTTATTCGAGCCGCAGGACCCCGATTATCGAGTGGTCGCGCCGGTCGAGGTCTCGATCGACGTCGAAAAGGCCGGCGGCGACGCGTTTCGCGTCATCGGGCGCGCCAGAGACGACGCTCGAGCTCGACTGTAGCAGGTGCGTGGAGCCCTTCCAGCTGCCAGTGGAAGCGCCGTTCGAGCTGAGCTACGTGCCCGAATCGCAGAACGAAGGCGAAGACGAGCGGGAGATTGCGGAGGACGACCTGACCACCGCGTTTTACCGGGAAGGGTCGATCGACCTCATCGAAATGCTCCGCGAGCAGTTTCAGCTGGCGCTGCCGATGAAGCCGCTCTGCTCGGACGCGTGTCGCGGGCTGTGCGTCGTATGCGGCGGAAACTTGAACCGCACCGACTGCGGCCACGAGCAGACCTGGGAAGATCCCCGGCTCGCGGCTCTCAAGGGTTTGTTGAAGAACGACGATCATTGATCATTGGAGACTGACTGTGCCTAATCCAAAACGGCGGCATTCGAAGACACGCACCGCGAAGCGCCGCACCCACGACGCCCTCCAGCCGGTCCCGGTCGGCACCTGTCCGCAGTGCCAGGAAGCCAAGGCGCCGCACCAGGTGTGCAAGAACTGCGGCTACTACAAGGGCCGCCAGGTCAAGGCCGTCGAAGAGGCCTAAGCTGCGCATCGCCATCGACGCCATGGGCGGCGATGACGGCCCCAGATCGATCATCGACGGGGCGCTCGTCGCCGCGCGGCATCTGCAGGTCGGGCTCCTGCTCGCAGGAGACAAGACCATCGTCGAGCGGGAACTCTCCCGTCACCCTGGAGTCGGATCGCTCGACATCCACATCCTCGACACGCCCGAATACGTGGAGATGGCGGAGCCAGCCTCGGCCGCGCTGCGCCGCAAGCCCCGTGCTTCGATTCGTGTCGCCGCGGACGCCGTACGTGACGGCCGTGCCGCCGCGTTGTTCAGCGCCGGCCACACCGGCGCCTCGGTGATGGCGTCGATTGCTGCCTTCGGCCGTCTGCCTGGCATCGAACGTCCTGCCCTCGCGACGATTATCCCGACTCGCCACGCGCCCGCGGTCCTGCTCGATTCCGGCGCCATGGTGGAATGTCGGCCGCAACATCTCGTCCAGTTCGCCATGATGGGCGCCGCCTACGCCCGACTGGCGTTCGGCCACCCCTCGCCGCGCGTCGGCCTGCTCTCGGTCGGCGAAGAGGAAGGCAAAGGCAACGAGCTGACGAAAGAAGCCCACCAGTTGCTCAAGGCGGCGCCGGTCAACTTCGTCGGCAACGTCGAAGGGCGCGACATCTACTCCGGCACCGTGGACGTGATCGTCTGCGACGGCTTTACCGGCAACGTCATCCTCAAGACCAGCGAAGGGCTCGTCGAAACGGTCGAAGCGCTGCTCCACGCGGAACTGCAATCGACATTCGGATCCCAGATCGGCTACCTGCTGTCGGCCAAGGCCTTCCGCAGGTTCCGCAAGCGTGTTGACCACTCGGAGTTCGGCGGCGCGCCGCTGCTCGGCGTGAACGGCATCTGCATCGTCGGGCACGGCCGTTCGTCGGCCAAGGCGGTGCGGAACGCCGTGACGATGGCCGCGCGTGCGGTGAACGAGGGTCTTCTGGAGAAGCTCGCATGATCGCATTCGTCTTTCCCGGCCAGGGGGCCCAGAAGGTCGGCATGGGGCAGTCGCTCGCGGAGCAGTTTCCCGTCTGCCGGGAGACGTTCGCGGAAGCCGATGCGGCCCTCGGCGAGTCGCTGAGCACCCTCTGCTTCGAAGGGCCGGAAGATCGCCTGATGCTGACCGAGAACACCCAGCCCGCGATCCTGGCGATGAGCGTTGCGGTGTACCGCCTGGTGGACGCGCACGGCGTGCGCGCGCACTTCGCCGCCGGCCACAGCCTCGGCGAGTACTCGGCGCACGTAGCGGCCGGTACGCTATCCTTCGAGGATGCCCTTCGCACGGTTCGCCGCAGAGGGCAGTACATGCAGGAGGCTGTGCCCGTCGGTGAAGGCGCGATGGCGGCGATCCTTGGGCTCGACGCGGAGGGGGTCGCCCGCGCCTGTCTCGAGGCGGCTTCGGAATCGGGGCGGGTGGTCTCGCCCGCGAACCTGAACGCGCCAGGACAGGTCGTGATCGCGGGGCACGCGTCGGCCGTGACGCTCGCCAGCGAGAAGGCCAAGGCGCTCGGGGCGAAGCGAGCGATTCCGCTGGCGGTCAGCGCACCGTTCCATTGTGCGTTGCTGAAGCCGGCGGAAGATCGGCTCGCACCGGAGCTGCGCGCGCTGCCGGCGCAGGCGCCGCGCATTCCGGTCGTCGCCAACGTCGACGCCGAGCCGAAGCGCGACGCGGCCAGTGCGATCGAAGCCCTGGTGCACCAGATCTCGTCGCCGGTCCGGTGGGAAGAAGTCGTGAAGCGCCTGGTGGGCGAGGGAGTGAACACGTTCGTCGAGCTGGGGCCTGGTGCGGTGCTTTCAGGCCTGATCAAGAAGATCGATCGTGGCGTGACGGTGATGAACGTGGAAAAAGGCGACGACCTGGCGGCGGTGCTCGAGAAGCTGAAGGCATGATCGATCTGACAGGACGCATTGCGCTGGTCACCGGCGCATCCCGCGGAATCGGGCGGGGGATTGCGACCGCGCTCGCGCGGCAGGGGGCGCACGTCGTTGCGGCGGCCCGGGGAGACAACGCCCGCGGCACGGTTGACGAGATCGTCGCCGCCGGCGGGAAGGCGGAGCTCCTCGCGCTGGACGTCACGGATCCCGCGGCCCCCGAAGCGGCGATCGCCGCCACGGCCGGCGCTCACGGCCGCATCGACATCCTGGTCAACAACGCGGGGATCACGAAGGACCAGCTCCTGCTGCGGATGAAGCGTGACGATTGGGATTCGGTCGTGAGCACCAACCTGACGGCGGCTTTCGCGCTGACACAGGCGGCCCTCAAGCCGATGCTGAAACAGCGTGCCGGCCGCATCGTCTGCATCAGCTCCGTGGTCGGGCAGGGCGGCAACGCTGGCCAGGCCAACTACGCGGCTTCGAAAGCGGGACTCATCGGCTTCGCGAAGTCGGTGGCCCAGGAAGTGGCATCGCGCGGCATCACGGTGAACGTCGTGGCGCCGGGCTTGATCGATACAGACATGACGCGCGCCATCACTGGCAGCGCGCACGAGGAATGGGCGGCGAAGATCCCGTTGAAGCGGCTCGGCACGGCGGCCGACATCGCGTCGGCGGTCTGCTTCCTCGCCTCAGACGAGGCGTCGTATATTACGGGTCAGGTACTCGCCGTCAACGGCGGTATGTACATGTAGGAGCCGGCGCAAGCCGGCGGATGGAAAGGGGCGGCGCGAGCCGACCCAACAGGAGGGCTGAATGGCCGTCGCGGACAAGGTAAAGAGCATCATCGTTGAGCAGTTGGGCGTGGACGAAGAAGAAGTGACGCCGGATGCGTCGTTTGTAGACGACCTGGGCGCCGACTCGCTCGACACGGTGGAGCTCGTCATGGCGTTCGAGGAAGAGTTCGGGATCGAGATTCCCGATGACGACGCCGAGAAGATTACCCGCGTGAAGGAAGCGATCGAGTACATCGAGTCGCACTCAAAGAAGAAGTAGGCCGGGTCTTCAGACCCGGCGTGGTCAGGGAGGGTTTTTGAACAGGCGAGTCGTCGTGACGGGCGTCGGCATCGTGTCGCCGCTCGGCATCGGCACCCAGGCGAACTGGGAGGCGCTGTGCGCGGGACGAAGTGGGATCGGCCAGATCACCCACTTCAACGCGTCGCAGTTTTCCGCACGGATCGCGGGTCAGGTCAAAGATTTCAACCCGCTCCAGTTCATCGACAAAAAAGACGTCAAGAAGATGGACGTCTTCATCCAGTTCGCCATCGCCGCCTCGCAGTTCGCGATGGACGATGCGAAGCTGACGATTGGCGACGAGTTGGCCACGCGCGTGGGTGTGTTCATCGCGTCGGGCATCGGCGGGTTCGGGACCATCGAGCGCGAGCACAAGGCGTTTCTCGAAGGCGGGCCGCGCCGGATCTCTCCGTTCTTCATTCCCGCGTCGATCATCAACCTGGCGGCCGGCCAGGTGTCTATTCGTATGGGCGCCAAGGGCCCCAACTCCGCGACCTGCACCGCGTGCTCCGCCTCGGCGCATGCGATTGGCGACGCCTGGGAGGTCATCCGGCGCAGCGATGCGGACGTGATGATCGCCGGCGGATCCGAGGCGGCCATCACCGAGATGGGGGTCGGCGGGTTTGCCGCGATGCGCGCGCTGTCGACCCGCAACGACGAGCCCGAACGCGCGAGCCGTCCGTTCGACAAGGACCGTGACGGCTTCGTGATGGGCGAGGGGGCCGGGATCGTGATCCTCGAGGAGCTCGAATTCGCGCGGCGCCGCGGCGCGCCGATCTACGCCGAGCTGGTGGGATACGGACAGACCGCCGACGCGTATCACATCACCGCCCCTTCCGAAGATGGCGACGGCGGCATGCGGGTCATGCAGATGGCGCTCAAGAGCGCCGGCGTTTCCCCCGACCAGATCGATTACGTCAACGCGCACGGCACCTCGACACCGTTCAACGACAAGCTCGAGACGCTGGCCATGAAGCGGTTGTTCGGCGACCACGCGTACAAGCTGTTGATCTCTTCCACCAAGTCGATGACCGGCCACCTGCTCGGCGCGGCCGGTGGGGTGGAAGCCGGCATCGCGGCGCTCGCCGTGAAGCACCAGCTGATTCCGCCCACCATCAACTACGAGACCCCCGATCCCGAGTGCGACCTCGATTACGTGCCGAACCAGAAGCGCGAAGCGAAGATCGAGTACGCCCTGTCGAATTCCTTCGGGTTCGGCGGCACCAACGGCGCCCTTCTGTTCAAGAGATTCTCCGAATGAAGATAGCGGTCTGCATCAAGCAGGTCGTGACGCGCGAATGGCAGTTGCGCGTCAACGACAGCAAGTCCTGGATCCGCGACCAGGACGCCACCTTCGAACTGAACGAACCCGATGCCTACGCGCTGGAAGAAGCGCTGCGGCTGAAAGAAAAGCACGGCGGCGAAGTCGTCGTCTGTTCCGCGGGGCCGGCGCGCGCGTCGCAGGTGCTGCGCGAGGCCCTGGCGCGCGGCGCCGATCGCGCCATCCACGTGGAGGCCGACGGCCTGGTCTCCGCCGACGCGTTCGTGATCGCCGACGCCCTTGCCGGGGCGATGCGCGACGAGGCGTTCGACCTGGTGCTGACCGGGCTGCAGTCAGACGACCAGGGATTCGGCCAGGTCGGCGTCGTTCTCGCCGAGAAGCTGGGAATGCCGCACGCCACCATCATCATGGCGGTCGAGAAGTCTGACTCGGGCCTTCGAGTGAAACGCGAGCTCGAGGGGGGCTGGTTCCAGTGGATGTCGCTGCCGCTGCCGGCGCTGCTGACGATCCAGAGCGGCATCAACCAGCTGCGCTACGCGACGCTCAAGGGGATCATGGCGGCGAAGAAGAAGGAGATCCGCAAGGCGGCGCCCGCGGGAAGCGCGACACCATCGCAGCGGATCCTCAGCGTGTCGTTCCCCGAAAAAGGGAAGAAGACGCAGATGATCGGCGGCTCCCCCAGCGAAGCGGCCAAGACACTCATCCAGAAGCTGCGGGACGAAGCGAGGGTAATCCATTGATCCTGGTCGTGGCGGAACAGCGCGAAGGCAAGCTCAATCGCGCCTCGTGGGAAGCGATCGCCGCGGCGCAGCAGGCCGGCGACCAGGTGAAAATCGCGATCGTCGGCAGTGGCGTCGACGGCGTGGCGGGGGAGCTGGCAGGGGCTGAAACCGCCGAAGTGATCCTGGTGGACGACCCGGCGCTCGAGCATTACACCGCTGACGGTCACGTGCAGTCGCTGGCGGCGTTGATCGGGCAGGAACAGCCCTCGCACGTGTTCTTCGCGCACACCTACCAGACGCGCGACTTCGCGCCTGCCCTGGCGGCGCGGCTGCAGCGCTCCCTGATCACCGACGTCACCGCCGTGAAGAAGTCCGATGGCGGCCTCACATATATGAGGCCCGTGTTCCAGGGGAAGCTCACCGCGGAAGTGGCGGCCGAGGGTCCCGCGCCCCACCTGGTGACCTGCCAGATCGGGGCGTTTCGTGCCGACTCGGTTCGGCGCGGCGCGTCCGCCGCGGCGGTTCGCAAGGCGGCCGCCACGGTGGATGCCTCGAAGATCCGCCAGAAGCCTGAAGCGCCATTCAAGGAAGCCAAGCAGGCGGTCGACCTGTCCCAGGCCGAGCGCATTGTGGCGATCGGCCGCGGCATCAAGGGGCAGGAGCACCTGAAGATCGCCGAACAGCTCGCGCAGGCGCTCGGCGCGGAGATCGCGGCGTCCAGACCGATCTGCGATGCCGGCTGGCTGCCGATGGACCGGCAGATCGGGAGCTCGGGCCAGACCGTTGCGCCTAAGCTCTATGTGGCGCTCGGCATCTCGGGCGCGATCCAGCATCTGGTCGGGATGAAGGGCTCGCGCACCATCGTGGCCATCAACAAGGATCCGGAAGCGCCCATCTTCGAGATCGCCGACTTCGGCATCGCCGGGGACCTGTTCGAGGTCGTCCCGGCGATGATCGCGGCCCTCAATGCGTGAACGCGAAACGCTCGAAGTCGATGTGCTGATCGTCGGCGGCGGTCCCGCGGGGATGTCCACCGCGCTCCGTCTGGCGCAGCTTCAAAAGGCACAGGGCGGAGAGCCCCTGGCGATCGCGGTGCTCGAGAAAGCGCGCGAGCCCGGCGCGCACATGTTGTCGGGCGCCGTGCTGGATCCCTCAGCCTTGAAAGTGCTCATTCCCGACTTCAAGGAGAAGGGCGCGCCGCTCGCCACCGAGGTCCACAAGGATCACGTCTACTTCCTCACCAAGACCGGCAAGATCCCGCTGCCGATCATTCCGCCGCCGCTCCAGAACCACGGCAACTACATCATCTCGCTCAACCGCTTCGTGAAGTGGATGGCGGGGCTCGTGGAAGCCGAAGGCATCGACATGTTCGCCGGGTTCCCGGCGTCAGAGGTCCTCTACGACGGGGATCGCGTGGTTGGCGTACGCACCCGCGACCAGGGAATCGACAAGCACGGAGAGAAGAAATCGACGTTCGAGCCGGGCGTCGACATTCGGGCCAAGGTGACGATCCTCTGCGACGGCGTGCGGGGCAACCTGACCAAGGCCGTGGTCCGCCGGCTGGCGCTCGACGAAGGACGGCAGCCGCAACTCTACGCCCTCGGCATCAAGGAATTGTGGGAGGTGCCGCAGGGACGCATCGAGCCCGGCACCGTCATGCACACGCTCGGCTATCCATTGAAGATGGAGGAGTTCGGCGGGGCGTTCCTCTACGCGATGCCGGACGGGCTGGTCTCGTTCGGATTGGTGAGCGGGCTCGACTATCGCGATCCGATGTTCGATCCGCACGTCAACTTCCAGCACCTGAAGCAGCACCCGCTGATCGCGTCGATCCTTCAAGACGGGCAGATGGTGCGCTACGGCGCCAAGGCGCTGCCGGAAGGGGGCTGGCACACGATTCCCAAGGTCTACGCCGACGGCGTGTTGATCGCGGGGGATGCGGGCGGCTTCGTCAATTCGGTCCGGCTCAAGGGATTGCACCTCGCGATGCGGACCGGAATGTACGCCGCCGAAACCGCGTTCGACGCGATCCGCTCCGGCGATACGTCCGCGGCACGGCTCAGCGCCTACGAACGGCGAATCGACGGCAGCGAGGTCCGGCGCGAGCTCCACTCGGTGCGCAACGTCCACCAGGTGTTCAGCCATGGCCTCGTGCCCGGGATGATGGCGGCCGGCATCGGCATGTTCACGAAGGGGTGGTGGCTGCAAGATCCGGCGCCGGCGCAGGCCGGCTACGAGCACATCCGGAAGATCGACGACTACTATCGAGGGGCGCCTCCGGATGTCGACGTCCCCGTGCGCCCGGCGAAGGTCGACCGCAAGCTGACGTTCGACAAGCTGACCAACGTCCACTACTCGGGCACGCGCCACCCGGAAGATCAGCCGTCGCACCTGATCGTGCACGACACCAACATCTGCGCGACCCGCTGCCGGTCCGAGTACGGGAACCCCTGCACGCGTTTCTGCCCGGCGAACGTCTACGAGATGGTGGACGCGGGGGACGGGAAGAAGAAGCTGCAGATCAACGCGTCGAACTGCGTCCACTGCAAGACGTGCGACATCATGGATCCCTACCAGGTGATCGATTGGGTGCCGCCTGAAGGCGGGGGAGGCCCCCAGTACCGAAGGCATGTGACGCTCACCGCCGGCCAGCGCTTCAAGGCCTCGCTGATCGCCGCGATCTCCAGCCCGCTGATCGCCGCGCTGTGCCGCACCTACCGCTGGAAGATTGAAGGCGCCGAGCATTACGACGCCGTCGTCGCGTCCGGCCGACGCCCGATCCTCGCGCTCTGGCACGGCCGCATCCTGCCGGGTCTCCACTACTTCCGCCATCGGGGTGTCGTCGTCATCACCAGCCAGAACTTCGACGGTGAGTGGATCGCGAAGATCCTGCACCGATTCGGCTTTGGGACCGCGCGGGGGTCGACCTCACGCGGGGGCGTGCGGGCGCTGGTGCAGTTGCGGCGGGAGATGGCGGCGGGACACCCGGCGGCATTTACCGTCGATGGACCACGGGGGCCCGCCAGGATCGTGCAACCAGGCGTGGCCTTCCTGGCCGGCATCACCGGCAACCCGATCCTTCCTTATCATATTGAGGCGGATCGCCACTGGACGCTCCGGAGCTGGGACCGGACGCAGATCCCCAAGCCGTTCAGCACCGTGGCGCTCGTCATCGGGCGGCCGATCACGGTCAGTTCCGCGTCTTCCGAGGTCCTGGACGAGGCCACCCGCCAAGTGACTGAGTCACTTACAGTTTTGGAGGGTGAGGCCACCTCTCTTCTTGGGCGCCTACCAAATAGGTTGAGAAGTTAGCTAAACGTCGGACTTTTGTCTGTTGATTCAACGGACTTTTCTCCAAAGCCACGCACATCTCGCCCACAAAAGAAGGTCTGCCTCTGGAGTGCCTTTTGCTCTGTGTCCTCCCGCTTCCACTTTCCAGGGTTCACCAACGCGTTCGAAGTCGCTCCGTGGAGCGACAGCGAGGTCAGACGTTTGTCTAGCAACATCGTGCGGGCCGTCTCGCGTTTCAACCGGAACCTTCAGCGCGCCGCGGTGCTCACATACGAATTGCTGACCGGCCGCTTCTAGCGGCCGTCCTTTGTTAATCCCTTAAACCCAGGATGCTTCGAGACTTGAGATACCCCAGCGCTGCACAGGACCGCCAAAAACAGACTTCTCTGTTTTCGCAGACCTTAGTCTGCCTGACGGAGACCTTTGTTGCCACGATGTGCAGACAGAATCGGGGAGTTGTGGGGAAAAAGGCCAAAGGTTCCCGGAGGAACGGAACTAGTTCTCCGCTAGGGAGATTTTGGCGGAGCCCTTGCACAACAGCGACACACCGCAGAGTTTGGACTCTTAACTAATGTTGTCACCTGGATTACGGCAGGTTCTCGAAAGCCTGCCGAGCAGAATACCGCTGGCCGTCGAGGTCCTGGATCGCGCCCTCAATGTGGTGTCGCCGGATCCCGGCGGACGTTCGCAGCCTCTCGTCGATACGACGGGAGAGCTGCGCCAGCAGCTGCTCGCATCCATTACATCGGGCCGTCCGCAAACCGCCGTGCAGCGCGGACGGCGGATCACGGTATTTCCGATGTCGGTCGCGGGCGACCGGAGCTGCACGGCGCTCCTCGCTATCGGCGCCGACGAATCGGAGACCGGGCTCGTTGAAGCGTGGGGACCGCTCCTGCGCGCCGCGGTGGAATCCGACCTGTCCTCGGTGGCGACGACGACCCGTCAGTTGCAGCAGGCGCGTCATCTCGGCGCCGTGTTGCGGTTCGTCCAGCACCTCGCCGACGCGACGCAGGAGACGGAAATCCTGCGCGCCACGATTCAGGCGGCCGCGGTCTGGTTCGACCTCGACGCGCGCGTTTACCGGCGCAATGGCAGCGGCCAGTTCGTGCCGCACATGTATCTGCCCGGCGCCCCGATCGTGTCGCATCGCGGTATTCCCTCGGCGACCATCGACGACATTCGTGGGGCGTTGCGCATCTCGTCGGTGGCGGACCTCGAGGCCCTCGGGCTGCCCGGCGAATCGGCCGTGCTGCTCCCCCTCGGCGCCCCGAAGCCCGACCTGGCCCTGGTGCTCGCCGGCGCCCTGCCGCCGGACGTCGAGTTGACCTTTGGCGCCATCACCCGCGTGGCGGCGCACCTGCTTCAGCGAGCGCGGACGCGCAGCGCGGCCAGCCTTCGCAGCGCCCTCCTTCGCGTGATCACGGAAGAAACGTCCCCAGATCAGACGCTTTCCCGGGCCCTGACGCTTCTCGCCCAGCGCTGTCACGCGGCCACCGGCACGGTGACGGCCCATGGTCGCGAAGAACCTCGCATCCTGGCGATCCTCGGCCATGCCACGCCGTCGTTGCTCCCGGTCGCCGATGGCGAGGCGCACGTGACGATCGAAGGCGACCGGATGGCTGTGACGCTGCCGGCCGGCCGTGGCCTCTCGATCTCGGTGGAACTCGGGCGGGCCGCCGACGGGGAATTCGATCAGACGACACGGTATGCGTTCGAACGTGCCGCCGAGATGCTCCAGGCCTGGATGGCCGGGCTCGCGGCGGTGCCGGAGGGGCGTCGCGCGCTGCTCGGCCTGGCGCCGCAGGAAACCACTGGATTCCTGGCGCGCATCGAGCAGGAAATCGCCCGCGCCAAGCGGTTCAACCTCAATCTGGCGCTGGTGGTCGTGCGCGGGCGCAACCCCCTCGACAACCCGGCGCGGCTCGACGAGATGCTGCACAGCGTGCGCACCGAGCTGCGTGACTCCGACGTGCTCGGGGCCACGAGCGGCGTCGAGGTGGCGGCACTCCTGATCCAGACCGATTCACAGGGAGGAGAGGCCGTCGTGCGCCGCCTCCAGAAGCGCCTTGCGGATGACGAGACCTCGCCCGTCGGACTCGCGTCCGTCGGACACGCGGTGTTCTCTCCGAACTGTGCGACCGCGGCGGCGCTGTTGTCGCAGGCCCGCGCGGCAGAGGGCACGGCAGTGGCGGCCATCGGGCCAGGGAAGGACTGACGAGGCATGACGGGAGTTGGAGACCGCCGGGCGCATCCGCGGTACGAGATTGTCGGCGGACTGTGGGGCACCTTCGAAATGGTGGTGGCGCTCACCGTGATCAACATCAGCGAGGGGGGCGTGCAGATCAAGTGCCCGGTGCAGCTCGACCGGGATTCCGTGCACCGCCTCACGATGCGGCGCGGCGATCTGCAGACGGCGGTCGACGTGAAGGTGTGTCACGCGCAGAAAGCTGAAGGGGAGTCGGATCCGAACTACGTGATGGGGTGTGAGTTCTTATCACGGACGTCGGCCATGGAGGCGTTGCTGATGGACGGTCATGTGGAATCGGGGGGCGTGTAGATGACGGAGCCCAACTTCGCCGAACGAAGGAAGAGCCCGCGGACGGCGTGTCGCGGGGAGCATTCCTGGAAGTTGACCCTGCGGGCGCCGGTGCGCCTGCTCGACATCAGCGCCGGGGGAGCGTTGTTGGCGTCGGAGGTTCCGGTTCCGCTGTCGGAGGGACGCCTGCGCGTGCGATTCGCCGGACGTCCGTTCGACGCAGACGTGAAGGTCGTGCGGCAATCGCAGGGGGATCCGGCCTTCCAGGGATACGGCCGGCATGCACTGGCGGCGGTATTCGACACGATGGATCAGCGTAGCCGCGCGGCGATGGAGGAGTTCCTCCGTGCCCGCATGGCCGGTCGGTAGGGCATTTCTTCGGAAAACGCGACAGAGGCAGCGATGAAAAACCTCGGAAGTACACGGCTTATCGGTGACAGCCCGCTCATGGGCGAGCTCCAGCAGGAAATCGATCGGGTCGCCCGGTCCGATGCGAAGGTCCTGATCACCGGCGAAAGCGGCGTCGGCAAGGAACTGGTGGCCGTCGCCATCCACAGCCGGAGCCCTCGCGCGTCTCGCGCGATGGTCGCCGTCAACTGCGCGGGTCTCCCCGAGACCCTGCTCGAATCGGAGCTGTTCGGCCACGTGAAAGGCAGCTTCACCGGCGCCTACCGTGACAAGCAGGGCAAGCTCGAAATGGCCGACGGCGGCACCATGTTCCTCGACGAGATCGGGGAAATGACGCTGCGCATGCAGGGCCTGCTCCTGCGGTTCATGGAGACCGGCGAACTGCAGAAGGTCGGGACCGATCGCGCCAACGGACGCGTCAACGTCCGCGTGGTGGCGGCCACCAACCGCAACCTCCGCGACATGATCGCGCAGGGCACCTTCCGCGAGGACCTGCTCTATCGGCTGAACGTCATTCACCTGAACGTGCCGCCGCTGCGCGAGCGTCGTGAAGACATCCCGGGGCTGATCGCGTACTTCCTCGGTCGCTTCACCGCCAACAACGGCTACCTGGTGAAGGGGCTCTCGCTCGAGGCGCAGCGCCTGATGTGCGAGTACTCCTGGCCCGGTAACGTTCGCGAACTCGAGAACGTCATCGAGCGCATGGTGGTCACCGGCCAGCACGAGCAGGTGCGGCCCGAGGACCTGCCGCCCGAGATCCGGATGCAGAACGCCATCGGCCTGCGGCCCAAGCGCGAGCGCCGCCGCACGGTGGCCGACGACCTGTATCAGAAGCTGCTCGAACAGCGCGAGTCGTTCTGGTCGGCGGTCTACCCGCTCTACATGCAGCGCGAAATCACGCGATCCAACGTGCGCGACCTGGTGCGCAAGGGGCTCGTCGAGGCGCGCGGCAACTACAAGATCGTGGCGCGTCTCTTCAACATGGAGCCGCGTGATTACAAGCGCTTCCTGAACTTCCTCCGGAAGCACGATTGCCAGGTGCCGTTCAAGGAGTTCCGGTGATGTCGGCCAATATCAATCGCTCGCTCTCGTTTGTCTCCGCGTGCGCGCTCGTGCTGACGTGCGCGACGTCCGCCGCCGGGCAGGTGCAGTCGGCACAGGGACCCAAGGCGGCGACCCCCGCGCCAGCCGGCGCGAAGCCACCCGTACCGCCCGCACCCGTGTCGGTCGCTCCGGTGGGCTACATCATCGGGCCCGATGACGTGCTCGGCGTGCTGTTCTGGAGGGAAAAGGACATTTCCGGGGACGTCATCGTCCGGCCCGACGGCAAGATCACGCTTCCGCTGTTGAACGACGTGCAGGCGGCGGGCATGACGACCGAGGAGCTGCGCGAGGCGTTGACCACGGCTGCGGCGCGCTTCGTCGAGGAGCCGAACGTCACGGTGGTGGTGCGGCAGATCAATAGCCGTCGCGTCTTCATCACCGGGCAGATCGGGAAGGCGGGTCCGTACATGCTGTCCCCGGGGTTGACCGTGATGCAGCTGATCGCGCTCGCCGGCGGCCTCACCGAGTTCGCCGACAGCAAGAACATCATCATCATGCGCACCGAGAAGGGAAAGCCGATGGCCTACCGCTTCAACTACAAGGAAGTCCTCGACCGCAAGAAGCTGGAACAGAACATCGAGCTCAAGCCCGGCGACACCGTGGTGGTGAAGTAGCGCGCGGGGCGCGCGAGGTACATGGTCATGACGAAGTTCTCCACGTCTCCGCGCATCGGCGCTGCTCCTGGCGACCGTGCTGCTGCCGCTCACCGCGGCGGCGCAGGGCGTGGAGGTACGGCGTCCTTACCGTGGGCTGTTCGGCGGGGACCCGAACGACAAAACGGCGTCGAACTTCACCGTGGAACTGATGGGTGCGTACGACGACAACGTCTACGGAGGCACCGGCACGAACCCTGCGCCGACGGCCGCGCAACAGAGCGGTTTCTTCAGCGGGCTGTCGGCGTCGCTGACGCTACAGCGTGCGGGGGAAAAACTGTCCGCCGGACTTTCGGGTACGTCCGACGTTCGGTACTACAATGCCGACGAGTTCACGGCTGTCTCGCACCAGCTGGGCGCCTTTACGGGCTTCCGCCTGTCCCAGCGCACGAACGTCCGCATGTTCGGAGGAGTGGGCTATTCGCCGCTCTACACGCCCATCTTTCTGCTGGCCCCGACGGGAGAATCGGTAACGCCCGACGGTGTGACGAATGCCGGCGCGGCACTCTCCGGTGCCCAATCGAGCGGCGATTACGCGATCGTCGAGCGCGCGTCTCTCTCCTACCAGGGATCGTTCAGCCTTTCGCAGTCGGTCACGTCGCGCACCTCGATCGGTGCCCGCTATACGGCCCGCTATACCGATTTCACCGATGAGGACGCGACACAGCGCTTCGATACCGTCGCGGTGTCGGGTCGGTACCGGCTGTCGCGGTACTCGTCGTTCCGTGCCGGGTACGGATTGAATTCGTACCGCATGGATAACGGCGCACCGACCCAGCGGTATCACGACTTCGACTTTGGCATCGATTACACGCGGCCACTTTCGCTGTCGGGCCGCCGGACGAGATTCACCGTCACGCCTGGCTTCGCGCTGGTCAACAACGGCAGCGGGTTGCAGCTGCGCCTGGCTGGCTCCGCTACGCTCGATCACGAGATCGGCCGCACGTGGACGGCCAGGGCGCTCTACAGCCGAGGGGTGCGATTCGTTGAAGGCGCGGACACGGAGGTGCTCGCGAACACCGCGCAGGCGGGTGTGAACGGATTGATCGGCCGACGCCTCAGGCTCTCGGTGGAAGGGCACATGGTATTGAGCGATGAGGAAGAGAACGAGCGTGATTACCGCTCCACCGCCAGTTCCGCACGGCTGAGCTACGCCCTGTCGCGTCGGCTGTCGGCCTACGTGCAATACATCTATTACAACTACCGGTTCGGCGAAGCAGTGGCGCTTCCCGTGACCCAGAGTGGCCGGACGTCCCGGCAAGGCGTTCGAGTGGGCATCACGCTCTGGACGCCCGTCCTGCAATAGCGAGGTTCAAGTGATTCCTGGAAAGAAGTACACGCCGGAAGATTACCTCCGGATGGTTTGGCAGCGCCGCTGGCTGTTGGTCGTGCCGTTCCTGATCGTCAGCTTGGGGACCGCGATCGTGGTTTACACCCTGCCGAACCGGTATCGGGCACAGACCACGATCATGATCGTGCCGCAGCGTGTGCCGGAAGACTACGTTCCGCCCACGGTGACCGCGAGGCTCGACGAGCGGCTGCAGATGATCAGCCAACAGATTCTCAGCCGAACGAGGCTCGAACGGATCATTCAAGAGTTCAACCTCTACGAGCGCGAACGCAAAGAAATGATCATGGAAGACATCATCGAGCAGATGCGCAACGTGGACATCAAGGTGAACATCGACGCAGGCGCGTTCGCGACGCGACGATGCGAGCACGTTTACGGTCAGCTACGAGTCCGACAGCGCGCGCACGGCCATGCTGGTCACCGAACGGATCGCGTCGCTGTTCATCAAGGAAAACCTCGAAGACCGTTCGGTCCTGGCGGAGGCCACGAGCCAATTCCTCGAGGCGCAACTCGAAGACGCGCGCCGCCGGCTGATTGAGCACGAACAAAAGCTCCAGGAGTATTCGCCGTAATCACCAGGGATCGCTGCCGACGCAGTTGCAGGCGAATCTCCAGGCGATTCAGACCACGCAGCAGCAAGCGCAGGGACTGCAGGAGTCCATGGCCCGCGATGCCGATCGGAAGACCGCGATCGAGCGCCTGGCGTCAGAGCTGCGCATGGACCCGGTCTCGGCGCCGACGCCAGGCCAGGCGGCTGCCGACCCCGGGAGCCTGCCGGGCAACACCGCGGCGGAGCGCCTCGAATCCGCGCGCGCCGCGCTGCGGAGCGCAGAGCTTCGGCTCAAAGCCGAGCACCCCGATATTCAGCGCTTCAAGCGCGTCATTCGAGACTTGGAAAAAGAGGCAGAGAAGGAAGCCCTGCAACGGCCCCTTTCCGGACGGCGGGCTGGCGACCCCGGCAGCGTCCCCCGCGGACGCGGCGCGTCGCTCGCGGCTGGCGGAGTTGCAAGGGGAGTACAACGCCATTCAGCGCAGATTGGCCGTCGGTCAGGCGGAGCTGGCGCGGCTGGGGAGCCTTCTGAAGACGTATCAGGCGCGGGTCGAAGCGACCCCCGCGAGGGAATCGGATCTCGTCGCCCTGATGCGCGACTACGAGACGCTGCAGACAATTTATACGGGGCTGCTGACCAAGAACGAAGGGTCCAAGGTGGCCGCGAACCTGGAGCGCCGGCAGATCGGCGAACAGTTCCGAATCCTCGATGGCGCTCGGCTGCCGGAGAAGCCGGTCAGTCCTGACCGCCTCCGCTTGAACCTCATGGGAGCCGTCGCGGGCCTCGGCCTGGGCCTCGGCCTGGTGTTTTTGCTCGAGTACCGCGACACGACCTTTAAATCCGAAGGGGACATCGTTATCGCCCTGGCACTGCCGGTGCTCGCGATGGTTCCCGCCATCGAAACCAAGAACGAATCACGGGTGCGACTGCGCCGGCGACTGGTCGTCAGTACGGCGAGCGTCGCCTTCGCGATCGTGGTCATGGCTGCGGCGGTGTGGAAGCTTCACCTGATCGAACGGTGGGTGCGCTGATGTACGAGGCGTTCTACGGGCTCAAAGAAGCGCCATTCGATCTGACGTCGAATCCGAAGTTCCTGTTGTTGACGGCGCGTCACCGCGAGGCCCTGAGCAACCTTCGCTACGGCATGACCGGGCGCAAAGGGTTGACCTTGCTGCTGGGAGACGCCGGCACCGGAAAGACCACGGTGGTTCGTGCCGCGCTCGAGGGTTGGCAGGCCAGCGGGGTGCTGGTGGCCTACGTCAACAACCCGATGCTGACGCGTGGGGAGTTCCTGGAGTACCTGGCGGACGGTTTCGGGCTCTCGAAAGAGGCGGGGGAGTCGAAGAGCCGCTTCCTCTCGGAGCTGACACAGAAAGTGTTGCAGCGCCACGGCGAGGGGCTGGTCACCGGCCTGCTCGTGGACGAAGCGCAGAGTCTTTCGAACGACCTGCTGGAAGAGATCCGGCTGCTGGCCAACATCGACACCCCCACCGAAAAAGTGTTTCCGGTGGTGCTCGTGGGTCAGCCCGAGCTCGCCGACCGGCTCAATACACCGGGCCTGCGGCAGATCAAGCAACGAATTTCGCTGCGCTGCATGCTCGGTCCCCTCGATGGGCGCGAGACGGCGGGCTATATCTCCGGGCGCTTGCAGATCGCCGGCGGCTCCAGTCTCAACCTGTTCACGCGCGAGGCGCTGCGGGCGATTTACGAAGGCTCGCGGGGGATCCCGCGCCTGATCAACGTGATCTGCGACAACGTGCTGCTCGCCGGCTTTGCCGCGAACCGCAAGCCGATCACGCACGACCTGGTCGAGGAGATCTGTCGAGACTTCGACCTCGCGCCCGTGGCCGCGTCATCGCCGGCGCCGAATCTCGGGCAACCGGTGCCGTCGCCCACGGCTCTCCAGGTATCCCCGGCGCCTCAGCCGCCGGCCGCCGGACCCCCGGCTGGTCGATCCGACACGCTTGGAAACTTGTTCGGCCACTTCACTTCGAAACGTCGTTTTTCGTTTTTCTGATCGGAGCTATTGAATGAGCCGCGTCGACGAAGCGCTCGAGCGCGCCGCCGCCCTGGGAAAAAACACCGCGGATCCGTTTGCTACCGGCCACGAGTTTACGCCGGCGGCGACCGCAGAATTGTGGCCGTCCGAAGCGGTGGTGGCCGAGGCCGATGAGCCGGAGGCGGACGCGCACACCGCGCCCCCCGTCATGAAACATCTGTCGGAATCCGAGCCGGCCCGCGATGCCGACGAGAAGCTGGTCTCGCGGCTCCTGGACTCCCGGTCGGTGGAGCAGTACCGCCGGCTCGCCGCGCGGTTGCACCTCGCACAGGCCGAACGCGGCACGAAAGTCGTGATGATCAGCAGCGCGCTGCCGGGAGAGGGCAAAACGCTCACCGCCGCGAACGTCGCGTTGACGTTGAGTCACTCGTACAAGCGCCGGGTCTTGTTGATCGACGGAGACCTTCGAAAACCGTGGATCCACGAGCTGTTCAGCGTACCGAACGTCAGCGGCCTGAACGACGGCGTGCGATCCACTGTCAAGCGCAAGGTCCCCCTCATTCGATGGTCCGAGTCGCTCACGTTGTTGACCGCCGGCCGGCCCGATTCGGATCCCATGAGCGTGCTCTCCTCGGATCGCATGCGTCAGATCGTCTCCGAGGCCAGCGCCATGTTCGACTGGGTGATCATCGACACGCCGCCGGTCGGCCTGCTTTCTGACGCCAACCTGCTGGCCGCCATCGTTGACACGATCGTGCTGGTGGTCCAGGCGGGACGCACGCCCTTCCACGAGATCAACAAAGTCGTGCAAACGCTCGGCCGGGACTCGATTTTCGGCATCGTGCTGAACAAAGTCCAACACAAGAGCGGCCATGCGTACGACGACTATTACTACTCGTACGCACCGAAGGCGCTGGCTGACTAATGCGCACGTTCCTCCGGCGGCGGCTCACGGGGCGCGCCGTCACACTGATCGTCTTCGAGACCTGCGTCATCGTGGCGGCCGTCGTGTTTGCCGCCTACGTTCGACTCGGTGAGGAGGCGCTCAGCACGGTGGACGACGAGTGGCCGAAGTGGCTGCTGATCGCCGGCGTCACGCAGTTCTGTCTGTACTACGCGGACCTCTATGACACGCTGGTCATTGCCGACCGGCGCACGTTGTTCGAGAAGGCGATGTACGCGCTTGGCGCCACCTCGTTCATCCTGGCGTTGATTTACTTCTTTTTCCCCGACATGATCGTCGGTCGCGGCGTCTTCGTGCTCGCGGCCCTGTGCATGGTCGTGACCGTGCTCGGATGGCGCATCGCGTTCGAGTGGGCGAACCGCCACGTGGCGCCGCGCGAGCGCCTGTTGCTGGTCGGCACGAGCAAGGGGGCCGTGGACCTGGCGCGGGAACTCTACGAGCGGGCGGACCTCGGCGCGCAGATTGTCGGGTTCATCGACCCCGATCCGACGCGCCTCGGTGCACCAGTCCTCAATCCCGGCGTGGTTGGCAGCATCGAAGACATCCCCACGCTCGTTCGCGCCATGTCTGTGGATAGGGTCGTGGTCAGTCTCGCGGACGCTCGCGGCACGTTGCCGATGGACAAGCTCCTCGAGATGCGGCTCGACGGCATTGCCTTCGATCACATGGCGACGGTCTACGAGGAATACACGGGCAAGATTGCCCTTGAAAACCTTCGCCCGAGCTGGCTGATTTTTTCCTCCGGTTTCCGCAAGGGACGGCTGCTGCTGGCCGGCAAGCGCGTTCTCGACATCGCGGTCGCCGCGATCGGGCTGCTGCTGGGGCTCCCACTGCTGATCATCTGCGCGATCGCAGTACGCCTGGACTCACACGGATCGGTCCTTTATCGTCAGCAGCGGGTCGGCCAGCAGGGGCGCCTGTTCGACTTGTTCAAGTTCCGCTCGATGGGGCAGGACGCCGAGGCGAAGACCGGTGCCGTGTGGGCCACGGTCGGAGATCCGCGCGTCACTCGCATCGGCCGCATCATGCGACGGTCGCGGCTCGACGAGCTGCCGCAGCTCTGGAACGTGTTGCGCGGCGACATGAGCATCGTGGGGCCGCGTCCCGAGCGCCCGGAGTTCGTCGAGTCGCTCGCCAAGGACATCCCCTTCTACGGCCAGCGCCACACCGTGAAGCCCGGGTTGACCGGCTGGGCGCAGGTGTCTTACAGCTACGCGGGCAGCGTGGACGGGACGATGGAGAAGCTGCAGTACGACCTGTTCTACATCAAGAACCTGTCGTTGCCGCTCGACCTCTTCATCATGTTTTGCACGGCCAAGATCGTTCTGCTGGGGAAGGGGGCCCGGTGAACGCCGCGCCCTCTCCGGGGGCGCCGAGGGTCCTCAACGCGATGACTATCGACGTCGAGGACTACTTCCAGGTGAGCGCGTTCGAAGGACTGGCGCCGCGCCACACGTGGGACTCGTTCGAGAGCCGGGTCGAAGCGAATACGACGCGGCTGCTGGATCTCTTCGACGAGACGGGGCTCAAGGGCACGTTCTTCGTGCTCGGCTGGGTCGCGGAGCGTTTCCCCCGCCTGGTGCAGGACATCGCGCAACGAGGGCACGAGGTCGCCAGCCATGGGTACCTGCACCGGCTGGTGTACGACATCACCCGCGAGGCATTCCGCGAAGATATCCGGCGGTCGAAAGACGTCATCGAATCGGCATCTGGCCGCGCCGTGCTCGGCTATCGCGCCCCCAGCTACTCGATTACCCCGCGTTCACTCTGGGCGTTCGACATCCTCATCGAAGAGGGCTATCGCTACGACGCCAGCGTCTTCCCGATTCACCACGACCGGTATGGGATCCCGCCGTCCCCTCGTGAGCCGTACGTCATTCGGCGCAAGGCCGGGGGGCTGATCGAGGCGCCCGGGTCCGCCGTTCGCGTGGGCGGTTGGAACTTCCCGGTCGGCGGCGGGGGCTATTTCCGGCTCCTGCCGTACGGGTGGACCCGCTGGGGACTGAATCGCATCAACCAGCAGGAACATCGGGGCGCCATTTTCTATCTGCATCCGTGGGAAATCGACCCGGACCAGCCGCGGCTGCCGGTCGGGCTGCTCGGCCGTTTCCGCCATTACCGCAATCTCGGGCAGACCGAGGCCCGTCTGCGGCAACTGATCGACGACTTCCGGTTCGGCCCCCTGCAGGCGCTGCTGAGCGAGTCGATCGAGCGGGTGCCGGATGCGGCACGACTCTCGGCCGCGCTCCCGTATCTGTGGTGACGAGGACCTTATGAAGATTGCCGTCATTGGCACTGGCTACGTCGGGCTCGTGAGCGGCGCCTGTTTCGCCGACTTCGGCCACGACGTGACGTGCGCGGACCTGGACGCCTCCCGCATCGACGCGCTGCATCGCCTGGAGATCCCGTTCTACGAGCCCGGCCTTGCGGAAGTGGTCGAACGCAACGTCGCGGCCGGCCGCTTGCGATTCACGACCAGCATTGCGGAAGCGGTGGCCCCCGCGACGGTCATTTTTCTCGCCGTCGGTACTCCGGAAGGAAAGGGAGGGCATCCCGACCTGTCGCAGATCGTCACGGCCGCCACGTCCGCGGCCGCGCATGTCGAACGCCACGCGGTGATGGTGATGAAGAGCACCGTTCCCGTGGGCACGTCCGCCTGGATCGCCGACCTGGTGAGTGAATGCCTCGACGGTGCGGCGGAGATCGACGTGGTCTCGAACCCCGAGTTCCTGCGCGAAGGGTCGGCGGTCAGCGACTTCATGCGCCCCGATCGCGTCGTCATCGGCGCGGCTAGCCAGCGGGCCGCGGCGATCATGCGTGAGATCTACCGTCCGCTCTACCTGATCGAGACGCCGATTGTGATGACGAACCGCGAGAGTGCGGAATTGATCAAGTACGCAGCGAACGCGTTCCTCGCGGTCAAGATCGGTTTCATCAACGAGATCGCCAATTTGTGCGACCGTGTCGGCGCCGACGTGCACATCGTCGCGAAAGGCATGGGACTCGACAAGCGCATTGGCCCCAAGTTCCTGCACCCGGGCCCCGGCTATGGCGGTTCCTGTTTCCCGAAAGACACGCGCGCCTTGGCGGCGCTCGGCGCTGCCCGCAACGCCCGCCAGCGCATTGTCGAAGCGGCCATCGAAGTCAACGCCAAGCAACGCGAGCTGATCGTCGAGAAGATCCGCGCGGCACTTGGAACCCTGCGAGGCCGCCGGGTCGCCGTGCTCGGGCTGTCGTTCAAGCCCAACACCAGCGACGTCCGCGAATCCGCGTCCCTGTTTGTCTGTCGCGAACTCGCGGCTGCCGGGGCGACCATCCGTGCGTTCGACCCCGTGGCCGCGCGCGAAGCCGCTCGGGCGCTCAGCGAATTGGACGGCAACATGGTGTACGTGACCGACGCGTATTCGGCCGCCGAAGGGGCGGACGCGCTGGTCATCATGACCGAGTGGAACGAGTTCCGCAGCCTCGACCTCGACCTGCTCGGCCGCGTGATGGCGCACCGGGTGATCGTGGATGCGCGAAACGTGCTCGACCCCGGGCTGACCCGCGCCGCCGGTTTCGTGTATGCCTGCACCGGGCGTGAGAAGGCCGTCGGCGTCGAGGCGATGGCATGAGCGTAGCCGTTGCCAGGCAGACGACAGTGGACACCGTCCGCGTCGTCAGCAACGTCGCGGACGAACGGTGGGATGCCTACGTGCACGCCCATCCGTCGGCCACCGTGTACCACCTCGCCGCGTGGGCACGCCTGCTGGCGCGCGTCTTCCGCCGCGATCTGCACATGTTGGCCGCTACCGTTGACGGCCGCGTGACCGGGGTGCTTCCGCTCGTCGGATTTCGCAGCCGCATCTTCGGAACCTTCGCGGTCTCCCTGCCTTTCGTGAATTACGGCGGCGTCCTCGCCGACGACGAGGCCAGCACCGCGGCGCTGCTCGACGCCGCTGTCGGCGTCGCGCGCACGTGGGGAGCCACACACGTCGAGCTGCGTCACACCGAACAGAAGTTCGGTCAGCTCCAGGCCAAGCGTCACAAGGTCGGAATGACGATGGCGTTACAGCCGACGGCCGAGGCGCAATGGCAGGCGCTCGACCGCAAGCTGCGCAACCAGGTACGGAAGGCGGAAAAGAGCAGTCTGAAGGTCACCATCGGTGGCGCCGAAGACGTGGATGGTTTTTACGAAGTCTTCAGCCGGAACATGCGGGATCTTGGCACGCCGGTCTACCCGAAGCGGTTCTTCGAGGAGATGCTGAAGACGTTCCCGGAACAGGCGCGAGTCTTCACCGTCGAGCACCGTGGGCAGCCGATTGCCGCTGCCGTCACGCAGCGCTTCCGCGGCACCTTCGAGGTGCCGTCGGCCTCGTCGCTGCGCGAGTTCCGGACGCTGTGTCCGAATGTCCTGCTTTACTGGGAGATGGTTCGCTTTGCGGTCTCCGAGGGGAACACGGCCTTCGACTTCGGCCGCTCGACGCCGGGAGACGGCACGTTCCTGTTCAAGGAGCAGTGGGGCGGGAAGCCTCACCCGCTCGTGTGGGAGGACCTGGTCGGCGCATGGCGCGGAGCTGCCGGAGCGGAACCGCGAGAATCCCAAGTTCGCCGCCGCCATTGCCGCGTGGCAACGGTTGCCGGTGTCGCTCGCGACCGCGCTGGGCCCAGCCATTTCCCGCAACCTGCCCTGACCATGATCCTTCTGCTGTTGGTGTCGCTCGGCGCGCTGGCCTACATCTACGTCGGCTATCCCTTATTGCTCCAGTTGATCGTCTGGTGGCGCGGGCCGAGGCTCGTGAGGGCCCTCGCCATCGAGCCTTCGGTGACCTTCGTGATCTCGGCGTTCAACGAGGTCGCCGTCATTCGCCGAAAGATCGAGAACGCATTGGCTCTCGACTACCCGAAGGCCCGCCTCGCGGTGGCCGTGATATCGGACTGCTCAGACGACGGCACCGACGAGATCGTTCGCGAGTACGCCAGCCGCGGCGTGACGTTGTATCGACAGGCACAGCGGCTGGGCAAGACGGCCGGACTGAACAGGACGCTTCCGCTCCTCACCAGCGACATCGTCGTGTTCTCGGACGCCAACGCGATGTACGAAGCCGACGCGTTGCGGAAGCTGGTACGCAACTTTGCCGACCCCAAAGTCGGCTGCGTCACCGGGGAAGCGCGCTACGTCAAGGGTCGGTTCAACGCCGCGGATCGTGGCGAACGGGCGTACTGGGATTACGAGATGCGCGTCAAGCGCCTCGAAACCGCCGTCGGTTCCATGGTCGGTGGCGACGGTGCGATTTACGCCATCCGGCGACCGCTGTGGCAGCAGATCCCCGACACGGCGATCAACGACTTCCTCAACCCGCTGCAGATTGTCGAAGCGGGATGGCGCGGTGTTTACGAGCCGGAGGCCGTCTGCTACGAGGAAACCGCTGGCGGGTCGCGGCGCGAGTGGCGGCGCCGCGTGCGCATCGTCAGCCGCAGCTGGCGGGCGATCTTCCAGGCACGCGGGGTGCTCAACCCGTTCCGGGTCGGGTTCTTTGCGTGGTGTGTCGTCTCCCACAAGATGCTGCGCTGGTTCTCCGGGCTGTTCGTCGTAGGCGCTGTGGCCGGCGGTGCCGGCCTGCTCGCGGGGACTCTCGACGCTGCCCATCTTCCGTATACGGTGGTCGTCGCGGGCGCGTTGCTGATCCTGCTGTCCGTGCCACGCGTCCGCGCTGCCGCAGCTGTCGTCGGCTACTACGCCGTTATCAACGCCGCGTCGCTGGCCGGCGTGCTGCGTGGAACGTTCGGCCGCGTGTCGGGTGTCTGGACGCCGCCACGCGCCGGCGAGATCGTGATTCCCGGTCCTCCGATTCGGCTTGGTCCCCCGTTGCTCGTGCTGGTCGCGCTCGGCGTGATCGTGTCGCTTGCGATCATCTTCGGGCCATCGTCGCCTGACGCTCAGTTGGCGGTGTTCATCAGTTGCTGCGCGGTGCTCGTGTACGTCTACGGGTTGTACCCGGTGCTGCTGGCGCTCGCGAGACCGCTGCGCCGTGACGTGCATCGCGGCGACGCGCTGCCGGACGTCTGCCTGCTCATCGCGGCCAACGATGAAGCGTCGGTCATTGGCGCCAAGATTCAGAACTCGCTGGAACTCGACTATCCAGAAGACAAGCTGACGGTGCTCGTCGCCTCGGACGGTTCGGTTGACGCGACCAATGCGATCGTGAGTTCGTTCCGGGATCCGCGCGTCACGCTCCTGGCGTTCCCGCACCGCCGCGGAAAGATCGCGTCGATCAACGAATCCATGCAGCACGTGCGAGCCCCGATCGTGGTGTTCTCGGATGCGAACACGTTCCTGGAAAAGGACGCGATCCGGCAGCTCGTCGCCAATTTCGCCGACCCGACGGTCGGCGCGGCCAGCGGGGATGTCGCGCTGACGGGCACCCGCGCCCTCCTCGCCGGATCCGAAGACCTTTATTACCGGTACGAACGCGCGTTGCAGCGCCTCGAGTCGCGCCTGGGCTCGATGGTCGGTGTGGACGGCGCGCTCTATGCCCTCAGGCGAGACCTCTTCGTCGCGCCGCCGTCAGACACGATTCTGGACGACATGGCCATTCCCCTCGCCGTGATCCGGGCCGGCTATCGCGTGGTGCTCGAGCCGCTTGCGCTTGCCCGGGAAGCCGGGTCCGAGAGCGCGACGGAAGAGTTCGCTCGGAAGTCCCGGGTGATTGCCGGGGCGGTCCAGTTCCTCCTCCGCCGCGACGGCGGTGTGCCGGCCGAGAACCTGCAGATCCTGCTGTCGCTGGTCTCGCACAAGGCGTTGCGCTGGCTTTCACCCTGGTTCGGCGCGCTGGCGTTCCTCGCGACGCTGCGACTCGCCTGGTATTCCCCAGTGTTCAGCGTGCTGGCCGTCGGAGAGGTGGCCTTCCTCGCGCTCGGCGTGCTCGGCTGCTGGCCGCGCCTTCGTCGCTGGCAGCCCGTGGCGCTCGCGCACTATTTCTGCCTCGTGCAAACGGCCGCGATCTTCGGATTCCTTCGTGGGATCGCGGGTCGCCAGGCCGCAACCTGGCGCAGGTTCGCCAGAATTCCCGTCCAGCCGGCTTCATGACCATGCACCCCCAGTCCCTCCATCGCATCGCGCCCATCATTTCCGCAGTAGAGCGGGAGGCCGCCACGTGGTTCGGCGCCCCTGTTGAGGCGGTCACTCCGGAACAGCACGTCGAGCGCCCGTCCTCGGACGTCTGGCTGCTGGGGATCAAGACGCGGACGCGCACGGCGGGTGTCCGCGTGCGTATGTGGCACGCAACCGACGAACGGCCGCAGGAGCGCCGCAAGGTGGAGGAGCGCGTGCGTCGCGAGTTCCAGGTCACGATGGGTTATTGGAGGGCATTCGACGGTGTGGGGAGCGCCGGTTGCGTGCGGCCTCTCGCCTATTTTCCCGAGCACCTGGCGATCGCGACCGAGGAGCCGGTCGGACAGCCGTTGTCAGTGCTGCTCGAGCGCGTATTGCTGCCGTTTGCGTCCAAAGGCGATCGCTCGCTGCTGGATCGCGCCAGTCATGGCCTGGCGATCTGGCTCAGGGAGTTTCAGCAACTGGGGAACGGTGAAACGGCCTGCGAACCGGCCGCGTTGACGCAATACATCGATGCGCGGCTGCGGCGTTTGGTTGCCAGCCCGCTGTCGGGCTTTACTGAGCACGATCGCGTGCGTGTGTTGCTGGTGACCGCCTGGCTCGTGGGGCGGCTGCAGTCAGAGGGATTGGTGGAAGTGCCGATTCACGCCGAGCTGACACCCGAGAAAATGGTTGTCAGTGAGCATCAGCTGACCGTGCTCGACTGCACGGGTGAGAGGCGGGGGCTGAAACACCACGATCTGGCCTCCATCTACATGCACGTTGGCCTCTTCGCCTCGGATCACCGCTACAGTGCCTCATTGATTCGGGAGGTGCAGCGCCGCCTGCTCCACGCGTTCGATCCGGAACTCGATGCCCAGCGCCCGGCGTTTCGCGTCGCGCAACTGGTCAACGTGGTAAACCACTACGTGGCCCTGTCTGGCCAACACACGTCGGCCGTTACCGCCCTCTACGACTGGCGGACGATGCGGCGCCACCGATCCTGGCTGCGTCGCCTGGAAGGCGCGGCCCACGCGCGGGTGGCGGCGCGATGAGCACCCTGCTTGGTAGTCTGAAGCGCAACGCCTCTCCGGCAGCGAAGACGCTGCTCTTCCGGAGCGGGGTGTTCGGGGCCATCCGGCGCGTCGTGCCGAACCGGGGCCTGGCCATTCTTCGCTACCACGCAATTTGTGGCCCGGAAGGCTTCGCCTATGCCAGCCCCGGCATCTGCATCTCGCCCGGCGCGTTCGAGCAGCACGTCCGCTACCTGGCTGAGAACTACCACGTGCTGCCGTTACCCCAGGCGGTCATGATGCTGCGCGTGCGCCGGCCACTGCCGCCCAACGCGGTTGCGATCACCTTTGACGATGGCTACGCGGACAATCTCGCTGCCGCGCGCGTACTGGCCAGGCACGGCCTGAGCGCGACGTTTTACATCACCGCCGGTTGCATGGCGGATGGCGAACCATTCTGGCCGTCCGAACTGCGTTACCTGCTCAACGCCATCACCGACGCGCGCATCACGGTGCACGTGGCGGGTCAGGAGCTGATGCTCGACCTGCTGACGCCAAGCGCTCGCGCGAACGCGCTGGGCCGCCTGACCAAGACGTTCAAGGCACACCCGATCCCGCTGCGAGAGCAATTGCGCTCGCAGCTGCGGGCGCTGGCCGGCCCGCTCGAACTCCCGCGGGTGATGCTGACGTGGGACGAAGTGCGCGAAATACACGCGCTCGGAATGACGATCGGCTCGCACACGATGACGCATCCCAACCTTCCAAACGCAGGGGTGCCGATGGCGAAGGACGAGCTCCTGCAGGCCAGGCGCCGTCTCGAGAAGGAAATCGACAGCCCGGTCACGATGTTCTCGTATCCCAACGGAGGGGCTGAGCGATACCTGACGCCCGATATCCAGAACGTCGTGCGCGAAACCGGGTACGACGCGGCGACAACGTCCCGCAATGCATTCGCCGGGCCGGCGAGCGATCTTTACGCTCTGGAGCGAGTGCAGGTCGCCGAGAACCTACAGGATCTCGTCTTCGCCCTGGAAATGGAGCGTTTCGCGTTTGCGCCTCGGCGCAGGTCGGGCGAGTAGGAAAGACCGACGTGACACTCACGACTGCTACGCGCCGACCTCATGCCCTCGTGGTGGCCTATCACTTTCCGCCCGACGCTCGCGTCGGTACGATGCGGACTCTTCGCGTCGTCCGGCGCCTGGTGGCGAACCACTATGACGTCACCGTGCTCACGGGCGATCCGCGCACATATCGGAACGACACGCCGCTGGACGAGCGGCTTCTCGAGGCTGTTCCGTCAGACGTGCGAATCGTTCGCGCGCGTGCGTATCGCGGGTTCGAGGCGCTCAAGCAGCTACTGAGGGGACGGCGCTTCTCGGAGGCGCCCCAGGCGGAGGCATCAGTCA
Organism: uncultured Acidobacteriota bacterium; assembly: GCA_963762995.1. Taxonomy (GTDB): domain Bacteria; phylum Acidobacteriota; class Vicinamibacteria; order Vicinamibacterales; family 2-12-FULL-66-21; genus JACDCA01. Next base: position 274,097 of record CAVXMQ010000018.1, on the reverse strand, counting down.
TCGAGGGCGGGGTGCATCGGAGGCGATCGCTTGTCCTCCGCTGTGGCGATGTGCTCGACGCGGCGCTGGCGATTCCCGACCAGGAGTCGGCGTGGTATGCGTCGGCGGTACTGAAGGGATGCGCTGCGTCGATGCAGCGCATGCCGGACGTCATTTACTCGTCGGCGCCTGCCTGGACCTGCCAGGTGGTCGCGTACACCCTCGCATCGATCCTGCGTCGGCCGTGGGTAGCGGACTTCCGCGATCCCTGGAGCCGGGCGCCTTGGCGCGGCGATCGGTTCGCGTTCGCGATGCGCGCCTCCGCCAGGCTCGAACGGCGGGTTGTCAGGCGCGCCGACCGCATCGTGTTCGTGTCGCAAGCCAACAGGGACGAGTTCGCCGCCCATTATGGTCCTGCCGTCGCGTCCAAGTTCAGTGTTGTGCCAAACGGCTGTGACGTCGCGGAATTCAAGGGGCTGGTTCGCAAGAACGACCCTGCGGGTCCGTTCGTCCTGCTCCATGCTGGGTCGCTCTACGCCGGCCGTACGCCCACGCAGTTGTTCGGCGCGCTCGCTCGCGGCATCCGAGAGGGGCTGATCGACCGCCGGCGGTTCTCGGCTCGCTTCATCGGCGCCTTTGCACTACCGAGCACGGAGGTCCTTCAGGACGTCCGCGCGCGCGGGCTCCAAGACGTCGTGGAGTTTCTGCCACGTATCCCGCGAGCACAGAGCCTGCAGGCGATGATCGACGCCTCGGCGCTGCTTCTGTTGCAGCCGAATCACGCCGTGGCGGTTCCTGCGAAGCTCTATGAGTACCTGGCGGCCGGCCGCCCCATCCTGACGATCGCCTCCGGCGAGACGTCCGCGCTGGCGGCGCAGAGCGGCAATGCCGTCTGTGTCGAAGGGAGCGATGAAGCCGCCATTCTCCGCGCGCTGCTGGACGTCATGGCTCTTGCAGCCGACGCACCGCGTGGCCCCAAAGCCGAGTTGTTCGACGGCGTCAAACGCGCCGACCAGATCGTGGCCATGATCGACGAAGCCGCTCAGGGCCGACCCAAAGCACCACCCCGGATCGACGAGGGTCCAGCGGAAGGCGTTCGGCTGTCACCCTGGAGTCGAACGTGAGCATTACTGCATTGCTGTGGGCCGCCTTGTACGGCGCCGCCGTTATCGGCACATTCTTCAACCCGATTTTTGGGTGCGTTGGGTACCTGCTCGAATACTACATGCGACCGGAGCTGAAGTGGTGGGGCGATCAGCTGCCGGAACTTCGCTACAACCTGATAATTTCCCTGGCGTTGGGCGCGAGCTTCCTGTTGCGGCGCGGGTCGCTGCCGACGATGCGCGACTTCCGCAACCCGGCGCTGCTGTGCCAGTTCGGCCTCCTCGCCACCATGCTGTTGGTCACTGCCACGGCGGCAGTCAATCCGACTGTCAGCTGGGAGTACACGTTTCAGTGGGTCAAGATGGCGCTCATCTTTCCGCTGCTCGTGTACGGGTCGATCCGCTCGCGATCAACGTTCGATCTGTTCGTGATCGCGCATATGCTCGGCGCTTTCTGGTGGGGCTGGGAAACCTACCTGGATCCAGAGCGCGAGCAGAGCCGACTCCTGAACGTCGGGTCCGCGGATACGCTGAACGACAATGCGGCATCGGCGCACTTGCTGACCGTGTTGCCGTTCACGATTATCTATGCGCTGACCGAGCCAACGAAGTGGAAGAGGATCGTCGGTTTCGTCGCGTTGCCTTTTGTCGTGAACACCATTGTGCTGTGCAACAGTCGCGGCGCGACAGTCGCACTTGCCGCCGGGATGCTGGCGGCTATCGTGATCGTACGGCGCGGGTACCGGTTCCGAATGATTCTGGCGACCATCGCCAGCGCGCTCGTTGTCTATATGTTGGCTGACCAGCAGTTCATCGACCGTCAGAAGACGACGACACAATATGAGCAGGACAATTCGGCGCAGGAACGGCTGTCCAGCTGGCAAGGGGCCTACCGCCTCGTCGAAGACCGGCCGTACGGGGCCGGGGCGCGTGGATTTGTTTTCCTCAGCCCCAAGTACATTCCCGAGATTGTAGCGGCCCACGACGGGGAGCTGCGCGCGCCCCACAACACCTGGGCGCTGGTGATATCGGAGTGGGGAATCGTCGGCTTTGCCTGTTATATCGGCGTGCTGAGCTTTACCTTCCTGATGCTGCGCCGAATCAAAAGGAACGCACGGCCAGAGAACTGGCGGTTCTATTACTGGCGGGCGATGGGCCTTCAGCTGGCACTCATCGCGTATCTGGTCGCCGGGACGTTCACCGACCGGTACTATGCCGAGGCCGGCTGGTGGATGATCGCCCTGACCTACGGCCTCTATCGGTTACAGCTTACCGAGCAGGCCGCTGAGATCCTGGCTGAGCAGGCCGCAGAGAAGACGCAGCCGACCTCCGGTTTCGGAGCGCCGACGCAGGCGTATGCGCAATGACCAGCGGCGTTGCCGTTCCATCCCTCTTTGAGCCTGTGCTCGAGAGGTTAGCTTCAGATGCGGCTTCATACTTCGGTGTGGCGGCGGTGTCGATGCTGGCCGTCGAGTCGCACGATCGCCAGTATTCGTACCTCGTCCGCCTTTCTGTTCGCGAGGCGGGGACCGATCGAGTGCTATCGCACCTGTTCGTAAAGGTTTACAGGCCCAAGGACCTTTCCTCGGGAAAGAACGGGATGCGGGATCGCGTCGCTGGCGATTTCGAGGCTACACGTCGCGCCTACTCGACGATGCAGTCGCATGGCGAGCTTGGGATCGTGCCACCGGTCGCCTGTTATCCCGACCTGTTCGCGATCGTGACGGAGGAGGTTCAAGGTGCGACGCTGCTCGAGCATTTACAGCGGCACGCCGCGTGGTTCCCTTCGACGGCGACGATGCAGCAGTTGCACGACACGATGGAGCGTGTTGGCCGCTGGATTCCGCGTGTACCAGACGCTCGAAAGCCCCGGGCGTCAGGTCGAGATCGGCGAGCTGCGGCGTTATGTCGATCACCGGCTTGAAACTCTCCGCCGCCACGGCGGCATCTCCGCGAATGAACGCACGGACGTCTTATCGACGATCGATGCTCTCGGCGGTAGCATTCTTCCACCGGAGTTGGTGGAGGTCCCGATTCACGCCGACTTGGCGCTGGGCAACGTTCTTGTCTCAGGGTCCCGCATCGTGGTGCTCGACTTCGCGATGGCTAAGTTTGGGACCAGACTCCACGACCTGACCCGGCTGTTCGTCCAGATGGACCTGCTGACCGTCAAGCCACACTTGCGACGCGATGTCATCGCCAGGCTCCAACGCGCCCTGCTCGCCGGGTTCGATCCGGAGCTTCGCGCCAGCGATGCCTTGTTCCGGCTACTTTCCTTGCTGCACAGGACGAACCACCTGACGACGCTGGTCGTCAACCGTGCGAGCGGGGCGGAAGCGGTCTACAACGGGCTGATCCGGCGCCGCCACAGACGATGGATCTCGGGCGAGCTGGCGGCTTCGCGTACAAGTCTGGAGCCGGCGTGAAGACGCGTAGCGTGGTCGCCCTGACGGGGCGTCTCAGCAAGCTGCGCGCGATGTCGGCCGCCGAGATCGTCGAGCGTGCCCGATACCGACTACTCACCACCGGCGAGCGTCGGCGGCACCGATCCCACCGGCTGACGGAGGGCACGCTCGAACGCCATCTGCGCCGCGAACTGCGCGGCGCCGATTGGGGGGAGCGTCTCCTGGCCGAGCGTCGGCGCACGCGTGGCCGGTTCCTGCCCGGGGTCTCCGCCCGCGACCGGATGTCCGCATTATTCCGCGACCGTTTCCCCTGTGAGCTCGAGCAGGGGCTGGCAGATGCGGCGCTCGTGCGTGAACAACGTTTCGAGTTCTTCGGCCAGCAGTTTCATTTTCAGGGGGAGATTCCATGGCAGGACGATCCCGTCACGGGACGCGCGTGGCCTCGGGTCTACCACGCGGATGTTCCGATACACGGTGGCGATGTCGGGTACGGGGACGTTAAACACGTTTGGGAGCTGAGCCGACAGCAGTATCTCATTGACCTGGCGAAAGCCTTCCACCTCGCGGCGGGCCGTGACGACCTCGACGCGATGCGGCGGCTCGTGCGCAGCTGGATGCTGGGCAATCCCTACGGCACCGGCGTCAACTGGGCGTGCGCGCTCGAGCCCGCGTTTCGGGTCTGGTCGTGGTTGTGGGCCTATCACCTTACGGCGGACGTCCTCGACGACGAGTTTCATCTCGAGTGGCTACGGGGATTCCACGAACACGGCACCTTTCTCGCGACGCACCTTGAACATTACTCGAGCCCGTACAACCATCTGATCGGTGAAGCGTCCGCACTCTACACGTTGGGCGCATGCTTTCCCGAATTCGCCGCCGCCACCGAGTGGCGCCGTCAGGGCCGTGCCGTCCTTGAAGGCCGCCTCCGCGAACAGTTCTATGACGATGGTGGGTCGGTGGAGCAGTCGACCTTTTATCAGCACGCCACAACCGGCTTCTACATCCTGTCGGCGCTCGTCGGGCGAGCCAACGGCGAGGAGCTGTCGCGCGACGTCTGGACGGCCATCGAGCGCGCGCTCGAGTTCAGCATGGCGCTCTCGCAACCCGATGGCCGCACGCCAGAGATCGGCGGGGCCGACGACGGCAAGCCAATCCGGATGCAGCACCTGCCGTTCTGGGACTTCCGTCCATACCAGGCGATCGGGGCCGTACTGTTTTCGCGCGCCGACTTCAAGCGGATTGCCGGGCGTTTCTACGAAGACGCGCTCTGGCTGCTCGGACCCGACGGGCTTGTCGCGTTCGACGCGCTCCCTTCGGACGAGCCGCCGCACGCCTCGGTCATTCTTCCGGGCAGCGGATACATGGTGAGCCGCAGCGCGTGGTCTCCCGGTGCCGACTATGTCTGCGTTGACGTTGGTGAGCAGGCCGCCGGCATGCGGACCGATGCGATTCCAAATTCGATGCACGGCCACGCGGATTGCCTGTCGGTGATTGTGTGGCTTGGCGGGCGTCCTGTGCTCGTCGATTCTGGCCTTTACGCTTACAACTGCGGCGGACCGTGGGAGGCGCACTTTCGCGAGACCGCGGCGCACAATACCGCGCGCATCGACCGACGCGACCAGGCGCGGCATATCGGCAAGATGGCGTGGTCGCATAGTTACCGCGCGACGATCGAAGGACGGATGCTCGACGCACGGCAGGCTTGGGTGTGCGGCTCTCACGATGGGTACGCTCGCGGACCGGAAGGTGTAACGCACAGGCGCACCGTGTGGCGGCGGCCGGATGGATATGTACTGATCCACGATGAGTTCGCCGGGGCCGGCGAACACCAGCTCGAAGTCACTTTCCAGTTTGCTCCCGGAAGCCTCTCCCAGGCCGCATCGCAACCGGGGATCGGCCGGGTCGATCTCGAGGATGTTGCGCAACTCGTCTGGGCCGGTGCCGGCGAGTGGCGGGCGCAGGTTCGGTGCGGTGGCGACGGCCCTGCCGACGGCTGGATCTGCCGGAGCCTCGGAGTTCGCGTCCCGGCGCCGCGCCTGACGCTGACCGGTGCGATGGCCGGTGCGCCGGTCTCACTCCTCACAGTCGTCGCCGACCAAGCCGTCAGAGTGGTCCCTGTGCAGGATGGCAGCGCCGTCCTGCTGGGGCTGGCGCGTGGGAACGCCATCGACTGGGTTGCCGCGTCCGGCCTCAGCACCCTGAGGGCCGATCGAAACCGACGCGCGTCTGGCTGTCTGCCGGGTGGTGGACGGTGAGGAGTCCGAGCGCGTCCTCGCGCACGGAAGCTCCCTGCGCGTCGATCATGCCCAACTCGTGCGGCTGGAGGCACTGGCAGGCTTCGCCGTGAAGCAATGACGGCGCGCCGCAGGCGAATCCTGGAGGTCACCTCGTACCCGCCGCCGCGCGCCGGGTGGGGCATTCGCGTCGAGTTCCTGAAGAAGCGCCTGGAGCAGGAGGGGCACGAGTGCGTGGTGCTGAATATCGGTACCAGCCGCCGCATTCCCAGTCCCGAGTACGAAACCGTGATGAGCGGCTTCGACTTCGTCAGGAAGGTGTTTCGCTACGCGCGCCGCGGCTACACGGTCCACACCCACGCGAACGGCGACTCGCCAACCGGTGCGCTGCTCGCGATGACCGCACAGGTCATCAGCGTGCTGCTGCGGACGCGACTCGTCCTGACGTTTCACGCCGGTGTCATCCAGCGGCATTTTCCGCGTGACCGCGACCGCCGGCTGGTGCCGTTCTACAAGCTCCTGTTCTGGATGCCCGAGCGGATCATCTGCAATAGCGAGCCAGTCAAGGCATGCATCGCCGGATACGGGGTCGACCCGGCCAAGATCGTTCCGATTCCGGCGTTCAGCCGTCAGTACGTCGAATTTGCAACGGTGCCGCTGCCCGCGCAGGTGGGAGACTTCTACCGCCGATACCCTCATGTCGTGTTCACGTACGTCCGTATGCGGCCGCTCTTCTACCCGGTGACGATGATCGATGGCCTGGCGGAGGTGATGCGCCGGCGGTCGGACGTCGGGCTGGTGGTATGCGGCGGAACCGGGCATGCCGACGCGGGCGTCTGGCCTGCCGTGCAGGACGCGATCAGGAAGCACGGCGTCGCCGCTCGCATCTGTTTCGTTGACGATCTCGACCACGACGCTTTCCTCACCGCGCTGCAACAGTCAGCCCTGTATCTGCGCACGCCTATCACCGACGGTGTAGCGTCGTCGGTGCTCGAGTCGCTGGCGGTCGGCACACCGGTGGTCGCATCCGAAAACGGGACGCGTCCGGCCGGCGTTTTGACGTATCCGGCGGAGGATCCTTCACAGATGGCCGAACTGATCGAGTACGTCCTCGCCAATCGCCAGCAGGTGGTGGCCTCGCTCGGCTCCCACGTCCCGGCCGACACGGTCGCGGACGAAGTGGCGCTGCTAACGTCCTAACGTGAAGATCCTCTACCATCATCGGACGCTGGCGGATGGCGCTGAAGGCGTGCATATTCGCGCCATCGCGCGGGCGTTCCGGGAGCTTGGGCACGACGTGCGTATGCTCGGATTCAGCGAAGCGCCCACCAAGGTCACGCGTCGTGCTACCGTCGAGGCGATTCGCTCGAAGGTTCCGAACGCCTTGTTCGAGTGCGGCGCGACCGCGTTCGACCAATGGGAACGATGGACAGTCGCCCGGGAGATCAGGCGGTTTCGTCCCGACCTTCTCTATAAGCGACACAGCAAGTTTGATACTGGCGCGTTGCTCGCGGCTCGTGCGAGCGGAATTCCCTCGGTGCTCGAGGTGAATTCGCTGTTTACCTCTCCCCGCTACGCCGCGTTCGAACCGTTGGCGTTCGAGGCGACCGCACGACGACTGGAACGGCTGGCGCTGGAGCTCGCGACCCTGGTTGTCGCAGTGTCGAGTCCATTAGGTGCGGACATTCGCGACAGCGCGGATGCCAACGTCATCGTGGTGCCAAACGGTGTCGACACAGAGCACTTCGACGTGAAGCATGCCGATGGCGACCGCATCCGTCGCCGCTACGCCTTGAGCGGCACCGTCATCGGCTGGATGGGCATCATCCGTGATTGGCATGGCGTCGAACGGCTGCTCGAAGTCGTCGCCGCCGTACCGGAAGTCACGGCGCTCATCATCGGCGATGGCCCGGGTCGAGTAGCGTTGGAGGAGAAGGCCGCGCAGCTCGGAGTTGGCCGTAGGATGTTGGTGACCGGTAAGGTCACCCATGAAGAGATCAGGGACTATCTTGCCGCTGTCGACATCGCCGTCGTCACCGACGAGCGGACCGGCGTCGCCTCCCCCATGAAGCTTCTCGAGTACATGGCGATGGCGCGCGCGGTCGTAGCGCCCTGCCAGGCGAATATCCTCGACCTAGTCGACCCCGAGACGGACGGCCTCCTGTTCGACCCTGAACAACGAGAAGCGTTTGTCGAGACGGTCAAGCGGTTTGTCCGGTCGCCGGAGCTTCGTCACACGCTAGGTGCGGCAGCCCGAAATAAGGTCGAGCAGCAACGCACCTGGTGTTCTGTCGCTTCGAACATTCTGACAGCCGTTCGAGCAGACCCGGCGCGGCCTGGCCTCGGTTTGAGTGCTATCTGATGACCCGCACACCTGTCGGTGGTAGTAGGGTCGAAGTCGGAGGCGGGGGAACACCCGCAAGTGGGCGCAGTAAAAGGCTGGGCACATCCTGCGGGTTGCGTAGAACGACCCAGTTTCTGTAGTACGAGACCAGATCGCGCAGGTTTCCACGGAGAAACTCCGTGCTCGAATTGCCTTGCTCGAACCAGAAAGCCGCCAACGTCTGAGCCGGCTTGCCTTGACTCACGGACATCGGAACTCTGCCGTAAATAAGGACAGGGGCGGTGTTCTCGTCTGCAACCCACATGTCGAAGTAATCCCAGTCGTTCGCACGTTGCTCGACCCGGACCCACCAGCGCGTCCACACATTCGGCTTGATCACGAAGGTGCCGTCTCTGGGCGCCAGATCGGTACTGGCGGTGGGGCCGGGGCCCATGGTGTTTCCATTCGTCTGGGCCCAGGTTGTCTGCCCTGTATTCACCGCTTGATAGGATCGCGCGCGTACGATAGCGATGTGCCTGACGGGGTCGAACCCCGAGAAGCCCGTTGACCCGAAGATGAGCTTCGGCTCAAACAATTTGCCGTTATCCGCCCCGGTAAACTGGAACGTCTTCTGAGCGCTATCCCATGACCCGACACCGAGGTAAGAGTCCGTCCAATAGGCGTCCCAAGTAATCAAATACGTGTTGCCATCCTGAGTTGTGAGGGACGGCCTCAAGTAGTTGCTGATCTGGTTGACGGAGAGCTTCACTTTTGTGCCGGTTGAATGCGCCGATGCTGTCGTCCCGTGCTGCCCACGAATGACGCATAGCGCGTTCGCACCAGAGATGTAAGCCCTCAAACCGTCTCCGCCTTCCGCCAGCGTGCAGGCCCGAAGCCGCATGATTTCGTTGTCGATCCGGAGGTGTCGCTGCATCGCCGGCCCGTATGTGCTGGTCACAGCGTTCGCGTAGATCTTCTCCGGGCTGCCACTGGCGCTCGCTGACATGGGCTGGGTCAATACCTCTCCTTCGCAGATACCACGCTCAGCGAATGCGGGGATTGCGCCTTTGGCAGCGTCTTGTCGGTGGGGATCTGGATCCGTCGCAGGGCTGTAACGATACGCCTGGTCTGCGGTTGCAGGATTACAGTCGGCTGCGTGCAGGCCCCCTCCGTCGTCTGAGTTCAGCTGACCACCGTAGTACGGATTTGACGGACTCGTCACTTGGGGATTGGGACGAAGGCTGTAACCCTTGTAGAAATCGGAGCGGGCGATCAACGCGTTGAAATAGGCGTGCGGGTCCCCTTGCGCGTAGACAGCAGAGTCCGGCAACCGCGGAGTGGACAACACCAGCAGGGCGGCAACGAGTGTTACAGGCAGCAAACGCACGTCAGTGAACCTCGCGAAGATTTCCGTTTTGTGGGAGCTCGGCTCGGGGGGAGCAAGAATCGGTCCTAGCGAAAAAGGCCTGTAAATTGGCCGAAATCAGTCGAGTCGTCAGTCGCCGTCGGTCTGGCTCAACCACATAGAGTAAAAAAAACACAATTTCGTTAGGCGACCTGTTGGATGCGACCGCCGAGGCCCGCCCGCGCTATCCAAGTGAAATCTGGTTGCAGTTCCGCAGTGTAGCGTCCATTCTGACTTTAGTCGCCATAGAAGCAGAAGTTCCGTTCGGGTTTTTTCGTAATCGTCGCCCCAGTCGACTAAAGTCCGCAGTCGGAGTCGGCGTCAGCTTTGCTATACCCTGAGCGTTCTATCATCAGGGTCATCGAGCAGATTTCCGCAGCCCTACTCCGAGGCTCCGCTTACGGCGCGGACGTCGATCTACGGCGTGCCGTAGAACCCCCGAAAACGGAGCCATTCAACATGCAACAGATCGCCTACTACGACTCTCGCTGGCAAGACCGACCGGTCATCACGAAGCTCGGACTCTTACGTGCGGGGGCGATCTTCTCCGAGTTGTCACGCCTTCCCCTAAAGCAGCCAACGATCATCGATCTGGGTTGCGGAACCGGTTGGTTTGCTGCCATGTTGCACGACGTCGGGCCCACGATCGGAGTCGATCAGGCGATCAGCGTGGCGCGTGCGCGATACCCCCATTTGACCTTCTTCCAGGCGGACCTGGAGCGATGGATGCCAGACGGTCCGTCCTCTGATGTCGTTGTCAGTCAGGAGGTGATCGAGCACTTGAGGGACCAGGACCATTACCTCGCGGCTGCGGCGGCGGCCTTGAAGCCAGGAGGCTTTCTGATTCTGACGACGCCGAACGCGCGCGTGACTCAGTTTCTGGCCAGCGACGCATGGCGCTTGAACAACCTGAAACAGCCGATCGAGAATCACCTGACGCCGCGGCGGTTGCGCGCTCTGGTCTCTCAGCATTTCGACGTGCTGAGCCTCCAGTCCATCCATCCCGACTTGGGCGACCGGCTGGTGATGCGGCCGTTCCGGTCGCGACTGATGCGACCGCTTCAGCCCTGGTTACTGAGACGGCTCCTGGGACTTCACCTCGTTATTGTGGCGCGCAAGAAAAGGGTGAGCGGTGGGTCGGAGTAGTTGGTCGGAGGGTCGATGACGAGCGACGGACGTAAGCGCTCGTACGGGAAACTCGCGAAAATCGGCATGCTGTGGGGCTTCATGAGGGAGGGGGGCAATTTCTTCCTCATGCTGCCTGCGGCGATGATCATCGCTCGCCTCCTCTCGCCGCAGGAAGCCGGCATCGCCGCGGCCGCCGCGTTCGTCACCCAACTGTGCAGCCGCCTGACACAGTTCGGCTTTGGCCAGGCGCTGGTGCGCACGAAGCACATCACCCCCGCCCATATCTCCTCGGTGTTTTTCGTCAACCTGGGTCTGGGCATTGCCGGCTGGGGGGTGCTGACGCTGGCCGCGCCGACCGCGGGAGTGTTCTTCGACAACGCGGCGATCCCCGGCGTTGTTCGCTTGTCGGCCTTCGGGTTCATCATCATGGCCTTCGGGTCGATCCCGACCGCGATCTTGTCGCGGGAGATGCGTTATCGCGAAGGCGCGATGTCGGAGTGGCTGTCGACGATCACCGAAATGACGGTCGCGATCGTCCTCGCGTGGAAAGGCTACAGCTATTGGAGCCTGGTCTGGGGCCGCCTCGCTGGCGACACCGCGCGGATGATCTGGCGCTCGTGGATGGTCCGCTGGCGGCCGACACTCCAGTTCTCGCGTGCGGCGATGCACGAGATGCTGTCGTTCGGCGTCGGAAACTACGTCAACCACATCCTCGACTTCAGCGCCAAGAACCTCGACAACCTCGTCGTCGGCAAGGTGCTGGGCATGACCGCCCTGGGCTTTTACGACAAAGCGTTCACGACCGTGCACCGCTTTACGGCGAAGATCAATCTCGCCGGCCCCAGCGTCTCGTTCCGCATCTTTTCCCTCATTCATGAAGACCGGGAGCGCTTCCGGCGCGCCTACCGCAAGGTCATCCTCAGCGTGACGCTGGTCGGATATCCGGTGCTGACCGGCATGATCGTGACGGCGCCGGAATTCATCGAGGTGATGTTCGGATCACGCTGGCTTCCGGCGGTGCCGGCCTTCCAGATCCTCTGCGTCGCGAACCTGCTGCGCATCCTGAACATTTACGCCGCCACTGCGACGCAGGCCAAAGGCCAGATCTGGCCCGAGGTCAAGAGGAAGGCGCTTTTTACCGTCGTCCTCGTCGCTGCGGTCTGGGCCTTCAGTCCCTGGGGTATCGCCGGCGCCGCGACTGGCGTGCTCGTCTCCACGGTCGCGATGACGGTCATGCTGCAGTCGCTCGTCCAGCGCATGGCGAAGCTCCGCTGGCGTGATCTGGTCGAACCGCAGGTACCCGCGATCATCTGCGCCGCAGGCCTCGCCCTGGTGCTGGTCGTGACGCGCGTATTCGTCCGCGGGTGGGTCGGACCTAATCCGTCGGCGCTGCTGCTGTTCGCCTCGTGTGTGACGGCTGCGGGGCTCTATTACGGCGCGTTCCTGCTCGCCGTACCCATCGCCGCCGTGCGCGCCGTCGTGAGTGAAACGGCGCATGATCTGGTGCCGGGACTCGCGCGGCGCGTGCCGTGGCTCGCGGCCGGGGAGAAAAAGGCGGCGGCGCTCTCGACACCATGAGGGACGCTGCCGTCCGGGTGCTGTACCTGGCACCTCCCCCCACGGAACCGGGACGGCTCTCGCGCTATAGCTTTCTCGACGAGGAGATCCGGGCCATTGCGGCGCGCGGCGTGCACGTCTACGTGCTCACGCGTCTGGCCGGAACCGCATCTGACGACGGCTGCGTGCATGTTCGCGTCATTCCACCCGATTCCCCGCGAGAACGTTTCCGAGCCCTGGCGTTCCTGGCGCGACAGATCCACCGCTTGCCGCTGCCCAACCTGCTCGACCCGCGCGAGTGTTATCGGGTCATGGTCGTCGAGCGATTCGCCGCGGAGTTGATCCAGAAGGAGCGAATCGACCTCGTTCACAGCTACTTCGGCTGGCCTCGTGGCTATGGCGGCCAGTTGGCGGCCGCCGCGACCCGCCGGCCGCTCGTCGCAGGTCTGCGCGGCGCCGACGTGAACGTGGTTCCGGCCCTCGAGTACGGATCGCGGCTCAATGCCAGCTTCGATCGGGCCCTGCGCCGTCTCCTCCAGCGCGCCGCTCGAACCATCTTCGTCAGCGAATTCCTCAGGCGACAGGGTCATGCGCTGGGGGCGAGCCCCCAGAGGTCGCAGGTCATTCTGAAGGGCGTTCGCCTGGACCAGTTTGCAGCGGCGCCAGATCGGGCAGAGGCCCGGCGGGCGGTCGGCGCCGGTCCCGATCCGATGATCCTCGCGGTTGCCGGGCTGGTGCCGATCAAGGGACTTGCGCACGTGCTCGACGCCCTTGCGATTGTGAAGGCGTCCGGCCGTCGCTTCTCTTTCGTCGTGTGTGGTGAGGGCCCCGAGCGTGACGCCCTCGAACGACAGGCTCGGAACCTGGGACTCGGCGAGCAGCTGACGCTGCGGGGCAGGGTGGCGCGAGACCAGATCGCGCGATACTTCGCGGCCGCCGATCTTTTCGTCCACGGATCGATCATCGAGGCGTCCGGCAACGTCCTGCTGGAAGCGATGGCCTCGGCGCTTCCCGTCGTCTGCACAAATGCGGGCGGCCCGGCCGAATACGTCACCGATGGTGTCGATGGTTTCGTCGTGCCGGTCGCCGACCCACGCGCCATGGCGGAGAGGATCGCTCAGCTGCTCGACGATGGCGAGCTGCGGAAGACGTTCGGCACGAACGGCCGCGCCCGTGCGCTGAATGATCTCGCCTACGATCGAATGATCGACGAGACGCTGGCCGTCTACCGTGCCCTGACGAGGCGTTCCCGGACGAGTGCGGCAATCTGATCCAATCCCCGACGGTCGGGGTCCGAATCCACCTCGATGAGCTCGGGAAAACGCTGGCGAAGGTCCCGGTACGCCTGCCCGACGGGAACCAGGTATCCGGCGAGTACCTGCGGCCGACGAGCCGCGACCGTCTGTGGCGACGCGACGAGCACGAAGGCGAGGTCAGGCCGCGGCACCAGGCGTGCCAGGCACGCCGCGTAGAACCTTCCAGTGCCCCGACTCAGGTCATAGTGCGTGAAGTTGTCGTAGAAGTACCGGTCGACGACGTACCAATCGGCGTTGCGGTGGAACAGTCGGTACAGCCGAAACGCGGCGATACGGAGCATGTAGCCGGCGGCGGCCGTGATGGTCAGTCGCCGGGGGCGGTACCCTTTTCCACGAACAATCTGTGAGGGTTCGGCGGCGTCCTCCGACTCCGCGGTCTCTCGCCGCGGTCGCCGGAAGGTGATGCAGGGGAGTCGCTGAAAGCGCCACTGGGCAGCGGCGAGACCAGCCTCGCGCGCGACGTCGGTGATCTGGCGTAGCGCCGTGCTCTTCCCGGATCCCACCATCCCGGACACGGTGACGAGTAACGGCCGTCTCATGACGGCCTCGGCGTCGTGTCGAGGCGCGCGACGATCGCGGCTTGTGTCGCTTTCCACCGCTGAAGTTTTGCCGCGCGCAGCCGCGCCGCCCCGGCGCGGTACGTCGCAACGTCGTCTGCCATCGTGCGAATCGCCCCGGCGATGTCCTCCGGCGTGTTCTTGACGTGGATGGCCCCCTCCGGAAAAGCGTCGCGCAGCAGAGACCAGTCGGACACGATGACCGGCGTGCCCTGGTAGATCGCTTCGTAGGCGCCACGCAACATTGTGTGGTCACGGGTCGTTAGGGTGAGCACAGCGTCCGCGTCGGTGAGCAGGCCGCCGTAGGCCTCGGTGCTCAGGAAACCGGTCAGCCGGACGTTTGCGGGAAGCGCCGTCTTGATGTCAGGTGCCAGGTGCTTGGGGTTCCCGGTGATGAAAAACGACACCTCGGGCAGCAAGCATGCCGCGGCGACGATCTCGCGAATGGGCTCGTCGTAATTGAACGAGCACACAACCGCGACGGTGAACCCGCTGGGGCGGGGAAACGCCTCCCGTTGTCTGAACTCGATCGGCACGTCCGGAACGAGTGTCGCGTGCGCACCGGTGTTGCGGACCACCTGGCCAATATGGTCGTTGTGCACCAGCGTCGTCGCCGCACGGCGGCACATCAGGCGCTGCAGCCACTGGAAGTATCGCCATCGGGGGTGCATGAAGGCGGCACTGTGCGCATCGAGCACTACCTGTTTGCGGTAGCGCATTGCATAGAGAAACGCCGGAAGAGCGGCGAGCAGCGGCGGGGTCATCACGAAGATGACGTCGGGCCGCTCACTCGCCAGGATTCGTGCGGTGCGCCGCCACTGGGCTGCGTACTTGAACAGAACCGTAGATGCACGGCTGCCGGACTGCCGTGCGTACACCATGTGTGACGTGCCGCCGAGTTCGCGGGCGGTATGGTCACTCCGGCTGCACGATTCCGCCCACGAAATGTAGGTGACGCGCACCGGTGCTCCGCTTCGCACGCGATCGCTAGAGCGTTCCCACCGCGCCACGGACCGCCGCCACCGGCGCCAGCCATGGCCGTAGCGCCGTCTCACCGAGCGCATCGATTCCCACGAGGTCGATCACCAGTTGATCGGGGCGCAGGCACTGCGCGAGCCGAACGGGGTCCTCGACCTTTTTCGACACGATCACGACGTCGGCATCCGCCACCAATTGTTCCCACTCCGGGGTCATCAACTGGGCGAGATGGGGAAGCTTCTCGTCGATGTAGGCACGGTTGCGGCCGACCAGCTTTCCGAGCGCGATGTCCGGATCGCACACTTTTAGCGCCAGGCCTTTGCCGATCAGCGATTCTGCCAGCGTGACGAACGGGACTCTCGCGAAGGTCGTCGCTGCCGCGTTTGAAGCTGAGGCCAAGCATGGCCACGCTGCGCTTCCCGGAATCGAGCACCACGTCCACCACGCGGCGGATGTGGGCGTCGTTGCTGGAGAGCACGCTCGAGAGCAGCGGCGTCGACACGTCGTGGTCCTTCGCCACGTAGGTCAACGCGCGGAGGTCTTTCGGGAGGCACGAGCCGCCGAAAGCAAACCCGGGCCGCAAATAGCGAGGCGACACATTCAACTCGCCATCCTTGCAGAAGACGTCCATGACGCGCTGGCCGTCCATGCCCAGGGATTCGCAGAGCGCGCCGATCTCGTTGGCAAAGGCCACTTTCACGGCGTGGAAGGTATTGCAGGCGTACTTGAGCATCGAGGCTTCGTCGGGCAGCAGCCGGTACACCGGTGCCTTCAGATGCTCGTAGAGTCCCGCGAGCAGGTCTCCGGCGCGGCTGTCGCTTTCACCGATGACGGTGAAGGGGGGGTCAGGAAGTCGCGGATCGCGCTGCCTTCGCGGAGGAACTCGGGGTTGATGCACACGCCGAAATCGACGCCGGCACGGCGACCGCTCACCCGCTCGAGGAGCGGCACGAGCTGCGTGCCGAGGACGCCGGGCAGCAGCGTACTGCGCACCGCGATCACGTGGTACCGATCCGCGCGCGAGAGCGCCTCGCCGATCTGCTCGAGGACCCGTTCGAGGTAGCTCGAGTCGAGGCTGCCGTTGCGACGGCTTGGGGTGCCGACGCAGACGAGCGAGACGTCCGCCGAGGCGACCGCTTCAGCCGTATCGCTCGTGACGGTGATGCGCCCATCGGCGACCAGCGGGGAGAGCAATTCGTCGAGGTCGGGTTCGGTGATTGGCGCGCGGCCGCGACGGATCAGGTCAGTCTTGTACGGGTCCACGTCGACGCCGATGACGCGGTGGCCGGCGGCGGCGAGACAGGCGGCCGAAACCGACCCGACGTATCCAAGTCCGAAGATCGCGATATTCAAGTCAGACTCCTCTAAAAGACACCGTGTCTACCGGCGCTGCGGCAGGTCGCGCGTCCACGAGCATCCTGTGCCACGATTCCAGCATCAGCAGCGACCAGAGCTGATCTTCCCAGGCGGCGACGCCGCGCCAGTGTTCGTCGACCAACCGCTGTACCACGCCCGGCTTGAAGTAACCGCGGCTCGCGGAACGCTGATCGAGCAGCAGATCGCCGACCATGTCGCGCAATTCGCCACGGAACCAGTCTCCGAGCGGGACGCTGAAGCCCTTTTTCGGCCGATCGATGATATCGGCGGGCAGCAGGCTGCGGGCGGCGCGTTTCAGGATGTACTTCGTGCTGGTGCCCCGCAGTTTCAGGTCGGTCGGCAGGCTCGCGGCAAACGCCATGAACTCGTGGTCGAGCATCGGCGAGCGTCCCTCGAGGCCGTGCGCCATCGTCGCGATGTCTACCTTCACCAACAGGCAGTCGCTCAGGTAGTAGGTGACGTCCACGTCGAGCGCCGCATCGACCGTGTTCGCCGCGTCCGAGCGCTCGAACGCTGTTTCCAGGAATGTGGGTGACGCGTCTCCGCCCGACGCGACCAGGAAGCTCGGGTCGCAAATCTCGCGCTTCAGGTCCGGATCGAAGATAGTGATGCGCCGGTTGTAGCGGCCCGCCGGGGTATCCGACAGCCGCCGCAGCCAGCGACGACCGCGGTTCATCACCGAGTCGGCGCGCTGCGGCGCCGGCACGACCCTCGCGACTTCGCCCACGGCGCGGCGAACAGCGCCAGGCAACCGATCGAAGCGGTGAGCCGACGAGGGCGTGATGTACCGGCGGTAGCCTGCGAAATTCTCGTCGCCCGCGTCGCCATTGAGCGCGACGGTTACGTGCCGGCGCGCAAGCTCTGACAGGTAATAGGTTGGGATGGCGGAGGAGTCGGCGAACGGCTCGTTGTAGTGCCACACCAATTGCGGGAAGATCGCCCGGGCATCCGGCCGCACGATGAATTCGTGGTGGTCAGTGCCGTAACGTTCGGCGACCTGGCGCGCGTAGGGCAGTTCGTTGAAGGCTTGTTCTTCGAACCCGATCGAAAATGTCTTGACCGGGCCGCTGCTGAGCCCCGCCATCAAGGCGACGATGGTGCCCGAGTCGATGCCGCCGCTCAGGAACGCGCCAAGCGGGACGTCGGCGATCAGCCGCAGCCGCACGGCCTCGCGCAGGCGCGCCAGCAGTTCCTCGCTCGCCTCGGCCTCCGTGATGCGCCGCTTGCGCGCGTACGAGAGCTTCCAATAGCGGGTCACCTCGATGCGGCCGTCCTGGACGACGAGGTAATGCGCGGGCGGCAGCTTGCGCACACCCTCGAACGCCGAGAGCGGGCTCGGGACGTACTGGTAGCTGAGATAGGCCGAAATCGCTTCCAGATTGGGCGTGGGCGTAAACGTTGGATCCGCGAGGAACGCCTTCGGTTCAGAGGCGAAGGCCAGGCCATCGCGGTCAACGAGGTAGTGCAGCGGCTTTTTACCGACCCGGTCGCGCGCGATGAACAGGCGGCGCTCGGGTGCATCCCAGATGGCAAGTGCGAACATGCCACGCAGCCGCTCGACACAGGCGAGACCCCACTGGCGGTAGGCCGCAAGGATGACCTCGGTGTCGGTCCGTGTGTGGAACCGGTGCCCGTGTTGCGCGAGCTCTTCTCGAAGCTCGAGGAAGTTGTAGATCTCCCCGTTGAAGGTGATCGTAACGTTTCCGTCCGGAGTGGTCATGGGCTGACGGCCGGCGGGACTCAGATCGATGATCGCCAGTCGCCTGTGACCGAACCCGACCGGTCCGTCGACCCACACACCATCCCCGTCGGGTCCGCGATGCGCGATGAGATCGCACATGCCTTGCACGATCCGCGGGGACACAGGCGCTCCGCTCAGATAGTTGAAACGTCCGGCAATGCCGCACATGTCAGTAGATCTCCGAAAACGGCGACATGTTTACCATGGCCGGTCGATGTCCGAGTCTCCCTGCGTGACGAACCACGCATCGGGCGACAGTAAGGTGTCGAGCGTGCGGCCCGACACAGGACCCGGATCCACCAGGAGATACCGGGTAGGCTCACGGAGCACAAAGCCGCAGCCGCGTAACGCGCGGGTCAGCGGCGCGCTGATGTGCAGGCAGAGCAGGGCGTCGGCCCCCGCCTCGAGGGGAGCGCTGCAGGCATTGGCGATCACGTCGCGCAGGCGAGCCGCGTCGCCCAGAGGCGCAACGAGGTCTACCAGCAGGGCACGGCGATATCCGTAGATGGCATCCGCATCGCGGAGAATCCAGATCGCGACGCCGATCAGTTCGGCGCCGTCGAGAATCTCCAGGCGGAAAACGTCCTGCCCGGGTTGGTCGACGTACTTCCAGTTCAGGTACGACGCGTCACGGACGACAGCCGTGGTGTAGTCGGCCGAGACACGGTGCCACAGCGCATCATGGCGATCGTCGAACCGTGTAACCGGCCGCACCGCAAGACGCCGGCGCGGTCTTAGTCGCCGAACGAGCGCCGATGACGTATCGATCGTCGCACCGGCGGCCCAGGCGACCGCAGAAGGCAGTTTGCCCTTGAGTACGTTCCGGGCGCGGGCGAGCGCCTGGGCCGTCTGAAGCGGCGCGACGTTCTTCCACCCCAGGCGGTACTGAATCTCCCGCATCTCCGCCGTCTGTCCGAGCGAGAGACTGAGCGGCTGATCGTCATGTGCTTCGACCATCAGGCGCGATCCCAAGGCCTGTGCGCGGTAGTCCTCGCGAACCATCGTGTCGACCAGCCAGCCGGTGTCGAATTGCTGGTCATCGACCTTCAAACGCACGGCAATTGAGCCCATTTGCGCAACGATCTGGCCGCTGTCGCGATGGAGCCAGAACTTCGGATCGACACCGAGGCGTTGCGCGGACTCGACGAACATCCACCGCCAACGCGGCTCGACGAGCGACGGGGTGCGCGTGGGGAACGCGGCCGTCTGGAACTCGATAATCTCTGCTTCCGGAAGCGGTGTCGTCGCACTCTCGCGCGCGATGGGAGCGGCTGGCGGCTCAGACGGCGGAGCGGCCGCCCCCGCCGTTGACGGAGGCGTATCGAAGGAAATGCGATCGACGAGCGCGGTGGCCAGCGCCGCGATTCTCGGATGCTCGAAGACGAGCGTGCTGCATGGCATCGACAGGCGCGCCTTCAGCCGCCCGACGAGGTCGGCCATGAGCAGCGAATCCATGCCGAGGTCGTAGAAGTTGCGGTCCGTGGCCACACTCGAGGGATTGTCGAATCCGAGCGTGTCGGCGACCTCCGTCGCCAGCAGGCGTTCGAGTTCGGCGCGGCGCTGGTCTGGTGCGGCGGCGCGCAGTTGCTCGATCCAGGTGGCCGGCGCATCGGCCCCGACATCTGTCGTGGGGCTCTTGTCCTGGTTCGCGTCGGAGATGATCGGCCGCGAGCGCCGTGATTCGTACACCGGCACGAACGTGGTCCAGTCGATGTCGACGACGGTCGCCTGGACGGCACGCTCCGCCGTCAGGCCGTCCAGCGCTCTCAACGCGGCGGCTGGATCAAGGCCGCGATTGCCGATGCGCTCGAACTGTTGCAGCTGTGCGTCGTCGGCCATGCCGCCGCCCTTCCACGGGCCCCAGTTCGCGCCGGTCGCGGGAAGCCCGAGCCGGCGGCGTTCGGCGAGGATGGCATCCAGGCACGCGTTGGCCGCCGCATAGTGCGCGCGTCCCTGCGAGCCGAGGATCGAGGACACCGACGAAAAGCCGACAAACAAGTCGAGATCCAAGTCGCGTGTGCGCTCGTGGAGCAAGCGGCTTCCGTCCAGCTTCGACGCCAGGACGGTGCTGATCTCGTTCTCGGTGAGGGCCGTCAATGGTAGCGGGATGTCCACGCCGGCAGCATGCACGACGCCGCGTAGGCGGGAACCGCGCGGCACGGCCGCGAAGAGCGCGTCGACACCGTCTTCGCGCGACACGTCGGCAGCGACGAGGGTCACCGTGGCGCCGCGGCGTTCCAGTTCCTGGATGCGCGCCTGCGTCTCGTTGCTGGCCCGCGCCTGACGGCTGGCGAGGAGGAGGTGCCGGGCGCCGTTGTTGACCAGCCACTGCGCGACGTGCAGGCCAAGCGCGCCCGTGCCCCCGGTCACGAGATAGGTGCCAGTGCCGTCGAGCGCGCGCGGCGCGCTGGCCGCGACCGCCTTCGGCGACAGGCGCGGGACGAAGCGATCGCCGCTGTCGCAACGCGATCTGGTCTTCGTTGCCATTGCCGCTCAACTCGCGCGCGAGCAAGGTCGCATCGTGGCTCGCGGCGTCGTCGAGATCGACCAGCCCTCCCCAGAGCTCCGGGTGTTCCAGCGCGACAGTCCGTCCGAAGCCCCAGCTCGCGGCCTGGTCGACCGCCACGGGGCGTGTGGTGGCGAAGGCGTCGAGAAGGACCGCATCGCGGGTCACCATCCAGAGCGTGCGTCGCGAGATGCCCTTGGCGGCCAGCGCCTGCACGAGGTGCGTGGCGCCGGTGACGAGCGACGCCGCACTGATCGACGTGCCGGCGTCGAGGCTCCACAGGTGCGCGATGCGCGGCGGACCTTCATCGCCGCTCGCCACGCGCGTGACGAGTCGCTCGAGATCGTCGCGGCTCGCGGGGTTTACGACGAATCCCCCGTCGACCTCCGCGTAGCGAGGGCCGGCGATCACGCGACGGACAGGGGCGCCGGTGTCGCGCAGCACCCGCTCGAGCTCCGCACCGACGCCGCCGGTGTCCGCGAAGACCAGCCAGCGGCCACGATCGATCGATGGCGCGAGCGGTTCCTGTTTCCGCCACGCCAGCTCGTAGACGCCAGGCGTGCCCGCTCCCGGCACCGCAGACGCCTCGCGCGTCACCGATGCGCGGCGCGGGGCGTTCGCGAGCGACTTCAGCCAGAACTGCCTGCCACCGGGGACAGAGGGCGGCACGGCGATCTTGCGGCGGTGGTAAGGGGCGTCAAAGGCCGTCCAGTCGAGCGATGCGCCCTGCACGTGCAGGCGCGCCACGCTGCCGAGCAGCGTCTGCCAGGCGTCGGCGTCTTTCTTCACCGACGGCAGCCAGGTGGCCGCCGCTTCGTCTTCCACGCACTGGCGGCCCATGCCCAGGAGGACAGCGTGCGGGCCGACCTCGACATAGGCGGTGACCTGCGCCGCCTCCAGCGTGCGCATGCCCGCCGCGAAGCGCACCGGATCCATGACGTTGCGCAGCCAGTATTCGGGCCGCGTGATCTCGTCGCCGGCAACCGCCGAGGTCACGCCGCTCACCAGCGGAATGCGCGGCGCCGTGAAACGGATCTCGCGCACGACGCGCTCGTACTCGGCGAGCATCGGCTTCATCAGCGGCGAATGGAAAGCGTGCGACACGGTGAGCGCCTTCGCCTTCACGCCGGCGGCTTCGAGCCGCGCCGTCGACCGCGGCCACCGCGGTACCGGCGCCAGAAATCACGACTTGCGCCGGCGCGTTGATGGCGGCGATCGCGACGAGCTCCTCCTCACCCTCGATCGCTTCGAGCACCCGGCGCCTCGTCGGCCATCACCGACGTCATGGTGCCGCCCGGCGGGCAGCGCCTGCATCAGGCGGCCGCGGGCGGCGATCAGCTTGAGGCCGTCCTCCAGCGACACGCCGCCGGCGACGCACATCGCCGCGATCTCGCCGACGCTGTGGCCCATGACGACGTCCGGCGAGATGCCCCACGATTGCCAGAGCGCGCTCATCGCGTACTCGAAGGAGAAGAGCGCCGGCTGCGTGTACCCGGTCTGGTGGATCAGGTCGGCCTCGGGCGATCCCTCTTCGGCAAACAGAAGGTCGAGCAGCGGACGATCGAGATGACGGCTGAACACCGTCGCGCACCGGTCGAGCGCCTCGCGGAAGACGGGCTGTGTCGCATACAGTTGGCGGCCCATGCCGGCATACTGCGACCCCTGTCCCGTGAAGAGAAACGCGATCTTGGGTTTCGCTGACGCCGTCACACCGCGTGCGCCGCGACGCGCCGCCGGGGTATCGAGCTTGAGCCCCTGCAGCAGCTCCTCGCGCGACGCGAACGGGATCGCGAGACGGTGTTCGAAGTGCCGCCGCCCGGTGTTCGCGGAGTAGCTGAAATCGGCGAGTGGGAGCGACCCATGCGCGTCGATGTAGTCGCGGACGCTCGCCGCCTGCCGTTGCAGCGCGTCGGCGCTGCGAGCCGAGAGCGCGATCACGTGAGCGGGTCGTTCCGCCTTCGCGATCGGCGGCGGCAGCGCCTGCGGCGGCTCCTCGACGAGGATGTGCGCGTTGGCGCCGCCGACGCCGAAGGAGCTGAGTCCTGCCCGGCGCGGAACTGGCGCCTCGCGGCCGTTCACCACGACGGTGCGCCGCTGCCAGGGTTCCAGCTCCCGCTGCACCTCGAACGTGCCCTTGGCGAACGGGATCTGCCGGACTGGGCTCCGGCGACGTGATCGAGGGCAGCAGCATCCCGTGCTGCAGCTGCAGCAGCACCTTGATCAGTCCCATGACGCCGGCGCCCGCTTCGAGGTGGCCGATGTTGGGCTTGATCGACCCCATGCGGCAGCGACTGCGGCAACGTGATGGCAGGATCGCGCAGTTCGGGGCGGTCGTAGCCGAGCGTCAGGCCGCGCACTTCGATCGGATCGCCGAGGCGCGGTGCCGGTGCCGTGCGTTTCGATGTAGCTGACCGTGCGGGGATCGATGCCGGCGCTGGCGAGGCTGCGGCGGATCGCTTCGGCCTGCGCCTGCGGATTCGGCGCGGTGAAGCCGACGGTGCCGTTGCCGGTGCTGAGGCCGGTGCCCTTGATGACGCCGTAGATCCGGTCGCCGCGCTGCAGCGGCGTCCTCGAGCGGGCGCAGGACGACCACACCGGCGCCTTCGCCGAGCACCGT
Source organism: uncultured Acidobacteriota bacterium (assembly GCA_963762995.1). Taxonomy (GTDB): domain Bacteria; phylum Acidobacteriota; class Vicinamibacteria; order Vicinamibacterales; family 2-12-FULL-66-21; genus JACDCA01. The sequence continues at coordinate 250,871 of CAVXMQ010000018.1, read as the reverse complement.
GCCGTCGGCGTCGGCCCCGAACGGCTCGCACCGTCCGCGCTCCGACAGGATGCCGAGGCGACCGAGCGAGGCGAAGCGATCTGGATCGAGAATCAGGTTCACGCCGCCGACGACCGCGACGGGGCAATCGCCCGCCTTGAGGGCCGCGCACGCGAGGTGCAGCGCGGTGCCCGACGACGAGCACGCGGTATCCACGGCGAGGCTCGGTCCGTGGAACCCGAGGAGCTGCGACAGGCGGTTGGCAAGGCTGAACCCTTCCCAGCAGCGGTACGGGCTGTCGTGCTCCGCGGGCGCGTCGTTCGCGCGGACGCCGTAGTCGCCGTACATCACGCCGGCGAACACGCCCGTCGCCGGTTCGTGATTGGCGCCCAGGCAGCCCGCATCCTCGAGCGCGGCCCACGCGACCTCGAGGAACAGGCGCAGTCTGCGGGTCCATGAACTCCGCCTCGCGCGGCGAGACGCCGAAGAACTCGGCGTCGAACCTCGCCACGTCGTCGAGCAGACCAGCCCAGTGCGGTGCGCGTGTCGTGAAGCGGTTGGAGGAACCGCGGGCGGTCGGCCGGCACCGGGCGCACGGCGCTGCCGCCGCTGGCTGAGGAGCTGCCACAGTTCGTCGGGAGAGTTGGCGCCGGCGCAGCGCAGGTGCATGCCGACGACGGCGATGTCGCCGGCTGCGATCGTGTTCCGCGCGGGTCGACGACGGCCGGGGCCGTTGCGACGGCCGCGGTCGCCGCCGCGTCCCTTGTTCGCGAGCGCGGACGATCTCGTCGACGATCGCGCTGACGGATCGATGCTCGAAGAGCAACGTCGCTGGGCAGCCAGGGGAACTTGTCGCGCAGCGCGACAGTGATCTCGACGATCCGCATCGAATCGCAGCCGAGCGCTTCGAGGCGATCCAGCTGCGGCCACACGTTCCGCACTGGTATGCGCAGCGCCGCCGCGAAAGCGGCGTGGACGATGGCGGCGACATCGTTCGGCGCTCCGGCGCCGGCGCGGCCGATTCGGCGGCGACGCCTGTCGATCGCCGCGCCGGAGACCGGCCCCGGTGCTCAGCGCGAACGCGGTGCGCGCGATCTGCTGTTCGCGATGCCGCAACCGTTCCGCGCTCTGCGGCGTGGCCGCGGCCGCCGCCGGCGCGTCGTCCGCGGATCTCGGTAGCGCCGGCGGAGGCATCGAACCGGACGGCGGCGAGCGTCTCGACCGGCATCTCGCATTCGAGGCCGTCTCGAGCAGCGCCGCCGGGACGATCGACTCGAGGAATGTTCGCGCGGGCGTATTCCGCTTCGTCGGTTCGACGCGCAGGCGGACCGTGCGCGCGCCGGCCGCGGCGGCCATGCGGCCGAGCTCCGCGGCCATGCTGGTGCTCCACGCCGCGGCCGAGCACGCGGCAGCTCAGAAGGAACGTGTCGAGTGTCCAGACCTCGGTCGCCGCGCTCGGCGATCGACGAGGCCGACGAGGCCGTAGTCGCCGAAGCGATCGCGCACTCGGATCGTGCGCACCTCGTGGCGCCCGCCGGCGAGCAGGGCCTGCATCTCGGCTTCGTCGCGCCGGATCGTCGTGAAGTTGAACTGGTTGGTGCGCAGCGTCAGCTGCGCCGCACGTTTGATCTCGTCCTCGGCAGGCGGCGCGAAGTCGACCTCCAGCTCCAGGCCTTGGATGAAGTCTTGGAAGGTGAGCGTCGGCCGACAGATCCTGGCGCTTGAACTCCTCCTGGTACATCTGCGTCCGGCGCGCGTCCTCCTTCGTCGCCTCGCGCGGCGTCGAACTCCCAGGTGTGCTCGAGCAGCCGCACCGCGTCGCCCGGCATCCTGCGGCCACTGGATCGTCAGCACCTCGGGACAACCCGCCCGGACCTCCGCGCACTCGACCGGGTTGTCGTCCATGAACACGAAGCTGTCGAGGCCCGAGGTTGAGCCGCGCGGCCAGCGTCTGCAGGTTCTGGGACTTCGGGCAGCCAGTTGACCATGGCCGCGACGACGTGCTCGCGGCGGAGCAGCAGATCGTCACGCGTGTCGAACACGCGCCAGACGTCTGGCTCCTCGTTCTTGCTGCACAGGCACACGAGCACGCCGCCGTGCGCCAGGCGTGTCAGCGTCCGGTGCAGCGCGCGGTGTCCCTCGTCGAACTCGACACCTTCCGCTCCCACCTCGCCGACGACGCCTTGCCACAAGCGTGTTGTCGCAGTCCACGACCACCACCTTGCGGAGGGTTGCCACGGCGCGATAGGCATGACGAACCGCAATCGTGGCCAGCGTGAAGAAGTATTCGTCGTGGAACGGAATGTGGCCGATCTCATCGCGCAGCGCGTCGTGGATCTCGTGGTCCGCGACGCGATAGGCGGCGTGGTAGTCGGCGGCGCGCGCGATCTCCAGGCCCGGCATGCCGTTCAGCGCGGCGGCGAGATGCGACTCGGTGTCCTGGACCAAGGCCGAGAAGAGCGGGGAGAGGTCGGGATCCGACGGGCAGAGCAGTAGCAACGTGCCGGCGCTCGACTGCTGGCGGTGAGCGCGAATCGCCCCCTCCAGGTCGCGGGCGGTGCGCTGGAAATGCGTCGTGGCGTATTCCAGGTTCCCGGCCTGCTCATCGGAGAGCTCGCGGAGCCAGTCGCTGACGCGCAGCAGCACGACATTGAACCCGCGGCCGCGCGCGTTGAGCCCGCCGGAGGGATCGAGCAAGGACTGCAGGATCTGGCCATACGGCGCGGTTTCCACCGCTGCATTCAGCTGGAGCTCCTTCAACCAGAACCGTACTGCGGGAAGCATCGGATCGCTGGTGAATGAAGCCGCCAGGCGCAGGGTGAACTCTGGGGCCGTCGCCAGAGCGCTCGTTGCGATCGGCGGGAACTCCGTCAGAACGCTGACCTCGCCGTCGCGAGAGGTGGCGAGCGCTCGGACGATGTGTATCGCGGCACGCGCTGGAGGAATCGAGCCATGTGCGGCGGCCGGCGTGTCGTTCCAGCGTGTCTGAAGCTCCGGCGGTCGCACGATGACCGCGGAAAGACGAGAAGACTCCCTGCAGATGGCGCGTACCAGCGCTTCGCCGGCCATCTTCACCGCAACGTATGGTCCGAAACCGGCTCGTGGCTGATCGACGTACGTGGACGAGATGTACGCGATCGTCCCGCCGTTCTGGTGCAGCAGTTCGGTGAATGCGGCAAGTGGCGTTTCGATGAGTCGGACGTTATCGGCGATATATGTCGTGGGGTAGGCGGTTGGGGAGTCGAGTCTTGTGACTTCGGGCCGGCCACAAGCGTTCAGCACGAGTGCGTCGAGCCGCCCATGGCGGGCGCGGATCTGCTCGAGGGTCGTCTGACACCAGGCAGGGTCGGCAGCATCCCCCTGCACGAACACGATCGAGGCCCCCCGCGCGATGAGCGACTCGTGCAACTGCGCGCGGGAGGCGTCATCGTGACGCCCGCTCACGTACACGTGAGAACGGGCGAGCGCAGCCGACGCCGCTATTTCCGCGCCAAGGCCCTGCGTGCCCCCGACGACGAGGACGACTTTTCCATCCAGCAGGGCGGCGTCGGTGCCCAGCATGTCTGCCAGTGCGGCTGGATCGGTCGAACTTGGACTGAATGGCACGTACGCACGAATCGCTGCGGTGGCGAGCAACTGGCCTGTAGGGCTTGCCACTTCGAGCTCGGTGTCCAGCAATCGGAACGTGCGGTCGAAACGCACTGAGCGCAGGCGATACACGAGATCGACTGTCGCGTGGTGGTCGCCGATGTGGAATCGGACACTTAGTCGCGTGAACAGCGATTGCAGCCCCGGCGCTTCCATCCCGACCGCGTAACTGCACAGGGCGAGGACCCGCGCCTGGAGGGGCGTGACGCCTGACACCGCCCACGGCTCGACCGACGCCGGATAGTAACCGGTGATCTCGATCCCGCGCTCGAAGTCCTCCAGCGAACGCGGAGCGGCGGACGCTCTCGGGCCGCGGCTCGCCGCGGACTTGACCCATGACGGGTCGGGTGACGGGACGGTCGCGGAAGTGTCTGCGCGCCCCGTGCGAGCGACGAGCACCGGTTGACGGTCGTTTTCTCTTTGCGCGTGCGCAGGAACAAGGGTGAGCGTCAGCGTGTCTCCGGCACGTTCGGCCTGCGCTTCGTACGAGGCGCCGGTGACGACCGCGCCTCGGAACTCGATGTCGAGGGAGTCGAGCCGTTCATCGGCCGCGACTTCGGCGGCGTGAAACGTCTCGAGCACGCTCAGCATCCCGTGCGCGATGCGGCCGCCGAAGTGCGTTTGGCGCGCGAACGTCTCGTCCACGTGCAGCGGATTGCAGTCCGCCGACCACTGGGCAAAGCGTGAGATGTCCTCGTCTGAAACGCGAATGGGCATCCCGCGCTACTCCCGAACCTTCGGCGCGACGATCACTCCGGTGTGCACACGGCGCCTGTCGATGTCGAAGCTGCCGTTGAGACACGATCCGGCGGGCAACGCGTCGGACAGCGTCTGGAGCACCACGGCGGTGAACTGCCGTCGGTGGCCATTGACCTCGGTAATCTGCACGTCGTGGAAGTCGAACACCCGATGAACCGACGCGTTGAGCGCCTTGAAGATGGCCTCTTTCGCGGAGAACACCAGCGTGATCGCCGCCTGCTTGTCGAGCCCGGCCGAGCAAGCGGCGTCCACCTCCGCGGGCGTCGCGAAGACACTGGCGACGCGCCGGGCGCGCTCTGCCGCGAGGATCTCTTCGCTGTCGATGCCGATCGCGCCTGCGTTCGCGGCCCCCACGACGGCGGCCGACACGAAACCGATGGTGTGCGTTATGGACCCGCGGATTCCAGCCGGCCACACGGGAGCACCGTTCGGTCGCCGGCGTACTGGCGCGGCGAGAACGCCAAGCGACCGCATGGCCTCTGCCACACAGGTGCGCCCGACGACGAACTCGAACTGGCGCAGAGGCGTCGCATCGCGCAACTCCGATAAGTCTGTCAACCATGCCCACGCGGAGGCGTCGTTACGAGCATCCAGCGGGTCGAACACCACGCTGAATTGCCGGACCGGGGCGGGCAATATGCGCGGATTCCGGCACACACTAACCGGCAGCGAGGCCGCGGTGAGCGCGGGCCAGCCGGCGACGGATTGACGGACAGCGTAAGCCGAAGGCAGCTGACCGTGATGGAGTGGCGGTTGCACCAATATTTGTCCGTATTTCAGGGGAGCGGATGCCCTATGACTGAGCAAGCTGCTCGCCAGACCAACCCTCTGATTCGCTTCGTATTTCCGAAGAATTGGTGACTTTGGCGAGAGCCGCGCCTAAAAGTCCAGTATTAGGCAGACTTTGATCTGCCCTGCGCAGGTTAACATGCCGGAATAGTGGGCGGGGGCTAGTGATTACGATTGTGTAAGAACAGTTGGCCAGGGTCATTGGTGAGTCGCGAAGAACAAAGCGGTGGCCAATGAAATGTGGCGGGAATCGCGTACGGAAGACAACGAAGTCGTGGTTGGTCACGCCCAAAGTCTGCGCATTAGATGACTTCATCGATCGGCTTGGAAGACAGACCACAAAAGCTCGCATTTGCTGGACTTGTTCCCCGAATGTAGCGCTGTGCTTGGCCGTGCCTTTGCTACCTTTGCAACCCGTCCATACGCATGAGCAGAAACCACAAGGCCCGCCCTGCGGGAGAACCTCGAACTCGGCCCCTGCACGTGATGCACTTGCTCAACAAGTTCGGCGTGGGGGGCATGGAAGTCGGTATCACGAAGCTCGTGAACGGCCTCGATCCGGCAACGGTTGTCAGCAGCATCTGCAGCTGTCGCCCTGCCGATTCGTTGAAGGAACGGCTGCGGCCCGACGTCCGGCTGTACGAGTTCAATCGTCGTGAGGGAAACGACCCTGTGTGGGTCCTGCGACTGTACCGCCTGTTGCGGCGAATACGTCCCGACATTCTTCACACGCATCGGTGGGCGACGCTCTGCGAAGGCCTCCTCGCGGCGCGCCTCGCGGGTGTGCCTTACATCGTGCACGGCGAGCACGGGACGCTCGAGACACGCCCCCGAAACGCCCCGATCCAGCGAGCGGTCTGGCGCCGTGTCGACAAAGTGCTCTCGGTGTCGTCGCGCCTGGCCGAGCGGATGTCTGAGCAGCTCGCGTTTCCGCTCGACCGTATCCACGTGATTCGAAACGGGGCGGATCTTGCGAGGTTTGATCCTCGTTTTCGTGTGGAGGCGCGCGCATCGCTAGGGATCGGGCCCAACGACTTCGTGATCGGAACGGTGGGGCGCCTGGTCGCGGTCAAGGACCAGGCGACGTTGCTGCGCGCGCTGGCGCTGCTCAAAACCGGAGGGCTGTCGTTCAAGGCGATCTTCGCTGGAACCGGTCCGCTGCGCGAGCAACTGGAATCGCTGGCCGCTTCGTTGAAGCTCGATAACGTGCGCTTCCTCGGGAACCGCGACGACGTTCCGCAGGTGCTCGCCGCGATGGATATCTTCGTGCTCAGCTCCGAGTCCGAAGGTCTCTCGAACACCATTCAGGAAGCCATGGCGACCGGCCTGCCGGTGGTGGCGACGCACGTCGGCGGGGCCGACGAATTGGTCGATCACGATCGCACCGGGTTGCTCGTCCCGCCGCGCGATCCGCAACGGATCGCGGAGGCCATCGTGACGCTGGTCCGCGATTCGGGCAAACGGCACCAGATGGGGGCAGCCGCCGCGCTGCAGGCCCGTCAGGACTTCGGCATTGAGCGAATGCTGCGCGAGTACGAGCGGATGTACCTCGACGTAGCAACGAACACTCCCGCCGTGATGGGATACGTGCGAACCCATGAAGCATAGCGGCGGCCACGTGTTGCGATCCGTCGGTCTCACGGCCGCGGCGCGGAACCTGATGCGGCACCGCGCCGTGGTGTTGACGTACCACGGAGTGCTGGCTGCCGGTGGAGAAGAGTACGAGTTCCTGAATCACAACTTCGTTCACGCCCAGGTGTTCGACCGGCAAATGCGCTGGGTGCGCGAACACTATCGCCCGCTCCCGCTCAGCGAACTCGTGTCCTGCTATCGCGCGGGTAAGGAGCCGCCACCGCGCAGTGTGGCGGTGACGTTCGACGACGGTTTCGCGAATAACTACTCGGTGGCGTTTCCCATCTTGAAGCGCCACGGGATCCCCTTCACCGTTTTCGTCAGCACCGGGTTACTCGATCATCCAGGAACCCTCCTGTGGTCCGAACGTGTGAAGCGGTCGATTTACCTGAGTAAGTGCACGTCGGCGACCGTTGATCTCGCCGGACGCCCGTTCGGGCTCGATCTTCGATCGCGCGACGCGCGCGCGACCACCGCACGTGAGGTGCTTCTCGAATTGAAGAATCATCCGATCGCCGTGCGCGACGCCGCCGTGGACCGGATCGAGGAACGCTGTGGCCGGCCGGCGTTAACGGACGCCGACCGCGAGAGGTACGCGTTCCTGACGTGGGACCAGGTGCGGACGATGGACGCCGCAGGCGTCGAGTTTGGGTCGCACACCGTCAGCCATCCGATCCTGTCGAAACTCGACGACGACAGTCTCGAATCGGAGCTGGTTTTGTCGAAGCGGCGTATCGAACTCGAGCTCGGCCATTCCTGCACCGCCTTTGCGTACCCCAACGGCTCGCGAGCGGACTTCGGCGAGCGCGAGAAGCGTGCGCTGGAGCGCGCGGACTACCATGCGGCGTTCGCGTTGAGCGGGCAGATCAACCGGCGGGTGCCTGATCTCTTCGCTCTGGACCGCATCAACATCGGCCGGCAGCTCGACGCGGCGACCTTCGAAGTTGCAGTGGCGGGCTTGCTCGGTCTCGCTCGCCGCACCCGCGACCGCCTGCGTGCGGTGACGCGGCGGCGTCCGGCGCGCCTGCGGGCCGTGGAAGCGTCATGAATAGCGTCCGCGTGCTCGTTACCGACGCGCACTCTACGGCTGCTCTTGCGGTCGTTCGCTCGCTGGGCGCTGCCGGTTGCCGGGTGACGGTCGCCGGAGAAGAGCGGGGGTTCAACCTCGCGGCACACTCACGGTATGCCGATCGGCACGTCGAAGGACCACCCGCGGGCGACAATCCCGGCGCCTATCTGGACTGGCTCGAGTCGGAGCTGGCGCGCACCGGTTACGACGTGCTCGTGCCGATCAACGACACGACCGTGACCCTGGTGCGTCAGCGGCGCACCGACCTGGAGCGCTACGCACGCATCGCGCTGCCGCCGAACGAGGTCCTCGACCGCGCGCTCGATAAAGCTGCGACCGTGCAGATCGCCACGCGCTGCGGCGTGCGCGTGCCGGCGACCCGCGTGTTCGAGTCTCTCGATGAGCTGTCGGCCGCGCTCCGGGAGCTGTCCTACCCCTGCGTCATCAAGTCACGTCATTCGCGCCAATGGTCGGGCGGCGGATCCGTGAGGCGCGGGGCTCTGTTCTACGCGAACACGGCCGATCACGTGATGCGCATCTTTCGCGCATCGCCACACCCACCGAGCCACTTCATCGTGCAGGAAATGGTGAGTGGCGGCGGCGTAGGCGTATTCGTGCTCGCCGAACGCGGTCGCCCGTTGGCCACGTTCGCGCACCGGCGGGTGCGTGAAGCGAACCCGACCGGCGGGCGCGCGTCGCTCGCCGAGAGCATCGCACCCGACGACCGCCTCCTTGAACCGGCCCTGCGGATGATCGATGCACTTGAGTGGAGCGGTGTCGCGATGGTGGAGCTGAAGGACCCCGGCGCGCCCGCACCGCCCGCGCTGATGGAAGTCAACGGACGCTTTTGGGGGTCGTTACCCCTGGCCATCGCATCCGGCGTCGATTTCCCTGTGCTGTTGCTCGAGTGGATGCACGGGCGCCATCCGCCCGTCCAGTCACCCTACCGGGTTGGCGTGCGGTGCCGGCACCTCAAGGGGGATTTGAGCTACCTTGCTGCGGCTCTGAAGGGCCGTCCCAGCGGCTGGCGCGGCGCCTACCCAGGGCGATGGCAGGCCCTCGCGCAGATTGCGCCGTGGCCCGGGCGGTGGCGGTCGTATAACTTCAGCCTGCAGGACCCGATGCCCGGCCTCCGCGAAGCGGTCGCTTACGTGCTGCAGGAGGCCTCTCGCGTGCCGCGGATGGTGAGATCCCAGCAGAGGATCGCCCAATGAAGGTCGACTGCCTGCTGCACGTGCACTCCTCGTTCTCGTACGACTCGAAGACCGACCTCGCAGACATTGCGCGCATCGCCCGGGCGCAGGGGATCGGCTGCGTGCTCATGTCAGAGCACAACAACACGATGGACGCGCAGCAGATGGCGAGCTTCGTTGCTCGCTGCGAGGATCTCTCCGACGAGCGGCTGCTGATCATCCCGGGCCTGGAGCTGTCGTTCGATCACAATTGCGTTCACTTGCTGGCGTTCGGCATTTCCGAGTACATCGATTCGTTCGCGGAGGGTTGCACGTTTCGCTCGTTGGTTGACGCGGTGCACCAGGCGGACGGCCTGGCAGTTCTTGCACATCCGTCGCACCGCAGCGGCGTTGCTCGGCTTCAAGCGCGCGATCTCGAGGTTCTCGACGGCATCGAGATCTGGAACGTGAAGAGCGGCAATCGATTCCTCCCGACGCATGCCGACATGTCGACGCTTTCCAGCGTGCGCGCAACGAAGCGGGCGTCGCTGGCGTTCGCCGGTCTCGACTGGCACCATCTGAACCGTTTCTCGAGACTGATTCTTCGCGTCGACACATCCGCCCTCACTCGTGATGCGGTGCTACGGTCGCTCAAAGGGGGGTCGTATTCGATCCGGAATGGCCTGGTGTCCGTGCCGGCCGCGCAGTCATTGCGAGGGGGCCGCTGGCGCCTCTACGGTCTCGTGTCGCACGGTCTGGCCGAAGCGCGCAAGACCGCCTACCGGTGGCAGGCCGCGCTGGAATCGCGAGGCGTGACGACGCCTGCCTTCGTCCGCGCACTCGCGCGGCGGTTCTTCTGATCGTCTGTCGTTAGAAACTGGCGTCGAATTCGGGCGCCATCCGGTCCGAGACCTTGCGATAAGCGGCCAACGTGTGCCAGTTGTTGCGGCGGTCGTTGAACGACCGGATGCTTCTCGCGCCCCGCGCGTAGATAGACAACCGGCCGAGGAGCTTCTGGAGTACGCCTCTGCGCTGAAGGAGCGGAGCGGGCGACAGGCGCGTGTAGTCTTTGTGCGCCTCGAAGAAGGCGATCGCCTTCAGGACCGCCGGCCAGGAGGAATCGTGCACAGCCAGGACGCCGCCGCGACGCAAGAGCAGGTCCGCGAAGAACATGTCCACGAGCGTGTAGTCGAAGGAGTGATAGCCGTCTACGAGGATCATGTCGAAAGACGCGCCGGCGGTCGCGAGTTCCGGCATCGCAATGTAGTCTGGTTTCTCGATCAGCCGATGGCGTTCACCATGACCGAGGCGCTCGACACGCTCGCGGCCGGCTCGCTGAAAGTTCACGGTTTGGAACGGATCGACAGACGTCAGCCGTCCGTCGTTTGTTTCGAGCGCCGATAGCAGCACGACGCTCGACGTGCCGCTTCCCATCCCGATCTCGAGGACGTTCGTGCACGTGTTCGTGATCACGAGCTCGTGGAGCCGCACGAGTTCTTCGGGACTCATCCCCGCCCTGGTGAAGGCGCGTTGGGCCTTGAATGCGGTCCCTGGAAACGCGCGCCCAAGCGTCTCGCGGACGATCAGATCGGATGTCTTGCCGGCGGTAGCCGTGTTCACTCGAAACTCCTCGGGGTTGTCAGATGCTTCCTAGAAGGTAGTAATAAACGATGCCCGCCCACTCGTAGCGAACGTACGCGCGATCGTAGGGTGTTTCCCACCAACGTTGCGGCCGCGCTGGGGACGCGTTGGACGGGATGATCCCAACCGCAATCCCACTGCCGGCAAAGGCCTGCTGGAAGGTCGCCCAAGCGCGCCGCGTATGGTACGGGGATGTCACGACGAGCAGTCGGCGAAGCTGCCGACGCTCGCATTCCAGCCGCGCGGAGGCGGCTTCTTCGCGCGTATTGGCCACCTTTTGCGGAAGGAGCACGATGCGGTCGGCCGCAACGCCGGCCGCCATCAGGCGCCTCGGTCGCCCCTCGCAATCGTGGCAGTTGTAGATGGTCGGCGTCTTTGGAACCGACAGAAAAATCAGCGCCTCCGAGTCCGCCCTTGCGAGCGCCGCAGCAGTTGGGAGCCGTTCCCATTCGTGGCTACCGAGCACCAGGATTGCGTCCGGATCTGCGAGTGGCACCTCTGTGATCAGTGCGGTTCCCGCCGAACGCGCCAGCAGCACTGTGGCGCAGAGCAGTATGGACACGAGCGCGAGCGCCCTTCGGCGCTGTGAAGGCCAGGTCATTCGTCCTGCCCCCCACTCGCAGTCCGCGCCAGCAACATCGACTCCCAACGGCGCACGAGGTTGAGGAAGCGTTCCTGTTGTTTCGCGTCGAGGCTGGTAGAAATGACGCAGGGCGTTCGGTCGATGCACAGCTTGCGGGAGCGAAAGTCGTACACGACGCGATCATGACCCGACGTGAGCGCGATCTGGCGAGGCCGATCGAGCGTGCCCAGGTATTGGAAGACGCGCTTCCCTGGAAGCGGCCGTGCGGCCGGCCGACCTTGCGGATTCCCGGTCGACAGCGCGCGGCCGACCGCGTCCCTGACGTCTGACTGTCCAAACGGTTCCTGAACGTCCAACGCGATGTCGGCCGCGATCAGCGGAATGCGCGTCTGCGGATCGTTCAGCGCGTAGCCGTGGCCGAGAAACGCATCGTCGAAGAGGCTCTCGCCATGGTCGCCGACGACAATCACCGCCGGCTCGCGTCCCACCGACGCCCGAACCGTCGCGAGAAGCTCCCCGATGGCGGCATCGACGTAATGCGCCGCGTCGAGATACGTCGCGTAGAGCTCTTCGCGGCGGGATGGGACGATCGCCGACTCTGGCAACGGAGTGGAAGCGAACCGCGCGCGCGATGCCGGCGTGGTGATACGGATAGTGCGTGTCGTGAAAATTCACATACAGAAAGAGCGGCGCGTCGGTCTCTCGCTCCTGCAGGAATGCACTTACGTGCTTGAGTACGGTGGTGGCCGGAACGGCCAGGCTGCCGGCGGTCGAGAACGTCGAATAGCGCTCGGCTTTCGCCTGGCGAGCATCGAACATCCGGTCCGCCGCCCGAGTGTTCACCGGCGAACTCCGGACCGCCGAATGAATCGTCCTGACCGGAGAAATACCCGACCTCATAGCCATTCGCCTTGAAGTCGTCGAGCAGATTGGTGCCCGACCCGGACCAGCCAGTTGACCGGTCATCAGGTGATACCGCGACTGCGCCGTGTATCCGTTGTGCGAAAACGCCGCTTCGACTGCGCATGCCCCGTGGCGGCAATCGCATCGAGCGTCGGCGTCACGGCCCGCCCATCCCGCGTGCGGCCCACGACGTCGGCGCGAAAGCTTTCGAGAACGACGAGCACCACGTCAGGCCGATGTTGCCACGGCGTCGAGATCACCGGTGTCTCGGGAAACGCCGCCACCGCCAATGGCACGTCTCCCGCGATGCCGTCCTCGTCGATGCCGTTGCCCGGCACATCGACGGCATACGGATAAATCCGTTTGTCGAACGGGGCAGGATCGGCAGGCGCCCGCACGATGCCGTAGCCATCACGATCCACGTCGGTGAGTGTCTCGACGATGACACCCAGCGCCTTCGTGGTCGGTTTGCGGCGCAGGCCGTTGTCCAGTTCCGCGCTGGTCAGGCGGGCGGTCGTCGTGAGCGCCAGGCCGATCAGCAAGAGGACCGCGGCGCGCACGCCCATGGGCGGGAGTCTGTGCGGCGCGAGCGCAATGTCCGCACGCCGGTCCCTGCGGTTCACGGCGAACACCGTCAGGCCAATCGCCATGGCTGCCGCCACGATCCCGAGGGCCGGGCCCGCGACCTGCGCCGCCGAGACCGCGAAGACTTCCGCCGCACTCTTCCCGGTGAGATCGAACATCAAGCCCAGGTCGAAGGCGTCGCCAAGGTGGGCGAGGAGCCGGTAGGCGATGATGTCGGCGACGACGAGAATAAAAAGAGGAACCGCGGCAGCGAGAAGAACAGATGCGCGAGTTCTGAGGCGCAGCAAACGCGCGACAGCGAATCCGACGAACGTCAGCGCGCCGATGACGGCCGCATCGCCGGCGAACGACAGAAAGAGGAAGAGCACCGCTTCAGTGCCGGAGCGGAGGTGATCGGCCGCCAGGAAGCCCCCGGTGAAGAACGAGCGCTTCACCTGGAGCAGGGCCGCGTCGAGCGCCGTCATGAGTGCGGCGACAATGAGGACGACGCGGGTCCAGGTCACGTAGGTCAATTGCTGGTGCGGGTGCCGGCGTGCTGATCCTTGAAGGCGGCCACGGCAGCCTTCAGCACGGTCGCGGCCGCGGTGTCTTCCGCCGCCTGACCCTCGGGCACTTCCGCCTGGTGGACGAAGAACAGCGTCATCTGCTTGCGTCCCGTGACGAGGCTCTTGCCGGCCGTCCGGAATTGGAACCAGACCGGGTCCTCGACGAACACGTCGTCATAGAGGAGCGTGTAGAGCACCACCTGGCGAGGCCCGGCCGCGCTTTCAAGCACGTGCACGGCGTCGGGGCCCGCGGGCAGGCGCGTGAGACCGTGAGCGCGAAGGTCAACACCGTCCGCAGCCGCCAACTCGGGGTGGTGGTACAGCTTCTTGAGATCGAACGACCGCGCGACCACCAGGCGGACGTCTCTGCGAGCCCGCATGGTACGTCCGCTCGATCCAGTCGGTGGCGTCGAACCGGCGTTGTCCCCACGTCGCGTTCCTCGTCGTCTTCGTTCCGGGCAAGCCGTCGAGCGTGTTGGGAATGGCGCCGGCGGTGAGGCCGTCCTCGGTGCGCAGCCCAACGTAGCTATGAATCGCCGTCGGCAGAAGCGCGAGGAGCAGCACGAGCGCGACCGGCGCAGCGTAACGAGGAGACATCAGCGGGCCGTCCTTTCCGTTTTCGCGGGTTGGCCGAGCCAGAAGATGACAGGCAGCGCCACTGCGAAGGTCAACATGCCGGAGAGCGGGTGAATGAACGTGTCGAGGATCTCGGGCCCGCGCCAGAGGACGAGCAGCACGAGCATAAGCACGCGGAGCAGGTTGGCCGCAATGGCCAGAGGGGCCGCCGCCGCAAGGACCAGCAGCTTGCGGCCGACCCCGGGCGTCGTATACGCCGTCAGGTACGCGAGAGCGACGGAGGCATACAACGTCGAAAAGCCGCTGCAGGCGTCGGCGATTTGTACCGGCGTCGTGGACAAATGCAGCGTCGTGCCCTCGGCGAACACGGGCACTCCGATGATCGGGAGGATCGCCGAAAGCGCGGCGGTCACGAACTGCCGCAGCGCCATATGCACCGGCTCGGTCAGCGCCAGCGGAATCGGCAGGGCGAAGGCGGTGAGCATCAGGGGAAAGGCGATGGCCTTCGTCCGCGTCGGACCCAGGAAGAGCAGGGAAAGGCCCGGCAGCGCGAGCACGATCGATCCGGCCGACAGCAGCTGCGTCATCATGCTGGTGTCGAGTACGTGCAGCCCGAGCGCCGGCAGCAGCAGCGCAAATCCCCAGGCGCTGGATTCCCGCGGCAGGTGCGACATCGACTTCAGTTCCTGCCACACGAAGTACGCGACGACCGGAGGAATCAGGAGCCCGTGCGCGTGGTGCCAGACGCTCAGCGTCCAGCGTTCGTACAACCAGCGCATGGTCGGCGCGTAGAGCAGGATGAGCTCCGCGAGGACGACCCAGGCGATCACCTGCCGGGTGCGCAGGGTATCGGGTGATGCGGAGGCGCCCGTTTCGGGCTGCGCGAGTACGCCGACTGTCGCCATCTATTTCTCCGTGTCCTTGCGTTTCTCTGCCTGAACGTTGTCTGGGCCAACCGGTAGCGCGGCCAGCGCGGTGTTGATCTCGGTCGCCTGGGCCGTCTCGGGAGCGAGCGACAGCGCCCGTTCGAATGACCCGCGAGCGCGGTCGAATTGCCGGGTGCCGGCGTACGCCAGTCCGAGATGGTAGTGATACTTCGGATTCAGCGGTGCGCGCTCCGCACTCCGTTGGAGCGGCACGACCGCCAGCGACGGCAGGTCCTTCTTCAGATAGATCCATCCCAGCGTGTTGGCGACTTCGGCACGGTTGGGCAGTTCCTCGAACGCCGTCCGGGCGAGTCGCAGGGCTTCATCGAGGTTCTCGCCCGAACTCGCATAGAGCCACGCGAGATTGTTGCAGGCGATCGCGGCGCGTGGATGCTGTTTCAGGATTTGCCGATAGCGTTCGCGGGCCTCGTTCTGGTCACCCTGCGCGCCGACGAGCATCGCCGCCATCGTGGCCGGGCCGACCCCAGCCTTCTCGCTCTTGGACGTCTCGAGGAGTTCCTTGACGGCGGCATCGGTCTGGCTGCGCGCGGCGTACAGCTGTCCGAGCATGGCGTAGGCGTCCATATTGGTTGGCGCCAGGTCGATGAGGGTTCTCAGCGTCTTTTCGGCCTCGGGCAGGGCGCCATCGGCGATATAGGTCGCGGCCGCGAGCACGAGGAACTCCGGCGACTTCCCACGCTTCCCGTATTGCGCATCGATGCGGGCACGGGCGTCCGCGGTTCGCCCGGCGGCGACGTCGAGCCGGATGAGCCCGGCGAGCGCTTCGGCCGACGCCGGATCGATGGCGGCTGCCCGCTCGAAGGCGGCCCGCGCCGCGGCCCCGTCGTTTTTCAACAGGTGGAATGCGCCGAGGAGCGCTTGTGCGGCGGCCACCTTCGGATAGGTTGCCACGAGCGACATCACCACCGGTTCCGCTCGCTTGACGTCGCGCTTCATGAGCAGCGCTCGCGCGAGGGCCAGCTTGGCGGTCGGGTTTGCCGGATCGACGCGGAGCGCTTCTTCGGCCATCGACAGCGCCGCATCGGTCGCGCCATCTTCCATGTAGAGGCGCGCGATCTCGACGCGCGCCGGCGTTGCACGCGGATTGAGTTTGAGCACCTGCGTGAACTCGTTGTACGCCTGGTCGTTTTGCCCCTGTGCCACCAGCGCGGTGCCCACCAGGTAATGCGCCGACGCGGACTTCGGCTGAACGGCGACCGCGGCGCGGCCGCGCATGAGTGCTTCAGAGGCTTGTCCCTCGGCGAGCAGCCACCGGCCGTGCATGAGGAGCGCGTCGGTACTGGTTCGGCTCCTGCGCGAGCACGGCCTGAAGAATCTCGTGTCCCAGCGCCGTGTTTCCCGTGTCGTACGCGATGCGGGCCAGGCGCAGCCGTGTCGCGACCGATTCCCCCCGTGCCCGCTCGATGTCCTCGAGCGTCTGCTTCGCGCGGTCCGGCTTGCCGAGCAGCTCGTAGTAGTCGGCGAGCAGCAGCGTCGAGCGCACATCGGTGGACTGCCTGGCCAGTTCCTGAAGGTGCGTCTCGGCCTGTGCGTGCTTTCGCGTCGTGAGATAGAGCAGGGCGAGGGCGCGGCGCGGCATCCCATCCTTCGGATCGAGTGACACGGCCTCGAGCAGGTGCTTTTCGGCGCGCGCGACGTCACCGGTCGACCAATAGAAATTGCCAAGGGCGACGTGCACCAGTGCCGAGTCGGGGCTCGCGCGGACGGCATTTAGAAACGCGGCCTCCGCCTTGTCGCGATTCCCCCGGGTCAACTCCAGCGTCGCAAGGCTGCCATAAACCGCGCTGTTCTTCGGATCGAGCGCCAGCGCCTCCTCGATCTGGCTGAACGCCCCGTCCAGGTCCTGAAGGCCGCCGAGTGCGTTGCCGAGGAGGACTTGCGCGCCGACATCCTTCGGGTTTTGCGCCAGGACCTTTTCGGCCCGTTGCTTCGCCTCGTCGAAAGCGCCCGACAAGAGCAGGAGATTCCCGGCCTTGACCTGCACGTCGGCCCGCTCGGGCAGCAGGTCGGCGGCGCGCATGTACTCCTTGAAGCCGCGTTCCGGTTGGCCAAGCTTGAAATAGGTTTCCGCCAGCGCGCGGCGCGCTTCGCCGAACGCCGGATCCTCCTTGATGGAGTTCCGGTATTCGATCAACGCCTCGCTGTACTTCTGCTCCGAAAAGTAGCGGTTTCCGTTCTCCAGATAGAGTTGTCGCGCCCGCTCCGGGTTGGAGCAGCCGACCGCGCAGACGCCAAGGACAAGAACGAGGGCGCGCAGACTTCTGGCCATGATGTGAATGCCGGCAGTTGAGCAAATGGCTGCCATCTGGGCCCCCCCTTCGGTGCAGCCAATTTGTTGGGGAATACCCTTGAGAAGTCTACCGCTGGAAGACTAACGCGCGTCCATTGTTGGCGAAAGTCTGCGTTATGGGCGACTTATTTCGCCCATTGCTGGGACTTGCCGGCGCTGGCGCCGCGCTCAATTCGCAGAATCCGAGCAAAGCCTCGTCGAGTGCTTGCCGATGCCCGGCACGTGTTTTGTGAAGGGGATGGCACGCGTTTAACCAATACCGGTGCGTCCGCGTGTGTCGCGGTACGCCCGTTTCTCGCCGTTTCAGGGGCTGTCTGATGAATTTCAAGCGTGCGCTCAGGGTTCTCTCGATACTGGCCGTGGCGGTAACCGTCGCCGCCTGTTCGAATCCCGAAAAGAAGAAGGCGCAGTACCTCGCGGCGGGGGATGCCCTGGCAGCGCAAGGCAAGCATGCCGAAGCGATCATCGAGTATCGCAACGCCATCAAGCAGGACACCCAGTTCGGCGAGGCGCGCTTCAAGCTCGCGCAGGCCTACGAAGCGACCAACGACCTGGGACGCGCGATGAAGGAATACCTGCGCGCGGCCGATCTGCTCCCGGAGAAGCCGGAAGCGCAGCTCGCCGCGGCCCGGATGCTGGTGCTCGCCGGCCAGTTCGAAGATGCCAAGACGCGGGCGGAGCGAGTGCTCGCCGCGGACCCGAAAAGCGTGCAGGCGAACCTCGTGCTGGGGTCGGCGCTCGTCGGCATGAAGGACGTGGACGGCGCCATCAAGCAGGTGGAAGACGCCGTCGCATTGGATCCGCTCGACGGTCAGTCCCAGACGACACTCGGCGCTCTGCAATTGGCGAAGGGGGATGTGGCGCGGGCGGAGGCGGCGTTTGTCGAGGCCGTGCGCGTGAAGCCGCAGTCGATCGAGGCGCGCGTCTCACTGGCCACCTTCCACTGGATCCAGAAGCGCCTGCCGGAAGCCGAGGAGGGGCTCAAGGCCGCCTTCGCCATCGACCCCGCGGCGGAACTCCCAAACCGGGCACTCGCCGCCTTCTATATGCAGTCCGACCGCCGCGCCGAGGCCGAACCGTACCTGAAGACGCTGGCGGAAAAAGGTGACGGTCGCACGAAAATTGCGCTCGCCGAGTTCTACACCGGCATGAAGCGGATCGACGACGCCGTCGTGACGCTCAAAACGGTCGAGTCAGATTCGAAGTTCGGGGCACAGGCCAGCGTCCGCCTCGCGTTGATCGCCTACGTGCAGAAGCGAAACGCGGAGGCCCACGCGATCGTGGACGGGCTCATCACGCGCGGTGGCGAGACCGCGCAGGCGCAGCTGATGAAAGGGCGCTTCCTCATCGTCGAGAAGAAGTTCGACGAGGCGATCGACATCCTCAAAGCCGCGGTGAAGGCCGACCCGAAGCTGGCGTCGGCGCACTACATGCTCGGCCATGCGCTGTTTGCCAAGAACGACCTGCCGGGTGCCGCCGACGCCTATCGCGCGACGCTGGAACTCGTACCGGCCGCCGTGCCGGTGCAATTGCAGCTTGCACGCGTGTCGTTGATGCGGGGAGACGCGGCCGGTTCGTTGACCGCCGCGACGACAGCCGTCGAGAAACAACCCGAGAACCCCGTCGCACGCATCGCGCTGATCGACGCCCTCCTGGCCAAGCGTGACCTGCCGCGCGCGGCGGACGAGATCGCCAAGCTCAAGGCGCAGTACCCGAAGGCGGCGGCCGTTCACGTTCTCGACGGGAAGCGCCTGGGCCTCGAGAAGAAGCTGCCGGAGGCCGCGCGGGCCTTCAACCATGCCCTGACCCTCGATGCCACGTCGGCCGACGCCGTGGTGGGCCTGATCGGGGTGGACATGGCCACTGGGGACTCCGCAAGTGCCATCAAGCGGGTTGAGCAGCTATTGGAGAAGCGTCCGGCTGACCCAGCCCTCCGCATGCTCGCGGCACGTGCCTACCTGGCGGGCCGGAACGCGGGCAAGGCGGAGGAAATCCTCAAGGGTCTGGTTCAGGAGAACCCCTCACATGCCGTCGCGATCGGCATGCTCGCCGATCTCTACATGGCCCAAGGCAAGCCGGCGCAGGCGCTCGAGCGTTACGAGGCCCTGACAGTGCTCGACCCGAAATCGGTCGCGGCTCACACCATGATCGGCATGATCCTGCAGGGGCAGAAGCGCATTCCCGAATCGAAGAAACGCTACGAGACAGCGCTCGAGATCAGCCCGAACGCCGCCATCGCGGCGAACAACCTCGCGTGGATCCTCGCTGACGAAAAACAGGACCTCGACCGCGCGCTGAGGCTTGCCAACCAGGCGGCGGCGCTGCTGCCGAAGGATCCGCAGGTGGTCGACACGATCGGCTGGGTCTACTACCAGCAGCACCTTCCCGGGCTGGCGGTACCGGCCTTCGAACGGGCCGTGGGCATGAATCCCAACAATCCCGAATTCCATTACCACCTCGGGATGGCGCTGGCAGCCACCGGCGAGGGCAGCAAAGCGCGGACGCACCTGCAGAAGGCGCTGGCACTCAACCCAACCTTCAACGGGGCAGCTGAGGCCAGAGATCTTCTCGCGACGTTGAAGAGCTGAGAAAACCGGAAGAGAGCACACCATGAAATGCCTGCAACTCCTGGCCGGATCCCTTCTCATCGGACTCACCATCTCCTGTTCGACCGACCCGGCGGTGGCCAAGCAGAAGGCGCTTGCCGAGGGGAATGAGCACTTCGCCCAGAAGCGGTACTCCGATGCGGTCGTTCATTACCGCAAGGCGCTGCAGCACGATCCAGGCTTCGCCGAGGCCCGTTACAAACTCGCACAGGCGTACGACCGCGCGGGGGACCCTTTAAACGCGGCGAAGGAATACGTTCGAGCGGCAGACCTGATGCCTGGCGACGCCGAGGCTCAGGTGCGCGCAGGCGTCTTCCTGATCGCAGGCGGTGCGTTCGACGACGCGAAGAGCCGCGCGCTCAAGGCGCTCGAACTGAATCCCCGTTACGTGGATGCGCATCTGCTCCTGGCGCAGGCGACCGCCCGGTTGAAAGACCTGAACGGGGCGATCACGCAGATCGAAGACGCTTTGCGCAGCGACCCGTCAGAACCTCTCATCCTGTCGACGCTTGCTGATTTCCGGCTCGCGCAGGGGGACACCAAGGCCGCGGAAGCGGCTTTCAAACAAGCGGTTGCCGCCGATCCGAAATCGGTGGACGCGTCGCTCGGGCTAGGCCGTTTCTATCTGGCCACCGGGAAAGCGGCAGACGCGGAGGAATGGCTGAAAAAAGCCCTCGCCATCGAACCGGGAAACGCGTTGGCGAATCGATCGTTGTCTGCCCTGTACATTCGCACGAACCGTCTTGCCGATGCAGAAGGTCCGCTGAAGGCGTCAGCGCAAGCCGCGGCCGGCCCGGAGGCGAAACTGATCCTCGCAGACTACTACGCCGGCACGAATCGGAATAGTGACGCCAGGGGGGTTCTCGTATCGCTGCTCGACGACCCGATCGTGCGGTCGGAATCGCGGTTGCGGTTGTCGGTGCTCGAGTGGCGCGAGGGCAACCGGAGCGAAGCGCACAAATTGGTCGATGAGGTCATCGCCAAGGGAGGGAATCCGGGAGGGAATATCCCGCAGGCGACCCTGCTGAAGGGACGGTACAGGCTCGTCGAGGGCCAGGTGGCGGATGCCCGCGATCTGTTCAAGACGTCGGTGGACGCGAACCCTCGGCTCGTCCGCCGCCCGCTACTGGCTCGCCACGACGTATCGGATGCTCGGCGACAAGGAATCGGCTCGTAAGGAATTCACTGAAGTGCTGAAGCTTGCCCCGGGAGAACGCGGAGCGACGCTACAGCTTGCGCAGCTCGATCTGCAGGACGGCAAGCTGGATACCGCGGAGGCTCGCGCCACCGAGGTCGTCCGGGCGGACCCGCGTAATGGCGTGGCACGGCTGACGCTCGTCAATGCGCTGGTGAACGCCGGGAAACTGCAGGCGGCACTCAAGGAAGCGAATTTCCTGGCGACAAGCCTGCCCAAGCTACCAGAACCGCACGTGCAGCTTGGACGGATCTACTTGATCCAGGGCAATCATGCCGCCGCCGAACGTGCCTTTCGGCGAGCCATCGAGCTGTCGGATGGTCACGGCAGCGCCGTGCGGGGCCTCGTGGAAACGCTCATCGCGGCCGGCAGACTGTCGGACGCGCAGCGGACAGCCGAGCAATGGCTTGCCAAGAATCCGAAGGGGACGCCGTATGCGCTGGCCGCAGCCCGGGTGTACCTGGCCGCCAAGGACACGGCCAAGGCGGAGGCTACCTTGAGGAGCGCTCTCGACGTGGACCCCGGCAATGTGGAGGCCTGCGTTGAACTCACCAACCTCTATATCCGTGAGCAGAAGCTCGATGCGGCGCGAGGGCAGTTGGAAGTGATCGTGGCAAAGCAGCCCAAAGCGGTCTGGGCCCACACCATGATTGCCCAAAGCCTGCACCTGCAGAATCGCGTGGCCGAAGCCAGGCAGCGGTACGAACGCATCCTCGAAATCGATCCACGGGCCGCGATCGCGGCCAACAATCTCGCCATGGTGCTCCTGCAGGAGGGGCAGAGCCTCGATCGGGCGCTCGAACTGGCACAAACCGCCACACAGCAGCAGCCAGACAACCCCAACTTCACCGATACGCTCGGTGCGGCCTACCTTCGGAAGGGTCTTGCGAGTTTGGCCGTGCCCCCGCTGGAATCCTCGGTGCGGAAGAACCCGTCGAATCCCGAATTCCAGTACCACCTGGGTCAGGCGTACGCGCAGGTTGGCCGGCAGGGGGAAGCCAAGGCCGCACTTCAGAAGGCGCTCACCCTCAGCCCCGGGTTCGACGGTGCGAGCGACGCCCGTCAGCTTCTCAGTGACCTGGCTCAGAACCGCTGATCGCCGCCGAGCGCTACGCGCCGACAAAAGTCACCCGTGGCGGCTAAAAATCAAAGTGGCAGTTTGTAGAAAGCTAGTAGTTGCAAGCACTTACGGCAGTCACAGACTTGGCAGGCAGCGTGCTACTTGCTGCGCATCAAGTCGACTTGAAGGGTTTCGAGTACCTCGATTGGAGAGGAAAAAATGAGAATGAGGAAGTTAGTTTCGGTAGCGTTTGCTGCCGCCTTCGTGCTGCTCGCCGCCAGTCGAGCGGACGCGGCGCTGGAGATCTCGCTGCAGCAAGCAGGGGTTAACGGGGGCGCCAGGACCCTGGTCGCCTCGGGGGCGGATTTCACCCTCGCGGGGGTCTTTGCCATCACCTATGGTGATTTCGACATCACCATTTTGGGCGCGACGTCAAATAATGGGGCGACGAGTGACCTCCTGTCGGCGACGGTCGAAGTGGTCAACACCTCGGCAAGCGCTGAGACGCTGCAGATCTGGGTAACCCAGACCAACTACACGCTGCCGGCTGGTACGGTACTCGACGTGGAGGCTGGCATGGGCGGGTCGATCAACACCGGCACCTTGGGGCTTACGGGTATCTTCCAGGCCTATGGCGACGAGAACAATGTCCTCTACGGCACCTCACAGACTACTGGTCCGATCAATGCCAATCAGACCGGGTCGTCATATGACACCGGCTCTCTGACTGGCCTGTTCAACCGAAACGTGGGGCCGTACTCGGTCACGATGCTGCACACGCTTTTGATGAGCGGGGGCGCCTCGATCAACTACTCGAGCCACGTAAACCTGAGCGTTCCGGAACCGGCATCGATGCTGTTGTTCGGGACGGGCCTCTTCGGACTGGCCGTCGCGGCTCGCCGTCGGGCCAAGAACGCCAAGCAGTAACGATTCGGAAGTGCTTTCTTTCAACCCCGGGGCGTCGCGAGACGCTCCGGGGTTTTTGCGTACCTCATCCTCAACTCCAGATCCCAAACTTCAAACTCCAAACTTTAGAGTCGCGCGGCAGCCACACCTGCCGACTTCGGCGACAGCCACACGCCCTCCACATGAGATCACGAGACCAGGAGGAATGAGTGTTCAACACGTGCGTCGAGACGCTCGTGTCCCACGCATTCCTGCGCGGGAAGGGAACGGCTCCCAGAGCCTCTCGCTTGCTGACCTCGGTTGTGTGCCTCCCGGGTTTCTATTCGGCAGAGCGATGTGGGGTTTCCTGGCAAACGTCGTGCGGCTTGAAGCACACGGACATGACTGGCCGCAGCGTTAGGCGCGGTGGACGGTAGCGCGCTTCGCGCAGGCTGCGGCGGCGCTCAACTGGCTCGTGGTAGGAGCTTGAGTATTAAAGCGACCAGCGCATACCGCCTCGTGATGTAATCATGCTTCGCCCGTTTCCGAATGGCCCGCATGATTTGTTGGGAGGCGCATGGCAGGAGAAGAGACCAGAAGCCACCTGGCCACAGTCGGTAATGGGGGTTCGGGTCTCATCATCGCGGTATCGACAAAGCCCGGCTGCACCTCGGTTATAGCGATTGGGAGCCCGCTTTGCCGCGCCAGATCTCGCAAGCCGTCAAGTACACCGACTGAAGGCCTTCGACGCCGCGTAGGCCGCCTCTCCGCCGTTGCCGCGTAGTGCCGCAATGGAGGGAATCCCGACCAGGTGCCCGCGGCCCCGCCTCAGAAAATGCCGCATCGCCACATGGGCGGCCGCCATGAAGCCAAGAACGTTCACGGTCACCGTATCGACATCCAGCTCTTGCTGTAGGCCGCGATTGTTATGCCCGGTGCCGGCACTATAATCACCAAGTCCACACCACCGAGCTCGTTGAGGACTTCGTCGAAGATCGCGGCAGCATCATCGTTCGTCACATCCGATGGGCCACTCACGAGCAAATCGGTCTCTCTCGCTCGGCGCCGAGGCTCTGGCGCCGCTCGAGTCGATCGAGTCTGCTGGGCCATCAGCCCTAAACGCCAACCTTCACGCGTTCAACCGCCGCGGGCCAGCGCCTTCAGCCGATACCCGAAGAAGCGCGCGATGATGATCTCGCGTCGTGCGGCGCCAAATGTCTGCCCTTTCACTAAAGCCTTCGTGTGCTTCGAGTCTTCGCGTCTTCGTGCGAGCGCGAAGCGCAACCGTCTGTCCCCTTTTCACCCGCCGGGAGAAAAAAAGACGCCCGCGAGGTGCACACTCGCGGGCGTCGAGAGAACGGTGAAGACGTAAGCGTTTAGGCGCCGCGGGTGTTGCGGCGGTGCCGGGCCCAGCCGGCTGCGGCCAGGCCGAGGAGCAGCAGGCTGCTCGGCTCGGGCACGCCACGCGGGTCGGGCGTACCAGGGGTGCGGGTCAGGAACGCGGCGTCCGACCCGAATTCGACGACGGCGCCGTTGGCTGAGGAAGCTCAGGTCCGGAATGCCTCCGCTCAGGTTGAGCGTAAACGTCGCCGAATTGCTGATCGACGTCAGTGGGCTCCCGAAGGCCGGGTTCGGCGCGAGGCCGTACTTCGGGCCATTCAGACCGGAGTTATCGAGGCTGCCCGGCGAGAACTGCGTGGTTCCGGCCGACAGCGTCGAGATCCAGTCGTTGTAGGTATGCGTGGGATCGGTGTTCTCGCAGCACTGGCCGCTGCCGTTCCATCCGTACCCCCACTCCTTGCCGATATTGCCCGCCGGTCCCGTGCTGCCCCCGGAGATCGTCGCGGTGCCGCCAAGAATGGTCGTTGTGCCCGGCAGCCGGAATGCCAGCGACGTCAACAGCTGATTCGACGCGGCATCGCTCGACAGGTAGGACGGCAAGCTGGTGGACGTGTTGGTGAGCACGATCCTCAGCGTGGTGGCGTTCAACAGCGTGAAGTCCGCCGTCGCCGAGAGTCCCGTGTTGACCCCCGTCCCGGTGAACGTCAGCAAATCCGCTGATGCCGACCTGGGGAACACCGCGAGTCCCGCCGCCAAACAAAGTCCAGTAATGATGTGTTTCTTCACTTGTGCACCTATTGCGGGGCGCTGGCCCCGGTTCTCGTATCGCGCGCGAGCCGCGCCCGAAGCGTCTTGACGTCTTCCCGTGTTTCAAGGTTCTTGTCGAGTGCGACCGCTTTTGACAACTCCCGAGCCGCCGCATCCGGGCGTCCGGCCGCCGCGAACACGGTCGCCGCGTGCAGCAGGATCTCGGGATCCTTGACCGCCGTGCGCACGACATCGTTGAAGAGGATCGCCGCTCCAGCGCTGTCGCCTGTCAGATGCAGGACCCAGCCAAGCGTGTCGGCCGTCGCGACGGCCTTCAGCAAATCGTGCGCCCTGCGCGCGAGCGGAAGCGCCGCCTGCGGGTCTTTGCCATGCACCGCGAGGGCGTAGGCGAGGTTGTTCAGCGCCTGGCCGTCATTGGGTTGGTGCTCGAGCACCATGCGATAGCGGGCCATCGACAGCTCGTGCTCGCCAGCCGCGTCGTAGATCTCCGCGAGCCGATGATGCGCGCGCACGAGCCGCGGCTCCGTCGCCGTCGCCGCCTCGAGCGCTTCACGCGCGCCAGCGATGTCGCCGCGGTTGAACCGCACCTCGCCTCGCAGCCACGCCTGCAATCCAGCCGTTTTCAGGCCGGCCTTCTCTATGTCCTTCAGCCGCCGGGCGGCAAAGAACGTCGACAGTTCCGTCGCCGGATCCACTCCCGCCTGGACGGTTTCGTCCGTCCCAGGGCGTCGGCTCGCGAATGGCGAGCACAGGGGATCGCCGACCACGACCGATTGCCAGCCCAGATACGGCGTGGCGAGATAGAACGCCTCCGCGAGGTTGAAGCCGGAGACGTACGCGGGGAAGAGCATGTCCGGGCGAATCGCGCCGTCGGAGAAGGGCTCGGCCACGTAGCCGGCGGTACCGGTGACGCCGCTGCGGACGAGATCTCCTGCGAGCGACTGCGGTGACCCTGCGTAGGCCTTTTGCGCGTCACGAGTGTCGCCGGCGACCCACTGCGCCGGCGGCTCTTTGAACGTCCGCGCGTCGGAGCTCAGGAACATGGCCGCGATGGCACCCGGAGCGAAATTGAGCGAGACGCCGCGCGTTCGCAGTGCCGGGTCGTTCGATCCCCAGGAGTAGTACCCGATGACCGGCTGCGTCCCCGCGAACGACCGCGTCGTTGTCTCCAGCACGGTGTGGTCCGCGAACCCGAGGGCGTTCAGGGCCACCGCCGCATCCTTCAGCCATCCCTCGCCAGGCGCGGGCGGGAGGTCCGCCTTCTGGTCGAGCACCACGTCTCCCGCGGGCGCGGCGGCAAGTCCGCGATCGATCATCGCGATGACGTCAGCGGCCGTGTAGCCGTCGAGACGGGTCACCAGGAAGATGTCGTGATCGCGATGGTTGAAGCGCTTCGCTTTTGCGACCGGCTCTGTGCCGAGATAGAAGGGGTTGGCAACTTGCCCCTGCGGCGGGATCGTCGTTCCCACCATCTTTCGGTAGAGCAGCGTCAGTTCAGAATCCACGCTGCTGGTGGTTCCGGTGCGGCCGACCGTTCCCGCGATGCGAAGCGGGACGCCCTTGGTCAACACGATGTAGTGGATACGGTCGTGTGCCGATCGCTTCGCGAACCAACTCGCGATCGGCTGCTCGATGAAGAACTGGTACGCCGCGAGCGGGAGCTGGTCGGCGACAGGCAACTGGATGCGAAGGACGTTGTCGGCGGGAATCGCCCGCACACGCGCGTAGTGATCCCCAATTTTGATGGAGTCGGGGCTCGTCTCGTTCACGACCAGCAGGATGTTCTCAGCGGTCTGGGCGTGCACGGTCGTGGCGACGGTCAGCAGCAGCGCGGCAGCGGCGATGGTCAAAGCGCGGGCTGTGAATCTCATGATGCCGCCTGCGCGGAGAGCAGCGCGTCTTCAACGCGAGCGCGGTAGTAAACATCCAGGATCGCCGCGGCGAGGTCGGAGGCCGCGTGCCGGATCTTGTGTCCGTGGATTTCGGCCGCCAGGTCGTATCCCATCAGCCGCGTGCGGCCGATCATGCGGGCATTCGTCCATGGCACCGGGAACGACCCACGCGCCGCGTAGGCGCGGGACAGCCAGTAAGGCACCGACCCGGTGTTGACGATCGCGTAGTCGAAGAGGTCGCGACCGACGTGCTGCCGCAACACGTTGAGGTGGTCCTCCACGGAGAAGCCGTCGGTCTCGCCCGGTTCGGTCATCAGGTTCGAGACGTAGACGCAGACGGCGTTCGAGTTCGCAATCGCTTCGGCGAAGCCCTCCATGAGCAGAGGCGGTAACACGCTGGTGTAGAGGCTCCCGGGGCCTACGACGATGACGTCCGCGTCAGCGACGGCCTGCAGCGCCTTGGGAAGCGGCTGCACCGGGCGCGTCAGCGACATCCATCGGATCGGCGCGCGGCGGTTGACGATGGCGGTTTCCCCTTCGACGACGGTCCCGCAGGAGAACTCCGCACGCAGGGAGACGTTCTCGGTCGTCGCCGGCAGCACCTGTCCGCGCACGTTGAGGATTCGCGAGAGCCGTTCTGTCGCCAGCGCGAGATTTCCGGTCAACTCGGTGAGACCGGCGAGCAAGAGGTTGCCGAGCGAGTGGCCCGCCAGGCCTTCGCCGCTGGCGAACCGGTGCTGAAGGAGATCGGTCATCAGCGAGTTCCGGTCGCTGAGGGCCGCCAGGCAATTCCGAATGTCGCCGGGCGGCAGTATGCCGAGGTCGCGGCGCAGCACGCCGGAACTGCCCCCGTCGTCGGTGACGGAAACCACCGCGGTAATCGCATCGGCCGTAAACCCAGGGACGCCACGGCGGGCCGACTGGCCCAGCGCATCCGAGAGCCCCTCGAGGACCGTCGGCAGGCCCGTTCCGCCGCCGAGCGCAACAATGCGCGGCACCGCCGGAACAACACGAGAATCGGGGGTGGAAACGGGTCCCTGCATTAGGGTTCGGTAACGCAACCGAAGTGCCATGGACAGGTTGGAAAACTAAGAGGAATACCGCGAAATACGAGGATTATGCTCTAGAAGGTCCGCGTATTGACGACCTTTTGTCTGCCGCTGATCAACTCGCCGTGGCGGCCGATCCTTGCCAGACCTGGACGCGATCCCCCCCGGTCCTCTTGGCCTGATAGAGGGCACGGTCGGCGTCGGCCAACAGGTCCTCCCCATTGGCGGCCGGTTGGAGCTCCGCCACGCCGATGCTGACGCACAGTTTCGGCGACGATCCGTCAGCCCCGCGGGGCAGGGAGAGTGACGCCAGCAGCCGGCGGATGCGCTCGCCGGTCAGGGCCGCGGCATGCGTGTCGCTCCCGGGCATCAGCACGGCGAACTCGTCTCCGCCGACGCGGGCGGAAATGTCGAAGACCCGCACGGTGTTGCGCAGCACGTCGGCGATGTCTCGCAGCAGCGCATCGCCGGCCTGGTGGCCGAAGGTATCGTTCACGTCCTTGAAGCCGTCGGCGTCGAGGATCAGGACCCGACAACGGCACTCGCTGACGGCGAGCGCGGTGCACTTCCACGGCGAGCGCTTCGCGGAAGTGACGGCGGTTGTGGAGGCCGGTAAGGGGATCGAGCGTGGCGAGGTACTGAAGCTCCTTGACCCGCTCGTGCATGCGCGCCCGGCCGACTGCGAGCGTGATCGCGGGGAGCAGCCTCTCGAGTGCCTCGATGTCGCGCTGCGAGAACGCGCCGCCATCGGTGCGATCCGCGAGCGATACGGCGCCGATCACCTCGCCGCCAGACTTCATCGGCATGACGAGGAACGATCCGGAACGATACCGCCGCCGCCGCGCGCACTGCGGGAAGTCCCTGGCCGCATCGGTGGTGACGAGCGGGGCGCCGGTCGCCAGAACCTGTCCGAGGATGCCCTCGCCTGGTTCGATCTTCACATCCTCGACGAGGACTGACGGGTAGCCATGCGTGACCACCAGCGACAACCGCTTGTCGCCCACCGGTACCACGCCGAGCGCGCCGACTTCGGCGCCCGTCGCTTCGACCAGCGCGGCGAGAGCGATCTCGTACGGTGATTCATCGGGCGCCAGGTTCGCGAGCGCGGCTTCCAACGCGTGCGACCTTTGCAGCGCCTGGCGGCTGCGCGCGACTTCTTCGCGAAGCGTCACAAGGTCCAGAACGACCGAGGTATCGGCGATGAGATCCTGCACGATGGGTGTTCCGACATCCTCGGTGGAACCGGGCACGACGAGGATGCGCTGCGTGGGCTCGGGGGTTAAGGGAATGGCGGTCCACTCCGCCATCAAGTCTTCGATCGTACCGACGTCCATCGGGATCCGCATCAGGGCGTCGGCAGAATTGTCATCCAGCCCCTCGAGAGCCGGCTGGGCCTGCGCGGCGAAGCGCCAGCTATCGCCGTCGCGGTCCAGGAGCGCGACGGGTACGGCCAGCAGCGTCGCGAGCTTGGCGATCACCGCCTGGCAGCCAGCGCCCGTGCCCACAGCCCTAAGGAGTTCCGGGTGCATCCTGTCGAGCTTTCGCACAGGACGTGCCACGGACGTGACCCCCTTGTCGGTGAAATTACGGGAAGATTACTGGGAAACGCGCTGAACCGAAGCGGCGGATCTTGAGAAGGTACCCCGCACGGAGACTCTTTTCCGACCCGTCCATACCTTCCTTCCGGGAAACCATCGCGGGAAATTCCGCGACTGGGGCCATTACATCAATGAAATACGTAAATCGTGATTGGCCCGCAGTTGGGAACACCCGTTGCACTGTGACGCCACCGATCGTCATCCTCTCGCTCACATAAACGTAACTTCTATCGACTCGCGAGCCGCAACATGGACATCCGTTTTGTTTCTTCGCTCACGCCCGATGATGAGAACGAGTTGGCTCCCGCCCTCCTCAGCGCCATTTCCGCGCTGCTGGACCGGGTGGAATTGGCCTACACGCTCCGCATCGAGACGACCGGTGCGCAGGTTCTGCAGCACTCCCACCCCTCGATGGGGCATCGCCAGATCGCCCGCCCCCAGCAGGCGGTTTAGGGCACATCCCTAAGAGTCATCCCCGAGGGCGGATCCGGTTTCACGGATCCGCCGCCAGTGCACGTTCCCGCGAATTTAATCTCCGAAACGCTTGACTTTTTGCCGGTCAGTGCGTTACTGTCACCTCTCTCAATTAGCTCAACAGCATTTCACAGCGAGGCCTTTTCCTTGCGTCCTATCTCGCTGACTCTGGTCGGCAGCAGTCCCTCTTTGCAAGCGTTACGGCAAGACATCAGTCACGCCGGGCGTTGTGACGCGAAAGTGTTGCTGGCCGGCGAAAGTGGATCCGGCAAAGAGATCGTGGCCCACATGATTCACGCGGCCAGCCGTCGCCACAAGGCGCCGATGGTCACCGTGAACTGCGCCGCGGTCACCGAAACCCTGCTCGAAACCGAATTGTTCGGCCACGTCCGCGGCAGCTTTACCGGCGCCTACCGCGATCGCCTCGGCGTCTTCGAGACGGCCGACGGCGGCACCGTCCTGCTCGACGAAGTGGGTGAAATGAGCCCGCGCATGCAGGGGATGCTGCTGCGGTTTCTCGAGACCGGCGAAGTGCAGCGCGTGGGGTCTGACGACCCGCGCCGGCGGGTCAACGTCCGCGTGATCGCGGCCACCCATCGCTCGTTGCGCGATTCGGTCGAAGCCAAGACCTTCCGCGAGGATCTCTACTACCGGCTGAACATCCTCCAAATCCGCGTGCCGCCGTTGCGCGAGCATGCCGACGACGTTCCCGAACTGATTGCCTATTGGTTGGACCAGTTCCGCGGGTCCTACCAGACGGCGCCGCTGACGATCTCGGCTGAAGCGATGCAGGCGCTGTGCGAGTACCAGTGGCCCGGGAACGTGCGCGAGCTGCGCAACGTCCTCGAGCGCCTGGTGAGCCGCGGCTTCGAGCGGGAAGTGGCTGTCCCCGATCTTCCGCCAGAGATCGTTTCGGGCACGGTGGCCCGGGTCACGGCGCAGCGGACCGCCGCGGCGGCACCGAAGACCGCCGACATCCTGTTCGATCGCATGTTCAGGGATGGCGAGTCGTTCTGGTCGGTGGCCTACCACCCGTTCATGTCACGCGATCTCACGCGGGACGATTTGCGGGCGCTGGTAAAGCGGGGACTGACGCACACGTTTGGCAGCTACCGATTGCTGGTGCAGACCTTCAACTTGCCGCCGGACGACTACAAGAAGTTCCTGGCGTTCCTGCACAAGTACCAGTGCTACATGCCGTTCCAGCAGTTCCGGACGGCGTCGCTGAAGCCGGCACCGGAGGACGCGCGAAAGTCGGCAGGGCCTGAAGTCCCGACGTCGGCTTAGCGCGCGACGCTGTCGCGCAGCAGGTTGACGAGCACCTCAGACGAGACCGGTTTCACCAGGAACGGCGCGCCCACCCGCTCCGCTTCCTCGCGGAGCACCGGGTCATCGAATCCCGAGAACACCACCACCTTGATCTCCGGGTGCAGTTCGCGCGCGAGCAGCGCGAGCTGAATGCCGTTGTACTCGCCGAGGCGGACGTCGGTGAGGAGCGCCGTGAGGCGATGCGTGCGAAGGCTCCGGCGTGCGTTGGCGAAATCGCTTTCCGCCACCACCTGGTAGCCAGCATTCTGGAAGGCTTCCGTCAGCAGGTAGAGCAGGTCGCGATCGTCGTCCACGATCAGGACAACGCCCGCAGATGGCGTCGAAGTCTGTTCCAAGGGGCCTCCGCCTAACGCGCTCGTACTTACGGCGCATTGTACACTCACGCAGTCAGTCGTTTCTTTCCCCTAATGATCGTCCTCAGCGATACGCGATTCGAAGAGCATGTGACGCCGCCCGGCCATCCCGAGCGCCCCGAGCGCGCGCACGTCATGTCTGCGGTAGCGCGCGTCTGGAGCCAGGGCGGCGGCCGCGTGCTCGTCCCCGGCCTCGCCACCCGCGATCAGCTGGCGCTCGTTCACGACGACGAATACCTCGACCGACTGGCGAGCATCGCCGGCCAGCCCGCGATGCTGGACGCCGATACGTTCACCTCGCCCGAAACGTCCGAGGTCGCCCTGCTCGCGGCGGGGGCAACGGTACAGGCAGTCGAGCTGGCGATCAAGCAGAAAGAGATCGCGTTCGCCTTCGTGCGGCCGCCGGGGCACCACGCCGAGCGCGACAAGGCGATGGGGTTCTGCCTGTACAACAACGTCGCCGTGGCGGCCGCCTGGGCGCTTGACCCTGGGTCTCGAGAAGGTGGCGATCGTCGATATCGACGTCCACCACGGCAACGGCACGCAGTGGATCTTCTACGACGATCCGCGCGTGCTCTATGTCTCGAGCCACCAATTCCCCTTTTATCCGGGAACCGGCGCCGCCGGCGAGACGGGGCACGGTGACGGACGGGGATTCACGTTCAACATCCCCTTGGAAGCCGGGGCAACCGACGCGGATTACGACCTGGCGTATCGCACCCTCGCCATCCCGATACTGGAACAGTTTGCGCCGCAATTGACGCTCGTGTCGGCGGGCTACGACGCGCACGAAGCCGATCCGCTGGCCTCGATGCGCATGAGCGCGAGCGGCTACGCCCGGTTGCTGGCTCGCCTGCGCACCGCCGCCACGAAAACCGGAGGCCTCGCGCTCGTGACCGAGGGGGGCTACGACCTCGAGGCGTTGCGCGAGTGCCTGCAAGCATCCCTGGCTGTGCTCGACGCCGACCACGTCGGGTTCACCAACGAGGAGAAGTTCCGCGCGCAGCCGGCTCCGCGTGGCGAACGCGCGGTGACCGCCGTGCGTGCGGCGCACGCTTCCTTCTGGCAGCTATAATTCGAGGATCGTGCCGGAGTACAAACCCCAGACAATCGAGCAGAAATGGCAGGATCGGTGGCGCGAGTCGCGCGCCTTTGAAGTCACCGAGGATCCTTCGAAGCCGAAGTTCTACTGCCTGGAAATGTTCGCGTATCCGTCGGGACACGCGCACGTCGGCCACGTCCGCAATTACATGATCGGGGACGTCGTTGCGCGTATGAAACGCATGCGCGGCTTCAACGTTCTGCATCCGTTTGGATGGGACGCCTTCGGCCTGCCGGCCGAGAACGCGGCGATCAAGAACGGCATCCACCCCGAAACCTCGACGCTCGACAACATCGCCCACATGAAGGGGCAGTTGCAGCGGCTGGGCATCAGCTACGCGTGGGAGCGCGAGCTCGCGACCTGCCTGCCGGATTACTACAAGTGGAACCAGTGGGTGTTCATCAAGATGCTCGAGCGCGATCTCGCGTTCCGGCGTCGAGCCACCGTGAACTGGTGTCCGAAGTGTCAAACCGTGCTCGCCAACGAGCAGGTGGTCAACGGCGCCTGTTGGCGCTGTGACTCTGTCGTCGAACTGCGCGACCTGGAACAGTGGTTCCTTCGCATCACCCACTACGCCGATGAATTGCTGGAGGCGGCTGACGCGCAGCTGAAAGAGTGGCCCGAACGGGTCCTCACCATGCAGCGCAACTGGATTGGGAAATCCGAAGGCGCGCGGGTGAAGTTTGCGCTCGACGGCGGGCATCTCGAGGTCTTCACGACGCGCATCGACACGATCTTCGGCGCCAATTTCATCCTCCTCGCTCCCGAGCATCCGCTCGTGCAGCAGTGGGCGAAGGCCGATCCGGCGCGCTACGGGGCCTCGCTGAAGAAGTTCCAGGCGCAGGACCGCACCGCGCGCATGACCGGTGAGGTCGAGAAAGAAGGATTCGATACAGGACGCAAGGCGACCAATCCGTTTACTGAGAAGCCGGTGCCGATCTGGGTCGCGAACTTCGTGCTCGGCGAGTACGGCACGGGGGCCGTCATGGGGGTCCCCGCGCACGACCAGCGCGATTTCGAGTTCGCACGAAAGTACGGCCTGCCGATCACGATCGTCGTCCGGCCATCCGATGGACCGTCACTCGATTCGGGTTCGCTCACCGAAGCGGTGTCGAACGACGGGGTCCTGGTGAACTCGGGACCGTACTCCGGTCTGCCGTCCGACGAAGCGCGCGGAAAGATGACGGAGAACGCCCGTGCGCGAGGCCTCGGCGAGGCGTCGATTCAGTTCCGCCTGAAGGACTGGGGCATCTCCCGCCAGCGGTATTGGGGCACGCCGATTCCCGTGCTCTATTGCGAGGCGTGCGGGATCGTGCCGGAGGCGATCGACCGGTTGCCGGTGTTGCTGCCGAAGGTCAAGGAGTTCACCGGTCGCGGCGCGTCACCGCTTGCGCAGGTCCCGGAATTCGTGAACGCGACCTGCCCCAAGTGCGGCGGTGCGGCGCGCCGCGAAACCGACACGATGGATACGTTCGTCGATTCCTCGTGGTACTTCCTCCGCTTCTGCGACCCGCACAATGCCGACCTCCCATTCGACCCTGCGAAGGTGGCCTACTGGGGGCCGGTGGATTTCTACAGCGGCGGGATCGAGCACGCCATCCTGCACCTGATTTATTCGCGGTTCTTCACGCGCGTGTTTCGCGACCTCGGGATGACGGCCATCGACGAGCCGTTCACGAAGCTGTTGACGCAGGGCATGGTGCTCAAGAACGGCGAGGTCATGTCCAAGTCGAAGGGGAACGTGGTGGACCCCGACGACATGATCGGGAAATACGGCGCGGATGCGCTGCGTCTCTACGTGATGTTCGTGGCCCCGCCTGAGAAGGAAATCGAGTGGACCGACGCCGGTCTCGAAGGGAGCTGGCGCTTCCTGGCGCGCGTCTGGAGACTGGTCGATCAACTCAGCGAAACCATCGGCGGGCAAGGCATCCCCGGCCCTTCGACGCGTCGAGCTCGACGACGGCGAACGTGCGCTGCGACGAAAGACGCACGAGACCATACGTCGGGTGACGCTCGATCTCGACCCGCGCGTACACTTGAACACGGCCGTGTCGGCGTTGATGGAACTCGTCAACGAGCTCTACGCGTTCTGCAGCAGGACGGCCTGCCTGCGCGTCGGCCGAGAAGGGGACGAAAACGCCACGGTGGGGACGATCGAGCGCGCCGGGACGGTCGCCGTCCTGAAGGAGGCCATCGAGGCACTGGTCCTGATGGTGTCCCCGTTTGCCCCGCACATGGCCGAGGAGCTCTGGGAGCAGCTGGGGCACACTGGCGGTGTCGCCGCGGCCGGATGGCCCGTGTTCGATCCCGAGGTCGCGAAGGCTTCAGAGATCGTCGTGCCCGTGCAGGTGAATGGCAAGCTGCGAACGAGGCTCACGGTGGATGCCGAGGCGGGCGACGATCACCTGCGCGAGCTGGCGCTCGCCGATGCCCAGGTGGCGAAGTATGTCGAAGGGAAGACGATCCGCAAGGTTGTCGTTGCCGGCAGCGGCGCCAGCCGTCTTGTCAGCATCGTGGTGAGCTGATGCAGAAGGTCGCGTTGCTGTTATTGGTTTGCCTCGCCGGGTGCGGATACTCGCTGGCCGGACGCGGATCGTTTCTCCCCGCGTCCATCAAGGTCATCGCGGTTCCCCTGTTCACCAACAACACCAACGTCTTCGAGCTCGAGCGCCGGGTGACCGAGAAAGTCCGCGGTGAGTTGAGCGGCCGTGGCAAGTATCGCGTCGAGTCGGCGACAAGCCAGCCACACGACGCGGTGCTCTCCGGCGTGATCACGTCGGTGGCCCTTGCGCCTTCCGCCTTCAACAACGCGGGGCAGGCCACGCGGTACGTCCTCACGATGACTGCGAGCGTCGAGCTGCGGATGGCAGGCGAGGATGGGAAAGTGATCTGGGCCAACCCGTCTCTCCAGTTTCGCGAGGAATACGACGTCACCAGCTCCACGCAGGCGTCCGACGCGGCCGCATTTCTCGGCAACGACGTGAACGCGCTCGAGCGCCTGG
This sequence comes from uncultured Acidobacteriota bacterium, assembly GCA_963762995.1. Lineage (GTDB taxonomy): Bacteria > Acidobacteriota > Vicinamibacteria > Vicinamibacterales > 2-12-FULL-66-21 > JACDCA01. Next base: position 215,099 of record CAVXMQ010000018.1, on the reverse strand, counting down.
CCACGGAATTCGCTCGAAGCGTCATCTCGGCGATGCTCGAGGCCTTCTAGGCCACAGAAGAACACAGGCCACAGAAGAACACAGAAGAACACAGAAGAAACACAGTGGCATGCACCAGCCGGAGTTCGCAAGCAGATCGCGCAGGGCACGATCGCACCGGTCTATCTCATCGTCGGCGATGACGATGTCGAGATGTCGCGGCTGGCGAACGAGTTGTCGGCGCTCGTCGAAGACGAGCTCCGCGCGTTCAATCTCGAGCGGGTCTATGCGACCGACAAAGGGGTGACCCCGTCGTCGATCGTCGAGTCGGCGCGCACGATGCCGATGCTCGGTGATCGTCGCGTGGTCGTCGTGCTGCGCGCCGAGAAGATTCTCAAGCCAAAGCGGCGAGGCAAGGCGGCGGAAGAATCCGAACCGGAGTCCGAAGACGCCGAACCGCCCACCGATCTCGACGCGCTCGATCGATATCTGAAGGATCCGTCGCCGCAAACGACTCTGGTCCTGGTCGCCGCTGATGTCGACCGGCAGCGAAAGGTATACAAGACCCTCCAGAAGCAGGCCACCATCGTCGAGTGCTGGGGGTTGCGGCCAGGGAAAGACGAGAGGGTCGACCTTCGTCAGGTCGTACGGACGGCGGAGCAGTTGGTGCGACAGGAAGTAGACGAGGCAGGTTTGCTCATTGAGCCAGCCGCCGCCCGTCTCGTCGCCGAGCGGGCTGGCGCCGACATCGCAAAGCTGCGCGCCGATGTCGAGCGATTGCTGCTTTACGCCGCCGACAAGCCGAAGATCGGGCTGGCGGAGGTGCGCGAAGTCGTGAGCGCGGAAACCGCGCAGGACGACTGGGCGGTCACCAATGCGATTTCGCGGGGAGACGCCCCCGAAGCGCTCCGACAGCTAGGCCTTGCCCTGGAGGCCGGGGGCGTGTCGTACCAGATCCTCGGACAGCTGGCGTGGTTTGTCAGGGAAAAACTCGCGGCCGCCGATCCACGACGGATCAAGCCGGCCGTCGAAGCGTTGTTCCGCACGGATCTGGAGCTGAAGAGCTCTGCTGGAGACCCGCGCGTGTTGCTGGAGCGGCTCGTGGTGGAGCTATGCCGCCGCTGACTTCTTGCTGACGCGCGTCGCGAGCCGCGACTTGTAGCGCCCCGCCGCGTTTCTGTGGATCAGGCCTTTCGCGGCCATCTTGTCCACCAGCGAGATCGTGTCGCGCAGCGCGTCCTTCACCTTTGAGGGATCGCCGGCGTCGATGGCGGCTCGGATGCTGCGGAGCGCGCCGCGGAGGCGGCTGCGCATCTGGCGATTTCGGTCGCGGTGGACGACGTTCTGACGGTGCGCTTTGAGCGCGGAAGCATGACTAGCCAAGAATTGGACTCCTTACAAACCGCTGATTGTAGCACAGCTTAGCGGCCTGGATCGAAGCCGCGGCCCTCTTTCATCCTCCGCAGTTGCCGCCGCTCGTCGCGGTTCGGAGCGCCGGCCTTGCCGGCGCGCACATGGGGTCGCGCCAGCCGGGCGAGCCTGAGCATCTCAGCCTCTTCCGGGGAGGGCGCAGGCGTCACGTCCTCGTAGAGCTTCCGAGCCTCAGCCTTGGCGATGTGCTGATCGGCAAAGCCGCGAACGACCACGCGCTGGCGGCGCCCCAGCGGACGCGTGATTTCCAGCTCGTCCCCCAGCTTGAGTTCCTTCTGAGGCTTGCCCGTTTGGTTGTTGACGTCGACCTTGCCCCCCTTGATGGCCTTCTGCGCGTCAGAGCGGGTCTTGAAGAGGCACGAGACATCCAGCCATACGTCCAAACGCATTACTTCATTGTGGCAGACGGGTGGCCTGGGCGATTGCATCAAGGGAGAAGGGATGAAAGGGAGAAGGGAAAAGGGATAAACGCGACACGGGTCGATCAGCGGTCGCGGAGCGCGTCAATTGGCGCGATGCGAGAGGCTGCGCGCGCGGGGATGTAGGTCGCCGCGAGAGCGATCACGGCGAGCGCGGTCGGGACGGTGACGAAGGTCAGCGGATCGAAGCGGCTGATGCCGTGAAGAAACGACTCGACGGCGCGACTGGCGGCCAGCGCCACCGCGAGACCGCCCAGGATGCCGATAAGGATCGGACGCGCGCCCTCGGACACGATCATCCGTTTGACGCTGGACGTCGTCGCGCCAAGGGCGATGCGGACGCCGATCTCTCGCGTGCGCATCGCGGCGACGTACGAGGCCACCCCGTAGATCCCGACGACCGCCAGCGTCAACGCGAGCGCGCCGAACAGGGTGAACAATGCCGCGCCCATGCGCTGCGGCATCACCAGCGACGCCACGCGGGACTCGAACGATCCAAGATCGTAGAGAGGCACGTTGGCGTCGACCGAGCGCAGGCGGTCGCGGAGGAGCGGCATCACGCGGTCGAGTGGCGCTGAAGTCCGCACGACCAGGTGCGCGGTGTCGAGCGCGATGCCCATGCGGCCGGTCATCCACTGGTCGAAGGGGAAATAGACCTGTGGCAGTCGGTCTTCGCTGAGCTCGGTCACCACTGTCGGTTCGGCGATACCGACGACCGTGATCCACTCGTCGAACATGCGGAAGCGCCGGCCGACCGGATCCTGTCCCGGCCAGTACTTCGCGGCCGTCACGTCGCTGATGATCCCCACGCGCGGCGCAGCGGCGTGGTCGGTATCGGCGAATGGCCGGCCACGGCGGATCGTCGTGCCCATGCTGCGAAAGTAGTCGGGGCCGACGTGCGCGCCGTAGAGCACGACACGTTCGTCGGGCGCCGCGGCGTAACCTTCGACCTCGGCGGCGCCCCGAAACAGGCCGCGCGACGGCAGCATGTTCGTCCATGCGGCGCTTTCGACACCGGGAATGCCTTTCACGCGCTCGAGGGCGGCGCCGTAGAAGGCGGGCGCCGACCCGGCCTCGTATCCCGCAAGCCCGAGATTCACGGACGCCGTGACGACGCCGCGCGCGTCGAAGCCCGGAGACGTCTCGAGGGCCGCCATCAGGGCACGGGCGAACAGGCCGGATCCGCACAGGAGCACGACGCTCAGGGCGACCTGGATTGCGAGGAGCACGTTGCGCGGCAGGCTGCGCGACGTGGCGGCGCGTGTGTGCTCGCGCAGCGACCCGAGGATGTCCGTGCGCGACGCGCGCCACGCGGGGGCCGCCCCGAACAGCAATCCCGTCGCGAGCGACAGGGCGCCCGTGGCCACCAGGGCACGGCTGTCGAGGTCCAGTGCCATGCGCCCGATCGGCAAACCGCCAGGCAGTTCGTATGTGCCGAGGAGGGCGAGCATCCCCTGCGCCACCGCGACTGCGGCGACGCCTCCCAACACCGCAAGGAGCAGGCTCTCGGCAAGCGCGTGCTGGAGCACGCGGCCCCGGGTCGCGCCCAGGGCGAGACGGACGCCCGTGTCGCGCTTCCGCGCCGTCGCCCGCGCAAGGAACAGGTTCGCAAGGTTCGAGCACCCGACGAGCAGCGTCAGGGCGACGACGGCGCAGAGCAACAGCACGAACGTGCGAAGATCCGCCGCGCTCCTCCCGAGGGCACGCGTGGGCAGTGGCTCCAGCCTGAGCCGCTCGCGTTTCGCGCCAGGCGCGGGTGGCTGCACGCGGTCGTAGATCGCGTCCATTTCCGGCGCCGCCTGCGTCGCGGAAACACCCGGTTGCAGCCGCCCGACCAGCGTCAGCCACACGAAGCCCGGCGTAGTCATCGCATTCACGCGCGCGAAAAATCCCGTGGACAGCTGGTTCGAGACGCCGGTGGGGAAATACAGCGATGGATTGCCCGCCACGCTCGTGCCGCGGAAGCCGGGCTCGGCGACGCCGACGATCGTGGCAGGTCGGGTGTTGACGCGCACCGTCCGGCCCACAACTGTCGGATCAGCGCCGAACCGCGTCGTCCAGTAGTCGTGGCCGAGCACCGCGACCAGCGGCCCATTGAAGACGTCGTCGGCGGGCTGAAGCGGACGACCGTGAATGACGTTGACGCCGAGCACGTCGAATGTGTTGCCGCTGACGAAGATCGCGGACGCGATTTCGGCGCCTCCATCCGTCGTCACGTTCACTCGCGACGCACCGCTGATCGCGGCGAGGCCCTGGAACAGATCCGTGCGCTCCGCATACGCCTGGTAGTGCGGATAGGAGCTCGTCCACGACCACACAACCAGTTCGTGCGGCGCACGGACGTGAACCGGCCGTAACAGCGTCGCATCGGCGAGCGTGAAGATCGCGGTGTTGGCGCCGATCCCGAGGGCAAGCGTCACGACCGCTGCGACCGTGAACCCCGGGCTCTTCCTGAGGATCCGTGCTGAATGTCGTATGTCACGCAGCAGGTTTCGCATGGGTTCTCCAGACAGGGACGGATGAATGGCGAGCGCCCACTCACGCACCAGGCTGACCAGGGCATCCCGCGCGAGCGTGGAAACGGCAGGACCTTCGGTGCGCGCGGTCTCGGTCCGAACGTACTGGAGGAATTCTCGGCCGTGCGACCGGCGAAAGGCAGGCGGATAGCACCAGAGCAGACAGGCGAACAGCCGCTCGACGGGCGACCGTGTCACGCGCGCACCTTCTTCGCCCGGGCGGCGTTGAGCAGCAGCGAGATGCGCGAGGTTTCGGCCTGCAGGACCTGCGCGCCTAGCTTCGTGATCCGGTAGTACCGGCGACGTTCGTCGTCCAGTTCAGGGTCCGGGCGTTCCTCGGCCTCTTCGATGAGTCCGGACTGGAGCAGGCGCTTCAGCGTGCCGTAGAGGGTGCCGGGGCCCATCCGCGTCGCGCCGTCGGTCAGGCGGGCGACCTCCAGCATGATGGCGTAGCCGTGCCGCTCCTCGTCCACGAGCGCGAGAAGGATGTGGTGAATGGCCGGCGTGAGCGGCAGGAAATCGCCAGCCGCGGGCGGAGACTCGCTCGTTTGCTCTGCATCCGTAACGGATATATCACATCCGGATGCTTTCACGCGAGTTTCAGCGCGGGCGCGCGCTAGTTGATGCGGGGTTTGACCGGGGTCGCCTTGGCGCCGGCAGTGTTCGACAAGCGTGTGACCGGGCGGCCGTCGACGACGTCGGTGCTGGAGTAGACGCGAGTGGTGGGACGTGCGGGACCGGTGGACTTGATCTTCGCGATGTAGTTGCGTGTCTCGCGATAGGGGGGAACGGTGCCGCCGTATTTCTTCACGGCGCCAGGCCCGGCGTTGTAGGCCGCGAGCGCCAGTTCGACGTTGTTCGAGAAGCGGGTCAGGAGGCTTTTCAGGTACGCCACACCGGCCCGGATGTTCTGAGCCGGGTCGTACGCATCGCTGACCTGGTATTCCGCGGCTGTGGCCGGCATCAGCTGCATCAACCCCATCGCCCCCTTGTTGGAGCGCGCCTGCGGGTTGAACGCCGACTCGGCCTGGATGACCGCCCGCACGAGGTCGGGGTTCACGCCGTTGATCGCGGAGTGCTCGGCGATCAGCGGCTCGAACGCCGCCGCCCGCGGACTCAGGATCCTGCGAGTCGTGCGGTACTGCCCAGACCCGCTTGTGGCCACCGCGTAAGTCTGGGCCGAGGCGTCTTTGCGTTCGTTCGACAGCACGAGGTTGCCGGAAGGGTCACGCCAGCTGTAGATCTGCCCGTAGACAGACGAGGGCAGAACGGTCGCGAGGGCGACGGCCAAGAGACAGGCGCGGAGGGATACCAGGCGCATGGATCCTTGAGTTTTTGAGGTTGTGGCGAAGGGTGGCAGGGCAAGACCGGTGCCCGTCGTTTTTCAACGACTTACGGGGATTTCCCGGCCCGGCTGTGCCAGGATGGAAACCGCAGTTGCAGTTTTGTCGCTAGGCTTCGAGCGACCTTTTGAGCGCGCCTGGGGCGGCGGCCAACAATTCGTCGATCTTCGAGGGGTCTTTTCCGCCGGCTTCCGCAAGGTCTGGGCGCCCGCCCCCGGAACCCCCGACGATCGAAGCAAGCTCCTTGACTAGGCTCCCGGCGCGGACTCGCGAGGTGAGGTCTTTGGTAACACCAGACTACCAGGCTGACCTTGCCGTCGTCATCCCGACCGATCACCAGCACAACGCCCGACCCAAGCTTGTTCCGCAGTTGAGTCGACGATGGTCCGTAGACCGCTCTTCTCCAGACCCGTGACTTGCTTCCGAACGAGTTTGACCCCCTCGACGTCGACGATGTCCCCAGCTTCACTGGGTCCACCGGTCGCCAGCTTCATCTTGAGCTGCTCGACTTCGCGTGCGAGGCGTTTGACATCGGCCTGCAGCCGCTGGGCCACTTGAACTGCCTGCGACGGGGTGGTGCTTAGCGCGGCGACTGTGTGTGCGAGCGCCTCGCGCTGCTGGCGAATCCACTCGAGCGCGCCGAGTCCTGTCAGCGCCTCGATGCGGCGCACGCCCGCCGCGACTCCGCCTTCCTCGGTAATCACGAACGCGCCGATGTCGCCGGTCGCGCGCACGTGCGTGCCGCCGCACAGCTCGACGCTGAACCCGGGCACGCTGACCACGCGAACCCGGTCGCCGTACTTCTCTCCAAACAGCGCCATGGCACCTGCCGCGATCGCTTCCTCGGTCGAGCGAACCTCGGTGGTCGACCGCCGTGTTCCGAACGATCTCGGTGTTGACGATCCGTTCGATCTCGTCGAGCTGCTCGCGCGGGAATGGCGGCGAAGTGGACGAAGTCGAAGCGCAGCCGATCGGGCGCCACGAGCGATCCCGCCTGTTTCACGTGCGCGCCGAGCACGTTGCGCAGCGCCGCGTGCAGCAAGTGAGTCGCCGTGTGATTTCGGCGCGTGGCGTCGCGCACCGCGTCGCGCGACTTCGGCGGTCACGATCTCGCCGATGCGGAGCGTGCCCTTGTTGACGCCGCACCTTGTGCAGCCGCGGCCGGCTGCCTCCCTGTCGCACCATCTGTTCGACGATCGCTTCGGAGGCCGCACTGAACAGCCGTCCCGTATCGGACACCTGGCCGCCTGCCTCGACGTAGAAGGGACTTTTGGCGATCGCCGCGAATCCACGCGCGCCGGCGCCCAACTCCGAGACGGGCTGGCCTTGCTCGTCGAACAGCGCCAGCACCGGTACGCCGGCGACACATGTCGACTCGTATCCGGCAAACTGGTCGCCCGCCGTGCTCGAGTGACCTGCTCGAGTTCGGGCGTGAGCGCGAACGCGAGCGCCTTGTCGGCTCCCTTGAACGAACTGCCGGCGCGCGCCTTTACACGCTGGCCTTCCATCGCGCGGTCGTAGCCTTCGCGGTCGATCGACAGCCCGCGCTGACCCGCGAGGTCGTCCATGAAGTCGAAGGGGACGCCGAGGGAGTCGTAGAGCCGGAAGGCATCCTCACCGGGAACGATCTTGTTACCAGCTGCCGCGCGGTCGAGGACGTCTTCCAACCGAGGGAGGCCGGCGGTGAGCACTGCGTCGAATCTCTCTTCCTCGCTCCGCACGACGCGGACGATCGAATCCCGGTTCGCCCTGAGGTCGGGGTACGCATCGCCCATCTCGGTGACGACGACGTCCACGAGGTCGTGGAGGACGGGTTCGCTGAACCCGAGCTTCTTTCCATGGCGCATCGCGCGGCGCATGATCTTGCGCAGCACGTAGCCTCGCCACTCATTCGACGGCACGACGCCGTCGGAGATGAGGAACGTCATCGACCGCAAGTGATCCGCGATCACGCGCATCGAGACGTCTTCCGGGCCATCGGTGCTGGCCGTGTATTTGCGGCCGGCGCGTGCGGCGATGGCGTCGATGATGGGGGTGAAGAGGTCGGTGTCGTAGTTCGAGAGCTTGTTCTGGATCACCGCCGTGATGCGCTCGAGCCCCATCCCGGTGTCGATCGAGGGGGCCGGCAACGGATTGAGCGTGCCGTCCGCCTGGCGCTCGAACTCCATGAACACGTTGTTCCAGATCTCGACGAAGCGGTCGCAGCTGCAGTCGACGCCGCGGCAGCTCGGTTCGGAGCAGGGAATCTCGTTGCCGCGGAAGAAGTAGATCTCCGAGCACCGGCCGCAGGGACCGGTTTCTCCCATGGCCCAGAAGTTGTCGCTGGCGCCGAGCTCGCCGATCCGGTCGACCGGAACGAACTGCTTCCAGATCTCGAACGCCTCGTCATCGCGCGGGATGCCGGCCTCTCCCTTGAACACCGTCGGAAACAACCGGTCGGGTGGCAGCTTCCACACGTCCGTCAGCAGCTTCCAGGCAAAAGGAATCGCGTCCTTCTTGAAGTAATCACCGAAGGAGAAGTTCCCCAGCATCTCGAAGAAGGTGTGGTGGCGAAGGGAAGGGCCGACCGTGTCCAGGTCGTTGTGCTTGCCGCTCACCCGCATGCATTTCTGTGAAGAGGCGGCGCGCTTGTACGGCCGGGTCTCTTTGCCCAGAAACACGTCTTTGAACTGGTTCATCCCCGCGTTGGTGAAGAGCAACGTCGGGTCGTCGTGGGGAACGAGCGGGGAACTGGGAACGACGCTGTGGCCGTGCTGGCGGAAGTATTCGAGAAAACTATTTCGGATCTCGCGCGAACGCATCCCCCTGATTGTAGCTGACCGACCCACTGGCCACTGGTTCCGGAGTCTGAAGGATGCGCCGGAGCATTCGCAAGTCGTTCAGCGCCCGGCGGCTGCCCTTGAGGTGATGGCGCAGCCGATCGAGTTTATAGGCCGCCAGCTGCAGCGCATCGACCCGGCGGTTCGCGTCGGCGTGTTTCGCGAGTTCGACCGCGTCATCGATGTCGTGCTGCGCTTCTTCGAGTTCGGCGCTGAGCACCGCAAGGTACCTGAACGCGCTCTTGAGACTGTCGAATTGGTTTGCAGCCGGAATTCTCATGGGGCGGGGGACTCCCAGTGATTAGGGGTGGCAAGGGACGCGCCAGTCGAACGGCAGAGATGAGCCGCGGCGGTAACCCGTCCACTCACATTCACTTGCAGCGCTGCAGGATGCCGTCGCTGCCGGGAAGCGTCTTCGGATAGTCACTCCGGACGGAGCCCTTTGTCGGCTCTGTGGCGCCTACTCGCCCTCCGATCCCGCGCCAATGCGCCGCAGCGCCGCTGAGATGCCGGCCGGCGTAAACCCCTGGCGCATGAGGAACTGATAGAGGCGCGCACGCTCCTGGAGTGAGAGCTTTCGCTTCGGTCCGGTGCCCGCGACGCGCAGCTTCTTCTGAATCGCCTTGTCGATGAGCGAACGCTCGTCCACGTCGCCGAAGGTCTCGGCGACCGCCTCGGTCGCCACGTCGCGCGGGATGCCCATCGCGTGCAGTTCCTGCTGGACGCGAAGCCGTCCGCGCCCCTTCACCGCCGATGCCGTTCGGGCGTAGGCGCGCGCGACCCGCCGATCGTCGAGCGCGCCGCTCTCCAGCAGCCGCTGGATCGCCGCCTCCGCGTCATCCGTGCTGTGCTCGCGATCCAGCAGCCGCGCGCGCACCTGCGCCACCGACAGCTCCCGCCGGGCCAGCATCCTCAAAGCGTCAGCGTAGGCAGTCATCATTGAGAACCTGAATTCAGCATTCAGAATTCAGCATTCAGCATTGCCGCGCGGCGTCAGCCGCCGAATCGCGTGATCTCGGGTGAGCCCTTGCCGACGTTGCGGGCCATCTCCTCGCGCGCTATGTCGGCGGTCGTGGCGATCCCCTGGACTTTGAGCTTGAACTCGTCGACGTTCGACGCCCAGCGCAGCGACTCCTCCAGGCTGACCAGTCCCTGCGAGTAGAGGCTGAAGATCGACTGGTCGAACGTCTGCATGCCGTACTGCGAGGTGCCGGCAGCGATGGCGCCGTGGATCAGCGCGCTCTTGTCCTTGTCGACGATGGCGTCGCGGATCAGCGCGGTGCTGATCATGACCTCGACGGCAGGCACGCGGCCCATGCCGTCGGCGCGGGGCATCAGGCGCTGCGAGACCGCGGCCTTGAGCACGCTGGCGAGCTGGATGCGGACCTGCCGCTGCTGGTGCGGCGGGAAGACCGCGATGATGCGGTTGATCGTTTCCGTGGCGTCGACCGTGTGCAGCGTCGAGAACACGAGATGGCCGGTTTCGGCGGCCAGCAGCGCCGTCTCCACGGTCTCGAAGTCGCGCATTTCGCCGACCAGGATGACGTCGGGGTCCTGGCGGAGCGCGCTGCGCAGCGCGTGCGAGAACGATTTGGTGTCGACCGCGACCTCGCGCTGGTTGACGAGCGAATGGTGGTCGCGATGGAGGTACTCGATCGGGTCCTCGACCGTCATGATGTGCGCGGACCGCGTCGTGTTGATGTGATCGATCATCGCGGCGAGCGTCGTGCTCTTGCCGCTGCCGGTCGTTCCGGTGACGAGCACGAGGCCGCGTTCTTCTTCGGAGATCTTCTTCAGGACCGGCGGCAGGCCGAGCTCGTCGATCGTCTTGATCCGCGTGGGGATGACGCGGAGCACGAGGCCGACGGTGCCGCGCTGCTGGAACACGTTGCAGCGGAAGCGTCCGAGCCCCGGAACGCTGTAGGCGAGATCGACTTCCTGCGCCGTTCGGAACTTCTCGCGCAGCTCGGGGGTAAAAAGCGCCTGCGCGAAGGCTTCGGTATCCGGCCGATCGAGGCGCTTCACCTCCGAAGCGACGACGAGCGTCCCGCTGACCCGCATCATCGGGTAGCTGCCGACTTTCAGATGGAGGTCCGACGCGCCGCCATGGACGGCGATATGGAGGAGGTCGTTGATATGCATGGACGAGGGCGGCGCGTTATCGTGCCGCCGTGCGAGCCCCCGCGGCGACAGCCTGCAGCCGCTGGTCTTCCGGATTGACGTAGGTCAGCCAGTCGTAGCGATCCGGCGCTTCTCCCTTGATGATCTCGAAGAACGCCTTCTGAATCGCCGTCGTGATCGGCCCGCGCGTCCCCTTGCCAACCGCAATCTTGTCGACCGATCGGATCGGCGTGATTTCCACCGCCGTGCCGGCAAAGAACGCCTCGTCGGCGATGTAGAGCAGCTCGCGCGGCAGCATTTCCTCGCGCACCTTGTACCCGAGGTCCCGTGCGAGGGTGATGACGCTGGCGCGGGTGATGCCCGGCAGGATCGACGCGGTCAGCGGCGGCGTGTAGACGATGTCGTCCCGCACGACGAACAGGTTCTGCCCGCTGCCTTCGCTGACATACCCGAAGGTGTCGAGCGCGATGCCCTCGCTATAGCCTTCGCTGATCGCTTCCATCTTGATCAACTGGGAATTGGCGTAGTTCGCGGAGGTCTTGGCCAGGGTGGGGAAGGTGTTCGGAGCGGAGCGGGCCCACGAGGCGATGCGGACGTCCACGCCCTTCTCGAGCGCGTCCTGGCCCAGGTACGCACCCCACTCCCACGTCAGGATCGCGATGTCGACCGGGCACGGGAAAGGATTCACACCGAGCGCGTGGTAACCGCGGTAGATGATCGGGCGGATGTAGCAGGCCTTGTGGCCGTTCTGCCGGATCGTTTCCAGCACCGCATCGGTGAGCGTCGCCTGGTCCACCCGGGGTTCCATGCGATAAATGCGCGCCGAGTCGTAGAGGCGGCGCATGTGCGCATCGAGCCGGAAGCAGGCGGAGCCGCGCTTCGTGTCGTAGCAGCGCGCTCCTTCGAAGACGCCGCTGCCGTAGTGGATGACGTGCGACGCGATGTGAATATTCGCGTCCTTCCAGTCGACGAGCGACCCGTTCATCCAGATCTTGCCGGTGCCGGTGAATGCCATAGCGCGCAATTTTAGCACCCCGATGCCCCCGGCCGTCCGGTCCAATAACCGAACGGCTTTCTACTGCTTTTCACCGCAAAACGGGCAGCGGTCCGTTCGTGCGTGCAGCGGCTTTCGGCACTGCCAGCAGAACCGGGCCGCGGGGCCTTCCCGGGCCCGTAACCGGTTCTGGATCCCCTGCGCGTCGTCCCGGGCGGTCCGGCTGGCGGGTCCCTCGACCGACTGTGGCGTCTTGCGCGACGTCCCCGACGAGCGGGCGGCGAGCACGTCGTGCAGCAGCTCGGACGCGCGCTGATAGCGGGCGCCGATCTCCGGGGCCATCGCTCGCATCACGATGTCGCTGATCGCCTTGGGGATCGAGGGGTTCTTCATGCGCGGCGGCGACACGAGTTCCCCCGACATCAACTTCCCGACATCGGCTGGCGCCGGCGTGTCGTAGGGCAGGATGCCGGTCAGCATTTGGTACATCGTCACGCCCAGCGAATAAATGTCCGACGCGAAGACGGCCTTGCCGTGGAATTGTTCCGGCGCCATGTAAGGAGGACTGCCAATGACCGTGGTGCCGTGCGCGGCGATCTCGAGGAAACGCGAGGTGCCGAAGTCGGCGACCTTGAGCATGTCGTTTTCGGTCACCAGGACGTTGGCCGGCCGCAGGTCGCGATGGATGACGCCGGCGTGGTGCGCGTGATCGACGGCGTTGCAGATCTGGCAGGTGAAATCGAGCGCGCGGTTGAGCTCCAGCGGGCCGCGCGCCGCGATGATGTTCTCGAGCGTCTCGCCATGCACGTACTCCATGACGATGAAGAACACGTTGTCCTGTTTTTCCGCCGTGGTGATCGCGACGATGTTCGGGTGGTTCACGCTGGCGAGCAGGCGCGGCTCGCGCAACAGCTCGCCGAAGTCCATGTTCTGACGGTGCGGAACCTTGATCGCGACCTTCTTGTCGATCCACGTGTCCTGCGCGAGGTACACGGTGCCGAAGCCGCCGCTCCCGAGCGGAGCGATGATTTTGTACTTCCCGAGGTTCTGCCCTTTGAATAGCAATGCCGGAAGCCGCAGTATAGCGCCCTTGCCAGATAATCCTCAGGTGATGTTGCCGCGCTTCTTCGCCCCGGAACTCGATCCGGCGGCGTCATTCGTCACACTGCCGGCTGAAGAAGCACGTCACCTGACGCGCGTGCTACGGCTCGGCGCCGGAGCCGACGTCGCCGTGTTCGATGGACGCGGCACCGAGTTCCACGCCGTCGTCGACGCCGCCGTCCGCGATACCGTCACGCTAAGGTTAGTGGCGCGGCGGCCGGTCCCCGCGGCGCCTGCCGTGCAACTCGTTGTCGCCCAGGCCGTGCTCAAGGGCAGCAGCATGGACGATGCGATTCGCGACGCGACGATGATGGGCGCGGCATCGATCGAGCCGCTGCTGACCGCGCACACCGACGTCAAACCGTCGTTCGTAATGCGCGATACGACCGTCGAGCGTTGGCGTCGTATCGCCCTGGCGTCGGCCAAGCAGTCGCGCAGGGCCACGTTGCCGCAGGTGCACGCGCCGCGTCCCTTTGCGGACTGGATCGCCGCGCCGCCGGTGGAGATGCTGTTGATGTTCGTGGAGCCGTCAGCTGGTGGCGAGCCCACGCCGCTGAAGGCCCTGCTCGATCACCGGGTGCCGCCGGTGGCCGCCGTGCTGCTGGGGCCGGAAGGTGGGTGGTCGGCTTCGGAGCTAGACGCCGCTCGGGCGGCGGGTTGCCTTTCGGTGACGCTTGGGCCGTTGACGTTGAGGGCGGAGTCGATGCCGGTGGCGGCGCTCGCCGCGCTCACCGCGATCTGGCAGAAATGATCCCGCCTGGCTAGGCGCGGAGAACCAGCGGAAACGGAACGGTCATCTCCTGCGTCACGAAGGAGCCCGTTTCCACGGTCTTCTTTTGCCACGCATGCCGGCAGGTCGGACAAAGATACCAGGTGGCTTCAGCTTGAGCCCCCAGGCACTGGCCTTCGGTACGGCAACGAGGACAGCTCGACGAGTTATACGCCGGAGAGTTCGCCACGACCGCTCCTTGAAACGACTGGGGACGGCAGAGTGTAGACAAGCCGAGCGGGCTTGGCAATCGCTAAGAATGGCTACTCAGAACTGACTATGTGCGGCGCGCGCACACGAAGGCCCACCAGCCCTCTTCCTCCGCGGACTCGGTGATCTCGAAGTCCGGCGCGAAGGCGTCCTCCACCATGTGCTTCTCGTCTTCCGTGAAGCCGGCCGCAATGACGACTCCGGCGGGTCGAACTAGCGGCTTGAGCCCCGTGGCATGGCGCGCGAGCATCGTGCCGGTGAGGTTCGCGGTGACGACATCGGCGGGCGCGCGGCGAACGTTGGTGAAGTCTTCCACGTGCGCTTCGACGACGTTCTGCACGCTGTTGGCGGCGATGTTCTCCCTGGCGTTCTCGATGGCGTCAGGGTCGTTGTCGATCGCCGCCACGTAGGCCGCTCCCAGTTTGGCGCCTGCCACGGCTAACACTCCGGACCCGGTGCCCACGTCGATCATCGTCTGGCCGGAAAGATTGCGGTTCTGCAACAGCGCGAGGCAGAGCCGTGTCGACTGATGATGTCCGGTACCGAAGCCGCGAGAGGGTTCGATCAGCACGACGATCTCGTCGGGTGCAGTCGGCACACGAACATCCCACGGCGGACACACCAGCACGCGGCCGATTTGGATCGCCGGCAAGTCCGCCTGCGTTCGACGCGCCCAATCGTCGTCTTCGACTTCCAACGTTTCGATCCGAAGGCCGCCGAACTCAGACGTACCGCGAAGCGCATCGAGCGCTGACTGTCGGTCGGCCACGCTGGCAAAGTGCGCCGTCCATGTTTGTGGGTTCGAGATGTCGTCTTCCTGGATGGCGACGAGGCTGTAATCCGAGAGTACGGCGACGAGTCGGTCGCGCATGCCGGCCTGAAGCTCGCCGACACGCAGAAGGAGTGCAGGAGAAGGATCCACTATCCGAAGATGTCCTTCACCTTTTCGAAGAACGGTTTTTCCTCGCTCGCGGTCTCGACGTCCGGCTGATTCGGCATTGTCTTGGCCAGCTGCTCGAGCAATTGCTTCTGGTCGCGGGTCAACTTCTTCGGCACCGCCACGCGGACGATGACGTGCAGATCCCCATGCCCGCGTCCGGAGACGTTGGGCATTCCCTTGCCGCGAATCCGGAAGCGGCTGCCCGGCTGCGTGCCCGAGGGAATGTTGAGGTCGTCGCGGCCATCGAGGGTCGGCACTTTCACCGAGCCGCCCAGCGCGAGCGTGGGGTAGGTCAGCGGCAGCTCGCAGTAGAGGTCGTCCCCCTCGCGGTGGTAGAAGTCATGCTCCTGGACGTGGACGACCACGTAGAGGTCGCCCGGAGGACCGCCGGCGCTGCCGTGCTCGCCTTCGGCCTGCAGGCGCAGTTGTTGTCCTGTCGCGATGCCGGCGGGAATCTTCACGGTCAGTTTCCGCTCGCGACTGATGCGCCCGGCGCCGCGGCAGGTCTGACACGGCTTGGCGATGGTCTTGCCGGTGCCGCGACAGTTCGAACAGGGGCGCGCCACGGTCAGGAAGCCGTGCTGCTGGCGAGTCTGGCCGGTGCCGCGGCACTGGTTGCAGACCTCGGGCTGAGTGCCGGCCGCCGCGCCGGAACCCTTGCAGGTCTCGCACGCCTCCTCACGCGGGATGACGATCGCCGCGTCGGTCCCTTTCGCGGATTCGTCGAAGGAGATCTCGAGGTCGTAGCGCAGGTCGGACCCGCGCTGCGGGCCGCCGCGGCGACGACGGCCGCCACCGAAGACATCACCGAACCCGAAGATATCGCCGAGCCCGGAAAAGATGTCGCCGAAGTCGGCAAAGATCGTGGGATCGAAGCCGGCGCCGCCGGCCGCACCGCTGACGCCAGCGTGGCCGAATCGATCGTAGCGACCGCGTTTGTCAGCGTCCGCGAGCACGGCGTAGGCTTCCGCCGCCTCTTTGAACGCGTCCTCCGCCTGTTTGTCCCCGGGATTGCGATCAGGATGGTATTTGAGCGCCAGCTTCCGGTACGCGCTCTTGATCTGGACCTCGGTGGCCTCTTTAGAGACCCCGAGGACCTCGTAATAATCTCGCTTGCTCACGCAGTTTTAACCCTTCGCGACCTTGACCATCGACGGCCGCAACAGACGGTCGCCGAGCAGATACCCGCGGCGGAACTCCTCGACGATCTCCCCGTCGCGCCGGCCTTCCGACGGTTCGTGGGAAACAGCCTGGTGGTAGTGCGGGTCGAAATCGGCGCCGACCGCTTCGATCGGCTTCACGCCGCGCTTGCGAAGGATCTCGACGAGCTGACGATGAATCAGTTCCACGCCGCGGCGATACGCGTCGGCCCCCTCGGCTCCCGGTTCCGCACTGAGGGCGCGCTCCAGATCGTCGACGAGGGGGAGGAGTTCCTCGATGATGTCGGCAGCCGCCGTCTCCGCCTGGGCCGCGCGTTCACGGCTGGTGCGCTTGCGGTAGTTCTCGAACTCCGCAGTCTTCCGAAGCAGGAGGTCCTTGAACTCGTCGCGCTGACGTTCGGCCTCGCTCGGTGGTTCCTGGGTGTCGAGGGGATCTTCGACGGGGTCTTCGACGGGGTTCTGGCGTTCGTCTTCCACAGCTAGATATCGTTCCTCGAAACCATGCGGTTGATGGCTTTCGACAGCGTGTCAACCGCGTTGATGGCGCGCGAATACGGCATGCGCGTGGGACCGATCACGCCCACGGCGCCGGTGCGGCGGCCGTCCGTGTAGGTCGCCGCGACAACGCTGAACCGGCGGAGGTCGGGGGTCGCGTGCTCGCTCCCGATCACGACGGTCAAGCCTGGCGTATTCAAGTATTCGTCGAGCAGTTGCACGAGCCGCGCCTTCTCTTCGATCATCCGCAGCAGCGTGCGCAGTGTTTCGAGCGTCGCTTCGGGGTCCTCGGCGCCGATCTCTTCGAGCAGCAGCGAGGTGCCCTGGATGAACACCAGCTGAGCGGTGCCCATGTCTTCAAATGCGCTGTTGGCCAGTCGAAGCGCCCGCGACATCAGCTCGTCATACAGAATGCGCTCCTCGCGGAGCCGTTCCAGCACGGCCTGCCGAACCTCGATCATCGACTGGCCGCGGAATTCGCCGTTCAAATAGTTGGCGGCCTGCTGGAGCTCGTGGGTGGCGTAGCGCTCCGAGGGTTCCAGCACCTTGTGCGAGATCTGGCCCCCGGCCGCGACGAGCACGACCAGGATCTTCCCGCCGTCGAGCGGGACGAAATCGAGCCGTTCGAGCCGCGCCGTATCGCCGGCCGGCCCGATGGCGAACCCGACCTGGTGCGAGGCACGAGAGACTTCCTGCGAGGCGTGCGAGAGCATGTCGTCCACGGTGCCGGCACGACGCAACCGTTCTTCAATGTGCGGCACGGACCGCGTCGAGCGGCGCTCGGACATGATCTGGTCCACGTGGGCGCGATAGCCCATATCGGTGGGGACTCGGCCGGCGGACGTGTGCGGCTGCTTGATGAAGCCCTGTTCCTCGAGCCGGGCCATGATGTTTCGCAGCGTGGCTGAGGACACCCCGAAGCCCTGGCTGGCGAGCCACAGCGAAGACACCGGTTCCCCCTGGTCGATGTACGACTGGACCAGGACGTCGAGAATCCGTCTATCTCGTTCCGGCAGCTCAGGATGGCGTGTCATGTGTCTTTAGCACTCATCGTCCGCGAGTGCCAGAAACATTATACAAACTCAGATGCCTGCGCGTTTTACGAGTTCTGCTGAGGCGGATCGGGCCTCGGCCGTGACTTCCCCCGCATCCATTTGCACGAGCTGGAAATCCTGATTCAGGATCTGGCCGTCAACCATGGTCATCCGCACGTCCGGGCCCCGCGCAGCGTAGACAAGGGTCGAATAGGGATCGCCGTCGGGCTCCAGGTGCGGCCGACCGCGGTCGACGAGGATGAGGTCGGCGCGTTTGCCAGGCTCGATCGATCCGATCTCCGAATCCATCCCCAGCGCCCGGGCGCCTTCGCGCGTGGCCATCCACAGGACGTCGCGCGCCGGCAGCGCCCCGGGACCCTTCCGCACCGCTTGCAACGTGGCGGCAAGCCGCATCTCGTCGAACATGTCCAACCGGTTGTTGCACGCGGCGCCATCGGCGCCGAGGGAAACCGAGATGCCGCGCTTCCGCATTTCGACCACCGGCGCGAGCCCGGATCCGAGTTTCAGGTTCGACCCGGGGCAGTGCAGGACCTTCACGTCGCGTTCGGCGAGCAGCTGCTGTTCGCTGTCGGTCACCCACACACAGTGCGCGGCGCAGAGCCGATGCGTCGCGAGCCCCGTGTCCGCCAGGTATTCGAGATTGCTGAACCCGCCCGAGAGCCGCCGCACGACATCGACCTCGTCGCGATTCTCGGACGCGTGCGTGTGGACGAGCGTGTCTTCTTTCTGCGAGAGATCCGCGACCGCTTCGAGCAGCTCGCGCGAACACGACACCGCGAATCGTGGCGCGAACGCGGCTCTGAGCCGGCCGCCCGCCGCGTGATCCCAGCGCTTCTTGAGCGCCAGGCTCTCGTCAATGGACGCGGACGTCTTCTCCACCAGGCGCGCCGGCACCTCGTCGGAAGAGTCCATCATGCATTTGCCGACCACCGCCCGCAGGCCAGCCTCTGCCAGGGTCTCGAAGACGACGTCCGTGTCGTGCACCGTCTCCATGGTCAGCACGGTGGTCGTTCCGGACAGGAGCAGTTCGGCGGACGCAAGCCGTACCGAGGCGCGCAGGGTTCGCGGGGAATGCGCGGCTTCCATCGGCCACACGCGCCGCTTCAACCAATCGAGCAGCGGCATGTCGTCCGCGAAGCCGCGGAACAGGGTCTGGCACAGATGAACGTGAGTCTGGATGAAGCCAGGCAGAAGGTAGGAGCCGCCCGCGTCGACGCGTGCGTCCCAGGGCCCGTCCGGTTCCGCGCCGACCGAGACAATGCGGCCGTCCCGGATCCCGACCGCCCCGTGAAGGACGTCGAGCCTGTCGTTCATGGTGACGATGGTCGCGTTACGGACGATCGTCGAAGACATCAAACGTACGTGCTACGTGCGAGTGCGGACGTCACGTGCGGACGTGCTAGAGGTCACGGAGGGTTTCTGCGTTGAGGCGCTTCATCGAGAGCTGGGCGGTGGCGGCGCCGCGGCGAACGGCGATGAGCTCGGCGAGGATGCTGACCGCGATCTCGGCCGGCGTGACGGCGCCGATCTCGAACCCGATAGGCGAATACACGCGCTCGAGGCTTTCGGCGGGGAAGCCTTCCTGCAGCAACGCGGAGTAGATACGCGCGACCTTCGCGCGGCTGCCGATCAATCCGAGGTAGCGGATGTTACGCGTGGCGAGCGCACGCATCGCGTCGAGGTCGTGCTGATGGCCGCGCGTGAGCA
Source organism: uncultured Acidobacteriota bacterium (assembly GCA_963762995.1). Taxonomy (GTDB): domain Bacteria; phylum Acidobacteriota; class Vicinamibacteria; order Vicinamibacterales; family 2-12-FULL-66-21; genus JACDCA01. Next base: position 196,040 of record CAVXMQ010000018.1, on the reverse strand, counting down.
CGACGACGAATGCGCCGGACGGAATGTCGGAGCGGTCCAACCACTCGGGAATCGAGTCCACGACGACCTCGGCCCCGGGAAAGCGCTCGGCGTTGGCGAACTTCTCCCGATCGTCGATGACGTGAAGCCGGAACCCGGCATCTCCGGCGATCCGCGCGAGATGGTAGCCAACATGGCCGGCGCCGACGATGTAGAGCCGGGGATCGGGCAGCAGGGGATCGACGTGCACGTCCATGCGCCCACCGCAGATCAGCCCGTTCTCCTGGGCGAAGTCGTCGTTCAACTCGAAGTGGAGCAGCGACGTTTTACCGTCGGCGATCGCCAGCCGGGCCTTGCCGATCGCCTCGTTCTCGTAACAGCCACCGCCAATCGTGCCCACCGTACGGCCGTCGGCGAAGACGAGCATCTTGGCGCCGGCACGCTGCGGTGTGGACCCCTGCGCGCGCACCACGGTCACGAGCGCGGCCGATTCGCCACGCTTCAGCGCCTCGGCCGCCGCGTTCAGGACGTCTTCGTTCAGATGAGGACCTCGATCTTGGCCTTGCTGCGCAGCTGCTTCATGAAGGTGTCGGCGCGTTCCTTCTGCCGCTGTTGGGTGAGGAACTGCTTCACCTGCGGCGACACCTCGTCGAGCGCCACGGTCTCGGGCGCCTTTCGCTCGGTCACCTTGATGATGTGGTAGCCGAACTGCGATTCCACGATGTCACTGATCTGCCCGGGCTGCATCGCAAACGCGGCGTTGGAGAATTCCGCGACCATTCGCTCCTTCACGAAGAAGCCGAGATCCCCTCCCTGCTGCGCGCTGCCGTCGGACGAATGCTCCTTGGCGAGGGCGGCGAAGTCTTTGCCGCTCTTGGCCTGCTTGAGGACCGATTCCGCCGACGCCCGCGCCTTCTTCTTGGCCGCCTCGTCCCCCTCGGTCTTGAAGAGGATGTGGCTCGCGCGCACCTGTTCCGGTTTCTTGAAGCGCTCGGGATTCTTGTCGTAGAAGTCCTTCACGTCCGTATCCGTGACGGGCGACGCACTCGACGACTCCGACTCCATCAGCTTATTGATCCCGAGCTGCGTCTGCATCTCCGTCTTCAGCTTCTCGGCCGTCATCTGCTGGGCGGCGAGCGCCTTGGTGAACTCTTCCTCGGTGGGGAAGCGGCTGCGGATTTTCTTGATTTCTTCAGCGACGACCTGCTCGTCGCCGGTCACCCCTCGCGTCTTCACTTCCTGCGAGAGCAGCTTCAGGTTGACGAGTCCGTCGAGCGCATTCCGAAAGATCTCGTCGCGGCGGTCCGGAGGAACCGGGCCGCCGGCGTTCATCTCGAGCTGATTGATGAATTTCTCGAACTCTCCCTTGGTCACCGGTTCGCCATTGACGCGGGCAACCACGTCGGGAAGCGTCTGCGGCACGGGCTTGGGAGGCTGCGGCGGCTGCTCGGCGGCGGCGGGCGCAGTCCGTCTTCGTTTCGGCGGACGCGGCGGACTTCCGGCACGCGGACGCGAGCGTACTAACCATCACCAGCGCCACGACGGCGCCGCACAAGCGGTTTTGCATCCGTCTATTATCTCAGCCCTGCCAAGCTCAGGGCCGGATTGTATGGAGCGGGCACACCTCAGCCGGTTCCGACCCGCCCCAGAAGGCTTCCTTGAAAACCCGCGGGCACGCGGCGGTGGCGAGTTTTCCGGTGTCGCGATCGATTTCGACGAACGAGATCCCTTCGGGCGCTGTGAACGTCACGTCGGGGTGTCCCGCCAGCGCCCGTTTCATGAACGTCGTCCAGATCGGGAGCGCGGCCTGCGTGCCGCTGAGGCCGAGCGGCTGGTTGTCATCCAGCCCCACCCACACGACGACGAGCAACTCCGGCGTGAAGCCGACGAACCAGGCATCACGGAGGTCGTTGGTCGTGCCCGACTTTCCCGCCGCGTCGTGCACGAATCCGTTGGCGCGCGCGGCCGCCCCCGTGCCTTCGTTGAGAACGCTGCGCATCATGTTGGTGACAAGGAAGGTCGTGTCGGCCCGGGCGATCGTCCGCGGCTTCTCGCTCACGATCTTGAGGTCCTGCCCGCCGCTCACGATACGTGAGAGCCCGCGCAGCGGCCGTGTCGTACCGCCGTTGGGGAAGATCGTGTACGCGTTCGCGACCTGCAAGGGAGTCGCTTCGAACACGCCCAGCGCAATCGACGGGTAGGGGCGGGGCGGCGTACCGACACCCACGCGGCGCCAGATCGCCGCGACCTGTTCGTAGCCGGCCGATTCGGCGACCTTGATCGTCGGGATGTTGCGCGAGAGCGCCAGCGCCCGCCGCAGCGTGATCGGTCCCTCGTATTCGCCGTCGTAATTGCCAGGGGCCCAGGTCTGCTGATTGAACTCCCACGTCGTGGGCTCGTCGAGCACCACCGTGGCAGGCGTGATGTCGGTGCGCCCCTGCTCGTACGCGGTCTCGAAGGCCGCCAGGTAGACAAACGGCTTGAACACGGAGCCCGGTTGCCGGCTCGCGGTCGTGGCGCGGTTGTACTGCGACTGGTTGTAGCTGCGGCCGCCGACCAGCGCGAGAATCTCGCCGGTGCGAGGGTCGAGGGCAACGAGCGCCGCCTGCGCGCGCTGACGCTTGCGCCGGGCGAGGATCTCGTCCACCTGCGTGAGCCCCTCGCGGACGGCGTCCTGCGCGATCTTCTGCAGGTGCACGTCCAGCGTCGTATACACGTCGATCGCGCCGGTCGCCTTGTAGCGGTCCTGCAATTCCTGGCCGATGTAGTCCACGAAGTAGGGGGCTTCGTTTTCGAGCGAGCGCGCCGCCACCTGCAACGGCTCGCGGCTGGCGCGATCGGCGGCGTCAGCGGTGATGAACCCTGCGTCGGCCATCGCCTGGAGCACGACGTTGCGGCGTTCCTTGGAACGTTCCGGGTTATTGAACGGGGAGTGACGCGGCGGCGACTGGATGACGCCAGCAATGGTTGCCGCCTCCGCCAGCGAGACATTCGCGATGTCCTTGCTGAAGAAGATGCGCGAGGCTTCCGGCACGCCGATGATCCCGAAGGAGCCACGCTGGCCGAGATTGATGTCGTTCAGGTACAGCTCGAGCACCTGGTCCTTCGACAGCCGGCGCTCGAGCGCGATCGACATGATCCACTCCTGGAACTTGCGCGTCGGCGAGCGATCGGGGGAGAGGAACGTGTTCTTGATCAGCTGCTGCGTCAGCGTGCTGGCGCCGCGCATCCGGGACCTTCCGCCGGTGGCGTATTCCCACACGGCACCGACGATCCCTATCGGATCGATCCCAGGGTGCTCGTAGAAGCGCCGGTCTTCGATGGCGAGCACGGCTTTGATCATTCGCTCGGGAATGGCCGCCAGCGGGACATCGCGCCGTTTTTCGCGGCCGGTGGCAATCAGCGCCGTGATGAGCGGCGCATCCAGCGTGACCGCATCCATGCGCTCTTTCTTGTCGACAATCTGGATCTGGTCGATACCGCTAGGCTCCGCACCCTTGCGCACGGTGAAGGCAATGCGCAGCATTTGCCCGCGCCGATCGCCTTCGCGCGGGACGAGCAGGATCGCCTCCCTACCGACCGTGAACTCGCCCGGTTGCTGGGCGCGGGCGCGATCGGTGTAGCCGAGGTCGTTCAGGCGGTCGACGAGCTGCTGCGGCGTCACCGCCTGGCCCCGGCGGATCTCGAACGGGCGTCCGAAAACACGCGGGTCGGCTCGCGAGAATTCGCCGTGCAGCCGCGCGTCGATCATGCGCGAGAACTTGACGTAGTAGTAGACGGTTACGGTCGAGAGGAGCAGGAAGACGCTGCCGAAGACGACCAGCGCGTAGAACTTCCAGCCGCGACGACGCCGCCGGCCTTTGGCGGCGGTCTTCGTTCTCGGCTTGCCCTTCGGGAGGCCCGGCGGCGCGCCGGCAGCGTTAGTGGGCATTCAGGGTTCGCAGGTGGCCTTCATTCTATCGGCTCGGCAAACCCTGACCGACAGGGAGCGTCTCGAATAGTTAAATGGTCATGACCCAATGCCGTCCCAGGTCGAGCGGCAGTTCGGCAAGCAGCCGATCGACGAGCGCGGGACCGTAGCGATTGAGGAAGAACACGGCGCCCAGGGTGCGCTCCTGGGGATGTCCGACGGGGAAAACCTGGGATTTCGTCCGGTTGAACTGACGCCGCAACGTTTCATCCCGCTTTTTGGCCGCCTGGATCACTTTGTTCTGCAGGCCCTTCAGGTCGTGTTCCATCTTCCCCAGCGTGGTCTTGGCGGCCCCGGCCAGCGTCGGGTCCACGGCTGGCATGACTTCAACGAGTCGCTCCATGCTGCGCGTGACCGCGTTGTGGGCTTCGGCGAGCGCCTCGTCCACCTCTTTCGGGAGCTGTGACTGCAGCAGCCGATTGAGCAGGGCGTCGTCCTGTTGCTGGAGCTCTTCCAGCGGCACCTCGTACTTGGCCAGGAAACGCGCGGCGGCCGAGTCGATGAGCGTGGCGCTGGCGCGCGGGTAGATCAGCGGCATCGGCACGCCAAAGTGTTCGTAGACGCCGCGCAGTTGCGCGAGATACGCGAGTTCGCTCGGGCCGGCCACGTAACAGACGGTGGGGAAGAGGGTGTCCTGCACGAGCGGGCGGAGCAGCACGTTGGGGCTGAAATGCTCGGGATGCTCGACCGCTTCGGCTGCGAGGGCGCCCGGCTCGCGCACGTCGTCCCCAATCAGAAACGTTCCGTCCTGTCGCCGGATCGGGCGGCGGGCGCCGTTAAGGTGAAACAGTGCGACGCTCTCCGGCTGTGGAATGACTTGCGGCTGATGCCCACGTTCCACCATGACCTTGCCCGCGGCAGCCGCGAGCGAGGCCGTCTTGCCGGGGAACTGCAACTCTCGCGCGAACACGTCGGCGACCAGCGGTTTGGCTGCGGGGTCGGCGGACTCGAACACGACGAGCCCGTGCGGGCCGAGCACGCCTTCGAGCCAGCGCGCGAAGGCGGTGCCCAGACCTTCGCCCGGACGCCATGCCTCGCGCAGCGCCGTCATGGTCCAGTCGGTGAAATCCGTGCGTGGGAGCGCTGCCGCCAGCCCGTTCAGGGTGTCGGTGACGTGAGCGTCAAGGGTCAGCGCCGCGATGGGCAGACGGCCTGCTCCCTCGAGCTGCGCGAGCTGAAGCGTTTGCGGCTGAAACTCCTGGTCGAGCACCGTGACGCCGCGTACTTCCTCCCAGTCATGGTCCTCGGCCTCCACCCAGAAGACCGGCACCGTTGGCACGCGCTGCTCCTCGGCGGTATGACGCGCGAGCTGGATGGCTGTGATGGCTTTGAGGATGGTGTAGAGCGGGCCGCCGAAGGCGCCGGCCTGTTGCCCGGTGACGATCGCCACGGTGTCGGGCTTGTCGAGCAGGGCCGCGGCGGTGCGGGCTTCAGGACCGGCGGCGCGACGCTCGTGCTGCGCGCGGATCAGCGCTGAGACCTCCGCCCCACCTCCGCGCTCCGCCTACGGCGGCCGCCTGGGTTCTGCGCGCGCGCGATCGCGCTCCGCCACGATTCGGAACGGCTGGGATCTCCGGCAAAGAGCTCGGCGACGCTGGCGAAGTTATTCGCATAGTCGGCAACGAGCGGCCGGATCCAGGAGAACCGGCGCACGTCGATGCCGGAAGCGACTGACACGGCCTTAAGTGTGCTACATTTTTTCAACCCACCCGAGGAGTTTTCGTACCTGACCAGAGACGACCCGACAGCATTCGCTCCGCCTCCCTCGTTCGGCCCCTTCCGGGTGCTGCATCAAGTCGGCGTGGGCGCTCTTGGCCCTGTGTTCCGCACCTACGAGCCGACGCGCGATCGCCTCGTTGCGGTGAAGGTCTTCCGTCTCGACATCACACCTGAACAGGCGCAGTCGCTTGCCGAGGCGCTCTCTGTCGCGGCTGAGGCCGGACTCTTCCACCCCTCGGTCGTCGAACCGATTGCCGCGGGCGTCGAGGGCACTGTCGCGTACCGCGCGGAAGAGTACGTTGCCGCCGAATCGCTCGACGTGGCGCTCCGGCACTACGCGCCCGCGGCGGTCGACAAGGTGCTGCCGTTCATCACCCAGTTGGCCGGCGCGATCGACTTTGCCCGAGCCGCTGGTGTTGGCCATGGCGCGCTCCATCCGCGCGACATCTTCGTGACACCTGACGAAGCCCGCGCGACTGGCTTCGGCGTCGTCGAGGCGCTCGAACGGGTCGGGCTTCGCGCCCCCGTGCGTCGTCCGTATTCGGCGCCCGAGCGTGTTGAAGGACGCGAGTGGAGCACACCAGCGGACGTCTTTTCGCTTGCTGCCATTACGTACGAACTCCTGACGGCGCGCCGGCCAGCCGGCACCGGCCCGCAGATTGGCTCGCTCGGCGAGTTCGGCGGGGAACGCGCCGATGCGCTTCATGCGGTCCTCGCGCAGGCCATGGATGACGATCCGGCGAACCGGTTTGCCACGGCACTGTCGTTCGCGTCGGCGCTCGAGGCCGCCGCCCACGGCAAGCCACAGCCGGTGGCCGCCGTCTCGGAGCCGCCGGCGGTGAAGGGTGCCCTGGCTGCGGCCGCGGTGGTTGCCGCGGCGACACCGGTGTCGGACGACCAGGTCGAAGACAGCGTGGGCGTGATGCCGCCCCTCATCGGTGTCGATGACCACGAGGAGCCCGCAGAAGCGTCGATCGAAGAAGACGTCTTTCGCGCCGAGGAGGAGGAGGACGCGCTGGATTTCGCCTTGCGCAGCGAGGAAGCCGAGGCGGAGACCGAAGCGGAATCACGCGAGGATTTGCCCCCGAAGCTCGAGCGGTTCGCGAGCGATTTTGATGCGGATGCTGTCGACGAACCAGAGCTCGAGGAGGAGGCTGTTGAGCCTACGCGCGCCGCGATTCCGGTCGAGACGCCCTCGCGGGGGTACTCGTCGATCACGGAACCTGCGCTCGTGGTGGAGGAGCAGCGGTCCCTGGTGATGCCGGTTGTCATGACGGGCATCCTGTGCCTCTTGCTCGGCTTCGGCGCCGGGTATGTTGTGCGCGGCCGCAACATCGAGCCAGCGACGCCCGTCACGCAGGCGCCGCCGACCACGACTGCCGCGCCGACGCCGGGGGAGAAAGAGTTCAGCGAGCAGACGGTCGCGCCGCCCGGCCAGCCACAAACGCCGCAACAGCCGTCGCCAGGCGCGTCTCCGAATGTACCGGCCGAGGCGCCGCGTCCTGCTCCGGCCGCTCCGCGGCCCACCGCGCCGCGGTCCGCCGCCCCCGCATCGCCGCGAGCCACTGCGCCCACCACCGGATCGATCACCGTCAGATCGACCCCGCCCAACGCCGGGGTCATGGTCGATGGAACGTGGCGAGGCCGCACGCCGCTCGCGTTGGAGAACTTGAAGTTTGGTTCCTACACGATCCGAATCGTGCAGGAAGGATTCGTCGCCGACCGGCACATCGTCCCCCTCAGCGCGCAGTCGCCTGACAGGACCGTTACATCCAAGCTGCAGCGGCTGCCGGGAACCACGCCGCCGAGCCGACCGCAGCCGCAACAGCCGAAGCCGCCGCCGCCGCAACAGAAGCCGTCGCCGCAGCAGGAGCAGACGAGCGGCACCGGCTCGCTCTTTGTGAATTCCAACCCGAGCGGGGCGCGCGTGATCCTCGACGGCAAGCCCGTGGGTACGACTCCGCTCCAATTGAAGGGCGTCACCGCCGGAACTCATGTCGTCCAGTTGGAACTGGTGAATTATCAAACGTGGCGCACGAGCACCACCATTCCGCCGGGGCGTCAAGCTCGCGTGTCGGGATCTCTCGAACCTATTCGATGAAAGCTACACTCGCGCTTGAAAACGGGATTTGGTACGAAGGGGACGCCGCCGGTGCGCGCGGAGAAACGTCCGGCGAAGTCGTGTTCAACACGAGCATGACGGGCTACCAGGAGATCCTGACCGATCCGTCCTACTCAGGTCAGATCGTGACCATGACCTCCGCGGAGATCGGGAACTACGGAATCACGCCGGAAGACGGCGAGTCCCGCGGGATCCAGGTGGCGGGGTTCATCATTCGCGACGAGTCGCCGATTGCCAGCAACTGGCGGTCGGAGGGGACGCTTCGCGACTACCTCACGCGCAACAACATCGTTGCAATTTCCGACATCGATACCCGCGCGCTCACGCGCGTGCTGCGTTCCTCGGGTGTGATGCGCGGCGTGATCGCGACCGGCGACGTGGACCCGCGCGAGTTGATCGAGAAGGCGCGCGCGGTGCCGTCGATGGAAGGCTCCGATCTCGTGCTCGGTGTGACCTGCGACGCGCCGTTCGATTGGAAGCCGGAGCCCTCGGACGAGTTCGCCCCGGTGCCGGAAGGCCGCGCCGGCCGCCCGCTCAAGATCGCCGCGTACGACTACGGCATGAAGTGGAACATCCTGCGCCGCTTCACGGCACATGGCGCCGACGTCCGCGTCTTCCCGGCGACAGCGCCCGCGTCGGATCTGCTGGCGTACGCGCCTGATGGCGTGTTTCTCAGTAACGGCCCGGGAGATCCCGCCGTGCTGAATTACGCGATCCGCAACGCGCGGGAACTGATCAAGGCGGAGGTCCCGGTGTTTGGCATCTGCCTTGGCCACCAGATCCTGTCGTTGGCGATGGGCGGCAGCACCTACAAATTGAAGTTCGGCCACCGCGGCGCGAACCATCCCGTCAAGGAGCTCGAGACCGGCAAGGTCGAGATCACCTCGCAGAACCACGGGTTCGCGGTCGATCCGAAGTCGCTGCCGAGCGACGTCAAGGTGACGCACCTCAATCTGTACGACGGCACGGTCGAGGGATTGCGGCACCTGACGAAGCCGGTCTTCTGCGTTCAGTACCACCCGGAAGCGGCGCCCGGCCCGCACGACGCCGATTACCTGTTCAATCAGTTCGTCGAAGAGATGGAAAAGCGCGCGTAGATGCCGAAGCGTACCGATATCAAGCGGGTTCTCGTCATCGGTTCCGGTCCAATCGTCATCGGGCAGGCGTCGGAGTTCGATTACTCGGGCACCCAGGCGTGCAAGGCGCTCAAGGCCGAAGGCCTCGAGGTCATTCTCGTCAACAGCAACCCGGCGACGATCATGACCGACCCGGAGATCTCCGACCGTACGTATGTCGAACCGCTGACGCCCGAGATCGTCGCGCAGATCATCGAGCGCGAGCGGCCGGACGCCATCCTGCCGACGGTTGGCGGGCAAACGGCGCTCAACCTGGCGGTCGCGCTCGGCGAAAACGGCACGCTCGAGAAGTACGGCGTCGAGCTGATCGGCGCATCGATCGAAGCGATCAAGCTCGCCGAAGATCGCTTGCTCTTCCGCGATGCGATGACCGAGATCGGCTGCGACACGCCGCGCAGCCACTACTGCCGCTCGCTGGACGAAGCGCTCAACGCGGTGGAAGACATCGGCTTCCCGGCCATCATCCGCCCGTCCTTCACGCTCGGCGGCGTCGGCGGCGGCATCGCTTACAACATCGAAGAGTTCCGCGAGATCGCCGGCCGCGGCATCGACCTCAGCCCCGTCCACGAAATCCTGCTCGAAGAGTCGGTGATCGGCTGGAAGGAATTCGAGCTCGAGGTGATGCGCGACAAGGCCGACAACTTTGTCGTCATCTGCTCGATCGAGAACGTGGACCCCATGGGCGTCCACACCGGCGACAGCATCACGGTGGCGCCGGCGCTCACGCTGACCGATCGTGAGTACCAGCGCATGCGCGACCTGGGCCGCCGCATCATCCGCAAGGTCGGCGTCGAGACCGGCGGGTCCAACATCCAGTTCGCGATCAACCCGGAAAACGGCCGCATCATCGTCATCGAGATGAACCCGCGCGTGTCGCGGTCGTCGGCGCTGGCGTCGAAGGCCACCGGCTTCCCGATCGCCAAGATTGCCGCCAAGCTGGCGCTCGGATATCACCTCGACGAGATTCCCAACGACATCACCCGCCTCACCCCCGCCTCGTTCGAGCCGACCATCGACTACGTCGTCGTGAAGGTGCCGCGCTGGGCGTTCGAGAAGTTCCCCCGCGCGGACCGGACGCTGACGACGCAGATGAAGTCGGTGGGAGAAGTGATGGCGATCGGGCGCACCTTCAAGGAAGCGTTCATGAAGGCGTTCCGGTCGCTGGAACTGGGATCGTCTGGGCAGCTGTTCGGCCAGACCGCGCGCGGGCTCACCGACGAGGAAGAGCAGGGGGCGCTGCAGCGCGAACTCAGCGTGCCGAACGACCGTCGGATGTGGGCCCTCTTCCGCGCCCTCGATCGCGGCTGGACGGTCGAGGAACTCCACCAGGCGACGAAGATCGATCCCTGGTTCCTCGTCCAGTTCTCGCAGATCGTGGAGTTGCAGCGTTCGGCGACGCTCGTCGGCCTGCGCGGCATGTCGGAGGACCTGCTGCGTTGCCTGAAGCGCGCGGGGATCGGCGACCGCGAGCTCGCGACCGTCCTGGGCACTGATGAAGAAGCGGTGCGCAGCGCACGCCTCGAGCTGGGGATCAAGCCGGCCTACAAACGGATCGACACCTGCGCCGCGGAGTTCGAGTCGTTCACGCCCTACATGTACGGCACCTACGAACGGGAGTGCGAAGCGGATCCGACGCCGCGACAGAAGGTCGTCATCCTGGGCAGCGGGCCGAACCGCATCGGCCAGGGCATCGAGTTCGACTACTGCTGTTGTCACGCCGCCTTCGCGTTACGTGAAGAGGGGTTCGAGACCGTGATGATCAATTGCAACCCGGAGACCGTGTCCACCGACTACGACACGGTCGATCGGCTGTACTTCGAACCCCTGACCTTCGAGGACGTCTCCGCGATCATCACGCGCGAACAGGAGGCGGGCGGGGAAGTCTCGTGCGTCGTCCAATACGGCGGGCAGACACCACTGAAACTTGCGCTGTCGCTGCAAGAGGCCGGTGTTCGCATCATCGGCACCTCACCCGACTCGATCGATCTCGCCGAGGACCGCGAGCGCTTCGCGAAGCTGCTGTGGGACCTCGGCATTCCCCAGGCGCCGAGCGGGACGGCGACGTCGATCGAAGAGGCGCGTGAGGTGGCCGGCTCGATCGGCTTCCCGCTGGTCGTTCGTCCGTCCTACGTGCTCGGCGGGCGCGCGATGGCGATCGTCTATGACATGGCCGCTCTCGACCGCTACATGACGCACGCGGTGGCGGCCTCGCCGGGCCATCCCATCCTGATCGACAAGTTCCTCGAAGACGCCGTCGAGCTCGACGTCGATGCCGTGGCCGACGCCACGGGCGCCGTGATCATCGGCGGCATCATGGAGCACATCGAGGAAGCGGGCATTCACTCGGGCGACAGCTCCTGCGTCGTGCCTCCGTTCAAGGTCAGCGACCGGCACGTCGAGGTGATTCGCGACTACACGCGCCGGGTCGCGCGCGCCCTGAAGGTCGTCGGCCTGATGAACGCGCAATTCGCGATCAAGGACGAAACCGTGTACGTGCTCGAAGTGAATCCGCGCGCCTCGCGCACGGTGCCGTACCTCTCGAAGGCGACCGGGGTTCCGCTCGCGAAAGTGGCGGCACGCCTGATGATCGGGCGCACGCTCGCGCAACTCGGACTGACCGAAGATCTCGAGGTCGGCGGTTTCTTCGTGAAGTCCCCCGTCTTCCCGTTCGTGCGGTTCCCCGGGGTCGACACCATCCTCGGGCCGGAGATGAAGTCCACCGGCGAAGTGATGGGAGGCGCGCAGACCTTCGGACACGCGTTTGCCAAGGCGGCGATCGGCGCCGGCCTGCAACTTCCGCGCGAGGGGACCGCTTTCATCAGCGTCAACAATCACGACAAGCCATCGGTGGTGCAGATCGCGCACGACCTCTCCGAGATTGGCTTCAAGATCGTGGCGACGCGCGGCACGGCCAACTACCTGCGCGCGCACGGGATCGATGCCGACATCGTCTTCAAGGTGAACGAGGGCCGTCCACACGTCGGCGACGAGATCCTCAATAACCGCATCCAGCTGGTCGTCAACACGCCGCTCGGCCGCGAGTCGTTCTTCGACGACCGTACGGTGCGCCGGATCGCGATGATGCACGGGGTCACCTGCATCACCACGCTCACCGGGGCCGCCGCGGTCGTCAACGCCATCCGCGCCCTCAATACCGAGGGACTGACCGTGCAGGCGCTGCAGGATTACCACGCAAAAACTGCCACCGGCAAAGCCTGACCGCCGCGCAATAAGTTCAACGACAGCCACACACTCCTCACAAGAGACCAGGAATCTCTTGATCTCTGACCTCTTGTGAAGGGGAAGTGAAGATTGCAGGGCTGAGGGAACGTGCGCGTTCCTGCGGTTCTGGCGGCGGTGCCGTTGCTTGGTGGTACGGTCGCGGGCCTTGTCCTCGGTGAGTCTCTTCCTGAACATCACAGGCTCGCGTCGGCGGGAGCGGCGCTCTTTGCCCTGATCGCCGGTGTGGGTTTCCTGGCGCTCGAGTTCGATGCGCTGGTGGCATTTGCCGCAGTGATCGGATTTGCTGCGGCCGGCTTTTCCTCTGGCGCCTCGTCGGCGCGCAGTCTCTATTCGCCGCCGCTGCTGGCTTGGTTCCACGTCAACGCCGGCGACACGTCCGATCCGGTGACCGTCATCGGCAGCCTGCGTGACGATGCGGCGGTTGCTGAGTACGGCGCCTCACTGATGGTGGACGTAGACCGGGTGTGCGCTGGTAGATGCGACGACACGGCGCCGGACCGGATGATTGAGGGGGGCGCCCGCCTTTCGGTGAGCGGCGCGGTCGCGCCCGCTGACATCCAGCGCTGGCGGGCAGGACGCACGGTACGGCTCGCGGCGCTGCTGCGCGCGCCGATGACGTTCCGCAATCCTGGCGTCCCGGACGAGGCGCGCTCGCTCGCACGGCGCGGGATCGCCCTAACAGGGTCGGTGAAAAGCGCCACCCTCGTCGAAGTCATCGCGCCGGCCACTCCCTTGGCCGAGGCCGCGGGCGAAGCGCGTGCCTGGACGCGCCGGATCCTCTCGCGCCATCTCTCGCCCCTGAGCCCCCGCTCCGCCGCCATTGCCACCGCGATTCTCATCGGTGACCGCACCGGTCTGTCGGATGAGGACGAACGGCGACTCCAGGACGCTGGCACGTACCACGTCATCGCCATCTCGGGTGGGAACATCGCGATCTTCACGGTGATGTTGCTGTTCGTCGCGCGAGTGTGTCGCGTCCCTGGCAGAGCCGCAGCTCTGGCGGTGATCGGTGCGCTCGTGTTCTACGGCGAGATTGCCGGCGGTGCGGCCTCGGTGTCGCGAGCCATCTCGGCGGCGATCGTCTTCCTCACCGCGCGGGTCGTCGACCACCGGGGCTCCACGCTCAACACGGTGGCGGTGGCCGCCATACTCGCGACCGCCGTATCTCCCGTTATGGTCGTGGACGCCGGCTTCCTGCTGTCGTTTTCGGCGACCGTCGCGATCGTCCTCGGTGTGCCGCGGCTCCTGCGTCCGCTCCGGACGGCGAGAACGCTTCTGGCGCTGCCGGCCGCGACCCTGGTCGCCGAGATCGCTCTTGCTCCCATTGCGGCGGCTTTCTTCGCGCGGATCACCGCGGCCGGCCTCGTGGTCAACTTCGCCGCGATCCCGCTGATGGCGTTGGTGCAGGCGGGTTCGATCGGCATTCTTGGAGTCGCGCCGCTCAGCCCGTCGTGGGCCGATCGCGTGGCCGTCGGGGTCCATTGGTCGGCCGAGGCGCTGGTGGAGTCGGCGCGATTCGTGGAACTGGCACCCTGGCTCGCGCAGGACGTTCCGGCCCCTGCCTGGTGGCTGTGCGCCCTCTACTACGCCGCGTGTCTCGGCCTGCTCCAGTCGCGACTCCGTCGCGCGTCGATCGTGATCCTCGCGGTCGCCATGGGTGTGCTCGTCTCCGGTCCCGCCGCCAGTTCTCGCGGACTTGTCAGCCTGCCCGCCGCCGGCGTGTTGCGAGTGGCGTTCCTCGACGTCGGGCAGGGAGATGCCACCGTCGTCCAGATGCCCGACAGGAGCGCGTTCCTCGTGGATGCCGGGGGGTTGGCGGGAACGACCTTCGACATCGCGAGGCGCGTGGTTGTGCCCGCGATGCGTGCGCTGCAGGTGAGCGACCTGCGAGCCCTCGTGCTCACACATGCCGATCCTGATCACATCGGTGGCGCCGAGGGCGTGCTGCAGGCATTCCGCCCAGGCTACGTGTGGGACGGCGTCCCGGTGCCGCCGCATCCCGCTCGCCGGGCGCTCGGGCTGCGTGCCGCAGCGGAGCGAGTTGCGTGGCGCATCGTGCGGCCCGGCGATGTCGATCGGGCCGGAGACGCGGAGGTCAGAGTCCTGCATCCGCCGGAACCGGAGTGGGAACGCCAACGCGTGAGGAACGACGACTCGGTCGTCGTCGAACTCCGATTCGGCGACGTGTCCATCCTGCTACCCGGCGACATCGGCCGCGACGTCGAGCGAGTGCTGGTGCCGCTGCTGGATCTCGGCCGCACGGTCATCCTGAAAGCCCCCCACCACGGCAGCGCGACCTCGAGCAGCGATCCCTTCCTGGACGCCACGAAGCCACGGGCCGTCATCTTCAGTGCCGGAAAGAACAACCGCTTCGGCCATCCCGCCAAGGTCGTAGTCGACCGCTACCGGGCCCGAGGTGTGGAGATGTTCAACACCGCCACTGACGGCGCGGTGTTCGTGGAGACCGATGGACGCAGCGTCCGGGTGTGGGGTTGGGGCAGCGGCAGAACCTATTCGAGCGACAGCCACTCACAACGGTTGGCGCTGCCGCGCTGACGCGAAGACACGAAGACGCGAAGACACGAAGTGTTTTAAAGGGGGTTTATATGTTGCGGGTTCCTTCACCGTTAGCGCCGGAAGTCGAAGAACTGGTGACAAAAGTCGTGGACGTTGGATTTACCGTTCATTCCATTCTCGGCCCGGGCTTCAAAGAGTCGATCTACGAGCGAGCGTTCTGCCTCGAACTCGATGAGCGAGGACTGAAATTCGAATGCGAGAAGAAGATCGACGTCACCTACAAGCAATGGAAGATTCCGGGGCAGAAAGTCGACCTGATCGTTGAGGGCCTTGTTCTGGTGGAATTGAAATGCGTTCCCAAGCTTCGAGTCCTTCATCGGCAGCAAGCGATCTCGTATTTGAAGACCCTCGACTTGGAGATCGCGCTGTTGATGAATTTCAACACCGCTCTCATCAAGAACGGTCTCAAGCGAGTCATCCGACCCCGGACTAAGAAAGAGTAAACAACAAACTCTTCGTGTCTTCGCGTCTTCGTGTCTTCGTGCCTCGCGAAGCGACGCCGTGGCGCCGTTGAGCAGGGGAGTGGCTGTCGCCGCTACGCCGGATGCGTCTTGATTTCCGCCCAGACGCTCTCCATTTCTTCGAGCGTCGCGCCATGGATGTCGCGACCACGCGCTTCGAAGGCGTCCTCCAGCTTTTCGAAGCGCTTCGTGAACTTCTCGTTGGCTTTGCGCAACGCGGATTCCGCTTCGATCCCGAGCTGGCGGGCGAGTTGGACGATGGAGAAGAGCAGGTCTCCCATCTCCTCTTCGGTGCGCTCGCGTCCCTCGTTCTTGGCGTCCCGCAGTTCGGCGACCTCTTCTTCGATCTTGCTGATCACGTCCTCGGTCTTCGCCCAGTCGAAGCCGACGGCGGCGACGCGCGTGCCGATCTCGTGCGCGCGCAGGAGCGACGGCAGGGCCTTCGCGAGCCCCTTCAGCAGGGACGTGCGCTCGCCGGCGCTCTGCTGCTCGCGCGCCTTGATTTGTTCCCACTGCTCGACCACTTTGCCTGGGGTATCGACACCGGCGGCATCGCCGAAGATATGCGGATGCCTGCGCACGAGCTTGTTGTTGATGTGCCGCAGCGAGTCGGTCACGGTGAACCGGCCGGCATCCGACTCCATCTGCGCGAGAAAGACCCCTTCGAACAAAAAATCGCCGATCTCGCCGCGCAAGTCGTCGTGATCACCGCGATCGATCGCCTCGAGCACCTCGTAGGTTTCTTCCAGCACAAAGCCCCGCAGGGACTCGAGCGTTTGCTCGCGGTCCCACGGGCAGCCGTTCGGTCCGCGCAGGGTCGCCATGATGTCCACGAGGCGCTGGAATTCGTCTCCGGCCGACGCTTGCGGTAGGCCGACCTCTGCGGATTTCGCCATGGCGCCATGCTAGCATTCGGTCGTGGACACCCCCGAGCCGGCGGTCAGTTTCGCGCACTTCATCCTGTCGTTGGGGACGACGGCGGCCATTCATTTTGGCGACTTGCCGGACCCGGTCACCGGCGAGGTCGGCGAGACCAACCTCGAGGCGGCGTCGCAGATGATCGAGCTCATCGCCATGCTCCAGGAGAAGACGCGCGGGAACCTCGAGCCGGCGGAGTCGAAGCTTCTCGAGGACCTGCTCTACGACCTGCGCATGCGCTTCGTTCAGGCGCAGCAACAGCCGCGCGTCGTCCTTCCGTAACCCGTGAAGATTACGTTCCTCGGCACCGGCACGTCGCACGGCGTGCCGATGATTGCGTGCGACTGTCCAACGTGCCGTTCGGTTGATCCGCATGACAGCCGGCTGCGTCCGTCGATTTACGTGCAGATGGACGACGGGACCGCGATCCTGGTGGACGCCGGCCCTGATCTCCGTCAACAGGCGCTCGCGCATGACATCAGACGCGTGGACGCGATCCTGTTTACCCACGCTCACGCCGATCACATTCTCGGGCTCGACGAGACCCGGCGATTTACCGCCCCGCAGGGACGCGCGATGCCATGCTACGGCGACGAAGCCACGCTTGCGGACATCAGGAGCATGTTCAAGTACGTCTTCGATCCGCGTGCGCCGAAAGGGGGAGGGTTGCCGTCGCTTGAATTGATTCCGGTGGCTGGAGCCGTGATGGTTAACGGGCATTCCATCAAGCCGCTGGCAATCATGCACGGCAGCCGGCCGATCCTCGGCTATCGATTTGGAGCGTTTGGCTACCTGACCGATTGCAACGCGATTCCGGACGAGACCTGGCCGGAGCTGCACAACCTGGAGGTCGTCGTGCTGGATGCGCTGCGCGAGCGTGTCCACCCCACGCACTTTTCCCTGTCGGAAGCGATCGAAGCGGCCCGCCGCATCGCCGCGAAACAGACCTACTTCACCCATATGTGCCATGACCTGCCGCACGCGGATACCAACGCCCGGCTGCCCGAGGGGATGCAGCTCGCGTACGATGGCCTGGTGATCGAGCTGTAGATGCAGGTTGCGTGCTTTCCCGACGATCCGCCGCCCCGCTGGAACAATCCTGTGCTGGCGCTGGGGAACTTCGATGGGCTCCACCGCGGGCACATGAAGATCATCGACCGCGTGCGGCAGCGCGCCGGGGAGCGGGCGGGGACCCCCGCCGCGATGACGTTCGAACCCCATCCGCCACGCGTCCTGCGCCCCGACAAGGCACCGGCGCTCCTGATGACAAAAGAGCAGAAGATCGAGGCGCTCTCACGGTCCGGGATGCAGGGCGTCGCGCTCGTACGTTTCACACGCGAGCTGTCGCTCTGGGATCCCGAGATGTTCGTCAAGACGGTGCTGGTCGACTGGCTGCACGTGGCGGAGGTGTGGGTGGGGGCCAATTTCCTCTTTGGCCACGACCGCGCCGGCACGTTTTCCGTGTTACGCACGCTCGGCATGCGCTACGGATTCCGCGCTGAAAAGATCGACCCTGTTCGCTACAAGGATTTCGTGGTCAGCAGCACGCGGGTGCGTCGCCTCGTCGCGGAGGGGCGAGTCGACGAGGCGGGAGCGTTGCTCGGCCATCATTACTTCATCGACGGGGAGGTTGTGCGGGGGGCCGGCCGCGGCCGCGAGCTGGGTGTGCCGACCGCGAACCTCGCCAGCCCGAACGAGCTGATTCCCCCGGCCGGCGTTTACGCCACGCTGGCATCGGTGGACGGCATCGTGCTTCCGTCGGTGACCAACATCGGGCTGCGCCCGACC
Organism: uncultured Acidobacteriota bacterium; assembly: GCA_963762995.1. Lineage (GTDB taxonomy): Bacteria > Acidobacteriota > Vicinamibacteria > Vicinamibacterales > 2-12-FULL-66-21 > JACDCA01. The sequence goes on along the minus strand of CAVXMQ010000018.1, from coordinate 178,127 downwards.
TTCGGCGACGTCAGCGCGCCAGTCGTCGAGGCACACCTGCTCGACATCGACCGCGACCTGTACGGGCGCACGCTCCGGCTGTCGTTCGTGCAACGCATGCGCGACGAGCGCGCGTTCCCCGATGGCGATGCGCTGCGCGCGCAGATCGATGCCGACACGCGCAGCGCGCGGCGGCTGTTCGGCCGGATTTCGCTGTAGAATCAGTGGATATGTCTCAGTCAGCGGGCGCGGTCCGGAACGGCCTCGTGCTGCGTTTCTCGCTCCCGGCCACCGGGGACCTGCGCGCGATTGCGACCGAGCTCGCGGCGAAAGTTGCCCAACAGCTCGGCGTCACGGCGCAGGGGGAAGGCGGTGTCGCCGCCGCGGTCGAGGACCTGGCCGGACGGGTGCAACCTGCGGCCGACGCCGACCTTGCGTTCGAGTTCCACAAGGTCGATCGAGAGCTGAAGATCGAGGCGCGGTCCGCCGGCCGCGCGTCGGAGGCCCGCATTCCCCTTCCCGCCTGACCGCGACCGCTGTCCGTTCGCATGCGCCTGTACAACACACTGTCCCGCCGCGAAGAACCATTCGCGCCCTCGCACGCGAACCAGGTTCGCATGTACGCCTGCGGCCTCACGGTGTACACGCGCGGGCACATCGGGAACTTCCGCACCTTCGTGGCCGTGGACGTCCTGCGGCGCGCGTTGAAGTATTACGCCGGCTACGGCGTGCGAGAGGTCATGAATTTCACGGACGTGGACGACCGGACCATCCTTGAATCGCAAAAGGCCGGTGTGCCGCTGCGCGAATACACCGGACGCTATATCGCGACGTTTCTCGAGGACGCCGCGGCGCTGGGGCTCGAACCGGTCGAGGAGAACCCCCGCGCCACCGACGACGAGAACATCCAGGCGATGGGAGCGACCATCAAGGCGCTCGAAGAGCGCGGGCACACGTACCGAAGCGACGGATCGGTTTATTTCAAGATCTCGACGCTCCCCGACTACGGCAAGCTCGCCCGTCTCGACCACGAGGGGATGAAGAGCGGCGCCCGCATCGATGCCGATAAGTACGACAAGGAAAACGCGCGCGACTTCGTCCTCTGGAAAGCGACGAAGCCGGAAGAGCCAACCTGGGATCCGGGGATAGGCCCCGGCCGTCCCGGCTGGCACATCGAGTGCTCCGCGATGGCCCTGCGGCTCCTCGGCGAGCCGCCCATCGACATCCATTGCGGCGGCGTGGACCTGATCTTCCCGCACCACGAAAACGAGATCGCGCAGAGCGAAGGAGCCACCGGCCAACCCTTCTCGAGGTTCTGGTTCCACGTCGAACACTTGATGATCGACGACGAGGACCACGGCGCCGAGAAGATGTCCAAGTCGCTCGGCAACGTCTTCAACCTCGAGGACGTGGTGGCGCGCGGCTTCCGGCCGTCGGCGCTCCGCTATCTCTATCTGGGCGTCCACTACCGGAAGCAGTTGAAGTTCTCGTGGACCGCCATGGCGCAGGCGGAAGAGGCGCTCAAGCGCCTGACCGACTTCCTGGCGAGGCTGGAAGGCCTTCCGGAGGGGCCGGCGTCTACCGCCCTCCCCGCGCAGCTCGACGCGGCGCAGCAGGCCTTCGCGGGGCACGTACTCGAGGATCTGAACACCGCGGCGGGGCTGGGTGTCGTGTTCGATCTCGTTCGGGCGCTCAACACCGCGATCGACAGCGGCGAGATCAGCCAGTCCGACGGCGCGGCCATCCGCGCGGCGTTCGACCGCTTCGACCAGGTGCTCGGCGTGTTGTCGTTGCGGCGCCAGGAAGATCAGCGGCCGCCGGTGCCGGTGGAGGAGATCGAACAACTCATCGAGGCACGCCGCGCCGCGCGCATGGCGCGCAATTTTGCCGAGGCCGACCGCATTCGAAAAGACCTCGAGGCGCGCGGCATCCTGCTCGAAGATACGGGTTCGACGACCCGATGGAAGAGAAAATGAACGCTCCCGATATCAAGACCGCACTGCCAGGGCCCAGGGCCAAAGCCATCATCGACAAGGACTCGAAGTTCGTGTCGCCGTCCTACACCCGCGACTATCCCTTCGTGATCGCCCGCGGGGAAGGCGCGGTCGTCGAAGACGTGGACGGCAACCGGTTCCTCGACTGCGCCGCGGGCATCGCGGTCAACTCCACGGGCGTGTCGCATCCGGAGGTCGTCAAGGCGATCTGCGACCAGGCGCAGAAGTTCATCCACATGTCGGGGACGGACTTCTACTACGAACCGCAGGTGCGCCTGGCGGAGGAGCTCGCGCAGATCGTTCCGATCGCAGGGGACGTCCGCACGTTCTTCGGCAATTCGGGGACGGAGGCGACGGAAGCGGCCATCAAGCTCGCTCGGTATCACACCAAGCGGCAGGGGGTGATCGCGTTTTACGGCGGGTTCCACGGCCGATCGATGGGTTCGCTGTCGCTGACCGCGAGCAAGGCGATCCAGCGCCGCGGTTTCATGCCCTTCATGCCGGGCGTCTATCACGCGCCCTATCCCGATACCTATCGCTTCAGCGGCAGCCCCGATGCGTGCGCGGAGGCGTCGCTGTCATTCATCCGCGACCAGCTCTTCGTGCACCTCATCTCGCCCGACGAAGTGGCGTCGATCGTGGTGGAGCCGATCCAGGGCGAAGGCGGTTACATCGTCCCGCCGAAAGCGTTCCTGCAGGGGCTTCGCGAGCTGGCCACGCAACACGGGATCGTGCTGGTCGGCGACGAAGTGCAGTCGGGCATGGGGCGCACGGGAAAGATGTTCGCGCTCGAGCATTTCGGAGTCACGGCTGATGTCGTGAACATCGCCAAAGGCATCGCCTCGGGGCTTCCGCTCGGCGTGACCTGCGCACGGGCCGACATCATGGTCTGGCCGCCGGGTGCCCACGCCAGTACGTTCGGAGGCAATCCGGTGTCGTGCGCCGCGGCGAACACCACGATCCGATTGCTGAAAGAGCAGTTGGTCGCCAATGCCGCAACCGTCGGCGCGCACTTGATCGCCGGGTCTGCGGGAGCTTCAGCAGAAGCACCAGGTGATCGGAGATGTTCGCGGGCTCGGGCTGATGATCGGCGTCGAACTGGTGAAAGACCGGGCCACGAAGGAGCGGGCCGTCGAGGCGCGCAACGCGATCGTGCAGGCGATGTTCAAACGCGGCGTGCTGATTCTCGGCGCCGGCAAGAACGCGATCCGCTTCGCGCCCCCCCTCGTGCTCTCAAAGGACCAGGCCGACAGCGTGCTGCGCGCGTTCGACGAGTCGCTCGGAGCGTAACTGGTACGAGCCGTAGGCGGGTCTTTAGACCCGGCACACGGCCGGTCTGAAGCCCGCCCTACTCGGTGCGCAGCGCGATCGAGGGATCGACTCGCGAGGCGCGCCGGGCCGGAATGAAGTTCGCGGCCGCGGCCGACAGGAGCGAGAGGGTCAGCGCCGCGCCCCAGGCGGCTGGGTCCAGGGCGCTGATCCCGTAGAGACCGGACGCGATGGCTCGCGCCGCGAGCCACGCCAGCAGCAGCCCGCCCGCCATGCCCACGGCTGCGACGCTCAGTCCCTGCCGCATCACCATGGCGATGACCTTGCCGGGCGCCGGCTCCGAGCGCCATCCGGATGCCGATCTCGCGTGTTCGTCTCGCGACCGCGTACGCGATCACGCCGTAAAGCCCGATTGCGGCGAGCACCGTGGCGACGATGCCGACCATGTCGCTGCCTGCGCGGCGAGGCGCGCCGGTATCAGCGTGGCCTCGACCTGCGCGTCCATCGTCTTTGCCTCGATGACCACCGCCTGCGGCTCGAGCGCCAGGATCTTCGCGCCGCATCGCGCCCAGGAGCGCACCCGGCTTCACCGGTGGTGCGAGCCAGTAGCACCTCGTCCGGTGAACGCGCGCTGGTGCAGCGAGTAGTGGATGTACGGCGTCGGTTTCTCGCCGACGGTCTCCACCTTGTAGTCGGCGACGATCCCCGACGACTTGGTATTCGGGGCCATCGGCCGTGCGCAGGCGGAAGCGCTTGCCGATGGCGTCGGCGCCCGGCCAGTAGGTGCGCACGAACGCTTCCGTTGACGATCGCGGTGCGCGGAGGTCGCGGGCAGTCGCCCGCGCTGAAGTTGCGGCCGCGCAGCAAGCGCCACGCCGATCGTCTCGAAGTACTTGTCGTCCACCGACGTCGCCGGACATCGGGATCGCGGTGTCGCCGGGCTTCATGCGCTCCGGGAAGAACATGCTGTTGCGGCTGTAGTTGATCGCCAGCGGCTGGCGCAGCGCCCGGGCGGCAGATTCGACGTCCCGGGATCGTGCGGATGCGCTCGGTCGCACGCTCGTACAACTGCTTGGCGCGGGTTTCATCGTAGCCGATCAGGCCGACATCCACCGCCAGCGCCGCGATCCCGCCGGGACGGAATCCGAGGTCCATCCGGCGCGCCTCGATGATGCTGCGGGTCAGCAGGCCGGCGGCGACCAGCAGCACGAGCGTGACGGCGGTCTGCGCGGCGACGAGTCCATCGCGCAGCGCCCAGCGGCGGCCCACGGCGCTCACCGACGTGGCGTGTCCCCCTTCATCTCGGCGGCGAGGTTCGGTCGCGTGGCGCGCAGCGCCGGCGCCAGGCCGGCGATCAGCCCTGCGAGGGTGGCGATGCCGAGCGTGAAGAGCAGCACACGGCTATCGATCTGCAGCGCGAGCGCCAGCGGCACCGGCATCGGCACCGGCACCGCGGCAAAGAGCTCGAGCAGCAACGCCGCCAGCCCGATGCCGGCAGCCGCGCCGAGCACCGAGAGGACGACACTTTCCGTGAGGAGCTGACGGATCAACCGTGCCGCGGCTCGCGCCGATCGCGAGGCGGATCCCGATCTCGCGCTGGCGCGCCGGAGGCACGCGCGAGCAGCATGTTCGTGACGTTGGCGCACGCGACGAGCAGCACGAGTCCCACGCCGAGCATCAGGCCCGACGGCCACCGGCCGCAGCGCGCGGTCCGCCTGCGGATGGAGGCGAACGTTGGCGAGCCACCGAGATCGGCCGCTTCTCGTTCGTCTTCGGATGTGTCGACGGCGAGCTGCCGCATGATCACCTGCAGGTTGGCCTCGGCGCTCTGCGCGTTCTCGCTGTCCTTCAGCCGCGCCCTTCACGAACATCCACCGCTGCCCGCGCCGTTCGAGACGGGTCTTCCCGGTGGGTGAGGGCACGGCATCCTGGATGCCCGCCGGCTCCATCTCCTCGACCCAGGCGATCGGGATCCACATCTCAGGCTGGAGCATCGGCACCATGCCGATGAATTCGCGCGGCGCCACGCCGACGATCGTGTAGATCTGCCCGTGGATCCGGATCGTCTTGCCGACGGCCGACGGGTCGCCGCCGTACTCCCGCATCCAGATCCGGTGGGCGATGACCACGGCGCCGAGGGGCTCCCGGCGTATCGTCGTTGGGTTGCAACGTGCGACCGACGGCGGCACGCACGCCGAGCAGGTCGAAGTAATTGCCGGTCACGACTTCGCCGAGCGCCATGCGGGACTGGTCCGACGTCTTCACCGCCGCGATCGCCGGGCTGTACCCGAGCATGGCGGTGAACACCTGGTTCTGGGCGCGGAAGTCGATGAAATCCGGGTAGGAGTTGGTGGCGTAGGTATCGCCGTCCGCGCCGCGCGTGTAGACGTCCACCAGGCGGTCGGGACGATCGACGGGCAGCGGCCTGAGCAGCAGCGCGTCGATGATCGAGAAGAGGGCGGTATTGAACCCGATGCCGAGCGCCAGCGAAGCGACGGCGACGGCCGTGAAGCCCGGGCTGCGCAGCAGCCACTTGAGCGTGTAGCGGACGTCAGCACGGAAGTTCTCGAACATCTAGAGGCGCCTCCTCAACTCTGCCTCATCAGACGACCACCCTGGCGCCGAAGTTCAATCCGGCCCCTCGACGTCGCTCGGGGCAGGCCCCTCGACTTCGCTCGGGGCAGGCCCACTTCTTGTGATCCCGGTGGGGCATGACAGACACACGCCAGAAACTTGGAGAATCAGGCGAAGATCTCGCGTGTCGCGAGCTCGTCGCTCGGGGGTACGCAATTCTTGAGCGCCGCTACCGGTACGAGGCATGGCGAAATCGACATCGTGGCGAAGGACGGCGACACGGTTGTCTTCGTCGAGGTGAAGATGAAGTCGTCAGCGGAATGTGGAGTGGCCGCCGAGTCGGTCACGCCGTGGAAGCAGCGCCGCGTTGGCCGGATGGCGGTCGACTACATCGCCCGACGTGGCCTGCACGACCGTCCCGCCCGGTTCGATGTCGTGGCCATCGATGTCGTGGAAGGTGTGCCCCGCGTCACGGTCATCCCAAACGCGTTCGACCTGGTGGAGTGAAATGTTTGGAGGCGCCGCCCGGATTTGAACCGGGGATGGAGCTTTTGCAGAGCTCTGCCTTACCACTTGGCGACGGCGCCGATCGACTGGGAGTACGTCCTAGATTAGCTTCTTGGGATTCAGACGACAGGCTGAAGAGGTTCTCGCCGGAACAATCTTCGAAGCAGCTGCGCGCAACGGAGTGGAGGCGACCTTCGCAGTTGGCTTGCCGAACCGTAGCTGAGCAGTCGGGGGCAAGCGTCCAAGCGAAGGTTGGAGCGGGAAACGGGATTCGAACCCGCGACTTCGACCTTGGCAAGGTCGCACTCTACCACTGAGTTATTCCCGCAGACCTGAGCGCAGGACCACGCGCCATATGGCGGCAAGCCCTTGTGTCAGAAGGTCTAAGAGTACCACATTCACCATCTTCCATCTACCATCTCCCATGCACTCCGGACAGCCCATCATCCGCCGCGGCCCCGCCGTCGCACAGGCCCGGATCGCCGTCGTCCTGGTACACGGACGAGGAGATTCCGCGGACGGCATCCTTTCGCTCGCTGACGAATTCGACCTGCCGGATGTCACCTGGATCGCGCCGCAAGCGGCGGGAAACACGTGGTACCCGTATTCATTCCTTGCCCCGATCGAGAGGAACGAGCCAGGGCTGAGTTCAGCACTCCGCCTCTTGGGGGACATCCTTGAAACGCTGGCGGGCGAGGGGGTCACCCACGAGCGCGTCGCCTTGATGGGGTTTTCGCAGGGGGCGTGCTTGTCGCAGGAATTCGCGGCCCGCAACGCGACGCGGTACCACGCGATCGTGGGGTTGAGCGGAGGGCTGATCGGTCCGCCTGGAACTCCCCGCGCCTATCGAGGTTCGTTCGAGCGCACCCCGGTCTTTCTTGGCTGCAGCGACGTGGATCCGCATATCCCCGTCGAACGCGTCCACGAGTCGGCCGAGGTCTTCCGTCGCATGGGAGCCAGTGTGGACGAGCGAATCTACCCTCGCATGGGGCACACCGTGAACGCCGACGAAATTGCCGCCGTGCGCGCGCTTCTCCTCGGCTAGAGGGGGCGCTCGGAGTTGCCCGTGACCGTGGGCTCGATCGGCATCATGACCGGGAGCTTCACGCGGAACGTCGATCCCTCTCCCTCACCCGGGCTCGACGCCGAGATCGTCCCGCCATGCATCTCGACGAAGTGTCGAGCAATCGCGAGGCCCAGGCCCAAGCCCTCCTTGCTCGCGGGTTGTTTTGGCGTCCGCCTGCCGGAAGCGGTCGAACAGAAAGGGCAGGAACTCGGCGGAAATCCCGATACCGGTATCGCTCACGACGATTTCGATTGCCCCCTCCGAGCGCTGCAGTTGCACGTGGACACGTCCTCCGCGTCCGGTGAACTTGACGGCGTTCGACAGGAGATTCCAGAGCACCTGTTGCAAGCGATCGGCATCGGCCGGTATTCGTCCGACGTCAGGATGCAGGAATGTGTCGATCTGGACGCCGCGCGCGTCGGCGGCCGGTGCCACGCTCAAGATCGAGTTCGTGATGATCTCGGCGGGATCTGTCGGCTGCAGGTTCAGGATGACCTTTCCGGCCGTGATCCGGGACACGTCGAGCACGTCCTCGACAATCTGCGCCAGCGAGGTCGCATTGCGTTCGATGACCTCGATCGCGCGGTCCTCTTTCGCGACCTCGATCTGACCGGCGCGCAGCATGCGCGCGTACCCGAGGATGGCGTTGAGCGGCGTTCGCAGTTCATGCGACAGCGTCGCCAGGAACTCGTCCTTCAGCTGGCTGGCCTCGCGTACCGCCTTGTGCAGCCGCGCGCGCTCGGCCTCCGCTTCGAGGCGATACGAAATATCTCGGGCGATTTTGGACGCGCCGACCACCGTGCCGTCGCCATCACGAATGGGAGAGACCGAAAGGGAAATGGGGACAAGCGTGCCGTCCTTGTGACGGCGCAGCGTTTCGAAGTGGTCCACCTTTTTCCCGGCCCGTATCCGTGTGAGCACCTCACGCTCTTCGTGAAGCCGGTCGGCAGGGATGATGATCGTGATGGATTCGCCCACGACCTCGGCGGCCGTATAGCCAAACAGCCGCTCCGCGCCCTGATTCCAGGAGGTAATGACGCCGTTCAGGTCTTTGCTGACGATCGCATCGTCACTGGACTCGATGATGGCGGCGAGCCGGTGCGCCGCTCTATCTTCCGTGCGGCTCGAACCTGGCGCCGATGTCTGTTCTTTAGGGTCACTCATCAAGTGTAGTGAACACCGAATGATAGTCCTGATTCTGCTTCCTGAAGCTGTGCTGCTGAATACAGTGGATGCGACGTGTGCAATAATCCGAGACAGTCACTAGTTGCCGGGGGGATGTCGGATGGGACGTGTCGCGCAGGACGGCTCGAGCAGTTTTCACGCGGTTCGTTTTTATAAGGATGCACAGTCGCTCTGCGCGCTGGTGTCTTCGTTCCTCACGGTTGGGTTCATGGCCAGTCATCCCGCGATTGTGATCGCGACTCCTGAACACCGGAATGGCATCCTGGAACACCTGCGCTGGGGCGGCGTGGACCCGGTCGGCCTGCAAACCGATGGCAGCCTTATCCTCCTCGACGCCCAGGACACGCTGGACGAGCTCATGAGAGACGGCGTGCCGAACGCCAGCCTCTTCACGGCATTGATGGAGCCGATTCTCCACTCAATCGCGCAGAAGCATCCCGAGCTGCCGATCCGCGCCTATGGCGAGATGGTGGACGTGCTCTGGAAACAGGGACGCACGGTCGCGGCGACGCGCCTGGAAATGCTGTGGAACGACCTCGCCCGCCGGCATCGCTTCGCGCTCCTCTGCGGGTACGCGATGGGGAACTTCTACAAGGACGCCGCGGTCGAAGAAATCTGCAGCCACCACACGCACGTGTTGACCGCCGCCGGCGCCCCCGCGGTCATCAGTTAACGCGGCGTCGCGCTCTTGAGCGCCGCCAGCGATTTCATCGTTCTTTTCCAGTCCTTCTCCGACACGTGTGCAGGGCGCTGGCCCGTCGCGTAGAAAGTCTGGATATCCGCTCGCATGGCTGGCGTGACGACGCCAGCCGCCTGCTTCGCTAGCCGGTCGAGCCATTCCGCGTAGGTTTCATCGACTAACCGGTACGTTCCCGACGCGACCGGTTGACCGGTATCCAGGTTGCGGTTGTCGATCGAAGGTGAGGTGTTCACCGTCGCCACCAGCGACCGGTATCGCTCGACCGTGGCGTCGAAGCTCGCGAGGAAGAGTTGCGCAGCCTCAGCCGTCGGCGTGCGGAACGCGAATGGCTTGAAGGGGCCGACGCGCGGAACGATCTTCAGCAGCCAGCCCAGGACCCGGTGCCCCCACCCAGGCCGCTTGTATTCCGTGCCCCAGCGTTTTTCGAAGTCGGCCCTTGACGACGCAAACACGAACGCGTCGCGGGTAATTTTGGCATCGAGCGCCGCGATCTCATCCTGTTTCGAGTCCCACGCGATCTTCGTGACCTCTGGCAGGGTCGTGGTGATCGTCCAGCGGAACGTGGTAATGGCGAAGTCGAGGTTGCCGAACACGTCCTTTACTTCGAGACCGTACGTCGAGCGAAAGGCGCGCGCCAGCAGGTCCTTCGCGACTTCGAAGCCGATGAAGTCGTGGTACGCATCCGGCGCGTAGCGGCCTCGGGCGACTTGGAGCACGTCGAATCCGAATTCGGTCTTGAGGTGTGCGGCGGGGTGTTGTTCGTACGTGACGACGTCGCCGAACTTCTGCCGGAGTTCAGGGTACACGAGCGGGACGGCGCGATTAACGGCGAGCGCGTGCCCACGCGTGTCGGCCGCGTAGTGCGCGAGCGCGCCGAGCGCGAAGGCCAGTTCCTGCGCCGTGGTGGCCTCCCGCAGCAGCGCTTCCACGAAATCGCCGCTGCGCACGTAGTGCGTCAGGTTGCCGAAGAAGCGGCTGGCGAATGGGTGGTAGCCGAGGTCATGGATGAGGCACCCGCCGTAGGCGTAGGCGCGTGCTTCCCGGAGTTGTTCGGCAGAAAGTCGAAACCGGGAGGCGAGCAGCGGCCCTAGAGAGCGCTCCCATGTCGCGTCGATCACGGCTTGGTGCGCCAGCACGGAATAGGCGGCGGCGCTCTTTGGAAGGAGTACGGTCGCGGCAACGACGATCGCTGCGGCGAGACGACGGACCATGATCGTGGTTACTGGGGCAGCTTGGCGACCGCGGTTCGCACCTGCGAGCCGCCCTGACGGTCAACCCACGCGAAGACCAGTTCGCGCCCGTTCGAGGCCACGCGCGGGTAGCCGCTCGACCGGTTGCCGGCCACGTTGGAGATCGTGATCGGCGCGGATCGTTCTCCGCTCCGGGTGATCCGCCGCAGGCGGAAATCGGCGCGCTGCGCCGCGAACTCGATGTACGCGGCGACGGCCGAGCCATCGGGCAGAAGTTCGACGTCGACGCGACCAAGCGAGGCTTCATCATCGACGCGGATTGGCGTGCCGAACGTGCGCCCGGCGTCAGTCGAAAAGGCCGCAAAGGACTTTGGCTGATCGTCCTTTGCAGCGAACCAGGCGATCGCGACGTCGCGGCCGCGCGCGCTCAGCGACGGGCCGTTCACCGGGCAGGCGTTGATGCGCCAGTTGTCTTCATGCACCGGCCGTCCTTCGGTCCACGTTCCCTTCTCGAACCTGGAGATATAGATGTCGCGCACCTCGTTCGCGCTGCGATCGCGATACGCGACGATCGGGCCGTCGGCGGTCATCGCGACCGCCGTGGGGCAGCATTCGCACACGCGCGCATCGAGCGGCCTTTCGGCGGTCTGCTTCCAGTCCTTCCCGTAGGCGCCGAAGCGGAGCGACATATCGCCGCCGCCGTGCTCGCCGTGCCCGTCACCCTTCATCGCGCGGCCGTCGAGCCACACCAATCCGAGTCCGCCGGGCAGGTCCACGAGGGACGCAAAGCCATGCTCGGTCTTCGTACCGTCCGTGTGGGGAAGGAACGACTCGCTCCACGTCGCCCCATCGTCATTGGACCGTGCGAGGCGCACGTCGTAGGCATAGGTGCCGGGCCCGCTTTTCTGCAGCCAGTGGGCGGCCAGCGTGCCGTTCTCGAGCCGGAGCACGGAGGGGACGTCCGCCCAGTTCACGAACCAGTCGTTGCCGGACGCCACCACCCGCGGCTGCGTCCATCCTGCGGCTGTTCGCTCGGCGAACTTGAGGATGGCGTCGCGGCCCCTTGCGTTCGATCCAGCTGAGGAGCACGCCGCGCGTTCGAGACGGTCAGCTGCGGCTGGGCGCTCTCGGCCCCGGCAGGAGAGGAGAGGCCCTCGACCGAGATCTTCCAATCCGCGTGGATCGTTTGGAGTTTGGAGTTTTGGAGTTTGGAGTTGATCCCGGCGCCGCGAACACGCCCAGGACGCACGTCAGGAGACCGGCCGCAATGAGCAGCTTTGCCATACGGAATGATAATGGAACGACACCATGCCTGGAAAAATGTTGAAGATGGCGGCCGCACCGGTGCTGGTCACCGATCCCGTGTGCGGCATGCACATCGACCCCGCAAAGGCCGCCGGAACCTGGGAATACCAGGGGACCCGCTACTACTTCTGCAATCCCGGATGCCTGAAGAAATTCCAGGCTGACCCTGAGAAGTACCTGCACGCGGACGCACCGACGCCGATGGACGAGGAACCGCCGGCGCCGGCGGGAACGATCTACTTCTGTCCGATGGATCCCGAGGTTCGGCAGGACCATCCCGGCTTCTGTCCGAAGTGCGGAATGGCCCTGGAGCCCGACCTCTCGACGGCGCCTATCGGCGCCGACGAGGGGCCGAACGCCGAGCTCGTGGACATGACCCGCCGGATGTGGATCGGCGCCGTGCTCGGCCTCCCGGTGTTCCTCCTCGCGATGGGGGACATGGTGCTCGGGATGGGCCTCGGCGGACGCGTCGACATGCGCATCACGAACTGGATCGGCCTGGTCTGCGCCACGCCGGTCGTGCTCTGGGCCGGCTGGCCGCTCCTCGAGCGCGGATGGGCGTCGATCGTCAACCGCCACGCGAACATGTTCACCCTGATCGCGCTGGGCGTTGGCGCCGCCTACCTGTTCAGCGTGGCGGGCACTCTCGTCCCGACGCTGTTCCCCGACGGATTCCGCGTCCACGGAGTCGTCGAGACCTACTTCGACACCGCGGTGGTGATCACCGTGCTCGTGCTCCTCGGCCAGGTGCTCGAGTTGCGCGCGCGCGGGCAGACGAGCAGCGCGATCCGGCAGCTGCTCGGCCTGGCGCCGAAGACCGCGCGCCGTCTACGTGGGGGGGAGGAAGCGGACGTGCCGATCGCGTCGGTCCAGGTCGGCGATGTCCTCCGCGTGCGGCCAGGCGAGAAGGTGCCGGTGGATGGCGTCGTGATCGACGGCCGCAGCTCGGTGGACGAGTCGATGGTGACCGGCGAGTCGATCCCGGTCCTGAAGGAATCAGGCGCCACGGTCACGGGGGGCACGATCAACGGCACGGGATCCTTGACCATGCGGGCGGAGCGCGTCGGTCGAGACACGCTACTCGCACAGATCGTGCGAATGGTTGGCGAGGCGCAGCGGACGCGTGCGCCGATCCAACGGCTTGCCGATGTGGTCTCTTCCTATTTCGTTCCCGCCGTCGTCCTGACGGCCGTCGTGGCGTTCGTTGCGTGGACGATGTGGGGCCCGGATCCGAAACTTGCGCACGCGTTGCTCAGCGCGGTCGCCGTTCTCATCATCGCGTGTCCGTGTGCGCTCGGCCTCGCGACGCCGATGGCGATCATGGTGGGCACCGGCCGGGGCGCGGCGGCCGGAGTCCTGATCAAGAACGCCGAGGCGCTCGAGCGCCTGGAAAAGGTGGACACCCTGGTCGTCGACAAAACCGGCACGCTGACCGAGGGGAAACCGCGGCTCGTTGACGTGAAGGCTCTGCCTCCGTTCGGCGACGCGGATCTGCTGCGCCTGGCGGCCGCCGTCGAGCAAGCGAGCGAGCATCCGTTAGCGGCGGCGATTGTGGCGGGCGCTCGGGAGCGTGGCATCGCGATCCCTGCTGCGACTCGTTTCGAGTCCATCACTGGCCGCGGAGTCTCGGCCACCGTCGAGGGCCGTCGAGTTCAGTTGGGAAACGCCGCGTTCATGCGGTCGAACGCCGTAGACATCGCTTCCGTCGCTCCGCAGGTGGAGGCTCGCCGGGCGGCGGGAGAGACGGTCATGTTCGTCGCGGTCGATGGATGGCTGGCCGGCGCGGTGAGCGTCGCCGACCAGATCAAGCCAACGACACCCGAAGCGATTCGAATGCTCCAGGCTGAAGGGCTCAGGATCGTGATTCTGACCGGCGACGTGGCCACGACCGCGCATGCCATCGCATCCAGGCTCGGGATTGACGAGGTCATCCCGGAAGTTCTGCCCGATCAGAAACGGGACGTCATTCAGCGGTTGCAGCGCGAGGGGCGTGTGGTCGCCATGGCCGGGGACGGCATCAACGATGCACCCGCCCTCGCCCAGGCGACCGTCGGCATCGCGATGGGCACCGGAACCGACGTCGCGATCGAGAGCGCGGGGATTACGCTCGTGAAGGGAGACCTGCGGGGGATCGCACGCGCGCGACGGCTCAGCCGCTCCACGATGAGGAACATTCGTCAGAACCTGTTCCTGGCTTTCGTCTACAACGCGATCGGTGTGCCGGTTGCAGCCGGTATCCTGTATCCCTGGACCGGGCTGTTGATCAGCCCGATCTGGGCGAGCGCGGCGATGACGTTCAGCTCGGTGTCGGTGATTCTCAATGCGCTCCGGCTACGGAAAGCCGAGCTGTGAGCCTGCAGTAGACTGGAAACGTATGCACATGCTTTTTGCGATCATCGGGACTCTTGCGCTGACGATCTCCTCGCCCCAGGACGACGCGGTCGTCAAGGCGTTCGAACATTACGAAGCGATCCGCGTCGCGTTGGCGGCCGATCAACTGAAGGACGTTGCTCAACCCGCTACCGCGCTGACGCCGCTCGCGGAGCAGGTTGGTGGCGCGGCCGCGAAGAAAGCGGCCGACGCTGTCGCGAGCGCAGGGAAGCTTTCGGAGGCCCGTGAACAGTTTGCGGTCCTGTCGAACCTGCTCGTCCCGGCTTTCGAGAAGGCGGGCATCAAAAACGTCCACTTCTTCGTCTGCCCGATGGAAGGCGGCGGTACCTGGGCGCAACGCGGCAAGGATCTGAAGAACCCCTACATGGGCAAGTCCATGCCGACCTGCGGTTCCCCCAAAAAGTAGGTCGCGATGTTCAAGCGGCTTTCGCGGCGATTCGTTGGTCTCGTACTCCTGCTCGCCGCGAGTACGCTTGTCAGTGCCGATCTCCTGTGCGCCGCCTCGTGTCTCGGTGGCGAAGTCACCTCTCGAGCCGGTGACTCCGACGAGGTGTCGGCATGCCACGAGTCATCATCCGCCGCTGAGACCGTCGTCAGCGATAGTAACGACAACGAGTGCGCACGGGATCACCGGGTCACGTCCACGTCAATTGTCCTGAGTCGCCAGTCGGCGTTATTGGGTCCGGCTGTAAGCCTCAGCGCGCGCGCCGAGTCCACCTTCGCTCTCACCCAGTGGTCGATTCCAGCGGACCGGGCGTCGCGTAGCGGTCCTTCCGGCACGTTCGTTCTGCCTCTCCGCATCTGATCCTGACTCTTTCGGGTCGCCGGCGACGATGGGCGCGGCCGCCGTCGCTGTCTCTGTACGTCGAGCACAGGAAAAGGATCAGGAAAATGAATCGGGGTCTGACGAGTCTTTTGGTTTTCGCGTGGATACTGGCGGCGCAATCGACCGCCTCCGCTCAGCAGCCGGCTCCCGATCCGCACGCGCAACACCAACACGCGGAGCATGCCGGCATGTCGCTGTTCCCGGCGCGCGAAGCCTCGGGCACCGCCTGGCTGCCCCAGGACACGCCCATGTTCGGTGTGATGCGCAGCTGGGGTCCGTGGACGGCGATGGTGCACGGCAATCTCTTCGGTCAGTTCA
Organism: uncultured Acidobacteriota bacterium; assembly: GCA_963762995.1. Lineage (GTDB taxonomy): Bacteria > Acidobacteriota > Vicinamibacteria > Vicinamibacterales > 2-12-FULL-66-21 > JACDCA01. The sequence continues at coordinate 162,823 of CAVXMQ010000018.1, read as the reverse complement.
TCTACGAGCCGGGCGACATCCATCGGACTGGCGGCTTCAGCTCAGAGCAGGGGAGCAGTGTGAATTGGGGCATGCTCATGCTGCGTCGGCCCATCGGCACGGGCCGTCTCGGTGTGCGTGCCATGGCCAGTCTCGAGCCGTTAACTGTTCCGGGCTGTGGGTACCTGAACCTCCTGGCGAGCGGCGAAGTGTGCGATGGCGACACGATCCACGATCGGCAGCATCCGCACGATTTCATCATGGAACTGGCGGCCGAATACGAGCGGCCGTTGAACGCTTCACTGTCCTGGCAGATTTACGGCGGCCTCGCCGGGGAGCCGGCGCTCGGCCCCGCGGCGTTTCCGCATCGGCTGTCGGCCATGTCCAATCCCATCGCGCCTGTTGCGCATCACTGGCTTGATTCGACGCACATCACGTACGGCGTTGTGACGACCGGACTGTTGGGCAAGCAGTGGAAGGTGGAGGCATCGGCTTTCAACGGCCGCGAACCCGATGAACACCGGTGGGACCTCGACCTCGGCGCACTCGACTCGGTTGCTGGTCGCTTCACCTTCGCGCCAACACCGAAGCTCGCACTCCAGGTGTCGGCCGGATACCTGACCGAGTCAGAGGAGGGCGTCGGCGAGCACCCCGAACGCGCCGACGTCAAACGCGCCACGGCGTCGGCGACGTATCACGCCGTCACCGCTGAGCGCACGTGGGCGACGACGCTGGCCTGGGGTGTGAATTCCGAACGCGACGAGGAACCCACCGGCCCGGTCGATCTGACCACTCATGCCGTCCTGCTCGAGTCGAGCCTGACGTTCGGAGAACGCGACACGTGGTTTGGCCGGGCGGAAATCGCCGGCAAGCCGGCGCACGATCTTCATGCGCACGAATATCCGGGGCGCGTCTTCACCATTGGCAAGATCCAGGCAGGCTACGTACGCTCGTTCAAGGCGTGGAAGAACCTTGTGCCCGGCATTGGCGGCTCCGCGACCCTGAACTTCGTCCCGACGGAGCTCGAGGTCCAGTACGACGGGCGCGTGCGCCCGGGGTTTGCGGTGTTCTTCAACCTGCGGCCCGTCAAGCACGCGATGTAGGTTCGCTACTCGATCGCCAGCAGCCTCGCCCCGTACGCGACGGCGATGTAGCGCGCCAGTTTGCCAAGGATGGTCCACAGGGAAAACCATCCGAGAGGAGTGCCGGCGAGACCCGCCGCCGCGACGATGGCATCGCCGATCAGCGGGACCCAGGACAACAGGAGCGCGGGCGCACCATAGCGGGCGATGAGGTTCGCGGCGCGTGCCTCGGTGTGACGTGTGCTCCGAGCGCAACCGGTGCCGAATGCCCCGGCCGATGGCGTAGGTGGTGCAGGCACCGAGATAGTTGCCAAGGGTCGCGACCAGGACGACGGCAGGAATCCGGTGTCCTTGGGCGACCAGATACACGACCGCCGGCTCGGATCCGAGCGGGAGAATGGTTGCCGCCGCGAAGCTCCAGGCAAAGAGCGAGAGATAGGGCCACATGGCGCGACTACTGCAGAGGCGTCATCACAACCACCAATGATCGCGGAAAAACCAGCAGGTCGGCAATCTCGACGCGGACGATTCCCCGCCGCGGTGGGGAATCGTTCGCGCCCGGTGCGCATCCTGGCCTTTTGCCTGGCCGTGCTGTTCGCGGTCGGAGTACCTCCGAACTCTGCAGCGGCTGGTCGGCGGATGCCGCCGACCGAGTGGCCTGCTGCGCGCGCATGGAGAGGCATTGCGCAACCTGGTCCGCCGATGATTGCTGCGCCGCAGGGTGATCAGCGCCAGACGCGCGACCAGGTGCGATCGCTGCCGCAACCCGAACGCGACATGACTGCCGGCGCGCTGGTCGTGCCCGCGCTCCCGACATTCGGCGCTGACCCGGCGCCGCCGTCTCCCGGCGAGCGCCACCGTCCGCATCTCCTTCACTCCGTCTTCCTGATCTAGCGATTTCACGGGACACGTGTGTCTTGCCGGGTCTCGAGACCCGGCCGGGTCTGACCCGGCCTACGTCGGATGTGGGAATCGCCATGATCAACCGTCTCATCGAGCTTTCGCTCAAATACCGCCTCGTCGTGATCGTCGCCTTCCTGGCGCTTGGCGCCTGGGGCTACTGGGCCCTGCGCTACACGCCGGTGGACGCGATCCCCGATCTCTCCGACAACCAGGTGATCGTCTTCAGCGACTGGCTCGGGCACAGCGCGCAGGAGGTCGAGGACCAGATCACGTATCCGCTGACGACGAACCTGCAGGGGCTCGCAGGCGTTCGTGTGGTCCGATCGCAATCGGCGTTCGGCTTTTCGATGATCTACGTGGTCTTCGAGGACGACGTCGACCTGTACTTCGCGCGTGCACGAGTGCTCGAGCGGTTGAACCTGGTGGGCGCGGCGCTGCCGAAAGGGGTCGTGCCGACGCTCGGCCCCGACGCCACGGGCGTCGGGCACATCTTCTGGTACACGCTCGAAAGCGACCGGCACACCCTCCAGGAACTGCGCAGCCTCCAGGACTGGTTCGTGCGTTATCAGTTGAACGCCGTCCCCGGCGTCGCCGAAGTCGCGTCGGTCGGGGGCCACGTGCGGCAGTACCAGATCGACGTCGACCCAGTGCGACTGCGTGGCTACGGCATCCCGCTCAGCACGGTGGTGACGGCGGTCGAGAACAGCAACCAGAACGTCGGCGGCAACGTGCTCGAAGCCAACGGCGCCTGGACGATCGTGCGCGGTGTCGGGCTGATCGCCGGCGAGTCCGACGTTGCCAGCATCGTGGTCGGCGCGTCGGCGGGGGTCGCGATCCAGGTGAAAGACATCGCGACCGTGCAGGTGGGGAGCGCCTTCAGGATGGCGTCGCTGGTGAAAGGGGAACGCGAGGCGGCCGGTGGCGTGATCGTGGCCCGCCACGGGGTCAACACGCGCGAGCTGATCGATCGCGTGAAAGCTGAAGATCGACGAGATTGCCCCCGGCCTGCCCGACGGCGTCCGCATCGTTCCCTTCTACGACCGCTCGGAACTGATCGACAAGGCGGTTCACACCTTGCGGGTCGCCCTGCTCGAAGAGATCGCGCTCGTCACGCTCGCGCACGTCATCTTCCTCATGCACGTTCGTTCGATCCTGATCGTCACGATCCCGCTGCCGCTGGCGGTGTTGCTGTCGTTCCTCGGGATGTATTACGGCGGGGTGTCGTCGAACATCATGAGCCTCGCGGGGATCGCGATTGCCATTGGCGTGCTCGTCGATGCCGGGATCGTCGTCACCGAGAATGCGTTTCGGTTTCTCGAGAAGCGCGGCACCGACACGCGCGACCGGGCCGCGGTCGCCCGCGTGGTCAGCGAATCGACGCGCCTGGTCGGGCGGCCGGTGTTCTTCTCGATGGCGATCATCCTGCTCGCCTTCGTGCCGGTCTTCGCGCTCACGGGCCAGGAGGGCAAGCTGTTTCACCCGCTCGCCTTCACGAAGACGCTGGCGGTCCTGGCCGCCACGGTGATCGCCGTCACGCTGGTGCCGGTGCTCTGCACACTGTTGCTCGGCGGACGCATGCGCCCGGAGGAAGCCAACCCAGTCATGCGGATGCTCCGGCGGGTCTACGAACCGGTCTTGCACTGGGCCCTCTCAAACAAAGGTGCGACGGTCACCATCGCGGTGCTGCTCTTTGCCGGCGCCCTGATCGCGGGTTCTCGAATCGGCAATGAATTCATGCCGCCGCTGAATGAAGGGGACCTTCTCTTCATGCCGATTTCCGACACCAGCGTTTCGCTCGCGCAGAACAGCGAGATCGCCGCCCGCCAGAACGCCGCGATCATGACGGTTCCCGAAGTCGAGCTCGCCGTCGCGAAAGTCGGGCGCGCCGAGACGTCGACCGATCCGTCTCCCCTCAACATGACCGAAACGATCGTTCGCCTGAAGCCGCGCGACCAATGGCGGCCAGGAATGACCGTCGAGCGCATCCGTGCGGAGGCGGACGCCGCGGCGCGTCTTCCGGGTGTCTCGAACATCTGGACGATGCCGATCCTCAACAGGATCGACATGCTCTCGACCGGCATCCGTTCCGAAGTGGGGGTGAAGATCCTCGGCAGCGACCTCCGGCAGTTGGAAGAGGCGGGACGCCGGGTCGCCGACGTCGTGCGTGGCATCCGCGGTGCGTCGAACGTCTATCCGGAGCCGGTGTCGAGCGGCCAATACTTGAACGTCGCGGTGAACCGCGACGCGGCGGCGCGCTACGGGCTCGACGTAGCGGCGGTCCAGCAGGTGATCGAGACGGCGGTCGGCGAGTCGATTCTCACCACGACGATCGAAGGGCGCGAGCGCTACCCGGTCCGGGTGCGCTATGCGGCACCCTACCGGGCGAGTGTCGAGGCGATCGGAGACACGCTGGTCGCGACACCGGCCGGCGCGCAGATCCCGCTGCGGACGGTGACGACGATCGAGCAGACGCGTGGGCCGGCGATGATCTCGTCGGAAAACGGGCTGCTGCTCGCGACGGTGCTCGTCAACGTCCACGGTCGGGATGTGGGCGGCTTCGTCGAGGAGGCGCGCGCGGCGGTCGCCAGCCGTGTCGAACTGCCGCAGGGCTATTACGTGCGCTGGAGCGGGCGCTTCGAAAACCAGGAACGTGCGCGGCAGCGACTGCTGCTGATCCTGCCGGTCGTGCTCCTCATCATCTTTGCGCTCCTCGCCCTGACGTACCGATCGATGATCGAAGCCGCGCACGTGTTACTCGCAGTTCCCTTTGCCCTCACCGGAGGGGTCTACCTCCTGTATCTGCTCGGCTACAACTTCTCGGTCGCGGTCTGGGTCGGGTTCATCGCGCTGTTCGGCACGGCGGTGCAGACGGGCGTGGTGATGGTCATCTATCTGGAGGAGGCGGTGGCGCGACGGCAGCTGGATGCCGCGCGTCCGCTCAACCGCCCCGAACTTCGCGCCGCGATCATCGAGGGGGCTTTGCTGCGCCTGCGTCCGAAGGTCATGACGGTTTCCACCGTCGTCGCTTCGCTCCTGCCGATCATGTGGAGCTCGCGGGTGGGCGCGGAAGTCATGAAGCCGCTGGCGACGCCGGTGCTTGGCGGCATGGTGTCGTCGCTCCTCCACGTGCTGATCGTGACGCCGGTGATCTTCTACTGGATCCGCGCGCGGGCGCTTCCGCCGGAGTCCAGCGCCGAGCCCCGCGCCACACGCGGTGCGCCTGGGTCGCGACGTCTGGTCCTGTCCGTCATCGCGATCGCCGTCGCCGCCGCGCTGCTCTTTGGGTGGACCGCCTGGCGAGGGGCGCGCGGGGACGGCTCGGAGGCAGGACTGAAGGAGATTCAGACGGTCGCGGCCGGCGATCTGCGCGTGCGGCTGTTGTCGGCGTCTGGGGCGTTCCGCCAGGGGCGCGGCGATTTCACCATCGAGTTCCGTGCGCCAGATGGCCGGCTCGTCGACGTGGGTCGGGTTTCAGGCGCCGGGGCGATGCCGATGCCCGGAATGGTGATGTCTGCAGCGCTGCAGGTCGAACCCGACTCGCCGCCGGGTCGCTATCGCGGTGTCGTGGAGTTCGGAATGGCTGGCGCGTGGCAATTGAGCCTGGACTGGCAGGGCGCCGGGAACGTGCCCTCCGGCAAGGTGTCGTTCGAAGGAGCCGTGCAATGAAGGCAGGGACCGTTGGAATGATCGTCGGCATGTTGTGGCCAGCGCTACTCGCGGGGCAGGAGTCGGCTGGCTGGACCTTGTCGCGCCTTCTCGAGCACGCCAGAACGCACGAGCCGTCGCTGCAGGCCGCTCGGCTGGAGGCGCAGATTATGGAAGCCGAGGCCCAACAGGCGGGACTCTGGGCGAATCCGCGCGTCGAGGTCGAGCACCGACAGGTGCCGGGCGGGATGGATCGACAGACCATGGCGACGGCGGAGATGCCGCTGGAGCTTTTCCGGCGTGGTCCACGTGCCGCGACGGCCCGGGCCAACGTGACGGTCGCTGTGGCCACTGCCGAGGACCGCGAGCGCATGCTCCTCCTCGACGTGCACATGGCCTACAGCCGCTACCTGGGCGCCGCGCGTCGTCTGGCGGTTCTCGACGAGCTGCTCGACCTGGGGCGGCGGACAGTATCGCTGCTCGAGTCGCGCGCGGCGGCCGGCGCCATTCCCCGACTCGAGCGCGACCAGGCGTCCATCGACGTGAGCCGACTCGAAGCGACGCGGGCGGTGACTGCCGGATTGGTGGAAAGCGCTCTCGCCGAACTGCGCCGATCCATTGGCCTGGAGCCCGGTACGCCGATGCTCATCGCCGACACCCTCGAGACCGCCATCGCCTGGACGGAGGTCGAGGCCGCCTTGCGTGGCGCCGAGGGAGGGATGTCGGCCGGCGATCGCCCGGACCTGCGAGCCGCGCTCGCGCAGGTGGACGTCGAAACCTCTCGCCGTGAACAGGCGGAGAGTGAAGGGCGCTTCGACCTCGCCGTCTTTGGCGGCTACATGCGGATGAAGAGCGGCTTTCCGCAGCTCGGGCTCAGTCCGGCCGGCGCACCCGTGCCGATCGAAGGCACATTCAACAACATCGTGGTCGGCGCGATGATCGACGTGCCGCTGTTCAATCGGAACCAGGGGAGCATTGCGGCCGCCGAGCTCCGGACCGCGGCGGCGAAACACGCCGCGAACGCACGCCGGCTCGCCGTGGCGGCGGACGTCGACGCGGGGCGGGCGCGCCTGCGCGCGGCAGCGGCCAGCGTGCGCGCCTTCACGACAGAGCTGCGGCAGACCGCGCGGCGAAACGTCGACGTGCTGCGCGAGTCGTACTCGCTCGGGCGCAACACGCGGCTCGAGGTGGTCGCCGAGCAGCAGCGGTACCTCGAAGTCGAGATGGCGTATGCGGAAGCGCTGATGGAGTTACTCGATGCCCATGCCGCCTGGCAGGCGGCGATGGGGAGGCACCAATGAACGGCGAACGATCTCCAGGAATCGGCCGACTGCTTGCGGTCGGGGTCGTCTGTTTCGCGCTGGGCGGCGGCGCCGTGTACCTGCTGCGTGACCGTGGCGGGTCGGGCCGTTCGCCGGCCGGGGCCGGTGCGCCGGCAACAGCGCCGGCGCCGGCCTCCGTGGCCGGCGAGGCGCGGACCCCCGGCGACCTCGTCGTTCCCATTGCGCCGGATCTCGCACGGCGAGCTGGCATTGAGACGGCGGTCGTCGGACGCACCGATGTCACTGCGACCTTGCGTGTGCCCGCCACGGTCACCCCGAATCAGTATCAGCAGGTCACCGTGTCGTCTCTCGTTGGCGGACAGCTCACCGCGGTGTCCGCGCAACTGGGGGACCGCGTGCGCAAAGGGTCGCCGCTCGCCCAAATCTTCAGCGCCGAGCTCGCCGACGCACAGACCCGCTATCTCTCGTCGCGCGCGGAGCTGGTGGCGGCCGAGGAACGGCTGCAGCGCACGACGCGCCTCGTGAGCATTGGCGCCGCCAGCCAACAAGAGCTCGAACAGACGCAGGCCGAGCGCACGAAGCTGGCGACCGTGGTTGAAGGGGAGGCGGCACGTTTGCGGTTGTTCGGGCTATCGGCCGCGACCGTGTCGCGGTTAAAAAGCGCTGCCGATATTTCCGCCACACTCACGCTCTCGTCACCGGCCGACGGGGTCGTCACCGAGCGCAAAGCGAACGCTGGCGCAGTGATCATGCCGTCGACCGCGCTGTTCGTCATCTCAGCCCTCTCGCCAGTCTGGGTCATTGCGGAAGTGACGGAGCGCGATCTGCCACGATACGCGTTGGAGCCGCGGCGAACGTGGTTGCGCAAGGCGGCAAAATCACGGCGGCGAAAGTGTCTTACATCGCGCCCGAGGTTCGGCCCGAAACACGCACCGCGCAGGTACGCGTGGAGACACCGAATCCGGGAGGCGAGCTTCGATTTGGCATGCTGGTCAGTGTCGAGCTGCCGGACGCGAGTACCGACGGCGGGCGCTCCTTTGAGCGTGCCTGAATCCGCCGTGCAGACGATCGCCGGGCGCTCGGTCCTCTACCTCGCTCCCGGCGGGCGGCCCGGCGAGTTCGTCGAACGAGAGGTCGCAACAGGTGCCCGGTCGAACGGCATCGTCGAGATTCTGCGTGGTGTCTCGGCCGGCGATGTCGTCGTGACGTCAGGGAGCTTCTTCGTGCGCGCGGAGCGCGAGCGCCTCGGGCTTGGACAGGAGGCCGCCAGACCGGACCCGCACGCCGGAGCCATTCGCGTCGTGGACGTCGCAGTGACCGCCGCGGGCTTCGATCCCGCCCGCGTCGAGGTCCCCGCCGGAACCCACGTGAAGCTCAAAGTCACGCGCCAGGTCGAGGCGACTTGCGGCACCGACCTGGTCGTTGCCGGCAAGACCGTCACCGAGCGGTTGCCGCTCAATCAACCTGTCGAAGTCGACCTCGGCATCGTCACTCGGGGCGAAGTGGTGTTCAGCTGTGGGATGAACATGCTGAAGGGGACCGTCATCGTGCACTGACCAACCTTTCGAGGTGTGGTAGGTTCGACCGGTGAACGAGTTGCCTTCGGGATACGGCGTCACGGGCATTAGCGGGGATCTCCGGTTCGCGTGGCGACAGTGGCGGCGGTCGCCGTCGTTTGCGGCTGTAGCGATTCTGACCCTCGGGCTGGGAGCCGGGGCCGCGACCGCGATCTTCAGCATCGTCGACACCGTGCTGTTGCGGCCGCTGCCGTTCAAGCAGCCCGAGCAGCTCGTCGCCATCTGGGAGAGCAACGCCGAGAAAGGCCTGCCGAAGGAGAAGCTCTCGCCGGTCAACTTCATGGACTACCGCAACACGCAGGCGGTGTTCTCGGACGCCGCCGCCTGGTGGCGGCCCGAGGCCAACCTTGCCGAGCCGGGCCTCGAGCCGGTACGCGTCAACACGATCGAGACGAGTGCGAACCTGTTCCAGCTCCTGGGCGTGTCGCCGCAACTCGGTCCGGGCTTCCCGCACGACGGGCCGTTGTTCTCGCGCGACACCATCGCCGTCATCAGCGACCGGCTGTGGCGACAGCGCTACCGCGCCGATCCCGCGATCGTCGGAAAGGTCCTGAACGTCTACAGCGGTCAGTACACGATCGTCGGCGTCATGCCGCCGAAGTTCAACTTCCCCGACGACGTGGACTTGTGGTTGCGGCTGATGTGGGACCTTAACCGGCACAGTCGCGCCGCGCACTTCATGGAATCGGTGGCGCGGATGAAGCCTGGCGCCACGGTGGACCAGGCGGCGCGCGAGCTGGCGCAGTTGAGTGCGCGGCTTGGCGAGGCCAACGTGCAAACCAACCGCGGCTGGCTTGGCGCGGCCGGTCGCTGTTGCTCGACGACATGCTCGGTTACTACCGCCCGGCGTTGTTCGTCCTGCTCGGCGCGGTGGGGCTCGTTCTGCTGACCGCCTGCCTCAACGTAGCGGGACTGCTGCTCGCCAGGGCAACGGCACGAGCACGAGAGATGGCGCTGCGAGCCGCGTTGGGCGCGTCGCGGGGGAGACTCGTTCGTCAGATGCTCGTCGAGAGCCTGATGCTGGCGGCCGCTGGAACGGTTGCCGGGGCCGCCGCGGCACTCGCGATCCTCAAGCTGGCGGTCGCCACGCTACCGGCCTCGGTACCCAGGCTGTCGAGCACGACCATCGACATCCGGTTGCTGCTGTTCGCCCTGGCGGTGGTCGCCGCCACGGCCCTCGTCTTCGGGCTCCTCCCCGCGATCGTCACCGCCAGCACGAAGGCGTCGGAGGCTCTGCGCGAAGGCACGCGGACGACGACCGGCGTGCGCGGACGACGGCTGAGCAGTGCGCTGGTCGTCGCCGAAGTGGCGCTCGCCTGCGCCGTGCTCATGGCCTCGGCGCTTCTCGTTCGGAGCGTGACGCGAATGATGAGCGCGCCGACCGGTGTCGCGAGCGAAGGCGTGGTCACCGCAGCGCTTCAGCTCGAAGGCGCCGCGTACGGTCCGTGGCCGAAGGTGGAGCAGTTCTACTCGACCCTGCTCGAAAGCTGTACGCGCGCAGCCTGGCGTCGAAGCCGTTGGCGGCTCCAACGCGATACCGCTCGAGGTCGGCTGGCGAATCCCGTTCGAAGTCGAAGGACGGCCGGTTGCTCGTGTCGAAGAGCGGCCCATCGCGCAGCACGTGACCGCGAGCGACGGCTACTTCGAAGTGTTCCGAGCGCGCCTGCTGCGCGGACGGTTGTTCGCCGCGAGCGATACGGCCGCCGCTGAACCCGTGGTCATCGTCAACGAAACCCTCGGGAAGCAGCTGTTCCCTGGGGAAGACCCAGTGGGCCGCAAGCTCGTCTCGCTGGCGGGACAGGTCGGTCCGTTGGGACGCAATCTGCTGATGCCCACCCAGGGCGAAAGACGGTTGCCTTTCACCATCGTCGGAGTCGTAGGCGACATTCACCAGGCGCCAATCGGTCAGGCGGCGGAACCGGTGATCTATCACACGCATCGCCAGTTCCCGTTCCGAGCCATGACGCTGGTGGCACGCGGCGCCGACAAGGCCGCGGTCGTCAGCGGTCTGCGCTCCGCGCTTCGCACGTTGGATCCCGCGTTGCCGCTCAGCAACGTCAAGACGATGGAGGAGCGGATCGTCACAGCGACCGCTGCGCCACGGTTACTGACTGCCGTGCTCACCACGTTCGCGCTCTTGACCGGCCTGCTGGCGGCGATCGGCGTCTACGGCCTCCTCGCCTGGACGGTGAACGAACGTCGGCATGAGCTGGCTATCCGCCTGGCGCTGGGGGCGCAACCTGGAGCGTTGGCTGGATTGGTCGCGAAGCAAGGTCTCATCCTCGCGGTCGCTGGCGTCGTGCTGGGACTGATAAGCGCGCAGCTCGGCGGTCGCCTGTTGCGCGCGGTTCTGTTTCAGACGCCTACGACCGACATCGGGGCAGCGACAGGAACAGCCGCCCTACTGCTCGTGGCGGCAGGGCTGGCCTGCGTGGCGCCGGCGCTGCGCGCGGCACGCGTAACGCCGCTGGAAGGTCTCCGCGAATAGGCACGGGGGATGCACGCTCCAGTGCGAATGGAAATCAACTGGAGTCGCAATTACGACCGATCGCGGCAGGAGGCGGCAACGAGCAAGCGCCCGTTGCTGGTCGACTTCTCTGCCGCACCTATGTGAGCGGGTTGCGCTCGGCTGGATGCCGAGGTGTATACGGATCCCCGGGTGGTGAAGCTCATCACCGAAGCCCTCATCCCTGTTCGGATCCACGTCAAGGAAGATGCTGAGGCGTGGAAGAAGGTCAGCGTCGAGCTCGGTGCGGAGTGGACGCCGACCATTCTGATCCTCGACCACAACGGCGTCGAACGTCATCGGATCGAAGGGTTTCTTCCCGCCGACGACTTCCTCGCCCAGCTCGCGCTCGGTCTCGCGAAGGCCGCCTTCAGCCGCGGTGACTTCACCGACGCCGAGAAACGCTTCCGGTCCGTCGTCGATGTGTATCCGAAGACGGAGACGGCTCCCGAGGCGCTCTACTGGGCAGGTGTCTCCCGCTACAAGGGGACCAACGATCCCACGGCGTTGCAGGACACTGCCAAGGCGTTCAACGAGCGCTACCAGGAGTCGTCCTGGGCGAAGAAATCGTCAGTGTGGAAGGGATAACCAGGTTCGACCGACAGCCACTCTCGCTATCCCAAGGCGGACGGCTGTTCGCGAGCAAGGCCCCGAGGCTCTCCGAGCATGCCGCATACGCGAGGATTGAGGCAGCTCGTGCGTAGGATTGCTGCGTCCAGTTCTGACGAACGACAACTACGGTTCACTGCTTGCCAACGCCTGTTACCGCAGCAAGCGCGAGGTCGAGCAACAACTGTCGGCACTGCGGCCGGCCCCCACGCCGCCAGTCATCATCAAGCCCCTGACGCCCGGGCAGTATCTCCTGCAATTCACCGTCTCGCAGGAGACGCACGACCGGCTGCGCGCGGCTCAGGACCTCCTTCGCCATCAGGTCCCGACTGGGGATGTGCCCACTATCTTCGACAAGTCGCTTACCCTTTTGATCCAGGTCGCGGAGCGAAGGAAGTGTGGACTGACCGACAACCCACATGAAAGCACTCTCCGAACCGGGTGGACACGGCATATCCCCGCGGCCGTTCGACGGGCGGCCTGGAAACGCGACGGAGGCCAGTGTGCCTTCGTCGGAACCGACGGCCGGTGCTGCAGTCGCTCCTTCCTGGAGTTTCACCATCTGAATCCATTTGCCGTCGGGGGAGAAGCGAGCGTCGAGAACATTCAGTTGCGGTGCCGCGCCCACAACGTGTACGAAGCGGAGAGGTTTTTCGGCCCACCACCGTCCGTTCAGCAGAAGTCGACCTCGGAGCAATCATCGGCGCAACTCGGTCCGGACCGAGTTCGCGCGTCTTGAGTGCTTCTAGCCGCTGGTCACTCGTCAGTAGATAGCGGGCGCAATCGTCCGAACCACTGGCTCAGGACACGTCAGTCGATCGGACCTCATGCACCGCGGCATCACAGCAGCCCATCTGGGTACAGAAGAGGACGTCCGAGTCCGTTAGCGCCGCACCCGTCCCGTCTCTTCCCGATCAGTTGCTCTCCCCAGACACTTCGCTGCATCCCTCCAGCGCATCCCCGCGGCCCGTGTCGCGATGCGCGCCCGTCCATCGGATACAGCGCCATAACCACTTCCCAGGACAGAGAATCGCCATGCGTCAGTCACGAGCACCCCAGCAGAACAGAGCTCCGAGGTGTTGGCTACAAGCGACTCGCTGAAAAGAGTTCTCAGCGTTCTCGGTTGCCGCCTAGATCGGCAGTGCGCGTTGGCGAATGTGACGACTTCCGAAGGTACAGCACCGCCCCGACGCCGCTCCTGAGGCTCCACGACTTGTTCGTCAAGTCCACTGACGAACTGCTGTCGGTGGAGCCTGTCTGATAGGCGATGCCAACTTCTCCGTACACGCTGAAGCGGCTGCCGAACCAGCCCTGCGCACCGAACGAGCCGCTGTACTGGTAGGAGTCGAAGGTGGACTCAGACCCGAACTCTCCGAGGTCGGACCGTGATTCGCCGCGGCCGTGTCCCCATGCGAAGCGAGGAGCGATGTAGGCCGCCGCGTTGTCCCACTTCTTCGTGTAGAAGAGCACGCTCACGCCGAGGCCATAAGTGTCGGAGCTGGTCTCGCCGCCCGGCGCCTCGGTTGATGAATGCGTGAACGAGAACTCCGGCCGGACCGCCACCTTCTCGGACGCGTGCCAGAGGGCACCGACCTGCGCCGGGAATCCCATGGTGACGCCGATCTTGCCAGCCTCCTGTGCTGACGCGAACGTGGGGACGAGACACAGACAGAAGATCGCGATTCCCAAAAATGGACGCTTCATAAAGAGTCACCTCACTAGGTGCTGAAGACGCCAGATAGGGAGTCGGGGTTTACATCAGTCAGCCGAGCGTGACGATTTCCGCGCTAGGTCTGCCGTTGATTATGGTGAGCACCGCCAGACTCGCCGCGAGACTGAATCGGCGTGGACCGGCGGCGCCGGGATTGACGACGAGCGTGCGCCCAGCAACCGTCTCAATCAACTGCCGATGGGTATGCCCGTAAACGATGACGTCGGCGTCGTAGGCCTGCGCGAGGGCGCGCGGGGTGGGGGAGCCGAGTTCGTGGCCGTGGCTCACGTGCACGCGGAGGCCGCCCAGTGTGAGGTTGAGGTGCTGTGGGAGGTCGAAGGCCGGATCGTCCACGTTGCCGTAAACCGCCTGCACCGGAGCGATCCCGCCAAGTTCTCGCAGCACGCTCAGACGTCCGACATCACCGGCGTGGAGAATCATCTCCACGCCGTCGAGCGCGGCGAGCGCTTCCGGGCGCATCAAGCCATGGGTGTCCGAGATGAGTCCGATGCGCAATGCGGCTTAGTCGTTTAGAGAACTCGCCTTCTTTCCGAGCAGGTACTTGTCGAACCAGCCCACGATGTGCTGAAGACGTTCGACACGGTGCCAGGGTTTACCTGAACGTGAAAGGTCGTGGCTCTCGTTGGGGAACCGCACCATCGCGGTCTCCCGTTTCAGAAACTTGAGCGCGCGGAACAGATCCTCACCACCGGCGGACGGTGGCGTGCGCCAATCCTCGTCTCCCAGGATGAAGAGCAGCGGCGTCTGGATCTTCTCGACGTGGGTGATCGGAGAGCGCCGGGCGAAGTCCTGCGGGTCCTGGAACGGCGGCTTGCGGAACCACGTCTGGCGGAAGAGCGTGAAGTCAGCGGTGTACCAGAAGTTGGCCCAGTCGGAGATGTCGCGCTGGCTCACCGCAGCCTTGAAGCGATTCGTCTGCGTGACCGTCCAGTTGGTTAGCAATCCGCCGCCGCTTCCCCCGGTGACGCCCATGCGTTCGGTATCGATGTAACCCTTCTTGATGACTTCATCGACACCCGCCATCAGGTCCTTGTAGTCGTCGCCGGGATACGCGAACTGGATGATGTTGCCGAAGTCCTGCCCGTAGTTCGAGCTGCCGCGCGGGTTGGTGTAGAGGACGACGTAGCCTTTGGCCGCCATCCACTGGAACTCGTGCGTGAAGGTGTTGCCGTAGGCCGCGTGCGGGCCGCCGTGGATCTGGAGGATCAGCGGGTACTTTTTCGACGCGTCGAAGGCCGGCGGTTTCAGGATCCAGCCCTGGATCTTCTTGCCGTCGAAGCTGTCGTACCAGATCTCCTCGGGCTCGTTCATGGTGAGCTGGTTGAACAGCTCGTCGTTGAACCCCGTCAGTTTCTTCGGCGCGGTGCCGAGCTCGCCGTCCGCGAAGTAAAGATCGCCGACGGTGGTCTGAGTCGAGATCACCATCGCGAACTTCGTGGACGATGTGTCGGCCGTGTAGGACATCACCTCGTGGCTCTTGATGTTGTGTGACGGCTCGAAGATACGACCGCTGCGCACATCGACATTCACGAGGTCGGCGTTGCCGTGTTTTCCGGCCCGTACGAGGACAGACTGGCCGTCCTTGTCCCAGATCGGGCCGCCCGGGTGCGCACCGCGCGGCGCGCGCTGGTCGCCCGCGAGTCCGCCGTCGATGTCGAAGTCGTACTTCTCGGTGAGGTTCCTCGGCGTGCCGCCGATGTCCGTCACCCACAAATCCGGCTGGCTGTAGGAACGTTCCGGATTGCCGTGATGCGTGCCGACGAAGGCGATGCGCTTGCCGTCAGGCGAGGTGGCATAGGCGCCGATACCGCCATCGATGCTGGCGATGCGGGTGGGCTCGCCGCCGTCGCGAGTCACCGCGTAGAGGTCGCTGTCGTTCGCCAAATAATACGGCTCGGGCCGCCGGTCGGCGGTGAAGTAAATCTGCTTTCCGTCCCGCGACCACTTGTGGTTGCCGGAGCTGAACTCGCCCGACGTTACTCGCTTCGGTTTGCCGCCGCCGTCCACGGCAACCACCCAGATGTGGGACGGTCGATCGGGGTCGACGTAGCCGAAGCCGGGCACGCCATTGGCCCGGTAGACGGCGCGAGTGATGACACGGACGTCCGATACGCGGGGCTTCTCGGTCTTGTCCTCTTTCGCCCCCTCGACTCGGCCTTTGGCCTCGCTCGGGGCAGGCTTCGGCTCCGCTTCCTCAGGGAATGTCTGTGACGTGAAGGCAATCGACTTTCCATCCGGTGACCAGGCTGGATTGGCCCCGCCGCGCGGCAGCTCGGTGACGGCGCGTCCTTCGCCGCCCGCCATAGCCATGACGTAAACCTGCGGCGGCTGCACGCGCCCGTCCCGCTCCGCCGATCGGACGAAGGCCAGCCGGGCGCCGTCGGGCGACCAGCGCGGCGAGTGATCGCGCGTGCCGCCGGTGAGCCGTCGAGGCGGCTGGTCGCCGCCGGTCGGTGCCAACCAGATCGCGGTGTCGTACTGGTCCGTTTTCTCGTCCACCGACACGCGCACGAACGCGACCTGCGATCCATCGGGGGAAATCTGCGGGTCGGCGATCCAGACGAATTTGAAGAGGTCTTTCTCGGTGATCGCACGCCGCTCCGCTGCGCGCGGCACCGTGCCGGCGGCGCACAGGCACGCGGCGACCGCCAGGGTGCTGAGGCGTCTCGAGTTCATGATGCTCCTTCGTGTCAGCGACACTGCAGCAGACGATAACATCTAGCGGCGATGGCGTGGACGAAGCGATCGGACCTGGCGGGCGGGACGGCGGTCGCTGTCGTCGCGATGGGGCTCTACGTCGCCACGCTCCAGCCCGGGTTCGGCGGTCCCGAAGACACACCCAAGTTTCAGTTCCTCGGTTACGTGCTGGGTACCGCGCACCCGCCCGGCTATCCGCTGTACGTACTGCTGTCGCACCTGTTCGTGCAACTGCCCCTCGGTACGGTCGCCTACCGTGCCAACCTGTTTTCGGCGGTGATGGCAGCGCTTGGTTGTGGGCTGGCGTACGGGATCGCCCGCGAACTCGGCTCGCGGCGCCTCATCGCCGCCGCTGCCGCCCTTGGCCTGGCGAGCGGAGCGAGCTTCTGGCGCAGCGCCGTGTTTGCCGAGGTCTACAGCCTGGCCGCCGTCTGTGTCGCGGCCTCGACGCTGCTCCTGCTGCGGTGGGGCAGGCGAGGGGACTCGGCGACGTTGCTTGGGGCCGTGGCCGTCTTCGCCGCCGGACTCGGGAATCATCTGACGATCGTCAGCACCGCCCCTGCAGCCGTGCTCTATGCCATCGCCACCAACCGCGCGGCGATCACGGCGCGTGTTCTCGCGGCCGCCGCACTGATCTGCACGCTGGGGCTCGCGCAATACGGATTCATTGTGGTGCGTACCCGGCAGGGCGCGTCGTACCTCGAAAGCCGAGCCGACTCCGCTCGCGAGTTGATCGGCATCGTCAGGGCGGACCGGTTCTCTGAGCAAAGGTTTGCCTTCAGGCCGTCGGACGTGCTGCGAACGAATGTGCCGGCGGTGGTCCGGGTGATCGCCGCCGAGCTGATGTTCCCTGGCCTGGCGTGCCTGATCGCCGGTATCGTGGCCACGATTCTTCGCAGGTCGGCACGGGCCGGGCTCGTGCTCGGCAGCGCCGCCGGCATGGTCGTGATGATCGCGAACATGTCCGGCGACCTCAAAGGCTTCATCACCCCCATCGTCATCCTGCTCTGGCCGCTGGCCGCCTTCGGACTGGAGTCTGCGTGCAGCCTGTTCGCCTCGCGGCCGGGATACGCGAAACTGGCTGTGCCGGTCACGACGGCGATTGCTCTGGCGATGCCGGTGGTGACCGTCACCGCGAACTATCGCGAGGCCGATCAGTCGGGGCAGACGGAGATCGCCGGGTTCATTCGCAGCACGTACGCTCACCTGCCCGATCGTGCCGCCATCGTGGCCGAGGATTACTTCTACGACATGGCGCACGAGTACTTCACCGCGACGCACGAGGCGGGGCCGCACCGTGGCGTGGGCAAGGTCGGCTACCGGGTGGACGAAGTGCGCGCGGCGGTCGCCGAAGGGCGTCGGGTGTTTGCGTTCGCGGGCGCGGCGTCGATTCTCGCGGCAGAGGGGTTGTGGTTCGAGCGCACGTCTCTCAAGTCTGCCCCGCTGGATTCATGGTTGAAGGAGCTTCCGCCGGGCACCATCCTCGTCGGCGCCGCGGCGTCCGCCGCGGTGCCCTTCGATCCCGCATCCGTCGGTCATGCGGCGGCCCGCGGCGTCGGCCGCGCGGCGCCATTCGAGGCGTTCGTGCTGGTCGTCGGGAAGGACGGTGCGGCGTGGCGGCGCGACGAGCATCGCGCGTCGGTCATGCCACAGGCAGCAGGGCTCTCCGCGCTGGCCGGCGTGGAGGCGCGCGCGGACGCTGCCGGCGCCGCGGTCATTTCCGCGGGGCACCTTCTGGCCACGGTTCCGAGCGGCGTCGTCCTGGTCGCGTTCAAGCCGGATGGGACTCCTGTGGCGGAGCCTGGAGTTCACACCTGATGACCCGAAACAGGTGGACGCCGGAGGCGCGATCTACGAGCTCAAAGGTGAAGCGGCATGCGTGCGCCTGCGTAAAGACGAGTGGGGGAACATCGGCGACGTTCTCTCGACGGGAAGCGCCGTCACGACCCTCGCGGAATTCGGTACGGCGGCGATCGAGATGGAGCTGCCGGGTGGAACCGCGCGCGCGAGCGCGAGCCATCTCCTCGGCGACGGCACCACAACCCTCGAGCAGCGCGAAGACACCGGCGCACTGATTGTGGACTGGCGCGTTTCGCGCGACGGGGGGCGCAGACCGTTGTTCCGCCTGGCGTTGGATCAGCCGATCCACTCCGGCCGGGCACGTCTTGCGGCCAACAGCCAAATCGCCGCGGCGACTCTGTGTTCGCACCGGCCGTGGCGGCCGCTGGCAAGCGGCGACTCAACACGAATACACCTCAACCCCGACTTCGAATCCGAAGCCTTCTTCGGTGCCGGATGGACCGGCGCTACGCGCGATCCGCACGGCACCGCGAGACGCGGCGAGAGCGGAGCGACGCTCATGCTCCCGTGGAATCCGGCCGTGCCATATCGCGCCACGCTGTCGCTTGGATTAGAGAGCCAGGGCACCATCGACGTTTTGCTCAACGGCAGCCGCATCGGGACGTGTCGCGGTGCAGCGGGAGCTGGCTGCGAGGTCACGGTCCCTCCAATCGGGCCGCGACTGGGACCAACCGCGATCCGTTTTGTGATGACCGGGCCCGGAATGCCGCCGACCTTCACGCTCTACGGCATCTGGTTCGATCTGGTTAGCGGGGGAGGTCCTTGAGCAGCTTCTTCGCCTTGCTCTCGATGTCCCCATCGGTCGATCCGTCATAACCACGCCAGGTGTGGCGGACGATTCCGTCGTGATCGAGGAGGAGATAGCTTGGGAAAGCCTCGATGTTGAAGCTACGGGCCAGCTGACCGCGCTCGTCGAGGTAGTGGTGCCATTTCAGGCTATTGCTGACGATGAACGATTGCCACTCGCCGCGGCTGCGGTCGCCGCTGATCCCGAGAATGACGAACGGCTGCCCGTTGAACTTGGCCTGGAGCCGTTTCAAACCCGGCGTGGCCTTCACGCAGGGTGCGCACCACGTGGCCCAGAAATCGACGAGCACCACCTTGCCGCGCAGGTCTTCGAGCGACAGGTACTCGCCGTCGAACGTGGTGAAGGAGAAGTCCGGCGCAAAGGCTTCACGCGCCCGGCGCGGATCGGCGAGGAACTTCTTCGCACTCGCGACCTCCGGCGCTCGTCCCGCCTTCGCGATGAAGGCCTCGAGCTCTTTTGCCCCCTCCTCGTCGCGCCGTTGTTTCATCAAGGCCACGCCAAGGTTGTATTGCGCGATGTGCGGTCCCTCGACCATTGCGAGGACCGCGCGAAAGTCGTCTTCGGCCTGTTTCAGCCGCTTGTCGTCGAACTTCTCTGATAGCGCAAAGTTCGATGTGCCGCGGAGGTTGAGTGCCGCGGTCTCGAGGCTCTTGTCGCCGTTGGTGTACTTCAACGCCTCGCTGCAGCTGTCGGCTGCGCTCTTGTGCGCGCGCAGCCCTTCGTAGGCCTTGGCCATTCCGAGGTGGGCCTGCGCCGACTTCTTGTCCATCAGCGCGTTGGCTTCTTTGTAAGCCTTGAGCGCGTCCTCCCACTGGCGGGTCTTGAGCAGGGCATCGGCCTGCCGAACCTTGGCATCGAACTCGGGCGTCTGATCCTGCGCTCGCACCGGAAGGGCACAGAGCAAACAGAGAAGCGCGCCTGACGCAAGACGGAGGACCATGCTCATGTGTGGCTCCTTGGGTTCTCGGTCGCGGGGAATAATAGACCCAGGGAGGGGGATTAATGAAGCCCATCTTGGGACGTTTTACCGAGCCGACGTACGCGCTGCTGCGCATCGTTGCCGGCCTGCTCTTCGCCTGTCACGGCGCCCAGAAGCTCTTCGGGATGTACGGCGGGACGCAGGTGCCGATGCTCTCGCAGTTCTGGTTTGCGGGGGTCATCGAACTGGTCGGCGGGGTGCTGATCGCTATCGGTCTCTTCACGAGCCTGGCCGCGTTCATTTGCTCTGGCGAGATGGCGGTCGCGTACTTTCAGGCCCACGCGCCCAAGAGTGTCTGGCCGATCCTGAACGGCGGCGAGCTCGCGGTCCTCTACTGCTTCCTCTTTCTTTACATCTCGGCGCGCGGAGGTGGCGCCTGGTCGGTCGACCGGCGATAGAATTCGCGCACGATGAGCATTCGCGTAATCGCCGCCGTGGTCCTCGCCGCGGCGACGCTGCAGCCTCCCGCCACCCCGTCGGTCGTCGTTCTGCGGCCGGCGCGCGTCTTCGACGGCGAGGCCGTCCACGACGGCTGGGCTGTGCGCGTGCGCGGCGATCGCATCGAGGCGGCGGGGCCCGCGGCCGCGATCAACGCCGCCGACGCGAAAGTCCTCGACCTCCCCGGCACGACGGTGATGCCGGGGCTGATCGAGGGGCACTCCCACGTCTTTCTCCACGCCTACAACGAGACGAGCTGGAACGACCAGGTTCTCAAAGAGTCGCTTGGTGTGCGGACGGCGCGCGCCGTGAACCATCTACGCGACACGCTGCGCGCCGGGTTCACGACGATCCGCGATCTCGGAACGGAGGGGGCCGACTACGCCGACGCCGAGCTGAAGCAGGCGGTGGAGCAGGGCATCGTGCCCGGACCGCGCATGATCGTGACCACCCGCGCCATTGTTGCGACCGGCAGCTACGCGCCGAAAGGCTACGCGCTGCAGTGGCGCGTTCCGCAAGGCGCCGAGGAGGCGGACGGCAGTTCGTTGATCCGGGTGGTGCGCGACCAGATCGGTCACGGCGCCGACTGGATCAAGGTGTACGCGGACTATCGGTGGGGCGCTCGCGGTGAAGCGGCGCCGACCTTCTCCGTGGATGAGCTGAAGCTGATCGTGGAAACCGCACGCAGCAGTAATCGTCCGGTGGTCGCCCACGCCTCCACCGCCGAAGGCATGCGCCGGGCGGTGCTCGCCGGCGTCGAGACCGTCGATCACGGCGACGGCGGCACGCCGGAGGTCTTCGCCCTCATGAAAGAAAAGAACGTCGCCCTGTGCCCGACGCTCGCCGCTGGTGACGCGACGAGCCAGTACGGGGGATGGAAGAAGGGCTCGGCGCCGGAGCCGCCGAACATCACGCGAAAGCGCGCGAGCTTCAAGGCCGCGCTTGCAGCCGGCGTCACGATCCTCAACGGCAGCGACGTCGGCGTGTTTCCGCACGGCGAAAACGCGCGGGAACTGGAACTCATGGTGAACTACGGCATGTCGCCGATCGAGGCGCTGAAGAGCGCGACGTCCACTGCGGCGCGAGTGCTTCACCTGGACACGCGGGTCGGCAGAATCCGCGAAGGACTGCTAGCCGACCTCGTGGCCGTCGAGGGGGATCCCACCCGTGACATCGCCGCGCTCCGGCGCGTGCGATTGGTACTGAAAGGCGGGCAACTCGTTACGCCTTAACGTGTTAGAATGCCCGCACCCCAGCCCACCGGAGCCCCAATGAACCTCGACCTGCGACCCTTATCCGTGGGCGAAATCTTCGATCGCGCCTTCACCCTGTATCGCCGCAACCTCTGGTTGTTCGTCGGTATCACGGCGCTTCCAGCAGCGTTGGGGCTGGCGATGGCGCTCATCGGTCAATCCATGCAGAGGGTCATGTTGACCGCGCTCCCGGCGGCCAGTGAGGATCCCGCGCTGGCGTCTTCGACCGGCCTGGCGATCGTGGGCCTGGCGCTTGGGCTGCTCGTCTTCTTCGTCTTGTATTGGATCGTCTACATGATTGCGCTCGGCGCGACCACCCATGCGGTCTCGGAGCTCTATGTGGGGCGGCCCGCCAGCGTCCGCCAGTCGTACTCCGGAATGCGCGGGCGAATCCTCGCACTCCTCGTCCTGATGCTTCTCGTCAGCATTCGCCTCGTCGTGCTCTGGATTGCCGGGACCGTCACGGTCGTGATCGGGGCGGTCGGAGGGGCGCTCCTGCATCCGCTGCTCTCGGGCCTGTTGATGGTGTTTGGGTTGCTGGCCGTCGTGCTGATCGGCGTCTTCATGATGCTTCGCTATGGGATGAGCGTGCCTGCGCTGGTCGTGGAGGGCCTGTCACCCGGTGACGCCATTCGCCGCAGCATCGCGCTCACGAAGGGACGCCTTCCCCACGTATTCCTCCTGGTGCTGTGCGCCATGATGGTCTCCATCGCCGGCGCGTTGATCTTCCAGGGGCCGTTTTCGGCGGGCGCGTTCGTCGCAGGGCCAGGGAGCACGCTCGGATTCTGGCTGGACATTGCCGGGGCCATCTCCGGATCGATCGCCGGCACCTTCACCGCTCCCTTCCTCGTCATCGGCCTCGCGCTGCTGTATTACGACGCGCGGATCCGCGAGGAGGGCTTCGACCTCCAATTGACCCTCGAGGCTCTCGACGCGCGGGCCGTCACGGCGCGTGTCTAGATTCCCCCACGCGATCAGGATCGCGGCGGTGGCCGCGGCGATCGCGTGCGCGGGATTTCGCGCATCCGCCCAGGTTCGACTCGACACCCGTGCGCTCGACGCGGAATTCGAGCGCCTGCTGACGGCGCTCCCCTCAACGCCGCCGGAACACGTGCGGGAACTGGCCGCGACGGTCCCGGCCGCATGGACGGTTGAGCACGCCGGGCAGACCTTCGACGTCCCCACCGACTGGATCACCCGCGGCCTCGAAGAAGGCCGGCGCGCTCCGGCGGACTGGCCCAGACATCGCGACGCTCTCACCACACGCATCAAGGCTTACCAGAATGAGTTGACCTCGCTGCTCGCCGGCCCGCCTGCGCTTGATATCGAGCGGTCTCGACAGGCGGCATCGGCAGTGCTCGCCCGCAAGGAATTCCAGGGACACAACGCCGACAACCTGATCGCCCGGCTGCTTCGTCGCATCACCGAATGGCTCACGTCGGTGTGGGACCGACTGGGTGGCAATCGCTTCGATCCGCGGAAGGCCACGAGCATTCTTGCGTGGGTGGTGGCTGCCGCGGCGCTCATCGCCCTGTCCTGGTGGCTGGTGGCGTCGTTGCGGCGGACGTCCGATCGCGTAGGCTTGTCGCTGACGGCGCCGGCGGGGCGGCGGCGAAGCGCGCGCGCCTGGGCCCTGCAGGCGATGGTCGCCGAAGACCCACGCGAGCTGGTGCGCTGCGCGTACCGCGCCGCCGTCGTCGGCCTCGAGGAAGAGGGGGCCTGGCGCCACGATGAGGCCCGCACACCTCGCGAGCACGTGAGGCTGCTCCCCGCGGCGCACGCCCGTCGCACGCCCTTCGCGGATGTGGCGCGCCAGTTCGAGGAGGTGTGGTTCGGCGCAAAGGCGCCCACAGCCGACGATACCCAGGCCATGCTGTCGCGACTCAAGGAACTCGGATGCCTGCCCGCCGACTGAGCGACCTGTCGCTCGTGATCGGCGCCGGTGTCGCGATCGCCCTGTTGAGCCTGCTTGGTGCGATCCTCGCGCCGGCGCCCAATCCGATCGACGCCGGGACGTCATCGTTCAGCGCCGGGCCGCGCGGGTACGAAAGGGGCATACCTCACACTCGCCGAGTTGGGCTATCGCGTCGAACGCTCGATCGAGCCGATGACCGCCGTCCAGGCGGACCCCTCAACCACCACGCTGATCCTCTCGGGAGAAGAACGGCCGTCGGAACAGGACCGTCGCGCGATTCGCGAGTTCCTGGAACAGGGCGGCACGCTGCTCGCGATTGGCGACAACGGCGGCTACGCCCTTGGATTGGTGGTCCCTCGCGACGCTCCGCCATTCGGACTGGAGGAGAGCGTCGAGACCTTCCATCCTCTGACGCCGTCACCGCTTTCGGTGGGCGCGTCCGACATCAACATGACCGCCGAGTTCGCGGTGCCGAAGTTCAGCGATCCCTATGTGGCGATCTACGGGTCCGCCGAGGAGCCCGTGGTGGCGGTCGCGACGTTCGGCATGGGCCGGGCCGTGTGGTTCGCCGACCACACACCGTTCGCCAACGCCTACCTCGACAAGGCCGACAACCTGCGACTGTTTCTGAACACGGTCGGCCCGGCGGCCGGCCGGCAGGTCATCTTCGACGAGCACTACCAGGGACACAAGCGCTCGCTGTGGTCGTACGTCGTTGGCACACCACTCCCGTGGTTCGGGCTGCAGGCGGGGTTGATCCTGGTTGCGGTCCTCCTGACCCATTCGCGCCGGCAGGGACCGGTGCGTGCACCACAGGAAGACGCGAGGACGTCGCCCATGGAGTTCGTGGATATGCTGGGCGCGCTCTACCGGCGCGCCAATGCCCGGCAGGCGGCAGTGCATGCGGCCCGGCTTCGGCTGCGTCGGGCCATCGCCGCGGCCTGTGGCGTGCCGGCCGCGACTGAGGACGAGACGCTCGCGCGCGCCGCGGCAGCCAGGCTGCATACCGACGCGGCTGGCATCGGCGACCTGCTGGCTGAAGCGGACGCCGTTGTGGGCCAGCCCGATTTGAGCGCCCAGCGTGCGATAGACGTCACGCAACGCCTGCAGAAATTGACCGCCCAACTTGTGAGGAGCTGATCGAGATGTCGAATGCGCTAGCCGCCATGACCACTCATGCGCGGCGTGAGCTCGCGAAGGTGATCGTTGGCCAGGAACAGGCCCTGGAACTCTTGCTGCTCACCCTCGTGGTGCGGGGGCACGCCCTCATCGAAGGGGTGCCAGGAGTCGCGAAGACGCTCTCGGTGCGCACCCTCGCGCAACTGCTACAGCTCCGCTTCCATCGCGTGCAGTGCACGCCGGACTTGATGCCAGGCGACATCGTGGGAGCGAACGTCTTCAACATGACGACGAGCCAGTTCGTGCTGCACCAGGGTCCGGTCTTCACGGACCTCCTCCTCGTGGACGAGATCAACCGGATGCCGCCGCGCACGCAAGCGGCGCTGCTCGAGGCGATGGAGGAGCGGCAGGTCACGATCGACGGGAAGACGCAGCCGCTGTCGTCGGAATTCGCGACGTTTGCGACGCAAAACCCCATCGAGTTCGAGGGAACGTATCCCTTGCCGGAAGCCGAGCTCGATCGATTCCTCGTGAAGATCCGCGTCGGGTATCCAAAAACGGAAGGCGCGGAGGAAGAAGCCATCCTGCAGCGCTACCACGAGGGATTCGATGCGCGTTCACTCTCGGCCGTGCACCTCGAGCCGTTGCCCGCCGGATCGCTCGAGCAGTCGCGGCGCGACGTGGCCGCCGTGCGCGTCGAGCCGGCCATGTTCGGCTACATCGCCTCGATCGCCCGGCGCACGCGAGACTGGCCGGCGCTCACCCTCGGCGCCAGCCCGCGCGCGGCCGTCAGCCTGATGCAACTGGCCAAGGCCCTGGCGGCGATGGACGGGCGCGACTACCTGCTCCCGGACGATGTAAAGGAGGCGGCGCCGCATGTGTTGCGGCATCGCGTTGTCGTGAAACC
This sequence comes from uncultured Acidobacteriota bacterium, assembly GCA_963762995.1. Taxonomy (GTDB): domain Bacteria; phylum Acidobacteriota; class Vicinamibacteria; order Vicinamibacterales; family 2-12-FULL-66-21; genus JACDCA01. Next base: position 137,531 of record CAVXMQ010000018.1, on the reverse strand, counting down.
GGAGGCCGACCTGGAAGGCCTGACGTCCGACCAGATCCTCCAGGATGTCCTGCGGGCTGTGGACGTCCCGAAGTAGGCCGGGTCTTTAGACCCGGCACACTGGAATCATGGTTGCGCGTCCATTAGCTCCGGCGCCTGTGTCTGCGCCCGCGGTCTCGCGGGGACGGTGGGCGTTTGCCTTTGGACGCCGCTTCCTGCTGCTGCTCGGCGCCGGCGCCCTGCTGGCGATCCCGTCCTGGTTCGACCGGCGCGCGATCGTCGCGATGTTTGCCTGGAACCTCCTGCTACTCGTCGTCTGGATCCTCGACCTCCGGCGTATGCGCCCCGGGACTCTCGAGGTCACGAGAGCATGGAAGGGGCCGCTGGCGTTGGGGATCGAGAGCGCCGTCACGCTCCGTGTGGCGAACACCGGTGCTGTGACCCTGTTGGTGCGGTTGTCGGACGACACACCGGTCGAATTGCGGCGGACGCTGCCCGTGCTCGACCTCGAGGCTCCCGCCGCGCGCGGGACGCTTGACGCGACCGTGCAGGCCGACTACGCGATCATTCCTGTCGAGCGCGGTGATCTCGAGGTGGGCGCGGTGTCGGTGCGCTGTCGCACGCACTGGGGCCTCGCGGAGCGCTGGCTGTCGTCCTCTCTCGAACAAACCGTGCGCGTCTATCCGGATCTCTACGAATCGCGCCGACAGGCGATGTTCCTGATCCGCAGCAAGCAGGTCGCGATCGAGAAACGACGCGCGAAGATGAGCGGGCTCGGTCGCGACTTCGAGAGCCTTCGCGAGTACCAGGTGGGCGACGACATGCGGGACATTTGCTGGACCGCGACCGCGCGGCGCGCGAAGCCCGTGACGAAGATCTATCAGCCCGAGCGCAGCCAGGCGGTGTGGATTGTCGTGGATGGCGGCCGGCTGCTGCGCGCCCGCATCGATACCCGCATGAAACTCGACGCGACCGTTGACGCCGCCCTGGCGCTTGCGGAAGTGGCGCTGGCGGCCGGCGATCGCGTCGGACTCGTGACCTACGGCCGCGCCATTCATCGTCGCCTCGCGCCAGACCGCGGGCATCCGCATTTGCGCGCCATCCTCGACACGCTCGCGACGCTCAAGCCCGAGCGCGCGGAGGCGGACCACGCCGCCGCCGCCGCGACGGTGTTGGCCGCGCAGAAGCAGCGCGCGCTGGTCGTGTGGCTGACCGACCTGTCGGAGACCTCCGCCGTCCCCGACATCATCGAAAGCGCCGCGCGCCTATCCCCCCAGCACGTCGTCCTCTTCGCGCTGATGCGCCAACCCGAACTCACTGCGCTCGGCGCCGCGCCACCGTCGAATGAGGACGAGATGTATCGCGTGCTCGCAGCGCAGGAGACGCTCGAGCGAAGGGACGTGCTGCTCCGAGGCCTCAAACAACGCGGCGTGTTGCTCGTCGACATCGCCCCGGACGCTCCTGCTGCTGCGCTCATCGATCAGTACTCTGAGCGTCAAAGACCGGAACCTGGTCTGAGCGCCAGGCGTTTCGCAGCCTCGGACAACGGACAACGGACAACGGACAACGGGAATCGCAGCGGATTACCCGCGCCGCTCGCGCGTGTCCCGAGGCACGAACAAGTACAGCAGTAGGAGCGTGAAGAGCGCAGCGCTGATGACGAACTTCAGGCCGACGGGCGCGGAGGTGGGGGAGATGAAGCCTTCGATGATGCCGGCGATGACGAGCATTGGGAGGACGCCGAGCAGAAGGCGGATCGCGGTTCGGCCGGCGAGCGCGAGCGAGTCGCGGCGGGGGAGTGTGCCGGGGAACAGGATGCCCTGGGCCAGCACGAGGCCGGCGCCGCCGGCGATGAAGATCGCGGGCAGCTCGAGCGCGCCGTGCGGCGCGACGAAGCTCCAGAGCTGCAGGCTCATGCCGGTGCGCTGGCAGGCTGAGCCGATCACGCCGATCAGCAGGCCGTTGAACAGCATCATGTAGACGGGGCCGAGGCCGAAGAACATGCCGGTGGCGCACGCGGCGAGCGAGACCGCGATGTTGTTGGTCATGATCTGGCTCGACGCGAACGGTTTGATGGCGACGATCGCGTGCGTCCACATCTCGCGGCGCTCGATGGTGTCCATCATGCGGCCGGTCAGGATGAAGCGCTCGAACCCGGGATCCGCAATCGAGAGCACCACCCCGGCCACCATTCCGGCGAGAAAGAGCGCGAAAGCCGTGAGCGTGTGGGGAAGCGTTTCGCGGAAGACGCGCGGGAAATCGTGGACGAAGAAGCGCAGGGCGCCGGCGGGGCGGGCGCGGGCGCCGCCCGAGTAGACAAGATTGTGCGAGCGTCCGAGCAGGTCGTTGAGATACCGCGCGAGCGGCGCGCTGGCGGGATCCTCGCGTGCGGTGGAGAGGTCGGCCGCGGTCTGACGATACAATAGCGCCAGCTCACGCACCTCATCGTGAGTCAACGCCGCAACGCTGCGGCGACCGCAGGCGGTGACGAGCGCTTCGAGCCGCGACCAATGAGGTTTCCGCTTTTCAACCCAGCGCGCGGATATGGCCCGTGGCGGCACTCGACAAGCTTAGCATCGACACTCCGGAGCAGGTCGCGCTCGACTTCGCGCTGGCGAGCATCGGCTCGCGTTTCCTCGCGCTGGCCGTCGATACCCTGATTCAAGCCGCGGCGACCATCGCCCTCGCGGCCGTGGGATTCGGCCTGATCGTTGCGTTCAGCCTGGCGTTCGACAGCCTCAATCCCTGGATTCTCGCGGTGGCGTTTCTTGTCTACTTCCTGATCTACCAGGGATACTTCGCCGTCTTCGAAGCGGCCTGGAACGGCCAGACCCCGGGCAAACGCGTGGTGGGATTGCGCGTCATCAGCGTGACGGGCCGGCCGATCAGCGTCTTCGAAGCCATCCTCCGCAACGTCGTCCGCATCGCCGACCAGATGCCCGGTGTCTACGCGATCGGTATCGTGTCGGTCTTCGTGACCGAGCGAAATCAGAGGCTCGGCGACCTCGCGGCGGGGACGGTCGTCGTCCACGAACGCGCCGTCGATGCTGCCGACATGGAGTTGAAGCTCGAACCGCGGACGGGCGCCACCGTTCACGGGGCCTCGCAACTCGTGCCGGAAGAAGTGGCGGTGATCGAACTGTTTCTCCGCCGCCGTGCGCAGCTCGGGAACTTCGAGCGATCGCGCAAGGCCGCGCAGATCGCCGAGCGCATCCGCGCGCGCCTGGGTGCCACCGAGAAATCCGACAACGAACATTTCCTCGAAGAGGTGATGACCGAGTACCGCGAGCGCGGGCGGTACCGATGACGGCTGCCCTGTACGCCATTTTGCGGACGCCGTTTGCGGGCCCCTGGCGGCGTTTTTCGGATCCCCGGCGTGTGCTGATCGCTCGCGATCTGGATGATGTCCAGCGCGTGCTTGGCGCGGTGGACGCTGCGGTGCGAGGCGGGTTGTACGCCGCGGGCTTCGTGAACTACGAGGCAGCCGGCGTCTTCGGGCTGCCGGTCAAGCAAGACCGCGGTTCGTTGCCGCTGGCCTGTTTCGGCCTTTTCACCCCCGCCAACGTCGAATCCCTGGCCAGATTTCCTGCCGATGGCATCGCCGATGTCGGCGAGTGGCATCCGACCATCAGCCACGATGACTATCTCGCCGCGGTTCGGGCCATAAAGGATCGGATCGGGGCGGGCGACACCTACCAGATCAATTTCACGTTTCGACTTGCGGCCCCGTTTCGAGGCGACCCGCGCCGCCTGATGGCGGACCTGTATGCCGCGCAGGCCGGGCCGTGGAGTGCGTACCTGGACATCGGGACGCATGCGATCTGCTCCGCGTCGCCGGAGTTGTTCTTACATCCGGAACCTCGAGCGGCTCGAATGCCACCCCATGAAAGGCACGGCGGCGCGCGGGTGGTGGCCGGCACAGGACACCGCCAGGGGCGAGGAGCTGCAGCGCTCGGAAAAGAACCGTGCCGAGAACGTGATGATCGTCGATATGGTGCGCAACGATCTCGGGCGCATCGCGCGCACCGGGTCGGTGTCTGCGAACCCGTTGTTCGCGGTGGCGCGCTATCCACTGCAATGGCAGATGACGTCTCGAGTCACCGCGGTTGCGCCGGACGCCACGCTCCTGGATCTCTTCGGCGCGATGTTTCCTTCGGGCTCTGTCACCGGCGCGCCGAAACACAGCGCGATGGGCATCATCCGCGATCTCGAGTCCACGCCACGCGGCATCTACACGGGGGCGATCGGCTACGTCTCGCCAGGCGGGCGGGCGCACTTCAATGTCGCCATCCGCACCGTCGTCGTCGATCGGGAAAAAGGAGAAGCGGAGTTCGGCGTCGGCAGCGGTGTCGTGTGGGACTCGGTGGACCGCGACGAGTACGACGAGTGCCTGATCAAGGCCGCCATGCTCGCGGGTTCCAGGTTCCACGTTCCCGGTTCCCGGTTCTCGGTTCAAGGTTCGGGGTTCGGGGCTCGGGACTCGGGGCTCGGGGCTCGGGATTCGATGCGAATACCGGCCTATGTCACCGGCGAGCGGCCGGGCTACCAATTGCTCGAGACTCTGTTGTGGACGCAGGAAGAGGGCTTTGCGCTGCTCGAACGTCACCTGGAACGGATCTGCGCGTCGGCGGCCTGTTTCGGCTTTCCGTGCGATGTGGCAGAACTGCGAGCGGTCCTCAACGAGGCGGTCGCCGATCTTCATCGGCCTGCGAAGGTGAGGCTGTTGCTCGAGTCGGACGGGACGGTCGCGTGCGAAGCGCTCGACCTCAGCGCGCTGCCCGACCGCCCACTGCACGCGGCGCTCGCGCCGACACCCATCGATCGCTTCAACCTGTTTCTCTTCCACAAGACAACCAGGCGCGAGGTGTACGAGGCCGCCAAGGCCAGCCGTCCCGAGGCGGAGGCAGTGCTCCTCTGGAACGCGGACGGCGAGGTGACCGAAGCGACGGATTTCAACGTCGTCATCGAGAACGACGGCCGGAAGGTGACGCCCCCGCTCGCATGCGGTTTGTTGCCTGGCGTGATGCGTGCGGAGCTGCTGGAGCGCGGCGAGATCTGGGAGCGTCGGATCACGGTTGACGAACTGCGCGCGGCGCCGCGCATCTGGTTGATCAACTCGGTGCGGGGATGGGTGGAGTGTAAGCTGTAGCTCGGTAAAAAAAGGAGCAGGTCATGAAGCGGATCGCAGCACTCGTGCTCGGCACGACATTGATTGGGTTTACGGCCCACGCACAGAACAAGGCGAACTCAGACAAGGAAGCCGTTCGGGCGGCGGCGATGGACTACATCGAGGCGCTCTACCAGGCGCAGCCGGATCGGATCGCGCGGAGCGTGCATCCGAAGCTGACGAAGCTGGGCTTCTCGAAGAAGCAGGGGGCGTCGGAGTATTCAGAAAGCCCGATGACCTACGACCAGCTGTTCAACCTGGCAGGCAGCTGGAACAAGGACGGCAAGCGGCCGGTCGCGACAGCCCCGAAAGAAGTCGTCGTCTACGAGGTGCTCGACCAGACCGCCAGCGCCAAGATTACCGCGCTCTGGGGCATCGATTACATGCAGCTCGCGAAGTACGATGGCCAGTGGAAGATCATCAACATCCTCTGGCAGTCGCACCCGCCGAAGAATGAACTCTCGAACTCGTAGGCCGGGTCTTTAGACCCGGCTCTCATTGCGTCGAGAGTTTCAGCGTGAGCGTCTTCTTCTCACCCTCCGCCACGCTCACGCGCGTCGCCAGCGCCTTCAGCTTCTCGAGGAACTCCGGATTGCCTTCTTCGCCGGGCTCCATGTATTCGAGCGCCACGGCGAGGTACGACGCCTCCGGGACGCCGGGAATGCTGAAGCGGCCGGTCTGATCGGGCCGCACCACTCGCACGAAGCGTGATTGCCACCCCCAGCGCTCGGCCTCGGGTGGGAAGAGAACGACGACGTAGTCGGAGATCGCCGTGCCTTTTGCGCTCTGCACGGTCCCGGATATCTCGGCCGACGTCTGCGTGGCATGGACCTCGATTCCCGTCACGTCCTGCCCCGCGACCACGTCGATGGGCGCGTCGGTGATGTCGCGGCCGTTGAGGGTAATCGCCTTCAGGTTCCAGCCCTTGGGGAAACCACCGGCGCGCAGCACCCGCGTGCCCTGGACGTTGCGGATCTCGAACGTCCCGTCGTCGCGAACGGTGCCCGCCGCCATGCCAAAAGGAGTGCCTGTATCGCTCGGGTCGAACGCCACGATGCTGCCGTTGAAGTTTCCCGTGCCGGTCGGCGCCGTGCCGCCTTCCCAACGGACCTGTCCCCGCAGGGTCGCGCCCGACGATGTCACCAGCGCCAGTCCGGTGATGTCTTCGCTGCCCACGGCGATTCGCGTTTGGGCTGTTTCCGAGACACTGGACGAGCCGGTCGTGGCGATCTCTTCGAAGCTTTGTCGCAGCGCCTGGGCCATCACGCGGTACTCGCCCGGCACAACGCTCGAAATCGTGAACGTGCCGTCCGGCCGGATGATGCCGGGCGACGAGGTCATCGGACCGGTGCCCATGTCCAGCAAGCGGATCACGCCGGCCTTGATCGGCTGTCCCTCAGAGTTGGTCACGGTGCCAGACACGTTGACGAGTCTGGTTGGGGCAACGCCGATCACGATGTACTGAGCCTCTTGTCCGACAGCGAGCGTGACCCGCGTGGCCTCGGCCGTAGAGAGCGCGTTTGGGTAATACGTCTGCGAATAGCCCGTCTTGTCTCCAGAAACCGCGAACATCATCGTGGGGGTGGGGTTCGCGACGACGTAATAGTCGCCTGGCGCGAGTCCGTGCACGCGGAACTGCCCGAGATCGTCGGTCGTGTCGCTGTTCCCGATGGGTGTCAGGCGCCGCTGGCCGTTGCTGAACCGGTGGCGCATCGTGGTGACGCGGGCGCCGACCATCGGATCCCCGAACTCGTCCACGACTCGCCCGGCGATGGCCGCGGCGCGGGGGAGGGCAATCTCGATCTTGTCGATGACCTGCTTGTCGGCGAGCTCGATCGGCTTGCCAGCTTCGAACGGTCGTCGCTGGCCGTATTGCAGCGAAACGAACCCGCCCTTCGACACGGTCAGCGAGACCCGGCCGGCCGGCAGATCGCGCAACTCCCAGCGACCTTCGGCGTCGGTCGAAACCGATCGTCCCTCGCGTAGCTCCGGGCTCCCCAACTGGACAACGGCGCGGCGGATCGGGCGTCCGGTCTCGAGAGATGTCACGCGCCCAGACAGCCGTCCGGTGCCGGTTTTTGCCAGTCCCGCATCGCGGCTCGGCATGGTCATCGGCGATGGAGGCGGCGGAGGCGGCGGAGGGGGCGGGTCTTGGGCGAGCGCCATCCACGGCAACAACGACGCCACGAAAGCGATAAGGAAAATACGTCCGGCACGAACCATATCCAACCCCCATGCTCGGGACCCGACCGTGCGGGCAGGATACATCGTCTTGCCTCGCCGTGCTCGCTGCGCGAAGCGTGTCCGGTCGGGACTCGGGGTTCGGGGCTCGGAAATTGGTTCTGTAGGCCGGGTCTTTAGACCCGGCACGACGTGGGTGAGGCCCGTCTGGTTCAGTCGCTACGGATGACCCGCGCGACGTCGAGTCGGAGAATGCGCAACGCAGGCAGCATGCTGGCGGTAGCCGCGACCAGTGGGAGGACGAACGACGACGGCGAGATAGGTCGCGGAGGTCCGTCGGCGCTAACGCCCCAGAGGAAATGCTGGACCAGGCCAGAGGCGAGCCCGCGCGAGCAGGCAGTCGACGGCCGTGCCGACTACCGCGAGAACGATCGCCGGCGCGGCAAGGGACTGTCACCGCGCGGAACGCGCTCGCCCCGAGCGCGAGCCGAATGCCGATCTCACGCGTCCGTTCGGCTACTGACGTCGCAACGAGGCCGTGAATGCCGATGGCCGCCAACATCACGGCGGTTCCCGCGAGCGCGGCGAGGATCGCCATCATGAAGCGCTGCGGCGCGATCGATGCGGCGCGCACATCGTTCATGGTTCGTACTTCTGCGAGCGGCAAGAGAGGATCGACCGACTGCATCGCGCCGCGCAGGCTCGCCGCGGCGTCCTGCGATGCCGAGCGGACGATGAAGACCGGCGAGAACCAGCCGTGCACAAGCCGGAGCAAGCCCTGTGATGCTTGGCTGACCGGTATGTAAGCCAACGGCATTGGGGCGAGCGGTCCGTTGGCGCCCCAGCCCGGTTTGACCTGGACGTCGCCGGCAATGCCCACGATCTCGCGCTCTCGTCCGGCGAGCGCGATCCGCCGTCCGAGCGCATCCTCGCTAGAGAAGTAAGTCGTCGCGAAGGTCTGGCTGACGATGACGACCCCCGGACCGGCCGCAGTATCTCGCGCGTCGAACTCGCGGCCTCGCGCGACTGGAATACGCATCGTCTCGAAGTAGCCGGTCGAGATGTAAGTGCTGCTCGTCATCCCGGTCGCCTGCGCGCCGTCGAGACGCTTGAATCCGAGATTCAGGATGCGCTGGTAAGGCAGACCAAGCGAGACGGCGGCCGACTCAACGCCGGGTGTATTGCGGATCCGCTCCAGCGTGCGATCGAACAACGAGGTAACGGCTTCCGGGGATCGATACCTGGCGTCCTGCAGCGAGAAGCTTCCAGTCGTGAGCTGATTGGGATCGAAGCCAGGCTCGAGGTGGCTCAGGTGAGAGAACGTCCGGATGAGGAGTCCCGCGCCGGTGAGCAGCACGACTCCGAGCGCGACTTGCGTGAGTACCAGGAGCCGCCGCGGCCAGTGTCCCGCGGCGCCGGCGACCGCACGGGAGGGGCCCGTCGCAAGGCCGTGCTGGACATCCATGCGGCTCGCCTGCAGCGCCGGCGCGGTTCCGAAGATGATGCTCGCAATCAAGGACAGCACCGCAGCGGCGCCGATGGCGCGGAGGTTCAAGGTGACCGGATGCGCAGTGGCGAACGCGTCCTCAGCGAGAGCCCGGAGACCCTCGAGAGCGAGCGCACCAAGCAGAATTCCCACAAGGCCCCCGACCGACGCCAGGACGACGCTCTCCACCAGCAGCTGACGCACCACGGCGGTGCGTCCGCTGCCAAGCGCCATGCGCGTGGCGAGCTCGCGTGTGCGGCCCGACGCCCTCGCGAGCAGCAGTCCTGCGAGGTTGACGCAGGCCACGAGCAGCACGACGGCGACCGCGACCCATAGCAAAAGGATCGGTTGCCGGAAGTCCTGCGCGAAGGCGCGTTGGAGCGGCACCGTCGCGAAGCTCTCGGCGCGGCGCGCCCGGTCGCGTTGTTTCTCGACCGTGGGTTGCATGAGGGTCGCGATCTCTGCGTTCGCTTGCGCCCAGGTGGCGGAGGGTTTCAGTCGCAGCAGGATGGCGTAGTTCTCTCCTTCGCCTTCCCCGGTGGTGGTTGGGCGGAGTGGTGTCCACAGGTCGGCGCGAACGCCGGTCGCGAATCCGGCGGGCATGACCCCCACGACCGAACTCGGCTCGCCGCGAACGGTGATGATGCGCCCGACCACCGCGGGATCCGCGCCGAACGCGGTCATCCAAATGCGATGACTCAGCACGACCGCGGACGGTCCACCTGGACGATCTTCTTCCGCGGTGAACGCGCGACCCATCAGCGGTTGCACACCCAGCACTTCGAAAAACCCCGCGCCGACGCGTTGCTGGGTCAGGAACGAGGCGTTGTTGTTCGCGACCACGTTGACCCCGGCCGTCCAGTTCGAAAATGGCGCAGACGCTACCGTCGTGGCCTGGTCGTGCACGATCTGCCAGGTCTGTCCCGTTTGCGCGGTCTCTTCATCGGCGGGGCCCTGGCCGCCCATCAGCGTCGATACGAGGGCGAGGCGTTCCGGGTCGGGGTAGGGCAGTGGCCGTAGCAGATACGCATCGGCCACGCTGAAGACCGCCGTGTTGACACCAATCGCGACCGCGAGCGTTGCCACCGCGGCAACAGTGAAAGCGGGAGTCCGGCGCAGAATTCGCAAGGCGTAGCGCGCGTCGCGCAGGATGGTCTCGACGACGGGAATGCGATTCATCTCGGAACGCTTAGACGCGGGCCCGAGTGGAGCGGTTTACTGGCCGCGGATCTTGCGGATCTTGGCGTCGCGGTCGGACTCGAACTGGGAGAGATCGCGGCGGAGCTCTTCGCGGCGGACCTCGAGTTCCGCGGGGTCAAACACAGCAGCGGTCTCCGACTGGTGCATAATGCGCCGCTCGGCGACCCGCGCCTCGTAGACGCTGCGGGCCTCGGCGATCTGGGCGCGCTGCTCGTCGGTGACCGTCTGCTCCTGCACGCCCGCCTCGGCATCCTTCTTCTTGAGCCGCTCCATGACGAGTTCGAGCGCGCTCTTCGGAGCTTCGGACATGGCTCGATTCTACCCTGCGGCTGGCGGTGGGGTTGTGCGGACGACTCTAAAACTCCGAACTACGAACTCCGAACTACGAACGATCTAGTGGAAGGGCCTCGCTGCGCTCGGGCCTCTTGAAGCCGGGTCTAAAGACCAGCCTCGAGTAAGGTGCTAAGTGCCGGGTCTTCAGACCCGGCGTCGAAGATGCCGAGGCGCTGCAGACGCCGACCGCCAGATCGTTCGTAGTTCGAACTTCGTAGTTCGTAGTTTTCGAGCCGCCGCGCATAGTCCCACTGCCCGCCCCACCGCTGCAGCTGGAATCACGATTTGCGGTATCGTCACACCCCATGAATCGACTCTTCGCCATCCTGCTCGCCGCCATCCTTGCCGCTCCGCTCGTGGCGCAGGACAAGCCGCAAGACAAGCCGGAGGCGAAGAAAGATCCGGCCGCCGAAAAGAAAAAGGCCGACAAGAACGAGCTACCGCTCGATCCCAAAGACAAGCTCGAGTTCGAGACCGACGAGGGCACGTGGATCTCGCTCGACGTGACGCCCGACGGGAAAGAGGTGTTCTTCGAGCTGCTTGGCGACATCTACAAGGTGCCGATCGGCGGCGGTGACGCGGCGCGCGTGACCGATGGAACGCCCTACGATGCGCAGCCGCGCATCTCCCCCGACGGAAAGTGGATCGCGTTCATCAGCGATCGGAGCGGCAGCGACAACCTGTGGATCTCGAAGATCGACGGCAAGGATCCGCGGAAACTGTCGAATGAGACGCAGGACGCGGTCATCTCGCCCACCTGGACACCCGACTCGCAATACGTGATCGCGTCGATGCGCGCCACCGGCGGAACGCAGCTGCGCATGTTCCACATCAACGGCGGCAGCGGCATCACGCTCGGCAGCGCACCGCCACCGGCGGGCGGTGCCGGCGCTCCTCCCGGTGGGGCCGCCGGGCCCACGCGCCTGGGGGCGTCGGTGTCGCCAGACGGCCGCTACCTCTTCGTCGCCCAGGCCGGCGCGGGAACCGGCCTATCGCGCTGGCAGGTCGCGCGCTTCGACATGCGCTCCGGGGACGCCGACGTCATCACGCAGGCGGAAGGGGGCGGCCTGCGGCCGCTCGTGTCACCCGATGGCACGCTCGTCGTCTATGCGACCCGCTACGAGACCAAGACCGGCCTTCGCGTCCGCAACCTCGCGACCGGCACCGATCGTTGGCTGAAGTGGCCGATCGACCGCGATGAACAGGAAAGTGGCGGCACGCCAAGCCGCGATACCGTCCCTGGCTACGCGTTCATGCCCGACGGCAAGGACATCGTGATCGCGCACGGCGGCAAGATCCACCGCATCAACGTCGAGAGCGGCGCCGACACGCTGATCCCGTTCAAGGCCAAGGTCGCGCTCGACATCGGACCTGCGCTCGAGTTTCCGTACAAGGTTTCGCAAGGGCCTGTGCGGGCGAAATTGATCCAGGACCCCCGGCAATCGCCAGACGGTAAGCGGCTGGTGATGTCGGTGCTGACGCACCTCTACGTGATGGATCTCCCGAAAGGTACGCCGAAGCGCCTGCTTCCAGACTCGACGCTCGACGCCTTCAAGCCGACGTGGTCGCCCGATGGGCAGTGGATCGCATTTGTCACCTGGACGCCGGGCGGCACGGGTCACATCTGGAAGGTTCGCGCCGACGGCAGCGGCACACCGCAGCAGCTCACCAAGGTGTCGGCCTTCTATTCCGACATTACGTTCTCGCCGGATGGTCAGCGGATCGTTGGGCTGCGCGGAAACGAATACCTCCGGCAGCAGTCCTTCAGCGAGTTCGGCGGGCTTCGCATCCCGCTCGACCTCGTCTGGCTGCCGGCCAACGGCGGAACGGTCGAACTGATCGTTCCCGCGCGTGGTCTCGGCCGCCCGCACTTCACCGACGATGCCAATCGCGTGTTCGTGTACTCGAACGACGGCCTGATCTCGCTGCGCTACGACGGCACCGATCGGCGCACGCACATCCGTGTCACCGGACCCGGCCGCACCGGCGCGCCCACGCCGCCGGCCGCCGATGCCGTGCAGATGCGGCCGGACGGCAAATGGGCGCTCGCGGAAGTGAACAACCAGCTGTGGGTAGCCGCGGTGCCGCCCTTCACCGGAAGCGCAGCCTCGGTGAGTGTGCGCAGCCCGTCACTCCCCGTAAAGCGCTTGACCGATATCGGCTCCGACTATTTCGCGTGGGCCGACGGCGGCAAGACGATCACCTGGGCCATCGGCTCCACATTCTTCCGGCGCTCGTTCGACACCATCGACTTCGGGCCCTGCCGATCCGCCGCTGACGCGGCTACGGCGGGCAAGCCCGCGGAGAGGCGCGAAACCCGAAGAGAAGAAGCCCGAAGAGACCAAGAAGGCCGCGGCAAAGGATCCGCTCGATCTCGACAAGAACGTCGAGCGCGTCGAGGTCGTCGTCGAGATCCCGCGTGCGATGCCGAAGGGGACAGTCGTCCTCCGCGGCGCCACGATCATCACGTCGAAGGGCGACGAGGTCATCAACGGCGGCGACATCGTCGTCACCGACAATCGCATCACGGCGATCGGGCGCGGCGCCAAGGCACCGGCAGACGCCAGGGTGATCGACGTGCGCGGCAAGTTCATCACGCCCGGCTTCGTCGACACGCACGCGCACTGGGAATTCCGGACCCACGACGTGCTCGAGCCGCAGAACTGGAGCCTCATCGCCAACCTCGCGTACGGCGTCACCGCGGGGCTCGACGTGCAGACCTCCACGAACGATTACTTCGCCTACCAGGACCTGGTCGAGACCGGCCAGAGCCTCGGCCAGCGCGCCTTCATGACCGGACCGGGCGTGTTTTCCAACAACGACTTCCAGTCGTACGAGGCCACGCTCGCGTACCTGAAGCGCTACAAGGAGCACTACCGCACGATCAACATCAAGTCCTACATGGTGGGGAACCGCAAACAGCGCCAGTGGGTGGTGCAAGCGGCGAAGGAGCTCGGCCTCATGCCGACGACCGAAGGCGGCCGCGACATGAAGCTGGATATCACGCACGCCATCGACGGCATGCACGGCAACGAGCACACGCTGCCCGTCTTCCCGCTCTACAAGGACGTCGTCGAACTCTTCGCGAAGACGCAAACGGCCTACACGCCCACGCTCCTCGTCAACTACGGCGGCATCATCGCCGAGGAGTACTTCTACGCGACCACCGAGGTGCACGACGACAAGAAGCTCAATCGCTTCTATCCGCACAACGTGCTCGACGACATGACTCGGCGCCGTCGCGTCTGGGCACGGAAAGACGAGTTCGTCTTCCCGCTCGCCGCCGAAGCCGCCGCGAGGATCCAGCGCGCCGGCGGTCTCGTCGGCGTCGGCGGTCACGGCCAGCTCCAGGGTCTTGGCTATCACTGGGAGATGTGGGGCCTCGCGATGGGCGGCATGACCCCGAAGGAAGTGCTCAAGGCGGCGACGATCGACGGCGCGAAGATCATCGGCTTCGACCAGGACCTCGGCTCGCTCGAAGTCGGCAAGCTCGCGGACCTCGTCGTGCTCGACAAGAACCCGCTCCTCGATATTCGCAATACCAACAGCGTCCGCTATGTCATGAAGAACGGCGAGCTCTACGACGGAGAGACGCTCGATCAGATCTGGCCGGTGGAGAAGAAACTGCCGAAGTTCTGGTGGTGGGAAGCGGGACCGAAAGTGCATACGACAGACGGGAAGAAGTGAGGGGTTGGGTCAAGGGAGAAGGGAGAAGGGAAAAGGGAAAAGGGGAGGGGAAGGGGAAGGCAAAAGGCAGAAGGCAAGGCGGAAGGCAATTCAGATTCGGGGAAGATCAGAATTTAGCATTGCCACCGTCACTCCGCGCGCAGCGCGCGTGACGGGATCGACGCTCGCGGCGCGTAGGGACGGGAACAGCGTGCCGAGCGTTGCGACGGCGACGAGGATGAGGGCAACCAGCATCCAGATCGACGGGTCGTAGGCATCTACCGCGTAGAGCTGCGATTCGAGATAGCGCACGGTCCAGGCGCTGATGACTGCGCCGGCGGCGATTCCCGTCCCCACGGCCACCAGCTGCTCGCGCAGCAACATGCGCACGACTCGTGCTCGTGTGGCGCCAAGCGCGACGCGAATGCCCAGCTCGCGCGTGCGCTGCGCGGCGGTCATCGCCAGAAGACCCAGGACGCCGGCGCCAAGCACCACGAGCGCGCCGAGGCCCAGCGATCCGAATAACCAGGCGGGCAGCGCGCGATGCCGGATGGACGCGAACAGCGCGTCCTCGTGTGTGGAGGCCTGTTCCAGCAGGATGCCTCGCCCCGCGAGCGCGCTCACGACGCGTGGCAGCACGGAGTCCGCGGGCGCCGTCGTGCGTACGTGGAAGAACGCGCCGTATCGGCCGGGGCTGATATTGTCGGGCACATAGACCTGGCCCTCGGGTGTTTCGTCGAGGGACCCGAACCTGGTGTCGGCGACGACCGCGATAACGGGAACGCGCACCGTGCCGCGCCGGCCGACGAGCAGTTGTCCGACCGCCGAACGGCCAGGCCACATCGTTCGCGCGGCGTTCTCGCTGACGATCGCCGCACTCATGCCGCGCCATTCGGATGCCGACGGCCATCGCCCATCGACGAGCGGCACGCCCATGACGTCGAAGAAGTTGGCGCTAACGGCTCGCGACCTCACGCCTTCGACCGGCCCGCGCCATCCTTCAGGGGACAGGTCCGACCACGCCGTTGCGGGCTGCGCAAAGAAACGGTTGACGGTGGACACCGCGACGCGATCGACGCCGTCCACGAGGCTGAGCAGGGAGGGGATCGCCGCAAACTTCTCCGTCATCTCGTCCCGCGTCGCCGCGTGCATGACGTAGGCCTCGAGGAGGATCATCCGCTCCCGCTGGTATCCGGCGTCGTTGCGCCAGGCGCGGGCCAGGCTGAACACGGTGAGCGCCCCCGCACTGAGGAGTACGAACCCCATCGCCACCTGCGCCGCCACCAGTGGCATCGTCGTCCGGCGCACGCGCCGGGTCGCGGTGCCGTCGAGGCGTGCGAGCGCCGTGGTGACACCGATCCGAGCGGCGGCGCGAGCGGGCCACATCGCGATCGCGCATGCCGTGAGCACCGAGAGAAGTGCGGCGATTCCGAACACGCGCGCGTCGATCGCGGGCTCCTTGAGGAGCGCCACGGTGGGTGGGAGCAACCCCACGGTCCACAGCAGCAGCGGCCGCGAGACGAGCAACGCGACGCCGGTTGCGACGGTGGCCAGTAAGAGCGTTTCGGCGAGAAGGCCGCGGACGAGCGGCCAGGTGCCAGCGCCCAACGCCCGGCGCACCGCGATCTCCCGACGACGCTCGACGCTGCGCGCCCCGACCAGGCTGGCGACGTTGACACACGCGAGCAGCAGGAGCACACCAGCCGCCGCGAAGACGAGCGCGAACGCGGGGCGAACGTGCCGCGCAAGATGCTCCTCGATCGGCACGAGTTCGACGCGGTCGAACGGAACGCGTTGCAGACGCTCGGCCGGCGCATGGCCGCGAAGCGAAGGCGGCTCCGGCAAGGCCCGCGCGGCGGCCGTCAGCCGTTGCGCAAGAGCGACGGTGTTGGCGCCATGCGCAACGCGCGCGATGACGTGAAAGGTGCGCGCGGGGTTCTCTCGATCGGTGGTGTGGATCGCGGTCACTTCCCGCGGTTGCGCCGCACCAGCGTCGATCGGGAACACGAAGTCGCGTGGCAGGATGCCTGCGATCCGTTTGCCGGAGACGGAGCCCGCGCGATCCGCGACGATGACCGTGCGGCCGACCACCGACCAGTCTCCGCCGTACTCGCTCCATCCAGGTGCGATGACTGATGAGGACCGGCCTGATCCACCGTCGCCCCATCGTTCGCTCGGTTGCGGCGAACCAGTCGAAGTCCGCTTCGGAGAACCCGCCGGCAAGCGGGCGGATGCCGACGACATCGAAGAAACGTTCGTCGATCGCCGCGTCGCCAAAGCGGGGATCGTTACGCAGCACGGTGATGCGGAGGTCCGGCTCGGCCTCGATCCACGCCTCCGCGTCGCGCCACGACACCGGTGGCGGCTGAGTGCGGGGGGCCGTCCCGACGTCCGCATGGATCAGGTAGAGCTCATGCGATTGCGGGAACGGCAGTGGCTTGAACAGCACGCCGTCGACGACAGCGAATGCGACCGTGGTCAGCGCGATCCCGACGCCGAGCACGCCGACGACGGTGGCGGCGTACCAGGGGGATCGCCGCCAGAGGCGAGCCGCCTGACGCACGTCGGACGCGAAGGCTCCCATCGCGGCGCACGATACCAGAAACTCAGCATCCGCATTCTTTCGTCCAGCGAAGGCTGCTTTCCTGCGATGTAAAACGGCGGAGGTCGCAGTCCCCTGAAAACTGCGAATTGCGAGCCGTTCGGTGCGGGTACGCCGATTGCGCCCGCGGACGTGATTTTTCTGGAGGAGGGTGCTTATGTGGAAGTGTGGACTGGTCGTTAGCTCGGCAGTGTTGCTCGCAGCGTGCTCGTCTGACACGCGTCAGCCGACGGCGCCGATTTCCGTTCCGGTCGTGACGCAGGCGCTGCATGGGCCCGACGCCTCGGAGAACGCGAACGGCGGGAACTTCGGCACGCCGCTGTCGGCGAAAGAAGAGGTGATGCCGGCGGGCGTGGTGAACGAGTCGAACGCGCGCGGTAACGCCACGTTCCAGCTGAACGCTGACGGTACCGAGCTGTCCTACCAGCTTTCGGTGGCGAACATTGAGAACGTCTTCCAGGCGCACGTCCATCAAGGTGCGGTGGGGGCGAACGGATCGATCGTCGTCTGGTTGTATCCGTCAACGACTCCTGGCGCGGGTCCGCTCGGCGGCGGACGGATTGATGGTGTCATTGCCACTGGCACGATCACCGCGGCGAACCTGGTCGGACCGCTTGCGGGACAGCCGTTGTCGGCTTTCGTGAATCTGATCACGAGCGGTAACGCGTATGTGAACGTGCACACCAACGACGGCGTCGCGCCCACGAACACCGGGCCGGGCGACTTCCCCGGCGGCGAGATCCGCGGCCAGACGGAACACCGCGGGCACTAGCGGAAGGCGTAAGGTCGTAGTGCAGCCCCTTTAGGGGGCTGCGTATCTCACTCGTCCGGAAACGACGTGCACGCGGTCTCGCTTCAGCCCGATCCCGACTCGATCGCCTACCGCGAAGACGCGCTCGTCGCGCGTCACCGCTACCACGCGCTGAGGTGGCTCGCTGGTGACGACGACGTGCACGTGCACGTCGGCGCCGGACGGTTGCACGAGCTCGACGATTCCCCTGAGCTCAGCATCGGGCGAGGATGTCAGTTCGACGTCGTGCGGACGGATGCCAGCGACGTGGCCAGGCGCTCCACGCCGGCGACGCCGCGCAAAATATTCATCGGCGGCGTGCCGAGGAAGCGCGCGGCGAACAGCGTCCGCGGGTGGTTGTAGAGCTCCATCGGCGCGCCCACCTGTTCGACACGGCCGTCGCGCAGGAGCACGACGCGCTGGCCGAGCGTCATCGCCTCCTCCTGGTCGTGTGTCACATACACCATCGTCGCGCCAAGACGGCGGTGCAGCAGGGCGAGCTCGGTGCGCGTCTCGAGGCGCAGGCCGGGATCGAGGTTCGAGAGCGGCTCGTCGAGGAGAAACGCCTTCGGGTCGCGGACGATGGCGCGGCCCAGAGCGACGCGCTGGCGCTGGCCGCCGGAGAGTTGCGACGGCCGCCGGTCGAGCAGTTCGGCAATCCGCAGCGAGTCGGCAACGGCACGGACACGCGTGTCGATCTCGCTCGGCGCCACCGCCCGCATGCGCAGGCCGAACGCGAGGTTCTCGCGCACGGTCTTGTGCGGATAGAGCGCGTAGCTCTGGAAAACCATCGCCAGGTCGCGATCCTGCGGCGGCAGGGCCGTGACGTCGCGCCCGTCGATGAAGACGCGACCGCTCGATGGCCTGTCGAGCCCGGCGATGAGCCTGAGCAGCGTGCTCTTGCCCGAGCCGGACGGCCCCACGAGAACGACGAACTCGCCGTTTGGAATCTCGAGGCTGATGTCACTCACGCCGGCGTGTCCCGACGGGAAGACCTTGCTGATGCGATCGAGAGTGATCGACGCCACGGCTAGCCCTTCACCGCGCCGGCGGTGAGCCCCTGCACGATCCGCCGCTGGAAGATCAGCACCAGGATCACGACCGGGCACGTCGCGACAACGGCGGCCGCGAGCACCTGTCCCCACGGCACCTGGTACTGCCCGCGGAAGAGCGCTATGGCGACCGGCACGGTATGCCGCTCGGGACCGAGCGTGAACGAGAGCGCGAACAGGAACTCGTTCCAGCAGTAGACGAACGTGAGGATGGCCGTCGTCGCGATCCCGGGCCAGGCCACAGGGGCGACGATCTCCACGAGGATGCGCCAGCGGCTGGCGCCGTCGAGCGCCGCCGCCTCCTCGAGATCCGCCGGGAGCTGGCGGAAGTAGCCGACGAGCAGCCAGATGGTCAGCGGCATCGCGAAGGTGAGGTACGGCAGCACGAGACCCGGGTAGGTGTTGATCAACCCCGCCTCGCGCAGCGCGAAGAAGAGGGGGGCGACCAGCGAAATCTGCGGGAACATCGACACCGCGAGCACGAACGCCAGCAGTGCGTGCCGGCCGCGAAAGCTGCATCCGGGCGAGCGCATAGGCACAGGCACCGCCGAGTGACCACCGCGAAGACCGTCGTCGCCGACGCGACGACGAGCGAGTTGCGGATCGGGACCCAGAAGCTCCGCTCGTCGAAAAGCGCGCGGTAGTGGTCCAGGACCGAAAGGGCCGCGCCACAGGTCCTGTGAGTCGAAGAGGCTGCGACTCGGGCGCGAAGGACGCAAGGAGCATCCACGCCAGCGGCAGCGCCGGCAGCAGCGCGACGAGTACGGCGGCGCGGGTGGCCCAGCGACCCCTCGACTCTGCTCGGGACAGGCCTCGACTCGCTCGGGACAGCTCATCGCTGCGTTTCCAGAAGCTGGCGGCTCGCCAGGCGGATGTACACGAGAGCCAGCACGAACGTCGTCAGGAACACGACGATCGAGAGGGCAGACCCGTAGCCGAACCGCAGGTGCTGCAGAAGCGCGCTGAACGTGTACAGCGAGATCGGTTCGGTGGAGGTGCCGGGGCCGCCTCCGGTCATGACATAGATCACGTCGAACACGCGGAACGCATCGAGCGCGCGGAAAAGCACCGCGACAAGGAGCGCAGGCTGCAGCAGCGGCAGCGTGATCTCGCGGAACTGCCGCCAGTCGCTGGCGCCATCGATTCGAGCGGCATCGTAAAGCGTGGGATCGATCGACTCCAAGCCCGGCGAGCAAGAGCAACGCGACAAACGGCGTCATCTTCCATGCATCGGCGAGGACAATCGGTACCCACGCCGCGACCGGATCCGCGAACCAGGAGTTCGTGCCGCCTTCGAACATGAACCGCCAGACGAGTGCGGCGACGACGGTGGGAACGGCCCACGACGCGAGCACGAGCAGCCGGATCGCGGCGCGGCCGCGCGTGGCGCGGCTCATGGCGAGCGCCGCGAGGAGCCCGAGCGCGAGCTCGAACGCGACCGACACGCCCGCAAACGCCGCGGTGCGTACGCAAGCGCTAAGGAATCGTGGATCGGTGAAGGCTTCCCGGTAGTTGTCGAGGCCGACAAACGGACGTCCGAGCCATGGCATCCGCAGGTCGTGCAGGTGGAGCGATTCCCAGGCGGTCCACGCCATTGGCACGATCGCCACCATCGCGATGGCGGCAATCGCGGGAAGCACGAAGATCCACGCGGTGCGGCGGGCCTCGATCATAGGCCGGCGCGCTGGAGCAGTTGTCGCATCTCGTGTGCCGCATCGTTGCAGCGCGGCGCGTGGCTCCTGCTGCCGGCTCAACGCACGATGGAGCCGGATCTGGAGGATCTCCGAGAGTTGCGTGTAGACCGGGGTGACGGGTCGCGGGCTGCGCCGCCATCAGCACCTGCGCGCGCGACGTCGGGTGGAATGCCGAGCGTGTCGTCGAGCCCTGCGCCGCGTTCGAAGAGCGATGGCCGCGACGGGAACTGTCCGACGACTCGCGCGCGTTCGAGCATCTGCTCCGGGGCCGTGAGGAACTGGATGAGTCGCCACGCCGCGTCGGGCTGCTTCGAACGCGCGTTGATCGCGAGCTGCGCCCCACCAAGCGCTGCGGTGGGCCGACCGCCGCCGGGCTGTGCCGGCATCGGCGCGATCGCCGACGCGTCCGGCGACCTGCGAGTCACGGGCCTGGAGCAGGGCGTGGGCATAGGGCCAGTTGCGCATCATCGCCGCCTCGCCATTCTGGAACGCGAACCGCACCTGCTCTTCCTGCCACGTGAGCACGGCGTCGGGGGCGATGCGCTCCACATGGATGCCATCGCGCATCCAGGTGAGCGCGCGCACGGCCGCGTCGTTATCGACGACGACGGCGCCGCGATCGTCGAGGATGCGCCCACCGAAGCCGCCGAGAATCTCGAGAAAGACGGTCACCAGTCCTTCATAGCGCGCACCCTGCCACGCAATCCCGGTGCGGACGCCCGTTGTCCATCGCGCTCCGCGCCATGGACGTGCAGTTCGTCGAAGGTGCGTGGCGGGCGCTCGAGACCAGGAGGCTGTCGTGATTAAGAGATGGCTGCGCTGATCTTCGGCTTAGCGTTTGATTTCCACTTTCATCTCCGCCTCCCCGCGGCACGGAGGGATGGTCGTCGCCTTCAGCGTGATACGAACCCGGCGCGGCGTACTTGTGCGTGCGCGTTGTCGGCAAGGTCGCGTCGAACTTCTGGCTCGTGCCGTCGCCCAGCTCCAGCGTGACGCTGCACTGGCCCTGGCCCCGAAGGTGACGACCAGCTCGAGCGCTTCGGTCGAGGGACCTGGCTCCGCGTTGATGCCCCAGATGCCGCGCTCGATGGCGCGTATGGTGATCTTCGCGCGCGCCACGCCTTCGCAAGGCGCCTGCGGCGTGGCGACCACGTCGTAGTCACCGTCACCCGGATACGTGTGCTGGACGCGGTCGGGCAGTTGCGCCGTGCGCGACTCGGTCTTGCCGTCGCCGAAGTCTAGTCGAGTACGTGCACTGCCCTGAGCCGAGCAGCGAGATGATCATCCCGCCCCCTTCCTCGGCCGACGCGGGGCGGAACTCGATGCGCGTGATGCGCGGACCCTGCGACTCTTGCGCGGTGGGCGTGGCGCCGACGAAGGCGATCGATGCCAGGACGAGTGTCGCGAAGCGCATGAGCATCGAAGTGACCTCCACCGAGCAAATGCGGTGCTACATGCATGCCATCGCAACTCATGCGCACGGTAAAATGCCGGTGCCATGAACAGACGAGATTTCCTCACCACCACCGCCGGCGCGGTTGTCGCGGGCGCGGCGGCGCCGCTGACCGCGCAAACGCAACCTCAACGGAAAGACGCGCCGTTTGCCGCGCCCCCCATCGAACTGGTGCGCATCGGCTACGTCGGGGTCGGGGGGATGGGTTCGGCGCACGTGCGAAACCTCCTCAAGGTTCCCGGGCTGCCGCGTCACCGCCGTCTGCGATGTCAACCCGCAGCGGACGGCGTGGGCGTCGAAAGCGATCGTCGAAGCCGGACATCCGGCGCCGGCCGTTTACGATCGTGGTCCGCGCGACTTCGAGCGCCTCTGCGCCGAAGCGGATGTGGATCTCGTCTACAACGCGACGCCGTGGGAATGGCACGTGCCGATCTGCCTGGCGGCGATGAAGAACGGCAAGCACGCCGCGGTCGAAGTGCCGGCCGCGATGACGGTCGACGACTGCTGGGCCCTCGTCGAGGCGTCGGAGAAGTACGCGAAGCACTGCGTGATGATGGAGAACTGCAACTACGGGCGCATGGAGATGCTGGCGTTCCATCTCGTGCGCAAGGGCCTCTTCGGAGAGATCGTGCACGCCGAAGGGGGATACCTCCACGACCTGCGCGACATCAAGTTCTCGAAGGAGGGGGAAGGACTGTGGCGGCGGGCGTGGTCGTCGAAACTGAACGGCAACCTGTATCCGACGCACGGCCTTGGCCCGGTCGCCAACTGCATGGACATCAACCGCGGCGACCGTTTCGACTACCTGGTGTCGATGAGCGGCCCCTCGCGCGGGCTGCAGAACTGGGCGGCGGACCACTTCCCGCCGGACGCGCCGGAGCGCAAGGAACGGTTCGTCCTCGGCGACGTGAACGCCACGCTCGTGAAGACGGCGCAGGGCAAGACGATCTACGTCGTGCACGACACGAACCTGCCGCGTCCTTACAGCCGCATCAATCTCGTGCAGGGCACCAAAGGGCTGTTCCAGGGCTACCCGGATCGCGTCTACGTCGAGGGGCGTGGGAAGCCGCACGCCTGGCAGCCGGCGAGCGAGTACCTCCCGGAATTCGATCACCCGCTCTGGAAAGACATTGCCGAGCGCGCCGCCGGCGCCGGACATGGCGGCATGGACTACATGGAGGACTACCGCCTGATCAAGTGCCTGCGTGAAGGGCTCCCGACCGACATGAACGTCTACGACGCCGCCGCGCTGAGCAGCCTCGTGGGGCTCACGGTGCAATCGGTGTCGCAGAAGAGCCGGCCGGTGAGCGTCCCTGACTTTTCTCGAGGCCGCTGGCGCGTCCATCCGCCTCTGGATCTTGTAAGAGCGTGAGTCGAACAGCCAGAGCGGTCGTGCTGGCGCGCGGGTTGGGGCGGAGGATGCGCGAGTCTGGCGAGGCCGCTCTCGATTCAGCGCAGAGTGCCGCGGCGGACGCGGGGCTCAAGGCGATGATTCCCTTCGAGGGAGGGCGGCCGTTCCTCGATTACGTGCTGCACTCGCTCGCCGACGCCGGCTTCCTTCGCGCGGCGCTGGTGCTCGGACCGGAGCACGAGGTCGTGCGGGACTACTATCGCCTCCAGTCCCGCCGACGCATCGACGTGTCGTTCGTCACGCAGCCCGAAGCCCTCGGAACGGCGGATGCGGTCGCCTGCGCGGAGGACTGGACTGATGGCGACCCGTTTGTCGTCCTCAATGCCGACAACCTCTACCCGGCGCACGTACTGTCGCGGCTCTCTCAGGGGACCGGCCCGGCGGCGCCGGGCTTCGAGCGCGATTCCCTCGGCCTGCCGCTCGAGAAGATTGGCACCTACGCCTTGCTCGAACCAGACGCGAGCGGATGCCTCGCGACGATCACCGAGAAGGCGGGGGAGGAGCGGATGCGACAGGCGGGCCCGTCGGCGTTGATCAGCCTGAACGTCTGGCGGTTCGACGCCAGGATCTTCGACGCGTGCCGCACGGTGCCCGTGTCCGAGCGCGGCGAACGCGAGTTGCCGCAGGCGGTCGGCCTCGCGGCCTCGCTCGGCGTCTGCATCGAGGTGTTCCCGGTGCGCGGTGAGGTGGTGGACCTCTCACGCCGCGCGGACGTCGCAGAGGTGGCCCGGCGGCTCGAAGGCCTGCGCGTGGATCTGTGACCGGGCGCTGGCAGTGGTTCGTGCCGGGCAGGCTCGAGGTCTTCGGCAAGCACACCGACTATGCCGGCGGCCGCTCGCTCGTCGCTGCGGTCCCGCGCGGCATCACGGTCTCCGCCGTCCCCACCGACGACCGTTCCGTCGCGGTGGAGGACGTGATCACCGGGCAGCGAGCACTGTTCTCCGTTCGCGGCGCGGCGAACGTGGTGGGGTGGCGACGTTACGTGTCGACCGTTATCGGGCGCCTGGCGCGCAACTTTCCCGAAGCCAACCTGTCGGTGCGCATCGAAACGGCCAGCAACCTGCCGCGCGCCGCCGGCATCAGCAGCTCGAGCGCGCTGGTGGTGGGCATCGCCGAAGCGCTGATCGCGCGGGGGGAAATCGAGCAGACCGAGCGCTGGAAGGAAGCGATTCGCAGCCGCGAAGATCGCGCCGCCTATTTCGGGTGCATCGAGAATGGCGCTTCCTTCGGGCCCCTCGCGGGGGACGAAGGCGTCGGCACGCATGGGGGCAGCGAAGACCATGCCGCGATCCTGACGAGCCGCGCCGGCCACCTGCAGCAGTTTTCTTTCGCGCCGCTGCGGCTCGATCGCGCGGTCCCCATGCCCGATGGCTGGACGTTCGTCGTCGCCTCCACAGGAATTCGCGCGCGCAAGACCGGCGAGGCACGCGAGGCCTACAACCACGCCGCGTCGCTGGCATCCCTCATCGTCTCCACCTGGCAGCACGCGCATCCTGGCGACAACCGCACGCTGGGGCAACTGGTCCGAGACGAAGAGACCTTCGATTCGCTCGGGCTGCCGTCCGAGCTGCAGGCGCGGCTGGCACATTTCATCGCCGAGGACGCCAGGGTGCCGCGCGCGGCCGAGGCGTTCGAGCAGCGTGATGTTCCCGAGATCGGCCGCCTGGCCGAAGCCTCGCAGCGCGACGCCGAGCGACTGCTGGGGAACCAGGTGCCGGAAACGACGGAACTCGTCGCCCTCGCACGCGACGGCGGCGCCGCGGCGGCGAGCGGTTTCGGAGCAGGCTGGGGCGGCAGCGTGTGGGCGCTCGTCCGGAAGGATCTCGCTTCCGCGTTTCTCGGCCAGTGGCTGTCAGCCTATCGAGCGCGGCATCCGTACCTTGCATCCGAAGGATTTGTCGCCGATCCGGCCGCCGGCCTCACGCGAACCTCATCACCGATCAGGTAACATCTGCCCATGAAATCGCTCATCGCTGCACTTTTCGTCTATGTCGCATCGCTCAGTCTGTCCGCGCAGGGGCTCTGGCCCAACGCCCAATACGATCCGGCGATCCCCACACTGAAGGCCGTCGTCGGGCATGAACCGGGGCAGGAGATCAGCACCCCGGAGCAGATCGGCCGCTATCTCGATGCGTTGTCGAAGGCGGCGCCCGACCGCACGCGGCTCGTGGAGTACGCCAGGAGCTGGGAAGGACGGCCCCTCTATTACCTCGCCATCGGTTCGCCCGCGCGCATCGCCAAGCTCGATGAAGTGAAGCGCGGCATGCAGGTACTTGCCTCCGGCGCGTCCGAAGCCGACGGCCTGATCAAGCAACTCCCCGTCGTCGTGTGGTTGATCCACGGCGTGCACGGGAACGAGATCTCGTCGGCGGACGCGGCGCTCGCCGAGGCGTATCACCTGCTCGCGGCGCGAAACAACCCGGATGTTGACGTGACGCTGCGTGAGGCGCTGGTGCTGATCGACCCCATGCAGAACCCGGATGGGCGCAATCGATTCATCACCAACAATCTGGCCGGGCGCGCAGCCGCCGCGCCCGACCCGAATCCGCAGTCGGCGGAGCACGACGAACCGTGGCCGGGCGGGCGGTCCAATCATTACCTGTTCGACATGAACCGCGACTACTTCGCGATGACCCAACTCGAGACGAAGGGGCGCGCGAAGGTGATGCTCGAGTGGTATCCGCAGGTCAACGTCGACCTCCACGAGATGGGGGGCAACTCCACGTACTACTTCGCGCCGCCCGCGGATCCGATGAACCCCTACATCACCGAGGCGCAGCGCAAAGCGTTCGACCTCTTCGGCCGGGCGAACGCCGCCGAGTTCGATCGCCGCGGATTTGGGTACTTCGTGCGCGAGGTCTACGACTCGTTCTATCCCGGCTACGGCGAGTCGTGGCCGATCTTCCACGGCTCGATCGGCATGACTTACGAGCAGGCGTCGGCCCGCGGCCTGGCGTTTCGGCGCGAGGACGGCTCGCTGCTTACCTACAAGGACGGCGTGACCCAGCACTTCACCGCTGCGATCACGACAGCCGCGACCGCCGCGAAGAACCGCGAGCAGCTCCTGCGTGATTTCCTCGAGTATCGCAGGAGTGCGATCTCGCTCGGTCAGAAGGGGACGCGCGAGTACCTGATCCCGCCGGGCAAGGATCCCGCGCGCGCTACGCGCATGGCGCGCACGTTGGCCGCCCAGGGCATCGTCGTCAAGCAGGCCGAGGAGGCCTTTCAGGCAGGCACGCAGCAGATGCCCGTCGGCACCTACATCGTGCCGCTGGCGCAGCCGGCCGGACGCCTCGCGCGCAACCTGCTCGAGCCAGACATCAAGATGGACGACGCGTTCATCAAGGAGCAAGACCGCCGGCGGAAGGCGCGGCTCGGCGATCAGATTTACGACGTGACGGCGTGGAGCCTGCCGTTGATGTACGACGTGGACGTCGTGCCCAGCGACCGCGCGACCAGCGTGCGGATGCGTGATGTGGCCGGTGACCTGTCCGCACCCGCGAGTGCGAACGCCCCGCAGGCGCCGGCGGGCACGGTTGGATACCTGATGCCCTGGAGCGCCGGTGCCGCGGCGACGGCCGCGGAAGCGCTGCGCGAGGGGATCCGGATCATCACCACCGACGACACCTTCACGCACTCCGGGCGGAGGTATGCGATCGGCACCGCGTTCATCCGGCTCGCGGGGAACCCTGAGAACACGGCGACGCGTCTGCAGCAGATCGCCGTGAAGCATGGCGCCGAGATCGTTCCGATTCGAGAAACGTGGACGGAGGAAGGCATTTCCCTCGGCAGCGGGCGAACGTCCGTCATGCGGGCCCCGCGGCTGCTCCTCGCGTGGGATACCCCCGCTTCGAGCCTGTCGGCTGGCTGGGCGCGCTACGTGCTCGAGCAGCGCTACGGCATGCGGGTGACCGCGATGCGATCTGCGACGCTCCAGAACTTCGACATGAAGGACTACGACGTCCTCGTGCTGCCCTCCGGCAATTACACCTTCAGCGACGACGCGTTGCGGCGGTTGAAGGACTGGATCCGGAATGGCGGTACGCTCATCACCCTTGCCGAGGCCACGCGGTGGGCCGCGCGCGATCGCGTCGGGCTGCTGTCAACCGATCCGCTCTATCGCGACGGCACGCCGCAGCGCGACGCACCCGAGGGAGCCGCTGGCGGTGCCGCTCCTGCAGGCGGATCTGGCGGAGGCGGGGCGAAACCGGATCCGGCGAAGCCGTTCGACTTCGAGAAGGCGATCCAGCCGGAGCGCGAGGCCCCCGAGAACCTGCCCGGCGCGATGCTGCGCGTCACGCTGTATCCGTATCACTGGCTGACCGCCGGTCACGACGCCGAGATCCAGGTCATCGCGGAAGGCACGCGCGTGTTCGCCCCGTTGAAGCTGGACGCGGGCACCAACGTGGCCATTTACTCGCCGGTGGAGAAACTGGTCGCCGGCGGCCACGTGTGGAAAGAGGCCTTGCCGCTGCTCTCGCAGCGCGCGTACCTCATGCACCAGCCGTCAGGCCGCGGTCATGTGATCGGCTTCGCGGAGGACCCGAACTACCGGGCGTATGCGGAAGCCACGCAGCTGCTGTTCATCAACGCCGTGTTGCTCGGCGCTGGCCACTACGTTGTGTTGCTCGGCGCTGGCCACTGACGCTCGGTGCTTCGGTGTTCGATAGGGGACGGCGAGCATGATTCATTCTCTTATCGCCTGCATCTCGGCCTTGTTCCTGACCGGTAGTGCATCGCAGCCCTTAACGGGTCCATACGCAGAGGTGGCGCGGCTCGAGTTCCACAGCAGCTTCTGGCTGAACCTACATCACACGCTCTACGCCGCCGCCTGGGCGAAGCGGCCGGAGGCGGGCACGCTGAAGGCCCGGGCCGGCGCACTCCCTTCACCGCTCGACGCCGCACTGTCGGATGACGAACGGGCCGCGTGGCAGGACGCCGTCGATTTCTACGACCGCGAGTTCGCCAATCGGGACCTGCTCTTCGACCAGCGGCTGTCGCGCATGAAGCCCGCGCTGTCGCGCGGCGATATGTCGGCGGTAGAGGTTGGCGATGACCTGCGACGGGTGCTGCAGCGCGCCGCGGTTGTCTATCGACGCCATTACTGGCCGGCTCACGATCGAGTCAACCGCGCGTGGATCGACGCAACCGCCAAGGCGGTGCGAGAGGTTTCTGGAGACGTCATCCCCCGCCTCGAGCGCTTCTACGGCGTGAAGTGGTTCGAAGAACCTGTGCGCATGGACGTCGTGTGGGTAGCGAATCGGCAAGGCGCCTACACGACGACGGAACCGGTCCATGCCGTGATCTCCAGTGGTGCACCGGATCACAAGGGCTGGACGTCAGCGGAACTGGTGTTCCACGAGGTCTCGCACAAGCTCGTGTATCCCCTCGAGAAGGAACTCGCGACCGCCCTCGGCCCCGCTCTCAAACAGCACCGCGACCTGTGGCATGTCGTCCAGTTCCATTTGACCGGCGCCGCCGTCAAGCAAGCGCTGCGTACCCGCAAGATCGATTACACAGCGATCCTCGATCAAGGCCTGCTGGACCGTGCCTGGCCCCAGTACCGCGCGGTCGTGGAACACGTATGGGTGCCGTATACGGAGGGAAAACTCACGCGCGACGAAGCTATCGGCCGGACTGTCACCGCCGTTCGAACCCCGAATCCCGAGTGACCCGAACACCGAACACCAGGGCTATTTCGCCGCCAGACCCGACAGCCAGTTGATCACGACTGTGATCGGCGGCAACTCGTTCCGGCTGTCTTCCTCATCAGCGACGACGAAGAACTGGGACCCGTCGGCGTTCACGTCGTACAAGTCGAGGCCGACGCCGAGACTGGCGATCGGCATCGGCGTGACGAAGAGCGAGGCCGGCACCCCGAAAGTGTTTTCGGCATAATCGCCGATCGGCACGGCCATGATCATGCGCGCCGCCGTCACGTAGTACAGCTCGCGGCCGTCCCGCCGCCAGCGCGGCATCATGCCCCCGCTCGACGACACGCGCGTTCGCCGGCTGAAGCTGGGAAAGTCCGCGACGTACACCTCGGTATTCGCCCCCTCCAGCATCTGAAAGGCGACGCGGCGTCCATCGGGCGAGATGCGCACCGAGTCGATGAGATTCGCCTGGTCGAACACCCGTCGTGCCGTCTTCCCGTCGCGTGTGTCCGCGGCGAAGAGTTCGCGGCCGTTCGTCTCGTGGAAGAGCATGACCTGGCCGTCCGGCGACCAGTCGCTGACAAACTTCACCGGCTCGGGCGACGTGATGAGCGCCACGCCCTGCGTGTCGCCCACTGCCGCGGTGAAGATCTCGTGCTTCGACCCCTGGCGGATGCCATACGCGACGCGGCGACTGTCGGGTGACCACACAGGGTCGAACACGTTGGCGTTGTGATGCGTCAGCCGGGTCGAAATGCCGGTCGCCAGCTCCATCGTGTAGATTTCGGAATTCGATCGATTCTCTCGCCGCTCGAGCGCAAACCTCTTGCCGTCCGGTGACAGACGTATCTGGCGAATCGCGCCTGGCTCCCCGATGACCCGCAGCGGCTTGCCATTCCGATCGTAGGCCTTCACGCGCAGCGCGGGCGGGACGTCGACCCCGATGCGGAACGCCAGGACGCCCCCTTCAGCGACCGTGAAGGCCGAACGGGCGAGGCTCGGCGCCGACAGGATGCCTGAATACAGCCGCCGCGGTTCACCGCTGAGGGACGCCGTCGCGAGATCGAATCGTTGCGCGTAAAGAACACCCTGTCGGGCGAACAACTAGGTGGTCTGACGCGTACATCGCGAACGACTCTGCCTGCAGTAGCCGGGTTCCGGGCGTATTGCCTGCTGAGGCGACATAGATCATTCGCTGGTCGGGCGACGGGCCTGCCCAGAGCGTGTACAGAAACCGCTTTCCATCGGGCAGAAACTTGGGAAGCAGGATCCGCTGACCGACTTCGTCTGGCGCCACGAGCACGACGCGTGGTTGTTCGCCGCCGGAGGCCGGCACCTGCAGCAGCCGCTGCGAGTCGGAGAAGAGGATCTCGTTAGCGCTGTTCCAGGTTCCTCCGGCGAATCCCGTGAGCTCACAGACCGGCAGCGGCACGCTCCCGCCGACGTCCACGACAAAAAGCTGGTTCCTGGCCGCAAACGCGAGGCGTTGTCCGTTCGGCGACCAGAAGACCCCCATCGCTGATTCGGTCCCCGGAATGGCCCGGGGAATCCCCTGATTGAGGTGCCGCACCCAGATCTTCGGCGGACCGTCGGCAGTCTCGCGTGCGAAATAGGCGAGCGCCTTGCCGTCGGGCGAAAGCGCCAGCTGCAGCGGATGCGTCTGGAACGGGGGCGCAAGCGCGAACTCGACCAGTGGAGGGGGCGGCGCTTCTGACCGTCCCCACCCAGCAAACGCGAGGGCTCCCACCGACGCTCCCGCGAGCAGCACGCCGACATAGGCAAGAGCCTGCCAGCGCCGCGACCGCACCGGGGGACCGGCGGCCAATTCCTCCGCCGCGGGCTGTAGCGCAGCATCGAGCTCGAGGCGCGCATCGCCGATGGCGCTGAGCCGCCGCTTCGGATCCTTGTCGAGGCAGCGTCGCAGCACGCGAACCACCGGCGACGGCAGGTTCAACGGCAACGCCTTCCAATCGACATCGTCTTTGAGCACCGCCGCAAGCGTGATCGAGACGTCGTCACCCTCGAACGCGCGCTTGCCCGTGAGCATCTCGTAGAGGACGACACCGAAGGCCCAGATGTCGGCGCGGCGATCGACGGCGCGGCCGCGCGCCTGCTCGGGCGCCATGTAGGCGGCGGTGCCGACGATGACTCCCAACTGCGTGCCGCGCGCTGTGAGCGTGGGGGAGTTCGTGGCGTCGGAGCCCGAGCTCGTGATCGGATCGAGCGCCTTGGCGAGGCCGAAGTCCAGCACTTTGACGGCGCCGTCGGGACGTACCTTGATGTTGGCGGGCTTCAGGTCGCGATGGATGATGCCTTGCTCGTGTGCGCATTCGAGCGCGTCGGCGATCTGGCGCGCGATCGGGAGGGCCTCATCCAGGGGGATCGCACCCTGGGCGATGCGGTCCGCCAGCGTCGGGCCGTCCACCAGTTCCAGCACGAGCGCATGAACGCCGGACGCATCCTCGAGGCCGTAGATGTGGCCGATGTTCTGGTGGTTGAGCGACGCCAGCACTTGCGCTTCGCGCTGGAAGCGCGCGAGGCGATCGCGGATCGAGCGAGAACAGCTCCGGCAGGACCTTGATCGCGACGTCGCGATTCAGCTTCGCGTCACGCGCGCGATACACCTCGCCCATGCCGCCGGCACCCAGCGGCGCGAGGATCTCGTAGGGCCCGATCCGGCCCCCCACGCCAATTGGCATGTGAAGCGCGGATCATATCCGAGATCGGTTCGAGTTACCCGGGTGCTGCGACCAGTGGGGTAACCCGCGCGGCTAGAAAACTCACGAACGCCGAACTCAGAACTCAGAACGATTCTTCCGCCCTTCGCTAAAGCTCACGGCCGGACCAGAAAGACCCGGCCGACTGAGCACGGCCGCAACTAAAGAGGGCCCGAGCGCAGCGAGGGCCCGACCAATAAATCGTTCGGACTTCGGAGTTCGTAGTTCGAAGTTTTCTAGTCGCCCGAGCCACCCCACTGTTCGAGACACCCGGGCATCTCAAAATACGAAGTAACAGAGCAGCGCGCCAACGATCGACATCGACAGTCCCCACGCGAGCAGCTGGTTGAACAGCGTGCGGTTGCCGTCGGCAGCCCCGGTCAGACAGAGCGCGCCGATGGTCGAGAGCGGGGAGACGTCAACCAGGTGGCCGCCGATGTTCATCGAGCTGGCGATCGCGAGCGCGCTGGCGCC
Source organism: uncultured Acidobacteriota bacterium (assembly GCA_963762995.1). GTDB lineage: Bacteria > Acidobacteriota > Vicinamibacteria > Vicinamibacterales > 2-12-FULL-66-21 > JACDCA01. The sequence goes on along the minus strand of CAVXMQ010000018.1, from coordinate 105,672 downwards.
CGGGAGCTCTGCGGCGAGGCCGGGTACCATCGGGAGGAACGCTGGCAGCACCACGCCGGACGTGCTGCTGTAGACCGAGACGAGGCCGGTGAGCAGCGCCACGACGCCGGTCACCGAATCCGGCGTGGCGACCCGTGCGACCAGCGAGACGAGCAGATCGATGCCCTGGGACTTCTCGACCAGGGAGATCAGCACGGTCACGCCGCACACCATGACGATCACGCGCCATGGCATCCGCTTCACCGCCTCTACGTCGTCGCCCGCGCCAGACAGCACGAGGATGGCGGCGCCGGCGAACGCGGCCATGCCGACGTGGACCTTGAGGACGAGGACGCTCACGATCAGCGCGGCAATCACGGCAAGCGTGATCCAGTGGCGGCGCTCGAGCGCGTCGATCGTGCCACCGGTCGCGTCTTCCGCCGACGCCTGGCCGGCAGCGAACAGCTTCAGGCCGCCGAAGAGCGCGTAGCCACCGAAGGCGACCGTGATGTGCGCGAGCAGGTTGTAGACGTAGGTCTGCACTTCGTAGCCCGCCAGACCATTCCGGGCCATCAAGCCGCTGACGATGATCCCCGTCGGCGCAAACGGGGAAAGGCCGCCGGCGTTCGCGCCGTTGCCGGCCATGATGGCCATGAGGAACAGCGGAATCCCCGTGCGCGCCGCCGTCGCCATCGCGAGCGGGACCACCAGCGCCGCGGTGGCGATGTTGCCAGGCCCGATCGACGAAAGCGCCGCCGCGGTCAGGAAGAACATGACCGGGATGGCGCCGCGGTTGCCCCGGCAGACGCCGACGGCGCGTCGCGTCAACTGCTCGAGCGTGCCGTTGCACTGCGCGAGCGTGAAGAGGAGCGTCACGCCGGTCAGCGTCAGGAACAGCTGCGAGGGGAAGCCGGCCATGATCGTGTTGACCGGCATGCCGCCGATGAACACACCGACGATCCAGGCCATCGCGATGGCCAGCACGCCGACGTTGAGGCGGCTCACGCAGCTCACGACGACAGCCAGCACCAGCGCGGCGACGGAGATGACGGCCAGGTTCATGCGTCGCGCCGCGCTTCCGGAGTAGGATTCGTCACTGGCCGGTGAACTTCGGGTGACGCTTCGCCAGGAACGCTTCGATGCCTTCGCGGAAGTCGGCGCTCGCGTAACACGCGGCGACGAGGTCGTCGGCGAGGCCGGCGGCGACGCGGCGATGTTCGGCGATCCGGCGCAGGGCCTCTTTGGTCGCGCGAATCGTCAAAGGGGCGTGCGCGGCGATCTGGCCGGCAAGGCTGCGCACGGCTTCGGCGATCCGATCCGGCTCGGCGGTGGCCGTCACGAGGCCGAGCGCGCTCGCTTCGGCGGCGTCGAGGAAGCGGCCGGTGAAGAGCAGGTCCTTGGTCCGCGCCGGCCCGACGAGATCGACGAGCCGGGCGTAGTTCGCGGCCGACAGGCAGTTGCCGAGGGTGCGCGCGATCGGTACGCCGAAGCGCGCCGCCGGCGTGCAGACCCGGAGATCGCAGGCGAGCGCGATGGCGCAGCCGCCGCCAGCGGCGACGCCGTGGACCTGCGCGATGGTGGGCACGCGCACGCGCTCGAGGCGATCGATCACCGCGTCGAGCCGCCGCTCGTACGCCAGGCCGTCGTCGCCGGTCTTGAAGCCGGTGAACTGGCTAATGTCGGTGCCGGCGGCGAACGCGTCGCCCGCGGCGCGGATGACGAAGACGCGGACCGCCGGGTCGGCGTCGACGCGGTCGCAGGCGGCGACGAGCGCGTCGTACATCGCCCACGTCAGCGCGTTGCGCGCCTGTGGCCGGTTGAAGGTCAGCACGGCAATTGCGCCGTCGACGTCGAACAGCGCCTCAGTCTCGGACACGGGGCCTCACGCGGAGTTGAGCGGACATGAAAACGGCTCGAATGGCGCTCGAGGGGATTCGGGTGCTCGACGTCACGCAGGTCATGGCCGGCCCCTTTTGCACGATGCAACTATGCGATATGGGCGCCGACGTGATCAAGGTGGAGCCGCCGGAGGGGGATTCGGTGCGGCGGATCGGCGCGGGGAACGGCCGGGAGAGCGCCCCGTTCAACGCGGTCAACCGTGGGAAGCGGGGCATCGTCCTCGACCTCAAACAGCCGGCGGCGCAACGCGTGTTCCGGCGGCTGCTCGGCACGGCCGACATCCTCGTCGAGAACTACCGCCCGGGTGTGATGCGCGGCTTCGGCCTCGATTACGCGTCGCTCGCGCCCGAGTATCCAGCGCTGATCTACGCGTCGATCTCCGGCTACGGTCAGACCGGCCCGCATGCGGCCCGCGGCGGCTTCGATCTCGTCGCGCAGGGTATCTCGGGACTGATGTCGGTGACTGGTGAGCCGGGGAGACCGCCGTGCAAGGTCGGCGTGCCGCTCACCGATCTCGGCGCGGGACTCTACGCGCTCGCCGCGATCCTCGCGGCGCTCCATTACCGGACGCGGACCGGGCGCGGGCAGCACGTCGACACGTCGCTCGTCGAGGCCGGAGTCGCGCTGTCGGTGTGGGAGGCGGCGGAGTACTTCTCGGAGGGACGGACCCCGGAGCCCCTGGGATCGGCTCACCGGATGTTCGCGCCATACCAGGCGATCGCGTGCGCCGACGGCCACATCACGCTCGGCACGGCCAACGATCGGCTGTTCAACCGGTTGTGCGAGTTGTTCGAGCGGCCGGAGTGGGCGGCCGAGCCGGACTACGCGACGGCGGCGCTGCGCGTCCGCAACCGCGCCAGCCTGATCGCACGCATCGAGGCCATTACCTCGGCGCATCCGCGGCACTACTGGCTGGATCGCTTCGAGCGCGAGGGCATTCCGTGCGGACCGGTTAACGACTACGCGCAGGTGTTCGACGATCCGCAGGTCCGCGCGCGCGGAATGGTCGTCGAGGTCGAACATCCCGTGCTCGGTCCGATGAAGGCGCTCGGTTCGCCGATCAAGATGTCGGAGACGCCGCCCGACGCCAGGCGGCGCGCGCCGCTGCTCGACGAGCACACGCGCGAAGTGCTGCTGGAGGCCGGCTGCACGGAGGAGGAGATCGCGACCCTTACTTGATCGCCTTCAGCGTGTCGAACCACTGCGTGACGAGGCGGATCGTGCCGCCGTCGGTGGCGTCGGCTGGCCGGGTCATCAACAGGCGCTTGCCGTCCGGATGTGGCTCATAGCTCACGCCTGTGTCGGAGCGCAGATTGAAGACGCCGTCGAAGAGCACCGCCGGTCGGCCCGACTGAAACGTCCCTGCTGTTTGCACCGGCGCGCGCATCAGGACGTTTTCGAACCGGTAATACATCGCGTCGCCGGCCGGCGACCACATCGGTTCCTCGCCGCCGGCGCTCGACACTTGCCAGCGTCCGCTCGGCGCGTTCACTTCGCGGACGTAGATCTGCGGCAAGCCGTCGCCATCCGACTGGTAGGCGACGAAGCGCCCGTCAGGCGACAGGGCGCTCGCGAACTCGTCGGCCGGCGTATCGACAATCGGCTCGATGGTCGCGCCGGGCTTCAGCGCCAGGCGCCCGATGTTCGCCCGCGCGGTGCTCACGTAGTAGTCGACGATGACCCACGATTCGTCCGGGCCCAGGCCCTTGAGATACGTGCGGGCGTTCACGCGTGTGACCTCAACCGGGTCGCGGCCGCCGTCCGCGCTCGTGCGGAGGACGGTCGTGCCGCGCACCGGATCGATGGCCGAGTAATAGATGTTCCGTCCGTCGTGCGACCAGATCGGCGTGCCGTTGATGGCCGTGAACGTCAGCCGCGTGGCCGTCCCGCGATCGAAGTCGTGCACCCAGATATCCGCGAGGCCCGTCGTGCCGGCGACCACCGCCACGCGTTTTCCGTCCGGGGAGAGGCGGGCGTCGTTGATGAGCGAGGGCGACAGAGGGGACGGCTGCCGCGCCCCTTTGAGGTCCGACCAGCCAAGCTGACGCAGGACGCCGCGGGTGTCGCCCGGTACGTACGCGAGCGTGCCCGAAGGGCTCCAGTCCACGTGCGCGGCGCCAGTCGTGGAATCAGCTCCGACGCCCTGCAGAAGGCCAGCCGGTGTGCCGGACGTCTTCACGGTCGCTGGGTCGAACGCCACCGCGAAGAGCGAGCCCCCCTTCGCGAGCACCAGATGTCCGGTCGGCGCGTAGCGCGCCATGGCCGCCCCCTGGAACACGAGCCGACGTTCGCCGGTCCGCCGGTTGACGGCGTCGATCCGCGCATCGTCGTACGTGTCCGGTGTAGACGTGGTCCCCACCGTGAAGAGGACCCATTCCCCGCCCGGCAAGACGTGTGGCCATCGGTGCGTTCGCTCACCCGCCTTCTCGTCGAGCGTCGTCAGGGCGCGAGGCGCGCCACCGCTGAGCGGCATCTCTCGCATGCCGCCGACAGCTTCGGGCGTGTACACGAACGTCTCGTTGTCGACCCAGGAGATGCCGCGCGGATCGTTGACCTTCCCTACGACGATGGCGCCGCCGGCGAGCGCCGTCACTTTCAGGTCGGTGCCGGCAAAAAACGCGATGCGCCGGCCATCGGGAGAAAAGACGGGATTGCTGGCGCCCTCCGTTCCCGGGAGCTTGCGTGCGTCGAAATCCTCACGGCCCCGCAGATAAACCGACGGCATCCCCGCCTCGACGCCAACGAATGCGAGGGTCCATCCGTCCGGCGACATCGAGATCGACGGTCTGATGGCGAGGCGCGCCGACACACCAGGGGGCGGCGCGACGATGGACCGCATCGGGAGCTCAGGGGTGGCGGCGCGAGGAAGACCCACCCAGACGAGAACGACCCATGAAGGCCAGGCCCAGAGCGATTGAGGCGACCTGCCAAGGCCTCGAGGGGCTATCACGCCGCTTCGAGACGGGTAGGGTCGCGGCCGCCGTCGGATTTGCCAGGTAGTCGGCGATGGCCACCCGCGCTTCGCCGATATCGCGCAACCTGTTCTTCCGGTCGGGATTCAGGCAGCGCCGCAGGAGGGATTTCACGGGCGTGGGCACCGAGGAAGGCAGCAGGCTCCAGTCGAGATCGTTCTTCAGCACGGACGCGAGCACGTCGGAGACCGTGTCGCCGCGAAACACCTGGCGCGCCAGTCAGCATTTCGAAGAGGACGACACCGAAGGACCAGATGTCGGCACGCCGGTCGACGTCGTGGCCGCGCGCCTGCTCAGGCGCCATGTATGAGGCAGTCCCGACGATCATGCCGAACTGCGTGCCGCGACTGGTGAGCGTGGGGGACGTCATCGCATCGGTGCGTGCCCCGGTGACCGGATCGAGCGCCTTGGCGAGACCGAAGTCGAGCACCTTGACGGTGCCATCGGGCCGGAGCTTGATGTTTGCCGGCTTGAGGTCGCGATGGATGATCCCGTGCTCGTGCGCGCTTTCGAGCGCGTCGGCGATCTGCTGGGCGATCGGCAGTGCCTCGTCGAGGGGAACGGGGCCTTGCGCAATACGGTCCGCGAGCGTCGGGCCTTCGACCAGTTCAAGGACGAGTGCCTGAACGCCGGAGGCATCCTCGAGGCCGTAGATGTGGCCGATATTCGAGTGATTGAGCGACGCGAGCACCTGCGCTTCGCGTCGAAAGCGCGTCAGGCGATCGTGATCGAGCGAGAAGAGCTCGGGCAGGACCTTGATGGCGACGTCGCGATTGAGCTTCGCGTCCCGCGCGCGATAGACCTCGCCCATACCGCCGGCACCGAGCGGCGCCAGGATCTCGTAGGGCCCGATACGGCCCCCTACGCCAATTGTCATGGATGAGGTGGATGATACTACGCGGAACGTGCTACGTGCGCACGTGCGACGTGCGCACGTCCGTGCACGTCCGCACGCACGTCCGCACGTCGCACGTGCACGTCGCACGTAGCACGTAGCACGTGTTCAGCACGTGGTTTCGCGTTCCAATCGGATTGCAGTCGCTTGAGCAGTCGCGTCAGCGAGCGTTCCGCGGTGCCGCGCGCGCGCGAGCGCAGGATCGGCCGCTTGACCGGGCCGAGCATGCCTTCGAACAGGTCGACGTGCGTGCGGTTGATGTAGATCACCAACGTGCGCGGGCCTTGTGCCGTGTTCTTGTTGACGAGCACCGTGATCCCCAGCGAGGCACTCATGTAGTGGCTGGCGTAGATCTGCTTGCCGGCGACCAACGCAATGCCGTCACGTTCCTGACGGACGATCGCATGCGCGAGATTGAGGATCGCCTTCCCCGGTGTCTTTTCTTTTGACCAATACAGGAAATGCCGGAAATCCGGCGGCAGCGATCCGTTGTAATCGGTGATGGCCGCGACCATCGCCGGCCATTCCTTCAAATACGCCGAGCGGCCCACGATGGAGCGCAGCCCGTCCACGACCGGTCGTTTTCCTTCGGTGTGGTACTCCATGAGGGCCGCGTTCCCTTCACGCAGGTACTTCGCGGCGTACGCGGCGAGGTATTCACGAAACGCGAGGGCGCTGTTGCCGCCACGAGCGCGGTCCATGCCCGTGCTGTCCAGGTTCACGGCGCAATTCCCCGGCCGGCAGTGGCGCAGCGCCTCGACGTCCGCCGGGTCGATCGTCAACGCCGTCAGGTCAGCGGCGGCTGGCGCGGCCGAAAACCTGCCGATCTGCAGGATGTCTTCCCCCTTCTTGAACGACTCGATCTTGTCGAACCGGTCGAGGTAGTACGCGATCGGCACGTGAATGATGCCGGCCGCCGCGACGGCGACTTCGTTGGTCGCCGCCGGCATGACGCGGGCCACGATCTCGCCGCGTTCGATCTTCTGCAAATCGGCAGCGTCGAAGCCCAGGTGCTTGGTGAGGAGGTTCGAACCGTCGAACGCCGCTACCGATGTGCCGACCGCGAGTGCAGCCGCGACCGAGCGCAGCCGAGGGGAGATCACATACGCAGTTTCCCACAAATGGCAGATGGGAAATGGCAGATGGGAAATGGCTATCTCTTGAAGATGCGTCCGCCTTTCATGACAAACCGTACGTCGCGCGTTTTCGTGATGTCCTGCACGGGGTCGCCGGGCACGGCCACCAGATCGGCTTCAAAGCCCGGCCTTACACTGCCGATCGTTTCGGCCAAGCCGAGCGATTCCGCGGCGAGCGACGTCGCGGAAACGAGCGCATCCATCGGCTTCTGCCCACCATCCTTCACCCGGGCGACGATCTCCCGCGCGTTCTGACCATGCGCGCCGGCGACGGCGTCGGTTCCCAGTGGCATTCGTACGCCCGCCCCAAGCGCGCGCCTGAACAGGGGGCCCAGGATGGGGACCGACTGCTCCATGAACGCGAAGCTCTCTTCGGTGAAGTTGCCGGACCCCAGGTAACGGTTGCGGTTCTCCAGGTAGTTCTGCAGGATGAGGCCGATGTTGGGATCGAAGAAGACGTTCGCGTCCTTCATCGCCTTCAGCGCCCGATCGTCAGCGAACATTCCGTGCTCGATCTGCGAGCAACCCGCCTTCACGGAAGCGATGATCGACGGGGAGTCGTGCGCGTGCACGGCCGTTCTCAGACCTTGCGCCCTGGCCTCACCGCAGAGCGCTGCCAGCTGACCCTCGGTGACATTCATCTTGCCGCCGTCGCGCATGCTGCCGCCGGCGAAGATCTTGACGACGTCCGCTCCATCGGTTTTCAGCGCGCGAACCCTCGCCCGCAGCTGATCCTCCGTCTGTGAACCGGGAATGATCTGGGCGATCGAGGTCAGGATGCGCGGCCCCACGACCACGCCGGCAGCCACCGCATCGCGAACGCCCTTGTCCTCGGCGCCGCCAAGCGACTGCACGGTCGTGAATCCGGCCATGACCATCTTGCGCGCGTTGTCGAGCACGGCATCAATCGCGAACGACGCCGGCACATCCCGCTCGCTGAAGCGTCCGTTCGGCCCGAAGAACCAATTCAGATGGACGTGCACGTCGATGAATCCCGGCATCAGCGTGCTGTCGCCGAGATCGATGGTCACCGAGCCGGTTCGCTGATCGACGGCAACGATTTTCGACCCGCGAACCTCGACGACCCCGTTGGCAAGAACGCCCCCGCGCCCATCAAACACCCGCGCCGCCCGAATGGTCGTCGCTTGATTCCCCCGCCCCTGTGCATGCGGCATCGCAGTTCCCAGCGCGACGAGGACCAATAAAAATCGCATGAGGAGAGGATACCGCCTCGAAGAGCCCGGATGCTGCGAGCAGTGGGGTCGCTTGTGGCGACTCTAAAACTAAGAACTACGAACTTAGAACTATGAACCATTTAGTTGAGCGGCTCGATGCTTCCGCATCGAGCCATCTTTAGAAAAAGTTCTTAATTCGGAGTTCGTAGTTCTTAGTTTTAGAGTCGCCCGAATCGCCCCACTGTTCGCCCAGCCCCAGCGCTGGAGCCAGGTAGCGTCAGCTGATGGCGCGAGCGAGGGCTTTTGGGTTATCCCAGTGCAGGGCGTGGCCGATGCCGGCGAAGAGTTTGACGCGCGCGCCGCGGATGCGGTGTGCCAGTTCCTGCTGCTCGGCGGCGCTGAACACCGGATCGAGGTCACCGCCCATGATCAGCGTGTCGCACTCGATCTGGTCGTCGGCCGCGGTATACGCCAGGATCCCGTCGATGGAGGCCTTCCAGACCCTGGCCGGAAGCTTGAGGCTTTCAGCGATGACGCGTTCGAGGAATTCCGGGGGGAGGGTGTCGCTCGACGTGGCCACCTGGAACTCGCGGACGAACACGGGGTCGACCGGGTCCGTGAGTTTTCCGATGGCGGCGGCGACCTCCCGCACGGCGGCGTTATCTCCCGAGGGCCCAGCGCCGATCAGGACCAGCTGCGCCACGCGCGCCCCGGCAAACGCCGCCAGGCGCCGCGCGATGAAGCTGCCCATCGAATGGCCGACGAGCGCCATGCGGGACACCTTCAGGACGTCGAGCAACTCCAGTGCATCGAGCGCGAACTCGTCCATCGAGTACGAGCCGGTCGGCCGATCCGAGTCGCCGTGCCCGCGCTGGTCGGGCACGATCACGCGCATCGTCGGTGGCAGCAGGGGGAGCACACGGCTGAATGAGAACGACGAATCGGAGATCCCGTGCAACATGAGCACGGCATCTCCCTCCGCCGGCCCCTGTTCCACGTAGCGAAGACACAGATCATTGGAAAGCCGGGCCTCGCCGAACCGTACGGCTGGCGCGTCCGGCGACACAGCGAATTGAACCATCGTGTTTTCTCCTTACCCGAAGGTGACCGCGAACCGCTCGCAGAGCGACGGCACGCTGTCGAAGTCGAACTCGATGCCGTATTCGGCGGCCATGCGCCGGACGACGGCGGGATCCGGGGCGCTGGCCGCCTGCAGCATCGATGAGATCTGCTGGAAGTACTCGTCCACGCCGCCGGGAATCAGCAGCTCGATGAAGCGCAGCGGCTCGTCCCCGGCGTTCCAGAGCGTGTGCCACTGGCCGCGGGGCTTGTAGACGTACGACCCCGGCTCGGCGTCCACGACGTGGTCGCCGAGCAGGGCGCCGAGCCGGCCCTCGAGCACGATCGTCAACTCGTCTTCGCGCGAGTGCCGGTGCAGCGGCGCCGCGAGCTGGTGGCGCCGGCAGCGTGTGCTCGACGACCGCGATCTGCCCGTCGGTGACGTACGACGGCGCCTTGTGAATGCTGGCGAGGGGCCCGAGCGGGGCGTGTAGTCCCTCGCCCGGGCCAACCACGTAGGGGAATGTGACGAATGCGGGCCGGTGCATGTGCCTAGCTCCCGATGCGCGCGCCGGCCAGCCGCACGTCGGCGTCCTTCCAGGCCTTGCGGAACCGCTCTTCAACCTTCGCGGCCGCGTCGTCCTTCCCCTGCGCCTTCAGCGCCTGCATCAGGCCGAACAACGACCATCCGGTCTCGGGGTTTTTCTTCAGGTCTTCCCAGAAGACGGCCTCCGCCTCGTCGGCGCGCCCGGCTTCGAGCAGGACGGCGCCGAGGTTCTGGCGCACCGGCGCATGCCAGTCGGCCGGCTCCTGGTAGATCAGGGAGTCCTCGAACCGGATCGCGCGGTCCAGGTGCAGGACGGCCTTGTCCCAGTCCTTCCGCTTCGCCGCGATCTCTCCGGCGATGACTTCGGGCGCGATACGAAGGATGGCCAGGCCGGTGTTGGACGAGAAGGTGACCTGCCCCTTCAGTGACTCGTCGGCAAGGACCTTCTTCAACTCCGCGAGTTCGGCCTCGGCATCCTCGAGGCGTCCCTTGGCGATGAGCGCCATCGCCCGGGCGTAGCGCCAGGCGCCACGCGTGAACGGCGTGTCGTGTCGTGGTCCCTTGTCGGCGAGGATGTCGTCCCATTTCGCAAACCGCACCATCGCCCAGTAGGGCACGACGATGAAGCCCTGGAGGATCGGCACCGTCCCGAGCGCCTCATGGGGGATGGCATTGGCGAGTTTCACGGCGGATTCCATGGCCAGCTTCCCCTGGCCGCTCGCCGACGCGCCCATCCAGATGAAGTGCAGGTTGTGCGGGTAGTACGCGAGCGGATAGATGCCCTGCGCCTTGCACTGCGCGATGTAGTCCTCGTCGGCCTTTGCCGCGAGCAGGTTCGAGGCGATGACGTCCGCGTGGCGGCCGACTCGCTGATAGATGTGCGCCGGCATGTGGACCATGTGGCCCGCCCCGGGCATCAACGGGAGCAGGCGATCTGCCTCGGCCTCCGCGCGCTCGGGCGTGTCGGTGGCCTCCCAGAGATGCACCCAGTAGTGCAGCGCCCCAGGATGGTTCGGGTGTTTCGCCAGCACCTGCTCGAGTGCGCGGATGATCTCCTTGGTCTCGTCGTAGGGCAGGCCGTCACGCGTCCAGTAGTTCCACGGCCGCAGGTCCATCAAGGCCTCGGCGTAGATCGTGCGCGCGTCGGCGTCCTCCGGGAACGCGGTGACGGAGCCGTCGCATGGCGTCGGCAAACGCCCGATTGCCTTTGTCGCGGTCTTCCGCTTTGCCGGTGTAGCGCGCGGCGATCGCGTCGATGTAGGCGCGCTCACGGGGGGTCGCCTTCGCTTTCAGCGACACGGCCTTCTGCGCGAGGCTCATCGCCTCGGCTTCTTTTTCGGGGTCCATCGGCGCGTTGATGTTCGGGCCGAGCACGAGCGCGTGCCCCGCGTACGCGATGGCGAGGCCCGGATCGAGCCGCGCGGCCTCCGCGAAGGCGCGCGCCGCCTCGGCGTGGTTGAAGCCGAACGCGAGGTTCACGCCCTGGTTGATGAACAGTTGCGCGCGGCTGTTCTTCGTGGAGACAGGGAACGTGTGACTGCCGAGGTTCTGCAACCGCGGCGCGAGGGGCTGACCGGGGGCCGGCGCGGCGGCGTCGGCCGGCGTCTCGTAATGCTTGTGGACCGGCGGCGCGCTGGTCTGCGCGGCAGCCACGTGTGGGGTCAACACGGTGATGATGGCAGCGACGACTTTCAACGAGCGGGACATCAATTAACCTCCGTGGTGCAGAGTATGCCCGCGGGGTCGGGCCAAGTCGTGACGTGCCGGTAAGGCGGCGGTAAGGATTTGGTAAAAGCGCGCCGCGTAGAATGGGGCGTCGTGATGGCGAATTCCGGCCTGACCTTCGCGGGGTTCACCCTGGATGGGACCAGCGGGCACTTGTACCGCGGGCAGGAGATCGTCCCGCTCACGCCGAAGGCGTTTGCCGTGCTGCAACACCTGGCCTCACAGGCCGGGCGGCTGGTAGGGAAGCAGGAACTGCTCGACGCCGTGTGGCCCGGGGTGTTTGTCGGGGATGCCGTGCTGAAGGTCGCCATCCGCGAGATCCGGCGGGCCCTGGGGGACAATTCGCAGGCGCCCCGTTTCATCGAGACGGCACACCGGCGGGGCTACCGTTTCATGGAGGCGGTGGTTCCGGCGACAGCCGCCACCCCGGTTCCCGCCCATCCACGGGTGTGTTACGCCCGCAGCGGCAACGTCAACATCGCCTACCAGGTCGTGGGCTCCGGTCCCATTGACCTCGTGTTCGTGATGGGCTGGGTGTCGCATCTCGAATACTTCTGGAACGAGCCGTCGTTCGCGCGTTTTCTCACCCGTCTGGCCTCGATGGCCCGCCTGATTCTCTTCGACAAGCGCGGCACGGGCCTGTCGGATGCCGTCCCCGTGGACCAGCTGCCAACGCTGGAGCAGCGGTTGGACGACGTTCGGGCGGTGATGGAAGCCGCGGGCTCGCAACGAGCGGTCCTGCTCGGCGTGTCGGAGGGAGGGCCGCTCTGCAGCCTCTTCGCGGCGACGTATCCAGAGCGGACCGAGGCGCTGGTGATGATCGGCAGTTACGCCCGGCGCCTTCGCGATGACGACTATCCCTGGGGGCCGACGCGCGAGGAACGGGACGCCTTCTGTGCCACGGTGATCGAGACCTGGGGCGGGCCCGTCGGCATCGACGAGCGTGCCCCCTCGCGCGCCGCGGATCCTGCGTTCCGCGACTGGTGGGCGTCGTACTCTGCGGATGGGCGCGAGCCCGGGCGCCGCGGTCGCGCTGACCCGGATGAATGCGGAGATCGACATCCGGGACGTGCTGCCGTCGATCCGCGTGCCCACGCTCGTGCTGCATCGCACGGGCGATCGCTGCCTGCGGGTCGAAGAGGGGCGGTACCTCGCGTCGCAGATTCCCGGGGCCGCCTTCGTCGAGCTGCCGGGAGACGATCACCTGCCGTTTGTCGGCGACCAGGAGGCGATGCTGACGCAGATCGAAGGCTTCCTGTCGCGTGCGAGGCCTCCCGCCGCGGCCGAGCGCGGTCTTTCGACGATCCTGACCGTTCGCTGCGGCGCCACCGGCGCGGACCGCGAGCACATCGGGAACGTGTTCGCGCGCGAAGTCGCCTGGCACCGGGGGCGAATCCTCCGCGACGAGCCGACGCTCCTCTCGGCCGCGTTCGAGGGGCCGGGTCGCGCGGTGTCGTGCGGACGCGCGGTCGCGGCCGTGGCGGCGCGATCGCGCATCGAGGTGAGCGCCGGCGTCCACATCGGGGAATGCGATCTCTCGGAGCCGACCGGCACCGTGCCGGCCATCAGCGCCGCGCTTGCCGATGCCGCAGAGGCGGGCGAAGTGCGCGTGTCGCGAACGGTCGTCGATCTCGTCCCAGGCTCCGGCCTCGAGTTCGAGGACCGCGGAGTATTGGAAGTGGCGGGCCAGCCGCGCGAGATCGCGATGCTGGCGCTCGTATAATCCGTCCATGACGCGCGTTGCGGCCCTCGCCGTCCTGCTTGCGAGTGCTGTCCTGATCGGACAGGAGCCTCAACAGCCGACCCGCCCGCCGATCTTCAAAACGACCCTGGAAACCGTCCGCGTCGATGCCACCGTCATCGACAACAACGGGAAGCCGGTGACCTCGCTGAAAGTCGACGACTTCTCGGTTGAGGAAGACGGGACCGTGCAGCAGATCGACCAGTTCAGGCTGCTCGAGCTCAACGGCCAACCCGCCGAGGGGGACGAAGTCTCGTTGTCGGTGGCCTCGCGCGCGCATGCCCTCACCGAGGTCGCGCGGGAGGACGTGCGCGTGTTCGTGGTGTTCTGGGACGACTACCACATCGCACAACTCGCGGCGACGACGCTGAAAGACGCGCTGAAGCGGTTTCTGCGTACCAGCCTGGGGCCAACCGACATGGTGGCCGTCATGACCCAGTGGACGCCGGCGAGCGACCTCCGCTTCCGGCGCGACCACGAAGACATGGCGATCGACGTGGACAAGCTGGAACCGCGGCGGGGGATCTACATCCCGCGCAACGTGGCGGAAGAGAACCACCTCAAGGCGATGCGTGGCGTCGAGATGGTGCGCTCGCAGGTCTCGGCCTCGGCGCTGCGCGCCACGATCGCCCACCTCGGCGCGATCCGCGAGGGGCGCAAGACGATCCTGTACTTCTCGCAGGAGTTCGGGTTGGGCCGCGACTCGAGCCACGAAGCGATGATCACGATCCAGGCGGCCAACGACGCGAACGTGGTGCTGTATTCGGTGAACCCTGACGGCTTGCAGATCAACCGCGGCCGTTTCGGGATGATCACCGACATCGCGCGGAACACCGGCGGGGAATCACTGCCCACGAACTCGATGGACATCGCCATCCGCCGTGCGGTCTCGCAGGCGAGCGCGACCTATCTGCTCGGCTACTCGCCGAAGCCGGTGCGGCACGACGGCAAGTTCCACAAGATCGCGGTACGCGTCAAACCGCGCGGATTACACGTGCGGGCTCGCAACGGCTACTGGGCGCCGCATCCGGGCGCGCTGAAAAGCGCCATGGACGCGGCGGCGCGAGTCCCTCCGCAGACGTCGCCGGTGATGAAAGCCTTCGGCGAGCTGTCACGCCTCACGCCGTCGCCGCTCGACGATTCGCCGCGAACGGTGCGAACGATCCTCGCTCCCGAGCCGGCGTCCGACGCGCTCGCGGTCGCGGCGCCGCTTCTTTGGCGCATCCGGCGGCCCGCGGACCTGCAGGTGGTGCTGAGCGATGCGCCCCCCGAACCCACCACGGACCGGGAGTTCGTGCGCACCGAGCGACTGATCCTCCGCGTGGACGTGTCGGGCGCCCAGGCGATGCCTGCCACGCTCACCGCGCGGCTACTCGGGAAGGGCGGCCTCCGCCTGATCGATTTGCCGCTCACTCGCGTCTCGCCGGAGGCGGCGCAGTGGCGGATCGACTTCCCGCTGACCGCGATCGCGCGCGGCGACTACCTCATCGCCGTGGAGGCAACCAACGGCAGCCAGAAGGCCGCCGCCTACGTGCCCATCCGTATTACGGGCGGGTAGCCCAGACACAGGCCACAGGGGAACACAGAAGAACACAGGCCACAGGGGAACACAGAAGAAACACAGGAGGGCAGGAACTACAACATTGGTCCCGCTGGAGCCTTGCAGAAACTGCGACGTTTTGGATGGGGCGCCACGGAAGTCCGCGGATTCTGAGGGGCGACGCCTTTTGCGGTACGTCGCCGCATGACACGTAACTTTCCTCACGGCGAGCTCACCGGGAAGATCCTCGAAGGCTTCCACATCACGTACAACGAGCTTGGCTCCGGGTTCTCAGAAGGCGTGTCGCAAGCGGCGCTCTCGATCGTGCTCAGGGAGATGGGGCTGACGGCCGCGATCGAGGTGCCGATCCACGTTCAGTTCAGGGGCCAGATCATCGGTCAGTTCTTCGCTGACATGGTCGTCAACGACACGGTCCTGGTAGAAATCAAGGCCGGAGTAACTCTCGAAGGCTGGCCAGAGGCACAGATCCTGAACTACCTGAAGAGCCAGCGGCGGTGGGGTGGGACTGCTCCTGAACTTCGGCCGCCGACGGGAACACAAGCGCTTCGTAGTCGGCGATAACCCGAGCAACAGCCTGCCACTTCTTCGGCAGGCCTCGCCGCTACCGTGAACCCATTCAACTGTGTTCTTCTGTGTTCTTCTGTGGCTTGTGTTCTTCTGTGGTCCACGCAGGAGAGGTCGAGGTCGCGCGAGTGGCCGGTGTCGAGGAACTTCTTCAATGCGGAGCGCATGCAGGGCTGCCCGATTGACAGCGTGTGCCCGTGACGGGCGATGACCACGTGCGTGGCATTCGGCAGCGTGCGCGCGACCTCATCGCCCATGCGCGGCGGCGTGACGGGATCCACCTCTCCTGAAATGAGCAGCGCCGGCACCGGCGACTTCAGCGGCGTCGCGTGTTCAGGCGGCGCCGTGCCGAACGTCCACTGGCGACACGCTTCCTGCTGCTGCCGCACGCGGTAATCCCCGAGGAAGGTGTCGCGGGTGGCATCCGCGATCGCAGATTCCGTGATCCGCGGAATGTCCTCCGCGCACGTGACCGAGAGGAACAGGCCGAGGGCGATCTCGCCGCTGAAGTTCCGTCGATGACGCATGATTTCGTCGGCCGCGTACGTGAAATCGCCGGAGGCCGCGGCGCGAACCACCGCTACGGCGCGCGGCGCCGAGTTCGCGTTGTAGAGCAGGTGCCGCAACGCGTCCGCGAACGCGCCCGCCGACACCATCACGTCGCCGGCGCCGGTCGGCACGACCACCGGTTCCTTTCGAAGCGCTCGCAGCACGGTCTGCAGCTGTACGTGCGTGTCCCGGTCCAAGACCGCGTCCGCCGCCCCCTGCGCATCGCGTGCGTAGGGGAGCGGGATCGCCATCGATGGTGCCACCACGCCGTGAAGCGTCAGCGTGCGCACGTGCGCCCCAAAGGCGCGGGCGTACTCCTGCGCCAGCCGCGAACCGTACGAGGCACCGAACACGTTCCACGTCTCGATCCCCATCGCCCGCCGCACCTCGTCGAGGTCGCGCGCGATCTCCACGGTCGTGTACATGCGGAGGTCCGCCCGCTGTTGTGAAGCGTCGCGGCAGGCGCGGATCGCCTCCGGGGGCATCAGATCGGTCGAGCGCGCCCATGCGGGCGACGCGACGTCACACGCCAGGGGATTGGACTTCCCGGTGCCGCGGATGTCGATCAGCACGACGTCTCGGTCGCGCCGGACGTCGGCAAGCAACCGCGCCTCCATCGCGGCATGCGGAGTCGCAGCTTGCCCCGGCCCGCCCGCCAGCGGCACGAAGGCGTCCGGCCGCGGCTTCGACCCGGTGGCTTTCAGCACGACGACGTTCAACGGAATCCGGCGTCCTGGCTGCGCGCGATTCTCCGCCACCGCCAACGTGCCACAGAGCACGCGTCCATTGACTCCGGGAAGCGTGCACTCCTGCAGGAACGACTCACCGGCGCGCGCGTGCTGCACGGCGGCGGGAGACGAGCAAGCCGCTGCTAGAGCGATGAGTGCAATGACAACGAGCCGCAGCATCGCTCGCAGTTTACCTGCGGGCCTGAGCTGCCACCGCATTTGTGACGGCCTGAGTGATGGTGGACACGGATAGAGCTAGCCGCGGATGACGCGGGCACGCGCTAGCCGCATAGACGCACCGGATCGCGATGCAAGCAGCCATACAAACAAATGCTGCTTGCATACGCGATCCATTGGTCGTTCTGTCGCGTCCCCGGAGTCTGGCGTGATTGCTTCGCGAAATCCGCGGCTGGCTCTATCCGCGAAGATCCGTGCCCTTTCCGCGGGATCCGCGGCTAAATGCTCTTAAACGATGATCCCCTTCCGCACGGCGTAGAGGACGACTTCCGCGGTGTTATGCAGATTGAGTTTCTGCATCAGGTTGGACCGGTGGGTCTCGACCGTGGACAGGCTCAGTTCGAGGACGGTGGCGACTTCCTTGTTCGAACGTCCTTCGGCGAGAAGCTGCAGCACTTCCTTCTCGCGGTCGGTGAGCAGGTGGTAGGTGTCGGTGAGGCCCTTCGCCTGCAGCCGCCGGACGTAGTCCTCGACGAGGACCGCGGTAACAGCGGGGCTGAAGAACGGTTTCCCGGTGGCCACAGCGCGGACGGCGGGGAGCAGGTCTTCGTCGGTCGCGTCTTTCAGCAGATACGCGCGCGCGCCGGCCGCGAGGGCGCGGATGATGTACGACTCGTCGGAGTGCATGCTCAGGATGATCGTCCTCGGGGCGCGCTCGAGTTTCTGCGCGCGCGCGGCGACGTCGATGCCGTTCAGTTTGGGCATGCCGATGTCGAGGATCAACAAGTCGGGTTGATGCTCGGCGGTCAAGCGGAGGGCTTCGAGGCCGTCGGCGGCCTCGGCCACCACCGTCAATCCCGGCTCGCTCTCGAGCAACGTCCGCAGGCCGCGGCGCACGATGCCGTGGTCGTCAGCCAGCAATACGCGCAAGTCGTGTCCTCCTGGTCGTCCATATCGACGGGCAAGCGGATCAGCAGCGACGTGCCGGCGCCCTTGACGCTCCTGATCTCCACCCGTCCGCCAAGCTCACGCGCGCGCTCCTCGATGCCACGCAGGCCGAGCCCGGTCTTTTGCCGCTCCACGTCGAACCCGATCCCGTCGTCTACGACCGTCACATCGAGGCCGTCCTGGTGGCCGGTCACGGTCACGCGAATGCACGTGGCCGCCGCGTGCCGCACGCAGTTGGTCAGGGCTTCCTGGACGACGCGGTAGACGCAGGTGCGGAACTGGTCGGGAAGCCGTTGCAGGTCGCCGTTCACGTTGAGCTGCACGGGGAGGCCATAGCGCCGCGTGAAGTCGCGCACGTGCCACTCGAGCGCCGGTTGCAGACCGAAGTCGTCGAGCATGCTGGGGCGAAGGCCGAGCGCGAGGTCGCGGACGGTGCGCACCATGCTGTCGACCAGCGTGCGGCACTCGCCGACGGCGCGGGCGAGGGCTTCGTTTTCTCCCGACCGCCAGCCGATCGATGCTTCCCAGTTCCATGCGCAACGCCGTCAGCACTTGCCCGACGTGGTCGTGCAGCTCGCGGGAGAGGTTGGTCCGCTCCGCTTCCTGCGTGGCGACGAGCTGCTGCGAGAGCTGGCGCATCTGGGTTTCGGCGTCTTCCGCTGTCTTGCGTTGCTCGTCCGAACGGCGTTCGAGTCGGCGGAGGCGGATGACGGTCGTCACCGCGACGACCACCCCTACCAGGAGGCTGAAGGCCAGCAGCCTGTTCAAGTCACTCTGCAGGGACGCCTCTTGCAGCCGCACCTCGCTTCGTTGCGTCGCCATGGTCGTGTTGTTGAGCTCTTCGATTTCCGTGGCGATGCCCAGCACCGCTTCCCGGCGCGGGATGACCTCCTCCCGGAGGAAGCGAGCGCTTTCCGTCAGCTTCTCCGCGGGGGTCCAGTCGAAGAGCGGATCGAGTTTTGTCCAGTACTCGTCGAGCCGTGTTCGCAGGGTGGCGAGCCGCTGATCGGTGGCCGCTTCGCCCGTCGTCAGCTGACGGAGCTCCTCGTAGGTCTGCACGTTCTGGCGGCGATAATCGGCGATCCGCTGACGGTAGCTGGCCGCGCGGTCGCGGTCGGGGTCGAGCAGGTAGTCGCGCACGTAAATGCCGGACAGGTTGACGTCGGAGCGCAGCCGGCGCAGCTTGCCTTCGACCTCGTGATACCGGTTGTTCAGCTGGTCGAGCCGCGCAAAGATCCCCTGCGCGCGACGAGACGATTCCAGCACCGCCGCGACGATCAGCAGCAGCAGCGCGCCGAGCGCCAGCGCCGCGACGGGCCAGGTCTTAAAACGCATTCGTTCTGCGTGGCCTCACGCGGGAAGATATGGCCGCACAGGGAACAGCATAACCAGTCCCGCACGGCGGGGGTCAGGCTTTCGGCGCGAACGCTTCCGCACGCCGGGCAGGGTGGATACTCCTTCGGGGGATCGCCAAGGGGCATTTCGTCGAGTGTAGCGGCGCGGTCTTGGCAATTGGCATCGGTCAAACAGGGGAGGCCGCCTTGACGCGGTATCGCCCGCGATGGCAAGCTCCGCGTGTCCCTTCCGGCCTGCACGCACGATCCGCAGGCGATCGCGCCCAATAACGAGGAGTGCATGGCCGTTAACCTGAAGCCGTTCATCAATGCACGGCTTGTCGAGAGGACGAATTTCTCGGACGAACGGGCGAAGTTCATCTTCGAGCCCGAACGCCCCGTCCAGTTCAAACCCGGGCAGTACGCCACGCTTGGCGTCCTCAACGGTGAGACCGTGATTCAGCGGGCGTATTCCATCGTGTCGTCGCCGCACGAGCCGCGTCTCGAGCTGTTCATCGAGCTGGTGAAACACGGAGAGCTGACGCCGCGGCTCTGGGAGCTCAAGGAGGGGGACAGCGTCCTCATGCGCGAGCGCATCGTCGGCGCGTTCGTGCTCGATCCAGCGGGACCGCATCGCCGCCTCCTGATCGCCACCGGTACCGGTATCGCCCCCTATATCAGCATGGCCCGCTGGAAGCGCGAGCAGTTACGGAACGGGCATGACGACGGGGACGAGTTTCTCGTCCTGCATGGCGGCAGCCGTGCCCAGGACCTCGGCAGTTACTGCAGCGAGCTGTCGAGTCTGGCCCGGGACGGATGGCTACACTACGTTCCGACGATCAGCCGCCCATGGGATGATGCGGGATGGACCGGCGAGAGCGGTCGCGTGGAAGACACCATTCGGAAGCACGCGGACAACTACGGGTACCATGCGGAGAACTCGGTCGCGTATCTCTGCGGCAACCCGGACATGATCGAGTATGCGAAACCCCTCCTGAAACGGGCGAAGTTCGCGAAGGAACGGGTCAAGGAAGAGAAGTACTTCACGACAACAGGCACCACGGAAGATTAGTCGGCAGGCCGGGTCTTCCGACCCGGCAAAAGGAGGCGATAGACATGCGGGTAATGAAGGCTTCAGCACTGGCGATTGCGTTGGCGGTGTGCACGGTGGCGGCGCAGGATGCCGACCGCAAGGTCGCGGGCGGTGGGATCACCGCCAAGGGATGGACCGGCAAGATCGATCCGGGCAAGCAGAACGTCGGCAAGAGCATCAACGATTCGAAGGTGATGGAGATGGGCGGCGGCCTGCACATGCAGATCGGTCCGGCCGCGGTCTATTGGAACCAGACGCACACCGCCAAAGGGGACTACACGGTCAAGGCGACCTTCAAGGAAACCAAGGTCGCTTCGGACCACCCGCACCCGTACGGACTGTTCATCGGGGGCAGCGGCCTCGAGACGGAGACGCCGACGTTCCTCTACTGCGTCGCGTACGGCAACGGTAACGTCCTGGTGCGTGGCTTCAGCGAGGGGAAAGTGTTCCAGGTCGCTCGCGGCCCGAACGAGGCGGTGAACAAAGCCGCGGCGGACGGCGGCGTGACCCAGGAGATCGCGTGGGTCGTCAAGGGTGACAAGGCCGAGTGCATGGTCAACGGCAAGTCGGCCGGCTCGTGGGCCAAGGCCGACATCACCGGCGCGGGCAAGCTGCAGTCAACCGACGGCGTCTACGGCATCCGTGTCAGCCACAACCTCGACGTGATGGTGACCGGCCTGACAAAGAACTAACGCCCAACTACTCAACTCCAAACTCCAAACTCCCAAACGGAGCGCGGAAGCGACACGGACGCCGAACCTTTCCAGGTCCGGCGTTTTTCTTTTGGGAGTTGGGAATTGGGAGTTGTGGAGTTGGCTACGTCGCGCTCTTGGCCAGGCGCGCCGTGTACTGCTGCGACGCCAGCGAGAACAGGCAATACGCGGCGAACCAGTAGAAGCCCGGGCCGAAGTGCGCGTCGAAGGCCATGAGCGGCGCGTTGCCCTTCTGTCCGGGGAGCGTCTGTGTCGCCTGCGCGGCGAGGTAGGTGATGAAGAGACCGACGACGAAGACGTCGGCCATCGACCACTTCGCGATTGAGGCGACGAACTCGAGGACGCGCTGCCGGGCGGCGATATTCCGCATGAACGTCGCGACGACCACGAGCAAGGCCTTGGTCATGGGGACGATGACGCTGAAGAGCAGGATCAGCGTGGCGGGCACGGGACTACCGACGTCGTAGAGGTTGCGCACGGCGCCGAGGATGCTTCGGGTCTGCGTGTAGATCTCGACCTCGCCGACGCCGGTCTTCAGCGATTCCGCGAGACGCGGCCCGAGTTGGTCGATGATCATCTTGCGCAGGTCCCCGCCGGTGGCTTGCACGAGGCCAATGACGGCGGGATTCAACAGCGACTTCAGGGTCTCCATCGTTCCCTGGCTCAGCCCCTTTTCGAGGACGATCGGCGTCATCTGCGCCACCCCTTCGGGAGTGATCACGCCGCGGATCGTCAGGACGGGCAGGAAGATCCCGGGTATCAGTAAACCGAGCGATACGGCGACGAGCGCCAAGACGCCGATTCGGCTGGTTGTCGAATTCATGCGTGGGATTATGGTGCAAAAGCCTGCCGGTCGCCGTTGCCCGCCCGCGAACACGCGGTGACCGGGTGCGAACACCATCCGCGGCGGCTGAGAGGCATTCGCCACGATTTCCGATGACTCCGGTCACAGGACCGGGAGTTGCACAACAGCCAGCTATGACGTGTCTTCCGCCTGCTTGACGACGTCGCCCGCGACCTGAGATACGCGCTGCGGGTGCTCACCCGGAGCCCGCTGTTCTCGCTCGTGGCGATCTGTTCACTGGCGATCGGCATCGGTGGCGCCGCGTCGGTGTTCACGGTGCTCAATGCGGTCATCCTGCGCAACCTGCCCGTGCCGGACCCGCAACAGCTGGTCGTCGCCCAGAAGGCGAGCACGGCCCAGCGGAACGCGCGGTTCTCGTGGCCCCAGTTCGAGGAAGCGCGGAAGGAGCTTCAGGGCAAGGCGGAACTCACCGCCTTCATCTATCCGTCCAGCATGAACGTCCGCGCTGCTGCGACCGGCAGCGGCCCGGTCGAGCGCTCGCTGGTGCAGCTCGTGTCGGGGGAGTTCTTCCAGGTGTTGCGGCAGCAGCCGCAGGCGGGACGGCTGCTGGCGCCGTCCGACAACGTGACGCTGGACGGTCATCCTGTCGCGGTGATCAGCGATGCGTTCTGGGCGCGGCAGTTCCGTCGCGCCCCCGAAGCGGTGGGCCGCACGATCACCATCAACGGCAGCACCTTTACGATCGTCGGTGTGACCGCGCCCCGGTTCTTCGGCGCCATCCTCGGGGCGCGCAACCCTGAGGTCTGGGTGCCGCTCATGATGCAGCCGGGCGTGCGTTACGCCTCGAACGCGAGTAACGACGACCAATCCGATCCGCGCAGGCCGTGGCCGCCGCAGCGGGGGATCGAATGGCTCGACGTGATGGCGCGCGTGCCCAGCCAGGGAGACCTGCCGGCAGCGGAGGGCGCGCTGACGGCGATGTACCAGCGCGATGTAAGAACGCGCACGACGAATCCCGACGCTGAAGAACTGCGGCGCATTGCTGCGTTGCATGTCGAATTGCAACCAGGGGCGCGAGGCCTTTCGTTCCTCCGCACGGAAGCGAGCTCGCCTCTCTTCGTCCTGCTCGGCATGGTCGGGGTGCTGCTCGCCATCGCGTGCGGAAACGTCGCCAGCCTGCTGATCAGCCGCGCCAGCGTGCGCGATCGTGAAATCGCGATCCGGCTGTCGATCGGCGCCGGCCGCAACCGCGTCGTGCGCCAACTGCTCGTCGAGACGCTTCTGCTGGCGACGGTCGGTGGCGGCCTCGGCCTCCTGGTCGCCGCCTGGGGACGCGACCTATTGGTGACGATGTTCACGCGTGGCGCGCCGGTCGTGGACCTCGACGCGGGATTCGACTGGCGGGTGCTCGCCTTCGCGGTCGGCATCACCGCGGTCAGCGGCTTGGCCGCCGGCATCGGGCCGGCACTTCGCGGCAGCCGCGTGGCGCTTGCCGAGTCGATGAAAGGTGAGGGGCGCAGCGTCGGCGGCGAGGGTGGCCGTCGCGGGCAGTGGGTCGGGAAGTCCCTGGTCGCGGCACAGATCGCGTTCTGCCTGCTGCTCCTCGTGCTCGCTGCGTTGTTCGGCCGCAGCATGCAGTCCCTGCTGCACGTGGACGTGGGCTTCGACACCGACCAGGTGCTCGTGGCGCGCATGGACGTGCGGAGCCTGGGACTGTCCAACGACGATCGCCAGGCGCTCTACGCGCGGCTCCTCGAGCGCGTGTCGGCGATCCCCGGCGTGGTGTCCGCCAGCGTGTCGCTGAACGGACCGCTTGGTAGTTCGCAGCAGACGAGCAGCTTCACGGTCGAAGGGCATACCGCTGCGCCCGGCGAGACTCTCCTGACGAACGAAGAGGTGGTCACCGACAAGTACTTCGAGACCGTCGGCCTGAAGATCGTCGAAGGGCGCACCTTCACTCCGGAAGACCGCGTCCCCGGCGCCCGCTCGACGATCATCAACCAGTCGATGGCCAAGCGGTTCTTCCCCAACGGCGGAGCGATCGGCAAGCACTGGACCTACGACGACGCGATCGGCCCCGACGCGTTCAGGATCGTGGGTATCGTGCAGGACGCGAAATACCTCAGCATCCGAGCGGACGTGCCCAACATGATCTATGGCCTTACACCGGCCGTGCCCGACAGCGTGTTGAGCAATATCGAGGTGCGCACGTCGGTGTCGCCGTCGCAGTTGATTACCACGCTGCGCCGCGCGGTCACCGAAGCCGAGCCCGGCCTGCCGCTGTTCGACATCGTCCCGCTCGACGAACGTCTCAATCGTGGCCTGACGAGCGATCGCCTGGTCGCCAACCTGACGGCGATCTTCGGCGGCATCGCGCTGCTGCTCGCCTGCCTCGGACTCTACGGGACGATCTCCTACGGGGTGACGCGGCGGGTACGAGAGCTTGGCGTACGCATGGCGCTCGGAGCAGACCGCCGCAACGTTCTGTGGCTGGTCATTCGCGAAGCGATGTTCCTGGTGCTGGCCGGAGCGGCGATCGGCATTCCGCTGGCCTACCTGGCCGGCCGCAGCGTCAGCACGCTGCTCTTCGGCGTCGAGCCGTTCGACGCGTCCGCCTACGCGCTGGCCGCCGGGTTATTGGCCCTGGTCGGCGGCTTCGCCGCGTTCCTACCAGCCCACCGCGCCTCGCGCATCGATCCCATGGTCGCGCTGCGCAACTAAACTTCAAACTTCAAACTTCAAACTCCAAGATTTGGAGTTTGAGAGATTTGAGATTTGGAATCAGCGCGCGAAGTATCCCGGGCGCGCGCGAGCGGTGACGCCGCGGCGTTTCACGCGGACTTCGATCTTGTGCCACCCGGGCTTGGTGACTCCGGTGGGTGAGTAGCTGAGAAGGTAGCGCTGCCGGAACTCTTCGAGGATCTGCACGAACGCGGCTTCGAGGCGGTCGTTCGATTTCACCTCCAGTAGTTTGCCCCCTGTCGCATCCGCAACATCAGCGAGAAACCGCGGGCTGCCGCCTTCGGGTGAAACCGACACCGCATAGAGCACCGCCTCCGATCGTTTCGCGGCATTCAACACGATGTCCTCGGGCTGCCAACTCATCGTGTCGACTCCGTCGCTGAAAACAACCAACAGCGTTCGTCCGTCCCCGTGTTCCGCAAGCGACAGGCCAAGCGATGCGGCATCCACCAGTGAGGTGTAGCCCGAGGGGACAACGCGGTCGAGCGCGGTGGCGACGAGCCGAACTTCGGTAGTCATCGGCTGCAACTGTGTGATGACGTGACTGAAGGTGATCAGGCCGGCGGCTTCGCCGGGCTGAAGTTTGGCAAGCAGGGCCTGGCTGCCCGCGCGTAATCGGGCCAGACGCTCCTGGCTGAGACTTCCGCTGGTGTCGAGGGCGATCATCACGTTGACGGGCACCTTGTCCGCGCCGAGGAGTCTCACCTTCTGCGCTACGCCGTTGTCGCGGACCTCGAAGTCAGCTGCCGTCAGGTCGGTGACCGGCTGTGCTCCCGCCGACGCGAGGACGTCGAGGCGTACCGATTCGACTTTCGATACGAATCGCACTTGTGACGTGGCCGGCGCAGCCATGAGCGTGAGTGCAGCGATCGACGCCCAACCCTTCATGGCTGATCGCCCGCCCTGAACAGCTTCCACAGCAGGTCGATTTCGCGATTCGCGATTGCGGCCGTTGCAGTCGTAATAGTCCCACCATGGGTCCATCCGGCCCTTCTCGACCGGACCGAGGGTGGCCAACGTCGCGGCTTCCCTTGCCGCGGACGTGTCGGCAAGATCCCGCGTCAGTCGCAACAACGCGAGAAGGGGAGTCTGTGCGCGAGGGAAGAACGTCGACGCGCGCTCGTACGCCTCGCGCGCCACGTCCGGTGTTCTGCTTCCCCTCCGCCCCATGACCGAGCGCGAGTGCGGCGTAGTAGCCAACGTAGGGGTCGGGGCTCTCGATGGATGCTGTAGCAGCGCGATGGCATCCGCGTGGCGGCCGCGCAGCGGCAGCACCTGCGCGAGCCGGACCCGCGCCTCCGCGTATCTGGGTTCGAGCTTGAGGGCGTCCTGGTAGAAGCGCTCGGCGGCGGCGAGGTTTATTCCCTCGTGGAGCAGAAAGGAGTCAGACTCGGAGGTAGTTGTGTCGTGCTCACCTTCGACGGTACGGTTCACGCGCTATACTTACACATCGTCAAAGCCGTGTTCTAGTCTTCAGGGACAGACGGCCCTGGCGGCAGCGCGCGCTGGACCTGCGGGGAGGCGACGACCTCCGAGAAGCACGCGCAATCGAACATCGTCTCGGCCCCGTCGTCGAGATCGCGGCGCGCATCCTCCAGGTGTGGCCGCAGGTCGGCCAGCCAGTGCCGCGCCGCCAGCTCGGCCGAGATCGTTCGATACCATTGGCGGATGCGCGGGTTGCGCCTGTGCGCCTTTTCCCACTGCAACGCCGATTGTGCGTTTGAGGTCGGCGCGCGGACCACCGGTCGCGCATGGCGCGGAAGATCATTCGGGCGAACGTATATGGGGATCGAGCGGCCGATTCCCGACGCGTTGGCCGTCCTTGGCGATGATGCTGACGCCGAGGTTGATCGCGGGCGCGTCATGCCAGCCTTGGTTCGAGTCTCGCCGCAGCAGCAGGATGTCGCCGTGCAGCACCGCCGCCCGTTCGAGGAGCGCGTTCAACTCTTCGGTCGGCTTCTCCTTGCTCGTTGTTCCAAGCGTCCTGACGAGTTTGCCGCCAGACCATCCCGCAATTCTTCGCAACGCCGCGTCTTCGACACCAGGCTCGTGTTCCGCGGCGGCGCCCAGCCAGTCGCGCAGGTCGACCGATTTGAAGAGATCGCCGCCCTGCGTTTTCGTAGGCGGTTGGCTCAACCACAGGCTGACGGCGCACGCGCCAATGACCCAGGCCCTCACGGCCCGCAGTTTACCGTGTCCTGAACATCGACCACAGCCGCTCGACTTCCCGGTCCCGATGGCGGCCGTTGCAGTCGAAGTAGGCCCACCACGGATCGACGCGATGGCTCTCGATCGGTACAAGCATCGCGAACCTCGCCGCGCGCGCTTTTACCTCCGCATCGTCAGCGCGCTCGCGGGCGAGTCGCATCAATGCGAGTAGGGGAGACTGTGCGCGCGAGAACAGCCCGGCTGCGCGCTCGTACGCCTTGCGTGCGACGATCAGGCTTGCTGCGCCGCCTCCGCAGCGTGGCCGAGCGTGAGGGCGCCATAGTAGCGGACGACAGGGTCCCCGGTTTCGACAGGTGTGCTTAGTAGTGCAAGCGCCTCGGCGTGGCGATCCCGCAACGACAGCACACGTCCCAATCGAACGCGGGCCTCTGCATAGCCGGGCTCGAGCCTGATCGCATCGCGGTAGAAGCGTTCTGCTTCTGCGAGGTTGAAGCCTTCCTCCAACATCAAGACCTCCGACTCGACTCCCAGCCGCATGGTCTTCATGTTGGACAAGCTTGGGCCGGGCGGCAGGGCGCGCTGGATCCGCGCGGACGCAAGCACCTCACTCAGACATGCGGTGTCGAACATCGTGCCGGCCGTGTCATCAAGAGAGCGACGCGCTTCATCCAGGTGCGCTAGTAGGTCGGCGTGCCAGCGGCGCGCGGCGAAATGGGCGGACAGGGCTCGGAACCACTGGCGGATCCGGGGATCTTGCTTGCGCATCACGACCCATTCACGAGCTCGATGATGCGAAACTCGCACATCCCCAACTTCGTGTGGCTGCGGCGGTCGACGGCCAAGAAACGCGCGGCTGAAAAACACATGCGCGTCAAGACCACTGACACCCTTGTATTTGGCCGTCCTTGGCGAGTTGTGCCATGGACGGAGACAGCCATCCGTCTACTCGCGTCGGCGTGCGCGGGTCAGGATTCAGAAGTGTGATGTCCGCATGCAACAGCGCGCCGCGCTCGAGGAGTCTGTTCAGCCGCTCGCTCGGCTTGGCCTCGCGAATCCGCGCAGGGTGCGGTCGAGCCGATCGGAGTCCCACGACCGCATCTCTGGAGCGCCGCGTCCCTGATGCCTGGCTCATGCGCATCCGCGGCCTCAAGCCACTCGTTCGCGATCGCCGACGTCGTGAGGGCTTCGTGGGCGGGTTGCGCCATGAAAAACGTGACGACGCAGGTGAAGATCAGCGATGGCCTCACGCGTGGAGTGTAAAGCGAATTGGTATTTGACGCGATCGCCGGGACGGGGCAACGTAAGAGTCCTTGGTCGTCGCCGTCCTCTGCATCGCTGAGATCCTCAGCATGCTGCCGTTCTCGATGTTCCTGGCCCTGCAGCCGCAGCTGCAGGCCGCCTGGGCATTGAGCAACACCGAATCGGGCTGGATCAGCAGCGCCTACTTCGCCGGCTACATGCTCGCGGTCCCTGTGTTGTCGAGCCTTACGGACCGCATCGACGCTCGCACGGTCTGGCTCGGCGCGTGCGCCCTGACGGCGCCGGCGCCATTGGCTTCGCGCTGTGGGCGGACGGCGTCTGGACCGCGGCGGCGTTCCAGATGCTCGCGGGCGCAGGGACTCGCCGGGACCTACATGCCCGGCCTCAAGGTCATCGCCGACCGCCTGCCACACATCCCGCGCCCTCGGCACGTCGCGCTCTACACGACGTCGTTTACCGCCGGCTCGAGCCTGTCGTTCTGGATCGTCGGGGCGCTCGGATCGCATGCTTCGTGGCGGACGGCTGTCCTCGTCACGGCCGCTCGGCCCCGTCGCGGCGTGGCTGCTCGTCGCGTTGCGGCTCCGTCCCGTTCCGGTCATCGGCCGCGGACACGTCACCGCGGCACGCATTGGCGCGCGGTCTTCCGTCCGCCGACACGATGCGCTACGTGATTGGCTACTCGGCGCACACGTGGGAGCTGTTCGCGCTGCGGGCCTGGATCGTCCCGTTCGTGACCTTCTGCGCGGCGTCTCTGTCGTCGCGCGCCGGTGACGGCGGCGACGATCGCCGCGCTCGTCGCGTTGGTCGGCTTCCTCGAGCATCGCCGGCGCCGAGGCACGTCGCGCCGAGCGGCGGCGACTGATCGTTACCGTGATGATGCCAGCGTCACCGCCAGCCTCCTGGTGTTGCCATCCGCGCTGATTCGTGGCCCTTCGTGATCGCCGCGGTCGTCCTCTACAGCGCGTTGATCAGCGCGGATTCGGCGGCGCTGACGTCCGGCATCCTCCACGTCGCCCCGCCGCGAGCCGCGGCACGGCGATGGCGGTCTATTCAACGCTGGGATTCGCCGCCGCGTCGGCCGGAACCTTCGCTGTCGGCGCGCTGCTCGACCTGATGGGCGGCCAATCGCTCGCGAGCTGGGCGCTTCGCCTTCGCCGTGATGAGCGTCCCGAATCTCCTCGGCGCCTGGGCGATCGCGCGCGGACTCGGAGTCGGTGTCGGTAGTCGGTCAGTTGGTGTCGGTATTCGGTACACGTCATCGAATTCAACCCGACACCGACCGAGCCCCGAGCTTCGCGCTCCGAGCTTGAGACGCGCGAAGCGCCTACTCGGTGCGGAGCGCGCTCAGCGGATTCACTTGCGTGGCGCGGCGAGCCGGGATGTAGCTGGCGATCATCGCCGCGGTGGCGAGACGACGGCGAGCGATGACGAAAGTCAGGGGATCGAAGCCGCTGACGTCCACCAGCACCGCGTCCATGACCTTGCCCATCAGAGCGCGATGGGGAGGCCGACCGCGAGGCCGGTGAGCGTCAGGCCGAGGGACTCCTTCATCACCATTCCCAGGACGTCGTTCGGGCTGCGCGCCCAGGGCCATGCGGATCCCGATTTCGCGGGTGCGGCGGGAGATCAGGTACAACTTCACGCCGTAGATGCCGGCGACCGCGAGGCCCAACGCGAGCAGGCCGAACGTCATCAGCATGCGGCTGCCCGTGCGCACGCCCCACAGCTCGAGGCTGCTGTCGTGGAATTTCTGGAACGTCGTGAGCTCGAGGATCGGGAGCTGGCATCCACCGCGCGAAGTTCCTGGCGCAAGGTCTCCACCATGGCCGCCAGCGCTTTCGGCTGGTCGCTGGCTGTGCGGACGTGGATGTTCATCCCCGCGCGATAGCTCGGCCCGAACGGCACGTAAATGTGGGGGTCTTCCCGCGGTCGAGCAGCTCCTCGTGCATGGGTCGGGGCGACGCCGACGATAGATCATGGGTCGAAGTCGCGATAGGGAGTTTCCTTCGCGCGGTGTGAACCGGATCGTCTGCCCGATCGGTTCCTCGTTGGGAAACAGCTGCTTCGCGAGCACATCGTCGATGATCGCGACGCGTGGGGCGGTGGGGGACATTTCTTCCGCTGGTGAACTCGCGGCCGCGGCAGCATCTGCAGGCCCAGGGCCTTGAAATAGTCCGATCCGATCACGCGGTAGGTCGGCCCGTACGCGGGGTCTTGTGTTCACGCCTGGGCGATCGACCGGCGGCCTTCGTGGAACTGGCCGAAAGGAACCGTGGAGGTAGCGCCGCGGCTTCGATCCCTGGCGTGGAGCGAATCCGCTCGAGCACCATGCGGTAGATCTCGCGGCCGCGCGCCTCGTTCATCTGGGCAACACTCGGGTCGAGTGCGGCCAGGATGGCGCGCTCGTAGGTGAAACCCGGATCGGAGTTCGCGGCGTTGAACGCGCTCCGTGCGAACAAACCACCCATGCTCAGCAGGCCGAGCGAGAGCGCCAACTGCGCCACGACGAGCACGTTGCGCGCCGTGAAGCGGCCGGGACGTGTGCCGGAGTCAGCCTGTTCCTTCAGGTCGTTGACGATGTCGAGGCGCGACAGCTTGAGCGCAGGTCCCACGCCGGCCATCAAGAGTGGCGACTACGACGAACCCCGTCGTTGCCAGCATGACGTTGAGATCCGGCGTCGTCTGTACGACGAGCGAAGAGCGGCAGGAGCCGGGCGAGGCTGGCGACCGCGTAGGAAGTCGTCCAGTAGGCGAGCAGCAGGCCGGCAGCCGCGCCGGCGATCGCGAGCACCAGGCTCTCGGTGACCAACTGACGCACGATGCGTTTCCTGCCGCCGCCGAGGGCGAGACGGATCGCGATTTCCTTCTTCCGCATCGTGCCGCGCGCGAGCAGCATGTTCGCGAGGTTGAGGCACGCGATCAGCAAGACGCTTCCCGCGAGTCCCATGAGCGCCCCGCTGGCCACGCCGATGCCGGCATCCGTTGCGGCTGCTGCTCGTGGACATGCGAGGAAGAGGTTCACCGTCAGCGCCATGTCCTTGTTGATCGGCTTCTCCTCGGCCGAGCTGCTGCGCCAGCGTCTCGAGCCGCGCGGTGGCGACCTGCTGGGTGACGCCCTCCTTCAGCCTGCCGAATACGACGACCGTGCCAGCCGATTCGTCGCTGAGTCCCTCCCCCTGGTTCTTGAAGAAGTCGTTCACCACGATGTCGAACATGCCGAGCGGCAACCAGACTTCGGGTGACACCAGGGCCATGGTGCCGGTGAATCCTTGCGGGGTGACGCCGACGATCGTGAAGTCGAGCCCGTTGATCTTCATCGTGCTGCCGACGAAGTTCGGATCGAAGTTGCGCGCGCGCCACTTGTCGTACAACGCCACCGCGACCGGGATCGCGGCGCGCGGACGTTCTTCCTCGATTCGGAAGCCGCGGCCTGCCGCCATCGGTACGCGCAGCGTGTCGAAGTAGTTCGCGGAGATCAGCTCGACGAAGATGCGCCGGGTGGTGTCGCCGGCCGGGACGCCGGCCATCGAGAAGGTATGGGCCGCGAGGCCATCGAAGACGTCGCTTTTCTCGCGCACGTCGACGTAGTTGGGATAGGCGAACGAGCGGAACGAATCCGGCTTCGACTTCTCCGATCGGAAGAGGCCCCACGATCCCCTCGCCCTGCGCCGGCCACCGGCCGAAGCAGCAGAGCGTTGACGATCGTGAAGGTCGCGCTGTTGGCTCCGATGCCGACCGCGAGGACCAGGATCGCCACGGCCGTGAAACCAGGTGCCTTGATGAAAGTTCGGAGGGTATAGCGGATGTCGTGGAAGAGGCGTGACATGACCAACGCTGTGACGAGTCTCGACAGCCAGAAGTTCCGTGCGAGACAGATACTTGCGCGCAGCTATCTCACATAGAACGCGAGTCTCGGGAACGCGAACTTTCCGGCGGCAGCGTCAATGATGTTGATCTGGCACGTATACAAACCCGGCGAGAAGGAGCCGGCGGGAATCTCGAACTGGAACACCGCAGCCTTGCGATCGGCGGCGTCCAGCGCGATCCGCTCGACGACCGGCGTCTCGAACACTTTGACCTTGCCCCGATAGAACGCCAGGCTCGTGCGCACCTGCGGCCCGCCTTCGACCTCGGCCGGTTCGTAGACTTCGTAATAGAAGAACAGCTTCTGGTCCTTGCTCACGACGTGCGTGAGGTTGGGAACGAGCTGCACGCCGTCGCGCGCCAGCGGGTTGGGATTCCGGCCGCGAGCGCCCTGCTGCAGTTGCGTGCTCAGCACGACGGAGCTGACCTTGATGGGGGCCTGCTTGAGCTCCGGCACGGCTGAGCGCTGTTTCGAACGATCCCATCTTGCCGGTGGTGTTTTCACGGACGACAACTTTCACCGAGAAGCGGCCCGGCGGCAGCGTGACGCCAGACGAGTAGAGGACCTGCTTGCCGGCGAGTGTCTTGCTGGTCGAGCCCGGGAACTTCAGCGTCTCGCGCATGCGGCCGAGCGGCCGGCCCTGTTCGTCCATGACGATGCCGAGGACGTCGAGCGAGACTTCCTCTTTCTCTGATCGCACCGGCACCGCGTATCCGGGCACGGCGACCGAGATGGGCACGTAGTAGCGATCGGCCGCGAGGCGGAAGAATGCGCCGTTGACCATGACGGGCAGGTCGGTCGAGGAGACGGCCGAGAACATTTGCTCTTGCAACTGCGTTTCGCGGTCCGTGCGGCTGGTATGGGCGAAGTCGCGTTCGGCGAAGTAGCCGGCGCGCGCCTCGACCCGATAGCCTTCCGTCTTCACACGCACCTGGATCCGGCGGAAGCGCCCGTCCTTCGACGGATCGCTGCTCGAGTAGCCGAGCAGGTAGTAGGCCGACATGTCGCGCCGCACACGGGTGAAGGCCTCGCCGAAGTTGTTGGTGTCGGTGAACGCGCGTCCGCCGGTATCGGCGGCCAGCGAGGTCAGAGTGTCCTGCGAGGCGGCCAGCCGGCTGAACTGCTGCCGCACGCCGCGACCGGAAAAGAGGGCCTGCCCGCGCCCGCTCGCCTGCGTGGCATCTCCACCCGGCACAATGGCTTGCAGCCCGCGCGTGTCCACGGGATAGATCGAGACGTGCGCGCGAACGGCTGCGTTGATCGCCGTGCGCAACTCGATCTGGTTGTCCTGCCCGCTGCGCTGCATCCCGGCGCTGAAGTAAATGATGGCCTTCTTCTGTTCGAGCGGCGCCAGCGCATCAGCGAGCGTCCGCAGCGCGCGCAGGCGAACGTCATTGTTGAACATGTCCAGCTCGGTGGCCTCGGTCGCTGCCGCCTCTTCTTCGGTGGCCGTCAGCTCCTCGGTGGCCGCCGTCGCCGCGTCCGGTGGAGGAGTCGCCGTCCCGTCGGTCCATGCCAGCTTGGCAAGTGTTTGCGCCACCTTGGCGCGATCGCCGGTGAAGTCGTTCAATACGTCGAGCGCCGTGCTGACGGTCGCGACCGCGATCAGGTCCGCAGGGCTCATCTGCTCCGAGACGTATTTGTTCGCCGAATCAATCGCCCGCTGCACGTCGTCTGGCTGCATGGAACTGGTGTCGAACAGCAGCACGATCAAGCGGCGTCCCGCCAGCTCCTGGGAGGTCATCGGCTTGGGAGCGGTTTCGGACGACGGCGTGGCCTGCGCCGCCTTCTCTTCGACCCCGGCGAGCAGCGCCGCGGTCTCGATCGGCTTCACCTCGACCTCTGAGATCTCCTGGAACGAGAAGGTCTGCACGTCCTGGGGACGTCCGTCTTCGCGGACCTCGAAGTCGTCGGCCTTTAGGCCCTTGACGATGTTCCCCTTGCCATCGCGGACGACGACGTCAACGGAGACGAGGACGCGCGACGACCGGAAGACCGGCGGCTTGGGCGGCTGTTGCTGCGCGATCGTCGGCGCGACCAACGCACAGATCAGCGCGAGCGCCATAGCGCCCTGGTGTGTGATCATCAAAACCTGAACCTGAAATTGGCTTGCATGGAGCGCATCGGGCGCACCGACACGACCTGGCCGAAGGTGGGGGAGTTCACGACGGTGTCGATCCCCGCGTAATTGACCATATTGAGAAGGTTGCTCGCGTTCAGCTGGAATGTCACCGCCCGCGTGCGACCGAGGCGGATGTCTCTCGATGACTGGGCGTCGAGTTGCTTGCTGCCCGGGCCGATGATCATGTTGCGAGACGCCGTGCCGAACGTGCCTGTGGCCGGGATGCTGAACGCCGCCGTGTTGAAGAACAGGTCGATCGTCGGATCGTTGATCTGGACGGACTCACCGTTGTAGTTGGCGCGGAGGGAATTACTCGTGCCGCGCGCCACGTCGGCGGCGGCAGCCTGCACGCGCGGCGTGTACGGGGTGCCCGACTGCCAGACGAACGATGCCGTGCCCCGCCAGTTCTCCAGCAGCGCGGCCCAGAAGCCCCCCTTGTTCAGCCACGGACGGTTCTCGCCGAAGGGAAACTCCAGGTTGACGTCGCCGTTGAACTGGTGCCGGCGGTCGAAGCTCGAAAGCCCCCATTCGGCGTCGAGGTTCTGGTCGTCCTGTGCGACGACGGTCCCGCCCCCGCCGATGGTGGACGCGTTATCGCGCGACTTGGCGATCGTGTAAGTCGCGCCGAAACCGATGCCCTTCACGGGACGCCGCCGCAGGCGGAAGCTCCCGGCATGCAGCTCGGATCCCCCCTCTGACGATTGCCAGAGGAACGGCTGGACGCCTTCGATCCGCAACCCTGATGGCCCCCGGTTTGGGGCGCGGACGATGTCGAGGCTGGAGCCGCGCGTGTAGGTGTAGCTGGCTCCCAGGTTCCAGACTTGCTGCAGGTCGCGCGAGACGTCGCCGTTCCACGTTTGGACCACGCCGAGTGCGTAGTCCTTGTCCACCCCGTAGTTGTTGGTGGTCGTCGCCCCCGAGCTGCCCTCGAAGGCATTCGCGAGCGTGAGCGGGTCCACGGCCGTGCCGAGCCGCGTGTCGGTGACGGCGAACGGAGGCTGCGCCACCATCTGGCGCGAGATGGAGGCGTACGAGCCGGCGTTGTAACTGATCCGTACCCGCCGCGCACGACGGTTGCGCGCGCCGCGCGCCAGGCGAAGCCGATCCGCGGCGCGACGTTGTTGATGTCGGCGTTCATCAGCGTTGACGGGAACGCGCCGCTGTACGGACCGATCTCCCCAGGCATGACCGGGGCGACCGCCGTGAAATCGGATGGCGCGTCGAGGTTGACCATCCGGCGCTCGTCCTCCTCGAACGGTCGCAGGTATTCGTAGCGGATGCCGAGGTTCAAGGTGAGCGCCGCGTTCTTGCGCCAGTCATCCTGGAAAAACAGGCTTCCCGAACGGCCGTCGTTCACGACGTTGCCCGGGCCGTACTGAAGGATGGCCTGTTGCGGCAGCGCCGAGGAGGAAGTCGGCGAGGTCGAGTCCGCCGCCGCGCGCGGCGTTCGATCCGCCGGACGAATAGAGACCGGTGAAGACAAAGGTGCCGCGCGGGTTGGAATCGGTGCGGCTGCTCGCCCGGTCCAGGCGGAAGTCGCCGCCGGCGCGAAACGTGTGTGTGCGCCACGGCTGCGTCCAGGTGTACCCAAACGTCCACCGCTCGTCGTGACGGTCTGACGGTGAGATGTCGCGGACGCTCGACAGGCTCGAGAAGTTCAGCGTCGGCACTCCCCACGTGAAGGGATCGGTCGCGACGCCGGTGATCCCGGCCGCGCCCGCGATGTCGGCGACGTAGGCGTAGCGTCCGAGCGCATGACTCGTCGTCCGCGAGAAGTTCACGTTCACGTTGTGAAGCGTTCGCCGCCGCGTGATGTTCACCGACACCGGCGTCGACAGGCTCGAGCCCCACGAGTCACCGCCGAGCGTGGGGTAGAGGCTGTTCTGCTCGTTGTCGTTCCGCCGGTACTGCAGCTGCGCGTTCATCGTGACGGTCGTCGGGAGGTTGCCGCGTCCGCCCCGCCCGCCACGTCCGCCGGCCGCCGCTCCCGGACGGCCGGCGCCGCCACGGCCTCCGGGCCCGGCGCCCCGCGCCGCCGGCTGCGTGAAGTTATGCGTTACGCGAACGTTGACGTTGTCGGCCAACGAGTCCGTCGTTGTCAGCCGGTGATAGTTGCGGGTGGTCGAGTCGATGTTCGGTGAGGGAATGAAGTTGAGCAGCGAGAGCGCTCCGGGGTCCATCCGCGAGACGGGGATCTGGTTGTTCGGAAACGGCTCTCCCGTCATCGGATCGACGAGCTGCACCGGCACACTGGAGAAGTCGCCGCTTCGCATCGCGTCGGTCGGGACCGTGCCGTACTGGTCGTAGAGCTGGTCGCCGCGGTTGCCGTTGTAGCTGGCGGTGAAGGTCGTGCGGCGGGTGCCGTCGTAGACGCCCGGGATCTTCACGGGTCCGCCAACGGTGAATCCGAAGGTGGAGCGGTTGTACGGCTGGTCGGGGGTCCGCGAGCTCTCCCGTAAGCCGTACGGATCGCTGTCGAGCGCCGAGCCCGCGTACGTGTAGTTCGCCTGGAGGTTGTAGGCGTTCTGACGTCCGCCGCGTCCGCCGATCATGAAGTCGCCGGGCCCGCCGCGTCCGCCGCCGGGTCCCCCGCGTCCGCCCGGGCCTTCTCCGCGTCCGCCGGGACCACCCGGACCACCTGGTCCGCCGGGGCCGCCGCGGCCGGGACCGAAACCCTGCGCGAATTCCCCGGTCTCGGGGTTGAACTCGCCGCGCATGATCGCATCCAGGCGCTCACCCATCATGCCGCGATCGATGTTCGCCATGTTGCCGGTCACCGCCAGCGATTCGGTCGGCGCCTCGGTCGAGAAGCCGGGCGGCAGCAACGCTCGCGTTGCGGCGTCGACGCCCTCGCGATCGGGCTGCGCGTCGGCAACGACGCCTGCTTGCTGTGTGGCGACGTTCAGCGTCTCAAAGCGTCCGCGGCCGGCGGGCGTGGCCTGCGCCGACGGTTGCGGCGCGTGGCGTGCGCTGCGCGAGCGCCAGCGCGACAGGGACTGACTGCGTGCACGGCTCGCCGCCGAGGGTCACGTCCTGTTCGAACGCCCCGAACCCCGTGAGTTCGGCTTTCAGCCGATACGTTCCCGGCGGAACGGCGAGGTGATACGTGCCGTCGGTGTCGCTGGAGGTCGCCGCGGTCACCGTCTGGCCGCTCAGGGCGACGATCGAGACGCCAGGGAGGGCCGCCGTGCCGGCCGAAACTTTGCCGGTGACCTTGCAGGTCGCGGCCGGCTGTTGTTGCGCGCCGACGGGATAAATGCATCCAATCGCGGCGGAGACCGCCGCCACCATCAAAAACCGTCGTCGGGCTCGTTCCGGCATCGTCATAGTGTCGCTGCAATTACGCGTGGGCAAGCGGCGCAGTTTAGCTCGCCACAGTTTTGTCAAATTCGACGGGCAGAAAGACCTCGAACAGCGCGCCGCCCCCGGGTGCATTGGAGGCGCGCACGTCGCCGCCGTGCCGACGAACGATCGTCTGGACAATCGACAGCCCCAGGCCGCTGCCGGATGGGATGGTCGTCCCGGCACGCGAGGCATCCGCCTTGTAGAAGCGATCGAAGACGTGGGGGAGGTGCTCGGGCGGGATGCCGGGGCCCGTGTCCTGCACGGCCAGGCGCACGCGATCCCCCTCGCGCGAGGCCATCAGCGACAGGCGTCCTCCGTCGGGGATGTGACGGATCGCATTGGCGGCGAGGTTCTGGAGCGCCTGTTCCAACCGCGCCGCATCCGCGATGATTTCTTCCGCGTCCTCGCTGACGTCGACCTGCACCTCGATCCGCTTCTCGCGAATGACGGGATGGTGGCGGTCGACGATCCGATGGAAGAGATCGTCAACCGGGACGCGCGCGAGATTCAGTTTTTCCGCTTGTCCTTCGAGGCGGCCGAGATCGAGCAGGTCCCCGATGATGGCTTCGAGCTTGTAGGTCTCCTGGTTGGCGATCTCCAGGTAGCGCGCGCGGGTCTCGGCGTCCAGCGGGACGTGGGGCATCGACAGCGTCTCGACGTATCCGCGGATCGCGGTCAGCGGCGTCATCAGCTCGTGCGAGACGTCAGCCAGCAGCTGCCGTCGCGCATTGTCGGACGCGGCGAGCGCGGAGGCGCGCTCGTTGAGGTCGTCCGCCATGCGGTTGAATTCGCGCGCGAGGGCGCTGACCTCGTCTCCGCCCTGTTCGTTGGCGCGTACGTCCGTGCGTCCAGCGGCGAGCGCGCGGGCGGCCCCTTCGAGCGATCGCAGTCGCTGGTGTGCCGGCCGGAAGATCAGCAGCGACGCCATCGTTGCGCCGGAGAGCAGCAGCGCCAGGCCCACCCAGGTCAACGTCGCGCCATACTGCTCGACCGCCATCCACGCCGGCGGGTTCGGCGGCACCGCGACCGTCCCGACCTGCTGTCCGTTGACCACCACGGGCGACGACTCCGATCCCCCGGGTCCGCGTCCGTCCGCGCCCGCGTCCGCCGCGCCTCCTCGGCGCCGGGCGGCGGCCCAGCCGGCGTACCGGGGTCAGACCGGGGTCAGACCGGGGTTCAACCGGGGTCAGACCAGGGTCAGACCCGGGCCTGACCCCGGTTTGACCCGTCTGACCCGTCTGACCCCGGTCTGACCCTCGTCTGACCTAGGTCTGACCCCGGTTTGACGGCCCCGGTCTGACGCGGTCTGACCCCGGTGGGGCCGCCGCCGCGGCCGGCCGCCGCGGCCGAAGCCGCCGGGGCGGTTCATGAAGTCGCGCGGGAGCTGGTTGGGACGATTCGAGGCGCGGCGGCCGTCGCGCATGAGGATCAGGAACGGACGGCGGATGTCCGACAGTTCGTCGCGGATGAACTTGTCGAGGTCCAGCGCCGGATCAGCGGTCAGCGCGTTGGAGAGTTCCCGCGCGACGAAGTCGGCCAGGTGCTGCGCGGTTTGCCCCTGCGGACGCGACTCGAACCTTCCGGTCAGCCACATGAACAGGACCCCCTGCGCCAGCAGCAACACCGCGAGCAGCGCGATGAAGCCGAAGACGATCCTCGAATAGAGGCTCCTGAACCACTTCCGCTTAGACATCGGCAAACTTGTATCCGGTGCCCCACACCGTGAGAATGAATTGCGGCTCCGCCGCCTCTCCCTCGATCTTTCGGCGGACGCGTTTCACGAGCGTGTCCACGCTCCGCTCGGTGATGTACGTGTCTTCCCCCCACACGCGCTGCATGAGCGCCTCGCGGCTGAAGACGATGCCGCGGTTGGACGCGAGCAGGTACAGCAGCTCGAACTCGTGCACGGTGAGCTCGATCTCCTGCCCGTTGATCCGCGCCTGCCGGCGCGACGGATCCACGACCAGCGGACCGGCTTGCACCGGGGACCGGTGGCCAGCGGGCGACGAGTCGGTGCGCCGCTTGCGGCGCAGCAACGCCCGCACGCGCGCCACGAACTCGCGGACGCCGAACGGCTTCGTCAGGTAATCGTCGGCGCCGGTTTCGAGGCCGAGCACCTTGTCCGCTTCCTCGCGCCGCGCGGTGAGCATCAGGATCGGCACGTCCGCATTCATCGAATCCCGGCGGATCGCGCCGCAGACCGTGATGCCGTCGAGCCCGGGCAGCATGACGTCGAGCACGATCAGGTCGAAGGGCTCCGTCGCGCGCGCTGCGAGCGCCTCCTGGCCGTCGGCGACTTCGGTGACCTCGAGCTTTTCGAGTCGCAAATGCAACGCCACCAGGCTGCGGATGCTGGCGTCGTCTTCGACGACGAGCACGCGGTGAGAGGGCTGCTGGGCTTCGTCCACGGAGCCAGTGTACGGCCCGCCGGACGGCTCCCGACGCTGCCACCGTTTTTTCACACCGCGGTCATGAGCGCGCCACGGTTTCCCCGTTTACTGAATGCAGGAAAACGAGGGAGACATGAAGCTCAAGGCCGTGATTCTCGGCGTGGTCGCGGCAAGCACGGTGACCTTCGGCGTGCTGAACGCCCGGCGCGACGATATGGCCCCGACGGTGACGTCGGCTGTGGTCACGCGCGGCCCGATCGTCAGCACGATCGCCTCGACCGGCACGGTCGAGCCGGTCAAGACGGTCCAGGTGGGCAGCCAGGTTTCCGGCACGGTCGAGTCGCTCTTCGCCGACTTCAATTCCATCGTGCGGAAGGGCCAGGTGCTCGCCCGCCTCGAACCAGTCGATCTACGTGAGCGCGATCGAGCAGGCACAGGCGAACGTGGTCAAGGCCACCGCCGAACTCGAGCGGGCCAGGGTCACGGCTGACGACGCGGAGAGCAAGCGGAAGCGAACGGCCGAACTGGTCGAACGCGGACTGCTGCCGACGAACGATCTCGACAACGCCACGCTGACGCGCGACACGGCGGTTTCGCAAGTGCGCTCGGCGGACGCGTCCGTCAAGCTGGCGCGCGCGTCGCTGTCGCAGGCGCAGGTGAACCTGTCGAAGACGGTCATCACGTCGCCGATCGACGGGATCGTCATCTCGCGGAACGTGGACGTCGGTCAGACGGTGGCGGCCAGCCTGTCCGCGCCGACGCTGTTTCTGATCGCGGCCGACCTGTCGCAAATGCAGCTGAACGCCAGCATCGACGAGTCGGACATGGCGAAGATCAGCCGCGGCCAGCGCGTGTCGTTCACGGTGGACGCGCATCCGGGTGAAACGTTCTCGGGAACGGTCGAACAGGTCCGCCTCAATCCCGTGGTCGCGAACAACGTCGTCACCTACACGACGATCATCAGCGCGCCGAATGCCGCGCTGCAGCTCAAGCCCGGGATGACAGCAAACCTCAACATCGAGGTGGACCGGCGCGACGACGTGCTGCGCGCGCCGGCGGCGGCGACGCGATTCAAACCCAACAGCGACGCGCTGAAGGCGCTGAACCTGCCGGCCACCGAAGACCTCC
Organism: uncultured Acidobacteriota bacterium; assembly: GCA_963762995.1. Taxonomy (GTDB): domain Bacteria; phylum Acidobacteriota; class Vicinamibacteria; order Vicinamibacterales; family 2-12-FULL-66-21; genus JACDCA01. Next base: position 65,051 of record CAVXMQ010000018.1, on the reverse strand, counting down.
GCGAATACGGTGTGGACCTACGTGGACGGCAAGGCGTCGGCCGCACCGGTGAAGTTCGGCGCGAGCGACGGCACGTGGACCGAACTGGTGGATGCGCCGTTCGCGGAGGGGACGCCGCTGATCACCCGTGTAGCGATTGGCGGCGAGTCGGCGCCAGTGACGCCCGCGCGCACTGGCAATCCGCTGATGGCGACGCCGCCGCGTCGTTAATCCGTTGTCCGTTGTCCGAGGTCCGAGTGCTCGAGTGTCCGGTGTTCGTAGACCCGGCACACTCGTAGGGCCGGGTCTTTAGACCCGGCCATGTAGAAGGAGATAAACAGATGAAGAAGCATGATCAAGACAGCAGTCGTGGGTGCGGTGGCGGCGGCGTTCGTCGCGTCGGTGGCGGTGGCGAGCAGCCACAGGGCGGGGGACCAGCAGCCGCCGCAGGGGCAGGGCGCAGGGACGGCGGCGGCCGGGTGGACCCGGCGGGCCTGGCGGACGTGGCTTCGGCGGGGCGATCTACGCGGACCTCACCGAGCAGCAGCGCGAACAGGTCAAGGCGATCCACGACGCGGCGCGGGAGTCACAGTCAGCAGCCGCCGGCGGACGCGAAGTTCCGGCAGCAGCTCGAGCTGGAACTGCTGGCCGACGCACCGAACGATCAGACGATCGAAACGCTGAAGCAGCAGATTGCCGCGGCGCAACTGGAAGGTCTGGCGCGACACATCGCGGTGCAGAAGCAGATCAGCCAGATCCTCACCGCCGAGCAGCGCGCCAAGGCGCGTGAGCGGATCGCTGAAGGCGCCCGGGACCCGGGTGCGCGGCTGGCGGCCGCGGTCGGCGGCGGCTTCGGCTCGTCGGCCTGGTCGGCTCTCGAGCCGGCTCGCGGATCGACTATACGACGGTACGCGAATACCGTTACCGGATCGTGACGAGCAACGGGCGGTGATCGGAAATCGTGGTCTCGATTACACGCGCTGACGTGCAGCGCAACGAGCCGGTGAGGAAGAGGTAATCGATCCTCTTCACCGGTTTGTCGGCCGGATACGTGAATCCATCGCCTGCCCCGCACTCCATCCACGCATCACGGAGCCCGGCGGCGAGCACCTTCTTGTGCACCTCGCTGCCGGGCTCGGCGTTGAAGTCCCCACCCGCCACGATCGGCAGCCCTGACTTCTTGCTGCGCTCGATGAGTCTCGAGGACGTGCACGACTTCCTGCAGGCGGTAGCCTTCCTCACGCGACGCGTCCAGATGGGTGTTCAGCGCAGTCAGATTCGCCGCAGCGGCGTGCGCGCGACGACGACGAGCGCGGCGCGGGGCTCGTGGGAGCCGCCCGAGCGCGCCTGCGACGGGCTTCACCGGCAGCGACTCGGTGAAGTGCGCCGCGACGCCGCCACGCGAGAAGCGCCGCAATGCCGTACTGCCCGCCGTCGTAGTCCAGCGAGCGCCCGAACGCCGGCGCGAATCCGCTCGCGATCGGCCGAGCATCTGTGACCTGGTCGACGTTGCCGGATCGCTTCGTTCCGCCGATCGACTTCCTGCAGCAGGACCAGATCGGCGCCGACCTCGCGCGCCAAGCGCCGCAACCGCCTCCAGGTTGCCTTTTCCGGCGGCATCCTTCCCCGCGTGGATGTTGAACACCAGCACCCTGGTGGCGCGTCGCCGCTCGCAGTGGGTGTCGCGACGCGCGGCGCGGGCGCCGCGCACACGCCGCCGCAGAGACAGCGAGCGAGCGCGAGCAGAAGTCGTCTCATTTCTCAACCCTCGATTCGACGTTGCCGCGCAGACCGCGGACGTCGATGTTCTTGTCCCGCGGCAGCGACAGGAAATACTCGACCAGCGGCAGGTCGTCGGTGAGGATGGGGCCGTCGCCGACGAAGGCGCGCATCTCGTCCGGCCCGGCGACATAGGCGCGCTTCAACTGCTCGAACGACGTGATGCCCAGTTCGCGCAGTGCGTCGCCGCGCGCCTCCACCTTCCACGAGAAGTCTCGCTCGCGCAGGACGAGCGGCTTCTTGGAGCCGATCATCAAGCTGCCATCCCACCACACCGTCGCTTCCGGGAACACGCTGAGGAACGTGCGCATGATCGTCTTGTACTCCGCCTCCGTTCCCCAGACCCACTGCAGCGCCAGCCCATCGTCTTTCAGCGCGTTGCGCACCAGCGTGAAGTACTCGGCGGAGTAGAGGTTTCCAGATCCGGCGTGGATAGGCAAGATGAGGTCGGCCGTGATGACGTCGTACTTCTTCTTGGTCAGCAACAGGTAGTTGCGCCCGTCGTCCACGTGCAGCCGCACGTTCGGACGGTGCAGGACGTCGTTGTTGACGTGCGTGAAGTAGCGCGCCGCCCGCAGGACCGCGTCGGACAGCTCGACGACGTCCACCTGCGCGCCTTTGTGCATGGACACGGCGCCGGCGGTGGCGCCGCCGCCGAGGCCGATGACGAGCGCCTCACGTCCTTCCGGATGGATCGCCATCGGCAGGTGGCCGATGCGGCGATGCGTATCGATCATCCCCGGCGCATCGTCTGCCTGGTGGTTGCCTTCGAGCGTCATGATGAGCATGCCGCTCGGGTCCTTGTTGATGCTGACGGTGGCCTGCACGCCTTCTTCGCGCCACAGCACGCGGTGGCGCGGGTAGCGCAGTTTCAGGAACATGTCGAACGGATCCGCGATCAGCGCCGCGCTCGTCGCGAAGCCCGCCGCAAAGACGCAGCCGATGAGTGTTCGAGTACGGGTTCGCGCTTCGGCGAAACGCAGCAGACACCAACCCCGAGCCGAGCGCCACGGCTGAAACGAGGATCAGGCTGTTCCGGCTGCCCAGGGCCGGCAGGAGCACGAAGCCGGCGGCGAGCGATCCGACAATGCTGCCGGCGAGGTTGAGCGAGTAGAAGACACCGAGACGTCGCCCCGCGCGCGGCGAACTCTCCTCTCGTGCCCCGGTCCACACGCGCAAGCCGATGGGGAACGCGATGCCGAGCAGCAGGGCGGACGGCAGGATCGACAGAATGCTGGCGACCATCGAGAACGCGAGGTACTCGGGGAACACGCGCGAGATGATCGGCGTCGCCCACGCTCACCATGCTGGGGTGGTACGACAGCGTCTGGATCGAGAGCACCGCCACCACGGCGAGCGTCAGTTCGAGCACGCTCAGGATGAGCAGCCACGGCCGTTCGCGTTTCAGCAGCGGGGTGGCGACGTAGCTCCCGAGCCCGATCCCGAGGAGGAGCACGGCCAGCATCATCGAAAAGCCGTACACGGTCGGACGCACCAGCAGCACGAGTACGCGGAACCAGATCACCTCGAGCGCCAGCGACATGAATCCCGAGAAGGCAAAGACCAGCAGCACCGCTTGCCGTACGGCGTCCGTCTCGCCGGGGACGGCGATCTCGCCCGAGCGTCGTCGGCCGCCGCTCGGCAACCTGCACCGGCGGCATGGTCACACCCGCGAGAACCGCAACGGCCGCTACCGCGAGGTTGACGGTGGCGGCGACGATGAACGCGGTGCGGATTCCGTGCGTCGGGATCAGGTAGAGGCCCGAGAAGAGCGTGCCTGCAATCGCGCCAACCGTGTTGGTGGCGTAGAGCAGGCCCATGCGTTGGCCGAGATCGCTGGCGCGCGAGTAGGACGACTTCACGACGAGTGGCAAGGTCGCGCCCATCAGGACGGTCGGCACGACCAGCACGACGAGCGAAATCAGGAAACGCGCGAAGGTGATCGCGGCCAATCCCTTGGGCAGCGACGGGTAGAGCGACGCGTAGAGATTCTGGAGCGCTGTCGAGCGCGAACGGCGTCGCCAGGGCCGAGACCGCGATCAAGGCTTCCGCGGCGCCGAACCAGACGAGCGGACGTCGCAGGCGATCGGCGACACGGCCGGCAAACAGGCTCCCGATCGCGAGCCCGAACATGAAGCTCGCCCACACCGTGCTGGCGGCGTAGACGGTGACGCCGAAGACGAGCCCCAGCTTGCGCAGCCAGAGCACCTGGTAGACAAGCGCGCTGGCCCCCGAACAGAAGAAGAGAATGACGACGAGCAGCAGGAGCATCCGCGCGCTTCGAGCTTCTAGCGGGGAGCGGCGGGTTCGGGTCGCGGGAACTTCTGCGTGGTGTTCGCCGCGTTGTAGGCCATCCAGGCCAGAACGACGGCGTTCTGTTTCAAGTCTTCGGGCCGTATGCGTTCGTAGGTGTCCACGTTCGTGTGATGCGTACGAACGTCGTAGGTGACGTAGTCCTGCACCGGGTTGAACCCGGGGATGCCGGCTTGCCGGAAGGCGACGTGGTCGGTGCTGCCGATGCCCGCCTCGATGTTGCGCCGGACGCCGAGGTCCTTCAGCGGCGCCGTCCAGGTATCGAGAATGGCTTTGGACGGCGCGCTGCCTTCGGCGTACCACCCGTAGATCGGCCCCATACCCGGATCGATGTTCAAGTACACGGCGACGCGCTCGCGCGCGGCCTTGTTGGCGTCTCCGGCGTAGTGCGCGGCGACGTAGGCGCGCGCGCCGCAGCAGCCCTTCTTCCTCGCCGCCCCAGAGCGCGACACGAACGGTTCGCTTCAGCGGCGCCTTTACCGTCTTCAGGATCCGCATCGCTTCCATCACGGCGGCGGAGCCGTCCGCGTTGTCGGTGGCGCCGGTGCCGGTGTGCCAGGAGTCGAGGTGCGCGCCTAGCAGGACGACTTCGTCCTTCAGCGCCGGATCGGTGCCCGGTAACTCCGCGATGACGTTGTAGCCCTTCGTATCTCCCGTGAGGAATCGGGTCTGCATGTTCACGCGCAGCTTCACCGGCACGCCGGCTTCGACCATTCGCGCCACCATGTTGTAGTGCTCGGCGGCCAGGACGATCGACGGCGCCGCGTTCTCCCCCTGGTCGCGGCCGAGGACGAAGACCGTGCCGTGTTCGCCGGCGCTCGAGCGGAGCAGCGCTCCGGGCTTTGCCGCACGGATCGTCTCGGTGATCTGGCGGGCGTCCGCCTGGTTTGCGTTTCCCTGGCGCGGCATCGGCGGAGCCCCGATACGCACCGGCGTGTCGCTGGTGGTCGGCTGCAGCCTGTCTTCACGAACGAACGCTCCGACGATCGGGCTGCGTGAGGACGATCGCGCCAGAGAGCTTGTCGCGCATCGCGGTGACGTCCTGCGCGGTCTTGCCGCCAAGGAAGATCGGCGCCGCCACGAGTTCGCCCGGCGTCGAGGCTGCCCATCCCTCGGCGTAGGCGATCAGCGGCATGTATCGAGGCTCGACGATTTCGACCACCAGTTTGTCGAGCGCCCAGCCGCGGCCGAACTCCCACGTCTCGAGCTTCGCGTTGGCCATGCCCCAGGCGGCAAGCTTCTCGCGCGCGAAGTCGGCGGCGCGCTTGTACTCGGGCGTGCCCGGTGAGGCGTGGGCCGATCACCGTCACGAACTGATCGAACAGGCCGACCACCTGCGAGCGGTCCACGCCTTCGCTCCGCATCTGCTGGAGCAGCGCCGTATCGCCCGGCGCGGCGTCCTGGCCGCTAGCCGTGACCGTCAGCATCACCACGCACGTGAGCGCCGCAAGATGTCGTCTCATAGCCGGCGATTATACTTTCCAGCGAATGCGCCGCAGATCCGTTCCATGGATGATCGCCGCCGCGGTTTACGTGCTGCTGACGGTGGCGATCACGTGGCCGCTGGCGCTCCATCCCCGCAGCCTGGTCCCCAGCGACCTCGGCGATCCGCTCCTCAACGCATGGATCATGTGGTGGAACACGCAGGCGGTGCCGCTGACCGACGCGTGGTGGAACGCCCCGCAGTTTCGACCGGTGCCCGGCGTCCTGGCATTCTCGGAGCACCTGCTCGGGCTGGCGCCGATCACCACGCCGATCATCCTGGCGACGGGCGACCCGCTGCTGGCCTACAACCTGGCCTTCTTGCTGGCGTTTCCGCTGTGCGCGCTCGGGGCGCACTTTCTCGTCTTCTCGATCGCGCGACGCCACGACATCGCCTTCCTTGCCGGCCTTGGCTTCGCCTTCGCGCCGTACCGGTTGCCCCAGATCGCCCACGTGCAAGTGCTGTCCGCGTACTGGATGCCGGTAGCCCTTGGCGCGCTGCACCGGTACCTCGACGAGCGTCGCGCCCGCTGGCTCGTGGTGTTTGCCGCCGCCTGGCTTCTCCAGGCGCTCGCGTGCGGCTACTACTTCTTTTTCCTGTCCGTGTTGATCGCGCTGTGGCTCACCTGGTTTGGGCTGCGACGGGGTCGGGGTGGCGACCTGGTCCGAGTAGCGGCCGCCTGGGCGGTTGCCGCGGCGTTGCTGGCGCCCGTGCTGTACGGCTACTGGCGCATCTCGCGCGCCTATAACTTGAGCCGGTCGATCGTCGAGATCCGCTCGTACGGCGCCGATATCGCGAGCCTGCTGAAAGCGTCGGCCGTAAGCCGCACCTGGGGTTGGCTGCAGGTCGTGCACCGCGAAGAGGCGGACCTCTTCCCAGGACTCACCGTGGTTCTCCTCTCGATCGTCTCGCTGGTTCTCGCCTGGCGGATCGCGGCGCGGCAGGCGAGCGGACATCCGCGCGTCGCGCGTGCGTTATTGACGCTCGCGGCCGTCGGCGGCGCCATCAGCGTCGCGCGACTCGCCTACGGCCCCTTCAAGCTCGGGATCGGCAGCCTGCAGTTGATCTCCGTCACGTCGCCGGAAAAACCGATCTCGGTGACGGTGGCCTGCCTGGCGGTCGCGGCGTTGTTGCACCCGGCTGTGCGAGCCGCCTGGCAGCGCCGATCCTCCTTGGCCTTCTACGCGCTGGCGACGGTGGCGATGTGGCTGTTCTCGCTCGGGCCCTCGCCGACGCTCTTCAACAAGCCGGCGCTCTACAAGGCACCGTACGCCTGGTTGTTCGTGTTGCCCGGCATGGACGGCGTGCGCGTGCCCGCCCGTTTCTGGATGCTCGGCGTGCTCTGCCTGGCCGTGACCGCGGCACTCGGCGTCCGCCTGCTCGTGCAGCGATGGCCGCGTGCGGCAACGGTGTTGCCGGCGCTGGCGATTGCCGGCCTGTTGATCGACGCGTGGCCGACTCCATTACCGATGGCCCCGCGTCCGCAGGAGCGGCCGAATCACGCGGCCGCCGATTTTCGACTCGACCTCCCGCTGGGACCCGACTACGACACGCTCGCGCTGTTCCGCGCGACGGCCCACGGCCGGCCGCTCATGAACGGTTACAGCGGCTACTTCGCTCCCCACTACTGGTCGATGCGGCGCCTGCTCGCCGAACGCAACGCCGCCGCCATCGATCGTCTCTCTGAGTACGGCGCCATCGAGATCATGGTGGACCACGAGCTCGATGTGGACGGCCGCTGGCGCCAATTCGTCGGGAGTCTGTCGCGCGCGCAGCGAGTGCACGAGGCGTCCACGTACACCAGCTTTCTCGTGCCACGGCGCGCCGAGCGAACGACCGCTCCCTCCGGCGCATCGCTCCCGTTTACCGTCGCGAGTGCGTCGGTCAACGTCGATCGCGCCCATGAAGTGCACGACGGGAACCTGTACACCCGCTGGCACGCCGGGCGCGAACAGCGGCGCGGGGATTCGTTGACCGTGGACCTCGCTGGAGAACGCGAGATTGTTGGCGTGGAGCTGCTGATCGGTGGCTACGTCACCGACTACGCGCGGGAACTGGTTGTCTCGACATCGACCGACGGTGAGACATGGACCGACGCGTGGACGGGACCGACCGCGTGGCTCGCGTTTTCCGGAGGCCTGGATCGCCCCCGCGACATGCCGATCACCATTCCACTCGGACCCGTCCGCGCCCGCTTCCTGCGCTTCACGCAGGTCGGCACCGAGTTGGTGAATTACTGGACAGTTGCTGAATTGAGAGTGCTGGGTAAGTAGCTAGCTACCGCCACGGAACCGCGGCGGCACGTGGACGATCGAGATCTCCCACTTCCTGCCGTTCTCCTTCTTCTCCGCAACGGCGATCAACCGGCCGTCGTCCGACCAGGCGGGCAACGTGAAGTTTCCCTTCAGGAGCGCGCTCCGCGTCGGTTCCATCCGCTTTGCGCGACCCACAGGTCGCCGTCCTTGTCCATGTAGGCGATGCGATTCAGCTCCGGTGAGGACCACGACCACACTTCACCGTCGTAGGGAGGGGTCGGGCCCACTGCGCTCGTGTATGACGAGTTGCCGAGGCGTACGACGTGGTGCTTCTGCGTGCCGCCCATCTGGGTCGCGTCGTATCATCCGCTGTTCCTGGCTGGCGATGCCGTACATCGGCATCTTCGCGTCGGTAGCCGTCGTGATCTTCCCCAGGCCCGTAGGACTCGTCGTCCTGGCTTTCGTGTCCCAGTAGTTCGAGGACGCCGCGGTGTGGTTCTTGCTCTGCTTCAGGGAGATGTTTTCGGCAGGCGTTACCCAGGACCTGCGCCGACAGCGATCCATCCGGATTGGCGAAGACGCCTTGCAGCACGATCGTTCCCGCGTCCCAGGTGATCTCGGAGACGACTCCGCCCTTCAGTTCGTTGGCCGTGATCGTGACGATCAGACGTTTCTCGGCGGTCTGAGCGAGGACAGTGGAGGGGAGGAGCAGTGCCGCCGCGAGGAGGGTGGCGCGCATGCGCGAAGTGTAGCGCTAAGATGCCTCGCATGCGAACCATCTTGCTGCCGACCCTGGTTGCCCTGGCGCTCGTCCCGCAGACCGCCCCCGACACCGAGGTCTTTCTCGCGCGATTGGCCGTCGAGGGGGGGAAGGTCGCGCTCTCGGCGGTGGAGAACATCTCGAACAGCCCGGGCTACGACAACCAGCCCTCGTTCACGAGGGATGGTGGCGGTGTGTTCTTCACCTCCGCCCGAGGGGGCGTGCCAGAGGGCGGGACGGCACCGCAGATGGATATTTACAAGTACGACATCGGTGCGAAGGCCGTGGCGCGCGTGACGAAAACGCCCGAAAGCGAGTACTCGGCGACGGTGACGCCGGATGGGCGTTACATCTCCGTGATCCGCGTCGAGGCCGACAAGACGCAACGGCTGTGGAAATTTCCGCTTTCCGATGGCGAACCGTCGCTCGTCTTCGAGGCGGTCAAGCCGGTCGGGTATCACGTGTGGCTGGACGCCAATACCGTTGCGATGTTCGTGCTCGGTGAGCCGGCCACGCTCCAGGTCGGCGACGTGCGGACCGGAAAGGCCGAGATCGTGGCGAAAGACATCGGACGATCGCTCCAGCCGGTCCCGGGCGGGGGCATCAGCTTCGTTCAGCGGGCCGGGCAGGGGGAACAGCGGACCATGACGGTGTCACATCTGACCGTCCAGAACGGAAAGCCGACAGCCACGGCCTTGACGACGACCGCGCCTGGCGCTACGGAAGAGTTCGTCGTCTGGACCCCCGACGGCACGATGCTGATGGCCGCCGGCGGGCAACTGCACGCCTGGCGGCGAGGTGAACAGTGGCGGGCCGTGGCTGACCTCGCGGCACTCGGCCTGCGCAATGTCTCACGGCTTGCCGTGAGTCCGAAGGGAGATCGCCTCGCGCTGGTCGCGGCTCGGTAGTTGCAACTGCCTCCACTCCGGAGGGGAAAACAGATGGGACTCAGAGACACCTATTCGTACGCCATCTCGGTGGCCAAGGGAAAGTTTGACGGCAACGCGGAAGAGCAGGACGGGAAGCTGCACTTCAAGGGCAAGGTGAAGTCGGAGCAGGAAAAGAACGAGATCTGGCAAGCGATCAAGACGATCCCGTCTTGGCGCGACGATATCGTGGCGGATATCCAGGTCACCGGCGGGGGCAGCCCGGCGGCGGCCAGCGGACGCACCTATACGGTCAAGGCGGGCGATACGCTGAGCAAGATTTCCAAAGAGCACCTCGGGGACGCGAATGCGTACATGAAGATCTTCGAGGCGAATCGCGACCAGTTGACCGACCCCGACAAGATCAAGCCCGGGCAGGTCCTGAATATTCCGGCATGAACTAAACCCTTAAGGCGCGTTCGGTATACTTGGGCTCGAATGGAAGTGGGTTCGAGTCCAAGTGTTTTATTAGTGGAAGACGACAGCGACGGGCGTCGTATGTACGCCCAGTGGCTCCGGCAGGCCGGATTCATCGTCGACCAGGCACACAACGGACTCCAGGCTCTCGAACGCGCGTTCGAGTCTCTGCCCGACATCGTCGTTACCGACCTGAATATTCCGGGGATCGACGGTTACGAATTGACGCGACGGCTGAAGCACGATCCTCGCACGGCCCGCATCCCCATCATTGCCGTCACGGGCTACGCTGCCTTCCAGGCAGATCCCGGGCGCGCCGTGCGTGCTGGATGCGATGCCGTTCTCGAAAAACCCTGTTCCCCCGACGACCTGGAGGCGGCCATCCGTAAGTTGATCAACGGCGGGCGCTCGTGATGGCGGACGATTCGCGACCCCCCGCCCGCCCGCCGATATTGCTCGTCGAGGATCATGCCGATACTCGCTTAATGTATGTGGAATTCTTGGGTCCTGACTACGACGTGCAGGGGGTGGGCGATGGAATCGCAGCGCTCGAGGCGATGGCCGCCCGGCGCCCGGACCTTCTGATTACGGATCTGGCCCTGCCGCGGATGGACGGCTTCGAGTTGATCGCCAGGGTCCGCGGCGATAGCCGCTTCTCCGATATTCCGATCGTCGCCCTGAGCGGGTACACCGGGGCGGAAACCGATCAGCGTCTCACGCAGGTGCCTCCGGTCACAGTGCTGCAGAAGCCGTGTTTGCCGGAAACGCTGGTCGAAGTCCTGGAGAGGCACCTGCGCGGAAAGACGAACAGGGAGAGATGAGCACGGCTACGGTGCTGATCGTCGAAGACGATCCCGATACGCGGGAGATGCTGGGGAAGTTCCTCGAGCTCGAGGGCTTTCACGTCGAGACAGCCGCCAACGGCCAGGTAGCGCTCGACAAGCTCGAGAACGGCGTCAAAGCCTGCGTCATCGTCCTCGATTTGATGATGCCGGTGATGGATGGCTGGCAGTTCCGCCGCCGCCAGTCTGAGGATGCGCGAATCGCAAAGATTCCGACCATCATCGTTTCGGCCGCCGGCCGCGACCGGATGGCGCAGGTGTCGGCCGACGCCTACCTGGCCAAGCCGATCGACATGGACGAACTCCTCACGCGCGTCTCGGAGTTCTGCCGGTCCTAGCGGTTCTTCCCCTTCGCTGCCTTCCGCGGCTTCGTTCCTGTCGTTCCCTTGGTGTCCTTCGACTCTTGCACCGTTGTCGCGACGGCGGCCGCCTCCGACGTGCGGCGAAGCCGGTCGAGGCGATCGGCCAGCAGCGCGGTCTGGCGTCGGTCGGTGCCGTAGACGTCGCGGCGGAATTGCACCGTCCCGTCCGGTCGTACGCGCGCCGTCCAGTAACCGAGATACACGGGGATGGGCGACTTCAGCTTGACGTGTTTCTCTTCACCCGCGTGCATGGCGGTTTCGATCCGCGCCGCGTCCCAGTCCGGCTGATCCTTCAAGACGTACTGCGCGAGCGCCACCGGTTGCTCGAGACGCACGCATCCATGGCTGTAGGAGCGTGCGGCGCGGGCAAAGAGTGAGTCGGCCGGTGTGTCGTGCAGGTAGACGTTGAACTGATTCGGGAACATGAACTTCACGAGCCCGAGCGAATTGTCGCTCCCCGGCCGCTGCCGGAACCGATAGGCCTCGGGGTTGCTCAAGTCCACCGACGCGGGATCAACCCGGTTCCCGCTGGCATCGACCACTTCCATGTTGTTTCGGGCGAGGAACCCAGGGATCGCTCATCACCGAAGGCAGCGTCTCTTCCTGCGCGATTGACGGCGGGCACGTTCCAGTAGGGGCTGAACACGATGTGGGTCATCTCGTCGTTGAAGATTGGCGTCGGCGTGTCTTCCTTGCCGACCACCGTCCGCATCGTGAGGGTGGACGTGTTGCCTTCGTAGACGTCGAGCCGCATCTCCGGGATGTTGACGAGGATGTAGCGGCTGCCCAATTCGCGAGGCAGCCAGCGCCAGCGCTCCATGTTCATCTCGATCTGTGCGATGCGGTAGTCCACCGGCACGTTCAACTCGGCCACCACTGCCGCGGTGATCGCGCCGTCGTCGGCCAGGCCGTGGCGTCGCTGGAAGACCTTGACGGCTTCGACCAGCGCTCCCTCGTAGAGGGCGGGTTGGCCTTCAGCGGGTGCCGTGCCGCGGAAGTCCCCGGTCGCGGCGAGACGCTTGGCGAGTGTCGAAACGTGCGGGCTTCGCTGTCCCGGCTTCAACGTCAGGTTCCCCGGCACCTGCATCCAGCCGCCCTTGGCCTTGAGTGCCTTGTACTCGCCGAGCACCGTGCGCAGCCGCGCGTAGTCGGGCCCCTGCGGCGTCAGTTCCCGCAGCGACTCCGCAATGCGGTTTTCCGACAGCGCCTTCTCGAGGTGCTGCAGCGGATCGAACTTCTCTGAGGTGATCTTCCAGGTCTTGTCGGCGCGCGAGAGGTTGGACAAACCGTCGGCGAGGTCCGACGCGTACTTCATGTAGAGGTAGGTGTACCAGACATCGAGGGCGCCCGCCTCGCGGGGGTCGAAGCCCTTGTCGGTGAACAAGCCTTTCGACGCTTCGGCATGCCGCGCCTCGATCATCGCGACGTTGTAGAGGCTGGGGTCCAGTCCTTCGGTTTCGGCTTCACGCAGTGAGGCGACAAGGGTCTCAACCTGCGGACGCGGTTTGGCGTTCTCGACCCAGGCCGGACGGAACTCGCGGCGGGTGTAGAAAGACTGCGTCTGCTTCCAGAGCTTTGCGCCTTCCGGATCCTTCGTGGCATATTCCGCCATGCGACCGTTGAGGACCCCGCGGAGGGCGACGTCCATCTGGCGCTGATTCTCGGAGTCGATCTGAATCCTTCCGCACGCCACGATCGTCGTGATCAGGACCGCCACGGCGATCGAAAGCTTTGTCTTCATCCCCAACCTCATGACTACCGCCAGCAAGCGCAGTGCCCGCCGAAAACCCTCGAAAACACAGGGTTTTACGGACGAGTGGGTAATTGACGACATCAATGTTGTTGCGGCTGGGCTGCTTTACGACATGGCCGCCCTACAGCCGAATGAGCGCAGCCGGTTCGGATACAAGCGGGCGGCAAAGGCGATCGTCTACCTGCCGATGTCGGTCGCGGACCTGGTGAAGGCCGACACGCTCCGGGAGATCCCGTTTGTCGGCCCCTCCAGTTCGCGGATCGTGGCTGAACTTGTCGAACTGGGAAAGTCACCGACGGTCGAAGCTGCGGTGGCCAAAGCGGGGAAGTCAGCGATCGTCGCCAAGGTCCGCCAGTTGCGCGATGGCTACCTCAGTCATTTCGTGATGTCGCAGGTGCTCGCCGCCGACATGGATCCTGCAATCGTTGGCAAGGGGACGTATCGCGGCGACTTCCAGATGCACTCCACGTGGAGCGATGGAGGGGAGAAGATCGGAGTGATGGCGCAGGCGGCGATGGAGCTGGGGCACTCGTGCCTCGGCATCACCGATCATTCCTACGGTTTGCCCATCGCCCGCGGCATCTCCATGTCGCAAGCCGCGAAGCAGTGGACCGAGATCGACAAGTTGAATGCCAAATACGAGGGGCGCTTCCGGATCTTCAAAGGGATCGAAGCGAACATCCTCGTGGACGGCGCGCTCGACCTGCAGCCTGAGGAATGCGCGCGGTTTGAATTCGTCGTCGCGTCGCCACACTCGATTCTCCGGAAGGTTGAGGATCAGACGCCGCGCATGTTGAAGGCGATGCGCCACCCCGGCGTCGCCATCCTCGGGCATCCACGCGGGCGCATGTTCAACAACCGTCCGGGCGTGGCGGCCGACTGGGACGCGGTGTTCGAGGAGGCCGCAACGCTCGGCGTCGCGATCGAGCTCGACGGCAACTGGCACCGCCAGGATCTCGATTACCGCTACGCGCGACGGGCACTGGCCGCCGGCTGCCTGTTCGCGCTCGACAGCGACGCGCATTCGATCGGAGAGCTGCGCTTCAGCGACTACGCCATCGCCCATGCGCGGCTGGCGCGGATCCCGGCGGACCGCGTGATCAATTGCTGGAGCGACGAAAAGCTGTCGGAGTGGATGAAGGCGCATCAGAGGCGGAGCCGTACGTAGGCCGGGTCTTAGACCGGCCTTAGACCCGGCTCACTTCTTCCCGCGCATGTCGTCGTAGTCGGGCATGTATGTCTTCAGCCCGCCCGACGGCGTGTTCTTCGAGTAGCCGGCCACCAGTTGTGCGTTGTATTTCTCTGGGTAGAAATCGAACCAATCTGCCGGATCCGAGTCGATCAGCTGCAGATCGGCGCCGTGCATCGTCAGCTTTCCGAAGGTGATGTCGCCGCCGCTGAAGTAGATGTAGTTCTTCGAAGACGGTGATGGTGGCGTCAGTGTCTTTGGCTTTCCCGCGCCATCATCAAAGACCTGCAGCAGGCGGTCCTGGGCGAGCGACACCTTCGCCAGGCGCCCTCGAATCTCCGGCGGCGGCAGCGCCTGGCCGGGAGAGATAAGGATGTCGTCGCCGTCGATCGCCACGCCGCGCTGATTCTTCAGGCTCACGAGGTCGTCGAGTTTCAAGCCGAAGAGTTCGAGCATGCCTTTGGCGGGGATCCCGAGCGCTTTCATCGACTCGGTGTGGAACTGGAGCCGGCCATCCGGCGAGGCGCGCACGGTGGCCTTCGTCGAGAACGGCACGTCGATCCCCTTGTGCAGCTTTCCCGACATCTTCAGGCGGTCGCCGTCCTGCGCCGACCTTGATGTCCTTCAGCGGCGCGCCCGGCGCGGCAAAGACGTGGTTGGCCATCAGCGCCTGCAGGCTCTCGGTGCTCATCGAGAGCGAGGCGGTGTCGACTTCGAGGACGTAGGAGCGCTGATCGTCGAAGACCGGTGGGGAAGCAGTGCGGCTGATCATGGTGCCGCGCAGTCGCGTGACGTCGAGCGTTACCCCACTGGCGACGTGCAGCCGAACGTTCTTCATCTCGATTTGCACGCGGGGTGCTTGGGCCTGGAGATGGCGTGGGCTGCTCGCCGCTACGGCGCCGAGGCATACGGCCGACGGAGACGCATCATATTGCCTGCCTTCCACGCAAGCACCGCACCATCGGCGCGCATGTCTGCTGAGCCACGCCACCTTTACGCCGGTCAAAACCCTACGTGTGCTGCAGAGGTGACGCAACGGCCGCGCCACGTAGAGACCGCGGTCGGTGATGCCAACCGGGTCGTGTTTCACCGACAGCCGGCGCGGCGGAAGGTCTCGATCATTTCGGAAGACGTAAAGAGTCCAAGCTCGTGCACTTCGTGGGCCCGCCGCGTTCGATCGCCTTCCGTGATCTCGTAATCGAAGAACAACCGCGAAAGCCGTCCCTCGACTTCCACGCGGCTGGTCGCGGGTTCACGCGCACACCGTTGGCCTCGCCGGTATTCCGGACGACGCGTCCGGCGGTCAGCATGTCGGGCTGAAACCAGGGTTCGACGAGATGACGCCTCCGGCCGCAAGATGTTGGCGGAAGCAAAGAGTGCCTGCTCGACGCGGTCCAGCGTCTTCAGGTACGCCGATCGAGCTGAAGAGACACAGCATCGGCGTCGTAACGCTTCGGCAGCGTGAAGTCCGCCATGTCGGCTTGGAAGAACCGCCCGCGCGGGCATGTTCTGTTGCGCGATCTCGACGAACGCGTGGATCGAGGTCCAGTCCGTCGACAGTAAAGCCGTGCGCTGCGAGCCAGTCGCGCGTGTTCGCCCGTTCCGCAGGCGACGTCGAGCACCGTGCGACCAACCGGGTTGAGGTCGCGCAGCAGCGAGGCGATGGTCGTCGCCTCGGCGCGGTAGTCCCTGAACGTGGAGTAGATCAGGTCGTAGAACTCGGCCGACTCACTGAACATCGCACGGCCCACAGGACGAAGACGACTTGGATCGCGAGGAATACGCCCCACAGGAGGTTGAAGAACCCGAGGACTTGAAAGAACGGGCATTCGCCCATTTGGAAGGCGATCGAGAAGATGAAGCCGGCCGCGAACACCGTGCACCATAGGCACCGGTCAGGATCAGGTGTGCCCGTCGCACTCGCTGCCCAGAGCATCCACGCCGGCGCGCGACTCGTCTCATGGCGAGATTGAGGCCGAGCGCTGCGGCGATCAGCAGAAGCTCAGAAGCGTCTCACTGATCCCTAGACTAATTGCGCCTAATCCACCAGAGCCTGGACATCACCGTTATTGCGTGCCGGGTCTAAAGACCCGGCCTACGAGAGCGCGCGGTAATAGCGTGACGGCAGCGGGTGATCGAGCTTGGACTCGATGAACGCCGACGCCTCCATTAGTTTCGCCAGGCTCACCCCAGTCTCGATCCCGAGGCCGTCGAGCATGTAGATCAGGTCCTCGGTCGCGAGGTTGCCGGTGGCACCAGGCGCGTACGGACAGCCGCCGAGTCCGCCAGCCGAAGCGTCGAAGGTGCCGATCCCAAGATCGAGCGCCGCAAGGACGTTAGCCAGGGCCGTCCCGCGCGTGTCGTGGAAGTGGAGCGCGATGCACTCGAGCGGCACGCGCTCGGCGACGGCGTTCACCACGACCGGCACCTGGCCGGGGTGCGCGATGCCGATCGTGTCGCTGACCGCGACCTCGAAGGTCCCCATCTCGATCAGCGACGCCGCCACTCGCGCGACAGCGTGGGGGTCGACCGGCCCTTCGAACGGACACCCGAACGCGGTCGAGAGATAGCCGCGGACCCGAATACCGAGCGCCAGGGCGCGCTCGCAGACCTCCGCGTACGTGGCCAACGAATCGTCGATGGACTGGTTGATGTTCTTCTTGCTGAAACTCTCGGATGAGGCCGCGAAGATCGCCACCTCCGTGAGCCCGACAGCCTGTGCCCGTTCGAGACCGGCAAGATTCGGCACAAGCGCCGTGTACCGAACGCCGGGGCGCTTCTCGATCGCCGCGAACACCTCCGCGGTGTCGGCCATCTGCGGCACCCACTTCGGGCTGACGAACGCGCCAACTTCGACGACAGGGAGTCCAGCAGCGGAGAGCAAGTTGACGAACGCGATCTTGTCGGAAGTCGAGATCCGCGCCGACTCGTTCTGCAGGCCATCGCGAGCGCCGACTTCGACGATCGTGACCTTACGCATCGATTTCGACCAGCGCCACGCCGGATTGCACCATCTCGCCGACCCGGCAATTCACCGACGTGACCGTACCGTCGATAGTGGCGCGGATCGGCAGTTCCATTTTCATCGCTTCCAGCACGAGCAGCGTGTCGCCACGCTTTACGGTCGCGCCCGCTTCGGTGTTCACGCGCACGACGGTGGCGGGCATCGGGGCGGCGAGCGAGCCGTGATGATGGCGGCCTTTCCGTCCGGCGCCGGCTGACCCGGTCGGCACCTCGAACTCGAAGACGTCACCGTCGAGAAACACCCAGCGTGTGTTGCCGTCGGCGACCGCCAGCGCGCGCCGCGGGGCCTCAACCGTCGCGCCATCGATGGTGACGGTGTCGCCGTTCACCTCCGCGACGAACTCTCGGTCGCCGCTCCGTAGGATCAGCTTCGCCATCAGCGACCGAACCCTGAAAGGGTGGTCCAGGGATCGCTCGATGCCGAGCGCCGGGTCCGGGTTGATCGAGCACGCCCGACCTGAAGGTCGGGCCTACTGAGGCGGTCACGGCCGACGCTACGACCGCTAGGCGGGATCTCTGGCGCTCGAGTTAGTTCCGCCAGGTGCTCGTCGATGAATCCCGTGTGGATGTCACCGCGGCGGAAGGCGGCGTGCGCGAGCACGCGGATCAGAAATCCGATGTTGGTTCGGATGCCGAGGATGGGGAAGTCACGCAGGGCGGCAATCGCGCGATTGATCGCCGCACCACGCGTCTCGGCCCAGACCGTCAGCTTCGCGAGGAGCGGATCGTAGGTGACCGGGACTTCGCCACCTTCCACGACGCCGGAGTCCACGCGGATTCCGGGACCGGACGGCTCGCGATACATCAGAAGCCGTCCAGCCTGTGGCAGGAAGCCGGACGACGGATCCTCGGCGTAGACGCGGCACTCGATGGCGTGGCCGCGCTGTGACAGGCTGCCTTGCGTCCAGGGAAGCGGATTGCCTGCCGCCACGCTGAGCTGTGCGTGAACGAGGTCCACGCCGGTGACCGCTTCGGTGACCGGATGTTCCACCTGCAGGCGCGTGTTCATCTCGAGGAAATAGAAACGCGCGGTATCACCGCTCCCTTCGAGCAGGAACTCGATCGTTCCCGCGTTGCGGTACTTTGCCGCCTGCGCCGCTTTGACGGCCGCTTCCCCCATGCGTGCGCGAAGCGCGGGTGTCAGCGCGACCGAAGGGGATTCCTCGATCACCTTCTGATGCCGCCGTTGCACGGAACACTCCCGTTCGAAGAGATGGACCGCTTTGCCGTGAGCATCCCCGAAGACCTGGATTTCGACGTGGCGCGGACGCTCGACGAGCCGCTCGACGTAGAGGGTTCCGTCGCCGAACGCGGCCTGCGCTTCCCGGCGCGCGGCGGCAATCATCTCCGACGCCTCGGAGGCATCGCGCAACGCGCGCATCCCTTTGCCGCCGCCGCCCGCGGAGGCTTTCACCAGGGCGGGAAAACCCACGGTCCGCACCGCCGCGAGCACGCCGTCGTCGGACTGGTCCGCCGGCGTCATGCCAGGCACGACCGGCACTCCGGCCTTCTCCATCAGCGTGCGCGCGCCGATCTTCGATCCCATCATGTCGATCGTGGCGGCGCTCGGCCCCACGAAGACGATGCCGGCCTCTTCGCAGGCGCGCGCGAAGGCGGCGTTCTCTGAAAGGAATCCGTACCCGGGATGTATCGCGTCGCTCTGCGTCTCGCGCGCTGCCGCGAGGATCGCCGCGACGTTCAGGTAGCTTTCCCTCGGCGGCGGAGGCCCGATGCGCACGGCCCGGTCGGCGGCCCGTGTGTGCGGCGCATTCGCATCGGCATCGGAGTAGACCGCGACCGTCTCGATGCCCGCTTCGCGGCAGGCGCGAAACACGCGGATGGCAATCTCGCCGCGATTGGCGACCAGCACCCGGCGCAGCGTCATGACACCCAGGGCGCGGACCGTTTCTCGAGGAAGGCCTGCATCCCGGCTTGCCCCTCTTCCGAGACCCGGTGGCGGGCAATCGTCTGCGCGGTCAACTCCGCGACGGCGGCCGGTGGTTGCCCGGCGACCGCGGCAATCATGCGTTTTGCCCCCGCAATCGCCTCGGGGCCCGAGGTGAGCAGCTCACGAACGTAGGCATCGACCGCGGGATCGAGTTCGGCGGACGAGGTGACCGCGTGGACCAGTCCGAGTTGCTGCGCTCGCGTCGCGGAGAAGCGGGCGGCGGTGAGAAAGAGCTCCCGGGCCGCCGAGATCCCGATCTTGCGAACCGCGAACGGCGAAATCACCGCGGGCAGGATGCCGAGCTTCGCTTCCGTAAACCCAAACATCGCGTCGTCGGACGCCACCACGATGTCGCAGACCGCCGCAAGTCCCGTTCCTCCGCCCAGCGCCGCGCCGTGCACGCGTCCGATCAGCGGAATCGGCAGCGTGTCGAGGGCGTTGAACATCGCCGACATCGCCATCGCATCGCGTTCGTTCTCTTCGCGCGAATAGGCGACCATCTTCGACATCCACGTGAGGTCCGCGCCTGCGCAGAAGGCCTTGCCTTCACCGGCGAGCACCGCCACCCGCGCGCCGCTGCCCGGAACCGACTTCGCCCACGCCGTCAGCTCCGCAATCACGTGCTCGTTGAAGGCGTTGCGCACCTCTGGCCGATTCAGCGTCACCCGCACCACCGGGCCGCTCTGCTGTACTGATAGTGAGCTCATTTCACTGTCACGCTCCGACGGCTGTCACGGCTTGCCTCCGGCAGTCGCGAAGACACGAAGCCGGGAAGCACACGAAACCAATTGTATTTCTTCGTATCTTCGAGTCTTCGTGTCTTCGCGAGCCGACCGGAAGGTCGGGCCGTCGGCTCGTCACATGCGGAACACCCCGAAGCGTGGCATCGGGGATGGGGGCGTTGTAGGCGGCGGAAATGCCGAGCGCCAGCGCCTGGCGCGTCTCGGCGGGATCGAGTATCCCGTCGTCCCACAGGCGCGCGGTGGAGTAGTAGGGGGAGCCTTCGCGGTCGTACTTGTCGAGGATCGGCTGCCGGATCGCGGCTTCTTCCTCCGCGCTGAACGGTTTCCCTTCGCGCGCCAGTTGGTCGCGCTTGACGGTCGTCAGCACGCCGGCGGCCTGTTCGCCGCCCATAACCGAGATGCGCGCGTTGGGCCACATCCACAGAAGCCGCGGATCGTAGGCGCGACCGCACATGCCGTAGTTGCCGGCGCCAAAGGAGCCGCCGATGATCACCGTGAACTTGGGGACCACGGAATTGGCCACGGCGTGGACCATCTTGGCGCCGTCCTTGGCGATCCCTCCGCGTTCGTAGTCGCGTCCCACCATGAACCCGGTGATGTTCTGCAGGAAGATCAGCGGAATCCCTCGCAGGTTGCACAGCTCGATGAAGTGGGTCGCCTTGAGCGCCGACTCCGAGAAGAGCACGCCGTTGTTGGCGACGATCCCGACGAGGAACCCGTGGATGCGGGCGAATCCCGTGATGAGTGTCGTGGCGTAGCGTTCCTTGAACTCGTCGAAACGCGAGCCGTCCACGACACGCGCGATCACTTCCCGCACGTCGTAGGTTTTGCGCGTGTCGATGTTCACGATCCCGTAGATCTCGCGCGGGTCGTAGGCGGGATCTTCCGGTGTCGTGATGTCTGCCGGCAGACGCTTGGAGGTATTGAGCGTTTCGACCACCGTGCGCGCCAGATGCAGCGCGTGTTCGTCGTCTTCGGCGAAGTAGTCGGCGACGCCCGAGAGCCTCGTGTGGACGTCCGCGCCGCCGAGCTCTTCAGCGGTGACTTCCTCACCCGTGGCCGCCTTCACCAGCGGCGGCCCACCGAGGAAGATCGTTCCGGTGCCCTTGACGATGATGGTTTCGTCGGACATCGCGGGGACGTAGGCGCCTCCTGCCGTGCAAGATCCCATCACGACGGCCACCTGCGGAATCCGTTCCGCCGACATCCGGGCCTGGTTGAAGAAGATGCGCCCGAAGTGCTCGCGGTCGGGGAAGACGTCCGCTTGCAGCGGCAGGAACGCGCCGCCCGAATCCACCAGGTAGACGCAGGGCAATCGGTTGTGGAGCGCCACTTCCTGCGCGCGCACGTGCTTCTTGACCGTGATGGGGAAGTAGGTGCCCCCCTTGACCGTGGCGTCGTTGGCGACGATCAGCACTTCGCGGCCCGAGACGCGACCGATACCAGTCACCACTCCGGCAGACGGCGCCTCGTTGTCGTAGAGATCCCAGGCGGCGAGTGGCGATAACTCGAGGAACGGCGAGCCGGCATCGAGCAGCTTCTCGATCCGCTCGCGCACCGGCAGCTTTCCCTGCGCGCGATGCCGCTCGATGTACTTCTGCCCGCCCCCCTGCCGAACTTCCGCGGTCCGCTGGCGCAACTCGGCGACCAGCGCCTGCATCCGCTCCGCGTTGGACTTGAAGAGCTCGGAAGAGGTGTCGACGTGCGTTTCTAAGCGATCCACTGTCTCTCTTCTGCGCTGTATTCTTCTGTGTTATCCGTGCTTCTGTGGCCTGTGTTTCTTCTGTGGCTACCAGCCGCAGCAGTCGGTCTTGAAGCGGCAGGTCGGGCAGCGCCAGACGGCGTGCATCCGGAACATCTTGGCGCCGCACCGCTCGCAGATCACCGTGTCGTCCCCGGTCCGGCACGCGTTGGCCGCGATCTCCGTCGTGCGGATCGGTTTCGGGACGAACGTGTCTTTCCCAGGCTCTGGCATGGGGCGGATTATAGCGAACGTGTATGCGCTTAAGACAAGTGTCGCGTCGTTGGACGCTATCGTGGCATTGTGTATAATTTCCACTTCCCTCAGCGACGAATCGTGTATGATCCCGAACCGCTACGGCCGAGCCGTTTCAGTCGGTCGGTTCGACGGTGACGAGAGATGACGATCAAGAAGAAGAACCGCGTTCTGGCGATCGACGACGAACCCTCGATGATCGAGTGGCTGAAGATCCTGCTCGAGCATGAGGGGTACGAAGTGCGGACCGCGATGATCGGCACGCGCGGCGAAGAGATCTTCAAGACCTGG
The DNA here is from genome assembly GCA_963762995.1 of uncultured Acidobacteriota bacterium. Taxonomy (GTDB): domain Bacteria; phylum Acidobacteriota; class Vicinamibacteria; order Vicinamibacterales; family 2-12-FULL-66-21; genus JACDCA01. The sequence goes on along the minus strand of CAVXMQ010000018.1, from coordinate 42,991 downwards.
AAGCCCGACGTCGTCGTTACCGACATGATGCTCCCCGACGTCGACGGACTCGAACTCCTCCGCCGGTTCAAGCAGACGCACCCCGATACAGAAGTCCTGGTGATTACCGGGCATGGATCCGTCCAGAAGGCCGTGGAGGCGATGAAAGCGGGGGCCTTCGAGTTTGCGGAGAAGCCGGTGGATGCGGACGCGCTCCTGGCAAAGCTCGAGCGCGCCATCGAACGGCGCGACCTGCTCGGCGAGAACCTGTTGCTCAAGCAGAAGATCGAAAACCAGTTCCGCTTCGGCAACATCATCGGCAAGAGCAAGAAGATGCACGAGGTGCTGGAACTGGTCGAGAGCGTCGCGGGAAGCGACGCGAACATCCTGATCCAGGGGGAGAACGGTACCGGCAAGGAGTTGATCGCCAACGCGATCCACTACAACTCGAAGCGCGCCAAGGGACCGTTCATCAAGATCAATTGCGCCGCGATTCCCAAGGACCTCATCGAATCCGAGCTGTTCGGCTACAAGAAGGGGGCCTTCACCGGCGCGGCGACCGACAAGGAAGGCCTTTTCGAGATGGCCGAGGGGGGATCGCTCCTCCTCGACGAAATCGGCGAGATGCCGCCCTACCTGCAGACCAAGCTGTTGCGCGTCCTGCAGGAGCGTGAGTATCGCCCGATCGGAAGCGACCGCATCGTCCGCGTGGACTTCCGGCTCATCTGCGCCACCAACATCGATCTCGATGCGGCGCTTCGCGACGGGAAGCTGCGCGAAGACCTCTACTTCCGCATCAACACCATTACGCTGCGCGTGCCGCCGCTGCGCGAGCGGACGGAAGACATCCCGCTCCTGTGCGAGCACTTCCTCGACAAGTACAAGCAGCGCCACGCACGGCCGCAAATCAAGTCCATCGCCCCGGCGGCGTATCACGTGCTGATCCGCCACCGCTGGCCCGGCAACGTGCGCGAGATCGAGAACGTCATCGAGCGCGGCGTCCTGGTGTCGAAGGGGAGCGAAATCGGGGTCAACGATCTGCCCGAGTCCCTGCGTACCGAGACGTCGAGCGCGGCGGAGTTCGTCATCCCGCCACACCGCACGCTCGCCGAGATCGAGAAAATGGCGATCCTGCAGACGCTCCAGCGGACCAACTGGAACAAGCAGGAAGCGGCGCAGATCCTCGGCCTGTATCGTCCGACGCTCTACAGCAAGATGAAGAAGCACGAGATCCAGGACGGGGGGAAGAGCGCGCAACGACGGGCGGCCGCCGTTTAGCCTGGTCCCCTTCCTCCTTCCCTCCTGAGCCAGGCATCCTGGCTCGCACCTCGACAGCTTTCGCGTTGGGAACTGAAACGCCACGAAGTCCCGTAACGACAAATGGGATGGGGTGGCGCTGGCGGTCTTTGTGCAGAAGATAGCCCGTTGAAGGGCGGCGCCAACTGGCACGTCGTTTGATTGATGGGTTGTGGTCAAGGAGGCGGATGTGGACGAGCGCTCGAAGGTCTTGATGGCGACGTTTCTCGGGGCGGTAGCCGGAGGCGTCTATGGATGGCTGTACATGACGGATCACGGCCGACGGGTTCGTGACCAGATTGAGCCCAAACTTGACGACTTCATCAGTGAACTGACGCGGATGCGCGGCACCGTCGAGAAGGCCCGCACCGCCGCGAACGAGGGCTGGCGCTCGCTGAACGAAGTGACGGGCGGCCAGACGCGGTGGTCCGCGTAACTCCGGGGGGACGTATGCCAAATGTGGATCTCGGAACGACCAATACTTTTCTCGCAATCATCGCCGTGTCGGCGGCGCTGCAGGTGCTGATGTTCATCGGCATCGGCGTCGGTGGCTTTTTGATGTACCGCCGCGTCCTGCAGCTGGTGAACGACCTCGAGTCACGCCAGATTGCGCCGCTGCGAGAGAAGGTAGACGGTATCCTGCTTGACGTGAAGGCGGTCACGGCTCGTGTGAGCCAGCAGACCGAACGGGTAACCGACGCCGTGTCGGGCACGATGGAGCGGGTCGACGACACGGCACATCGCGTCCGCGGTTCGGTGCGCGAGAAGATCAATCAGGCGGTTGGCATGGTGCATGGCGCGCGCGCCGTCATCATGTCGCTGCTCCAAAGGGACGATACGCGGCACCAGCCGCCCGCGTATGGCGCTGGTACGGCTGTCGGTCGGGCGTCCTGACGCTGGGCCGGTTGTGACATCTCAATCGACAGGAGGTTGCATGGCTTACGAATACGATCGTTTTGAACGGGAAGAAGGCAGCGGCTCGTTCCTCATGGGGCTGCTGGCGGGCACGGTGCTCGGCGCCGGCCTCGGCATGCTGTTCGCGCCGAAAGCCGGCAGCGAACTGCGCGGCCAGCTGGGCGAGCAGGCCACCCGCCTGCGTTCCAGCGCGAACGACGCCTACGGCGTTGCGTCCGAGAAGGTCAACCAGATGGTCGACCGCGGCCGCGAAGCGTACGACCGCGCTCGTACGGGTGCCGGCACCAGCTCGAAGGGCAGCCTGGGTGGCGACGGCCGCGACAGCGGTCTCGGCAGCACCGGCAGCACCGCGGACTGGAACGCGGGCGCCAGCTACTCCACGCCCGGTACGACCAACCGGGGATGAACACGTGCTACGTGCTACGTGCTACGTGCTCGTGCGCACGTCCGCACGTAGCACGTCCGCACGTCCGCACGTAGCACGTCGCACGTAGCACGTAGCACGTTCTTATGAGAGAAGAGACTGCTCGAACCGTCGCCAACATCGTCCTTGCCGCCGCGGCCGTCGGCGCCGCGGTGGTCGTGCTGCGGGTGCCGGCGCTGCGCAAGATGGCGATCGGCCTTGCCGCTACCGCGCTCACGACGCAAGTCCCCGCGTGGCTGCGGCAGGAAGTGTCACAGGCCTGGACCAATAGCGGGAGGGCCGGCTGACGTTGTTATGATGGCGCTGTGAGCGGACCAGCCGCCCGCGGCACGCAGAACCCGTTGCGGCTGTCGCTGGCCAGACGATTTGCAGCGCGGAGCTGGCGAGAGATCAGGCTCACGTCGCTGGCCATGTGGCGCGGCGCCACCGGCGTCTATAACAGCGAAGACCTGACCTTCGCGTCCTCAATCGCGTATTACGCGCTCCTCTCGCTGTTCCCTTTCTTCATGCTGGTGCTCTCGCTCCTGGGGGGCCTGACCGCCTCGGAACAGGACCGGTCGCACATCCTCGGCTTCGTCCTCCGCTACTTCCCGCAGCAGTTCGAGTTCGTGGACAAGCAGCTCAAGGCCTTCGAGGCCAGCAGCGTCCAACTCGGGGTCGCGGGCAGCATCCTGATGGTGTGGGCCGCGATGGGCGTCTTCGGCGCCGTCACGTCGGCGATCAATCATGCGTGGGGTGTCGAGAAGCAGCCGAATTACTTCAAGCACAAGCTGATCTCGTTCGTGATGCTCCTCGCGTGCCGGCGTGCTCCTGATGGTCGGCCTGTTGCTGGTCAGCTTTATCAACGTGACGGAGTCGCGCTGGTTCGCCGTGGTGTTGTCGCAGACGCCGGGGCTCAATGCCCTGCAGGGATTCGCCGTCAAGTCGGGCAGCACGATGCTGTTCATCCTCATCGTGGGCATGGTCTTCTACTTCGTCCCCAACGCGAAGGTGCGTTTCCGGGACGTCTGGGTCGGCGCGATTTTGACCGGCCTCCTATGGCGCGGCGCGCTGGCGGGGTTCTCGTGGTACGTGAGGGACCTGACGCGCTTCACCCTCATTCACGGTCAGATCGCGGCGGTGGTGGTGTTCTTGATATGGGTCTACACATCGGCCGTGATCCTTCTGTACGGCGCCGAGATGACCGCGGCCTACGCGCGTCTGCGACGCCATCGGCCAGAAAACATCCCGGCGGCGCCCGCGCCTCGCGTGTGACGCGTGCCGTCACCGGTCACCCTGGTGGCCTGCGCGGTCGCGGTCGCCGGCGCTTCCGCGGTTGCGCTGATCTCGGTCGAACAGGAAATCGAGCTTGGGAAGCAGGCGCAGGTCGAAGTGCGCCGCCAGGTGCCAGAACTACAGGATGCAACGGTCTCGAACTACGTCAGGGGCGTCGGCCGGCGCCTGGTAGCGCGTACGGCCGGAGCACGGTATCCCTACAGTTTCACGGTGGCGAATCAACGCGAGATCAATGCCTTCGCGCTGCCTGGGGGACCTGTCTGGATCCATCGCGGGGCGATTGCGGCGGCCGCGAACGAAGCGCAGCTGGCCGCTGTGCTCGCGCACGAAATCGCCCATATCTCGCAGCGCCATGCGGCGGACCGGATTTCGCAGCAACTCGTGGCGAACGGACTGATCGGCGTGCTCGGCGCGCTGCTCGGGAACGACCGCGGTGCGCAGCACGCGCAACTGGGGGCGCGGCTGCTGGCTGGCGGCTACATGTTGAAGTTCAGTCGCGACGACGAGCGCGAAGCGGATGAAGTGGGCGCCAGGATCATGCGCCAGGCCGGTTGGGATGCGCGCGAGATGATCGCGTTCATGGAGACCCTCGCGCGCGAGCAGGGACGCAACGCCGGCGGCGTGGCGGCGTTTCTCTCTTCCCATCCAGCGCCCGCCGAGCGTGCCGAGCGCCTCCGCAAAATCCTCCGCGCCGGTGGCACGAAGGACAGCGCCGCCTTCCGCGGCATCAAGGCACGAATCGCGAAGATGCCGCCGGCGCCTGCGATGAAGCGCTAGTCGACGGGCTGGCAGGTCCTTGCTCGCCGGCCCGTTGACCACGCGGCCATAGGCGTCGAACCTCGAGCCGTGGCAGGGACAGTCCCACGTGGAGGCCGCCTTGTTCCAGGCGACGATGCAGCCGAGGTGAGGGCAGACGGCGGAGCGGCGATGGAGCTCGCCGGCCTCGTCGCGAAATACCGCGAGCTTCGTGAGTCCCTCGCGGATCACCGCGCCGGTGTTGGGCGTGATCTCCTCGAGCGACGACACTTCGCCGGGCGTCACGTACGACGCAAACTGCGCGGCGACGTTGAGATTCTCCTTCAGGAAATCGCCGGCCGCTCCCACGCGGATTCTCGAAGGGTCATACAGGTCCGTCCAGCGGTTGGGCCGCCCCTGGATCAAGTCTGTGAGCAACATTCCGGCGATGGTGCCGTGCGTGAGTCCCATGCCGGAGTCACCGGTCGCGATGAAGACGTTGTCGCGATCCACGGGATTGCGCCCGATGAAGGCGAGACCGTCCTGCGTCTCCATCACCTGGCCGGACCATCGGAACTCCACCTGGCGCGCGGTAGGGAAGCGCTCGCGCATCCAGGTCTCGAGCGCGCCGAACCGTGCCTCGGTGTCTAATTCCTGCGCGGCCTTGTGGTCCTCGCCGCCGACGATCAGCAGGTCTACGGCGCCGGGGTTGTCGCCTCCGAGCTCTGCCTCCGACGTCCGCTGCACCCTGATGTAGTGATACGGATCGTGCGTATCCCAATACAGCGCCGGTGTCACGGATCCCGCCGCGCTGCGCGCCGCGATTACGTAGGTGTGATACGGCGCTTGTTTGGTGTGGACTGCGAAGCGATCGTTGAATGGAACGTTGGTCGCCACGACGACCGCCCGCGCGGTGACGGTGACGCCACTCGCGGTTTCGACGAGCGCCGGCCGGCCGCCGGTGACCTTCACCGCCCGCATCCCACCGTAAACCCGGCCCCCCGCCCGCGTGAAGGCGGCAAGAAGGCCGTTGAGGTATTTCAAGGGATGGAATTGGCCCTGTCGTGGAAAGTGCAGGCAGGGCCCGCTCTCGAATCCTTCGACGTCCGCTCGGCGCAGCTTCTCGACCTCGACCCCTGCCTGCCGCGCGGCATCGAGCTCCTCGTCGAGATCCGATTCTTCATGTTCGGGTGAGAGAAAGAGGTATCCGCTCACGCGTTGGAAGTCGGCCTCGATCCGCTCCGTCGCGCAGATGCTTTCAATACGCGCGATGGCGGATCGGTGACTGTCACACGCCAGACGGGCGCCGTCCACGCCGTGCAGCCGCACCATTTCGGTGTAGCGGTCGTCGATGACGTTCGAAAGGTGCGCCGACGTCACACCGGTCTGTCCACACCCCGGCGTCCCGTCGTCGAGCAGGATGACCGACCGCCCTTCGCGCGCCAGCAGGTAAGCCGTCGTGACCCCCGCGATCCCGGCGCCGATGACGCAGACGTCTGCTTCTGAGTTACTCGTCAGTGCCGGCTGCGTCCCCGGGTGCGCAGTGTCGAGCCAGATGGATGTGCTCTTCGCCATTCGACCTCAGCAATGCAAGCACGTGCTACGTGCTAGTGCTGACGTGCAACGTGCTTACGTGCTTACGTGCGACGTGCTTACGTCGAACGTCAGCACGTCTGCACCTGGCACGTCGCACGTCGCACGTAGCACGTGTACATGGCGCGGCAGGGAGGGTCTTTCGACCTCCCTGCGCGGTGGGTAGGAAAAGGGCGGAGTTGTTTGCCCCAGCGGAACACCGGAGCGATGGTGCCGAACCTTTTCGGCTCGACGCCGACCTATAGAGCAACCTCAATGCCACGCCCGCTACTGGGCCAATTCGCTCGGAAAGGAGTCCAAAACCTCGAAATATGGCGGGGAAGTGTGTAGCGAGGGTCACAGTGAGCAGGCGGAGTTGCATTGAAACTCTGCAGCCACCCGCTCAGTTCCCAACTGAGCTTTATTCCAGCAGAGCGAGATTCTCGCGGCGTGAGTGGAAGATGCGGACGGCCGGAGCGAAGAGCAGCCGGGTGATGGCGATCGCGACGAGGCACCAGCCGGCGACGAAGAACGGGGCGAGGATCGGGCGCTCGAGGAGCCTGGTCGACGCCAGCACAAGGAGCAGCGGGATGCCGCCGCTGACGACCAGCGTGGCGAGGCCAATGAAGTTCGCGAATCCGTGGGGGTTGCCGCCGCGGCCGATGCTGTTCAAGTTGGCCACCCGGGGAAACATCGCCGAAGCGATCGCCGCGATGGGGGTCGCCAGGAGATACATCGCGCCCGCTCCCAGCACGAGGGCGATCCAGAGCGGCAGCGGGTCGCCAGGAAACGTCGCACGCGCCACGATCATGCACAGGAGCGCGGGGGGAAACACGATCAGGGCGTTGCCCACGGCCTTGCCGGCGAGCAGTTCCTGTTCGCGCAGAGGAGAGAGCAGCGCGAGCGTCAGTCCGGCGCGATCCACGGCGAACTGGTTCATGGCGATCGGCAGCACACTCATGATCGCGAAGAACGCGCATGCGGCACCCAGCCCGATGCCGGTGGTGAAGTGGAAAGGCCCCAGGTCGGTGGAGCCGGCATTGCGATACATCATCGCGCCGAAGAGTAAGAACACCATGAGGGGCGACAGCATGATGGAGCGCCCGCGCGGCGTGCGCAGGGCAAGACGGAGCTGGGCGAGGGCGACGGCCGACGCCGCAGCACTGAGCCCCGGAAGTTTTCGCGTCCACATGTTCCGCATCGGCGTGCCGCGGCGTCCCCCCGATGAGCCGGGTGAATCCAAGACCTTGCGGAATGCGATAAAGCTCAGCGCGTGCAGCAGCAGCCCGGCGCCGGCGAGGCGTCGCAATCGAGCGGACGGCACGGGGGCGATTCCCCTCGGCGGCAGTCCGCGTGGCGGTGATGAACACCTCCGTGGGGGCAATCGCCATCACGGTCGAACCGATGCGCAGGTCGATTCGACGCTCGCGCGCCGTCGGCGCGTGCTCACGGTTTCGGCGTGCCTTCGAACCCATCATGGCCGGCAGCATGCTGAGCGCGGGAAGGATGACGATGAACAGGAGGGCGATCAGCTCGCCGCGTCGTCGGTCCCTGACGATCAGGTGCAGCAGGCTCGCGGCGAGCGATGAGAGACCCACGAGAACGACGATCAGCAACAGCGCCGCGACCAGCGATAGCGCGCCCGCGACCGCCGCGCCTGAAGCGAACAATCCCACCCCGAGACCCAGGATCAGCGGAATCGCCAGCAGGTTCCAGGGATCGCCGAACGCCGAGGACGACTGCGCGACGTAGAGCGTCGAGCGGGGGATCGGCAGTAACAGCAGGCGGACCGGATTCGTGCGGTCGGCGGCCGGGAGGAAGAACGGTCCTACGAGCGCCAGGATTGGCACCGCGAGCAGCAGGTAGCGCGCCGCCGACCAGCGGGAGCCCGGGGGCCTCACCGCGCCCGAGCGACAGCCCGACAAACACGCCGAGGCCCCCCAGAATCGCCGCCGTCGGCACCAATAGAAGCACGGCGATGATCGGGCCGATCTGTTCGATGGCCAGGGAGAAACGTTCGAGCAGGTCGCGTCCCCCCGTCTTGTCGAACGCGTTCATCATCATTCGCCAGCGGAGCCAGGCGAACGCTTTGAGAATCCTGAGCATCCCTAGAACCAGTCGAGCGACACGGGGACCTGGCCTTCGTGACCCACCAGGTCGATGAACAACTCTTCAAGCGACTTCCGCTCCGTTGACGCCGACCGCAGCTCTTCGATTGGACCCTGGGCGACGAGCTTTCCCTTGGCGATCACGCCGATGTGGGTAGACAGGCGTTCGACGATCTCCAGGATGTGGGACGTCAGGAAGATCGTGCCCCCGCGCGACACGAACGACTGCAACAGGTCCTTGATCTGCCGAGAGGCGACGGCGTCGATCCCTTCGAACGGTTCGTCGAGGAACAGCAGGCGAGGGCCGGGCAGCACCGCTGCCGCGAGCGACAGCTTCTTGCGCATGCCGTGCGAGAAATCGGCGACCAGCGTGCTCCCGACCTCCTTCAGGTCCATCAGCGCGAGCAGGTCCGCCGATCGCCGGCGCGCGGTCGGCACGTCCAGGCCGTGGATCTGCCCGACGAACAGCAGCGTTTCCTCTGCGGTGAGGCGATCGAAGAGCGCGAGATCCTCCGGCACGACGCCGATGCGCCGTTTCACCGCGACGGAGTCGGCCTCGGGATCGAGACCGAGGATGCGCATCGAGCCCCCACTGGGCTTCAGCAATCCTGTGAGGCACTTGATCGTGGTGGACTTGCCCGCGCCGTTCGGACCGAGGAACCCGTAGAAGCTGCCGGCGGGCACCGCGAGGTCGATCCCATCGACGGCCCGGAAACTCCCGAAGTCTCGCGTGAGGCCGCGCGTTTCCACCGCGTAATCCATCGCGCGATTGTACCCTGCCGCGCGCTCGCAGCGGGCCGGCAGGCATGCGGGTCCGCGGCTCCCGTTCGACGCCGTGGTAAATCGGGGCCTCCGGCGCGTGCCTTGCGATCCGGCCGCGGCTCGGGTTTTCACAGAGCCGGTGCGCGATCAATTGGATGTACGGGTGTTCTGAAGGCCAGTGGCGAAACAGCGCCGCGTCCGCCCGGACCGCCTGCGACCCCGATTTAGATTCCTTCGCTCTCACGGCGCTCACAGGTCGCCGCAGACCCGCATGCCTGCCGCCCCGCCGTCGGTGCCGCTGAACGGCGCACCGCGGCGGGACCACATTAGTCTCGCGGCGCAGTCCGGCCAGAGCGGAGCGTGAGTCTGAAAACCGCACCGCAGGCGGAGCGTGCCGCGGCGCCGCCGTTTCGCCACTGACCGACAGAATTACCCGTGACACCCAACTGATCGCTGGCCGCTCGTGTGGATAACCCCAGGCGACGCGGGGATCGTCAGGTCGATCGCCGGAGGTGCGGTTTTACCCGTCCGGCCGGAGCGCCGCGAGACTAATGTGGTCGCGCCGCGGTGCGAGACGGCGTCGAACGGGAGCCGCAGACCCGCATGCCGGCCGGCCCGCGGGTGGTGTTGCCGCCAGACCAGCGCCGCGAGGCACTTGCACCAGCTCGGCCTTTGATTCGACCGGCATACGCGATGCACACGTGCACGTCGTGGATGCACGAGAACTGTTGATGACTGCGGCACGTGCCATCGCCGTGTACGCGTTGATGCTGGTGGTGATCCGCGCGCTGGGCAAGCGCACGGTGGGGAACTTCTCGGCCTTCGACCTGCTGGTCGCGCTGATGCTCGGCGAATTGGTCGACGAGATGATCTACGGCGACGTCCGCTTCATCCAGGGGACGGTGGCGATTGTGACGATCGGTGCCGTCACCTTCACCGAGTCGTGGCTCAGCTATTGGGATCACGGGATGGAAGCCATCCTGGAAGGCAAGCCCACCATCATCGTGAAGAAAGGGGAGTTCTACCTGCCGGGCATGCGACGTGAGCGCATGAACGAGAAGGACGTAATGGCGGCGCTACGCATCCAGGGCGTCCGCGACATGCGCGAGGTGAAGTTTGCCGTCGTCGAGCACGACGGCACCGTCAGCGTCGTCCCCTACGACTGGGCGCAGCCGGCGACCAGGGCAGATATCGACAAGGAAATGGCCAGGGCGCGCAAGGAAGCGATCGGCGAGCAGGAGGAGCCGCCAGCGTCGAAGCGCACGGATTCGGCACGGGCGCTTGACCGGAAACCCGAGGAGATCCGCTGATGGATCCGCTCAGGATCGTCGTCCGCGCAGTCTTCGGGTATGCCGTCGCTCTCGCGTTTGTGCGGATCGCCGGCAACCGCGACGTCAAGCAGGCCGACGTGCATACGTTCGTCGTGGCGCTGATCATGGGCGACCTGTTCGACGACTTACTCTGGCTCGAGGTCCATGCCTCTCAGTTCGTGGTGGCGCTATCGTCGCTCTTCCTCGTTCACGCGGTCGCAAGCCGGTTGTGGTACCGCTCCGGCCGGCGCACGTGGTCAGCTGGCACACGCGCTCCTGGATCCGGACTCCTGATAGAGTGAAAGATGATGAGGACTGTGATCGTTCGCGGCCGCGCCGCGTTGCCCGAGCCGTTGCGCGAGATGATCGAAAACGGCAGCACGTCGTTCCACGAATGTCACGTGCCAGGTCCGACGCCGCTCCCCCGCGACGTCGATCGCATCGTGTTCTTCACCAACGGTGACGACGCCGACGTGGTCGCCGCCGCACGGCAGGCGGCTCGCGCCGAGCGCAAGGACCGCGCCGAGAAGCTGGTGTTCGTCACCACCGGCCCGCCCGGACCAGTCGAAGGGCTGACCCCCAACGAGGTCTACGCCTGGCCGGCGGACGAGGACCGTCTGAAGATGGCGTTCATGACCGGCGCGTGACGATGAACCGCCTGGCGAACGAGCGCAGCCCCTACCTCCTCCAACACGCGCAGAACCCCGTCGACTGGTACTCCTGGGGCGACGAAGCCATCGAGCGCGCCCGTCGCGAAGACAAGCCGATCTTCCTCTCGATCGGATACTCCACGTGCCACTGGTGCCACGTGATGGAGCACGAGTCGTTCGAAGATCCCGCGATCGCGGAGCTACTGAACAAAGACTTCGTGTCGGTGAAAGTCGACCGCGAGGAGCGCCCCGACGTGGACCGCGTGTACATGTCGTTCGTGCAGGCGACGACCGGGTCCGGCGGCTGGCCGATGACCGTCTTTCTCACGCCGGAGTTGAAGCCGTTCTACGGTGGGACGTATTTCCCGCCGTCCTCGAAGTGGGGCCGCCCCGGCTTCGCGGAACTGGTGACGGAAATCGCCCGTGTGTGGAAGGCGGAACGCCCGCGCGTCAACGAAGCGGCTGGGCAGCTGACCGAGCGGCTGCTGTCGGTGACGTCAGGCGCAGGCGCGGAAAACGAGGTCGCGGACGTCGAGGCGTTGGACAAGGGCGTCGAGCAGTTTCAGATGGCGTTCGACCACCGGCATGCCGGATTCGGGGGAGAACCGAAGTTCCCACGGCCATCGGAGCTGCTGTTCCTGCTGCGCGAGCACGCTCGGAAGAAAGCGCAGCCGCCGCTGTTCATGGTCACGGAGACGCTCCGCGCGATGGCGCTCGGCGGCATGCGCGACCATGTTGGTGGCGGCTTTCACCGCTACTCGGTGGACGCCGAATGGCGCGTGCCGCACTTCGAGAAGATGCTGTACGACCAGGCACAGCTGGTGCTGGCGTATCTCGAAGCCGCGCAGGCGACGGGTGACGACCTTCTTCGCTACGGTCGCGGAAGACACGCTCCACTACGTGCTTCGCGACATGACCAGCCCGGAGGGCGCGTTCTATTCGGCCGAGGACGCCGACAGCGTGCCGCCGGAGCAGGCGGGCGCCGCGAAACCTCAGAAGACCGAAGGGGCCTTCTATATCTGGGGCGACGACGAGATCGGCGCGATCCTCGGTGAAGATGCCGGCCTTGCGCGCCGGCGCTTCGGCATTCAGCCGGATGGCAACGCGCCGCACGACCCGCACGGGGAGTTCACCGGCAAGAATCTTCTCTACGTCTCCGAGTCGCTCGAAGAAGTCGCGCTACGCACCGACCGCCGCGTGGACGACGTCGTCACGGCGCTGGGGCGAATTCGTCAGAAGCTGTTCGATGCGCGGAACACGCGTCCGCGGCCGCATCTCGACGACAAGGTGCTGACCGCGTGGAATGGGTTGATGATCGCGGCGTTCGCACGCGCCGCACGGGTGTTGCCGTCCAGCGTGGACGCGCCGCGGTATGCGGCAGCGGCCGAAAAGGCTGCGCGCTTCATTCGCGACACTTTGTGGAACGAGCCGGAAGGGACGCTCCTGAGGCGCTATCGCGATGGCGATGCGGCGATCGAGGCGTACGCCGAAGACTATGCGTACCTGATCTTCGGCGTGCTGGAGTTGTTCCAGGCTACCGGCGAGGCGAAATGGCTCGAATGGGCGATCGCGCTGCAGACACGCCAGGACGAACTGTTCTGGGATAGCGCCGAGGGGGCGTGGTTCAGTACCGACGGGAAAGGATCCGTCGGTGCTTCTGCGGCTTGAAAGAAGACTACGACGGCGCCGAACCGGCGGCCAGCTCGGTGTCGGCGCTGAACACGCTCACATTCGCGCACCTGACCGGGGAGGCGTCCTACCGTGCGAAGGCCGAGCGTACCCTGGCGCGCTACGGGCCTCGTCTCGGTGCGGCCGCGCGCGTTGTGCCGTTCATGCTCTGTGCGCTCTCGACCTGGCATGCGCCGTCGATGCAGATCGTCGTGGTCGGAGGCGCGACCTCGCCGCAGGTGCGCGACCTCGAAATGGAAGTGGCGTCGCACTACGTGCCGTTCGCCGTGCATGTGCCGGTGGACCCCGATCGCACGCAGGCGGACCTGCAGCGCCTACTTCCGTTCGTGGACGGCATGAAGGCGCATGGAGGAGGAGCGGCCTACGTGTGCCGTGACTTCACGTGCCATCAGCCAGTCGGGACGATGGACGCTTTGCGAGCGGAGCTGGCATGAGCGCGCCGGTAAGTGTCGCCTTCAATCCCGATCGCTCGCGTGCCGCCTTCACCCTCTTCCACGAGAAGGGGAACATCGTCACGGCCGAAATGGTGGCCGCATTGCGATCTGGCCTCGAGGCGATCGCCGACAACCCACACCTCAAACTAATCACCCTCGAAGGCGCGGGTGCCGACTTCAGCTTTGGCGCCAGCATTCCCGAACACGCTCCAGATCGCATCGGAGACGTGCTGCCAGACATGCACCGGCTTGTGATCGATTTGCTCGACGCACCGGCCGTGACTGCGGCCATCGTGCGCGGACGCTGTCTTGGCGGCGGCTTCGAGCTGGCGCTCGCCTGCGATTTCATCTTTGCGGCCGACGACGCGGTGTTTGGATTACCGGAGATTGCGCTGGGCGTGTTTCCGCCCGCCGCTTCCGCCTTGCTGCCACTGCGCGTCGGTGTGGCGCGGGCGACGCGTGCCGTGATTACCGGTGAAAACCGGACCGCTTCGGAATGGCGCGACGCGGGCCTCGTCGAGTTCGTGGCTCCCGCCGCCAGTCTCGAGGCCTGGGTTGAGCGCTGGTTCACACTGCACCTTGCGCCACGCTCGGCCGTCGCATTGCGACACGCGGCCGCCGCGGCGCGGCATCATCTCTCCGCGTGCGTGCGAGAGGCGTTGCCCGAACTCGAACGGCTATACTTGGATGACTTGATGCGAACGCACGACGCCGCTGAAGGTATTGCGGCATTCATCGCGCGTCGCCCCCCTGACTGGAAGAACCGGTGACGACTTTCGACGTTGAGATCGTGCTGCGGGAACGGGACTACGCCGTAACCGAGCAACTCCAGCAGCCTTTGGCGCCACGCCAGTGGACGGAAGCGGACGTGGCTTCGGTGCTCCGCGACATCCTGCTCGCGATCGATCGGGTGAAGAACCCATCCGCAACCGATCGCTACGTGGCCCTCCGCGGCTTCAGTTGGATTGTCGAACCGACCGACGGTGGGGTGGTCATTGCCATCGAGATTCCGAGCGGGGCGGCGGTCGCGGGGCCATTCGACATCGAACAACCCACCCTCGACGGGCTGATTACGCGGGTGTTGTCAGGCGTGCCCCCCAAAACCGTAATCCACTGAGACCCTCTTTGTACGGCGCCAAACTTTTCCGTTTCCTTACAGAAATGGCTCAGCTGGAGCGCGTATTTGAGGGTAATCAAGCGAAATTGCACGAATTTCCTACGCGGCCTCCGGGCACTGCCTTTGCCCATCGAAAGCCATGCATTCCGGCCAGCCCCCAGGCCAGACGATGAAGTTGCCCTACCGGATCCTCGTCCTCGATGACGACGAGCACGCGCTCTCGGGGATCGTGGAACTGCTCCGGGATGCTTCGTACCTGGTCACCGCCGCGTCGACCTACGATGCCGCGAAGCGTCTGCTCGCGCTGGGATCGTACGACCTGCTGGTGTCCGACGTACGGCTGCGCGGCTTCAATGGCATCAACCTCGTACGCGAGAGCGCCGCCGAACATCCCGAGATGGCCTTCATCATCATCACGGGCTATGACGAGCCGATGATGGAATTCGAGGCCGGCCGGTACGGAGCGAAGTTCGTCCGCAAGCCAATCAAGCCCACCGAGTTCCTGGTGACCGTGAGCGATGCGCTCTCGAAGGTTCGCCGTCAGCGACGCTGGACGCGCAAGCGTGTCGTCCAGGGCTTCCGCGTGTTGGCGCATGGGCATCCCGCCGCGGTTGTGGATGTATGTTACGGCGGGCTGCGCCTCGAGGTTTCGAACGTGGACGATCTCCCCACGTCGTTCGACGTCGAGGTGGGCGGTATCGGTCTGCATTTCGAGGTGGACCGCGTCTGGGCGTATCGCACCTCGGACGGCCAGTCGGTCGTGTGCGGCGCCGCGCTCGCCACCGACGCCACACCCGCGGCGCGCACGTGGCGGGCCATCGTCGATCGATTGTCGGCCTGATCGGTACCAATCAACGACAGCCGCTCAAAAACCTTCCACCACAGAGAAACAGAGAAACAGAGACGCACCGAGAACTGTTTGTTTTTGTCCCCGGTGTCGCGACTTCTGGGCGGAAAACGAAGAGTGTCTCTTGCTATTATCCGCGGCATGCGCCGCGCCAAGGCGAAGTCGCTCGCGGAGCTGATCGCGTTCAACAAGCAGCACGCGGCGCGCGAAATGCCGCACTTCGGCCAGGAAATCTTCGAGCAGGCGCAGAAGAAGGGGCCGATGACCTCAGCCGCGTATCGCCAGGCCCGGAGCACCTGCCGCTCGCGGGCGCGCACGCTGGAAATCGACGCTGTCATGACGAAGTACCGCCTCGACGCACTCGTCGCACCGACAGGGAGCCCCGCATGGCCGACCGACTTGATCAACGGGGATCACTACCTCGGCTCGAGTTCGACGCCAGCCGCCGTGGCCGGTTACCCGGCCGTGACCGTCCCTGCCGGGTTCGTCGGCGAACTGCCGGTCGGCCTCTCGTTCTTCGGCCGCGCCTGGAGCGAGGCGAAGCTGCTCTCGCTGGCCTATGCGTTCGAACAAGCCACGGAGCAGCGCCGGCCGCCGACGTTCCTCAGTTCGTTGACGTCTTCTTCTTCGGATCGGCCTTGAGGTACTTGTCGTACCACGCCAGGATGCGCTGCTCGAAGTCGATCGACTCCGCAGTGCTGTTTGGCGGCCGATGGCCGCCGTTCACGTAGCGTACCCACTCGACCTCTTTGCCCAGCCGCCGCAGCGCGTAGTACATCTCACGCGACTGGCTGGCGGGGACGTTGGGGTCCTGGTCGCCAGTGATGTTGAGCAGGGGTGTCTTCACGCGGTCCGCGCGCAATACCGCGGAGTGTTCGAGGTAGCGCTCGGGGAACTCCCACAGCGTGCCGCCGATGCGGTCCTGGCTTTTCTCGGGAGCGTGCGTGTTGCGGACGCCGAGTCTCGGGCTGTCGGTGTAGAAGCTGACCATGTTCACCTTGCCGGAGATGTTGATTGCGGCCTTGAACCGATCGGTCTGCGTGATCAACAGCGCCGTCGCGTAGCCACCGTAGCTCGTGCCGTGCACGCCGAGGCGATCCGGGTCGGCGATGCCCATTTCGATCAGCTTGTTTGCCGCGGAGGTGACGCCCTTGACCCAGGCTTCGCCGGGCCGGCCGACGACGAGGTTCACCGAGGGATGGAACACCGCATAACCATGGTTGGCGAGGAAGGCGGCGCGGCTGTTGAACCCGTTGTCGAAGAAGGTCTCGTAGATCTCGAACACCGTGGGGTACTTCTTTCCCTTCTCGTAGCCGACCGGATAGCGCAGTACGCCGTAGAGCTCTTTGCCGTCGACGTCGCGATAGCGCACGAGTTCCGACCTGGGCAACGACTTGGAGACGAGCCACGGATTCACATCCGTCAAACGCTTCGCGGATGCGAATTGCGAATCCGCGACGTAGAGATCGGCAGGGCGATCACCATCTGAAACCGTTCCGATGAACGCGTTCCCATTGCGCGTCATGCGGACGCCATACACGCGGCTGTCCCTGGCGACCGGTGTGATCGTGCCGGTGGTGGCATCCACGCGCACGAGTCCCCGCTCCCATTTGTCGCGCGCGGCCCAGGTGGCGTAGATCGCGGATCCATCCGGCGTCCAGTCGAGTGCCGCCATGCGCGGGTTCTTCTCTTCGTCCTCCTGCATGGGCACGATCAACTTGCGCTGCGCGTCGGCGACGGTCAACACATACCAGCCCTTGCGGCTCGTGACCAGCAGCCTGGCACCATCCCGGCTGAAGGATACCGGCGAGAACGATTCCTCAGGTTCCTTCTTCTCCTCGGTTGCAGGCTTCTCCGTCGATTCTTTCGCGGCGGGATCGGCCTTTGGCTTGGGTGTCAGGCTGCGAGCGGCCGAGCCATCGACTCCTTGGACGAAAATCTCTCCCCGCTTTGCATACGCCATCCACTTCCCGTCGTCCGACCAGCGCAGCGTGAGGCCCTTGAGGTCCTTCGCCGGGATCAACACCTTGCTGTCGCCAGACTTCATGTCCACGTACTTCAGGTTGTTGTCGGAGCCGCCGATGGTGTCGTAGTCGGTCTTGGCCGTGATGTCTTCCATCACCGTCATAAAGGAGCCATCGCGCGCGACCTGGTAGCTCGAGATGCGGCCCTGCGGAACGACGCTGCGGATGGCACCGGTCTTCGGGTCGAGCGCGGCGATCGAGCGGGTCCGCGCGCTCCGCCCGAGCAGGTCCCACTCGAGGAACGGGTCGCTGGATTTGTGCACGATGATCGGGCCGTCGATGAGTGCCTGGAACGTCTTGCGCGCTTCGCGATCGAGTTCGGCGCTGCGCAGGGCGACGACCAGGGATGCACCGTCGGGGGTCCACGCGAGCGTGGAGTTCACCGCGATCGGCTGCGCCGGTTTCACTTCGGCCAGCGTCTTCGTATCGGTGTCCCAGATGTGCAGAGACGTCGTGGGAAAGCCGTCCGTGCGTAGCCGCTTCACGCGCCAGCAGGATCGCGAGTCGCTTGCCGTCTCGCGACCAGGCGACGTCGCGGACGTTGACCATGTCCTTGAACGGCCGCTCCTTGCCGCCGGTCTTGGTGTCGATGATCTCGAGGGTGTCCCGGCTCGGCAACAGGTAGGTTGGGTCGCCGTACCGCCGGTGGTCCATCGTTTCAGTGGGTCGTCGAATGCTGACCGCCACGCGGCTTCCATCGTCAGTCATGTCGAGCACGTTGACCGACGCCACCTTCACCATGTCCTCGGGGGTGAACGGCGTCGTTGGCTGGGCCGTTGCGATCGCGGGGGGAGCGACGAGGGCAGTGACGAGTGCGCAGCCGGCAAGCATTCTTCGCATGACAACTCCTCGAAATAGACCCGCAGATGGTAGCAGGACGCGGATCAGGATCGCGGACTGGCGCGAATTAACGCAGATTGACTACGGTGACCTGGGATTTCCGCTTCGCGTCCACGGACACTGGACGGACGCAGGGATGTAGTAAGGCCCTTTAGGGCCGGCGGACGACGGACAACGATCAACGGAAACCGATTCGAATCCCAGCGGTGATGGCGGACCAGGGATCACTGTCGTCGTCGATCTGCATCATCGTCATGCGGACGATCGGGGCGATCTCGAGGTTGTTGGCGATGTGAAAGGACATGCCGGCGCCGAAGATGAACCCGGGATTGGTGCTGCTGTGCTCTTGGTGGAACGATCCGTCGGAGAAGCCGGTCGTTCCCTCGTGGATGGCGAGCGCGCCACCCCCCATCAGGAAGAAGTTGGCGTCGCGCCTTCCGAATCGCCGGATCAGTTGTGCGCTCAAGTATGTCGTGTGACCGTCGGCCTCGAATGAATCGGTCCGCCGGTTCTTCAGCAGGTCGGCGGCCACCTCCACGTCGACGTTCTTCGACAACCGCCGATCCACGTACCCGCCGATCAACCAGCCGCTGCCGATCCCCCCCTCGTCGTCCCAGGTTCGGCCGAAGCCACCAGTGGCGCCAAGAGTCCAGCGTGATTCGGAGGCCTGGGCGGCGGCGTTCTCAGCGAGGCCGAGGGCGACGGCAAAAAAGACGACGAAGAAGCGAGTATGACGCACGCAAGGGAAGGCGTGGATCGGAGGAAAACTGGCTCACCAGGCGCGCGCGTCGATGGCCTCGGATAGGCAACGCAGGCCGCCTTCGAGGATCTCGGTGCGGCCGCTGAAGCCGATGCGGAAGTGCGACGGGGCCTCGAAGAAGCGTCCGGGCACGACGATCGTTTCGCGCTCGGCAACGAGGCGCTCGACGAATCGGGTCGTGTCGGCGACGCCACGCAGGCGGGGGAACGCGACCGTTCCTCCCTGCGGAGGGACCCATTCGAGTTCGGGACGGCTGTTGATGAAATCTCGCACGATCGGTGCGTTGGTCGCGAGGATGCCTTTGGCGCGCGTGATGAGACGATCGAGATGCTCGAACGCCAGCACCGAGAGCCGTTCCGTGACGATGGGGCCGGTACCGTCCGCGACGTCGCGCGCCCGCCGGAGGCGCTCGGCAATCTCGGGTGATGACAGGATCCACCCGCAGCGCAGCGCCGCCAGGCCGTAGGACTTCGTAAGGCTGCTGGTCGAGATGAAGACGTCTCCGAGTCGAGCCGCAACCTCCTCGTCGCGTGGATCGGTCGCCACATCCAGGTAGACCTCGTCGACGAGGACGTGGGCCCCCTGCGACTCAGCCAGACGACCGACCGCGAGGAGTTCGTCCCGCGTCACGATCGCGCCGCACGGGTTGTGCGGGGAGGTCACGACGATCAACCGCGTCCGCGGCGTCATCGCCTGCTTCACGCGATCGGGATCCAGCCGGAACCCGTCCTCGAACGCGCGCTCGAATCGCGTCGTGCGCGCCCCGAGCAGCCGAGGCGTGCCCAGGAGCGGGTCGTATCCCGGTCGCTCGACGAGCACCTCGTCTCCCGGCTCGAGGAGGGCGGCGCACACGAGGAAGTTGGCACCGGAGGTGCCCTGAGCCGTCGTGACCTGTTCGCGCGAAACCCGGTAGCGGGCCGCGATCGCCTCCATCAGCGGCGCATAGCCGTTGTCGTTGCGGCCGGAGAAGTCGATGGCGTCCCGAGCGCCAGGCAGGTCGTCGGGCGTGCAGCCGAGGATGTTGCTGATGGCCAGGTCGTAGCGCGGTGATGGGCGCTGCTTCGCCCATGCCATGTAGGGAGCGAGAAACCTCATTTTCGTGCGAACCAGTAGAAGACGGGTATTCCCAGCGCGAGCAGGAGCGCGCCGCGCAGGGCGCTCGCGGGGTCGTTGTAGACGACGCTCGCCACGACTGCCGCGGCGATCAGGCAGAACAGAATCTGGACGACCGGGTAGCCAGGGGCTCGATAGGCACCGGCCGCTCGCTTGGACAATGGCACCGTGCGGCGGAAGACCAGCAGCGTGCCGACGGTGAGCCCAAAAAAGATCCAGTCGGCGAACACGACGTAGTTGAGCAGCCGTTCGTAGGTGCCGGTGAGCGCCAGGAGGCAGGACCACGTGGACTGCGTGATGATCGCCACCCACGGCGTGCTGAATCGGGGATGCAGTCTGGCCAGCGCCGGAAAGAAGACGCCGTCGGCGGCCATCGCGTAATACACCCGCGTCGGGGCGAGGATCGCGAGGTCGAGGAAGCCAAACGTGGAGATCGCGATCGCGGCAGTGACGAAGCGATCCCCCCAGGCGCCGAACATGCCCTCGGCCGCCTTCGAGGCCGGGGTCATCGTCGCTGCCAGCCCCTCGAGCCCGAGCGCCCGCAGGTAGACCACGTTGACGAGGACGTAAATCACGACGACCACCGCCGTGCCGGCGAGCAGGCTGAGGGGGAGGTTACGGGAGGGATTCTCGATTTCCTCCGCGACGTAGTTGGCGTTCTGCCATCCCCCGTACGCGAAGAGAATCGGGATCATGGCGGTGCCAAACGCGAAGGCCGTTGCCATGCCGCCCGGCGAAGACTCGCGTGCCGCGGTCCACCAACCGGGCGATTCAGGCACGATCGTGCCGGCCACGATGATCAGCGCCAGGGCGGCGACCTTGAGCACCACCAGCACGTTCAGCACCCGGCTGCCCGGCTTCACCCCGAGGTAGTTGATGATCGACAGGACCACGATCGACGCGATTGCGACCGGGACCGCCGCAATATCGGGACGTCCGGCCAGGCGCAGCGCGTAGTTGGCAAACGTGATCGCGACGGCGGCGATAGCGCCACTTTCGATCAGCGCGAGGAGCGCCCACCCGTAGAGGAATCCCGCAATCGGGTGGTAGCCGTCCCGCAGGTAGACATACTGACCGCCGGCGCGGGGGAAGAGGGCGCCCAGCTCCGCATACGAGTACGCCCCGGCAAGCGCGATCGCCCCACCCGCGACCCACGCGGCGAGCACGAGCATCGACGAGTCGAGCCGTTGCGCAACGATGTAGGGATTGATGAAGATGCCGGAGCCGATGATGCCGCCGATGACGACCATGGTGGCGTCAAAGGGACCGAGCGCGCGCTTGAAAGACACCGCGGGGGAGCTTATCACTCGCTGTTCGCTGTTCGCTGTTCGCGGTTCGCGGTTCGCGGTACGGGTTCAGTTATGGATAGAGGCGCGCGATGGACCAGCCATCGGCAGTGCGCTCGTACACGATGCGGTCGTGGAGACGGTCGGGGCGGCCGTACCAGAATTCGATGCGATGGGGAACGATTCTGAAGCCGCCCCAGAACAGCGGGCGCGGGACGGGCTTTCCCTCGGTACTGGCGTTCGATTTCCCGGTAATTCAGTTCGAGGTCTTCGCGGGCTTTGAGCACGCGGCTCTGAGCCGATGCCCATGCGCCGAGCTGACTGCCGCGCGGGCGCTCGTTGAAGTAGGCGTCCGACTCCTGGTCCGGCATCCGTTCCGCTCGTCCGTCGACCCGGATCTGCTCGTCCAGCGCCATCCAGTGGAAACACAGCGCCGCATGCGGATTGGCGGTCAACTCCTGTCCCTTGCGGCTCTCATAGTTGGTGAAGAAACCGAAGCCCCGTTCGTCGACCGCTCGCACCAGGACGATCCGCGCCGAAGGTCGGCCCGCCGAATCGGCCGTCGCCAGCGTGGCAGGGACCGTATCTACCTGATGCGCGCGCGCGCGCTCCGCTGCATTGAGAAACTCCGTAACGGGATTGCCGCTCGACATACAGGGATTCTAGCGTTTCCGCGAACCGCGAACCGCGAACGCGACGCGACAGCGCGCTACCTATCTCCTCGGATCCCCGACCTTGTACCGCATCGGGATTCCGAGGATCTGCATGCACAGCGGCGCGAGGTCGGCCGAGCGCAGATGGCGCGGGAGCGTCCGCGGCGCGCCGGCGCCGGCAACGATCACAGGGCTGAAGGAGTCGAGGGCGTGCAACGCGCCGTGTGACGCACCGCCGGCGTGCGCCTTGCCGCCTGTCACCTCGAACTCGCAGCCGGGGAGCGCCGTGACCCAGATCTCGCCGCTCTTCTCCAGGTCCAGCGCGCCCGTGAGGCGTTCGAAGGCATTGGGGTAGTCCTGGAATTCCACCGTCCGGCCCTCCTGGTGAATCCCAAGGACGGCCGGATCCCCCGACCACGACCAGAATCCCCCGAACGCGTCCACGGCGGTGGTCTGGCCTGCCTCAGAGCCTCGCGAGAAGTGAAGCCGGCCGCGGGGACTGGCGACCACGTACCCGGGTTGGCCCGACGTCAGGCGACTGCGCCAGATCACCTGATCCACATTCGGACTCTCGAGGATGGCGGCGACGACCTGGTCGATCTTGTCGCGGCTCGGGTTCTGCACGTAGATCTGCGCGGCGCGCATGTTCGGGCAGATCAACAGGTCGTCGTGTTTCTTCCACGGGCGTCCGAGCTCCGCGAGACGGAAGTTGGCGAGCGTCCGGTCGAGGCGAATGATCTTCGAGGGATCGTTGAGGACCTCGCAGTGTCCGTGGTCGGAGGTGACGATGACGGTGGTATGCGAGAGG
Source organism: uncultured Acidobacteriota bacterium (assembly GCA_963762995.1). GTDB lineage: Bacteria > Acidobacteriota > Vicinamibacteria > Vicinamibacterales > 2-12-FULL-66-21 > JACDCA01. The sequence continues at coordinate 20,394 of CAVXMQ010000018.1, read as the reverse complement.
AATTTCTCGAGGCCGCCGGCGGCCTCGAACGCTTCCCCGAGCATGCGATCCACGCGCTCGACAATCGGAAGCGCCAGGACCGGGCCGATTTCATGGCTGACGTAGTCGTTGTCGGCGAAGTAGGCCACGGTGAAGTCACGCAGGCCGTTCTCGTCCGCCAGGTCGCGCAGCATCACCCCCGTGGAGGCGTCGTCCATGCCGAAGCGGTGGAGAAGTCCGGACGCGCGGTCCACCTTGCCTTCGTGCGTGCCCTGGGTCACGAAGTCCCCCAGGCACAGGAACGACGGCCCTTCCACGGTTTCGGTGAACGGCACGCCGGGCAGCGCGGCCATCAGGCCCGGGATGTTGACCTTGTGGGGAACGCTGCCCTTGAAGACGAGATAGTTCAGGCAGGCCGCCGGCCGGCCGGCACGCTCGACCATCTCGAACATCGTCGGTGCCGTGAGCCGATCGCCATTCAAACGCAGCAGAAAATCGTTGATGAAATTGCCGAAGCCCTCACGGGCGATGACCCAGAAGTCGTCGCCGTAGTACGCCACTTCCTCCTTCGCGGTGTCGTACCAGGAGGCCCCCGCGATGCCATGCTCCGACGGGTAGCTGCCGGTGATGATCGTGGACGTCGCGGCCGGCGTGATGGACGGAAAGATGCTCGTCGATTGCTGATGCATGACGCCCGCCTGCGCCAGCTTCTGCATCACGGGGAGCCGTCCGGTTTGCACGGCCGGGCAGACGACATGCGGCGTGGCCGCATCGATGACGACGAGGAGAACTTTTCCGCTCACCTCGCAAGTTTACACGTCGGGAACTTTTCGCCTACCTCGCGACATTACGTGAATAGAGGCGATCATTCAGGTAGTGCATCTCGTCAACGATCCGGTGGCGCCGAGCAACGACGAGCAGGTAATGCTCGACGTACAGGCAGGAAAGCCCGATGCCGCCCGACGGCTGTTCGAGGCATGGCGGGACCCGGTTTGGCGGTTCTTCTGTCGGCGAGTTCGTCCAGTCGAGCGTGCCGAGGAACTGGCGCAGGACGTTTTCATCGCCATCCTTGAAGCGGCACCACGGTACCAATCGCGCGGCGCGTTTCGCAGCTACCTGTTCGGGATTGCGTACAACGTGTTGATGGCGGACCGGCGCAAGCGGGCCGTTATCTCCGAGCCGCTCGGCGATTACGCAGCGCCGGGCACAGATCCGGACGCCGTGCTCTGGGTGCGGAGCGCGCTGGAACGGCTGGACCCGATCGATCGCGAAATCCTGATGCTGCGCGAGTACGAGCAGCTGAGTTACCAGGAGATCGCGGATCTGCAATCGCTCCCGCTCAACACGGTCCGCTCGAGATTGTTCCGCGCACGCCTGGCGTTGCGCGACGCGCTGATTGGCGGGTCTGAAGACCCGCCCTACGTACTGAATCGTTAACCGACTCGTACGAACACCGAACACCGTCTTTAGACCCGGCGAAGAGAACGCAATGACTGCCGATCATTCGGCTCAATTCGAAGAAGTGATGGCGCTGCTGGACGGCGAGTTGCCACCGGAAGCGGCAGACAGAGTGCGAGGGCATGTTGTGTCTTGTACTGATTGCCAGAAGCTTGCGCAGGAGCTGCGTGACGTATCGCACGGTGTGCAAGCCTGGAACGTGGGGCCCACCCCGGCAACCCTGCAGATGCGCCGTAGTCGGCCATGGTTCAAGAACTGGAAGGCGCTCGCGGCAGCCGCGGTAGTGGTGTTGGCGGTAGGCGCTTTGCCAGTTCTGATGGACAAGCGATTAGCCGCCCCAGCTCCATCGGCTCAGACGGCAGCAGCCAAGGAAGAATCGTTCGAAGAGCCCTCCGGCCTGCTACGCCGCAGGCGAACGTCCCACCTCAACGACCGGCCGTCGGTCAGGAGTCAGGCGCCGACACGAAGGCACTCGACACGCGCGGGCCGCTTGATCATCCGCAACGCGTCTCTCTCGGTCATCGTGCGTGACTTCGAACGGGCACGCGGCGATCTCGATCGAATCGCGACATCGGTCGGCGGGTTCATCGGCAACCTCGTGGCCTCCGGCGCCCGGGGGGCGGCGCCATCGCTGAACGCCACGCTGCGCGTGCCCAGCACACGGCTCGCCGACACGCTCTCGGCGCTCAAAGCGCTTGGCGACGTCCAGCACGAATCGCAGAACAGTGACGACGTGACGCAGCGGTCTGCGGACCTGGATGCACGGCTGTCGAATGCACGTGCGTCCGAAGTACGGCTCAAGGACGTCCTGAAGAATCGCACCGGACGGCTGTCAGACGTGCTCGACGTCGAACGCGAGATCGCTCGCGTGCGGGGGGAGATCGAACAGATGGAAGCGGAGCGCAAACACATGGACGGCCGCATCGCCTATGCCACGGTCAACGTGGAGCTCACGTCCGAGCGGAAGGCGGAGGCGGTAACGGGCTCGCTGTCGATCTCCACCCGGTTGCGCAATGCCATCGTGGACGGCTTCGCGGCTGCCGTCGAGCACGCCATTTCCCTCGCGGTCTTCGCCGCGGAGGTGCTGCCGACGCTGGTGCTGTGGTTAGTGATTTTGGGACCGCCCGCGTTCCTATTGCGCCGCCGGATGACCGGACGGGTCTGAAGACCCGTCCCTACAGGTAAATCCGAACAACGGACAACGGACAACGGACCGCTACGGACAACGGCAACGAATGGCGAAGCGACTACAGCGCGCCGCGGGCGCCGCTGGCGAGGCAGCTCTGGACCGTGAGAATCAACTTCTCCGGCGTGATCGGTTTGCGCAGGATGCACGCCGCGGCGACATGTCCCAGGTCGGCACCCGATCCGGTGATGATCACTACCGGGATATCTCGCGTGAGCATATGCGCCGCGAGTTCTTGCTGGACGACCAGGCCGCTGAACTGCGGCAGCATCACGTCGAGCACGACCAGGTCGGGTGGGGAGTGATCGAGTTTCTGGAGAGCTTCGAGTCCGTCGCCAGCCTCTTCGACGTCGTATCCCGAGAGAGTCAATGCGGTACGAAACAGACGCCGAAGGTCTCCGTCGTCTTCGACGAGCGAGGATTGTCCGTTTCCGCACCATCGGCCGATTGTAGGGTGGATTGAGCCATCCAGAACTCGGCTATTGAAGAATCTGCGCAATCGCGGCTCAGGTAATGCGACGGCGCGAGCGGATAACATACCGACCTATGCTTGCCCTACTGCTGCTCACCGCCTCGATGCTTGTTCAGGCGGCCGCTCAACAGGATTTCAAGCCCGTACCCGGTCAACAGGGGAAGGACGCCGTCTGGGTTCCGACATCGCCGGCGCTTGTCGAGAAGATGCTGGATCTGGCGAAGGTGACCGCTGATGACTTTGTGATCGATCTCGGGTCTGGTGACGGCCGGATGGTGATTGCCGCCGCCAAACGCGGCGCCCGAGCGCTGGGCGTCGAGTTCAACCCCAAGATGGTGGAACTCTCGCGGCAGCTCGCCAGAGAAGCCGGCGTCGCCGACCGCGCCACCTTCGTCGAAGGGGACATGTACCAGGCCGACATCTCGAAGGCGACCGTGCTCGCGCTGTTCCTGCTGCCAGAGAACCTCCAGCGGCTCGACCCGAAGTTCCGCGCCCTTCGCCCGGGCACGCGCATCGTCGTCAACACGTTCGGGATTCCGGACTGGACGCCGGATGCGACGGAACAGCTCACCGAGGACTGCACGAACTGGTGCACCGCGATCCTGTACCGGATTCCGCCAGCGGCGAAGTAGCGGCCAGCTATTGGATAAGATACCGAGTTATGTTTGCCGTGCTTCTGCTCGCCGCCTCGACCGTTGTTCAGGTCGCTGCTCAACAGGACTTCAAACCCGTCTCCGGTCAGCAGGGGAAGGACGTCGTCTGGGTCCCCACGTCACCGGCGCTCGTCGAGAAGATGCTGGACCTGGCGAAGGTGACCACCGATGACTTCGTGATCGATCTCGGATCTGGTGACGGCCGCATGGTCATTGCCGCCGCCAAACGCGGCGCCCGAGCGCTGGGGGTCGAGTTCAACCCCAAGATGGTGGAACTCTCCCGGCAGCTGGCCAAGGAAGCCGGCGTCGCTGACCGTGCGACGTTCATCGAGGGTGACATGTACGAGGCCGACATCTCGAAGGCCACCGTGCTGGCGCTGTTCCTGCTCCCCGAGAATCTCCGGCGCCTCGAGCCCAAGTTCCGTGCCCTCCCGGCGGGCACACGGATCGTCGTGAACACGTTCGGTATTCCCGAATGGAAGGCGGACGAGACCGAGGAACTGCGGGAGGAGTGCGTGAGCTGGTGCATTGCCATGTTGTACCGCATCCCGCCGAAGTAACTCACCCGCAGGTTCAGCGGAAGTTCTCCATCACCATCAGGTCAGCCACCGCCGGGAGGCGACGGGTATAGAGGATCGTACTTCCATCGGCTGACAGCGCCATCTTCCGGAAGCTGGGCGCGAACACATCGCGCGGCCGGCGGTAGGCCTCCAGCAGCCCCAGTGGTCGATCGACACCGGTAGCGGGATCGAAGAGATGAACCGGCTGGTCGAGAACCAATCCCAGCTTCTGGCAGGGCAGGTAGTAGATGCCGTGCCCGCCGGCCACCGCGATGCTGCCGGCGACTATGCACGGACGGACCTCGCGCGGCGCACCCCCCGTGTGTGCCTGAAACAAGAGCGGTGAATCGGCATTGCTCGCAGCATAGAGGATGCCCGTCCGGTCGGCGGCCTCGGATGACCAGAACCCGCTGCCGCCGTGCGTGATTTGCTCCATCCGCCCCGTCTCGACCTCCGCGCGCCAGATGTCTCGCGTTCCGCCGCGCGACGACGACACGTAAATCCACTTCACCTCGTGAGACCAGCGGGGCACGTTGTGATGTGCCGGGCCTTGTGTGAGCTGCCGAGTGGGGCCGCCGTCCGCGGCCGTGATCCAGATCTGATAGAAGCCCTCGGCGTCCGGCGAGTCGAACGCGATGTGTCGGCCGTCTGGTGACCACGCCGGCGAACATCGCCCCCGTCCGGGGCCTCTAGTCAGTTGGCGGGGCTCGGCGCCGTCAGCCGCGGCGGTCCACACTTCGACGACCCCGGAGCGGTCGGAGCAGAATGCGATGCGGCCGTCGGCCGAGAGATCGGGTTGTGCGTTTTCGCCCGCCGATTGCGCAATCGGTTGTGCGGCGCGTCCGGGTTCGAATCGATACAGGTGATTCGCGTATGACCCGCGAGAGAACACCACACGGTCCATGGATCCGGCAGCGGCCGGATAGGCGGCGCCGTCGCCGGCTTCTGCCACTCGCTGTGGAGGGAGGGCGCCATCCGCGCGTACGCGCCACAACGCGCTTGTCGGAGTGCCGGCTCCGTACATGACGGTGCCGCCGTCCCGGCTCCAGGTCACGCCGCTGATACGGCCCTGAAGCTCACGGGTCAGCGTCAGCGGTGCCCCCACCGGCCGCAAGTCCGTGTCAAGCCTCTGCACCAGCACGTGGCAGTGGAACTTGAAGGTCGCCTCTCGACAGCTTGCGTAGGCCAGACGCCCTCCGTCGGGTGAGAAGCTCGGCTGGTAGTCGCTCCCGTACTCTGGACGCGTCAGTGGTCGCGACTCACCGCTCGCGACGGTGATGAGATAGATGCCGTTGTCGGCGGTGGGCACGCCAGGCAGCACGGCTCGGCCCGCCGCGAGGAACCGGCCGTTATGAGACCAAGTCGGCTGGTACCAGACAGGGAGGTCAGTTACCGCGCGATCGCTCCCACCGAGAGCCGACATCACCCGGAGTTGGTGGGAATTCCCGGGCGATTGAATGCGGACGTACGCGATCTGCCCGCCATCGGGGGACCACGCAGGCGAGAGATCCTGTTCCGGACCGGTCGTGAGCGGGCGGACATCCGCGGATCCGACCAGCGTGACGTAAATGTCGAAGTTGTCTTCTCGCGCCGAGTCCCAGGCGAAGGCGACCTGCGTAGCGTCCGGTGAAAAGGTCGGGTCGCGCTCCGTGCCGGTCAGCTTGGTCAGGGGCAACACGGAAGGCCCGGGCGGTGGCGTCCGGGGACGAGAAGCGAAAAACAGGGTGAGTACGGCGGCCACGAGAATTACGGTCGCACCCAACGTCACCACTGGTCGCGTCGCGCGGGGGAGCGGTCCGCTGCGATCGATCACCTGACCAACGAACCGATATCCCTTCCCCGGAACACGTTCGATATAGGTCGGCGCCGTCGCGGTATCCCCCAGCGCCTGACGGACCTTGCGGATCGCCGTGTTGATCCCCGCCTCGGCCTCTACGAAGGTCTCGGCGCCCCAGAGCCGCTCCACGATCTCCTCCCGGCTGACCAGGTGCGGCCGGCGCTGCACCAGAAGGATGAGGAGATCCATCGGCTGCTGTTCGAGCCGAACGTCTTGCCCGGCGCGCCGCAAGCGATAAGCGCCCACGTCGAGCTCGAAGTCGCCGAATCGGAGCCTATCGGCTTGCCAGTTCACGTGAACTTCAGGTGGACTTCAGGTCTGCTCCATGGCACTTGCCGGCTGCCGCCGCGATAGTCGCCTGAGGTTACCCGCCCGATTGCCTGGAGCCCTGGATGCCGCCGAGTCTACCTCTGTTCGCCTGTCTGTCGGTGCTTGTTGCGCTCGTCGGACGAGCCTACGACCCGCAGACTGGCCGGGCCGCTGCGTCGACAGCAGAGAGCGACGTCTTCGAGCGAGTGCGTCGGTCCGTGTTTCTCGTGGAAACGGAGTCAGGCCACGGTTCCGGGTTCCTGGTCGACAGCAGCGGCCTGGTCGTCACGAACCATCACGTGATCGGAAGTGGAAGCTATCTCGCCGTCGGCATCGATCCGCGCCACAAGTACCCGGCCGTCGTCGTCGCGCGCGACCCATTGAAGGACCTTGCGCTGATTCGGGTCCATCCCGCGCGCCGTCGAGAACACGACTCCGCTCCTGCTTGCCGGCTCCGCGGCCAGCACGGTGAGGGTTGGCGAACGCGTCCTGGCGATTGGGAGCACCCTGACTGACGATGGGACGGTGCTGACGGCCGGGATGGTGAGCCGGGTCACGGCCGAGACCTTCATCGCCGACCTGAATGTGAACTCCGGGACCTCCGGAGGGCCGTTGCTGAACCTCGCCGGCGAGGTGGTTGGCATTTGCACTTTCTTCAGGAAAGCGGCAGCCGGACCGGGACTCGCCGGCATCATGCGTGCTGATATCGCGCTGCCGTTTGTTACCGGCGCGAGCGCCGGGGCATCGATGCCAATGCCGTCGCCTGAGCCGCTGCCGGTCGCGTCGCTGACGCCCTATCCTGCCGTGGCGCTGCGCGAGCGGGCGGTCGCATTGCGCGATCCGTCAGCCTACGGCGTGAACATCAAGGGCATGCGGATCGACGTCCTCACGCCACCGGTCGTCTACCTGCTAGGCCACGGCGAGGAGATCCGAAAGGCGCAACACGGGTACGCCTGGCAGGCGCACAGCGCGCAAGTGGAAGCGATCGTGGGGATTCGTGTAGTACCGAAAGTCACGATGGTGCGCATGCGGCTGTTGCGGAATGGAATCGAAGTCGTCCCGATCGTGCCCGGTCGCTTCTGCTCGTCGCCTGGGTTCGCCGGCTGCTTCGGCCTGTATCAGTACGAGCCCGCAGCCTTCGCGCCCGGCGGCGAACTCGAACTGCACGTGTATTCCGATGGCAGATCGAAACCGCACGTGTGGAAGATCCCGGTCACGCTTGTCAGGCGCGTGTGGTCCGACTTCGCGCCGTGGCTGCTTCGCCGAGCGGAGGTTCGTAGCTTCTTCAATCCGGTCCGGCGGCGAAGGGCACTTACGAGATTGCCGCGGCGTCCATAGCGAAGGGCGAAGTACGGGGCATAGGGATGGATACCCAAAGCGATGGCTGCGGCGTAGACCGGTCGAGCCACTAAGGAACGGAGCGCGCGCCCCACTTTGTACCGATTGGCCTCCCGCTCGCCGGCTATGGCGGCGCTCTCAATCGCCGTTTCGCGGAAGCGCGGGTTGGCCAGGAGCTGTGCGGCCAGACCCTCGTGCTCCGGGCTCCGCTCGGCGAGGTAGCTACCCGATCGGCCGGAGGCAGGTACCGCGAGCACGCTGACCCCCGGCTTGAGGCGCATGCGCGCCCCAGAGCAGAAGGCGCGAAACAACCAGTCCTGGGAGGAGGTAACGAAGGTCTCGCGAGCGGGCCGCCACCGACCGACCCTGGTGGCCAGTTCGCGCGTCAGGAGCCAGGCCGAAGCGAACACGAACACGCGTGGATGATAGTCATTGCCCGGGGGTACACCGCCGAGTTGAAAGCGCCACTTCCCTGCGGCGACGTCGGACGCAGTCGCAGAGACCGCCATGAGCACGGGGGACCACACGAGATCGGCGCCCTTCCGCTCGCACCACGCCACCGACGTTGCGAGATGGTCCGGAAAGTACATGTCGTCGTGATTGAGGTAGGCGATATAACGCCCGCGCGCCACGCGCACACCTTCGTTGTTGGGCCCGGACTGCTCGCCGCAATTCTTCGGCAGGTTGATAAAGGTGATCCGTGGGTCGTCGAACGACGCGACGACCTCGGCGGTGTTGTCGGTGCAGTGGTCGCCGACGACAATGAGCTCCCAATCGGCAAGCGTTGAGGACCGTACGCTGTCGATCGCGTGGGCGAGCACGCGGCTGCGGTTGTACGTCGCGAGAATGACCGACACGACGGGAACTGTGGACATTCGAGTCAGCAGGTCAGCTTTTCCAATCCCGTCCGGCGACGAATGGCGCTCACGAAATTGCCGCGACGCCCATAGCGGAGAGCCATGTACGGGGCATAGGGATGGATACCCAACGTGATGGCTGCGGCGTAGACCGGTCGAACCACCAAAGAGCGGAGCGCGCGTCCCACTTTGTAGCGACTGGCCTCCCGCGCGCCGGTAATGGCGGCACTCTCCATCGCCGTTTCGCGGAAATACGGGTTGGTCCGGAGTTCTGCGGCCAGACACTCGTGCTCGGGGCTCCGCTCCGCGGCGTAGCTGCCTGCCCGATAGGAGGCCGGGATCGCCAGCACGCTGACATCCGGTTTGAACCGCATGCGTGCTCCGGACCGCCAGGCGCGAAACAACCAGTCCTGTGAGGACGTGACGAACGTTTCGCGAGCGAGCCGCCACGGACCGATCTGTGTGGCCAATTCCCGCCTCAGTAGCCACGCGGAGGCAAGCACGAACACGCGCGGATGGTAGTCATCGCCGGGGGGGATGCCGATGAGTTGGAAGCGCCACGTCTCTGAGGCAAGCTCGGACTCGCTCGCAGGCAGCGCCATCAGCAAGGGGGACCACACGAGGTCGGCGCCGCTTCCCTCGCACCAGGCTACCGACGACGCGAGATGGTCGGGAAAGTACATGTCGTCGTGATTCAGGTAGGCGATATAGCGCCCTCGTGCGACGCGCACGCCTTCGTTGTTGGGCCCTCCCTGATCGCCGACATTCTGCGGCAGGTTGATAAACGTGATCCGTGGGTCGTCGAACGATGCGACCACCGCGGCGGTGTCGTCGGTGCAGTGGTCGCCGACGACAATGAGCTCCCAATTGGCAAGCGTTGAGTGACCGCACGCTCTCAATCGCGTGGGCGAGCACGCGGCTGCGGTTGTACGTCGCGACAACGACCGAAACGACCGGGGCTGTGGACATCAGCGTTGGATCAGCGAAGCAGCAGCGGGCGGCACGATCCGCGCACAGCATACAATGACCCCCCGTGAAGCGGGTGGCGGTGCTTGGCGCAGGGATCATGGGCAGCGCCACCGCGCTCTTCCTCTCCCGCCGGGGTGTTCGAGTCACGCTCTTCGACGCGGCCGAGCAGCCATTCGCCCGCGCCAGTCGCTGGAACGAGGGGAAGATTCACCTCGGCTACCTGTACGCCGCGGATCCGTCGCTCGCCACCGCGCGACGTCTCCTGCCCGGAGGCCTGGCGTTCAGGGGTTTGATCGAGGAGCTCATTGGCTGCTCGATGGAGCCGGCCATCGCCTACAGCGATGACACCTACGTGATACACCGTGAGTCGGTGACATCAGCGGAAGCCACAGCGCACTACTTCGACGCCGTGGCGGCGCTCGCGACCGCCCACGCAGATGCCGCTCGTTATCTCGTACCGATCGGCTGCGCGCGGCCACGCCGCCTGACGTCGTCGGAGCTGGAGGCAACCTACGACACTCGTCGGATCGACGCCGGGTTCCGGGTGCCGGAACGGTCCGTGTCAACCCGCTGGGTGGCAGACCGCTTCGTCGACGCGCTCGCCGGTGAACCCGGCATCGAACAACGGATGCGGACGTACGTCGAGAGCGTGCGCCACTCGACCGATGCCGTGGACTCCCCAATGTTCGTGGAGACGTCCGCCGGCACCGAGGGTCCCTTCGACATCGTGGTCAACGCCCTGTGGGAGGGGCGACTCGCCATCGACGCAGAGGTCGGTCTTCCGATGCCTCCCGCCTGGTCCCATCGCTTCCGCCTGTCCGCGTTCCTTCGCACCTCGCGTGACGTGGATGTGCCCAGCACGGTGGTTGCGACCGGCCCGTTTGGCGACGTCAAAAATTACAACGGGCGGGACCTTTATCTCTCGTGGTATCTGACGGGCCTCATGGCCGAGAGCACCGTTGTCGAGGCGCCACAGGTACCGGCGCTCGACGAGATCCAGCGAACACGGATCGTCGGCGAGATCATCGAGCGTCTCGGCCAGATCGTGCCCTCGGTGGGTGCCCTGCAGTCCTGCATCGAAGATGCGCGCATCGAAGGAGGCTGGGTCTACGCGGCCGGTCAAGGCTCGCTCGCCGATCCCCGATCGACGCTGCATCGCCGTGATCGCATCGGCATCACGCGCGCAGGCTCGTACATCTCGGTGGACACCGGCAAGTACTCGATCGCCCCGTGGCTGGCGCGCGAGGTCGCCGCGATGATCACGTAGGTCGCCGGTCGGTCGAGCACAGCTGTGGGCCGGAAGAAAAAAACCTCCGTCGCGAAGACTCGTGAGGCCTTCGACTAAGAGTTCTCGCGATTTTTCGTCGGCATCCGCCTTGGAAAATGTTTTGCACTGCGGCGTGGCTCGACTTGGACCGAACCCTAGGAGACCCCTGGCCATGCCTCAATCGACCGTTTCCACCTTCAGCCACTTGTGCCGCTTCGTAACCGCCGTTTTCGCCTGCTTCCTGCTCCCGACCGCCGCTGCCGCACACCCGATCCTCATCGACCAGACCCAACCGTATGCCGGCGGCGGCCTTGCGTTCGCCGTTACCAATAACATCGGCCAGACATTCACGCCGACGCTGACCAGCCTCGAGGTCGTCGAGTTGTGGTTGATGGACACGGGCCCAGGCAATGGCTGGACGAACACGCTCACCGTGAACATCTTCGAACTGGATGGGACGTTGCTCGGATCGAGCGCGCCGCAGATCTTTGCGGACGGGTACGGCGGCGGCATCGCGGCGCTGTCGCACTTCGACTTCGCGCCGATCGCGCTGGTGCCCGGCTCGAAGTACATCATCGGATTCAACGTGAGCACGACCGGCGCCTTCGTCGATCTTGGGATCATCGGCTACGACCCCGGCACCTACACCGGCGGCGGCTTGTGGCTCTGGTCCACCATGTCGGAGAACCCGACAGCCGACCTGGTGTTCGCGGAGGGCCCTGCAGCGAGACAGGCGCCCGAGCCGGCGTCGATGCTGCTGTACGGGGTGGGCCTGCTCGGATACGCGGGTCGGCGGTACTTCACGCGGAAGTAGGAAGGCGAGCCTCGATCAACCGAAGCGACTCGCGGCTCACGAAGATCCGCGCGTGGTACTGCTCGCCCCAGCCGAGCGGCGTCACGTCCCGGTACTCGCGAAGCGGTCCGCCGCCGTGTCCCTCCTCGAGGCGTGCCCGCAGGGACGCCCGGATGTTCGGGTCCGCACCGCGGTCCAGCAGGAGACGCGTGAAACGCGCTTCGTCCGGCTGTCCCTTGCCGTAGTTGACCCAGAAGTTGTGCTGGGAGACGACCGTCGAGAAGAGCGCGGTGTAGCCGCCGAAGCCGTCGGCGTCAACCGCGGCTCGTGCATCCGGATCCATGCCCCGATCGAGCAACCACTCCGCGATCTCCAACTCGTCGAAGTAGGCGGCAATGTGCAGGAGCGTCGTCCCGTGCACCGGCGTCCCCTGAGCGGTGTAGGGCTCCCGCGAGCAGGCAGGGGCGAGCGGGTAGATATCGGCGATGTCGAACGTGCGCGTGAGGAGATCCGGGTCGCGCGCGAGGTGCGCCTCGAGCAGGTCGATGCGCCCGCGATGGAGCGCCATCACCGGCGTATCGGGAGGCTCGAAGCCGTGCTCGACGTACATCTCCAGGATGCGGTGCTTTGCCGGCGGGTTCCGGCTGTCGGTCCCGAGGAGGTGCTCCATCGTGGTGTGGTCCACACCATTGGGTCCGACGACGCGGGCGCCGAGCGCGAGCAGCGACGGCAGTTCCCTCGACGCTCAGCGTGTACGCTGGGCCGGCGAGCGTCACCTTCTCGAGCGACGGTCGGCCCGCCAGGTCGTAAATCATGCGCACCGTGTCCGCTCTTCCCCTGGAGCGCGGCGCGGCCGGCCGCCGACTCCAGGTCTTTGGCGCCCTGCTCGTGCAGGAATCGGATGATGCGGTCGCGGCCAAGGTTCGCCGCGTACGTCATCGGCGGGCCCCAGTTGCTGTCGGTGCGAATCAGGACATCCTCATGGATGAGCGATGGGTCGCGCGTGACGAGCGCGCGGACCGCGTCCAGGTCATCGCGCCAGATCGCGTCGGCGAGCTGCACTGCCTGCACGAGCCTCGTCCAGCTCGAAGCCTCGTAGGTGCGTGCGAGCACGAGTTGCGCGTCCGCCAGCTTCGCGGCTGATGGATCGATCGATTCGGGATGGTGGGCGCGGAATTCGGCGATGGCCTCCGCATCGCCGGCGTGGATGTCGCGAAGGAATTCCTTGGCCTGACGATGGAGCTGTTCGAGATCGGGTCGGACTGGCAGGCGGCGAACGGGCATGACGAGCCTCCTCGGATGAGCCCGTGGTCCGCTGGCGTCGGGCAAAGGAGGTTCGGTGATCACGTCCGAACGTTTTTCTGACTTACTCAGGTGGACTCAGTCCTGTCCGCGGACGGGAGGCGTCCTGTACGCCGAGACTCAAAATACCACCGGGCAGCGAGGCGCACAAGACGGGGTGCTCTCCCGCAGGACCTACTTAGCCGAGCCCCTCACGCTGGCCGTTGCCGCCGCGCGGATGCGAGGCATCGGGTCAGCAAAATCCACGCTGTCGAGGAGCGCAAAGCCTCCCGTCGGTTCGGCGATGCCGCGCAGGCTTTGACGCCTGGGCTCGTCCACGCCGGTGTTCTGGACCAGCTTGCTTGGAAGACCGGCCGCATTCATCGCGAAGACGATCACGTTGCCTCGTCGGGCAGCACCCGAGAAACTGAATGCACGAGCGCTGGCCCGCTCGGAATCGTAGCCGTTGCTGATGTAGAGCAGGACCCGCCGCCGGTGCGGTGATACCGGCACGTTGCCAAGCAAGTCCGTCGCGGCGGAAAACGCGATGCCGTGCCGGAATCCGATCTCCTCCCTTACGGCTTTGGACCCGCTGCTGATCTCCGACGCGTGCAGACCGGCGCCCGTAACGGTCCGGATAGCCGGGTCGAGGCGCGCGCGATCGGAGCCGACACCGATATTTATGGCCGAGGCTCCGCTCGACCGCATTGCGAATACGTCCTCGTCGCGTATCAACTCTGTCGAGATCGAACGAAGCAATAGCCTGACACGGCCGGTGTCCCGGAAGTTGATGTGCAGATCGTCCACGAAGATCAGCCAGGTCATCCCAGCCGGTGGCAACGGCAGGGCGGGTGCTGTGGGACCGCGCCGCGCATCCAGCGGCAAGCAGCGTCGAGAGGAGACACGCGGCCCCAACGGCGCATAGTGTTTGGACGCGTGAACCGGAAAGCTGGTCGTGCCGCTCAATGATGGGAAAAACGCGATAATGAGCGCGCGCCATTCGAACAGTCCTGCAGACGCTGCGCCGCAGCATCCGGAGAAACGCATGAGGATTATGAAACGACAACTGACGGCGTGCGCGATTGTCGCCCTCGTCGGGTGGACGACGGTCGTCGCGAGACAGGATGCGCTGGCGGGATTCGGCGCGTATGTGTCGCAGGGTGTCGAGCAGTGGAAGATTCCAGGGCTCGCCGTCGCCGTGGTGAAAGACGGCAAAGTCGTGCATGCCGGCGGGTATGGCGTCCGGGAACTTGGCAAGCCGGAGAAAGTCGACGAGCACACGGTCTTCGCGATCGGTTCGACCACCAAGGCGATGACGGCCGCGCTCGTCGGGATGCTGGTCGACGAGCGCAAGCTCGCGTGGGACGATCCCGTCACCAAACACCTGCCGGCATTTCAGCTCAAGGACGCGGCGGTGACGCGCGAGATCACCATCCGCGACCTGCTGACCCACCGTGCGGGTCTCGGCAACGCCGACTACCTGTGGTACGGACAGGAGAACTCGACCGCCGAGATTCTCCGGCGCGTCAGGCTGCTGGAACCCGCGTATTCGCTCCGTTCACGGTTCATTTATCAGAACGTGATGTACGCCGCCGCCGGAGAGGTGGTCGCCGCCGTGAGCGGCCGTCCATGGACGGAGGTCGTCCGTACCCGCATCTTCGAGCCGCTCGGCATGCGCGAATCCTTTGCCACGCTGCGTGACGTACCTGCGGGGGCGAACGTCGCCTCCCCGCACGCGCTCGTCCGCGGGCGGGTGAAAGTCATCTCCAACATGAGCGTCGATTCGGTCGCCGCGGCGGGTTCCGTCTGGTCGAGCGTGCACGACATGTCCAAGTGGATCCAGTGCCTGCTGGACGGCGGGCGCCTGCCGGACGGAAAGCGGTTGCTCTCGGAGCGGACGTACGCCGAGCTGTTCCGCCCGCAGACGTTCGTTCCCGAATCGATGTATCCGACGACCCCACTCGTGAAGCCGCACTGGATGACGTACGGGCTCGGCTGGTTCCAGCAGGACTACCGTGGCCGCGCCGTTGACTTCCATACCGGGAGCATCGATGGAATGATCGCGCTCGCCGGGATGATCCGCGACGAACGCCTCGGGATCTACGTGCTCGCGAATCTCTCGGGCGGAGAACTCCGGCACGCGCTGATGTACACGGTGTTCGACCGCTACGGGGGGAAGAGCGACCGCGATTGGAGCGCCGATCTGCTGAAGCTGTATGGCGAGGCACGCGAGCCGCCAGGCGCAGGGGCAGGCGAGGCTCGAATCACAACGCGTGCAGGGAACCTCCCCCTCGCTCCCGCTCGACCGATACGCAGGAAAGTATCTGGATCCGCTCCGCGGCGAAATCGTGGTGTCGGTGGATGCCGGTGCATTGAAGGTCCGGTATGGCACGGCGTTCGTTGGCCGGCTCGAGCATTGGCATCACAACACGTTCCGGGCGGTGTGGGAGGCAGACTGGCGAGGGCCCGGCCTGATCAACTTCACGCTGGGAGCCTCGGACGGCGCGCCAGCCGCGATCGAGTATCAGGACGGGAGGTTCCTCCGAGTGGTGGACGATGCGCGATGAACGTCGCCCGCACTGAGGTTTCTTGTTCGCTCTCGTGAACCCGACACCCGCGGACTCCGCTGCTACAATGAGCCCATGCCCATCGGCACCGACGTTCTCATCTTCATCGGGATGTTGTCGGTCACCGCGACGCTGGTGTGCCTGCTGCACTGGCTGAACGACTACGTGGAGACCCGCGTCCCCCACTACCGCCGCGAGCTTGAAGCGACGTATGCCAGCTTCCACCGGTTCCTGCTGGCAGTCCGGGCGGCTGCCGTCCGCGGCGTGCGCTCGTAGTCCTGCACTGACCGCCCGCGTCCCCGCGGCTGTACTGCGGCCGTATCCGCCAGTTCTTCATTTCGTTCTTCCGTTCGGGGAGAGCTGCCGCAGAGCCCGCCCGCCGCGCCGGAGCCTACCCTTTAGGGGCCGGCAAGCACCCCAGACAAAATGCGGCAGTAAAGGGATCACGCTGTGCATCGCTGAGCGCCTCGCTGCAGCGGCGAAGGCGGATCGATCTGCAAGCTGCTCACGCACATCTCAGAACTTCCATCACCGGCCGCTCAAGACATCGACGACCCGGCAGGGAGATGATGGCCGCATGAAGTCGCTCCCACTCGCCACCGCGGTCATGCTGCTCGTCGTCGTCCTCGTCGGGAACGCACCGGGCCGTCGAGGGGAAGGTCGACGCGCCGGCGCCGGTGCCGGTGGAGGACACGCGGAGAGGGTTTCCTCTACGGCCGCGTCACGACCGAAGCGGGCACCACGTACGCGGGGCGGCTGCGCTTCGGCGGCGACGAGGAGGCGTTCTGGGGGGATTATTTCAACGGCTTCAAGCCCCAGAACCCGTGGGCCGACCAGCCGCCGGTCGCCGAGCTGACGCAGAAGCGCCGCTCGTTCACGATCTTCGGGTTCGAGATCCCTCTTGGGACCTATCGCGTCGATATCGGCCGTCCCTTCATGGCGCGCTTCGGCGACATCGCGCGGCTCGAGGAGCGAGGACGCGACCTGCGAGTGACGCTCAAGAGCGGCACCGTGTTCGCCCTTGCCTGGGGTGCCGCGAACGACTTCGACGACGGCCTTCGGGTGTGGGATGACACGCGAGGAGTCGTGAACCTTGCCAGTTGGGCGGGTGGAATACCGCCCTCATCGCACGTGCGGATCCGCACGATCGAACTGCTGCCTTCCACCGCGCCCCTGCGCGACGTCCCGCCCCGGCTGCATGGCACCGTGCGTACGCGGCACGGCGACTTTTCGGGCTTCATCCAGTGGAACCGGCAGTCGGGTCTCTCGACCGACTTGCTCGCCGGCCGCACCGCCGATGATCTGGTCGGGCTCCGCTTCAACACCATCCGCTCCATCGTGCGCCGCACGGGCGACAGCGCGCTGGTGACGCTGTTGGAGGGCCGCGAGCTCGTGCTCTCCGGCAACCGCGCAGTCGGCGAGGGGAGCGGCGGAGTCTACGTAGACGACCGTCGCTACGGTCGTGTGCTGGTCTCCTGGGGCGCCTTCGAGCGCCTCGACTTCAGCGCCGCCGGCGACAGCGGGCCGGCCTACACCGATTTTCCGCAGGGGCGCCCGCTCACCGGAACGGTGACCACCCGCGCCGGTCAACGTCTCACTGGCCGACTGGTCTACGACCTGGACGAAAGCGAGACGACGGAAACACTCGATGCCCCGTCTCATGGGGTGGACTACACGATTCCGTTCGGACTGGTGGCCTCGATCGCGCCCGCTGGCGGCGAAGACCCCGGCGCCCCACGCGCGTCGGTGACGCTCCATAGCGGCGAGGCGTTGCAGCTGGAGCGCGCCGGCGATCTCGGAGCGGGGAACGCCGGCATGCTGGTCTTTGTCGAGGGTCGTGAGCGCCCCGAGTACGTGCCGTGGACCGAGATCGTGCGGATCGATTTCGACAAGCCGCCGGCGATGTACCCGCCGTTGAAGCGTTAGCGCGGAGCTGTCGCACCCTCATTCAGCATTCAGCATTCAGAATTCAGCATTCCAAGTGTGCCGGGGCCGGGAATCGAACCCGGACGGCCCGAAGGCCACGGGATTTTAAGTCCCGAGCGTCTGCCAGTTCCGCCACCCCGGCTCAACGTTATTGTACGGGGTCTTGCTCGAACAGGTTTGTTCGACCAACAGTGGGAAGTCGAGGACCATCAGCGGTCGATCAACGCCGCGAGGAATTCCTTCGTCCCCTCCGGACCGCCTAACGCCAGCCACACCGGCCCGCCGTCCGGTTCGACGATCAGGTCGAAGCGCAGGAAGCGACAGCAGTGACGCTCGACGTCAACGACGGCGGCGATGCGTTGCAGATGGTCGGCCGTAAACCTGAGGCGCAGACCGTCGGACGTTTCTTCACGCGCTTCCGCCTCGCGCGCGAGGCCGGGCAGCAAGCCCTCTTTGTGGGTCGCGAGGGCTTCGGGTGTGAGCGAGCAGGCGACGGGAAGCGTCATGGATTTAGTAATTATGCGTCTCGACGACGGACTACGGCGCGAGCCAGCGGCGCACACTTTACAAAACGCTTGACAGCTTTTCAACCGACATCTCGCCACGGGCTGTGATGCGCGACGATCGGCTTCTGCGCGCGCGCACCTCGCACGTCGTCAGCGATCCTGACGCTGCGAATCATCGTCGATCCCTCAGCGCGCAATCGCTGCTCCACGCGGTAACGACGTGGTCGAAAAACGACGATGGTATACGGAGGCATGAGAGTCGAAATCCCCACCGCGCATCTCCAACCTTGCGCTGCTTGAAGAGGCGGTGCGTCTCGCCGGCAGCGCCCGTCGCGCGACGGCACGATTGCCTGCGGCGCTGGCCGAAGTCGATGCACGCAGGCTCTGGGTAGACGAAGGTTGTTCCTCCCTCTCTGCCTACTGCACGCGAATTCTGCAGATATCGGAGCAAGAGACATATCTTCGAATCGAAGCGGCACATTACGGCGAACTAGGTCCGGACCCAGTTCGCTGCCACCTCCATACCTCCTGGTCTTCTTATCTCCTGTCAACGGACAGCGGCTGTCGGTCAAGTGAGACAAGTGGCTGTCGCTGAGCCGAATCCCCCGTGCCCTTAGCGGGCACATCCGCCTCCTGCTCGCGGTCACGAGTAACGGTGAAACGACTCCAGGCGACGCTCATCGCGCCTAACGGCGGGAAGCGAGCCGCGACGATCGAGCTCGTTGGCGCCGCCTGACGATTCGATTCGACCTGGACAATCCGGGTGAGCCGGTGCGCGTCGTCCTGACCGGAAAGGTCGATGGCGATGCGATGAAAGGGCGCGCCGATCTCGGAGGGCGTATCAGCGCCGATTGGAGCGCCAAGCGCAAGGGCCGTTGAGCGCATCGTCGCCATTTTGGATACTGCCGTTGCCGCCGTGCGGATGCGGCCCATCGACGTTGGCGTTTGGACGCGTTAAGCGGAGAGCTGGCCGACTAATAACCTCTCTAGCGTAGACATCCGGCCGTTGCTGCGCGACGTATCCCTGAGATCCTCCAGCATTTGGCATCGGCCGGGCTGGCCACTCAATTGCACAACGTTTCTGTTACCACTCGAACAAGAGGAGTCCTTAATGAAGCGTCTTATTTTGTTGTCGCTGCTGGGAATCGCGCTGCTTCCCGTTCCCGCTCGGGCAGGCACCATCGGCCTGACGTCGTTCAGCGGTGGAGGTGCGTTCATTTCATACGACAACACCGACATGACGGTTGGCTGGTCTTTCACGGCGAACGAGAATCTCCTGGCCACAATGCTCGGTTTCTGGGACGCCAGCCCCACCAACCCCCTCGCTCAGAATCACGAAGTCGGGCTCTGGACGAGCGGCGGGACTCTTCTGGCCTCGACGACCGTCCTGACGAACAGCGCGCTGACCGGCGCTTTTCGGTATGAAGCCATCGCACCGACGCTGCTGCTCTCAGGACAGTCCTACGTGCTCGGAGCGCGGTACCTATTCACCCTTTGGTGATCTTTACGCCCAATCCGCAACGTCGGTGACGTTTGATCCCGCGATCACCTTCCTCGGCGATACACGCAACGACAGCGCCGGGGGATTCTCGTTCCCCGGTACCCTGACGGCGAACAACGGACGCTTCGGACCCAACATCCAGTTCGAGGCGGTTCCCGAGCCGGCGAGCGTGTTCCTCATGGGGCTTGGCGCTGCGGCGCTGATCCGCCGCAGGGCGCGACAGTAACGGGGCAACGATAATCGCGCGAACGGCGAACCGCGAGCCGCGAACCGCGGCCTCGCGGGGCGCCGTAATACCGGCAGTTGCCAGCCACGTGCGCTGGTACGACCATCGGAAGGTGACCACCCCCCGCACCATCATCGAGCCGTTTCGCATCAAGTCGGTCGAGCGCATCAAATTCATGACGCCGTAGGAGCGCCGCGCCGCCCTCGACGCCGCCGGGGTCAACGTGTTCCGACTGGCCGCTGCCGATCTGCTCATCGATCTCCTCACCGACTCGGGCACGGGCGCCATGTCGTCGCAGCAGTGGGGCGCGCTGATGCAGGGGACGAAAGTTACGCCGGCAGCCGCTCGTTTTATCGCTTCCGGGATGTCGTCCAGACCCTCACCGGCTACGAGCACATCATCCCAACGCACCAGGGCGGGCCGCTGAGCGGATCCTGTTCACACGCAGGTCCGTGCCGGCCAGGTGGTCCCGAACAATAACCACTTCGACACCACGCGGGCGAACATCGAAATCGAAGGCGCAGAAGCGCGCGACCTCGTCATCCCGGAAGGTCGTGTGCCGTCCGCGCGGTCGAGATCGGGACACTGATGTTTGGTCTTGCGCCGGATGGCGTCGAGCGGCCGGCCGCCATGGACCTGGTCAGGTTGGCGAATCCGCGGCGTGTCTACACGCAATCGCACGTACGGCGACGCTCAGTCGCCTGTCGTT